>CP180024.1:732500-1511454 GCA_047528255.1 Flavobacteriales bacterium Tduv | reverse complement strand
CTTTTTCAGTAAGCTCTCATATTCCTTTTTGGCTATTATTTCATTGCAGAAATCTGCATAGAGTCGGTATGATATTGGATCTGATCCTCCAATCGGAAAATACAAAAGCTCATGCAAATCAAGGATTTTTTCACCAATTCTCCCGTTCCTTCATCACGAGATTATAATACTTACTCAAAAGCATCATCGTAAATAACGATATTCCACTGTAAGCAGGTGTCCTTTTATTTCCTGGTCTTTTTAATATATTTTTCTTATTTCTTTTTCCATACACTTTCCATTGTATCAAGGTTTTAACCTTTTGAAAAAACTCACTCCTTTTGGAAGAACGTTCCATATATAGTTTACTAAAGTTTATTTGCGCGGTGATTCTGAGCATAGAGCTGAATTTTTTTATTTCCTACTTCAAATAGACGAAACAATATATTGATTTACAAATATTTTAATCGTCTTTTCTCATGCAACGTTATCAGAATAAATCTCTTTCAGTTTTATACGAAAGAGACTTTTTATAGAAGAGAGTTCAAGGGCTCGCTTTTTATGGGAAGTAGATCATATCAAATAAGGATCCTACCGAATAATATCAAAAGAAGTCCCTTCTTTTCCGTCTTGCAGTTGAACTCCTAAAGCAAGCAGCTCGTCTCGAATATGATCCGAGAGCGACCAGTTTTTTTCATAACGGGCTTGATTGCGCAATTTGATGAATAAAAGGATTAAGGATTCTGAACGATCGGTAATTTCTTCGGAATTCTGTAGGACGGATTCAAGGCCGAGCACTTCAAAAATGAAATCATGCATCGTATGCTTGAGAAGAGCGAGATCCGTTGCATTTAATTGAGCTTTTCCTTTTTGTAGCTCATTGATATATCGAGCTCCTTCAAAAAGCTGAGCGATCAAAATCGGACTATTAAAGTCATCATCCATAGCCTCATAACATCTTTCACACCAAGCAGAAACGTCAAAATCCGAAATAATTCCCGACGAAAGCCCTTCCAAAATATCAAGAGTCCCTATTAAACGATAATAACCGCGTTCAGCGGAGACAAGCGCATCATTGGAAAAATCCAACACATTGCGGTAGTGGGCCTGTAGAATGAAAAAACGTACGATACTCGGGTGGAAGGCTTTACCCAAAAAATCGTTTTCTCCTCTGAAAATCTCCTCGGGCAACAGCACATTTCCCGTAGATTTGCTCATTTTCTGACCGTTTAAAGTAAGCATATTTGCATGCATCCAATAACGAACTGAAGGTTGATCATAAATAGCTTGCGCCTGTGCCAATTCACATTCGTGATGAGGAAATTTCAAGTCCATACCCCCACCGTGAATATCAAAAGAACGACCGAGATATTTCACGCTCATCGCCGTACACTCAAGATGCCAGCCCGAAAACCCTTCTCCCCAGGGAGAAGGCCAACGCATGATGTGCCCCGGAGCAGCCTTTTTCCACAAAGCAAAATCCTGAGGATTACGCTTCCCCTCTTGTCCTTTAAGAGGACGGGTCCGCGCGATCAAATCATCGATCTTTCGCTTGCTGAGTGCACCATAACCGTGTTCCGCATCATAAGTCTTGACATCAAAATAAATTGACCCCTCAACCTCATAAGCCATACCGTTTTCAAGGAGCTTCTTGGTCAACTCTATCTGTTCGATGATATGCCCCGTAGCCGTAGGTTCAATGCTGGGAGGTAACGTATTGAAAAGACGCAAAATGCGATGAAAGTCCAGAGTATACTTTTGAGCAAGTTCCATAGGTTCAAGCCTTTCGAGACGGGCTTTTTTTATAATTTTGTCCTCGCCTTCATCGGCATCATCTTCTAAATGCCCCACATCAGTGATATTGCGAACATAACGTAGCGTATACCCGATATGTTTCAAATATCGAAAAACAAGATCAAAGGAGATAAAAGTGCGGCAATTTCCCAAATGAACTTGATTGTAGACCGTCGGCCCACAGACGTACATACCAACATGCCTAGGGATGATGGGGTTGAACTGTTCTTTCTCACCACTGAGTGAATTGTAAATATTGACGATCCGGTTATGCTTCTGTTTCATAAATTAATAATGAATGAGGCATTACACATCCCAACAGGTCGAAACTCCGATGTGATGCAAAAATTCTTCACGAGTAATCCGATCGGTTTTGAACCTCCCCCCAAGTTCTGCCGTAGCGGTACTGCTGCAAAAATCACGGATGCCGCGAGAATTCACGCAAAGATGCTTGGCGTCTATTACACAAGCCACATCTTGTGTGTTCAAAATTTCTTGTAAAGATTGAACTACTTGTATCGTCAGACGCTCTTGCACTTGGGGCCTTCTGGCAAAATAATCCACGATTCGATTAATTTTGGAAAGACCGATCACTTTACTATTAGAGATATAGCCCACATGAGCGCGGCCTACAATAGGCAAAAAATGATGCTCACAGGTAGAGTATACCGCTATATTTTTCTCTACGAGAATCTGATTGTACTTATACTTGTTTTGAAATGTAGAGGCTTTTGGCTTGATATCGGGGTTCAAACCTCCAAAGATTTCCTTGACGTACATCTTCGCCACACGACGAGGGGTATTTCGCAAGCTGTCATCACTCATGTCCAACCCCAAAGTTTCCATGATCTGCTGAAAATGCCCTTCTATACGGTCTATCTTTTCTTCACTGCTCAACTTGAATGCGTCCTCGCGTAAAGGAGTATGATCCGTACAGGAAAAGTGATCATAATCCAACTCTTCCAATAAAATTTTTTCGTTTTTATTCATAATAAGTCTATGATGCAGGAGTTTCCAAAACTATGAAAACGAATTTACATCCTGAGAACGTTGTATGAGAGAAGGAAATTAAAATATATGTAAATCAGATATATTGTTTCGTATATTATGGATATATAAAATAAAAAATTCAGCTCTATACTCAGAAATACCGCGCAAATAAACTTTAGTAACCTATATATGGAGCGTTCTACAAAAAGGAGTGACTTTTTAAAAAGTTTAAAAACCTTGATACACTAGGAATAGATGCCGTAAAGAAATAAGAAAAATTATATCAAAAAGTCCAGGGAATAAAAGGATAACCTAGTTAAAGTCTAATATTGTTATTTAAGATGAGGCTTTTGAGTCACTGGTATGATCTCAGTCATGTAGAAACGGAAGAATTGCTAAAAATTCCCTAGGCTGCATATTATTTTATAGTTTTCTATTGGAAGATCAGACCCTAGATCATACGACTCTATGCAGAGTTCGCAATGAAATAGTAGCGAAAAATGCATATTAGCTCTTACTGAAAAAGATCAATAAGGAATTAGAATAAGCATCAGACGATAGTTAAAAACAGGAGTGATAGTAGATACCAGTATTACAGTGAGGCCTTTTCTCCCAAAGGAGCTCCTACCTCCGTAGTGTAGGATCGGAAGGGAGAAGGGAAAAATCAAATCAGTCAAAGAAAAGAAAGAGCAAAAAAAGAGACTAAATCAAAAATAACACTCAAGGAAAATGCCTCAAGAAATTAGGTAAACTCTACTACGGATATAAAAAGCACATAGGGATGGATAGAAATGGAATGATACTAGCAATAGATAGGCATAGAGCCGTTTTCTTATTTTCCACTTCAAGTATACAAAACAATATATTGATTTATAAATATTTAAAAATATTATTTCATACAACGTTCTCTTTCCATCGTTTTCCAACGAAGCCCATCTAATAAGCTGAATAAGCTTAATTCACCTTAACACAGTGGTCTCCTCATGGATTGATATAAAAGATTTACTTTAGCCCAGGTATAAAAGCTGACATGCGCACACTAAAAAATATACGCAAGTACTTTTTACTGTTGGGAAGAATTTTCAAAAAACCTGAAAAAAGCAAGATCTACGCCAAAATGATATTTCGCGAGATCGAAGATCTCGAATCCAGCTCATTAGGAATCGTGACATTTATATCGATCTTCATGGGGGCAGTGCTAGCCATACAGATGTACAATAATATCAAGGATTCTATATTCCCCATACCCAATTATTACATCGGCCACGCGACAAAAATGGTTCTCATATTAGAGTTTTCTCCGACGATGATTTCCATCGTTTTGGCCGGAAAAGTAGGCTCATTTATAGCTTCAAGCATCGGAACGATGCGAACCACCGAACAGATTGACGCACTAGAAGTTATGGGAGTCAATTCGGCTTCCTTTTTAATCTTTCCTAAGATAATTGCCTGTTTGATTTTTAACCCTTTATTGATCATGATCAGTTTATCTTTAGGTATCTTCGGTGGATGGCTTTCGGGAGAGATCACGGGCAATTGGACAGTATCTGAATACATCACGGGAATTCAACTGCAAAACCTGTCTCTTTTTTATTGGTACTGTATCGTGAAAACGATTGTATTTGCTTTTGTAATCGCCACAATCCCAGCCTACTTCGGTTATTTTGTCAAAGGTGGGGCTCTGGAGGTGGGCAAAGCCAGTACACAGGCAGTAATATGGACTTGTGTTTCGATTATTATTCTGGACTTGTTGATCACTCAAATGATGCTCGGCTGATGATAGAAGTGCGTGACTTGAAAAAATCCTTCCAAGAAGTCGAAGTACTCAAAGGAATTTCTGTGGCTTTCGAACAAGGAAAAACCAATCTGATCATCGGAAAAAGCGGATCGGGAAAAACCGTCTTCCTAAAATGTCTTTTAGGCTTGATCGAACCTACTTCAGGAGAAATATTTTATGAAGGAGTCAACAGCCGAGACATGAATTTCGACCGTAGGAAAGAGCTTCGAGCGGAAATTGGAGCGGTTTTTCAAAGTAGCGCACTATTTGACTCGATGACCGTAGCAGAAAACGTCTTGTTTCCCCTGGAGATGTTCACCAACCATTCCGAACTCCAAATGAAAGAAAAGGTAGATCGGGTGTTGGATCGGGTCAAGCTTGAGAACACTCATCATAAATACCCTTCAGAGCTATCCGGAGGCATGCAAAAACGTGTAGCTATCGCTCGCGCCATCGTGAATAACCCCAAATTCCTCTTCTGTGACGAACCCAACTCAGGGCTGGATCCCAAAACGTCTATCGTCATCGATCAACTGATCCATGAGCTCACTCAAGAGTACAACACCACGACCATCATCAATACTCACGATATGAATTCGGTCATGGAGATCGGAGAAAAAATCATCTTTCTCAAAGACGGCTTCAAAGCCTGGGAAGGAAACTCCACCGACATCTTGAAAACAGATAACCAAATGGTGGTGGACTTTGTATACTCCTCCAACCTGTTCAAAAAAATTCGTAACAACCTTCTTAAATAACCAATCGAGACCATTGTGTTAAAGTGTATTATGGTTATTAAACCTTCTAGGTTGGCTTCGTTAGAAAAAATATAGATTTATTCTTTCATATTGTATTTGAAAATCACTGATTTATAAGTTAATTAAGTGTATTTGTTTTTATGAATGACGTATATAATTCCAGATGACCATACAAATTGAAAACGTTGCATGAGAAAAGAAGGTTAAAATATTTGTAAATCGAGACCATTGTATTAATGGTGGATTACGTTTATTCAGCCTACTAAATGGGCTTCGTTAGAGAAAATGTATATTTATTCTTTCACATTATATTCGAAATAATATTGATTATAAATTAATTAATTATATTTATTTTTATGGAAATCTCATAATAATTCCAGAGAAACGATATAAATTATGCGTCATAGCCTCCATAAGATATTGGGCATGCACACGATCTAATCCTTTGTAACGAGTCTTTCCTGACCCAGGCCAACGCATTACACTGCCAAAAGTACGTTCTGCTACCCATCGTTTTTATTCACTAATTATATTGAATAATATAGCTATACTACTTAACGAACGGTTCCTATAGGATTTCTTTTGTATACGGTCTTTGATGCCGCGACTATGAAAGTAAGACACGTTGTCTGGAACTTGGGAACCTTTGTCTGCATATACTTCTATGGGTTTATATCCTAGTTTGCTTATTAATGGCTTTATCCCTATACTATTATACTCATTGACTGCTACACTATGTACAGCTAGCATCATTCCATTTTTTATCCCTCCCCTATGTGCTTCTTGTATCCGTAGTAGAGTTTACCTGATTTCTTGAACCATTTTTCTTGAGTTTCTACTCCTTATTGAGTCTCTTTTTTACCCTTTCTTTTCTTTGACTGATTTGCTTTTCCCTCTCTTCCTTCCGATCCTCCACTACGTAGGTAGGAGCTCCCTTGGTAGCAAAGGGCCTCACTGTAATACTAACATCTACTATCACTCCTGTTTTATATCGCCTGATGCTTTTCTAATTCCTTATTGATATTTTTAAATAAACGTTTATATGTTTTTTTAACTACTATTTCATTTCGAAATCTGCATAGAGTCGTATGCTCTGGGATCTGATTTCTAATCGAAAACCACAAAAGCGCATGCAACTCAAGAATTCTTTCACCAATTCTTCCGTTCCTATATCACTGAGATCATAGCAGTGACTCAAAAGCATCATCGTAAATAACGATATTCCACTGTAAGCAGGTTGGCATTTTATTCCCTGGCCTTTTTGATATATTTTTTTATTTCTTTTTCCATCCTTTCCCAGTAGATCACTAGTTCTTAAACTTTTGAAAAACTCACTCCTTCTGGTAGAACATTCCATATATAGTTCAGTAAAGCTTATTTATGCGGTGATTCTGAGCATAGTGCCGAATTTTTTTATTTTATACTCCATAATATACGAAATAATATATTGATTTACAAACGTTTTTAACCTACTTCTCCTATGCAACGTTCTCGTTTCGTATATCTAGAGTAGAGAATAAAAAAATTCGGCTCTATTCTCAGACCACCGTACAAATAAGATTTAGTGAACTATATATGAACGTTCTACCAGAAGGAATGAGTTTTTCAAAAGATTAAACACCTTGATCCACTGGGAAGGGATGAATAAAGAAATAAGAAAAATATATTAAAAAGGCCAGGGAATAAAAGGCAACCTACTTACAGTGGAATATCGTTATTTACGATGATGCTTTTGAGTCACTGGTATGATCTCATTGATGTAGGAACGGAAGAATTAGTGAAAGAATCCTTGAGCTACATGCGCTTTTTGCTTTTAGATTGGAAGATCAAATCCCTGATTATGAGAATTTATGCAGATTTCGAAATGAAATAGTAGTTAAAAACACATATAAACTTTTACTAAAAAAGATCAATAAGGTATTAGAAAAGCATCAGGAGATAGTTAAAACAGGAGTGATAATAGATCCCCATATTAGAAGGAGGAACTCACATAATTTGTATAGTTCTCTGGTTTTATTATACACTATTCATAATTATAGATATAATTAATTATTTTATAATTAATAATATTTCGAATATAATATTAAAACCCAAACCTACATCTTCTCCAACGAAGCCATCAAGGGGATTGAATAAACGTAATCTATAATTAACACAATGGTTTTAAATAATATCTTGATTTACAGATATTTTAAATCCATTCTCTTATGCAATATTCTCAGATATCCAATTGGATCGGATTTAAAGCAACTCAAATTTGAGTGTTTTATAAGAGATTTATAAAGTATATATTATTGTTTATATAAAGTCTTAATAAAAATTTTAAAAAACCTGATTATCAGCATAAAACTCTACAGGCCTATCGGTATGAATCCAATGTCCTGCCTGCTCCAATGTAACAATCTGCGCTAAAGGGAAATCTGTTTTATCAAAGGGAAGTCTTCATAAGAGACATAATGAGATTGACCTCCAATAAGGAAGAACACGGGCTTTTCATAACTTCCCTCTTGCAAAGGCTGCTCGATCAACGCCTCATAATTTTTTTCAATGCCAGGGAGATGAAATTGAAAAGCAAATTGACCGTCTTCCTTCCGATAGACATTATTGGAAATCATTGCACGCATACCCAAATCCGGAATAAATTTCCCCAAAAAACATCGAGATCTTTCCTGGTAGAGATCCGACCAAAATCCACAGATTTAATCTGTTCGGATAATATCTTGATGATGCGAGCGGTAAGATTTTGGAGCGATGTCTACACCAATAATCTTTTTTTGAAATTTTCGGTTGATTTATAGCGAATTGCATCACATCCTTTTCACCCATTGAATGACCGATCAATATTGGATCGTACAATCCATAATATGCAATATTACTTCAAAAAATCTTCTGATACAAGAGGATGGTTCATTTAATCAGAATGAAAGATCTTTCAGTGATTTCTCAAATCTATAAAATGCACCTCATAATTTTCTGCCCAACGCTTTTCGAGGGTTGCCAAATTGTCCCCATACCAAAGAGACCATGCAAAATCAATAATGCTTGACGTTATCCGTAGATTTTCGAATGTAGAATTGAGAGAATTGTCTTAAGGTGTATTAGGTATATTCAGACTCTAGATAGGCTTCGTTCGAGACGATGCTAATTTAGTATTTAATATTGTATTCTAAATCGTATTAATTAAAAATTAATTAATTTAATCTATTTTTATAAATATCTCATAATAATCCTAGAGAGACGATACAAATTATCTGCTATAGCCTCCATAAGGGATGGGCATGCACACGAGCTAATGCTTTGTAACGGCCTTTCGCGTTCCAAACCAACGACCTATCTTAGAAAGAGTACGTTCTAGTAACCATAGGGAGTTCCTCAGTAATTTTTGAATATATAGCTATCCTACTTAAGGTATAGACCCTATGGCTTTCTTCCATATACGATCTTTGATGCCTCGACTATGAAAGTAAGACACGTTAGCTGAAACTTGGTAACCTTTTTCTCCATATACTTCTATCAGCTTATATCCCAGTTTATACACTAACGACTTTAGCTCCTTTACTATAATACTCATTGACTACTATGCTATGTACTGGTAGTATCATTCCATTTTTATCCACACCTATATTCTTCTTGTATCTGTAGTAGAGCTCCCTTATTTCTTGAGCCATTTTCCTTGAGTGTCTACTCCTGATTGATCCTCTTTTTTTCCTTGCTTTTCTTTGACTGATTTGTTTTTGACCATCTCCTTTCGATCCTCCACTACACAGGTAAGAGATCCCTTGGGAGAAAGGGGGATTCACTGTAATACTGGTATTATCTAATATAACTACTGTTTTAACCATCTCCTGATGCTTTTTTAACTTCTTACTGATCTTTTTCAATAAGCTCTCATATGCCTTTTTGGCTACTATTTCATTACGAAATCTACATAAATCCTATGAAATCTTTTACAAATTTTTCATTCCTACATCACTCAGATCATACCAGTAAATCAAAAGCATCATTTTTAAATAACGATATTCCACTGTAGGGAGGATGAGCTTTTATTCCCTATTCTTTTTGATACATTTTTCTTATTTCTTTCTGCATTCCTTTTCCAGGGAATCAATGTATTTAACCTTTTGAAAAACTCCCCTCTTCTGGTAGATAGTTCATGTATAGTTTGCTAAAACCTATTTGAGAAGTTCTTCTGAGCATATAAGCTGAATCTTTTTTATTTCCTACTCCAAATATACGAAACAATATATTGATTTACAAACACTTTACAACCTCCCTTTTCTCATGCAAGGTTCTCGCAACGTTCTCGTATCCTAAAAGCCATTTAGATAAATCCAAAAATCGCTGAGACATTTTAGAATACTTACAACAGCATTCAAACGCTTTTTTATGACGATTCGAGTAAAATTGCCTTAAAAACCTCTTGAATGTTTATCTTCAACTGATTCTTGACCTGATCTATAAGAATTTCACGACCAAGTTCCTCCGCTAGAGAAGTCACGGCCTTGTCCCGAATCCCACAGGGGATGATATGTCCGAAATAACGAAGATCCGTATTAACGTTCAATGCAAAGCCGTGCATGGTAACCCAACGACTGGCTCGAACCCCTATCGCGCAAATCTTGCGTGCTTGAGGGCTCCCCACATCCAACCATACACCGGTCTCTCCAGTTGAACGCGTACTGTCCAATCCATAAGACGACAAAGTGCGGATGACAACTTCTTCAAGAGAGCGTAAATACTTGTGCATATCCGTAAAAAAATTGTC
Source organism: Flavobacteriales bacterium Tduv (assembly GCA_047528255.1). GTDB lineage: Bacteria > Bacteroidota > Bacteroidia > Flavobacteriales > Blattabacteriaceae. The sequence goes on along the minus strand of CP180024.1, from coordinate 1,501,391 downwards.
CAAATCCAGCACGGGATAAACCACTACTTGTCCTGGGCCATGATAAGTAATGTCCCCTCCCCGATCGACCCTGTAAAAAACGGCGTCGATGCTTTCGAGAAAATTATCAGACAAAAGAAAATGCTCATACTTTCCACTTTTTCCCATAGTATAAACATGAGAATGCTCTACAAAAAACAAATAATTGGGTGTAATTTTTCGATGCATTTCGGGCATTTTTCTATTCGAAAGCTTCAAATCGACAATTTCCTTGAATAGTTCTTGCTGATATGCCCAGACTTTTTTGTAATCTTGCTTCCCGAGGTCTTTGAAAAGCACCGTTTCATTTTTAGTCATACCGACCTATACTCAAAAAAAACGCTAAACGTTTCAGATTAATAATTTGCAAACGCAAATTATAAAAAAAAAGACCCATTTCAAATGGGAGTAATCAACCGAAAAAAAAACGTCAAATATTCACATTAAAATGTAAAACACAGGAAATAACCTAAACAGAAGCAGACCGTTTTTTCTTCTGAAAGCACGAAAATTGTCTTTTTTTAGTAAGGGTCTTTTCTCTTTCAATTTTTGGAAGTAATAAATTATCTTCCTACAACCTTGCTTTTCTTTCAACTTTAATCTCTTGAGGGAAGGTTAACTTAAGTATCTTAATATACACTCTACGTTGACATTACCGCTCATCTTATGTATCGTAAAAAGAGCTCCGTAAATACTTTCCCCTCTACGCTGAATAACCACCCCTTTAAAAAATTGTCTACGGGCTTTGTCTCCCTCCTTAATCTCATAATGCACTGTGATGGTATCTCCTACTTAAACTTTGGAAAGTCTTTCTTTCTGATATATTTCTCTTGAACCTACTTGAATAGGGCTGTCATAATTATTAAATATTAAAGGTAGAACAGAGATTTCTAATTTTATGGACCGAACATAAGTGTAAGATTTTTTCTCATTCCATCTAAATGATAATTTATTGTCCACATGAAAAAATTTCATTATCTCATCAAATGAGATGATGTTTTGTAAGGAGTTTCTTCACCAAGCTTTTCCTGAAAATAAATGGATATTTGCTCATCATAGCTTTACACAGCTCAGGGGCAGCTTCCACTACTCTAGTCAATTCAAAAAACCCTTCTTTTTCACGTTTCATCAAAAAATAACAACAAAAAATATGATAATTCAATTCTCCGACTTTACCGAATTTCTTCAAAGCTTTATTCAATAATTCAATGACTTGATGATAATCGCCGATTTCCATCAAAAGTTCAGAGCAACTAATCCAATGATCATACAGATCAGGTTGCAATCGCAATACCTTCTTATATGCGACAACGGCTTCTTCATAATATTCCAACTGAATATTGAGATATGCCAGATGTTTCCAATATATCAAGTTCTCTCCTCCCAATTCTATAGCCTTATTCAAATAATAAAGACCCTTCTGATAGTTGCCGAAATTCTCATAGATAAATTGCGGACTCAAACCAGGGTATATCCAACTGAGGGTCTCCATAAATGGCTTGTTGAAAAAGCTGCAAGGCTTTAACGGGTTGATCCATTTTATTATAGCATAGACCTATTTTAGGGTATGTCAAAGCAGGTTATTTCTCTAAAGGCAACGCTTCTTCATAAGTTTTGATAGCTTCATTGTATTTTCGCATTTGCTCAAGACATGCAGCTTTTTCAATATAAGCGCTCAAAAAAGAATCGTCGATGACAAAATGGCATAATCAAATGCTCATAGGCCTTTTGATAATTCTTTAGCTTATACAGCTTCAAACCCAACTAAAACCAAGCTATATCTGAATATGGTTGTGATTCCAAATACTGATGCATAAAATGAATACATTCCTTGTAAAGACGGAGCTCATCAAAACATTGGATGCAGGAACAAAAGGCATATTCATCATTCAAACATATTTCCAAAGCCTTTTTAAAGTAAAACAATGCTTTTACGAGCTCCTGAATTCGGAGATATTCATCACCTATATTATTATAGAGATATAGTTTTCATCGTAACCTTTTTTCAAAGCCTATTTGTATAAAGCTATGACTTTGAACGGGGCTTTGCATAAAGACCAATACTTTGCTTGCACTACGAGAAAATCCGTATGATTGTCTTGAACGAGATTCTTCAACTCCTCTATCAATTGCAAGGCTTCAGACAAATTCTCATAGGCCAAAAACACTTCGGTCTCTCTGATCTTGATATCAATATTATAAGAATATTTTGCCTTGGCAAAAAAAGAGCCTTGTTAGCATAGTCAAGATCGGATAGATCAAGATAATACATAATGATATCTGAAAATTCTTCAGCATCAAAATAAATAATCTGTCCTTCTCTGATCATCGCCTCGAAGCGAACGATCAATTCATTATGAAAAAAATCATCCTCCTTCATATAATTCTATCCGGATTGATCCTTATCAAAAAACAGACACCATTTGAGGTATCTCATTCAAAAATCGTTGAGCCAAAGCGTCCGCCTTAGCTTGAGAGATACTTTCGGTATATATACGTATAATAGGCTCGGTGTTGGATTTTCTCAAATGTGCCCATTCCTCTTCAAAATCGATTTTCACGCCATCGGTAAGATCCAGATGCTCTTTCTTATAGCGTTCTGTTACAGCTTGTAAAATCCCTTCCACATCCGTTCCGGTAGACAGTTCTATTTTTTGTTTTGACATGAAATAATGAGGATACTTCATCCTCAATTGACTGATCGGTCGGCCGAAATGAGCCAAATGAGTGAGAAACAAGGCAATCCCAACCAGAGCGTCCCGCCCATAATGTAATTCAGGATAAATAATCCCGCCATTGCCTTCTCCACCAATCACCGCATCCACTTGCTTCATCTTTTTCACTACATACACCTCCCCTACTGCTGCAGGGTAATACGCTCCCCCTTTCGCTAAAGCAACATCTCTCAAAGCCCTCGAAGAGGATAAATTCGAAACCGCAGAGCCAACTTTTTTTTCCAAAACATAGTCAGCTACAGCTACTAAAGTATATTCTTCTCCAAAAGGCTCGCCATCTTCACATATGAGGGCCAACCTATCTACATCCGGATCCACCGCAATACCTAGATCAGCCTGAACAGCCGGAACTTTTTTACAGATTTCGCCCAGATGCTCACGCAAAGGCTCGGGATTGTGCGGAAAATGGCCGTTAGGCTCACAATACAACTTCACCGTTTCAACGCCCAAAGCTTGCAAAAGCATGGGAACAGCTATGCCACCGGTAGAATTCACTGCATCTACAACGATCTTGAATCTAGAAGCCTTGACAGCTTGCACATCTATCAAAGGTAAAGTTAAAATAACTTCTATATGTTTTTGTATATAATCTTTTCTTAACTCATAACGTCCTAATTGATCAACCTCCACAAAAGAAAATTCCCCTTTATCCGCCAAGTCTAAAACAAACTCTACCGACTCTTCGGAAAGAAACTCCCCATGACCATCCAACAACTTCAGAGCATTCCAATGTTTAGGGTTATGACTGGCCGTCAAAACAATCCCCCCCTCAGCTTTTTCCATGATCACACCCATCTCTACCGTCGGTGTCGTAGAAAGACCTAAATCGATAACGTCTATACCTATATTTTGTAAAGTAGCAACCACCAATCGGCAAATCGTTTCACCAGAAATACGAGCATCTCTCCCGAGCACAACAACAGGGCGTTCTCTTCTGCACTGACTTTTGAGCCACGAGCCATAAACAGCGGAAAACTTGACAACATCCACCGGGCTCAAACCTTCTCCCGGTCTCCCACCAATGGTACCCCTTATACCTGAAATTGATTTTATAAGAGTCACTGGAACAAATATTATGAGATCATTGTGTTAATGGCGGATTACGTTTATTCAGCCTCCTAGATGAGCTTCGTTAGAGAACGATGTACATTTAGTCTTTCACATTTTATTCGAAGATACTATTGATTATAAATTAATTAATTATATATATTGTTATGAGCAGCACATAATAACACCAGGGGTACGATATAAATTATGAGCCATAGCAGTATCCATAAGATGCTTGGAATACACATCGAGCTAATCCTTTGTAACGCGCCTTTCCTGATCCAAACTAACGCTTTATACTGCCAAAAGTACGTTCTACTATCCATCGAATTTTACTCACTAATTTTTTGAAAAATATAGTTAACCTACTTAAGGGAACGGTTCCTATAGGCGGCTTCTGTATACGGTCTTGATTCCTAGACTATGAAAGTAAGATACATTGACTGGTACTTGGTAACCTTTGTCTACATATACTTCTCTGGGTTTATATCCTAGTTTGCTTATTAATATCTTTAGCCATTTACTATTATGCTCATTGGCTACTAAACTATGTATTGCTAGTATCATTCCATTTTTATCCATCCCTATGTGCTTCTTAGTATGCGTAGTAGAAGTCACCTGATTTCTTGAGCCATTTTCCTTGAGTGTTTACTCCTGATTGAGTCTCTTTTTTTACGCTTGTTTTTCTTTAACTGATTTGCTTTTCCTCCTCCTCCTTCCGATTCTCCACTACGGAGGTAAGAGCTCTCTTGGAGAGCAAATGGGGCACTGTAATACTGGCCTCTACTCTCAGTTTTATTTTAACTATCTTCTTATGCTTTTCTAGTGCCTTATTGATTTTTTTCAGTAAGCTTTCATATACTTTTTTAGATACTATTTCATTGCTAAATCCGCATAGAGTCGTATGATCTAGGGTCTAATTTTCCAATCGAAAACCAAAAAAGCGCATGCAGCCTATTGAATCCTTTAGCAATTCTTCCGTTCCTACATCACTGAGATCATACCAACGACTCAAAAACATCATCTTAAATAACCATATTTCACTGTAAGCAGATTGTCCTTTTATTCTCTGGCCTTTTTGATATATTTTATTTATTTCTTTCTCCATGCCATCCCACTAGATGTGGGTGTTTAACCTTTTGAAAAACTCATTTCTTTTGGTAAAAGGTCCATCTATAGTTCACTAAAGCTTATTTTTGAGGTGCTTTTGAGCATAAATACGAATCTTTTTTTCCTATTCCAAATATACGAAAAAATATATTGATTTATAAATGTTTTACCCTTCTTCTCTCATGCAACATTCTCATGGCATAGCAGCCAATGAGGCTGATAATATAGGGGGTTAAACCCTATTAATAAATAAACTAGGATATAACCCCAGAGAGGTAGATGCAGAAAAAGGTACCAAGTTTTAACCAACGCGTCTTACTTTCATAATCGAGGCATCAAAGATCGTATACAAAAAAAAGCATATAGGAACCGTCCCTTAACGTAAAATAGCTATATCATTCAACAAATTAATGAGTAAAAATCGATGGGTAGTAGAATACATTTTGGCAGTATAAAGCGTTGGTTTGGATCAGGAAAGGCGCGTTACAAAGGATTAACTTGTGTGCATGCCCAGCATATTATAGAGGCTATAGCACATAATTTGTGTTATTCCCCTAACCTTATTACACATTTTTCTTAAAAATAAACATGATTCATTGATTCATAATTAATAACGTTCCGAACACGATGTAAAAAACTAAACCCACATATTCTCCAACGAAGCTTATTTAGGAGGCTAGAATAAACGTAATCCACCTTAACATAATGGTCTCGTTATAGTTATTATAAAAATTTCTTTTTTCTATTTGTTCATTTTATTCGAGATTTATTTAGGAGTGTCTCTTTATACCCAAGAGTCTGTCCCACCATCTCGCCTTTATTTTTTAATTATGATTCATGCTCAGATCAAAAAATATTGTTTTTATTTCAAGCGTCCCTCCGAAACGTCTCGGGGTGTTATGCTTGACAAAGAGAGTTATTTTATTTTGTTGAAGCAAGACGGCTGTTCGGGTTTGGGAGAGTGCAGCCTTTTGAGAGGGTTGAGCCCGGATGACGTTCCTGAATATGAAGAAAAACTCTTGTGGCTTTGTCAAAATATCAATGAGGAGAGGGAGATGCTTTATCAATCGCTCAGAAATTACCCATCGATTTATTTCGGTCTTGAGCAAGCTTTTTTGAGCTTTGAGAGAGATTCGCTTGTTTTGTTTCCGTCTTCTTTTACTGAAGGTAATGTAGGCATTCGTATCAATGGTTTGATATGGATGGGAGCAGTCGATTTCATGCACAAACAGCTCCGACAAAAAATTTCTCAAGGGTTTTCTTGCATCAAACTAAAAATCGGAGCGATCTCTTTTGAAGAAGAATATCGGCTGCTGAAAAAATTCCGTAAGGAGTGCCCAACGGTGGAGCTTTGCGTTGACGCCAATGGGGCTTTTTCGTTTGAAGAGGCCCCGGAAAAATTAGATAAACTTGCTACACTCGGAATTCATTCCATAGAGCAACCCATACGCGCTGGACAATGGGAAGCTATGGCTGAACTTTGCAGAAAGTCGTCCTTACCTATCGCTTTGGATGAAGATCTTATAGGCATCTCCGATTTAAAGGAAAAACAAAACCTTCTGGATGTCGTCGCTCCGAAATATCTGATTTTGAAACCGAGCCTTTGCGGTGGGTTTCAAGGCTCGAAAGATTGGATTGAGGAGGCGGAAAAACGGAGCATAGGCTGGTGGATTACCTCGGCTTTGGAAAGCAACGTGGGCTTGAGCGCCATCGCTCAGTGGGTGTATTCCCTAGGTAATCCGCTGCCACAGGGCTTGGGAACTGGTGAGCTTTATAAAAATAATTTTCCGTTGCATTTGACAGTGAAGGGAGAGATGCTTTGGTATGATCCTACTCAAATATGGGATCGAGAATGTTGCATAGGAGAAATAGGTTAAAATATTTGTAATATAAGCATATTGTTTCGTTTATTTGGAGTAGAAAATAAAAAATTCGGATCTATACTCAAAAGCAGCGAACAAATAAGATTTAATGAACTATGTATGGAACTTTCTACCAGAAGAAGTGAGTTTTTCAAAAGGTTAAAAACCTTGATCCACTGGGAAGGTATGGAGAAAGAAATAAGAAAAATATATCAAAAAGGCCAGGGAATAAAAAGCCAATCTGCTTACAGTGGAATATCGTTATTTAAGATGATGCTTTTGAGTCACGGGTATGATCTAAATGATGTAGGAACGGAAGAATTGGTGAAAAAGTCCTTGAACTGCATATGCTTTTGTAGTTTCCGATTGGAAAATCAGATCCCAGAGCATACGATCTCTATGCAGATTTCGTAATGAAATAGTAGCCAAAAATGCATATGAACGCTTACTGAAAAGATTAATAAGGAATTAGAAAAACATCAAGCTATAGTTAAAACATGAATGATAGTAGATTCCAGTATTACAGTGATTTCCTTTGCTACAAATGGAGCTCCTACCTACGTAGTGAAGATCGAAAGGAAGATGGAAAAAAGCAAATCAATCAAAGAAAAGCAAAGGTAAAAAAAGACTCAATAAGGAGTAGACATTCAAGGAAAATGGTCAAGAAATCAGGTAAACTCTACTACGGATACAAGAAACACATAGGGGGTGAATAAAAATGGAATGATACAAGTTGTATATAGTGTAGCAGCCAATGAGGATGATAGTAGAGGGGTAAAGCCATTAATAAGCAAACTAGCATATAACCCCAGAGAAGTATATGCAGACAAAGGTTACCAAGTTCCAACCAACGTGTTTTACTTTCATAGTCGAGGCATCAAATACCGTATACAAAAGAAATCCTACAGAAACCTTCCCCTTAAGTAGGGTAAGTTATTATTCAATAAATTAGTGAGTAAAACCCGATGGGTATTAGAACGTACTTTTGCAGTATAAAACGTTGGTTTAAATCAGGAAAGACTTTTTAAAAAGGATATTAGCTCGTTTTCATGCCCAGCATCTTGGAGGCTATGGTACATAATTTTGTATCGTTCCCCTAGACTCATTATAACCTGTCCACAGGAATAGATATAATTAATTATTTTATAATCAACATTTTTCGAATACAATGTAAAAGACTAAATCTACATCTTCTCTAACGAAGCCCATCTAGGATGTTAGAGAAACGTAATGCACTATTAAAACAATGGTCTTGTATATTAACCTCTTTTAAACTCAGACGAAGATGTGGTTGGATTTTTCGGAAGGTAGACCGAATTTAGATCGTCTTGAAAAGGAATTTTCTGAGGATTGGCAGTTGCCAATCTTGAATTTTTTAAGGCGATGGTATGACGATCAGCCTACGGTCTCGGTACACAGTTCAGGAACGACGGGAGTTTCGCGATCATTTTCTGTAAAAAAAGAGCATATGGTTTACAGCGCGCGCATGACAGGGCGTTTTTTTAATCTGGGGTCGGGACGTCGATCCTTGCTCTGTTTTTCATCCGATTACATTGCAGCGAAAATGCTTTTGGTTCGGGCTTCCGTGTTGAGGTGGCATCTGTATTGTGTGCCTCCTTCATCTCGGCCTCTAGAGGGGATTAATGAAACTTTTGATTTCATTCCGATGGTTCCCTTGCAAGTGGCCAACAGCCTAAGCGATTCGCTTCGAGTCAAAATTTTTCTGATCGGAGGGGCGTCAATTTCTGAAACTCTGGAAAGGGCTTTGCAAGATTGTTCTTCAACCTGTTATGCTTCTTACGGCATGACGGAGACTTTGGGCCATGTTGCCTTGAGGCGGATTAACGCGGCTGAGAAAGATCGCTATTTCCAAGCCTTTCCTGGTGTGCGTCTCAGTATCGATGAGCACGATTGTTTGAAGATATTTGATTCTCAATTGATGGATGAGCCGCTGCAAACGCGAGATTTGGTCGAGCTGCTTCCTTCGGGAAGGTTTATTTGGCTTGGGCGTCAAGATCATTTGATCAATAGCGGCGGAGTCAAAATTATTCCAGAGAAATGGGAAGAGCAACTGCGACCATTCATATATCAGCCTTTTTTTATCGCTGGGCTTCCTGATGAGGTGTTGGGTCAAAAAGTGGCTTTGTTCGTTCAAGGCAAACCGTACTCTTTGGAAATACCTGAAGTACTCTTTGTCGGAAAAAATAGATTTTGCAAACCGAGAGAGGTTTGTTTTATTTCTTATTTTTCATGGACTTCTTCGGGAAAAATACGAAGAAAAGAGACACTCCAGAGATTCATCGAAGGTCAAATTTCCTGATTTTTCTGCAATCGGTACTGAAGGTTTTGTTTTAAAACAGCTAAAAATTCTTCCGTGTTCATATAATCTTTTCTCGTAATGTTTTTTTCATGAATGAGCAAGGCGAGGTCTTTGGTCATCAGGCCTTCTTCTACAGTATCGATACAAACTTTTTCAAGGGTGTCGCAGAATTCTTTCAAAGCTTCGTTGGTGTCGAGTTTAGCCCGATGTCTGAGTCCGCCCGTCCAAGCAAAAATCGAAGCGATCGGATTTGTAGAGGTTTCTTTTCCTTCTTGATATAGCCTGTAGTGTCTGGTTACGGTTCCGTGAGCCGCTTCGGTCTCCAAAGTTTGGCTGTCCGGTGTAAGCAGGGCGGAAGTCATTAAGCCCAGTGATCCGAAACCTTGCGCTATAGTGTCGGACTGTACGTCTCCATCATAGTTTTTACAGGCCCAGACGAAGCCTCCGTTCCATTTCATCGTGGAAGCGACCATATCGTCGATCAAACGATGTTCGTAGGTTATTCCCAAAGATTTAAATTTTGATCGGAATTCGTTTTCATAAACTTCTTGAAAAATGTCTTTGAATCTACCATCATAGGTTTTTAATATGGTATTTTTAGTCGAAAGGTAGAGCGGCCATTTCTTGGTCAGCGCTTGATTGAAACAAGAACGTGCAAAACCGTAGATGGAAGCATCGGTATTATACATGCCCATTGCGACGCCTGGTCCGGAAAAGTTGTAGACTTCATGAGTTTCAGGAGCTCTATTGTCCGGAGTGAAAGTCATCATCAAGCGTCCTTTTCCCGGGATGAGAAAATCGGTGGCTTTGTATTGGTCGGCATGGGCATGACGGCCGATGCAGATCGGTTGAGTCCAGTTTTGAACGAGTCGGGGAACGTTTTTGATAATGATGGGTTCTCGAAAAACGGTTCCTCCGACGATATTTCGTATGGTTCCGTTAGGGGATTTCCACATTTTTTTCAGACCGAATTCTTTTACGCGGGCTTCATCAGGGGTGATGGTAGCGCATTTGATACCTACATTATATTTTTTAATAGCTTCGGCTGCTTCGATGGTGACTTGATCATCGGTAGCGTCACGATAATCTACCCCTAAATCAAAATATTGGATCTTGAGATCTAAGTAGGGATATATAAGTTGTTCCTTGATCGATTTCCAGATGATACGAGTCATTTCATCCCCGTCCATTTCCACTACGGGATTGGCTACATTGATCTTTTTCATGAAGTTAATTTTTTTTAAATAAGAAGACCATTGTTTTAAGTTGGATTATGTTTATTCAGCCTCCTAAATGGGGTTCCTTTGAGGATGATATAGATTTAGTTTTTACATCGTATTCGAAACACTATTTATTATAAGCTAATTAATTATATTTATTTTTATGAACAGCTCATAATAATCCCAGGGACACGATACAAATTATCCGCCATAGCCTCCATAAGAAGCTGGTCAGGCACACAAGCTAATCCTTTTAACTGCCTTTCCTGATCAAAATCAAATCTTTATACTTCCAAAAGTACGTTTTACTACCCATCGGGTTTATTCACTAATTTATTGAATAATATAGCTATCCTATTTAAAAACGGTTCCTATAAGCTTTTTTCTGTATACGGTTTTTGATCCCTCAACTATAAAAGTAAGACACAGGTTGGCGGCACTTGGTAACCTTTATTGTATATACTTCTCTGGGGTTTATATCCTAGTTTGCTTATTAATGGCTTTAGCCATCTACTATCATGCTCATTAGCTGCTACGCTATGTACTGCTAGCATCATTCCATTTTTACCCCCCCCCCTATGTGATTCTTGTATCCATCGTAGATTTTACCTGATTTCTTGAACCATTTTCCTTGAGTGTCTACTCCTGATTTAGTCTCTTTTTTTTACCCTTTCTTTTCTTTAACTGATTTGGTTTTCCCCTCTTCCTTCCAATCCTCCACTACGTAGGTAGAAGCTCCCTTTGGAGCAAGGGAATTTACTGTAATAATAGCGTCTAGCTAACACTTCTGTGTTAACTATCGCCTGATGCTTTTCTAATTCCTTATTAATCTTTTTCAATAAGCTATTATATGCCTTTTTGGCTACTATTTCATTACGAAATCTCCATAGAGTTTCATGATCTGGGATCTAATCTTCCAGTCGAAAAACACAAAAGCATATGCAGCCTATGGAATCATTTAGCAATTCTTCCGTTCCTACATCACTGAGATCATACCAGTGACTCAAAAGCATCATAGTAAATAAGGATATTTCACTGTAAGCAGGTTACTTTTTATTCGTTGGTTTTTTGATATATTTTTCTTATTTTTTTTCTCCATGCCAATTCCAAGTAGATCAAGATGTTTAACTTTTTGAAAAACTCACTTCTTCTGGTAGAACATTTCATATATAATTCACTAAAGTTTATTTGCTCTGTACTTCTGAGCATAGAGGCGGTTTTTTTTATTTTCTACTTCAAATATACGAAATAATATATTGATTTACAAATATTTTAAACTCCTTCTCTCATGAACCCTTCTCAGGGTGTAGGGTCTTTTACGATCATAGTATTTTAAGGGGATCACTTCCAGTGTTAAAGGGAAATGTATTCGGAGTCATCCATCCTTCACTGTAGACCAGTTGGGGTTATATCTCCGATATTCATGCCATGCTACTATAGGAACGGGATGTAAGCCGAAAAAGGAACTGAATTCGGCTTGAAGCATTGATCCGTTAGTGATCTCCGGTTAGGATTCGGACGGATCAGTATAATCAAGAATATGACTTGTTGTGCGCAGGCTTCCATCACATAAGTCAGTTTGGATATGTAAGTGTAAACCATTCCCTCTACATCTTACAGGTCAAATGTCATCACATTAATGTCTTTCAATTGCTCTGTCTCAGATTTTTTTCCATAGAGTGAAACAATGATTAGGGCTGTTTTAGGCCTTTTGAGTAGTCGATGTTTTCTCCGAAATCAGATGTGCCTCGAAAGCCGTGTTCAGGTGAGAAAATGCATGCGATTTGAATATCCTAGGCTAGTAAAAAGCCTACCAGATGTTCATCTTTGATCCGACTGGTTTGGTTGGTTTATCCCTATATTTTTATTTTGAAATAGAGGAGGTGTAAAGCTCTGTTCGTTTAAATACCGATGTGGGATCGTCAGAGCGTTTTTTGAGGAGGAATAATGGTAGATGCTATGGATACATTTTGGAATGATATGCTAGAGAGGAAGAAAAATATATATTTGAACAGCTTTAGAGTATTCATAAAGGTGAATTTTGCGTGGTATTTTTCTGGAAAAACGACTGCGAATAAAGGTAGTAAAAAGGATAATTCTGCTGTCATAATCTTCATTACACAGATTGCCGTTGCTCTGGGCATCATCGTAGGTCATATTACATTTTCTACAGGTATCGGCGCTAAGCTGGCTATTAAAGAAAAATTGTCTGACTTTTACGGTCATATTGTTATCACGAGTCTGGATAGCAATAATTCCCATGATAGTTCCCCCATTTCTCTTCGACAGTTTTTTTATCCAAGATTTCCATCAGATCTCGGTGTGGATCATGTCAGCACTTTTGCCACGCGTAGCGGAGTCCTTCGTAAGGGAAATGAAATAGAGGCCATTATTTTTAAAGGGATAGCTCTTGATTATGATCGCGTTCGTCTACAAAAGTTTCTTGTGAAAGGCTATTTTCCTGATCTGAATAAGACTCCTCTAAGCGATGAGGTTCTTTTATCCAAGAAGCAGGCTGTTGCTTTAAAATTGGATGTAGGCAGCTTTTTTATATGTTATTTTTTGAAGTCCGGATTATCTCGTCCTATTGTCCGACGTTTTAATATAAGCGGCTTGTATGAAACCGGGATTAAAAACTTTGATGATGTCTTAGTCATAGGAGATATACGACAAGTACAGAGCATCAATGGTTGGAATTCCACTTATGTGGGAGGGTTTGATGTTTTTGTTAAAGATATTAATCAAATAAGTTCGGTGGAAAAACAAATTAACAGAAAGATTAGTTATAAATTAAACTCCGAGAGTGTTTTGAATCGATTTCAGAACATCATTGATTGGATACAGATTTTTGATATCAATATATTTATTGTAGTATTGATTGTAAGTGTGGTGGTGATCATTAATATGGCAGTGCTTTTATTGATTTTGATTTTGGAACGTGTTCGTACGATAGGTATATTGAAAACTTTAGGGACAGGGAATTGGCTTGTGCAAAAGATATTTATCTTTTATGCTTTGCGGATAATGTTATCAGCTCTGTTTATAGGTAATGTTGTAGGGCTTGGGGCTTTATTGCTACAGAAAAAATTCCAGTGTATTTCTTTGAATCCTGATTCATATTATATCAGTGTAGTTCCTGTACACTTGGATTTTACTATTATTTTATTGATAAATTTTTTCAGTGTTTTGATCTGTGTAATCACCCTAATCTTTCCTTCTTTTCTCATAAATAAAATATCTCCTATCAGATCGATAAAATTTGATTGAGATCATATGAGAACGTTGCGTGAGAGAAGGGGATGAAATATTTGTAAAACAATATATTATTTCGTACATTTTAGAGTAAAAAATAAAAAATAGGATCTATGCTCAGAAGTGCCGCACAAAAAAGCTTTAATGAACTATATATGACGCGTTCTACCAGAAGGGGTGAGTTTTTTAAAAGGTTAAACACCTTAATCCACTGGGAAGGAATGGGGAAAGAAATAAAAAAATATATCAAAAAGATCAGGAAATAAAAGGCAAACTACTTACAGTGGAATATAGTTATGAGACCATTTTTTTTAATGGTGGATTAGATTTATTCAGCCTCCTAGAGGGGATTCGTTAGAGAACGATGTAGATTTAGTCCTTTACATTGTATTCGGGATACTATTGATTGCAAATCAATTAATTATATCTATTTTTATGGACATCGCATAATAATGCCAGGGGAACGATACAAATTATGCGCCATAGCTTGCATAAAACGCTGAGCATTCACACGAGCTAATCCTTTGTAAAAATACTTTCCTGATCCAAACCAACACTTTATACTACCAAAAGTACGTTCTACACCCCATCGGGTTTTACTCACTAATTATGTTGAATAAATATAGCTATCCTACTCAAGGTAAGGTCCTATAGGCCTTCTTTTGTATACGGTCTTTGATGCCTCGACTATGAAAGTAAGACACGTTAACTGGAACTTGGTAACCTTTATCTGCATATACTTCTCTGGGGTTATATCTTAGTTTGCTTATTAATACCTTTAGGCCCTCTACTATCATGCTCATTAGCTGCTAGGCTATGTACGGCTACTCTCATTCCATTTTTATAACCTCCCTATGAGCTTCTTGTATCCGTAGTAAAGTTTACCTGATTTCTTGAGCCATTTGCCTTAAGTGTCTACTCCTGATTGAGTCTCTTTTTCTCCCTTTCTTTTCTTTGACTGATTTGCTTTTGCCCTCTTCCTTCCGATTCTACGACTACGTAGTCGTAGGAGCTCCCTTGGGAGAAAGAAATTCACTGTAATACTATCATCTACTATCACTCCTGTGTTAACTATCACCTGATGCCTTTCTAATTGCTTATTGATCTTTTTCAGTAGGCCTCATATGTTTTTTTAGCTGCTATTTCATTGCGAAATCTGCATAGATTCATATGATCTGTGATCTGATCTTCCAATCGAAAACCAAAAAAGCGCATGTAGCTCAAGGATTCTTTTATCAATTCTTCCATTCCTACATCACTGAAATCATACCAGTAACTCAAAAGAATCATTTTAAATAACAATATTCCACTATAAGCCGATTGACCTTTTATCCCTGGCCTTTTTGATATATTTCTCTTATTTCTTTTTTCATCCCTTTCCAGTGGATCAAGGTTTTTAATCTTTTGAAAAACTCACGCCTTCTGGTAGAACGTCCCATATATAGTTTACTAAAGCTTATTTGTGCGGTACTTCTGAGTATAAAGCCGAATTTTTTATTTTCTACTCCAAGTAGACAAAACAATATATTGATATTACAAATATTTTAAACTCCTTCTCCCCCATGCAACGTTCTCGTTATTTATGATGATGCTTTTAAGTCCTGATATGATCTCAGTGATCTAGAAACGGAGAATTGGTGAAATAAGCCTTGAACTGCACTCACTTTTGTAGTTTTCGATTGGAAGATCAGATCACATATTATATGAAATCTATTCATCATTCGCAATGAAATAGCAGCTAAAAAAACATATGAGAGCCTACTGAAAAAGATCAATAAGGAATTAGAAAAACATCAAGATGATAGTTAACACAGGAGTGATAGTAGACGATAGTATTACAGTGAATCCCTATCTCCCAAGGGGAGCTTCTACGACTACGTAGTCGTAGAATCGGAAGGAAGAGGGTAAAAGCAAATCAGTCAAAGAAAAGAAAGGGTGAAAAAAGAGACTCAATCAGGCGTAGACACTCAAGGAAAATGGCTCAAGAAATCAGGTAAACTCTACTACGGATACAAGAAGCTCATAGGGATGGATAAAAATGGAATGATACTAGCAGTACATAGCGTAGCCGCCAATGATCATGATAGTAGAGGACTAAAGTTAGTAATAAGCAATCTAGCATATAACCCCAGAGAAGTATATGCAGACAAAGACTAGCAAGTTCCAACCAACGTGGCTTACTTTCATAGTCGAGGCATTAAAGATCGTATACAGAAGAAAGCATATAAGAAGCATTCTTTAAGCAAGTATAGCTATATTATTCAACATAATTAGTGAGTAAAACCTGATGAGGCGTAGAACGTACTTATAGCAGTATAAAACGTTGGTTTGGATCAGGAAAGGGTCGTTACAAACGATTAGCGCGTGTACATGCCCAGCATCGTATGGAGGCTATAGCTCATAATTTGTATCGTGTACCTGGTATTATTATGCGTTGTTCATAAACAATAGATATAATTAGTTGATTTATAATAAATAGTATTTCGAATACAATATGAAAAACTAAATCTACATCGTCTCTAACGAAGCCTATCTAGAATAGCTGAATAAACGTAATCCACCTTAATACAATAGTCTCAAATCATGAAAAAAAGGGAAGAAAACTAGCCGATTTGAAAAACACAAGGTAGACATCTTTCAAATTACAGGAAAAATTCTAACGAGGAGCAATACTTACGACGGTCCTTCAACATAACAGAACGTTCCAAAACAAACACGATCATCATGAACTTCAGCTACCAAATTACGTAAAAAAAGACTTAAAGGGGGGAACCCTCATCTCCTCACACACCCTCTAAGGCTCACCCTATTCAATAGGGAAACTCGACGAAGGGTCTTGAGGAAGATCCAAACCATGATTGGAGTACACATGATTCGGAGCAGCATGTTCATTCATGCTTGATTGAAGAGCTTCGATGTGAGCGCCTACATCGGCAAAAGAATATTCCTCCATATCCACAAATTTAGCCTGTTCATTGATGAAGAGCAAACGCACATTATCCAGACCTCCATTGCGATGCTTGGCAATAATCACCTCAGCCTGACCCTGACAAGGAGTTGCTCCATCATCATCCCAAGTGCTGAAACCATAATACTCGGGACGGTAAATAAACGAAACGATATCGGCATCTTGCTCGATGGCTCCGGACTCGCGCAGATCAGAAAGTAAGGGGCGCTTGCTCCCCCCACGCGTCTCTACGGCACGCGAAAGTTGCGAAAGAGCAATCACGGGCACGTCAAGCTCCTTCGCTATAGACTTCAAACTTCGAGAGATAATAGATATTTCTTGCTCACGATTGCCATGCTTGCCTCCAACATCCGCAGCCATAAGCTGCAAATAATCGATCATGATCAAACGCACCCCATGTTGGGATACCAAACGACGACATTTAGCACGTAGATCAAACACAGAAAGAGCCGGAGTATCATCAATGAATAACGGCGATTCTTCCAGACGCTTCACCTTAGAGTAAAGTTGGCTCCATTCAACATTCGACAACTGAGCCCTCCTCAATTTTTCAGAAGAAATCCCCGTCTCGGAAGCAATCAACCTGGTAATCAATTGAATGGAAGACATCTCCAAAGAAAAGAAAGCAACAGGTATCTTTTGTTCGGCAACGATATTTCTGGCCATCGAGAGTATAAACGCTGTCTTACCCATACCGGGACGAGCAGCAAAAATTATTAGGTCAGACCTTTGCCAACCCGAGGTAAGCCTATCAAGCTTGACAAAACCCGAAGCCACCCCACTCAATCCTTCAGTGGCCTCAACCTTTTTTATTCGATCTATAGCTTGATAAATAAGCGTTTGGGCCGTCTCGGAACTTCGTTTCAGATGACCATGCGTGATCTCGAAAATCTTGGCTTCAGACATATTAAGAAGCTCGAAAACATCAATAGTTTCATCATAAGCCTGTTCTATAAGCTCAGAAGAAATTTCTATCAAACGGCGCAAAATAAATTTTTGTTGAATGATACGAGTATGGTACTCGATATGAGCCGAAGAGATCACCTTCTGAGAAAGTTGAATCAGATAATAATCCCCTCCCACAAGGTCCATGTTCCCGTCCTGACGCAAACAATCGGAAATTGTAATCAAATCTACAGGTTGAGAATCATGAAAGAGCTTTTGAATGGCTCGAAAGATCTCTTGATGCGCTGGCTTATAAAATATGTCCGGAACAAGAATATCGATGACCTGATCCAAACCCTTTTTATCAATCATCATCGCCCCCAAAACAGCCTCTTCAAGATCCAAGGCTTGAGGCGGTATCTTGCCACGAACAAAAGGGATCGATGTGAATTTTTTTCGATCGTAAGATGAAGGATGTTTTTTTTCCATAGCCGGGCTAAGGTAGACAAAGTCCGATCAGGGATCACAATTTTTTTTGGTAAAAAAATGGAAGTATCTCATTAACTGTGTAAGTTAAAAAATTATTCAGAATAATTCTGAGTCAAGAACGTTGCATGAGATAAGGGGGGATATAAAATAATTGTAAATCAATATATTTTTTCGTATATCTGGGTAGAAAATAAAAAAAGATTCGGAGCTATTCTCAGAAGCACCGCTCAAATAAGCTTTAGTGAACTATATATGGACGTTCTACCAGAAGGAGTGAGTTTTTCAAAAGGTTAAACATATTGATCCACTAGGAAGGGATGAAGAAAGAAATAAGAAAAATATATGAAAAGGACAGGGAATAAAAGACAATCTCCTATAGTGAAGGTAACTATGAGATCATTGTATTAATGGTAGATTACGTTTATTCAGCCTCCTATATGGCTTCGTTGGAGAACGATGTAGATTTAGTCTTTCACCGAAACTATTGTGTTAATGGTGGATTACATTTATCTAGACTCCTAAATGGTCTCGTTAAAGAAAATATGGATTTAGTCTTTCACATTGTATTCGAAATACTTTTGATTATAAGTTAATTAATTATATCTATTTTTATGGACAGTTCATAATAGTTCCAAGGGCACGATACAAATTATGCGCCATAGCCTCCATAAAATACTCGGCATGCACACGATCTAATCCTTTATAATGAGTCTTTCCTGATACAGACCAACTCTTTATACTGCCAAAAGTACATTCTACTCCCCATCGGTTTTTACTCACTAATTTATTGAATAATATAGCTATCCTACTTAAGAGACGGTTCCTATATGCTTTCTTCTGTATACGGGCTTTGATGCCTCGAGTATGAAAATAAGACACGTTGGCTGGCACTTGGTAACCTTTGTTGCTATACTTCTCTGGGTTTATATCCACTTTGCTTATTAATGGCTTTATCCCTCTACTATCATGCTCATTGGCTGATACGCTATGTACAGCTAGTATCATTCCATGATACCCTCCCCTATCTTATTCTTCTATCCGTAGTAGAGTTTACCTGATTTCTTGAGCTATTTTCCTTGAGTGTCTACTCCTGATTGAGTCGCTTTTTTTTACCCTTGCTTTTCTTTGACTGATTTTTTTGCCAATCTTCCTTCCGATCCTCCACTACGTAGGTAGGAGCTCCCTTGGGAGCAAGGAGACTCACTGTAATACTGACATCTACCATCACTCCTGTTTTAACTATAGCTTGATGCTTTTCTAATTTCTTATTGATCTTTTTCAGTAAGCGCTCATATGCCTTTTTGGCTACTATTTCATTGCGAAATCTAGAGTCGTATGATCTAGGCTCTGATCTTTCAATCAAAAAACACAAAAGCATATACAGCTCAAGGATTCTTTCACCAATTCTTCTGTTTCTACATCACTGAGATCATACCAATGACTCAAAAGCATCATCTTAAATAACGATATTCCACTGTAAGAAGGTTGGCCCTTTATTCCCTGGCCTTTTTAATATATTTTTCTTATTTCTTTCTCCATCTCTTCCTACTGGATCAAGGTGTTTAACCTTTTGAAAAACTCACTCCTTCTGGTAGAACGTTCCATATGTAGTTCACTAAAGATTATTTCTGCGCTGCTTCTAAGGATAGATCCGAATTTTTTTATATTCTATTCCAGAATATACGAAACAATATACTGATTTACAAATATTTTAACCTCCTTCTCTCATGTAACGTTCTCAAAGATTAATAAGAAATTAGAAAAACATTAGGTAATAGTTAAAACAGGAGTGATAGTAGATGCTCCAGTATTACAGTGAGGTCTTTTGCTCCCAAGTGGGGCACTCCACTCCGTAGTGAAGGATCGGAAGGAGGAGAGGAAAAAAGTATTAATAACCAACTAGGGTATAAACTCAGAGGAATATATGCAGAAAAAGATTACCAAGTTCCAGTCAACATGTTTTTCTTTCATAGTCGAGGCATCAAAAACAGTATACAGAAGAAAGTCTATAGGCCTCCGTCCCTTAAGTAGTTGGACTATGCTATTCAACATAATTAGTGAGTAAAAATCGATTGATAGTAGAACGAACTTTTAGCAGTATAAAACGTTGATTTGGACCAGGAAAGACTCTTAACTATTAAGCAATAGTGCGGGTGAAGGGACTCGAACCCCCACACCTTTCGGAACCAGATCCTAAGTCTGGCGTGTCTACCAATTCCACCACACCCGCGATACAGGCACTAAATGTATGCAAGTTTTCGAATGAAATACTAGTTTTGAGAACGTTGCATGAGAGAAATGATTTAAAATATTTGTAAATCAATATATTATTTCGTATATCTGGAGTAGTAATAAAAAAAAGATTCGGCTCTATACTCAAAAGCATCGCACAAAAGTAAAGTATATATGGATCGTTCTACCAGAACTGTGTTAGTTTTTCAAAAGGTTAAACACCTTGATCCACTGGGAAGGGATAGAAAA
The DNA here is from genome assembly GCA_047528255.1 of Flavobacteriales bacterium Tduv. Taxonomy (GTDB): domain Bacteria; phylum Bacteroidota; class Bacteroidia; order Flavobacteriales; family Blattabacteriaceae. The sequence continues at coordinate 1,481,004 of CP180024.1, read as the reverse complement.
AGAAATAAGAAAAATATATCAAAAAGGACAGGRAATAAAAGRCCAACCTKCWTACAGTGRAATATCRTTRTTTAARATGATRCTTTTKAGTMAYTGGTATGATCTCAGTGATRNTAGGAACGGAAGAATTGRTGAAAGAATCCTTGAGCTGCATGCGCTTTTGTGGTTTTCKATTGGAAGATCARATTCCARATCATACGACTCTATGMAKATTTYGCAATGAAATAGTAGCCAAAAARGYATATGAGMKCTTACTGAAAAAGMTCAATAAGGAATTAGAAAAKMATCAGGSKMTAGTTAAAACAKGMGTGATARTAGATGCYARKATTACAGTGAGYYNCCCTTNNTCCCAARNGGRMSTCYTACNNCTAYSTAGTGGAGGATCGGAARGAARAKKGGSAAAARMNAAATCARYYAAAGAAAAGMAAGGGKNAAAAAAGMGACTCAATCAGGAGTAGACACTCAAGGAAAATGGCTCAAGAAATCAGGTAAACTCTACTACGGATAGAAGAAATAGATAGGGGGGGGTAAATGATACTAGCTGTACATAGCGTAGCAGCCAATGAGCATGATAGTAGAGGGCTAAGGCGATTAATAAACAAACTAGGATATAAACCCAGAGAAGTATATGCAGACAAAGTTTACCAAGTGCCAGCCGCCAACGTGTCTTACTTTCATAATCGAGGCATCAAATACCGTATACAGAAGAAAGCCTATAGGAATCCTCCTTAAGTAGGTATGTCTATATTATTCAACATAATTAGTGAGTAAAACTCGATGGGTAGTAGAACGTACTTTTGGCAGTATAAAGCGTTGTTTTGGATCAGGAAAGGTCGTTACAAAGGATTAGATCGTGTGCATGCCCAGCATCTTATGGAGGCTATGGCGCATAATTTGTATCGTGCCCCTGTAATTATTATGCGCTGTTCATAAAAATAGATATAATTAATTAATTAACAATCAATAGTTTTCGAATATAATGTAAAAGACTAAATCTATATTTTCTCTAACGAATAAAATCTAGGAGGCTGAATAAACGTAATCCACTATTAACACAATGGTCTCATTCCTTATTGATCTTGTTCAGTAAGCTCTCATATGCCTTTTTGGAACTATTTCATTGAGAAATCTGCATAGAATCGTATAATTTTGGATCTGATCTTCCAATCGAAAACCACAAAAACGCATGCAGCTAAAGGATTCTTTCACCAATTCTTCCGTTCCTACATCACTGAAATCATACTAGTGACTCAAAAGCATCAGCTTAAATAACGATATTCTACTGTAAGTAGCTTGGCCTTTTATTCTCTGCTCCTTTTGATATATTTTCCTTATTTTTTTTCTCCATCCCTCCCACTGGATCAAGGTTTTTAACCTTTTGAAAAACTCACTCCTTCTGGTAGAACCTCCATATATAGTTCACTAAAGTTTATTTGTGCGATACTTCTAAGCATAGAGCCAAATTTTTTATTTTCTACTCCAAGTAGACAAAAAAATATATTGATATTACAAATATTTTAACCTCCTTATCCCATGCAACATTCTCATGGAATGATACTAGCAGTACATAGCGTAGCCGTCAATGAAAATGATAGTAAAGGGCTAAAACCATTAATAAGAAAACTAGAATATGACCTCAGAGAAGTATATGCAGACAAAGGTTAGCACGTTCCAGCCAACGTAGTGTTACTTTCACAGTAGAGGCATAAAATACAGTATACAGAAGAAATCCTATAGGAACCGTCTCTTAAGTAGGACTTATACTTATTCAACAAATAAGCGAGTAAAACACGATGGGTAGTAGATCATACTTTTAGCAGTATAAAGCGTTGGTTTAGATTAGGAAAGACTCATTACAAATGATTAGCTCGTGTACATGCCCAGCATCTTAGGAGGTTAAGGTACATAATTTGTATCGTCCCCCTGGTATTACTATGCAATGTTTATAAAAATAGATATAATTAATTCATTTATAATTAATAGTATTTCAAATACAATGTGAAAGAATAAACCTAGATCTTCTTTAACGAAGCCTATCTAGGAGGTTGAATAAACGTAATCCAGCATTAACTCAATGGTCTCAATACAAAACTAATATCCCTATCAAGATACAAAACAGATGTTCATTTGAAGCAACCTTCTGTACAAGAAATATTTCAACTATGAAGATCTTCGATCAATTCCGCTCTTAATTGTTTAGCATTGACGACAAACATCTCTCTCCTTCCTCTGATGTAAGAAATATACCCCGTATCCTCAGATACAACGATACAAATAGCCTCGGTCTTATCACAGAACCCGATTGCCGCCTTATGACGAAACCCCACGCTAGAAGGAATATCTTTTCTCTCGGAGATAGGCAACCCTGCCCGTGTTCTTACAATTCTATCTCCAACAACAATCACGGCTCCATCATGCAAACTGCTCGTCTTGGGAAAAATATTTCCCAAAATAGAGGATGTCACAAGTATATCGGCAAAATCCCCACCGGAAATAAATTCTTCTACTGGTTCGTGCACTTGAATGGCAATTATAGCTCCGATCCTGTCATTTGAAAATTTGACACAACTCTCCACAATAGCATCTATTGTTTCGATTTGCATATAAGAATCCTGTTTTTTTTTGAACAACTTACCAAACCTCCCCACAAAAGATCTACCTCCCAACGTCAATAAAAATCGCCTCAACTCAGGCTGAAAAACAACTACCAAAGCCACGAATCCCACGCTGAATATACCTCCTAATATCTCACTGATCAACACCATATCCAAAAACTGTGCGGCCTTCCAACAAATGAATACGACGATAACACCGTAAAAAATTCTTAGCCCCATCGTATTTCTCAAAAGTCGATAAACTTGGTAAAGAAAAGCGGCCACCAAAACCACGTCAAAAAAATCAACTATAGAAATATCCAATACGTTTAACTGCATCTTTAAATAAAAAAAAGGTAAGTATTTTAGAAAAAAAACACGAACAATTTATTAAAATTACATTAAATATTGTTATAACTTTTGACTAATTTTATACACTCAAAAGATTCTTTCACATCATGCGTTCGCAACAGAGACACTCCCTGCAATAAAGTTAAAGTGTGCATCACAGAGGTCGCATTCAAAGCCTGGTCAGCACAGATACCTAAAATCTTTTGAAGTGTAGACTTCCTCGAAAGTCCTACTAAAACAGGATAATCACCAAAACCTATCAAAGGTAGGTTTTTTATGATTTGAAGATTATGATCAATACTCTTTCCGAACCCAAAACCCGGATCCAAAATGATATCATCAACCCCTAACGCTCGCAAATGCGCAATTTTTTCGGAAAAATATCGATTGATCTGAACAATAATATTATCATAACGAGGCGCATCTTGCATATTCTCAGGCCTACCCTGTATATGACTCAAAACATAAGGAACCTTCAGTCGAGCTGCCGTTTCAAATATATTTTCATCCAACTCACCACCAGATATATCATTGATTATCAAAGCTCCGGATTCAACCGCGGCACAGGCCACTTCACTTCTAAAAGTATCTATAGAAATGCGCGCTTGTGGAAAATGCTTCAAAACAAGCTCAATCGGCCTCATCACACGTCTAAGCTCCTCTTCCAAAGAAACAAGTCCAGCTCCCGGTCGAGTCGAACACCCGCCAACATCTATAAAGTCCGCCCCCTCTTCCAACATACGTTCTGCTTGCCGAAGCATATCATTCTCACCGACATACCTCCCACCATCATAAAACGAATCAGGTGTAAGATTGAGGACCCCCATCACTTTAGTAATCGTAAAATCCATCAAAGCTCCCGCACAGTAAATTGTCACCATTTTTTAATTAATCCTAATTTTAACGCGAAATTAAGCCTTATGGAAAAAACTTCAGAACAATTCGACTTCATCATCAACCAATGTCGAAAGGTTTTCAAAAAAAAACTGCAAGAGTACGGCAGCTCTTGGCGGATTTTACGCGTATCGTCAGTGACGGATCAAATCTTCATCAAAGGCAACCGTATACGAAACATCGAAGAAAAAGGAGTCCAAAAAGTAAACGAAGATATTTCGGAAGACTTCTCAGCTATCATCAATTATGCAGCCATCGGACTGATACAACTCGAAAAAAAATCCTCTTTAGAGGCGGACATGCCGTATGAAGAAGCCTTGGAATATTACGACCGACAAATCGCAAGAGCCAAGGCATTGATAGAACAGAAAAATCATGATTACGGGGAAGCTTGGAGAGAAATGCGTCTGTCGTCCATCACCGATATGATCTTACAAAAGATCTTACGCATGAAACAAGTAGAAAAGAACAGACAAAAAAAACTGGTTTCGGAAACCTCCGAAGGACATTATATAGACCTATTGAATTATGCCGTCTTTGCCCTTATTAAAATCTATGAAAGATATAATAACCCTCCAATCATACCTCCCCCCCCCCTGCTCATGAAACTCTTCACCATATTTTCACGCACCATTGTTGGGTTTCTTTTCATTTTATCGGGATGCCTCAAATTGATCGACCCTATCAGTTTTTCATACAAATTTGAGGAATACTTTTCGCCCTCCGTCTTAAATCTCCCCTTTCTCATAAATCTTTCTTTTCCGTTGGTCTTATTCTTAGCCCTCTTTGAATGCTTCCTCGGATTCATGCTTTGGTTAGGCATCGCCAAAAATTCAACCTCATCAACCTGTTCGCACTGATATTTTTTTTCAGTTTTCTAACCTTTTATTCTGCCTACTTCAACAAAGTAACCGATTGCGGATGTTTCGAAAAGGCTCTGCTCATACCCCCTTGGAAATCTTTCGGAAAAAATATATGTTGCTCTTGTTTATACTACCTCTCATAGTAGGCCGAGCATACATCGAACCATTCTCATCAAAAAAGGGATCCAAATAATAATTTTATAGGTTACCCTATTACAATCCCCCTCGACAACAGCCTATAGAGAAATAACAAACCTGCCTATAGTAAATTTCAGGCCCTACGCTTTAGGAAAAAGCGAGACCATTGTATTAATGATGAATTACGATTATTCAACCTCCTAGATGGAAATCGTTAGAAAAAATGGAGATTTAATCTTTCACATTATATTCAAAATACTATTGATTATAAATTAATTAATTATATCTATTTTTATGGACAGCGAATAATAACTCCAGGGGAACGATACAAATTATACGCTATAGCAGCATCCATAAGATGCTGCGAATACACACGAGCTAATCCTTTGTAAGGAGGCTCCTGATCTAAACTAACGCTTTATACTGCCATAAGTACATTCTACTACCCATCGGGTTTTACTCACTAATTTGTTGAATAATATAACTATCCTACTTAAGAAACGGTAGCTATAGGCTTTCTTCTATATACGGTATTTGATGCCTCGACTATAAAAATAAGACACGTTAGTTGGCACTTGGTAACCTTTGTCTGCATATACTTCCTCTGGATTTATATCCTAGTTTGCTTATTAATGGCTTTAGCCCTCTACTATCATGCTCATTGCTACGCTATGTACAACTAATATCATTTCATTTTTATCCCCCCCCTATTTGCTTTTTGTATCCGTACTAAATTTTACCTGATTTCTTGAGCCATTTTCCTTGAGTATCTACTCCTGATTGATTTTTTTTTTGCCCTTTCTTTTCTTTGACTGATTTGCTTTTCCCCTCTTCCTTCCAATCCTCCACTACATAGCTGGAAAGCCCCTTGGTAGCAATGGGACTCACTGTAATACTGGTATCTACGATCACTCTGTTTTAACTATAGCCTAATGCTTTTCTAATTCCTTATTGATCTTTTTCGGTAAGCACTCATATTTCCTTTTTGGCTACTATTTTATTGTAAAAATCTACATAGAGTCGAATGATCTGGGATCTAATCTTCCAATAGAAAACCACAAAAACGCACGAAAAATTAAATTTTTTTCACCAATTCTTCCGTTCCTAGATCACTGAAATCATACCAGTAACTCAAAAGGCATCATCTTAAATAACGATATTCCACTGTAGTCAGATTAAACTTTTATTCCCTGTCCTTTTTGATATATTTCTCTTATTTCTTTCTCCATCCCTTCTCAGCGAATCAATGGTATTTAACTTTTGAAAAATTCACTCCTTCTAATAGAACATTCCATATATAGTTCACTAAACCTTATTTGTTCAGTACTTCTGAGTATAGTGCCGAATGTTTTTTTATTTCTTATTTCAAGTATACGAAACAATATATTGATTTACACCCCATTCCCTCATGCAACGTTCTCAACGTTATATCGTTCCCCTGCGATCATTATACACATTCATAAAAATAGATATGATTAATTAGTTATTAATAAATAGGTTTCGAGTACGATATGAAAGATAAATCTACATCCTCTCCAACAAAGCCCATCTAGGAGACTGAATAAACGTAATCCACCTTAACACAATGGTCTCGATTTGTGCGATATTATCTCGATCAATAAAAAAGGGTCTTGAAAAGGCACTTTTTTATTGCAGCAACAGCTACGAAAACTCAAGCCTTTTTTCCCAACCATGACTCAAACATCCATACTACCTTTTCCTGAGCAGCAATAAAATCGCTTATCATAGAATTAGTCCCTTCATCCCCGGCCTCAGCAGACTTGTCGAGCAACGCACGTTCTATTTCAAGCAAATGAGTAAGAGAATTCACAATCAACTTCACACAATCCTCATCCTTTGAAACATCCTTCCCCACAACTACATCGGAGATCTTGATATAATCCTCGAAAGTATGCAAAGGCGTTTCCCCCAAAGTAAGAATGCGCTCGGCAATCAAATCCACATTTTCTTGAGCTTCTCTATATAACTCCTCAAACTTGACATGCAACTCAAAAAAATTTTGGCCAAGTATGTTCCAGTGAACACCTCTAAGGTTTTGGTAATAAATTTGAGCATTAGACAATAAGACGTTCAAATCACGAGCTAAATCATCGGCCTTCCCGGAATCAAGCCCAATGGCGTTCTTTTTCATATCAATGAAGTTTTTATTTATAAAAAAACTATACAAAACGAGACCATCTTTTTAAGATGGATTACCTTTATTCAGTCTCCTAGATAGGATTCGTTGGAGACGATGAAGATTTAGTCTTTCACATCGTATTCGAAATAAATTGATTAAAAATAAATTTATTATATATATATTATGAAAAACGAATAATAATGCTAGGGGCACGATATAAATTGTGCGCTATAACCTTCATAAGGTGCTGGGCATGCACATGAGCTAATCCTTTGTAACTAGCCTTTCCTGATCCAAACCAACGCTTTATACTTCCAAAAGTACGTTCTACTACCCATCGGGTTTTACTGACTAATTTATTAAATAATATTGCTACCCTACTTAAGGGACGGTTCCTATAGGCCTTCTTCTGTATACGGCCTTTGATGCCTCGACTATGAAAGTAAGACACGTTGGCTGGCACTTGATAACCTTTATCTGCATATACTTCTCTAAGTTTATATCCTAGTTTGCTTATTAATAGCTTTAGTCTTCTACTATCATGCTCATTGGCAGCTATGCTATGTACTGATAGTCTCATTCCATTTTTATCCCCCCCTATATGCTTCTTGTATCTGTAGTAGAGTTCACTTTATTTTTTGAGCCATTTTCCTTGAGTTTTTACTCATGATTGAGTCTCTTTTTTTACCCTTTCTTTTCTTTGAATGATTTGCTTTTTCCCCGCCTCCTTCCGATTCTCCACTACGTGGTAGGATTTCGCTTGGAAGCAAAGGTCCTCACTATAATACTGGAATCTACTATCACTCCTTTTTTAACTATCGCCTGATGCTTTTCTAATTCCTTATTGATCTTTTTCAGTAAGCGCTCATATACATTTTTGACTACTATTTTATTGCGAACTCTGCATAGAGTAGTATAATCTGGTATCTGATCTTCCAATCAAAAACCACAAAAAATCATGCAACTCAATTTTTTTTCACCAATTCTTCCGTTCCTACATGACTGAGATCATACCAGTGAGTCAAAAGCATCATCTTGAATAACGATATCCCACTGTAAGCAGGTTGGTCTTTTATTCCCTGGCTTTTTGATATATTTTCTTATTTCTTTCTCCATCCCTTCCCTGTGCATCAAGGTTTTTAACTTTTTGAAAAAATCACTCCTTCTGGTAGAACTGTCTATATATAGCTCACTAAAGCTTATTTGTGCAGCGCTTCTGAGCATAGAGGTTATTTTTTTTCTACTCCAAATAGACGAAATAATATATTTATTTACAAACAGTTTACCTCCTTCTCTCATGCAATATTCTCGAAACGTAAAAAAGAGAGTAAAGTCGGTTCCGAAATGTATCAGCAAGACCGGATGATTTCGATGAAGTCGTCGGGCTTCAAAGAAGCCCCTCCGATGAGTCCTCCATCGATGTCTTTTTGATAAAAAATCATTTGAGAATTAGTTGGTTTTACGCTTCCCCCGTATAAAATCCGAAGCTCGGAGGCTATGTCTTTTCCGTATTTGTCTGAAAAGATTTGACGAATGTAAGCGTGCATTTCCTGGGTTTGATCGGGTGTTGCGGTTTGCTCTGTTCCGATGGCCCATATAGGTTCATAGGCGATGATTACTGATTGGAGCTCTTGTGGAGAGAGAGAAAGGATTTTTTTTTCAAGCTGTGTTTTTATCGTGTCAAAATGTTGCTCTCGGTTTCTTTGGGTCAAAGTCTCTCCAATGCAAAAAATAATTTCCAACTCGTGTTTCAAGGCTTGGGTTACTTTTCGGGCCAAGATCTCATCAATTTCAAAGAAATATTTACGACGTTCGCTATGTCCCAAGATAACTTTTCGTACGCCTATCGATCGTAGCATTGCTGCGGATACCTCTCCGGTATACGCACCTTGATCGGCCTCGTGCATATTTTGTGCCGCGATGTGCAAAGGACTATTTTTACACATTTGTAGCGCAATGTGCAAAAATGGATACGCCGGAGCAATGATGATTTCCGATTGGGATTGATGTGTGGTGTAGATCTTCAGAAAATCTTGGATGAAAGATTGAGTTTCTTCGAGCGTGTGGTGCATTTTCCAGTTTCCCACTATGATCTTTTTTCTCATGAGTACTGATTTATTGCTTCAAGATGATTGTGCTAAAATGGATCACGTTTATTAATCTCTATAGATGGCTTCGTTGAATGATATGTAGATTTAGTTTTTTACATCGTATTCGAAATACTGTTTATTAAAAAGATAATTAATCGTGATTATTTTTATGAATACCGCATAATTACCTCAGGTATACGATACAAATTATGTGTCATATCCGCCATAAGATACTGGGCATGCACACGAACTAAACCTTATGTAACGAGCCTCTCCTGATCCAGGAAAACGCTTTATACTGCCAAAAATACGCTCTACTACCCATCGGGTTTACTCACTAATTATTTTGAATAATATAGCTATACTACTTAAGGGCAGTTTCTATAAGCTTTTTCTGTATAGGGGCATTGATTTCTCTACTATGAAAATAAGACTGTTGGCTAGCACTTGGTAACCTTGGGCTGCAATAGACTTCTCTGTGGTTATATCCTAGTTTGCTTATTAATGAGTTTAACCCTTTAGTATCGTGCTCACTGGTTGCTACTCTATGTACAGCTAGTATCATTTACCCCCCCTATGTACTTCTTGTATCCGTAGTAAAGTTTACCTGATTTTTTGAGTCATTTTCCTTGAGTGTCTACTCCTGATTGAGTCTCTTTTTTTACTCTTGCTTTTCTTTGACTGATTTGCTTTTATTCCTCTTCCTTCCGATCCTCCACCACGTGAATAGAAAACACCTTGGAAGAAAAGGCCCTACTCTAATACTAAAATCCACTATCATTCCTATTTTAACTAAAGCTTAATGCTTTTCTAATTCCTTATTATCTTTTTCAATAAGCTCTCATATGCCTTTTTGGCTACTATTTCATTACGAAATCTGCATAGACTCATATGATCTCGGGCTGATCTTCCAATCGAAAACCACAAAAACGCATGCAACCTATGGACCTTTTACGAATTCCTCCATTCCTACATCACTGAGATCATACCAGTGACTCAAAAGCATCATCTTAAATAACGATATTCCACTGTAAGCAGGCTAGCCTTTTATTCCCTGGTCTTTTTGATATATTTTTCTTATTTCTTTCTCCATCCCTTCAAAGTGGATCATTGGTATTTAACCTTTTGAAAAACTCACTCCTTCTGATAGAACATTCCATATATAGATAACTAAAGCTTAGTTTAGAGGAGCTTGTGATCATAAAACCAAATCTTTTCTTACTTTACACTCCAAATATACAAAACAATATATTGATTTACAAATATTTTGNSCCGCCCCCCCSSCCCSCCCTCCCCKTTCRTGTRASGTTTTCAAAAGATTATATCGTATCATTACCAGCATCTTATGGAAGAATTATGACTCATAATTTATATCGTGCGCCTGGAATCATTATGAGCTTTTCGTAAAAATAAATGTTATTAATTTAATTTAAAATCAATAGTATTTCGAATACGATATGAAAGACTAAATATCCATTTTCTACAACGAACCCTATCTAGAAGTTTGAATAAACGTAATTCGCTTTAATACAGTGATATAAGATCGTTATTTAAAGATTAATCCTTATAGATTACCTTTACAGATTTATTACTTTCATCCCACTTCTTAATGGTTGGATTATGAACGTATTCATGCAGATATTTTCGACCATCTACTGACGGAGGCCAAAAAATTTGATTTGGATGTTGTGTAAACCATTGTCAGCAGCCCTCAAAAATGAAAGTATGACTCGACTCAGTATAAACATCAACAAAATCGCCACTTTACGCAACGCTCGCGGGGGAAATGTTCCCGATGTGGTTCAATCGGCCATTGATATTCAAAGATTCGGGGCACAGGGCATTACGGTGCATCCTCGTCCTGACGAACGACACATCAGGTATCAAGATGTTTATGATCTCAAACCCGTTGTCACTACGGAATTCAACATCGAGGGTAGGCCGACGAAAAAATTCATTCAAATGGTTTTGGAAGTTCAACCTGATCAGGTGACTTTAGTACCTGATGAGGAGGATGTCCTTACGTCAAATTCCGGTTGGGATACGATTGCGCACCGAGATTTTTTGACTGAAGTCATCGGTGAATTTAAGTGTCATGGCATTCGAACCTCGATATTTCTGGATCCTGATCCGAAATTTGTTCCGGCTGCAGCTCAAGCAGGAGCAGACCGCATAGAACTCCACACTGAGGTTTTTGCTCAAGCTTACTCTCGAAAGGATCCCGAAGCTGCCCTCGTCTATATTCGTACGGCTGAGGAGGCCTTGAAGTCTGGTTTAGTGTTGAATGCCGGTCACGATCTCAGTTTGGACAATATTTCCTATTTGATCGAACGTATCCCCGAAATCGCTGAAATATCTATCGGTCACGCGTTGATAGCCGAAGCTCTCTATCTAGGTTTGGAAAATACGGTTCAGGCCTATTTGAAACGGATCGAAAGAGCTTGTAAAAATCAACCGAGGAAATGACTCTACATTCGAAAATGTACACGAAAGATCAAGCATTGAAACCATTCTTTTAAAGTAAATCACCTTTATTCAGACTCCTATATAGGTTTTGTTGGATACGGTCGTATTTAGTCTTTCACATCGTATTCGATATAATATTTATTACAATATAATTAATCACATCTATGTTTTATAAACAGTTCATAATTATCCCAGGAGGACTATACAAATTATGCGCCATAGCCTACATAAAAAACTGTGCATGAACAAGAACTAAACCTTTGTAACAAACCTCCTGATCCAAACCAAATCTTTGAGAACATTACATGGAAGAAAGAGGCTAAAATATTTGTAAACCAAATATATTGTTTCGTATATTATCAAGTATAAAATAAAAAATTCGGATCTATGCTCAAAAGCACCTCACAAATAAGCTTTAGTGAACTATATCTGGAACGTTCTACCAGAAGGAGTGAGTTTTTCAAAAGATTAAAAACCTTAATCAACTGGGAAAGGATGGAAAAAGAAATAAGAAAAATATATTAAAAAGCCAGGGAATAAAGTCCAAGCTACTTACAGTGAAATATCTTTATTTAAAGATAATGCTTTTGAGTCACTGGTATAATTTCAGTGATGTAGGAACGAAAGAATTGATGAAAAAATCCTTGAGCTACATGTGCTTTTGTGGTTTTCGATCGGAAGATCAGATCCCATATCATACGACTCTACGCAGATTTCGCAATAAAATAGTAGCCAAAAGGAATATGAGTTCTTACTGAAAAAAGATCAATAAGGAATTAAAAAAGCATCAGGCAATAGTTAAAACAGGAGTGATAGTAGATGCCAGTACTACAGTGAGTCCCTTTGCTCCCAAGGGGCTCTATACCTATTTAGCGGAGGATCGGAAGGAAGAGGAGAAAAAGCAAATCAGTCAAAAAAAGAAAGGGTAAAAAAAGAAAATCAATCAGGAGTAGACACTCAAGGAAAATGGCTCAAAAAATCAGGTAAACCCTAGTACGGATACACAAGAAGCAGATAAGGGAGAATAAAAATGGATATAATACTAGCTATACATAGCGTAGCAACCAATGAACATGATAGTAAAGGGCTAAAACCATTAATAAGCAAACTAGGATATAAACCCCCAGAGAAGTATATGCAGATAAAGGTTACCAAGTTCCAGCCAACGTGTCTTACTTTCATAGTCGAAACATCAAAGACCTTATACAGAATAAAGTCTATAGGAACCGTCCCTTAAGTAGGGATAGCTATATTATTCATATATAATTAATGAGTAAAACCCGATGGGTAGTAGAACGTATTATTTGGCAATAAAAAGCATTGGTTTAGATCAAGAAAGGCTCGTTATAAAGGATCTATCTCGTGTGCATGCCCAGCATCTTATGGATACTATAGCTCATAGTTTGTATCGTTCCCTTGACATTATTATGCGTTATCCATAAAAACAGATATAATTAATTAATTTATAATCAATAGTATTTCGAACACAATGTGAAAGATTAAATCTACATCGTCTCTAACGAAGCCTATCCAGGATGGATGAATAAATATAATCCACCATTAACACAATGGTCTCGGTCTTTGAGCCTCGACTATGAAAGTAAGACACGTTGGTTGGTACTGGGTAACCTTTGTCTGCATATACTTCTATTGACTTATATCCTAGTTTGCTTATTAATGGCTTTACCCCTCTACTATCATGCTCATTGTCGGCTACGCTATGATTTTCTAGTATCATTCCATTTTTTATCCCCCCTATGTGCTTCTTGTATCCGTAGTAGATTTTCTCTGATTTCTTGGGCCATTTTCCTTGAGTTCTACTCCTGATTGAGTCTCTTTTTTTACCCTTTCTTTTCTTTGACTGATTTGCTTTTGCCCTCTTCTTCCGATCCTCCACTACGGAGGTAGGAGATCCTTGGGGGAATGGGGGTCATTGTAATACTAGCATCTACTATCACTCCTATTTTACTATAGCCCGATGCTTTTCTAATTTCTTATTGATCTTTTTCAGTAAGCGCTCATATTCCTTTTTGGCTACTATTTCATTGCGAAATATGCATAAAATCATATAATCTGGGATCTTATCTTCCAACCGAAAAAAACAAAATCGCGTGCAGCTCAAGAATTATTTCATCAATTCTTCCGTTCCTACATCACTGAGATCATAGCAGTCACTCAAAAACATTATCTTAAATAAAAATATTCCACTATAAGCAGGTTACCTTTTATTCCTTGACCTTTTTGATATATTTTTCTTATTTCTTTCTCCATCCCTTCCCAGTGTATTAATGTGTTTAACCTTTTAAGAACTCACTCCTCTGGTAGAACGTTCCATATATAGTCCCTAAAACTTATTTGCGTGGTACTTCTGAGTATAGATCCGAATCTTTTTTTTATATTTTTTACTCCAGAAATACAAAACAATATATTGATTTATAAATATTTTAACAGTATTTTCTCATGCAACATTATCGCTGTATTATTCAACACAATTAGTGACTAAAATCGATAGGTAGTAAAACGCACTTTTAGCAGTATAAAGCGTTAGTTTGGATGAGGAAAAGCTCGTTACAAAGGATTAGCTCGTTTGAATGCCCAACATATTATGTAGGATATAGGACATAATTTGTATCGTTCCCCTGGTATAATTATCTACTATTCGTAATAGTAGATATTATTAATTAATTTATAATCAATATATTTCCAATACGATACAAAAGGATAAATTTCCATCTTCTCCAACGAAACCCATCTAGGAGACTGAATAAACGTAATCCACTTTAACAAAATGATCTCGCAACGTTTTCACCTCTTTATCCGTATGCCGTTAACGTAACAAAAGCCTCCAGCTAAAATGAGGGAGGGATTTATTCAAATTCAGATCTATCTAAACAATCTAAAAATATAGTATCGGAAGAGATTATCCGTTCAGGGCCTCGGCCCCGCTTAAAATCTCCAGGATTTCTTTAGTAATAGAGGCCTGCCTCGCCTTGTTATAAGTGAGCATTAAATCACTCCTCAGATCTGAAGCGTTCTCCGTGGCCTTATGCATGGCTGTCATACGCGCGCTATGTTCAGAAGCGCAAGACTCTAACAAAGCTCTAAAAAGCTGCACCTTAAAGGCTTTTGGGACAAGATGATCGAAAAAGATTTCTTTGGAAGGCTCGAAAATACAATCCTGAACGTCTTCCGACCTTTTATTTTCCTCCTCTATGATAGGAAAAAACTGCTCTGTAGTTACTTCTTGAAGACCTACATTTTTAAAGCGATTGTAGACTAATTGCACCGTACTGAAAGCACCTCTCAAACATTCTTTGATCAAATCGTCTTTCAAATCCGAAATATTTTCAAAACGTAAATCCTCAAAAAGATCACTTCTATCCATATAGAGGGGATATTTTTTAACCAAAAGAGCTTTACCCTTTTTTCCAATAGTCAAAAGAAAAATTTCTTTCTGCGGATAGACTTCGCTCTCTAGGCGAAAAATCTCTCGAACTATCGAAGCGTTAAACGCCCCGCAAAGCCCGCGATTAGAAGTGATAACAATCAGTAGGATTTTATCGCTTGAAGGGGCTACGGTGTATTGCTGTAACTCATCTTCTCCAACCACTAAGCAAAGTCTCCTGAGCAACTGTTTGATCTTATCGGCGTACGGACGCACACGCACAACGGCATTTTGGGCTCTTTTCAATTTGGCGGCGGAGACCATCTTCATGGCTCCAGTGATCTGCATGATGGAACTCACCGAATGGATTCTTCCCCTTATTTCCTTCAAACTCGGCATGACGATCGTACGTTAAGACGATTAACTAGATAAATATTTAGCACTCATTTCTTGAGCGGCTTTATCCAAAATTTGGGTCAAAGTGTCATCAAAACGTCCTTTGCTCAAAGCATTCAAAACTTCAGGATGCTTATGATTGAGATACATGATATATTCTTCTTCAAATTCTCTGACCCTTTCTAAGGGAACGTCTTTGAGCAAATTTTTTGTTCCGGCATAAATAATAGCTACCTGATCAGATACCTTATAAGGCGAGTTGACCGATTGCTTCAATAGCTCCACATTGCGTTGACCCTTGTTGATCACGGCCATTGTAGCGGCGTCGAGGTCCGACCCAAATTTAGCAAATGCCTCTAAATCATGGTATTGAGCTTGATCTAACTTGAGCGTTCCAGCAACTTTTTTCATCGATTTGATCTGAGCAGCTCCTCCTACACGAGAGACAGAGATTCCTTCATTGATTGCAGGACGCACCCCGGAATTGAATAAATCAGTTTCCAAGAAAATCTGCCCGTCGGTGATGGAAATAACATTGGTAGGAATGTAAGCAGAAACGTCCCCCGCCTGAGTCTCGATGATCGGAAAAGCGGTTAATGACCCTCCTCCTTTGACATCGCGCTTCAAAGATTCGGGCAAATCATTCATCTGCGCGGCTACCGCATCATCCTGGATGATTTTCGCCGCGCGCTCGAGCAAACGCGAATGTAAATAAAAAACGTCTCCGGGATAAGCTTCACGCCCGGGTGGACGACGCAAAAGCAACGAGACTTCTCTATACGCTACCGCCTGCTTGGAAAGATCATCATATATGATCAAAGCTGGCCGGCCTGTATCACGAAAATATTCAGCGATAGCTGTCCCCGCAAAAGGAGCAAACACCTGCATCGGAGCAGGATCGGAAGCATTGGCCGCTACAACTACGGTATAAGGTAAAGCTCCTAGATCTTCCAAAGTCTTCACAATACTAGCTACGGTAGATGCTTTTTGACTGATAGCTACATAAAGGCAATAAATCGGCTCCCCACGGTCATAAAATTCTTTCTGATTGAGGATGGTATCTATGGCTATAGTCGTTTTGCCCGTTTGCCGGTCGCCGATGATCAATTCACGCTGTCCTCGACCGATAGGAATCATGGTGTCAATGGCTTTAATACCTGTTTGCAACGGCTCATTTACCGGCTGACGGTAGATTACGCCTGGAGCCTTACGCTCAAGAGGCATCTCGAAAATCAGCCCTTCAATAGGTCCTTTTCCGTCTATCGGATGGCCCAAGGTATCCACCACGCGTCCAAGCATGCCATCTCCTACACGAAGCGAAGCAATCCGTTCAGTACGTTTAACCCTATCGCCTTCTCTGATTTCTGCAGAAGCTCCGAGTAAAACCACTCCAACGTGATCTTCCTCAAGATTGAGTACAACTCCCTCCAAACCGGTGTGAAACTCCACTAACTCTCCGTAACATGCTTGATTCAATCCGTAGATACGAGCCACACCGTCACCTACTTGCAAAACGACACCCGATTCGGTAAGTTGAGAATCAGAATGAAAATCAGATAACTGTTGTTTTAATATAGCTGATATTTCAGCCGGCTTTATCTCTGTCATAGAATTTTAGTTCATTCAGTAATACTTTATATAGTCATAATCCAAAAGCTTTTTTCGAAGCTGATCAAATTTCCCGATTATGGTAGCATCCCATTGTTTATCCCCCACACGAAGCAAGAAACCGCCAATGACAACAGGGTCAATCTCATTAATGAGTTTATATTTTTTATCGGGCCCGAGGATATAGATAATTTTATTAACAATCTGCTTTTGTAAAAACTCATCCAAAGGAATAGCAGTCGTAACAACAGCTTCCACTATTCCCTGAGCGACTTGGTACATCTTTTGGTATTCTAAAGATATCAAGCCTAGAAGAGCCTCCCTTTTGTGAAAGATCAATAGTTCGATAAAACCTTGAAAAATATCGGAAAAAGACTTGAATATCTCCTTGGAGATCTTCATTTTTCTTTTCGGACTCAGTAAAGGGGTCCTTAAAAATAATTGCAAATCATAACTTTCGGAAATCAGAAAGGTCAAATTTTTCATGTCAGCAAATACAGCATCGCCCTTACGTATTTCGGAAACGTAATCAAATAATCCTTTGGCATAACGTCTAGTTACTCTCGATATCCCCATTACTGATCAGTATACTATTTTAACTCATCCACCAAGCTTTGTAAAAGCTTTCGGTGCTGATCTTTATGATCCAACTCTTTTCTTAATATTTTTTCCGCAATGTTGATCGATATGGCAGCCATATAATTTTTCAAACTTGACATGGCAGCCACTCTTTCATTGTGAATGCTTTTCTTGGCCTGTTCGATCATCTTATCGCTTTCAGCTCGAGCATTTTTCTGAGCCTCTGCTTGTATCGTATCTTTCATCTGACGAGCCTCTTTTAAAATCGAGTCCCTCTCCAATCGAGACTCTTTTAAGAGTTGATCCTTAAGGATTTGCATGTCGTACATCTCTTTCTCAACCCTCTTGGCCATTTCTAAAGAACTTCGAATATTTTCTTCACGTTGTTCAATGAACTGCATGATAGGCTTCCAAGCAAACTTACCAAGCAATGCCAATAACACGACAAAGATAATCAATTGCCAAACAATCAAACCAAAAGACGGAGTTAACAGATTCATATATTTTTAATTCTTAGATCTATCATCCAATAAAAAGCTTTGTCTGATGCCAATAGCTCCAGACAAACCCTTTTTTCCGATCACTTGAAGACAGCCAACAACGCCGTGACCACACCGAAAAGAGCAGCACCCTCTACAAGCGCCGTAGCAATGATCATTGCACTTTGAATCTTCCCTGCAGCTTCGGGTTGACGAGCAATAGCATCCATAGCAGAACCACCGATCTTACCGATACCGAACCCAGCACCGATCACAGCTAAACCTGCACCGATTGCAGCCAAACCCAAATAAATCAAATTAGCCTCCATAGATATATTAATTAATGTATTTCATGTTAATCATCTCCTACAGCCATTCCTATGAACAAAGCCGACAAAGAAGTAAAAATAAAGGCCTGCAAAAATGCCACCAAAACCTCCAGCAATGAAATAAACAAAGCAAAAGGAACGGAAAAACCCGCTGCAAAAACACTCTTGAAAATAAAAATCAAACAGATAAAACTGAGGATCACGATATGCCCGGCCGTCATATTAGCAAACAAACGAATACACAAGGTAACGGGACGAATAAAAATACCAACCAACTCAATCGGAGCCAACAAAAAACGCACCCCTATAGGAACGCCTGGCATCCAAAAAATGTGTTTCCAATAAGTTTTTTTAGCAGTGAAATTGACCACCAAAAAAGTGATTACTGCCAAGACCAAGGTCACACTGATATTTCCGGTCACATTGGGCGCTCCAGGAAAAAGACTCAACAAATTATTAGTCAGGATAAAGAAAAAAACCGTCAACAAAAACGAAAAGTAGCGTCTATATTCTTTAAGTCCCAAGTTAGGAATAGCCACCTCGTCCCTGACAAATAAAATTAAAGGTTCTATAATTTTTCCCAACCGCCATGTCATTCGATGTCCTTTATAAGAACGAGCCATTCGGAAAAAGATTCCAAAAAGAACAAAAACCGAAAGCAGGATCATCGCCACACTTTTAGTTATCGAAAGATCCAAAGGCATTTCATTGATAGGAGTCCCCAAAGCGTTAAGATCCCAAGATCCGAAGGCATCCGTCTTATAAATCTTGTCATGAAATATTTTATAATAGTTTCCGGATTTTTCCACAATCTTCTCCCCGTGAACGAACTCAGACGACATAAAAACCTGCAGCACGTTATCCCACAAAATTACAGGCAAAGGAATGACCATTGCATCATTCCCCTCACCCCAAAAATGCCATTCATGAGAATCGCTGATATGCTCGACAATTACCTTGGAAGGATCAAAACGTTCTTTGTCCTGTTCTAAACCTACAATATTTTGACTTTCATGCTGAGCATAGCTGAAATAACTGACTCCGATCAAAAGAACGAAAAAAAGAATTGCTTTCTTTAGCATTATGGGTCATAATTTAATATAAAGGCAAATTTATGATTTTTTAGTGAATCTTTTGAGAAGGTTGCATGAGAGAAAAATATTAAATATTGAAACCATTTTGTTAATGGTGGATTACGTTTATTCAGCCTCCTAGATAGGCTTGGTTAGAGAACGATATAGATTTAACCTTTCACATTGTATTCGAAATACTATTGATTATAAATTAATTAATTATATTTATTTTTATGGACAGCGTATAATAATTCCACGGGAACAATACAAATTATGAACCATAGCCTCTATAAAGAAGATGGGCATGCACACGATCTAATTTTTCTAACGATCATTTCCTGATCCAAACCAACGCTTTATACTGCTAAAAGTACATTTTACTACCCATAGGATTTTACTCACTAATTTATTGAATAATATAGCTACCCTACTTAAGGACAGTTCCTATAGGCTTTCTTCTGTATAGGCACTTTGATGTCTCGCCTATGAAAGTAAGACACGTTGGCTGCACTTGGTAATCTTTATCTGCGTATAGTTCTTTGGTTTCTATCCTAGTTTGATTATTAATGGATTTAGACCTTTATGATCATGCTTCATTAGCTGCTACGCTATGTACTACTAGTATCATTCCATTTTTATCCACTACTATGTTCTTCTTCTATCCATAGTAGAGTTTACCTGATTTCTTGAGCCATTTTTCTTGAGTATCTAATCCTGATTGAGTCTCTTTTTTTACCCTTTCTTTTCTTTGACTAATTTGCTTTTTCCCCTCTTCTTCCGATCTTCCACTACGTGGTAGGGAGATCCCTTGGGAGCAAAAGGCCTCACTGTAAATACAGGCATCTACTATAACACCCATTTTAACTATCGCTGATGCTTTTCTAATCCCCTATTGATTTTTTCAGTAAACTCTCATATGCCTTTTTGTCTACTCTTCTCATTAAGAAATCTGCATAGAGGTCATATAATCTGGAATTTGATCTTCCAATCGGAAATCACAAAAGAGTATGCACTTTATGGAATCTTTTACCAACTCTTCCGTTCTTACATCACTGAGATTATATCAGTGGCTCAAAAGTATGATCTTAAATAAGGGTATTCCACTGTAGGCTGGTTGCCTTTTATTCCCTGGACTTTTTGATACATTTTTCTTATTTTTTTTCTCTATCCTTTCCCAGTAGATCAATATGTTTAACCTTTTGAAAAATTCACTCCTTCTGGCAGAACGTTCCATATGTAGTTCACTAAAATTTAGTTTCGCGATGCTTCTGAGAATAGAATCAATTTTTTAATATCTACTCCAAATAGACGAAACAATATATTGATTTACAAATACTTTAAACCCTTATCTCATGCAACGTTCTCAATATATTGCTCAATAATTCCTATCCCTGCAAAAGGGCAAGTTATATACTGCTAAGTATAAAAAGGGCAAAAACCCTCATTTTTTTGTTAACGTATGGATAAGAAAAAGATAGAAGCCAAAGTAAAAGGAGTGTTGGGTGTACATCCTGATCTGTTTTTGCTTGACGTGAGCATCACAGCCAAAAATAACATTTGCCTCCGTTTGAACGGCGATAGAATCGTCTTTTTAGAAGACTGTTCCAACATTAGTCGGTATTTAGACGAGCAGCTGAATCACTATACGGAAGATTATACCCTAAAAGTATCTTCGGAAGGCGTAGGAGCCCCCTGAAATTGCCCCAGGAAATATCCGAAAAACTGTGGAAAAACACTCGATGTTCTCACCAAAGAAAACGCCCGCTATCAAAGCCTTCTAATAAGAAGTCTACGAAAAATCACCCTAGAGTTTGCTGAATATATACCCAAACACCAAGAAAAAGAGAAAAAAAAGCAACCAATCAATAAATCACTGCTTACGAAGATATAAAACAAGCTAAAGTCTTGATCAAATTTTAAGCAAAAATTCATTAATCATAGATCAGCAGGGTTAGTCAACTCTTTTACGGACTTCAAGAACTAAAAAAAATATAAACCGAATGAGCATGATCTCCATATTGAAGGAATACATACGTGGCGTATTTCGGAAAAAACACAGATAGTCAGATAACTATGACATCATCGTTAACCCTGATCAAGGCGACCTGTAAATCTAGAGAAACTGCATCGTCATAAAAGACGATGAGGTAGCATATTACAATATGCAAATAAGTCTTTCAACCTCCAGAAAATAGAACTCGACTTTGAAATAGGAGAAAAAATTAGCGAAAAAAATAGTACTCAAAGACCTTGGTAGAAGAGCCATCTTCTCGCTCAGATAAAACCTAGTTTCCAAAATCAGCAAATACGACAACACCAACATATACAAAAAATTCAAAAACAAATTACGAGAATTTACCCACGTAGAAATATACCATATCCTCCCCAGTCCGGTTATCATGAAATATGAAAAACAAAACAAAATGATCCTATTCAAACAAGAACAAATTCCGATCTACTTTTTCCAGAAAGTAATCTCTATATTCGCCCTGGTAAAAAAAAATTAATTGGAAAGACAGAAAGCCCATAGATATACTCTCAATAAGCAACCCGAAATTCTTGGAAAAACTTTTCGAACTGAAAAACACGGAAGTAGCCGATAAGCTGATCACAATAAAAAACAG
Organism: Flavobacteriales bacterium Tduv; assembly: GCA_047528255.1. GTDB lineage: Bacteria > Bacteroidota > Bacteroidia > Flavobacteriales > Blattabacteriaceae. The sequence continues at coordinate 1,458,995 of CP180024.1, read as the reverse complement.
TTCGAATACCCAGCGGAAAAAATAAAATAACCGTAGCCCCTACAATTATCACATAGATCCCGTAGGTGCCTGCGTGGGGATGAAAAGGGTATGACATACCCTTCTATCTTAAGAGATTTGAAGAACGAGAACATTGACGTAATAAATTACCCCTCTAATACCCCAACTCTACATCACCCGAGCATTGAGCCCAGCCAAAATCTCCATGATAGAAATCGAGGAGGAAAATAAATCCGCTATTGTATACATCAAACCCGAAGAAATATACAAATTCATCGGACGCGGCGAATAAAATATTCGTACGGCCAACCAAATCATCGGATACAAAATGAATATTTTAAGAGGTCGCCATACGATAAAAACGTAGAATTGAAGGAATTCTCGAACGAGAATAGAACTTCATATCATTGAAGCTCTCCATAAATATAGGACTCGACACATCCAGATCAATATTGGAATGCGATGTAGAAGACTTCGCAAGACGCATGGAAATCAAAAAAGAAACCATACAAAGAGTATTCAAGATATTAAAAAAGAATTCAAAGAGTGATATCAAATCGGATTATCCTGGCTATTTTTTCCGAGTAAAGTGTTAATCCTCTATTTTTGTACACTTTGAAAGTGTTTTTTATCATAAACAGACCAATCTTTTATGGCTGATAAGATCAGATTAAAGACAGTACTAAAGAAGTACAATATCTCTTTACAAAGAGTAGTAGACTTTCTACATATTCAAGGTATCAAAATAGAAAACAATCCCAACGTCAAGATAGACGAAACCGTACATCAACTCCTTATCAAAGAATTCAAATCAGACAAAGAAGTACGGGATGCCTCTGAAAAAGCTTCTTTACAAAAAAAGAAAGAAAAAGAGGAAATTCGGGAAGAACTATTGCGATCCAAAAACAAAGAGCAAGCTTCCCCGCCTGCTCCTGAAATTATTCCCGCCAAAGAAGATGAACTATCCGGCCCCAAAAATCTCGAAAAAATAGACATCCAAGGACTCGTTCCCAAAAAATATCAGAAAAAAAACATTTCCACCCCTAAACCACCTGAAGCGGAAGAAAAGATTCCTATCGTCACTCCTCCCGTACAAGAGCAATCTGAAATAAAAAAAAATCCGGAAGAAGAACAACCCATAGTCTCAACAAAAGATGAGACCCCTCCTCCTCTACCCCCTATCGAAACTCTGACACAAGATCAAGATGAGGAGCCCGCACAAAAAGAAGAAAAAACGCAACACATCCAAAACCAATACCAAAAGATTGGTGGGCGGATACTCATCGGAGATAAAGTAGATTTATCTCAATTCGAGAGAAAAAAACCTGTTCCTTCCCTTGAAGGTCAAAAGAAAAAGCGCAAACGGATCAAAAAAGAAATAACACTCGAAGAAGCCAAAACCATTTTCCCCTCTTCTAGATCTGCTTCCGGAGCGGAAAAAAACAATAAAAGACCCTCCGAATTCAAAACAACCCGTCAAAAAACTAAAAGGCCCCCTTCCGGAGCGACACTTACGAACGAACAAATCGAGAAACAAATCAAAGCAACTCTCGAAAAACTCACCTCAAAAGGAAGCAAATCCAAAAGAACAAAAGCTAGAAGAGAAAAACGTCAAGCCAGAAGAGAAAAAAAAGCCCTACAAAACGATATCAACCAAGAACAAGAAAAAACGCTGAAAGTCGCTGAATTCGCTACCGTAAACGAATTAGCAGCCATGATGCAAATACCTGGAAACAAAATAATTCTGACCTGTATGTCTCTCGGGATCATGGCCACTATGAACCAACGCCTCGATGCGGAAACCATCACTTTGGTTGCAGGTGAATTCGGCTATAACATAGAATTCGTCGGAATAGACCTACAAGAAGTCGTTAAAGAAGAACAAGACACTGAGGAAGATCTCAAACCACGCCCTCCCATAGTAACTATCATGGGACACGTAGATCATGGAAAAACATCTCTATTAGACTACATCAGAAAAGCCAATGTCATCTCCGAAGAAGCCGGAGGCATCACCCAACACATAGGAGCCTACAGCGTAACCCTCAATAAAGGCGAACAGATTACCTTTTTGGACACCCCCGGTCATGAAGCTTTTGCCTCCATGCGCGCGCGCGGCGCAAAAATCACCGACATTGCCATCATCGTCATCGCTGCAGACGACCAAATCATGCCCCAAACTAAAGAAGCCATCAGCCACGCCCAAGTAGCCGGCGTGCCGATGATATTCGCAATAAATAAAATAGACAAACCTATAGCCCAGTCAGATAAAATTCGTGAACAACTCGCTGGAATGAACCTCTTGGTAGAAGACTGGGGAGGAAAATACCAATCCCAAGAAATATCAGCCAAGACAGGAATCGGTGTAGATAAACTACTCGAAAAAATCCTCCTGGAGACCGAGATGCTAGACCTCAAAACCAATCCCGAAAAACCAGCCTTAGGAACCGTCATAGAAGCTACTCTAGATAAAGGACGAGGCTACGTCACGACCATGCTCGTACAAAGGGGAACGCTCAAAACTGGAGACTACGTATTAGCTGGTAGTAACCATGGTAAAGTAAAAGCCATTCTGGACGAGCGTGGAAAAAACATCACCGAAGCCGGACCGTCAAAACCCATCACCATACTCGGATTGAATGGAGCTCCAACCGCAGGAGACAAATTCAAAATCTTCACAGACGAAAAAGAGGCCAAAGAGCTTGCTTCCTGTCGAGAGCAACTCCAACGAGAACAAAATATCCAAGCACAGAAGCACCTCACACTTGATGAGATCGAAAGACGCATCGCTTTAGGAGATTTCCAAGAACTCAAAATCATTCTCAAAGGAGATGTAGACGGATCGGTAGAAGCTCTCTTGGATGCGTTACAAAAACTTTCTACAGACTCCATTGTCGTTAACATCATCCACAAAGGGATCGGACAAATTACAGAATCTGATGTACTCTTGGCCGGAGCATCCGACGCCATCATTATAGGATTCAACGTACGCCCTTCCAGCAATGCCAAAAATATCGCCGAAAAAGAAGACATCGAAATACGCACCTACTCCATCATATACGACGCCATCAACGACGTGAAAGAAACCATGAAAAGACTACTCTTTCCTGAAATACGTGAACAAATTCTCGGTGGGGCCGAAATACGAGAAGTATTCAAAGTTACCAAAATAGGAACCATCGCCGGATGTATAGTCACCAATGGTAAACTGACCAGTCATGCTAAAATCAGACTAATCCGTGAAGGTATCGTCATACATAATGGAGAACTAGGTTCTTTAAAACGCTTTAAAAATGAGACCAAAGAAGTATCTAAGGGATATGAATGCGGACTTAGTATCAAAAATTACAACGATATACAGATCGGAGATCTGATTGAAGCTTACGAAGAAATTACAGTAGAAAGGATATTGTAAACAATTTTCCTCTCTTCCAAAATACCTTTTCAACCCAAAAGGTTCGAAAAAACCTCTTCGTGAGACCATTTTGTTATGGTGGATTACGTTTATTCAGCTCCTAGATGGGCTTTGTTAGAGATAATGTGAATTTAATATTTCGTATTGTATTTAAAATAATATTGATTATAAATTAATTATATCTATTTTTATGAACAAATCATAATAATGCCAAGGGAAGGATAAAAATTATGATCCATAGTCTCCATAAGAGACTGGGAATGCACACGAGCTAATCCTTTGTAACGATCCTTTCCTAATACAAACCAAGGCTTTATCCTACCAAAAGGTAGGATATACTACTCATCGAGCTTTACTCACTAATTTGTTAGATAACATAGCTACCCTACTTAAGGGACGGTTCCTATAGGCTTTCTTCTGTATACGGTCTTGATTCCTTGACTATGAAAGCAAAACACGTTGACTAGAACGTGGAACCTTTATCTACACATATACTTCTCTGGGTTATTATATCCCTAGTTTGCTTATTAATGGCTTTACCCCCTCTACTATCATGCTCATTGGGGCTACGCTATGTACTGCTAGTCTTATTTCATTTTTACCCCTATGTACTACTTTTTGTATCCGTAGTAGGGGGACCTAATTTCTTGAGCTATTTTCTTGAGTGTCTATTCCTGATTGAGTGTTTTTTTTACCCTTACTTTTTTCTTTGACTGATTTTCTTTTGCCCTCCTTCCTTCCAATACTCCACTACGTAGGTAGTGAAGCCCCCTTGGGAGCAAGGGAACTCACTGTAATACTAGCCTCTACTATTACTCCTGTTTTAACTATCTCCTAATGCTTTTCTAACTCCGAGAACGTTACATGGAAAAGGAACTTAAAAAATTGTAAATCAATATATTGTTTTGTGTATTTGGAGTGGAAAATAAAAAAATTCTGCTCTATGCTTAGAAGAACTGATACCATTGTGTTAATGGTGGATTACAGTTATTCAGCCCCCTCGATGGCTTCTTTAGAGAACGATGTAGATTTGGCGTTTTACATTATATATCGAAAATAGTTGATTATAAATTAATTAATTATATATATTTTTTTATGGACAGCGCATAATAATGCTAGGGAAACGATACAAATTATGCTCCATAGCCTCCATAAGATGCTGGGCATGCACACGAGCTAATCCTTTGTAACGAAACTTTCCTGATCTAAACTAACTCTTTGTACTTCCAAAAGTACGTTCTACTACCCATCGGGTTTTACTCACTAATTTGTTGAATAATAATAGATATACTACTTAAAGAGCTATTCCTATATGGATTCTTCTGAATACGGTTTTTGATGCCTCGACTATGAAAGTAAGACATGTTGGTTGCCACTTAGTAACCTTTGTGTGTATATACTTCTCTGGGTTTATATCCTAGTTTGCTTATTAATGGCTTTAGCCCTCTATTATCTTGTTCATTGGCGGTTACACTATGTAGTACTAGTATCATTCCGTTTTTATCTTTCCTATGTGCTTTTTGTATCCGTACTAGAGTTTACCTGATTTTTTTGAGCCATATTCCCTTGAATATCCACTCCTGATTAAGTCTCTTTTTTACCCTTACTTTTCTTTGACTGATTTGCTTTTACGACTCTTTCTTCCGATCCTCCACTACGTAAGTAAGATATCTCTTGGGAGAAAAGGACCTGACTATAATACCGAAATATACCATCACTCCTGTTTTAACTATAACTTGAGGCTTTTCTAATTCCTTATTGATATTTTTCAGTAAGCCTCATATACCTTTTTGGCTACTATTTCATTGCAAAATCTGCATAGAGTCGTATGATCTGGGATCTGATCTTCCAATCGAAAACAACAAAATCTCATACAGCTCAAGGATTCTTTCACCAATTTTTCCGTTCCTATATCACTGAAATCATACCAGTGACTCAAAAGCATCATCTTAAATAACGCTATTCCACTGTAAGCAAGTTGGCCTTTTATTCCCTGACCTTTTTGATATATTTTTCTTATTTCTTTATCCATACCTTACCAGTGAATCACTGGTGTTTAAGTTTTTAAAAAAATCACTCCTTCTGGTAAACAGTTCTATATATAGTTCACTAAAGCTTATTTATGCGAGGCGAGAACGTTGCATGAGATAAAAATGTTAAAATCTTTGTAAATCAATATATTGTTTCGTATATTCTGGAGTAGAAAATAAAAAAATTCGACTCTATGCTCAGAAGAACCGAACAAATAATCTTCAGTGAACTATATATGGAACGTTCTACTAGAAGGAGTGATTTTTTCAAAAGGTTAAAAACCTTGATCCACTGGGAAAAGATGGAAAAAGAAATAAGAAAAATATCTCAAAAAGACCAGGGAATAAAAGGCCAACCTTCTTACAGTAAAATAGCGTTATTTAAGATGATTATTTTGAGTCACTGGTTGATCTCAGTGATGTAGAAACGGAAAAATTGGTGAAAGAATCCTTGAGCTGCATGAGATTTTATTGTTTTCGATTAGAAAATCAGATCCCAGATCATACGACTCTATGCAAATTTCGCAATGAAATAGTAGCCAAAAAGGCATATGAGGCTTACTGAAAAATATCAATAAGGAATTAGAAAAGCATCAGGAGATAATTAAAATAGGAGTTATAGTACATATGGTATTACAGTGAGACCCTTTTCTCCCAAGGAGAGATCCTACCTACATAGTGGAGGATCGAAAGGAAGAGGGGCAAAAATAAATGAGTCAAAGAAAAGCAAGGGTAAAAAAAGAGAGTCAATCAGGAGTGGATACTCAAGGTAAATGGCTCAAGAAATCAGGTAAACTCTACTACAGATACAAAAAGCAGATAGGAAAGATAAAAATGGAATGATACTAGCAGTCCATAGCGTTCCAGCTAATGAGCATGATAGTAAAGAGGTAAAGCCATTAATAAGAAAACTAGGATATAAAACCAGAGAAGTATATACAGACAAAAGTTACCAAGTGCCAGCTAACGTGGTTTACTTTCATAGTCAAGGCTTTAAAACTGTATACAGAAAAAAGTCTATAGGACCTACCTTAAGTAGGTTAGCTATATTATTCAAAATAATTAGTAAGTAAAACCAAATGAGTAGTAGAACGTACTTTTTGGTAGTATAAAGCGTTGGAGTGGATCAGAAGAGGCTCGTTACAAAGGATTATCTCGTGTGCATGCCCAATATCTTATGGAGACTATGGCCATAATTTGTATCATTCCTCTGGTATTTTTATTGCACTGTCCATAAAAACAAATATAATTAATTAATTTATATCAACAGTTTTCGAATACAATGTGAAAGGCTAAATTTATATTTTTCTCTAACGAGCCCATCTAAGATGGCTGAATAAATGTAATCCACCATTAAAACAATGGTCTCATAACGATATTTCACTGTAGGAAGGTTAGTCTTTTATTCACTAACCTTTTTGATATATTTTTCTTATTTCTTTCTCGATACCTTTCGAGTGGATCAATCTGTTTAACCTTTTGAAAAACTCATTCCTTCTGGTAGAACGTTCCATGTATAATTCACTAAATCTTATTTACGTGGTGATTCTGAGAATAGATCCGAATCTATTTTTATTTTCTACTCCAGAAAAACGAAACAATATATTTATTTACAGGTTTTTAAATCAAATTATCTCATGTAACATTCTCGCAGCTTTGAATAAAATACTATTTTTGGAAAAGTTTTCACCCTTTAAATCCACAAATGGAATACAACACAGGACGTTCAAATATGATCATACCCGAATACGGACGCAATATTCACAAAATGATCAAGCACGCCATGACGATAGCAGACAGAGACGAGCGCAACCAATCCTCCTGGAGCATCATTAGGGTAATGGGTGATTTGAATCCACATTTGAGAGATGTTCCAGACTTTCAACACAAACTTTGGGATCAACTCTTCATCATGTCAGACTTCCTATTAGATGTAGACTCTCCTTTTCAAAAACCGGAACCGGAACAATTTCAAATTCCTCCCAAAAGGATGAAATACCCCGAACGCTTGAGGGAATTTCGCTATTACGGAAAGATTGTCAAAGACATGATAAAGGTAGCGATAGATTGCTCGGAAGAAGACAAAAAAGAAGGCCTGATCTACGCCATCGCCAATACGATGAAAAAGAGCTACCTCAAGTGGAACAAAGAGACAGTAGAAGATAGCGTAATCATTGAAGACTTGAAAAAACTTTCCGGAGACAAACTATATTTACACGCCCACGGCGACTCGTTAATCAACGCTGAAAATATTTTAAATTCCAACAAGAAAAAAAATCAATCTTTTTATTCCAATAATAATAAAAAGAAACGATTTAACAATGGAAATGGCAACATTTAAGATAAAAGGAGGCAACCGATTAAAAGGCGAAGTCATCCCGAAAGGAGCAAAAAACGAAGCTCTGCAAGTCCTATCCGCAACACTCCTGACCCCGGAAAAAATACGGATAAAAAACATCCCGGAAATCGAAGACATCAAACGTATGATGAGCATTCTTTCCGATCTCAGAGTAAGGCAACACAAAAACGACAAAGGAGACTATACCTTTCAAGCAGACAAAATTGATCTGGAATATCTCGGAACACAAAAATTCTATCAAGACGGCTCCGCTATACGAGGCACTATCATGATGATTGGCCCACTGCTCGCCCGTTTTGGAAAAGCTTACATACCCAGTCCTGGAGGCGACAAAATCGGAAGAAGACGTCTGGACACCCACTTTCAAGGGTTCACAACTTTGGGTGCCGACTTCCATTATGACAAAGAACATTGTTTTTACAGTCTAGAAGCCCCGAAAGGCTTGACCGGACAATATATTCTCTTAGAAGAAGCTTCAATCACCGGAACGGCCAATATCCTTATGGCAGCTGTACTTGCCCAAGGCAAAACCGTTATCTACAACGCCGCATGCGAACCCTACATCCAACAACTATGCAAGATGCTCAACCGTATGGGCGCCCGAATCGAAGGCATAGGATCCAACCTCCTTACCATCACTAGCGTGAAGGAGCTGAGAGGCTGTGAACATACCGTCTTACCTGATATGATCGAGATTGGAAGCTGGATAGGCTTGGCCGCTATCACCCGTTCCGAACTTACAATAAAATCAGTCAGATGGCCCAACCTGGGAATTATACCGGAAACCTTCAGAAAGCTCGGAATCACCTTGGAAAAAATAGGAGATGACATCTACATCCCCTCACAAGAAAACTATCGTATTCAAAAATTCATCGACGGCTCTATCCTGACTCTTTCGGATTCTCCCTGGCCCGGCCTTACTCCCGACCTATTGAGTGTACTTTTGGTCGTAGCCATCCAAGCCAAAGGAAACGTCTTGATCCATCAGAAAATGTTTGAAAGCCGTTTGTTTTTCGTAGATAAACTCATCGACATGGGAGCGCAAATCATCCTATGCGATCCACACCGAGCGACCGTCATCGGACTGAATCACGAATTCCCTTTGCGGAGAGCCACGATGACCTCGCCCGACATTCGAGCAGGTATCTCGCTTCTCATTGCCGCCTTATCGGCAGAAGGCACTAGCCTCATCCACAACATCGAACAGATCGACAGAGGTTATGAAGATATCGATCAACGTCTGCACGAATTAGGAGCGGATATTGTCCGCCTACCATAAAATTCACACCATACAAAAGCCGGAATCAAACAAGATAATATTTTTGTTTCGAGCAACCAAATTTGAATCCTATGTTTTTACAAGTTCAAACTCTAACATACACTAAAAAAAAACTCTATCGGAGAAAACGCTACAATCCAAAACCGAACTTTTTCCCTTTGGAGTTTGATCAGCGAAGGAGGCCTGATAAGCAATCTGATCATCTCACTCATCTTCGCACTACTCGTTATTGATTTGTATGTTTTTTTTGAAAAACTTTTCGTCATCCGAGCCTCAATCCATGCATATCGATATTTTACGGATCATATCCGAGACATGATTTGAGACCATTTTGTTAATAGTGAATTACGTTTATTCAGCCTACTAGATGGGCTCGTTAGAGAAAATGTAGATTTAGTATTTTACATTGTATTCGAAATACTATTGATTATAAATTAATTAATTATATCTTTTTTTATGGACAGCGCATAATAATGCCAGGGACACGATACAAATTATGCACCATAACCTCCATAAGATACTGGCCAGCACACGAGCTAATCCTTTGTAACGAGCCTTGCCTGATCCAAACCGACGCTTTATTACTGCCAATAAGTATTTCCTAATACCCATCTCGTTTTACTCACTAATTTATTGAATAATATAGGTATCCTACTTAAAGGATGGTTCCTATATATTTTCTTATGTATACGATCTTTGATGCCTCGACTATGAAAGTAAGACACGTTGGTTGGTACTTGATACCTTTACCTGCATATACTTCTCTGGGTTTATATCCTAGTTTGCTTATTAATGGTTTTAGCCCTCTACTATCATGCTCATTGGCGACTACGCTATGTGTCGGCAAGTATTATTCCACTTTTATTCCCCCCTATGTATTTCTTGTATCCGTAGTAGATTTTACCTGATTTCTTGAGCTATTTTCCTTGAGTATCTACCCTGATTGATTCTCTTTTTTTACCCTTTCTTTTCTTTGACTGATTTGCTTTTTCCCCTCTTCCTTCCTATCCTCCATTACAGAGGTAGACCCCCTTTGAAGCAAAAGGACTCACTGTAATACTGGCATCTACTATCACTCCTGTTTTAACTATAGCCTGATTCTTTTCTAATTCCTTATTGATCTTTTTTAGTAAGGGCTCATATGCCTTTTTGGCTACTATTTCATTGCGAAAATCTGCATAGACTCGTATGATCTGGGATCTAATCTTCCAATCGAAAACCACAAAAGCGCATGCAGATCAAGGAGTCGTTCACAAATTCTTCCGTTCCTATATCACTGATATCATACCAGTGACTCAAAAGCATCATCTTAAATAACGATATTCCACTGTAAGCAGGTTAGCCTTCTATTCCATGACCTTTTTGATATATTTTTCTTATTTCTTTTTCCCTCCATTCCCAGTGGATCAAAGTGTTTAACCTTTTGAAAAACTCACTCCTTCTGGTAGAACGTTCCATATATAGTTCACTAAAGCTTATTTGTGCGGTGCTTCTGAGAATAGAGCCAAATTTTTTTATTTTATACTCCAAATACACGAAATAATATATTGATTTACAAACATTTTAACCTTCTTCTTCCATACAACATTCTCGATTCATGAAAAAAAGATAGAGTCCCTATAGAATACTGCCAAAAAAACCTACCCCGAAGCCAAGATGATCGAAAAAAGCCTGGAACGAATCAGCAGTCCGTTGAGTGACATCTCGCAAGCAATTGAAAACACCGAAAAGCTCGAAATCTACCGATTGGAAAAAGGTATACGCACCCCCGTGATGATAGCCAGAACAACTCCAATGCTAGGCTTTTAGAAACGGTCATTGGAATGATCATGGTTTTTTAACAAATAGCTCAAACTAGTATACAAGTCAATCCGAAGACCTTGGCTACAGGAATCTACACAACGACGAACACCAAAGAAATAGGACTCATAGCAGGAAATTGCTCCTACATTTTTACAACCTTTTGGTGATCAAAATCGATAAAGCCTCCCATCGCATGGAAGCCATAGCAACATACTTCTTGGACATGATCAACAAAGCCTTTTTTAATGAATCTGCGAGGTAAAAATCGTATCAATACCGAGTTCAGCATGTCTTCGATGACAGATATTGTCTTCTTGCTGCTCATTTTTTTCATGCTCATCTCCTCTATGGTGATGAGTCGATCTATTGATTTGATCTTACCCCGCTTCGATAGCAGCTCCCAAATGAAAAAAAATTCATCCTCACTATCCGGTAAGCATCAAAAAAACGGACAATACTACATCGATCAAGATGTCGCAATTCGAAGAAAAATTAATCGGATTTTGAAAGAAAAATTCCAAAACGTTACAGAAGCTCAACTGATCATACGTCCGAACAAAACGTCGCAATAAAACAAGTGGTAGAAATACTCGACATCGTTAACAGGAACCAATACAAAGTCGTCCTGGGGACACAAGCCATTCGATGAATAAAACTCCATATAATAACAAGCCCGAATCAAAAGCACCGCTATTATGTTCATTCTAGATACGCTGCTTTGGTGTCTTTTGTTTTACGCGCGATTTTCCATAGTCGCTCCGTTGACTAAAAAACCGATTATCATTGATTTCAGCGAGGAAACCCAAGAAGAAGTCATATCTCCTTCCAAAACCACTGCATCGTCCTCCCCCGGAAACAAACTCCGCAACATCGGAAAAAAACTTGACCTCTCACACTCCACAAGCAACAACCTTCGAAAAAAAAGAGATAATTACGCAAAATCCTCGCGAAGCCATCGTGTTTAAAAAAGGCATCCCCTCAAAAGATTACCGATTCGAAAAAACAAAACCAAAGCGTGAAAAGAACGAACTGCTGAAAAACCGGATCATCGCGCCAAAAAAACTCTGGAAGGCATTCTAAAAGGAAAAACAAAAAGACGGGACAAAAAAGTGGTACAAGCCAATCAGACTACAACAAACACTCGACCGCCAACACAGGAAACAAAGAGGATTCTTTGAAGAACAACTACCAACTTAACGGAAAAAAAACACTACAAAAAACTTGGCCTGATTACCTTTGCAATCAAAAAGGCGTTGTAGTCGTCAGGGTAATCTTAAACAGAACAGATAAAGTTCTTGAAGCGACACCCGGAATAAAAGGACGACCAACGCGGTAAACTGTCTAAAAATATGGCCAATAGGCCACTTTAAAAACCATTTGGGAAGCTGTAGCCAAAGAGCCCGAACGACAACATAGGCAAAATCATTTACTCTTTCCGAATCAAATGATCGACAAAATTTCGGTAAAATTCCCTTCAATGGCTTGATTAAGATTTTTTATGAATTATAGCGAGACCCTTCAATGGCTTTTCAATAGCCTTCCGACGTACCAACAACAAGGAAAAGAAGCTTACAAGCCCGGATTAGATCGAATCAAAGCCTTATGTTCGCATTTAGATCAGGCTCAAAATGCTTTTCAAAGCATCCACATCGGGGGCACCAACGGCAAGGGCTCCACAGCGCAAATGTTGGCTTCCATATTACAAGAGGCGAATTATAGAGTGGGATTGTTTACCTCGCCACATCTGAAAGATTTTTCCGAACGCATCCGTTGCAACGGAAACCCTATAGAAGAAAATTTTGTCGTGACATTTGTCGAGCGACATAAAGATTTTCTGAAACAAGGTGAATTTTCCTTTTTCGAAATGAGTGCGGCGATGGCTTTCTCCTATTTCAAAGAAAAAAATGTGGATATCGCCGTAGTAGAAGTAGGGATTGGCGGACGTCTCGACGCTACCAACATAATCCAGCCGATCGTCTCTGTCATCACCCATATTGGTTGGGATCATATGGAATTTCTAGGTGACACGCTCAACCGAATAGCTTATGAAAAAGCTGGAATCATCAAACCTTGTACACCGGCAGTCATCGGATCATCCATATCAGGGACGCGACAAGTCTTCTTACATATAGCTCAAGAGAAAAACGCTCCGATCCATTTTTCTGAAAAGAGACAAGAATTTTCATACAAAATGCCCCTAACAGGAGGCTATCAAATATTAAATCAAAGCACAGTCTTGAAAACAGTAGAGGTACTAAGAAGTTTAAACATCTGCATTTCAGAAGAAGCCTTAACAAAAGGTTTTCGAAACGTATTAATCAACACACACCTTCAAGGACGCTGGCAGTGCCTTCAAGAATCTCCAAAAATAATATGTGACACAGGACATAACGAGGACGGTATTCGTTGGTCAATCAAACAATTGAAACAAGAATCATATGAAAACTTACACTTGGTTTTAGGGTTTGTTCAAGGGAAAGAAATACTGAAACTTTTATCTTACTTCCCTACTGAAGCTCACTATTATTTTTGCCAGCCCAATCTGTCTCGAGCCTTTTCCGTCAACATGTTGGAAAAGATAACAAAAGAATCTTATGAACACTCGGCATACTTCGCCACAGTGAATCAGGCTCTCTCTTCAGCTCGAAAACAAGCCTTGGAGCGTGATCTGATCTTTGTAGGAGGGAGTAATTTTGTGGTAGCAGAAGTTTTATAATCGTCAAAAATGTTTTGGAATTAAAAAAATATGTTAAACTTGCAGCCTAAATCCCTAGGGCGATTAGCTCAGCTGGTTCAGAGCACCTGCCTTACAAGCAGGGGGTCACTGGTTCGAATCCAGTATCGCCCACTTTCTTAAAGTGGAATTGATAACTAAATAAGAGCAGACTTTATTAAGTCCTTTTATATTAATTCGAGACCATTGTGTTAACGGTGGATTACGTTTATTCAGCTACCTAAAGGGGCTCATTTAGAGAAAATGTAGATTTAGTCTTTCACATTGTATTTGAAATACTATTAGTTATAAATTAATTAAATATATCTATTTTTATGGACAGCGCATAATAATTCTAGGAGTACGATACAAATTATTAGCCATAGCATCATAAGATGCTGGGCATGCAAACGAGCTAGTCCTTTGTAACAAGCCTTGCCTGATCCAAACCAACGCTTTATACTGCCAAAAGTACGCTCTACTACCCATCGCTTTTTACTCACTAATTATGTTGAATAATATAGGTATCCTACTTAAGAGACGGTTCCTATAGGATTTCTTCTTTATACAATCTTTAATGCCTCGACTATGAAAGTAAGAAACGTTGTCTAGAACTTGGTWACCTTTGTCTGCATATACTTCTCTGGGGTTATATGCTAGTTTGCTTATTAATGACTTTAGCCCCCTATTATCATCCTCATTAGCTGCTATGCTATGTACAGTTAGTATTATTCCATTTTATCCCCCCCTATGAGCTTCTTGTATCCGTAGTAGAATTTACCTGATTTTTTGAGCCATTTTTCTTGAGTGTCTACTCCTGATTAAGTCTCTCTTTTTACCCTTGATTTTCTTTGACTGATTTGCTTTTTCCCCTTTTCCTTCCGATCCTCCACTACGTAGGTAGGCCCCCTTTAGAGCAAAGGGCCTCACTGTAAAAACTGGAATCTACTATCAGTCCTGTTTTAACTATAGCCTAATGCTTTTCTAATTCCTTATTGATCTTTTTCAGTAAACGCTTATATGCCTTTTTAGCTACTATTTCATTGCGAAATCTGCATAGAGTCATATGATCTGGAATCTGATTTTCCAATAAAAAATCACAAAAACACATACAGCTCAAGGATTCTTTCACCAATTCTTCCGTTCCTACATAACTGTAAATCACACCAGTTACTAAAAAACATCATCTTAAATAACGATATTCCACTGTAAGCAGGTTGGCCTTTTATTCCCTGACCTTTTTGATATATTTTTTTTATTTCCTTTCCATCCCTTCTCAGTGGATCAAGGTGTTTAAGCTTTTGAAAAACTCACTCCTTCTGATAGAATGTTCCATATATAATTCACTAAAACTTATTTGTCTGGTGCCTCTGCACATAGATCCGATTTTTTATTTCACACTCCAAATATTAGAAATAATATATTGATTTACAAACATTTAAAACCCTTCTTCCATGCAACATTCTCGCAACATTCTCGCAACGTTCTCATAGCGAAGCCGCCAATGAGCATGATAGTAGAGGGCTAAAGCAATTAATAAGAAAACTAAGATATAACCGCCCTAGAGAAGTATATGCGACAAATGTCACCAAGTTCCTGCCAACGTGTCTTACTTTCATAGTCGAGGCATCAAAGACCGTATACAGAAAAAAGATACTATAGGATTCTTTCTTAAAGAAGGGTTATCTATATTATTCAACATAATTAGTGAGTAAAACCCGATAGGTAGTAGAACGTACTTTTGGCAATATAAAGCGTTAGTCCTTAATTAGGAAATGATCATTACAAAGGATTAGATCGTGTGCATACCCAGCATCTTATGGAGGCTATGACGCGTAATTTATACCGTACCCCTGAAATTATTATGCGAAGTTCATAAAAATAGATATATTTAATTAATTTATAATCAATAGTTTTCAATACAATGTGAAAGACTAAATATCTACATCGTCACTAACGAGAACTCCTCTAGGAGAGGCTGAATAAACGTAATCCACTATTAAAACAATGGTCTCACTTCTTGTCTCCGTAGTAGAATTTCCCTGATTTCTTGAGGCATTTTCCTTGATTATCTACTCCTCATTGAGTCTTTTTTTCCTTGCCTTTCTTTGACTGATTTGCTTTTGACCTCTTCCTTTCGATCCTCCACTAAGTAGGTAGGAGAACTACCATAGAAGCAAATGGGACTCATGTAATACTGGCATCTACGATCAGCCTATTTTAACTATCTCCTAATGCTTTTGTAATTCCTTATTGATTTTTTTAAGCAAGCACTCATATATCTTTTTGTCTACTATTTCATTGCGAAATCTGCAAAGTTATATAATCTGGGGTTTGATTTTCCAATCGAAAACCACAAAAATACATGTAGCTTATGGAATATTTTAACAATTCTTTTATGCCTAAATCACTGAAATAATATTAATGACTCAAAAGAATCATCGTTAAAATAACGATATTCCGCTGTAGATAGATTTCCTTTTATTTCCTGTACTTTTTGATACATTTTTCTTATTTCTTTGTCCATACACTTCCACGTAGATCAATGTGTTTAACCTTTTGAACAACTCACTGCTTCTGGTAGAAAGTCCCTATATAATTCACTAAATCTTATTTGCTCACTGATTCTGAGCTTAGAACCGATTTTTTTATTTTGTACTCCAAATATACGAAACAATATATTGATTTACAAATATTTTAAACTCCTTCTCCCATGAAACGTTCTCGAAGTTTTAACGCGACACCACTAAAATCTTTTTGCTTTCAGTTTCGATATCTGAACGCAATACGCCCCTCAAAACTATCTTCAAAAAAAATAAAAAAAGATCTATCTATCCTAATACAAACAATCAAACAGGTATAAGGTACTTATATTTTAATTATAAGCAACCTAGGCTTTAATTCGGAAAGATTGGAGAGATGCTTATAAAGAGCTCCTGTAAACCAAAGTATGCACCTAACGTGGAGTATTTCTCCGAGACCCAACTCCTTCCCTAAGTTGAGCATCGATCACAGCCATGGTTGCCAAATTAACAATTTCCTCCACACTAGATTGCATCTGCATCACATGAGCAGGTTTACGCATACCCAACATCACCGGGCCGATGACCTGAATATCTCCCAACCCTCGAACAAACTTATATGTCAGATTACTTGAAGCCAAGTTGGGAAAGATGAACACATTCGCTCGCTTTCCAGCCAACTTGGAAAAAGGAAATTTCCTGGCCATCAAAATCTCATTCAAAGCAAAATCCGGTTGCACCTCACCATCTACAACCAACTTAGGATGACGCTCGTGCAACCAAGTAACTGCTTGAGACACTTTAGACGAAGTATCCGAAGCAGCCGAAAAATTTTGAAAAGACAATAAAGCGATATGCGGTTCAATATCAAACCCTCTGACCACATGAGCAGCCATCAACGCAATCCTGGCGAGATCTTCAGAAGTAGGATCAGGTATCACGGCAGTATCCGCCAAAAACAAAGGCCCTCGCTTAGTAAGTAATATCATCATGCCGGAAACCTTATGAATGCCTTTGGACCGACCGATGGTTTCCAACATAGGCTTTAGACTCAATGAAAAATTAGTGGAATACCCCGTTATGACAGCATCAGCATCTCCTTGATCAACCATCATTGCTCCGAAATAATCTCGCGCGCGCATACACCTTTGAGCATCATAGCGAGTCAAACCTTTACGCTGCCTATGCCTCCAAAGCCTATGGACATAATGTGCCATTCTATCCGAATCACGTTCCATCTCAGGATCTATGATCGTCAATGTTTCATTCATATTATGCTCACGAAAAAAGGAACGAATTCGATTTTCATTTCCCAATACTATCGGACGGGCAATCCCTTCTTCCTTGACAATCTTGACGGCTTTGAGCACATCGTATTCTTCACCGTTACAAAACACCACGGTCTTAGGACTTGTTTTGGCCCGCCCTTGAATCATCCTAAGAATCTTGCTGTCAAACCCCATTCTATCGAGCAATTGTTCCTCATAAGCCGCCCAATCGCTAATGGGTTTTTGTGCCACACCGGATTCCATGGCAGCTTTGGCCACTGCAGGTGCCACACAAGTGATCAAACGATTGTCAAACGGCTTGGGGATGATATATTCTTTACCAAAAGTTAGTTTTTTACTATTATACACAATCTTGACCTGCTCGGGAACGGATTCTTTAGTAAGAGCAGCTATGGCTCGAACAGCAGCCAGCTTCATCTCTTCATTGATCTTCGTAGCATACACATCCAAAGCCCCTCTGAAGATATAAGGAAATCCCAAAACATTGTTGACCTGATTGGGATAATCGCTTCGACCCGTAGCCATGATCACATCGGGACGTGTTTTTACGGCCAACTCGTAGTCGATCTCCGGGTCAGGATTCGCCATTGCAAAGACAATAGGGTTTTCATTCATCACCTTCAACATCTCAGGGGTCAACACCCGCCCGATGGAAAGTCCGATAAAGACATCAGCCCCTTTGAGGGCTTCGGCCAAAGTCTCCAAAGAGGTATCAACAGCAAATTCTTTTTTCTCTTCATTAAGATCGGTAAGTGAGCTGTTTATAATTCCTTTGCTGTCAAACATGAGTATATTTTCAGCTCTTAGACCGAGTTGTTTGTAGGTGCGAGTACAAGAGATAGCTGCAGCACCGGCGCCATTAACGACTACCTTGACTTCTTGAATATTTTTTCCGACTAGTTCCAAAGCATTGAGTAAAGCCGCCGCTGAGATGATCGCCGTACCGTGCTGATCATCATGCATTACCGGAATATCGAGTTCAGCCTTAAGTCGACGCTCTATTTCAAAGGCCTCAGGAGCCTTGATATCCTCAAGATTGATTCCCCCGAAAGTAGGAGCAATGGCCTTGACTGCCTCGATAAATCGATTTGGATCGGTCTCATTGATCTCGATATCAAAAACATCTATACCAGCGAATATTTTGAATAAAAGACCTTTTCCCTCCATCACCGGTTTGGATGCCAACGCTCCGATGTCTCCCAAGCCCAATACAGCCGTACCGTTGGTAATAACCGCTACAAGATTACCCTTGGCCGTATACTTATAAACCTCTTGAGGGAGACGAGCTATCTCTTGACAAGGTGCCGCCACCCCGGGCGAATAGGCTAGAGACAAATCACGTTGGGTGCAGTATTTTTTCGTTGGGGATATTTGAACTTTCCCCGCAGGGAATTGACTATGATAGTCTAAAGCTTCTTTACGTAGACGATCTTCTTTTTTCATAAATAACTGATTCTTTTCAATGACAACGGTAAGATGGAGTCAATTTCCTTCCGAGTATTTTCTCTTGGCCTTCTTCTTCCGGATGTAACACTTCGTTTACAGGAGATATATATGGGATACCCAAACCCAAGCTGCGAAAAATGAGCAGAAAACCGACAAAAAAAACTATCACCGGAGCCACTCTCAATATTTTATTTCTGATGCGAAGGCTAATGAAATTCCCCATTATTACTGTAATGAACATCAAAGGTACGGTCCCCATCCCAAAATATAACATAAAGAGCCCGCTCGAGAAAATATTACCCATAGACATAGCTGCATTAACGGAAGCATAGACCAAACCGCAGGGAAGCAACCCGTTCAAAAAACCGGTGATGAACAAAGCGGAAAAGTTTTTTTTTCTGATAAAACCACCAAGAGCGGATTGAACTCGGCCTAGCCAGAACGTATAAGACCTTAAAGGTTTGATTTTGTTCAATTTTTTTTTAGAGAAAAAGACGGACGCCATCATGCCGAGACCTAACAAAATAGAGAGAATTTTATGAAAACCGGCCAAAGAAAATCCGTAGCCGATTATACCGAAAAACAACCCTAAAGAAGTGTAAGATATAACCCGTCCAAGTTGATAAGTGATATTTTGAAAGAGCCTCTTAAGATGATTGTTTCGGTCTACAGCGATAGTAAAGGCGATAGGACCGCACATGCCGAAACAATGCAGACTCCCGGAGAAGCCTAATAAAAATGCCGTTCCTATGATTAAGGTTTCCATACAAGTGTTCGTTCGATTAAATAATTCTTCCCATTACAGAGCCATCTCAACTTAAATTCATAAACCCCTTCAATCAATACTTTAGAAGGAATGAGCAGCCCTTTCCGTTCATCCAAGAACAACTTTTGACGAATGTCCCGACGCTTGTCCGAAGATCGGAGCAAAAACCATTCTCCTGTAGTATTTCGAGCATCGAACGGAACAGGAAAACTGACACGTATTCCGTCCGAAACAAATCGGATTTTTACCTTTTCGGTCAAAGCGTTTGCGTTCTTCTTTTCATCAATGACTTCTTGGTATTTGATCTCTTCTTCATAATAACGTTCCGAGACTAACTCACTGGCAACATTGGGCCGAATAAAAGCAATGTAAATGATGAAGCTCATATAAATAAGCAAAACCAACGCAACGATCCATATCCCGAAATGAAAAATTTTCTTCATAATTTAAAATTTAAACGACCCGAAAAGGAAGTCGTATAAACATCCATAATGTTCCCTTTTTAATCATATATCCCTATCCTCAGTTGAGTTTTGATTTGAAGAAGCTTTGATTTGGGGATAATCAAATGTACGGATCCCTTGAGAATCGAAAACGTTTCATTATATAATATTCTTTTAAATACATGTAAATCAATATACTATAACGTGTGTCTAGACTATAAAACAAAAAAAATAAAGGAAACTATGGCTCAGAAGCAACGCGAAAATAAGCTTTAGCGAACTGAGACCATTGTTTTAATGGTGATTACGTTTATTCAACCTCATAAATGGGCTTCGTTGGAGATAATGTAGATTTAGCCTTTCATATTATATTTGAAACACTATTGATTATAAAATAATTAATTATATTTATTGTTATGAAGAACGCATAATGATCCAAGGAGAACAATACAAATTATGTGCCATAGCGTCCATAAGAGGCTGGGTATGCACACGAGCTAATCCTTTGTAAGGAGGCTTTCTTTCCCCAAACCAACGCTTTATACTGCCAAAAATACGTTCTACTACCCATCGGGTTTTTACTCACTAATTTGTTGAATAATAGGTCTATCCTACTTAAGGGACGTTCTGCTTCTTCTATATACGGTCTTTGATGCCTCGACTATAAAAATCGAGACACATTGGCTGGAACTTGGTAACCTTTATTGTATATACTTCTCTGGGCTTATATCCTAATACTTATTAATGGCTTTAGCTTCTACTATCATGCTCATTGGCTGCTACGTTATGTACTGCTGTATCATTCCATTACCCCCCCTATGTGCTTCTTCTATCCGTAGTAGAGTTTACCTGATTTCTTGAGCTATTTTCCTTGAGTGCCTACTCCTGATTGAGTCTCTTTTTTTATCCTTTCTTTTCTTTGACTGATTTGCTTTTGCCCCTCTTCCTTCCGATCCTCTACTACGTAGGTAGGCTCTCCATTTGGAGCAAATGGACTAATTGTAATAATCTCATCTACTATCGCTCCTGATTTAACTATCGCCTAATGCTTTTCTAATTTTTTATTGATCTTTTTCAGTAAGCTCTCATATGCCTTTTTGGATACTATTTTATTGCGAAATCTGCATAGAATCGTATGATTTGAGTCTGATCTTCCAATCGAAAACCACAAAAGTGTATGTAGCTCAAGGTTTCTTTCACTAATTCTTCCGTTTCTACATCACTGACATCATACCAGCAACTCAAAAGCATCATCTTAAATAACGATATTCCAGTGTAAGCAGGTTGGCCTTTTATTCCCTGGCCTTTTATTCCCTGGCTTTTTTATATATTTTTCTTATTTCTTTCTCCATCCCTTCCCAGTAGATCACTGGTATTTAATCTTTTGAAAAACTGACTCTTTCTGGTAAAACATTCCATATATAGCTCACTAAAGCTTATTTGCGCGATGCTTCTGAGTATAGATCCGATTTCTTTATTTTCTACTCCAAATAGACGAAACAATATATTGATTTATAAACATTTTAACCTCCTTCTCTCATGCAACGTTCTCATAGTGTAGCAGCTAATGAGCATAATAGTAGAGGGGGAAATCCATTAATAAGAAAACTAGGATATAAAGCCAGAGAAGTATATGCAGAAAAAGATTACCAAGTACCAGCTAACGTGTCTTACTTTCATAGTCGAGGCATCAAAGATCGTATACAGAAGAAAGCCTATAGAAACCGGACCTTAAGTAAGAATAGCTATATTATTCAACATAATTAGTTAGTAAAACCCGATGGGTAGTAGAACGTATTTTTGGCAGTATAAAGCTTTGGTTTGGATCASTCAAGGCTCGTTACAAAAGATTAGCTCGTTTGCATACCCAGCATCTTATGGGATGCTATGGACATAATTTATATCGTACCTCTGGTGTTATTATGCGTTAATTATAAAAACACACATAATTAATTAATTTATAATCAATAACATTTCGAATACAATGTAAAAAACTAAATCCACATCTTCTTCAACGAAGCCATCTAGGATCGCTGAATAAACCTAATTTACCATTAGCACAATGGTCTCACCTTTTGAAAAATTCACTCCTTCTGGAAGAGCGTTCCATATATAGTTCACTAAAGCTTATTTGCGAGGTGCTTCTGAGTATAGAGTCGAATATTTTTTTATTTCTTACTTCAAGTATACAAAAAATGTATTGATTATACAAATAACTTACCCTATTCTATCATGCAACATTCTCAGTAAATAGAAACTCTGTAACCAAGAATCCTGTCTACGAAATCGATCAAAATATCCCACTTAGAAAAGGCTAAGTATCGATATCCCTCTTTTCAAGTTCAATAAATAATTTTTTAGTTCAAGCCTCCAAGCATGTCCGGTGAGTTGTCCATGTTTACCGATAACTCGATGGCAAGGGATAAAAATCACAATAGGATTTTTCGCATTAGCCTGAGCCACGGAACGAATTTTTTTCTCATCACCTAACCTGCAGGCAGACTCTTCATAACTGAGCATCTTTCCATAGGACATTTTAAAACCTCAGTCCATACCGATTGTTGAAAAGATGTGCCTTGAAATGAAACTTTCAAAGTAAAATCTTCAAGATTCCCTTGAAAACACAAATCCAATTCAAAAAAAAATTGCTCGACAAAAACAGACGTTTTCTCACGAAAATACGTTTGAGCAGTGAGTGGCATTTCCTTTGAAAACACTATCCGTTCAATCACAACGCCCTTACATCTTACCATAATCCAACCTATCGGAGATTTATACCCCAATTCAAAATACATTACGCAACAATTCATACCTTTGCAAAAGGTAAACAGAATACTGCTAAGTACAGAGAGGGCAAAGGCCCTCATTTTTGTGTTGACGTGATGGATAAGCAAAAGATAGAAGCTAAATTAAAAGCATGGTTAGAAGCATATCCCGAACTGTTTTTTATCAACCTGACCATCATGGCAAAAAATAACATCTGCATTCATTTGGACGGAGATCGAAGCTTCTCTTTAGAAGATTGCTGTAACATCAACCGGTATTTAAATTATCATCTGAATCACGATACGGAAGATTATACCCTAGAAGTATCCTCAAAAGAACTAGACGATTCCCTAAAATTCGCCAAAAAATATTCGAAAAACTGTGGAAAAACACTCGATATTATTACCAAAGAAGGTGACCTGCTATCAAGTCTTTATAAAAGAAGTTAACGAAAAAGAAATTACCCTCGAGTGAAGTGAACGCATACCCAAACTCCAAGAAAAATGGGAAAAGAAATAACCAATCTAATAAATAACTGCTTACGCAGCAGATAACACAAGACAAAATACAGATCAAGTTTTAAGCCAAAATCATCAATCATGGATCATCTAGCGTTAATTAACTCCTTTACGGACTTCAAGAACGAAAAAAATATAGACCGAATGAGCCTGATGGCTATATTAGAGGAATCCATACGTGGCGTATTGCGGAAGAAATACGGATCTTCAGATAACTATGACATCATCGTTAATCCTGACCAAGGCGACCTGGAAATCTGGAGAAACCGCATCGTCGTAGAAGACGACGCGGTAGAAGATGACAACACACAAATAAGCCTTTCAGCCTCCAAAAAAATAGAACCCGACTTTGAAATAGGCGAAGAAGTCAGCGAAAAAGTAGCGCTCGAAGACCTCGGTAGAAGAGCCGTCCTCTCACTCAGACAAAACCTGGTTTCCAGAGTCAGCGAATACGACAACACCAATATATACAAAAAATTTAAAGACAAATTAGGAGAAGTCATCCACGTAGAAATATACCATATCCTACTCAGGCAGATCATTATGAAAGATGAAGAACAAAACGAAATGATCCTTCCCAAACAAGAACAAATTCCAAACGATTTCTTCCGGAAAGGAGACTCCATATTCGCCCTGGTGAAAAAAGTCGATTGGAAAGACGGAAAGCCCATAGCCATACTCTCAAGAAGCGATCCGAAATTCTTGGAAAAACTTTTTGAACTGGAAATACCGGAAGTAGCAGACAAGCTGATCACAATAAAAAAAGTAGCTCGAATACCCGGAGAAAAAGCCAAAATAGCCGTAGAATCCTACGATGACCGCATAGACCCCGTAGGCGCCTGCGTGGGAATGAAAGGATCACGAATACACCCCATCGTAAGAGAGTTGAAAAACGAGAACATTGATGTGATCAATTACACCGCTAATACCCAACTCTACATCACCCGAGCATTGAGTCCCGCCAAAGTCTCCATGATACAAATCAACGAGGAAAACAAATCCGCTGCCGTATACGTCAAACCCGAAGAAATATCAAAAACAATCGGACGCGGCGGACAAAACATTCGTCTGGCCAGCCAACTCACCGGATACAAAATCAACATTTTCAGAGATTCTCCATACGATGACGACGTAGAACTCACGGAATTCTCGGACGAAATAGAACTACATGTGATTGAAGCTCTCCATAAGATAGGACTCGACACAGCTAGATCAATATTGGACTGCGATGTAGAAGACCTCGCAAGACGAACGGAAATCGAAGAAAAAACCATACAACGAGTATTCAATATATTAAAAGAAGAGTTCGAAGAGTGAGATTAAACAGGATTATCCCGTCTTATTTTTTCCGAGTAAAGCTTTAATCCCCTACTTTTGTATGTTTTAACAGCCCTATCATAAACAGAACAACCTTCTATGGCTGATAAGATCAGATTAAAGACAGTACTAACGAAGTACAACATCTCTTTACAAAGAGTAGTAGACTTCTTATATAATCAAGGTATCAAAATAGATACCAGTCCTAACGTCAGGATAGACGAAACTGTACATCAACTCCTGATCAAAGAATTCAAATCAGATAAAGAAGTACGTGACGCATCTGAAAAAGCTTCTCTACAAAAAAAGAAAGAAAAAGAGAAAATCTTGGAAGAACTATTACGATCCAAAAACAAAGAGCAAGCCCCCCCACCTGCTTCCGAAATTATTAGAACTAAAGCAGCAAACGAAGTCGAAATGTCCGGACCCAAAACCCTCGAAAAAACAGACCTCCAAGCACTCGCGTTCAAAAAAATACAGAAAAAGAAAGCTTCCTCCGCTAAATCACCTGAATCGGAAGAGAAGAGCACTATCGTCACTCCTCCCGTACAAGAGCAACCTGAAATAAAAAAAAATCCGGAAGAAGAACAATCCATAGTCTCAACAAAAGAAGAAACCCCTTCTCCTCTTCCCCCTGTCGAAACTCTCACACAAAATCAAGATGAGGAGGCCGAACAAGAAGAAAAAAAACCACAACACATCCAAACCCAATACCAAAAGATCGGTGGGCTGATACTCACGGGAGATAAAGTAGATCTATCTAAATTCGAAAGAAAAAAATCTAACCCTTCCCTTGAAGATCAAAAGAAAAAGCGCAAACGCATCAAAAAAGAAATAACAATCGAAAAAGCAAAAACCATTTTTCCCTCTTCGAGCCCTGCTTCCGGCTCAAAAAAGACCGATCAAAAACCCTCCGGATTCAAAACAACCCGTCAAAAAAACAAAGAAACCGCTTACGGAGCGACACTTACAGACGAACAAATCGAGAAACAAATCAAAGCAACTCTCGAAAAACTCACCTCAAAAGGAGTAAAATCTAAAACTGCAAAAGCCAAAAGAGAAAAACGTCAATCCAGAAGAGAAAAAACAGCCCTACAAAACGATATCAACCAAGAACAAAGGAAAACGCTGAAAATTACTGAATTTACTACCGTAAATGAATTGGCAGCCATGATGCAAATAACCGGAAACAGAGTGATTCTGAACTGTATGTCTCTCGGGATCATGGCTACAATGAACCAACGTCTCGATGCGGAAACCATCACTCTAGTGGCAGATGAGTTCGGTTATAACGTAGAATTTGTAGGAATAGACCTACAAGAAGCCGTTCAAGAAGAACAAGACTCCGAGGAAAATCTCAAACCACACCCTCCTGTAGTCACCATCATGGGACACGTAGATCATGGAAAAACATCTCTATTGGACTACATAAGAAACGCTAATGTTATTGCTGGAGAAGCCGGAGGTATCACGCAACACATAGGCGCCTATAGCGTAACCCTCGACAAATCCCAACACATTACCTTTTTGGATACCCCAGGGCATGAAGCTTTTACAGCCATGCGCGCGCGCGGCGCACAAATAACCGACATCGCCATTATCGTTATCGCAGCAGATGATCAAATCATGCCCCAAACCAAAGAAGCTATCAGCCACGCCCAAGTAGCCGGCGTTCCGATGATATTCGCAATAAATAAAATAGACAAACCCACGGCCCAGCCAGATAAAATTCGTGAACAACTCGCCGGAATGAACCTCCTAGTAGAAGAATGGGGAGGAAAATACCAATCCCAAGAAATATCAACCAAGACAGGAATCGGAGTAAATAAACTACTCGAAAAAATCCTCCTGGAAACCGAGATGCTGGACCTCAAAGCCAACCCCGAAAAATCAGCCTTAGGCGTCGTCATAGAAGCCAGTCTAGACAAAGGACGAGGCTATGTCACAACCATGCTCGTACAAGGAGGAACGCTCAAAACTGGAGACTACGTATTGGCTGGAAGTCACCACGGTAAAGTAAAAGCTATGCTGGACGAGCGCGGAAAAAACATCACCGAAGCCGGGCCGTCAAAACCCGTCACCATACTCGGATTGAACGGAGCTCCAACAGCAGGAGACAAATTCAAAGTCT
Organism: Flavobacteriales bacterium Tduv; assembly: GCA_047528255.1. Taxonomy (GTDB): domain Bacteria; phylum Bacteroidota; class Bacteroidia; order Flavobacteriales; family Blattabacteriaceae. The sequence goes on along the minus strand of CP180024.1, from coordinate 1,432,198 downwards.
TCACAGAGGAAAAAGAAGCCAAACAGCTCGCCTCCCGTAGAGGGCAACTCCAAAGAGAACAAAACATCCGAGCACAAAAACACCTTACACTTGATGAGATCGGAAGACGCATCGCTTTAGGCGATTTCCAAGAACTCAAAATAATTATCAAAGGAGATGTAGATGGATCGGTAGAAGCCCTCTTGGATGCGTTACAAAAACTTTCTACAGAATCCATCATGGTCAATATCATCCACAAAGGAGTCGGACAAATCACCGAATCCGATGTACTTTTAGCTGGAGCATCCGACGGTATCATCATAGGATTCAACGTACGCCCTTCCAATAATGCCAAAAATATCGCAGAAAAAGAAGACATCGAAATACGCACCTATTCCATCATATACGACGCCATCAACGATGTGAAAGAAGCTATGGAAGGGTTACTCTCTCCTGAAATACGTGAACAAATGCTTGGTGGCTCCGAAGTACGAGAAATATTCAAAGTCAACAAAATAGGAACCATCGCCGGGTGTATGGTAACCGATGGTAAACTGACTCGTCACTCCAAAGTGAGACTGATCCGTGAAGGTATTGTCATACATGATGGAGAACTAGGCTCTTTAAAACGCTTTAAAGACGACACCAAAGAAGTATCTAAGGGATATGAATGCGGACTGGGCCTCAAAAACTACAACGATATACAAATCGGAGATTTGATCGAAGCTTACGAAGAAGTAACAGTGAACAGGACATTGTAAACAAATTTTTCCTCTATACCCCCCCCCTTTTCAAACCAAGAGGCTCGAAAAGATCTCTTTTTGAGAACGTTGCATGAGAGAAGAAGGTTAAAATATTTGTAAATGAATATATTGTTTCGTGTATTTTGGAATAAAAAATTAGGATTTATGCTCAGAAGCACCGAGCAAATAACCTTTAGTGAACTATGTATGGAACGTTCTAGCAGAACATAGTTAGTTTTTCAAAAGGTTAAACACCAGATCGACTGGGAAAAGATGGAGAAAGAAATAAGAAAAAATATATCAAAAAGGCCAGGGAATAAAAGGCAAACCGACATACGGTAGTAATATGGTTATTTAAAATAATGATTTTGAATCACTGGTATGATCTCAGTGATGTAGGAACGGAAGAATTAGTAAAAGATTCCATAGACTGCATGCGCTTTTGTGGTTTTCGATTGGAAGATCAGATCCTAGATCATACGGCCCTATGCAGATTTCGCAATGAAATAGTAGCCAAAAAGGCATATGAGCTCTTACTGAAAAGAGATCAATAAAGAATTATGAAAGCATCAGGCTATAGTTAAAACAAGAGTGATAGTAGATACCACTATTACAGTGAGCTCCATTGCTCCCAATGGAGCTCCTGTCTTACGTAGTGGTAAGATCGGAAGGAGGGCCAAAAGCAAATCAGTCAAAGAAAATCAAGGGCAAAAAAAGACTCAATCAGGAGTAGAGACTCAAGGAAAATGGCTCAAGAAATCAGGTAAACTCTACTACGGATACAAGAAGCACATAGAGGTGAAATAAAAATGGAATGATACTAGCAGTACATAGCGTAGCAGCCAATGAACATGATAATAGAGGGTTAAATCCATTAATAAGCAAACTAGGATACAAAACCCAGAGAAGTATATGCAGACAAAGATTACCAAAAGCTAGCCAACAAGACTTACTTTCATAGTCGAGACATCAAATACCATATGCAGAAGAAAACCTATAGAAACCTTCCATTAAGTATGGATACTTATATAATTCAACGAATTAATGAGTAACTACCCCGATGGGTAGTAGAACGCACTTTTTGCAGTTAAAGCGTTGGTTTGGATCAGGGAAGAGGCATCGTTACAAAAGATTAGCTCGTGTGTACGCCCAGCATCTTATAGCGGCTATGGCGCATAATTTGTATCCTTCCCTTGGAAGGATCATGATGCTATTTATAAAAATAAATATTATTAATCAACTTAAAATTAATAATTTTAGAATACAATATAAAAGGCTAAATATCCATATTCTTCAACGAAGCCTATCTATGAGGCTCAATAAACTCAATTCACCTTAAAAAATGATATCAAAAAAATTGTTCCGGAACAAATAAATCTCTTTGCAAGAATATCAGATTATCTCCTATTTTGCTTCAACTTAATGAGATTCAAGGCAGATCCAGCTTTAAACCATTCGATCTGATTTTCATTGTAAGTATGTAAGGTCTTTACAATATCACGACCTCCATCGTTATGAACAAGCTCAAGAGTAATAGGCTTCCCAGGAGCAAGTTTTTCCAAATCGATCAAATTGAAAACATCTCCTTCATGGATCTTTTCATAATCCATTTCGTCGAAAAAAGTCAAAGCAAGTATACCTTGCTTTTTCAAATTGGTCTCATGTATACGAGCGAAGGAACGCACTAACACCACACAAACGCCCAGATAACGAGGCTCCATAGCAGCGTGTTCACGTGAAGACCCCTCTCCATAATTATGATCGCCCACGACTACGGTAGGGATACCGGCCGCCTTGTAAGCCCTTGCAGTATCAGGAACCCCTCCATAAACTCCGGTAAGCAAATTTTTTATCTCGTTGGTATTTCCATTGAAAGCATTTACAGCTCCAATGAGCAAATTATTGGAAATATTATCCAAATGCCCGCGGTACTTCAACCAAGAACCTGCTATCGAAATGTGATCCGTAGTACATTTTCCTTTCGCCTTAATCAACAGTCTGACTCCTGAAAGATTTTTGCCGTCCCATGCCGAGAAAGGATCCAACAACTGCAACCGTTGCGATTTAGGGTCGATCTTGATTACTACATCTCTTCCATCTTTAGATGGAGGTTGGTATCCGGAATCTTCCACAGCAAAGCCTTGTGTGGGTAATTCGAGACCTTCAGGTTCGTCAAATTTGACTTGCTCACCTTTTTTATTGATTAAATGATCGGTAAGAGGATTAAAAGTTAATCTGCCTGCTAGAGTCAAAGCCGTAACGATTTCGGGCGAGGCGACGAAGGCATGAGTATTGGGATTTCCGTCATTTCGTTTTGCAAAATTGCGATTGAAAGAAGTAATGATGGAATTCCTACGAGTAGGATCATTAGTATGACGCTCCCATTGACCGATACAAGGCCCACAGGAATTGGAAAAGACCACACCGCCTATATCTACAAAAGCTTGTAGGTAACCGTCACGCTCTATGGTGTAACGCACCTGTTCAGAGCCCGGCGTGATAGTGAATTCCGACCGAACTTCCAATTCTTTGCTAACCGCCTGCTTGGCTAAAGAGGCTGCACGTGTAATATCTTCATAGGAAGAATTCGTACAAGACCCGATAAGACCAACTTCGATCTTTTCAGGCCAATTGTTGTCTTTGACCGCCTGGGCAAACTTGGAAATAGGCCATGCCAAATCCGGAGTAAACGGACCGTTAACGTAAGGTTCTAAGTCGGATAAATCGATGGTGATGACTTGATCGAAATATTTTTCAGGATCGGCATAAACTTCAGGATCACCGGTAAGGTGTTCTTTTACGGCATTCGCCAAATCAGCTACTTCAGCGCGGTTCGTGCTTCTCAAATAAGCTTCCGATCTGCTATCATATCCGAATATGGAGGTCGTGGCTCCTATTTCAGCCCCCATATTACAAATGGTGGCTTTTCCCGTGGCTGAAAGCGATTGAGCACTTTCTCCGAAATACTCGATCATAGCTCCTGTTCCCCCCTTCACCGTGAGAATGCCCGCTACCTTCAAGATAACATCTTTGGGCGAAACCCAGCCACTTAATTTCCCGATCAATCGAATACCAATCAATTTAGGGAATTTCAATTCCCAGGGCATGCCGACCATCACGTCTACTGCATCAGCTCCGCCCACACCGATGGCAATCATACCCAACCCTCCGGCATTGGGCGTGTGTGAATCCGTTCCGATCATTATCCCCCCAGGAAAGGCATAATTTTCCAAAACGACTTGATGAATAATCCCCGAACCGGGGGGCCAAAATCCGATTGCGTATTTGTTGGCCACCGATTTTAAAAATCCGAACACTTCGCTGTTATTATTCAAAGCCTCTTGCAAGTCTTTATCAGCGCCTACCTTAGCTTGAACTAAATGGTCACAGTGGATGGTGGTGGGCACGGCAGTGGTCTGTTTGCCTGTCTGCATGAATTGCAATAAAGTCATTTGCGCAGTGACGTCTTGCATGGCAACACGATCCGGCTTGAAATCACCGTAAGAGACACCTCGCTCATAAACTTCGGTAGGCTCTCCATCAAACAAATGGGAATAGAGGACTTTTTCACTATAAGTAAGAGATCTGCCTACTGCTTTTCGCGCCCAGACTATACGTTGCCCCATACAAGCATAAAGATTTCGGATGATGTCTAAATCAAATATCATAGCTCTTATATATTCCTGATTGAATCGGATTAAAGCAACTCAAATTTAAGTATTTTGCAAGATCCTTAAAAAACATCTTACTATTTATATAAAGTCTTAATAAAGGTTAAAAAAATTGATCCTCATCATAAAACTCTAGATACCTATTGAACCCATTGTTTTAAAGCGGATTACGTTTATTCAAACCATAGATGGGGGGGGGTAGAGAAGATAAAGATTTAGTCTTTCACATTATATTCTAAAACTATTGATTATAAATTAATTATATCTATTTTTATGAACAGCGCGTAATAAGGCCAGGAGCACGATACAAATTATGAGCCATAGCCTCCATAAGATGCTGGACATACACACGAGCTAATCCTTTGTAACGAGACTTTACTGAGTCTAAACGAACGCTTTATAATGTCAAAAGGACGTTCTACTACCCATCGGGGTTTACTCACTAATTTGTTGAATAATATAGCTATCCCTACTTAAGAAACGGTTCCTATAGGGCTTTTTTTGTATACAATCTTTGATGCCTCGACTATGAAAGTAAGACAGGTGGCTAGCACTTCATAATCTTTGTATGCATATATTTCTATCGGCTATATCCTAGTTTGATTATTAATGGATTTAGCCCTCTACTATCATGCTCATTGCTGCTACACTATGTACAGCTAGTATCATTCCATTTTTATCCCCCCCTATGTACTTCTTGTATCCGTAGTAAAGTTTACCTGATTTCTTGAGCTATTTTCCTTGAGTGTCTACTCCTGATTGAGTCTCTTTTTTTGCCCTTGCTTTTCTTTGACTGATTTGTCCCCTCCTTCCTTCCGGATCCTACACTACGTAAGTAGAATCTTCATTAGGAGCAAAAAGACTCACTGCAATACTAGCATCTACTATCACTCCTGTTTTAACTACTCCTGATGATTTTCTAATTCCGAAAACATTGCATAGGATAAGGAGGTTAAAATATCTGTAAATCAATATATTGCTTCGTATACTTATGGAGTATAAAATAAAAAAAATTCGGCTCTATGCTCATAAGCACCTCACAAATAAACTTTAGTGAACTATATATGGAACGTTTTAGCAGAAGGAGTGAGTTTTTCAAAAGGTTAAATACCTTGATACACCGGGAAGTGAATGGAAAAAGAAATAAGAAAAATAGATCAAAAAAGTCAGGGGATAAAAGGTCAACCTGCTTACAGTGGAATATCGTTATTTAATATAATGCTTTTGAGTCACTGGTATGATCTCAGTGAGGTAGGGAAAGAAGAATTTGTGAAAGAATCCTTGAGATGTATGCCTTTTGTGGTTTTCGATTGGAAAATCAAATCCCAAATCATACGATTCTATGCAGATTTCGCAATGAAATAGTAGCCAAAAAGGCATATGAGCGCTTACTGAAAAAAATGAATAAGGAATTAGAAAAGAATCAGGCAATAGTTAAAACAAGAGTGATAGTAGATACCCGTATTACATTGAGTACCACTTGCTCCAAAGGGAGGATTCCTACCTACGTAGTGGAGGATCGGAAGGAAGAGGGGAAAAAGCAAATCAGTCAAAGAAAAGCAAGGGTAAAAAAAGAGACTCAATCAGGAGTAGACACTCAAGGAAAATGGCTTAAAAAATCAGGTAAACTCTACTACGGATACAAAAAGAACATAGGGGGGTAAAAATGGAATGATACTAGCTGCTACATAGCGTAGCAGCCAATGAGCATGATTGTATAGGCTAAAGCCATTAATAAGAAAACTAGAATATAAACCCAGAGAAGTATATGCAAACAAAGGTTATCAAGTTCCAGACAACGTGTCTTACTTTTATAGTCGAGGAATAAAAAACCGTATACAGAAGAAAGCCTATAGGATCCGTCTCTTAAGTAGAGTAACTCTATTAATTAACAAATTAGCGAGTAAAACCTGATGGATCGTAGAAGGCATTTTTCGCAGTATAAAGAATTGGTTTGGATCAGAAAAATCTCGTTACAAAAGATTAGTTCGTATGCGTACCCAGCATCTTATGGAGGCTATGGCGCATAATTTGTATAGGCCCCTGGCTTTATTATGCGCTATTCATAAAAACAGATATAATTAATTAACTTATAATCAATAGTTTTCGACTATAATATAAAAGACTAAATCTATATTTTCTCTAACGAAGTCCATCTAATAGGGTGAATAAACGTAATCCACCATTAACACAATGGGATCACAACGTTCTCAAATCCTAACAAAAAAACTCTCGATTAAAAAAGCTTCCTTTTGTAGTCATTATGAAATGTTGTCCTGAGATCTAGCCTTTTTTTTTATTTGTATCCCATTTCTTGTTCCAACTCCTCAGCCAGAGCGGCATCTATAAGTATACGTCCGCTGTGCTCGTCAACGATGAGGTTTTTTCTTTGTACCAGCTCTGAATGCACTTGAGGAGGAATGAAGAGATAAGAGCCTACCGAAGCCCCTCTTCTTACGGGGACTACAGCCATTCCGTCTTTGACACCTTTCCTAATCCTCTTGTAAGCTTGCAATAGTTTCGGATCCATTTCCTTGCAAAAAGCTTCGGATTTTTTAGTCAGTTTTTTTTCTTCTTCTTGATTCTCGAGAACGATCTTTTCCAGCTCGTTTTTCTTGCGAGAAAGATGTTCTTTCTTATTGTTGTAGAGGTCTTCTATCTTTTGGAGAGATAAATTTCTTTGATCAATCCTTGAGAAAGATTCCTTGATGCGCTTTTGAGCCAGTTCTATTTCCAAATCTTGGTATTCTATTTCTTTTTTCAAGGCTTCAAATTCACGGTTGTTTCGCACTTTATCTTGTTGGACTTTATATTTTTTGATTATAGATTCAGCTAATTTGATTTCTATTCTTTTTTCCTCAATTCCTTTTTCCAATATAAAAACATCTTGTTGAACGGCTTCTATTTTTTGCACCGACTCCTTGAGCTCTTCTTCCAAGTCTTGTACTTCCAAGGGTAACCCTCCACGCAAATCCCTGATATCATCTATACGGGAATCTATCAACTGTAATTTATAAAGGACTCTTAATTTTTCTTCTACCTTTATTTCCTGTGTTTTGTCTGCCATGCTTCAATGATAATGGATCGGGTTAGTATTGATTTCTGACTGCAGGACGGCAAAATTAGGGAATATATTACTAATATATGCGCGCAAAAGATCTTTAGTGAATTGTTCACATTCATAATGCCCGATATCGGCAATGATCATTTGATGATCTGCTTCAAAAAAATGATGATACTTAAGATCAGCCGTAAGAAAAAGGTCTACACCTTCTTTCTTAGCATGAGGCAGGGCAAAACTGCCTGAACCGGCTAAAAGGGCTATTTTTTGAATCCTTTTACCCGAAAGTCGAGAATGTCGTACATAGGGAGCAACCATCTTTTCCTTCAGATGTGTCAAAAATGAGATCTCTGACATGGGGGGCTGCAATTGTCCTATTATTCCCATACCCAGATGTTGGTTGATGTTTCGAAGGTCAAAAATCTCGTAAGAAACTTCTTCATAAGGATGACTTTCAAAAAGGGCTTTTTTTAGATCTCGTTCTTTATGTTCAGGAAAGATCACATTGATACAAGTCTCCTCTTGAAAGTGTAATTGATGCTTTTTTCCGAAAACGGGCTGTGAGTCTTCATTGCCTCGAAAGCTCCCAACACCGTCAAAGTTATAACTGCAATGGTTATAATTACCCACATTTCCCGCCCCAGCTTCAAACAAAGATTTTCTGACACGCTCCGCATGGTCTTTAGGAACATAGGTTGTCAATTTTTTCAAGGTTCCGATCTTGGGGATGAGTATCTTTTTTCGAATCAAGCCCAAGCGTTCACAGATTTGATGATTGGTACCACTCCAAACATTATCCAGGTTGGTGTGAATGGCGTAGATAGCGATATCATTTTTGATGGCAGCAATCGTGACTCGTTCAGTCTGATTGTACCCGATAAGCTGCTTGACTCCATTGAAAAGAATAGGATGGAAAGTGATGATCAGGTTACAACCTTTTGCTATGGCTTCTTGAACCACTGCTTCAGTAGTGTCTAAAGTGATCAATATTTTTTGGACGTCTCGTTCATGTGATCCAATCAGAAGTCCCACATTATCAAAGTCTTCCGCATATTCTTTAGGGGCCCATCGTTCAAGAGCCTCAGTGATTTCTCTTATTTTCATAATTGCATCTTATCGTAAGACCAAAATTATCCAATAAATTATCATCTCTCCGATTAAAAAGGCGAGATCATTGTATTAAATAAATCATTGTATTAAAGTGGATTAGCTTTATTCAACCTCCTATATGGTTTTTATTGGAGACGAGGGACTTTATCTTTTTATATTGTATTAAAAATATTATTGATTATAAATTAATTAATTATATATATTTTTATGAATAATAATATAATAATTCCAAGGGAACAATATAAATTATGAGCCATAACCTCCATAAGATGCTGATCATGCACACGAGCTAATCTTTTGTAACGAACCTTTCCTGATACAAACCAACGCTTATACTACCAAAAGTACGTTCTACTACCCATCGATTTTTACTCACTAATTTGTTGAATAATATAGCTATCCTACTTAAGGGACGGTTCCTATAGACATCTTCTGTATACGGTCTTTTATGCTTCGACTATGAAAGTAAGACACGTTGGCTGGAACGTAGTAACCTTTACTACATATGTTCTCTAGGTTTATATCCTACCTTGCCTATTAATGGCTTTAGCCCTCTACTATCATGCTCATATTGGCTAATACGATATGTACTGTTAGTATCATTCCATTTTTATACCCCTATGTTCTTCTTGTATCCGTAGTAGAGTTTATCTGATTTCTTGAGCTATTTTCCTTGAGTGTCTACTCCTGATTGATTCTATTTTTTTACCCTTTCTTTTTTTGACTGATTTGCTTTTTCCCCTCTTTCTTCCGATCCTACCACTACGTAGGTAGGCGCTACCTTGGGGGCAAAGGACCTCACTGCAATACTAGCATTTACTATCACTCCTGTTTTAACTATCGCCTGATATTTTTCTAATTCTTTATTGATCTTTTTCAGTATGCGCTCATATGCGTTTTTGGTTACTATTTCATTGCGAATTCTGCATAGAGTCGTATGATCTGGGATTTGATCTTCCAATCGAAAACCATAAAAGCGCATGCAGCTTATGGAATCTTTTACCAATTCTTCCTACCCTACCTCACTGAGATCATACCAGTGACTCAAAATCATCATCTTAAATAACGATATTTAACTGTAAGCAGGTTGGCCTTTTATTCCCTTTCCTTTTTGATATATTTTTCTTATTTCTTTCTCCATCTCTTTCCATTGAGGATCAAAGTGTTTAACCTTTTGAAAAACTGACTCCTTCTGGTAGAACGTTCTCTATATAGTTCACTAAATATTATTTGTGCAGTGCTTCTGAGCATAGAGCCGAATTTTTTATTTTCTACTCCAAATAGACGAAACAATATATTGATTTACAAATATTTTAACCTCCTTCTCCCATGCAACGTTCTCGTTATTTACGATGATTCTTTTGAGTCACTGGTATGATCTCAGTGAGGTAGAAACGGAAGAATTGGTAAAAGATTTCATAAGCTGTATACGATTTTGTGCTTTTCGATTGGAAGAGTAAATCCTAGATCATACAACTCTATACAAATTTCGCAATGAAATAGTAGCTAAAAAGGCATATGAGAACTTACTGAAAAAGATCAATAAAAAATTAGAAAAACATCAGGCTATAATTAAAACAGGAGTGATAGTAGATGCCAGTATTAGAATGATTCCTTTGCTCCAAAGGGGCTTTTACCTACGTAGTAGAGGATTGGAAGGAAGAGGGGCAAAAGCAAATCAGTCAAAGAAAAGCAAGTACAAAAAAAGAAACTCAATAAAAAGTAACACTCAAGGAAAATAACTCAAGAAATCAGGTAAACTCTACTACGGATACAAGAAGCATATAGTAATGGATAAAAATGGAATGATACTAACAAGTACATAGCGTGCAGCTAATGAGCTTGATACTAGAAGGCTAAAGCCATTAATAAGCAAATTAGTATATAAACCCAGCATAAGAGTTATGCAGATAACGGTTACCAAGTGCCAGCCAACGTGTCTTACTTTCATACTCGAGACATCAAATAACCTATACAAAAGAAAGCCTATAAGACCTATCCTCAAGTAAGATAGCAATCCTTATTCAAAAAATAAGTGAGTAAACCCAGATGAATAATAGACCCTATTTTTGGTAGTATAAAGCGTTGGTTTGGATCAGGAAAGGCTCGTTACAAAGGATTAGCTCGTAGCATGCCGAGCATTTTATGGGGCTATGGCACATAATTTGTATCGCGACCTTGGCATTATTATGAGTTATTCATAGAACAAATATGAATTAATTAATTTATAATCAATAGTATTTCGAATACAACGTGAAAGAGTAAATCTACATCTTCTCTAGGTAAGCCGATCTATAGGCTGAATAAACGTAATCCGAAATTAACACAATGGTCTTGAAACAAGATATTGATTTACAAATGTTTTAATCTCATTCTTTCATGCATCGTTCTTATATAAATATAATTGATTTATAATCAATAGTTTTTAAATACAATGTGAAAGACTAAATTTACATCTTCTTTAATTAAACCGATCCAGGAGGTTGAATAAACGTATTCTACCTTAAAACAATGTGTCTCAAAATATTTGAGCTAGGGCCTATTTTGATAACGAAAGAAAGCTTCTTTTGAGAATATGATGTTGAAAAAAAGCATTAATACTTTGGACGACTTTTTCACTTTACCTAGATAAAGATCTCCTACTGAATTCTTTTATTTATACTTTCTCGGTGAGAGTTCTGAAAGTATTTCCCTTTCAAGAAGATCAATAAGCATCTCTTATCTCCCTACACTTACGATTAAAACTATTTACTCATTCTTTCTTTTTACATAAAAAAAAAAGGTAAAACCAATGCATCAAGTTCTAGCACTGGTTTTGAAGAATATATAACGCCTATTTCTTCTTCTTATGTCTATTTTTCCTACTTCTCTTTTTACGTTTGTGGGTAGCTATTTTTTTTCTCTTTCTTTTTTTTCCGTTAGGCATAGTTTCAAAACATTAATCGATTTCAGGCTATCTTACTTTGATGAGTACGGGACATTTTCTTTTACTTCCTCAGTAAACCCCTTTGCAGGTTTAAATGCCGGAATGGAATGTGCAGGGATAACAACGGACACATTCTTGGTTATATTACGCCCTATTTTTTCAGCTCGAGATTTGTTGGAAAAAGTACCGAATCCTCTTAAAGTAACCTCCTCGCCACAAACCAAAGTCTCTTTCACCGTGGCGGTAAAAGCATCTAACACTTTAAGTATTTCGTCTTTCTCTAATCCAACGTCGTACGCAATCTTTGTTACGATTTCTGCTTTTGTCATGTCAAATCTAAGATTAATGGTTGTTCATGAAGATTGTTAAAGGACAATACCTAAAATCCAGTTGCCAAAGATACCAATTTTTTATAAAATCGCTATAAAATTAGACTCAAATGACTTTTTCAGAAACTTTGTTAAGTTGGTATGAAACTCAGCATCGCAAATTACCTTGGAGAGAAACTCACGACCCTTATTATATATGGGTGTCCGAAATCATTTTGCAACAAACACGAGTTTTACAGGGTATGAACTATTACGTGAACTTCATCAAACGCTTTCCCTCTCTAGATTCTCTTGCTCAAGCTGGGGAACAAGAAGTGATGAAAGCCTGGGAAGGACTGGGGTATTACAATCGGGCAAGGAATCTACACTTCACGGCTAAAAAAATTCGGCAGCAAAAAAATGGTTTTTTTCCTCAGCATTACGAAGGGCTCATTCAACTGAAGGGTATCGGAACATACACGGCCGCCGCCATAGCTTCCATTTGCTTCAAAGAACCCGTTCCTGCCATAGACGGAAATGCATATCGTGTGTTATCCAGGCATTTCGGATTGTATGACGATATCAGCGTAGCAAAAAGCAAAAAGAGGTTTATGGACTTAGGCCGTCAAATCATTCATCAAACTGCACCGGGAGACTTCAATCAAGCAGTCATGGAGCTTGGTTCTACCATATGTACCCGAAAACAAGCTCAATGCCAGAAATGTCCGGTGAATGATTCCTGTTTTGCCTTACAAAACAAAGCAGTATATCAACTACCGGTGAAAACAAAAAAAAACTCGGTCAAACAACGCTTTTTCTACTATCTATTTCTCTCTTCCGATCAAGGGATATGGATCCAGTGCAGAAGAGATGCCGACATCTGGAAAGGTCTTTACGAACTACCTCTTATACACTCTGCTCAATTTTTTTCGCCCACTGAAGTACAAAAGGCAATGTATAACACATTCGACGTACTGGCTGCGCCAATCTACCAATTGACACATAAACTCACCCATCAAAACTTGCACATCGAATTTTGGGAAGGTCATGCTCAAAAAAACACAAAAGAGAAGCTGGAGGGATTTGAACTTGTCGCGACTGACATGCTTGATAAATATCCCTTTCCAAGGCCCATTTCCTTGTTTCTGAAGAATAAAAAATGACGTAATTTTTTCTACCTTTGTGATCGGTGTTTTTTCATTCAATCCAATGAGCGGAACAGTAAATAAAGTAATATTGATTGGCAATCTCGGGGACGACGTAAAGGTTCATTATTTTAAAGAAGATAATGCCATCGGACGCTTCCCGCTAGCTACTTCTGAAATCTACTACAATCGTGAAAAAAACGAACAGACCTCTCACACCGAGTGGCACAATATTGTAGTTAGGAATCATCTGGCGGAAGTCTGTGAAAAACATTTAAAAAAAGGAGACAAAATCTACATCGAAGGGAAGTTGCGTACCAGAAAATGGAACCATAACGGACATATACGATATATGACCGAGATCCACACCGATCATCTAGATTTTCTCATTCTTAAAAAGGAAAAAAATGATATCTTGACAACTCCCCAGAAATAAATTCATTTACGCATGCCCCCATTGAGTCAGAACCTTTGAAAGAATCTAATTCTTTCAATCAAACCTAAATCCTTTTGGAAACAAAACCTCCGGAGAATATCCTCACTACAGGAAGCCTCTTTACCTACAATGAGGACGTTACATGAGAAAAGGAAGTTAAAGTGTTTGTAAATATAATATATTGTTTCGTGTATTTGGCGTAAAAAAAATAAAAAAAGATTCGACCCTATGCTCAGAAATACCGCATAAATAAGCTTTAGTGAACTATATGGAACGTTCTACCAGAAGGAGTGATTTTTTTAAAATATTAAACAGATTGACCCACTGGGAAGTGGATAGAGAGAAAAAATAAGAAAAATATATCAAAAATTCCAGAAAATATAAGGTCAACCTACTACAGTGGTATATCGTTATGAGAACGTTGTATGGGAGAAGGAGTTTAAAATATTTGTAAATCACTATATTGTTTCGTCTACTTGGAATAGAAAATAAAAAACTCGGTCCTATACTCAGAAATACCACACAAATAAGATTTAGTTAACTATATATGGAAGGTTCTACCAGAAGGAGTGGGTTTTTCAAAAGGTTAAACACCTTTATCCAGTAGAAAGTGATGGAAAAAGAAATAAAAAAATATATCAAAAAGGCCAGGAAATAAAAGGCTAACCTGCTACAGTGAAATATCCATATTTACGATGATGCATTTGAATCACTGGTATGATCTCAGTGATGTAGGAACGGAAGAATTGGTGAAAGAATCCTTGAGGTGCATTCGATTTTGTGGTTTTCGATTAGAAGATCAGATCCCAGATCATATAAATCTATGCAAAGAGCGAAATAAAATAATAGCTAAAAAGGCATATGAGAACTTACTGAAAAAGATCAATCAAGACTTAGAAAAATATCAGGCAATATTTAGAACAGGAGTAATAGTAGATACTAATATTACAGTTAGTCCCATTGCTCCTAATATAGAGCCTACCTCCGTAGTGGAGAATCGGAAGGAGAAGGTAAAAAAGCAAATCAGTCAAAGAAAAGCAAGGATAAAAAAAGAGACTCAATCAAGAGTAGACACTTAAGTAAAATAGCTCAAGAGATCAGGTAAACTCTACTATGGATACAATAAGCACATAGGGGTGGGTAAAAATTGGGAATGATACTAGAAGTAAATAGAGTAGCAACCAATGAGCATGATAGTAGAGAGCTAAAGCCATTAATAAGCGAACTAGGATATAACCCCAGAGAAGTATATGCAGACAAAGGTTACCAAGTGCCAGTCACCGTGTCTTACTTTCATAATCGAGGCATCAAAGACCGTATACAGAAAAAGCCTATTAGGAATCGGCCCTTAAGTAGGATATCTATATTATTCAAATAATTAGTGAATAAAACCCGATGGGTAGTAGAACGTTCTTTTAGCAGTATAAAGCGTTCGTTTGGATCAGGAAAGACTCGTTACAAAGGATTAGCTTGTGTGCATCGCCAGCATCTTATGGATGATATGGGCATAATTTGTATCGTTTCCGTGGAATTATTATGCACTGTTCATAAAAAAAAGATATAATTAATTAACTTATAATCAATAATATTTCGAATACAATTCGAAAGACTAAATCTACATCGTTCTCTAACGAAGCCATCTAGGATGGCTAGAATAAATGTATTCTACTTTAAAACAATGCTCTCACTTTTTAGGGTAGTATCCTTAAATAGAATTCTATACAAGGTCACACCCTTCCCAAGGGAATCGTTTAAAATTCATACTTTCGCCCTTAAAACATCTCAATGAGCAAGGAGAGCTTTCCAGAGGAGGAATGTGATTTTGATTTTTCTCTAATAGGCATTATCTCCTATTTGGAAGAATACAAGCTCGCTTATTTTTTTAACCGAAGCTTACATCTAAACTTCATACAAGACGTCACAGGTCTGGATTATTTCGACAAGCCAACAAATCAACACCTCTATTTTCCATTTTTCAAATGCGAAAGCCTCGAGCAACAAGCTAAATACACTCTGATAAAAAACAAGGTAGATCTCATTCAAGAAACATACCTTAGCGAGGATATGCTCTTAAAAAAACATAAAATTCAATCTTATCTACTCATCCCGGAACAGAAACATTTTCATTACTTTTTGATCATAAAAGACATGACAAACCAAGAAGAAAACCTTACCAAAAGGTTGAACCATTTTACATTTATAATTCATACCACAAACATCGACGTTCATTCATTGAAATCAAAATATAATCTCATCTTATAATATACAAAAAATTCCAAATTTTTATCAAAAAGATGAAAATCGTAGCCACCATAGGTCTCCCTCCGACACCAAAGACGTTTTGCTCAGATGGATTTTCAGATGTACATATTTTACAAATCGAGAATGTTTCATGAGAGACGGAGATTAAGATATTTGTAAATCAATATATTATTTCGAGTCGAAACCATTGTGTTAATACTGGATTACGTTTATCCAATAATCTAGATGGACTTCGTTGGATAACGATGTGGATTTAGCCCTTCGCATTGTATTCGAAATACTATTGATTATAAATTAATTAATTATATCTATTTTTATAAACAGCGCATAATGACGCTAGGGAAACCACACAAATTATGTGCCATAGACTAGATAAGAGGCTGAGCATGCACACCAGCTAATCCTTTATAACGAGCTTTTCCTGATCCAAACCAMWACKTTATACGGCCGAAMGTACGTTCTACWACCCATCGGGAGGGGGGGACTCATTAATTTATTGAATAATATAGGTATCCTACTTAAGTGGAGGTTTCTATAGGTTTTCTTCTGTATACGGCTTTAATGCCTCGACTATGAAAGTAAGACACGTTGACTAGCACTTGTCCCTTTATTTGCATATACTTCTCTGGGTTTATATCCTAGTTTGCTTATTAATGGCTTTAACCCTGTACTATCATACTTATTGACAGGCTACCCTATGTATAGCTAGTATCATTCCATTTTTATCTACCCTATGTTCTTCTTGTATCCGTAGTAGAGTTTACCTGATTTCTTGAGTCATTTTCCTTGAGTGTCTACTCCAGATTGATTCTCTTTTTTTTATCCTTGCTTTTCTTTGACTTTGCTTTTGGTTTTCTTCCTTCCGATCCTCCACTACGTAGCCAGGGCCCCTTGAGCACAAAGGGAGATCCTAGCGCATAAAAATGAAGGATCGGAAGGAAAAGGGTAAAAGCAGATCAATCAAAAAAAAAGGGTAAAAAAAAAGAATCAATCAGGAGTAGACACTCAAAGAAAATGACTCAAGAAATCAGGTAAACTCTACTACGGATACAAGAAGAACATAAAGCAGATAAAAATGGAATGATACTAGCTGTAGGGTAGCCAGTTAATAAGTATGATAGGACAGGGTTAAAGCCATTAATAAGCAAACTAGGATATAAACCCAGAGAAGTATATGTAGACAAAGGTTACCAAGTTCCAGCCAACGTGTCTTACTTTCATAGTCGAGGCATCAAAGAGCGTATACAGAAGAAATCTTATAGGACCCGGACCTTAAATAGGGTTCTATATTATTCAACAAATTAGTGAGTACTACCCCAATGGGTAGTAGAACGTACTTTTGGCAGTATAAGCGTTGGTTTGAATCAGGCAAGGCTCGTTACAAAGGATTAGGTCGTGTGCATGCCTAGCCTCTTATGGACGCTATGGCTCATAATTTGTATCGTGCCATTGGCCTTTTTATGCGCTGTGCATAAAAATAGATATAATTAATTAATTTATAATCAACAGTATTTCGAATACAATGTCAAAAAATAAATCTACCTCTTCTTTAACTATATTCCTCTATAAGCAGGTTGCTTTTTATTCCCCAGCCTTTTTAATATATTTTTCTTATTTCTTTCTCCATCCCTTCTAGTAGATCAAGGTTTTTAACCTTTTGAAAAAATCACTCCTTCTAGTAGAACACTCTATATATAGAGTTCACTAAAGCTTATTTGCGCGGTGCTTCTGAAGCATAGATCCGAATCTTTTTTTTTGTTTTCTAGTCCAAATACACAAAACAATATGTTGATTTAAATTTTTTTAATCTCCTTCTTTCATGCAACGTTCTCGTACTGCCAGTATCATTTCCATGCATTTTGATTCATCCGGAGCAATAGATCCAAATATTTACGATCATTGGTCAATCGGGGTACTTTACTTTGCCCACCCAGCTTACGACAAGACTTAAACCAATCATAAAAAAGCCCTTTTCTGGCCACTCGGATAACAGGAGGACGCAAAGTTATATTTTTATATCGCTTCGCCTCATAATCAGAGTTCAAAGATTGCAGCGTATCATCCAAAGTATTACGAAAATTATCGATATCGGAAGGGGCTTTTTCAAACTCAATAATCCATTCGTGAGCGCCTGATGAATTTTCTTTCATATAAACAGGTCCTGCCGTATATTCACGAATGATTGCGTCCGTCCTCCTACAAGTCTTACTTAAAGCTTCTTCGGCATTTTCTACAATCAACTCCTCTCCAAAGGCATTGATAAAATGCTTCGTCCTTCCTGATATAACAATGCGGTAAGGTGAAAGACAAGTGAACTTTATGGTATCCCCGATAATGTAACGCCACAAACCCGAATTGGTAGAAATCACCATAGCGTAATTTCGATTCAGCTCCACCCCTTCAATAGAAACAATGGAAGGGAATTCATTATCTATCTCTTCCATAGGAATGAACTCATAAAATATACCATGATCCAACAAAAGCAAAAGCTCTTTGGAATCCTTTTGATCTTGAACGGAAAAAAAACCCTCTGACGCATTGTACGTGTCGTAGTAATTAATCTCCTTACTCAATAATTTTTTGTACTGCTCTACATAAGGTTTAAAGCTCATTCCCCCATGAAAAAAAACCTCTAAATCAGGCCACAACTCATCCAAATATTTTTTTTCAGAAGTTTCCAAAAGTCTATTCAGAAGCACCAGCATCCAAGAGGGAACACCAAACAAGCTCATTACATTTTGTTTAGCCACTTCATTGACGATAGCTTCAAGCTTTGACTTCCATTCGCTCATTAAAATAACTGACTTTCCTGGAGTGCTGCGACGCTCGGCCCAAAACGGCAAATTTTCCATCAATATCGAAGAGACATCTCCATAAAAAGTTCCGCAATCATATGGTTTATAACTACCCCCCAAACGTAAATTTTTCCCATGAAAAATTTTGGTATCCGGATGATTTCTCATATAAAGAGCGATCAAATCTTTTCCTGCCTTATAATGACATTGATCCAAACAGACTTTGGTAATAGGTATATATTTACTTTTTGTATTAGTCGTTCCGGATGATTTAGCAAACCACTTGACCTTTCCCGGCCATAAAACATCTGATTCTCCTCTACGCATTCTTTCAATAAAAGGAAATAAATCCTCGTAATTATGCAAAGGAACTCTAGTGACAAAATTCTCATAGCTTTTAATCTCTCGAAATCCGTATTTCTTTCCAAAACAGGAACCTCCGGAAGTACGAATAAGGTCTAACAAAACCAGATTTTGAGCTTCCACAGGATAATCGATGAACCCTTTCATCTGATTGAAACGCTGTTTCATAAAAAGCCCGCTGACCGAATTCACTAGAGACTTTACCATAAAGTATTTAGTTTAATTCGTAAATTTAACAAAAACCAATCCTATATGCGATTCGAGGGATCTCTAAGAAAAATGAAAGGCGAATATACAAACCCAATAAGATATTATCTATACCTACAGGATGACTTTTTATGCCTAAATTCCATCATAGGTAAAAAAATCCAATTGAGACACCTGCACTACGAATGCATTCATTGCCGCTCTCACTCCCCCATCTATAGCCAAGGATATTGTAAAAACTGTTTCTTCACACTACCTCAAACCAATCCGAGTGTGTTACGCCCTGAACTCAGCATGGCTCATTTGGTTATTGAGCAACGCGATCTTGAATCAGAAAAATCTTTCGAACTTCAACCGCATATCGTATACTTAGCTATCACAAGCTCCCAAAAAGTAGGCGTCACTCGAGAAAAAAACTCCCCACACGATGGATCGATCAAGGCGCTGCAAAAACGATAAAAATAGCCCGTACTCCCAACCTTTACCTGGCCGGAATCATAAGAGACATCCCTCAAAAAAAAATATCCGATAAAACCAATTACAGAGCCATGCTCAAAAAAGATGTTCCCGAAACGGATCTAGTTGCAATTAAATACAGTTTGAAAAAATTCTTTCCGAAAGAGGCTCAAGATCATTTCATACAAGAGAATGAAGTCTGTGATTTTCATTATCCGGTAGGATATTATCCGGAAAAAATTAAAGCCCTACATCTAAAAACAACACAAGAATTTGAAAAAAAAATTAATTGGAATCAAGGTGCAGTATTGGATATTTGAAGACGGAAGCGTTATCAAGATCCGAAACCATGAAGGTTTCTACATCAAAGCACATGTACATAATTCAAAACCATTTTATTAAGGTGAATTACCTTTATCTAGCCTCCTAGATGAGTTTTATTGGAGAACGATGTAGGTTTAATCTTTCACATTATATTCGAAAACACTATTGATTATAAATTAATTAATTATATCATATTTTTATGAATAGCGCATAATAATGGCAGGCGAACGATATAAATTATCCGCCATAACCTCCATGGAAAAGTAGGTTAAAGTATTTGTAAATCAATATATTATTCCGTATATTTGGAGTACAAAATAAAAAATTCGATTCTATGCTCAGAAGCACAGCACGAATAACATTTAGTGAAGTGTATATGGAACGTTCTACCAAGAGGAGTGACCTTTTCAAAAGGTTAAAAACATTGATCCACTGGGAGATATGGAAAAAGAAATAAAAAAAATATATCAAAAAGGCCAGGGAATAAAAGGCCAACCTACTTACAGTGGAATATCGTTATTTAACGATGATGCTTTTGATTTACTGCTATGATCTCAGTGAGATAGGAACAGAAGAATTGGTGAAAGAACCTTGAGCTGCATGTGCTTTTTTTGTTTTCGATTGGAAGATCAGATCTCAAATCATACGACTCTATGCAAATTTCGCAATGAAATAGTAGTTAAAAGGTATATGAGCGCTTACTGAAAAAGATCAATAATGCATTAGGAAAGCATCAGGTTATAGTTAAAACAGGAGCGATAGTAAATACCAGTATTACAGTGAGTACTCTTACTCCCAATGGAAATCATAGCTACGTAGTGGAGGATTGAAAGGAAGAGAGGCAAAAGCAAATCAGTAAAAGAAAAACAAGGGTAAAAAAAGAGACTAAATAAGGAGTAGACACTCAAGGAAAATGGCTCAAGAAATCAGGTAAACTCTACTACGGATACAAGAAGCTCATAGGGGGAATAAAAATGGAATAATATGTAGCAGTACATAGCGTAGCAGCTAATGATCACGATAGTAGAGAGCTAAAGGCATTAATAAGCAAACTAGGATATAAAACTAGAAAAGTATATGCAGAAAAAGGGGACCAAGTTCCAGCTAACGTGTCTTACTTTCATAGTCGAGGCATCAAAAATCGTATACAGAAGAAACCTATAGAAACCGGACCTTAACTAAGGATGACCATATTATTCAAATWATTAGTGAGTAAAACCCGATGGGTAGTAGAACGTATTTTTTGTAGTATAAAGCTTTAGTTTGGATCAGGTAAAGATCCTACAAAGGATTAGCTCGTGTGCATGTCTAGCATCTTATGGGGGATGCTATGGCTCATAATTTGTATCAGTGGCACTCACCTTATTATGCGCTGTCTATAAAAATAGACATATTTAATTAATTTATTAATCAACAGTTTTCGAATACAATGTAAAAGACTAAATCTACATCCTTCTCTAACGAAGCCATCTAGGAGACTGAATAAACGTTAATTCACCATTAACACAATGGTATCAAAGCATTGGTTTGGATCAAGCAAGGCTCCTTACAAAGGATCAACTCATGTGCATACCCAGCATCTTATGGAGACTATGGGCATAATTTATATCGTGCCCCTGGCATCATTGTGCACTGTTTATGAAAACAGGTATAATTAATTATATTTATAATCAATAGTATTTCAAATAAAATGTAAAAGATGTAAACCTACATCGTCTCCAACGCCCCCTTCTAGGAATCTGAATAAAGCTAATTCAGCTTAAAACAATGGTCTCATATAGTTAACTAAAGATTATTTTCGCGATGTTTTTGAGCATAGAGCCTGATCTTTTATTTTCTACTCCAAATAGACGAAATAATATATTGATTTACAAATATTTCATACCAACTTCTCTCATGCAACGTTCTCAAGATTTGATCAAAATGGAAATCAGAAAGATTCAAGCTGCCAAAGCAGCGGGAGAAACAGCGAAAACGGCGGAGTAGACTCTTCCTACGAGATCATTTATTCAGCTTTAACACAGCCATGAAAGCAGATTGAGGAATCTCCACCCGGCCGATATGACGCATCTTCTTTTTTCCTTTCTTTTGCTTTTCGAGCAATTTACGTTTGCGCGAAATATCGCCGCCATAACACTTGGCTGTAACATCTTTACGAAGAGCCCTGATGGTCTCTCGAGCGATGATCTTACTTCTGACAGCTACCTGGATAGGAATTTCAAATTGCTGCTTTGGAATCAATTCACGAAGCTTTTCGCACATTTTCTTTCCGATATGGAAGGCATTGCTACGATGCACCAGAACAGACAAAGCATCGATATTTTGATAATTAATCAAAATATCGACTTTTACCAAATCCGAAATCCGATATTCCAACGGGCTGTAATCAAAAGACGCGTATCCTTTGGAAATAGTCTTCAAACGATCGTAAAAATCAAAAACCACCTCAGCCAAAGGCAACTCGAAAATCAATTCCACCCTCTGAGATGTCAAGTACGATTGATTTTTGATCAAACCCCGCTTTTCAATACATAGAGACATCACAGCTCCTATATAATCGGCCATCGTAATCACAGCAGCTCGTATATATGGCTCCTCAACCCTTTCCAAATCAGAAGGATCTGGAAGATCCGACGGATTGTTCACTAAAATAGAGCGGTCAGGCTTTTTCCTCAAAAAAGCATGATATGAGACATTGGGTACGGTAGTAATAACCGTCATGTTATATTCACGATCCAAACGCTCTTGAATGATCTCCATATGAAGCATGCCCAAAAATCCGCAACGAAATCCGAAACCCAAAGCAGCAGAAGATTCAGGCGTGAAGGTAAGAGAAGAGTCATTTAATCGCAGCTTTTCCATCGAGGTGCGCAATTCTTCATAATCTTCCGTATCAACCGGGTAGATTCCGGAAAAAACCATAGGTTTAACATCTTCAAACCCCTCAATAGGAGTTAATACCGGATTTTCAGCGGAAGTCAAAGTATCCCCGACTTTCACCTCACGAGCATCTTTGATTCCCGAAATCACATAGCCCACATCACCAGTATCAATGATTTCTCGAGGGTGTTGCTTCAATTTAAGGGTACCGATCTCATCAGCAAAATAAGACTTACCCGTAGCCATGAATTGTAGCTTCTGCCCTTTTCGAATCCGGCCGTTACGCACACGGAAATAAACCTCTACGCCCCTAAAAGGATTGTACACTGAATCAAAAATGAGAGCTTGTAAAGGAGCTTCCGAATCCCCTTCAGGAGGTGGTATACGCAAGATAACCGCCTCCAAGATCTCCCGAATACCTACACATTCCTTAGCACTGGCGCAAATTACATCTTCCCGTTGACAACCGATTAGATTGATAATATCATCAGTAACCACCTCAGGATTAGCGCTAGGAAGATCAATCTTGTTCAACACGGGAATGATTGTTAGATCATTTTCCAAAGCGAGATAAAGATTAGAAATAGTCTGCGCCTGTATACTTTGAGCCCCATCCACCACAAGCAATGCCCCCTCACAAGCAGCAATAGATCGAGACACTTCATAAGAAAAATCAACATGCCCCGGAGTATCTATCAAATTAAGGATATATTTCTGCTCTTTATACTGATATTCCATCTGAATAGCATGACTCTTTATTGTAATACCACGCTCACGCTCAATATCCATGTCATCAAGCAACTGATCTTTCTTCTCCCTTTTCGTAACGGTTTCTGTAACCTCCAAAAGACAGTCCGCCAAAGTGCTCTTTCCATGATCTATATGAGCAATGATGCAAAAATTACGAATATAATCCATTGAAAAATATTTCTGTTTTAGAATCAAGAGGAATTTATATGTTGAAAAAAATCACTCTAAAAAAAATTATTCTTAAAAAGAATTACTACTGAAATGTATCACGCATAAACGAAAAGGCATAGTTCTACATATATATTTTAAATAGTAATCAAGAAATGAAAACGTTATATGAGAAAAGGAAGTTAAAATATTTGTAATATCAACACATTGTCTCGTATACTTGGAGTAGAAAACAAAAAAACAGCTCTATTCTCAGAAGCACCGCGAAAATAAGCTTTAGTGAGCTATATCATGGAACGTTCTACAGAAGGAGTGAGTTTTTCAAAAGGTTAAAGACATTGAACCAAAGGGAAGTGGATGAAGAAAAAAAAATAAAAAAAATATATCAAAAAGGCTAGGGCATAAAAAAACAACCTGCCTACAGTGAAATATCGTTATTTAACGATGATATTTTTGAGTAACTGGTATGCTATCAGTGATGTAGGAATAGAAGCTTGATAAAAAAACATAGGCTGCATGCTATTTTGAAACCATTGTGTTAAGGTGGTTACGTTTATTCAGCCTCCTAGATGGCTTCATTGGAAAACGATTTAGATTTAGTCTTTCACGTTATACTCAAAATACTATTGATTATAAATTAATTATATCTATTTTTATGAAAAGCACATAATGATGCCAGGGACACGATACAAATTATGAGCCATAGCCTCCATAAGATGCTGGTCATGCACACGAGCTAATCTTTATAACGAGCCTTTCTTGATCCAAGAAAATGCTTTATACTACCAAAAATACGTTCTACTACCATCGGTAGTTTTACTCACTAATTTGTTGAATAATATAGCTGTTTTACTTAAGGACTGCTCCTATAGGCTTTCTTCTGTATACACTATTTGATGCCTCGACTATGAAAGTAAAACACGTTGGCTGGAACTTGGTACCCTTTTTCTGCATATACTTCTCTAGGATTATATACTAGCTTTCTTATTACCGCTTTAGCCCTATTCCATCATACTAATTGGTTACTACGCTATGTACTACTAGTATCATTCCATTTTTAGCCCGCCCTATATGCTTCTTGTATCCGTAGTAGAGTTTACCTGATTTCTTGATCCATTTTCCTTGAGTGTCTACTCCCGATTGAGTCCTTTTTTTGCCCTTGCTTTTCTTTGACTGATTTGCTTTTGCTCCTCTTCCTTCCGATCCTCCACTCCCAGATTAGGAGTTCCCTTGGGAGCAAGGGAGGACTCACTGTAATACTGTCATCTACTATCACTCTTCTCTTAACTATCTCCTAATGCCTTTTAATTCCTTACTCATCTTTTTCACTAAGCGCTCATATGCCTTTTTAGCTACTATTTCATTGCGAAATCTGCATAGAGTCGTATGATCTGGGATCTGATCTTTCAATCGAAAACCACAAAAGCGCATGAAGCCTATAGAATCTTTTACCAATTCTTCCGTTTCTACATCACTGAGATCATATCAGTGATATCAAAAGCATCATCTTAAATAGCAATATTCCACTGTAAGCAAGTTTTCCTTTTATTTCCTGCTCTTTTTGATCTATTTTTTTTATTTCTTTCTCTATACACTTCCTAGTGGATCAAGGTATTTAACCTTTTGAAAAACTCACTCCTTCTGGTAGAACGTTCCACGTATAGTTCGCTAAAAATTATTTGCGAGATGCATCTGAGTATAGAGTCGAATAATTTTTTATTTTCCACTCCAAGTATACGAAAAAATATATTGATTTACAAATATTTTACCCTCCATTTCTCTCATGCAACGTTCTCAATTTTCCTTTAACATTAAATACGTTTTCAACGAACCCAAAGCCTTATATTTTTTGTAAAAAACGTCCTGACGTTAACGCATAAAAACAAAATCAAAACAAATATAACAGTTCACCCAATTCTGTTTTCCATTATTTTCGATTCAATCCATATATACCTTCATTCAAGAGTCTGATACAAAATTATCTAGTATAGCGTAATATAATATATTTGCATAGATATCAAGATATGGCCGATAAAATAATCATCATCCCCACTTACAACGAAAAGGAAAACATTGAAGCAATTATTCGTGCAATATTCTATGAAAATAAAGAATTTGACATTCTTATAGTAGATGACAACTCCTCTGATGGAACCATAAATATCGTAGAAAAACTTCAAAAAGAATTCGAGGGTAGGCTACATCTACAAGTACGAAAAGAAAAAAACGGCCTGGGACAAGCCTACATACACGGATTTATATGGGTACTGGAAAAAGAATACGCCTATATTTTTGAAATGGATGCAGATTTTTCCCACAATCCTGCCGACCTGATTCGTCTATACGAAGCCTGTCAAACAAACGATGTAGCTATCGGTTCACGCTATTCCAACGGAGTTAACGTAGTTAATTGGCCTATATACCGCGTTTTGCTCTCCTATTTCGCCTCGAAATACGTCGGATGGATCACCGGATTGCCCATACACGATACCACAGCAGGCTTTATTTGCTACAAAAGAAATGTCCTGGAAAGTATTCCCCTTAAAAAAATCAATTGCTCCGGATACCTCTTCCAAATAAAAATGAAATATATAGCCTGGAAAAAAGGATTTAAAATTAAAGAAATACCTATCATCTTCACCGATCGCGTTGCAGGCTCATCCAAGATGAGCAGTAAAATCATCACTGAAGCATTATGGGGAGTGCTCTGCATCAAAATCCAAAGTCTATTCAAAAAGACAAAAATCAGATGAAAAAAATAGTACTTATAAGTTTTTCCCTGCTTTTTTCCTGCAAAAGCGATATTGAGAAGCCTCATGATCTCATCCCCTCCGATCAGATGAAAAACATCCTCATCGATCTACTAATCACCGAGGAAACAGCCCGGGTCTCTAGTATAAAAGACATTACTGAAACGAACTTTCAAATAATGAATACTGTACTCAAAAAACATAAAATCACTGAAAAACGATTTCGAAACACCCATAACTATTATGTAGCAGAAAAAAAAAACTATTTCAAAATATTAAAAGAAGCAGAAGACAGTCTAATCATATTTGCGATTAAAAAAAAATCTCCCTCTCTCAAAAGAAAGTAGAGGCGCCGAGCGGATTCGAACCGATGTACAAGGTTTTGCAGACCTCTGCCTAGCCACTCGGCCACGGCGCCCGATCGAAAGATAGCAAATGTAAACTTTTCCTACCTTATCAGCTTCATCCATTCATGACCACACAAACCTTTTCCACATCTCCCTCCAAAGGAGGAGACAACTTACATACTTTCACCTTGACACGATGGACAGCCGTCAACTCCTTTTTGATCCGTCGAATGATTCTTTGAGCCACATGTTCAATTAACTTGGAACGTATCGCTACCTCTTCTTTTACGATACGATGCAAGTGAACATAATCAACCGCATCCGACAACTCGTCCGTCATCGCAGCTTTGGAAAGCTCCGTCTCCACCTCCAAATCCACGCTGAAAGAAGTTCCCACTTTAGCCTCCTCTTCCATACAACCATGAAACCCGAACAAATTGACGTTCTTTAAAATAATTTTCCCCATAAACTAAATTTCACGCAACAAAAGTAATCAAAATACCAACCAACACTACGAATAAGAACTTAAGAATCTAGAACATTACATGAGAGAAGACGTTTAAAAAATGAGAACGTTGCATGAGAAAAGGATATTAAAATGTTTGTAAATCAATATATTCCACCTCTACTCTGGAGTAAAAAACAAAAAACTCTGTTCTATGCTCAGAAGCAGCGTGTAAATAACCTTTAGTGAACTATATATGACGCATTCTACCAGAAGGAGTGATTTTTTTAAAGGTTGAACACCTTGATCCACTGGGAAGGGATCGAGAAAGAAATAAGAAAAAATATATCAAAAAGGCCAGGGAATAAAAGGCCAACCTGCTTACAGTGGAATATTGTTATTTAAGATGATGATTTTGAATCACTGCTATGATCTCAGTGATGTAGGAACAGAAGAATTGGTGAAAAAATCCTTGAGCTGCATGCGCTTTTGTGATTTTCAATTGGAAGATCAAATCCCATATCATACAACTCTATGCAGATTTCGTAATGAAATAATAACCAAAAAGGCATATGAGCACTTAGTGAAAAAATCAATAAAGAATTAGGAAAGCATCAGGCGATAGTTAAAAAAGGAGTAATAGTAGATTCCTGTATTACAATGAGGCCCTTGCTCCCAATGGAAAATCTATCTACGTAGTGGAGGATCGGAAGTAAGAGGGGAAAAAACAAATCAGTCAAAGAAGAGCAAGGCTAAAAAAGAGACTCAATCAGGAGTAGACGACACTCAAGGAAAATGGCTCAAGAAATCAGGTAAACTCTACTACGGATACAAGAAGCACATAGTGTGTGGATAAATAATGGAATGATACTAACTGTACATAGCGTAGCAGCCAATGAGCATGATAGTAGAGGGTTAAAGCCATTAATAAACAAACTAGGATATTTCCCCAAAGAAGTATAAGCAAATAAAGATTACCAAGTACCTGCCAACGTGTCTTACTTTCACAGTCGAAGCATTAAAGACCGTATACAGAAAAAAAAACTATAGAACCTTCCCTTAAGTAGAGATGTTAATAGCGGATTTCGTTTATTAAGCCCCCTAGATAGGCTCGTTAGAGAACAATCTAGATTTAGCTTTTTATATTATATTCGAAATATTATTGGTTATAAATTAATTATACCTATTTTTATAAACATCGCATAATGATACCAGGGAAACGATACAAATTATGCACCATAGCCCCTCCATAAGATGCTAGGCATGCAGACGAGCTAATCGTTTGTAACGAACCTTTCCTGATCCAAACCAACGCTTTATACTGCCAAAAATATGTTCTAGTACCCATCGGGTTTTTACTCACTAATTTGTTGAATAATATAGTACCCTACTTAAGGGCTTGTTCCTAAAGGCTTCTTCTATATACGGTCTTTGATGCCTCGACTATGAAAGTAAGAAATATTAGGTGGAACTTGGTAACCTTTTTCTGCATATATTTCTCTGGGTTTATACCCTAGTTTTTTTATTAATTTTAATCCTCTACTATCATGCTCATTGGCTGCTACGCTATGATACTGCTAGTATCATTCCATTTTTATCCATCCTTATGTGCTTCTTGTATCCGTAATAGAGTTTACCTGATTTCTTGAGCCATTTTTCTTGAGTATCTAGTCCTGATTAAGTCTCTTTTTTACCCTTTCTTTTCTTTGACTGATTTGCTTTTCCCCTCTTCTTTCCGATCCTTCACTACGTAGATAGGATCTCCCTTTGAGGCAAAGGAACTCACTGTAATATTGGTATCTACTATCACTCCTGTTTTAACTATCGCCTGATTTTTTTTCTAATTTCTTATTAATCTTTTTCAGTAAACTCTCATATGCCTTTTTGGCTAGTATTTCATTGCGAAATCTGCATAGAGTCGTGTAATCTGAGATCTAATCTTCCAATCGAAAACCATAAAATCGCATGTAGCTCAAGTCTTCTTTCACCAATTCTTCCATTCCTACATCACTGATATCATCATACCAGTGACTCAAAAGCATCATCTTAAATAACGATATTTCACTGTAAGCAGGTTGCTTTTTATTCCTTAGCCTTTTTGATATATTTTTCTTATTTCTCTCTCCATCTCTTCCCAGTGGATCAAGGTGTTTAACTTTTTGAAAAAATCAATACGTTCTGGTAGAGCGTTCCATATATAGTTCACTAAAGCTTATTTTTGCTGTTCTTCTGAGCATAGAGCTGAATTTTTTTATTTTCTACTCCAAATAGATGAAATAACATATTGATTTACAATATATTTTAACTCCTTTTCCCATGCAACGTTCTGAATCCGATAGGATTAACAAACTTTTATGATAAAAAGCTTCTATTGAGAGGCGATTTTACGGAAAAATCAAGAATTCCAAATTTCCCAAGATCGGTTGGCTTGCAGGTAGAACATTTCCAATCCGTTTTGTACGGTGCAGCCTTTTTCTCGTCCTTTTTTAAGGAATAGGGTTTCAGAGCTATTATATACCAAGTCATAGAGGTAGTGTTTTGAGGAAAGGGCTTCGTAGGGCAACAGGGGACAGGTGTCGATATTTGGATGGGTGCCTATCGGACTACAGTTGATGATGATTTGGTAGTTTTCTAAGATAGAGGGGGTAAGCTCTGTGTAAGAGAATGTAGAATTTTTTTTTTGTCGGGAGACGCAGTGGTAGAATATGTTCAGTTTGTTGAGGGTGAACATTACGGCTTTTGCCGCTCCTCCCGTACCGAGGATCAAAGCGTTTTCGTGATAAGGTTTGAGTTGTTTTGAGAAGGATTCTTCAAATCCATAGGCGTCAGTGTTGTATCCTATTCGTTTGTGGGGTGTTATTTTTATTGTGTTTACGGCTCCGATTTCTAAGGCTTCCGGGGAAAAATTCGTGAGAAAGGAGATCACTTCTTGTTTGTATGGGATGGTGACGTTCAGGCCGCGTAGATGGGAGGTGTGATGAAATATTTCTTGGATTAGATTAATATTTTCGATGTCAAAAAGCTCATAGATAGCGTCTTCTATGGTCTCTTTTCGGAATTTTTCCTTAAAAAAAGTCTTTGAAAATGAATAGGATATATTTTTTCCGATTAATCCGAAAGTTCTCATTTGACGGGCGTTTTTTTTGTGTCGTATTCGAAATACAAGACAAGGAAATTTACATAATATGAAACCATTGTGTTAATGGTAGATTACGTTTATTCAACCCCTATATGGGCTTCGTTAGAGAACGATGTAAGTTTAATTTTTCATATTGTATTCGAAATACGTCTGTATTATAAATTAATTAATTATATCTATTTTTATGTACAGCTCATAATAATGCCAGGGGAACAATACAAATTATGCGCCATAGCCTTCATAAAATGCCGGGCATACACACGAGCTAATCCTTTGTAACGATCCTTTCCTGATCCAAAGGAACGTTTATACTGCCAAAAGTATGTTCTACTACCCATCGGGGTTTAATCACTAATTTGTTGAATAATATAACTACCCTACTTAAGGGACGATTCCTATAGGTTTTCGAGACCATTCTGTTAATAGTTAATTAACATTTATTCAGCCTCCTAGATGGGGTCGTTAGAGAAAATGTAAATTTTAATCTTTCACATTTTATTCGAAATAATATTGATTATAAATTAATTAATTTATATCTATTTCTAGGGACAGCGCGTAATAATTCTAGGAAAACGATACAAATTATGAGCCATAGCCTCCATAAGAGGCTGAGCATGCACACGAGCTAAGTCCTTTGTAACGAGACTTGCTTGATCTAAACTAAGGCTTTATACTGCCAAAAATAGTTCCACTACCCATCGGTGTTTACTCACTAATTATGTTGCATAATATAGCTATCCTACTTAAGGGCTGCTTCCTATAGATTTTCTTATGTATACGATCTTTTTGATGCCTCGACTATGAAAGTAAGACACGTTGGCTGGCACTTGGTAACCTTTGTCTGCATATACACTTCTCTGGGTTTATATCCTAGTTTGCTTATTAATGGCTTTAGCCCTCTACTATCATGCTCATTGGCTGCTACGCTATGTAGCTCTAATATCATTCCATTTTTATCCCCCCCTATGTTCTTCTTGCCTTCGTAGTAGAGCTTATCTAATTTCTTGAGCCATTTTCCTTGAGTGTCTACTCCTGATTGAGTCTCTTTTTTTACCCTTTCTTTTCTTTGACTGATTTGCTTTTCCCCCTTTTGCTTCCGATCCCCCACTAGGGGGGGGGCCCTTTGGAGCAAGGCCCTCACTGTAATACTCACATCTACTATCACTCCTGTTTTAATTATAGCTTGATACTTTTCTAATACCTTATTGATCTTTTTCAGTAAGCCTCATATGACTTTTTAGCTACTATTTCATTGCGAAATATTCATAGAGAGTCCTATGATCTGGTATATAATCTTCCAATCGAAAACTACAAAAGCGCATACACCTCAAGGATTCTTTCACCAATTCTTCCGTTCCTACATGACTGAGATCATACCAGTTACTCAAAAGCATAATCGTAAATAACGATATTCCACTGTATGCCGGTTAGTCTTTTATTCCATAGCCTTTTTGATATATTTTTCTTATTTCTTTTTCTATCCCTTCTCAGTGGATCAAGGTGTTTAACTTTTTGAAAAACTCACTCCTTCTGGTAGAACGTTCCATATATAGTTCACTAAAGCTTATTTGTGCGATGCTTTTGAGTATAGAAGCCGAATTTTTTATTTTCTACTCAAAAGTAGACAAAAAAAATATATTGATTTACAAATACTTTAACCTCATTCTCTCATGAAACATTCTAGTTTTTTGAGTATTCTTATCTCTTCGATTTTTTTATCAAAACCGGGCTAACTACAATGGGGGCGTGAATTTACATTCTGTAAGTAAATAAGAATTTTTCGCATGCTTCGGATTGATAGCCGCTTTTTCGAAAAAAAATTATTGCATTGGCCTGATCCCGGGAGTCGGTTCCTTTTTCGCAATATACGGTAGGTTTCTGGTAACAGTATGGTTTTCCATTCTTTTTCCGTCTTTTGTATGGGGTAGCGGCAGTTTTTTTGCGTTTTCATTTTTTCAAGGTCAAGGAGTTGGAATAGAGCTTGATTTGTCTTGATGAATGATATGTTTTTCCAGAGCATGCGCTACACCGTCTTCGAGATTGGTTAGGGTGACGTCATTAGCCAATCGTTTGATGTGTTCTCGAGCGTTACCCATGGCCACTCCTACTCCTGCCCATTCGAGCATGGAAATATCGTTGTCACTGTCTCCTATGGCTAGAGTTTTTTCACGTTGGAAAGGAAAGGCCTCAAGCAAAAAAGCAATGGCCTTTCCTTTGGAGACATTGGGTGCTGTCACTTCTATAAAGTTAGATTGGGATTTTTGAACACTCAGAACGTTTTGAAATTTTTCTTTGAGGGTTTTGTAGGCGTTTAAAAGTTTTTTTTCGTCGTTGGAAAGTACTCCCATTTTATGTGGAGCCTCGTTTTTGTTTTTCCAACGGTAGACGATCTCTTTGAAAGGTCTAACATCAAAACTATTGTTTAAGTCAGATGCTTCTTTTTCGACGGCCGGAGAAAATTCTGTGGTCATCCATCTTGAGTCTTGATAGAAAGCAAGTTCTACAGGATGTCGTTGACACTCTTTTTTGAATTCCTTAACCAGGTCTAAGGAGATGGTTTGTTCTTTGATTAACTTACTCTTGCTAAAGTTGATGATATAGGCTCCGTTCATGCAAATGGCCGGTGTGTCCAATCTCAGCTGATCATAATATTTTTTCAGATCTTGTGGCGGACGTCCGGTAGCTAGAAAAACAGCGACATTATGTTGCTCTTGTATGAGTTGTATGACGCTGAGATTTTTCGGAGAGATTTCATGATCAGATCTTAAAAGAGTTCCGTCTACGTCTAGAAATACCGCTTGTATCATGATGGGAAATATTTATTCCAGGGGAAAATTTATATCACTCTCGTGTTTTTTGTAGAGTGAACGATGCCTAAGTTTTTGAATTTATGATTTTTCGAAAAAGCTGAAAAGGGGATATTTAAGACGATTTGAGACTATTGTGTTAATGGTGGATTACGTTTTTATTTAGCCATCCTAGATGGCTTCATCAGAGAATGATGTAAATTGAACCTTTCACATTGTATTCGAAATATTATTGATTATAAATTAATTAATTATATCTCTTTTTATAAATAGATCATAATAATTCTAGGGTAACGATACAAATTATGCGCCATAGCCTCCATAAGATACTGGGCATGCACACGAACTAATCCTTTGTAACGAGCCTTGTCTAATCCAAATCAACGCTTATATTTTCGATAGTCGTTCTACACCCATCGGGTTCTACTCACTAATTTGTTGAATAATATAGTTATCCTAATTAAGGTACAGTCCTATAAGCTTTCTTCTGTATACAATATTTGATACCTCGACTATGAAAGCAAGACACGTTGGTTGTCACTTGGTAACCTTTATCTACATATACTTCTCTGGAGTTATATCCTAATTTTCGTATTAATAGCTTTAACCTCTACTATCATTCTCATTGGCTGCTACGCTATGTACTGCTGCTAGTATTATTCCATTTTTATCCACCCCTATGTGCTTCTTATATCCGTATCCGTAATAGATTTTACCTAATTTCTTGAGCCATTTTCCTTGAGTGTCTAATCCTGATTGAATCTCTTTTTTTATCCTTGCTTTTCTTTGACTAATTTGCCTTTTCCCGCTTCCTTCTGATCCTCTCCTACTTGGTAGGAGATCCCTTTGGAGAAAGTGGGAATCACTTTAATACTGGAATCCTACTATCACTCCTATTTTAACTATCTCTTGATGCTTTTCTAATACTTTATTAGTCTCTTTCAGTAAGAGCCCCTATATGTCTTTTTTGCTACTATTTTATTGCAATAATCTGCATAGAATCGTATAATCTAGACTCTGATATTCCAATCAAAAACCACAAAATCTTGTGCAGCTCAAGTTTTTTCACTAATTCTTCCGTTCCTACCTCACTGAGATCATACCAGTAACTCAAAAGCATCATCTTAAATAACGATATTCCACTGTAAGCAGTGTTGATCTTTTATTCCCTGCCTTTTTGATATATTTTTCTTATTTCTTTCTCCATCCCTTCCCAGTAAATCAATGGTATTAATCTTTTGAAGAACTCACTCTTTCTGGTAGAACGTTCCATATATAGTTCACTAACTATTATTTGTACGATGCTTCTGAGCATAGATCCGATTTTTTTATTTTCTACTTCAAATATACAAAACAATATATTGATTTATAAACATTTTAACTCCTTCTCCCATGCAACGTTCTCATTACAAAGGATTAGATCGTGTGCGTGCTCAGCATATTATGGAGACTATAGAACAATTTGTATCATACCCTTGGATCATTATAAACTCTTCATAAGAATAAACGTTATTAATTTAATTATAATCAATAGTCTTTCAAATATGATGTGAAAGACTAAACCCCATCGTGTCCAAAGAAACCTATATAGCAGGTTGAATACACCTAATCCGTCTTAACATAATAGTCTTGGCCCATTTTTTAATGGAAAAGGGCCTTGTATTTTCTTTTCGGATTTGAACGAATACCCATAATTCGAGAGAGGGTCTTCGGTCAGCAGGCTATCTTTTATAGGTAGCCATAGAAAGATATCAATGCGGCGAGTTTCCGATTTATTGATCGGGCTAGTTTTTGAGAGACTGATGATAAAAACCCTCCTCTGATCGAAAACTTCAAAAATTTTTTTTTATATCCAAGATTTTTGAGATGATTATGGAATTGACTCAAGTCATGACAATAAGTAATCAGTGCATTGAACGAATACTTTTTCTCATAAGAGAAATGTATTTCAACACACTTCTCTATATATACTTAGTCAAGCATTGAATAAAAATATTAAAACATGCTCAATCATCAATTTATGTCGTTGATACAAGAGCTATTCTTCTTCCTTTGATTTCATTCGCTCTCTATACTGAGCCTTTATGACTTGACTCCTTCTGATTCGAGAGGGTTTTGTGAATTGTTGACGTTCACGAAGCTCTCTAATGACTCGTGCCTTGTCAAATTTTTTCTTGTGTTTTTTTAGTGCTTTTTCAATGGACTCACCTTCTTTTATTGTCGTGACCAATCTCATATTTTATTTTTTTAGGAGGCGGTCCAAATATAAAAATATTTTCGATTTAATTTTTGTTAAACGAAAAATTACTTCCTGATACTTTTTCGTGATTTTTTTTATTCTTTGAGACTATTATTTTAAAGTGGATTACGTATATTCAATCTCCTAGATTGGCTCGTTGGAGACGATGGAATTCAACCTTTCACATCGTATTTGAAATACTATTAATTATAAATAAATTAATCACGTCTATTTTTATGAACAGAGTATAATGATCCCAGGGACACGATACAAATTATGCGCCGAAACTATTTTGAGAACATTGCATGGGAAAAGGAGATTAAAATATTTGTAAATCAATATATTATTTCGTATATTTGGAGTGAAAAATAAAAAAAATTCGAATCTATGCTCAGAAGCACCGCACAAATAAGCTTTAGTGACCTATACGTAGAACGTTCTACCAGAAGGAGTTAGTTTTTCAAAAGGTTAAAAACCTTGATCCACTGGGAAGTGATAGAAAAAGAAATAAGAAAAATATATCAAAAAGGCCAGGAAATAAAAGAGGAACCTGCTTACAGTGGAATATCGTTATTTAAGATGATGCTTTTGAGTAACTGCTATGATATCAGTGACGTAGGAACGGAAGAATTGGTGGAAGAATTYTTGAGTTGCATGCGTTTTTGTGGTTTTCGATTGGAAGATCAGATCCCAGATCATACGACTCTATGCAGATTTCGCAATGAAATAGTAGCCAAAAAGGTATATGAGCAATTACTAAAAAAGATTAATAAGGAATTAGAAAAGCATCAGAAGATAGTTAAAACAGGAGTCATAGTAGATGCCAGTATTAGAGTGAGGCCCCTTGCTCCCAAGGGGATCCTACCTACGTACTGTAGAATCGAAAGGAAGAGGGACAAAAGGAAATCAGTCAAAGAAAAGAAAGGATAAAAAAGAGACTGAATCAGGAGTATATATTCAAGGAATATGGCTTAAGAAATCAGGTAAATTCTACTACGGATACAAGAAGCACATAATAGGGGGGGGGATAAAAATCAAATGATACTAGCTATGCTACATAGCGTAGCAGCCAATGAGCATGATAGTAGAGGGATAAAGCCCACTAATAAGCAAACTAGGATATAAACCCAGCAGAAGTATATGCAGACAAAGGTTACCAAGTGCCGGCCAACGTGTCTTACTTTCATAGTCGAGGCATCAAGGTCCGCATACATAAAAAAACTATAGGAACCAGGACTTAAGTAGGACAGCTGTATTATTCAATATAATTAGTGAGTAAAACCCCGATGGGGTAGTAGAACTTACTTTTGGAAGTATAAGGCATTGGTTTGGATCAGGCAAAGCTTGTTAACTCGTGTGCATGCCCAGAATTTTATGGATGCTATGGCACATAATTTATATCGAAACCATTGTGTTAATAGTTTATTACGCTTATTCAGCCTCCTAGATGGCTTCGTTAGGGAAAAAGTAGATTTAGTCTTTCACATTGTATTCGAAATACTTTTGATTATAAATTGATTAATTATATCTATTTTTATAGACAGCGCATAATAATACCAAGAGCACGATACAAATTATGCACCATAGCATCCATAAGATGCTGGGCATGCACACGAGCTAATCTTTTGTAACTACCCTTTCCTCATCCAAACCAACGCTTTATACTACCAAAAATACGTTCTACTACCCATCGAGTTTTACTTGCTAATTTGTTGAATAATATAGCTATCCTACTTAAGATACGGTTCCTATAGGCTTTCTTCTGTATACGATCTTTGATGCCTCGACTATGAAAGCCGAGACACGTTCGTTGGCACTTGGTACCCTTTGTCTGCATATACTTCTGCTGGGTTTATATCCTATTTTGCTTATTAATGGCTTTATAGCCCTATACTATCATGCTCATTGGCTGCTAGGCTATGTAGCATAGCTAGCATCATTCCATTTTTATCCCCCCTATGTGCTCTCTTGTATCCATAGTAGAATTTACCTGATTTCTTAAGCCATTTTACTTAAATATCTAATCCTGATTCAGTCTCTTTTTTACCCTTTCTTTTCTTTGACTGATTTGCTTCTGCCCCCTCTTCCTTCAGAGATCCTACAGTACGTAGGTAGGAGCCCCTTGGAAGCAAGGGGACTCACTCTAATACTGGCCTCTACTATAACTCCTGTTTCAACTATCTTCTGATGCTTTTCTAATTCCTTATTAATCTTTTTTAGTAATTGCTCATATACCTTTTTGGCTACTATTTCATTGCGAAATCTGCATAGAGTCGTATGATCTGGGATCTGATCTTCCAATCGAAAACCACAAAAACGCATGCAACTCAAGAATTCTTCCACCAATTCTTCCGTTCCTACGTCACTGATATCATAGCAGTTACTCAAAAGCGTCATCTTAAATAACGATATTCCACTGTAAGCAGGTTTCTCTTTTATTCCCTGGCCTTTTTGATATATTTTTCTTATTTCTTTTTCCATCCCTTCCCAGTGAATCAAGGTATTTAACCTTTAAAAAAACTCATACCTTCTGGTAGAACGTTTCATATATAGTTCACTAAAACTTAGTTGTGCGGACTTCTGAGCATAGATCCAAATTTTTTTAWTTTATACTCCAAATAGACGAAACAATWTATTGATATTGCAAMTATTTTAACATCCTTTTCGTATGCAACATTCTCGCACTTTTAGCAGTTAAGGAATTGATTCTGGGCCAGAAAAAGATCCCTACAAAGGATTAGATCGTGTGCATATACCCAGCATATTATAGAAAACTATGGCACATAGTTTACCCTCTCTCTCTGGGAGCATTATGCTCTGTTCATAAAAATAAATATTATTAATTAATATATAATCAATAGTATTTCGAATATGATGTGAAAGACTAAATCACCATCTTCTCCAAAGAAGATCATCAGGGGGGGGGGGTTAATCCATCTTAACACAATAATCTCATTTAATTGAGATGCTAGCAAAAAAGCTCCATTATGAGCCTTACAAATTTTACCTAATTGATTGGATTTATCTTTTGAATTTGAAGGCTTTCATTTGAGGATAATAAGCTATCCCCTCACCTAATAATTCTTCAATACGAATCAATTGATTGTATTTGGCTATACGATCTGAACGAGAAACTGAACCTGTCTTAATTTGCCCCGTATTGAACGCCACAGCCAAATCAGCTATCGTACAGTCTTCCGTCTCTCCCGAACGGTGAGACATTACAACAGTATATCCAGCATGCTGTGCCTTAGTAATCGCAGCCATAGTCTCGGTAAGCGTACCGATCTGATTCACCTTGATCAAGATTGAATTGGCTACACCTTGTACAATACCCTTCTCAAGACGTTTCACGTGAGTTACAAAAAGATCGTCACCCACAAGCTGCACACGTTGCCCTATTTTCTCAGTCAATAATTTCCAACCCTTCCAGTCATTTTGATCCATACCATCCTCAATGGAGATAATAGGATACCTATCAATAAGTTGTGCAAGATAATTTACTTGTTCTTCAGAAGAACGTACAGCTCCTTTTTCTCCTTCAAACTTGGCGTAATCATACCGACCGTTCACATAAAACTCTGACGCTGCGCAATCCAAAGCTAACATAACTTGCTTTCCCTCCTTATAACCAGCTACTTGAATAGCTTTAAGGATAGTATCCAAAGCGTCTTCAGTACCATTAAAATTCGGAGCAAAACCACCTTCATCTCCTACAGCTATACTCAATTTTCTATTGTATAGAATTCTCTTGAGTTGGTGGAATATCTCCGAACCAGTCTGAATAGCGGCTGAGAAATTTTCGGCCTTGACCGGCATGATCATAAATTCTTGAAAAGCGATGGGAGCATCGGAATGAGCTCCTCCATTAACGATATTCATCATCGGAATGGGCAAAACATAAGCATTCACTCCGCCCACATATCTATAAAGAGGTAAACCGAGCTCCGCCGATGCAGCCTTAGCTACAGCTAATGAAACACCAAGCAAGGCATTGGATCCAAGATTTCTTTTATTTTCAGTACCATCAAGGGTAATCAATTGCTTGTCGATAAAAAGTTGATCGAAAACCGCCATACCTACCAATTCGGGAGCAATGATGTCGTTTACATGCGCGACAGCTTTCAACACACCTTTACCCGAATAAGCCTTTCCTCCATCACGGAGTTCAACAGCTTCGTATTCACCTGTTGAAATTCCGGAAGGGACAGCCATCCGGCCTAATGTACCATTTTTGGTGATAACATCTACCTCAATGGTAGGATTACCTCTGGAATCCAATATTTGCCGAGCATTAATGGCCTCAATGGTACTCATAAATCAATTTCATTTGTAAATGATCATGAAACACAAAAGAAAAATAAACCATCTTATGACTCCCTTCCAAGAAGGATTATGATTGATATGAGGAACAGGAATTTACTTCCTCTTCAGTAGAAGGTTCTTGTTGAACCAGAAATTATAAAACCTCAACACTTTAACTGACCAATTCTACCGTATCTATAGACTTATTCGAAGGTCTCCGACGTCGTGTAGCTTTTTTCTTGGATTTATCAAGACTGTAAATTTCATTAAAATCCACCAATTCGATCATGGCCATATTCGCACTGTCTCCTGCACGGAAACCCGTTTTTATAATGCGTGTATAACCACCGTGACGTTCACCTGTTTTTTGAGAAACTTCTCCGAAAAGTTTTGAAACAGCCAGCTTATTTTGCAAATAACTAAAAACCGAACGTCTCGAATGAGTATCATCTTTCTTAGACTTTGTGATAAGAGGCTCGATATACTGTCTCAATACTTTAGCCTTAGCTAGGGTAGTATAAATTCTCTTATGTTCGATGAGTGAACCGGCCATATTGGAAAGCATAGCCTTACGATGTGAAGCCGTCCTCCCTAAATGATTGACCTTTTTACCATGTCTCATTTAATCTTAAAGTTTAATTCTTTTCCAAAGTGTATTTCGCAAGATCCATTCCAAAGTATATCCCTACGTTATTCATTTCGACCTCCAATTCATCCAAAGACTTCCGCCCGAAATTTCTCATTTTCAACATAGCATTCTCATCGTAAGAAACCAAATCAGCCCAAGTTTCTATTTCAGCAGAATGCAAACAATTCAATGTCCTCC
Source organism: Flavobacteriales bacterium Tduv (assembly GCA_047528255.1). Classification (GTDB taxonomy): domain Bacteria; phylum Bacteroidota; class Bacteroidia; order Flavobacteriales; family Blattabacteriaceae. The sequence continues at coordinate 1,391,756 of CP180024.1, read as the reverse complement.
TTGAAAGACCCTCTATATCAGATAATTTTGTTTTCAATATCTGACGCATACGTAAAAAATCTCCATCGTATTTTTCATCTTTTTGGTTTTTTCCAATATCAACAGTAATATGTTCATTAGAGAAGAGTACAAAATGTTGAATCAAAATTTTAGAAGCTTGTGTCAATGCATCTCTAGGATGAATAGAACCATCTGTCTTTATCTCCAATGAAAGACTTTCAAAATCCGTTTTTTGACCTACACGACAGTTTTCTACAGTATATCTAATATTCCTGATCGGAGTATATATAGCATCAATAGCTATAGTTCCTAACAAAGCGTCTTCATCTTTATTTTCTTCAGCAGGGACATATCCCCTACCATTTTCAATGGTGAAAGTAATTTGCAAAGGGATGGATTTTTCTTTATTACAAATAATAACATCATGGTTCAATACTTGAAAGGCCGAGGAAAATTTCCCTAAATCGCCAGCAGTGACTTGATCTTGTTCCGTAAGATCTGCCGTAATAGTTTCTTTTTCAGTATCTTCTATTTGATTTTTGAAACGTATTTTTTTAAAGTTCAATACTATTTCTGTAACATCTTCTATCACTCCTCTTATCGTAGAAAACTCATGCTCTACACCTTCTATTTTTATAGAGGTAACAGCAAAGCCTTCCAAAGAAGACAAAAGCACACGTCGAAAAGCGTTACCTAAAGTAACCCCGAATCCTGGTTCTAAAGGCCTTATCTGAAACAAACCAACTTCGTCTGTAGACTCTAACATCACAGCTCGTTCGGGCTTTATAAAGTTTAAAATCTCCATACCCTACTTATATTTCTTAATTATTTGGAATATAATTCAACAATCAATTGCTCTTTTATATTTTCAGAAATCTGATCTCTTTCAGGTATGGCCTGAAATATACCGGTCATCTGATCTCCATTCCAAATCAACCAATCTCCTAAAACTCCACTTCTCACACTTAACGCTTGTTGAATGGCTTTATGATTTTTTGATTTTTCTCTGACTCCGATCTTATCTCCCGGCTTGAGGGTATAAGAAGGGATATTTACCACTTCTCCATTAACCGTGATATGTCTATGTGAAACAAGTTGACGAGCTGCAGGGCGCGAATGAGCTAATTTTAACCTATAGACCACATTATCTAGACGAGATTCACATAATTGCAGCAGCAATTTACCGGTAATTCCTTTTTTTCTTGCGGCTTCACGAAACATTTTTGCAAACTGGCGCTCCAGTATGCCGTAAGTATACTTAGCCTTCTGCTTTTCCGACAATTGAACAGCATACTCCGAGCGTTTTCTCCTACGGAGAGAGCTTCCATGTTGTCCTGGAGGATATTTTTTACGATCTATCGGTCTACCACTGAATATAGGATCTCCAAATCTACGCTCAATTTTTCTCTTTGGCCCTGTATATCTTGCCATGGATAATTTTTTTCAAAAGTTTAGACTCTTCTTTCTTTGGGTGGACGACAACCGTTATGGGGCAAAGGAGTAATATCCTTAATGAGGATCACTTGTATACCTGCATTATTTAACGCACGTATTGCAGCATCTCTTCCAGCTCCGGGCCCTTTTACACTAACATCAACTTTTTTCAAACCGGCACTCAACCCCTCCTTGGCCACACTCTCAGCAGCCATTTGAGCTGCATAAGGAGTGTTCTTTTTCGATCCCTTAAACCCCATCTTTCCTGCAGATGACCAGGCAATAACTTCTCCTTTTTTATTGGTCAATGTGATAATGATATTATTAGACGTAGAACTGATATGGGCTTCTCCTATCTGATCGACTACTACTTTTCTCTTTTTTACTGTTGTTATCTTTACCATAATTTGGATTATTACTTGGTCGCCTTCTTCTTATTGGCTACAGTTTTTCTCCTTCCTTTTCGAGTACGACAGTTATTTTTTGTTTTCTGCCCTCTCAAAGGCAAACCAATTCTGTGACGTATACCTCTGTAACAGCCAATATCCATCAGGCGCTTAATATTCGATTGCACCTCAAAATTCAATTCCCCTTCAACCTTCAACTTTTCCGAGATATACTTTCTGATTCTATTAACTTGATCATCAGACCAATCTTGTACTTTAAGATTTTCATCGACCTCAGCACTGTCCAAAATTTTTTTAGCTGTAGATCTTCCTATACCACGGATCGTTGTAACTCCTATAAGTCCTCTTTTATTTTTAGGTAAATCTATACCTGAAATTCTAGCCATAAATTAACCTTGTTTTTGCTTGAATTTTGGATTCATCTTATTAATCACGTAAATACGACCTTTACGCCTGACAAATTTACAACTATCAGTTCTTTTTTTCAACGATGCTCTTACTTTCATAATATAATATTAATATCTGTATGTAATTCTACCTCGACTCAAATCATATGGAGACATTTCCAAACGAACTTTATCTCCTTTTAATAATTTAATGTAATTCATTCTCATTTTTCCACCGACATGAGCCGTAACAACATGCCCATTTTCTAATTCAACACGAAATATAGCATTAGGCAATTGATCAACAATAGTTCCATCTTGTTCAAGATGTGATTCCTTAGACATAATTATATCAAAGTTTTAGAAGATCTCTTACTCTGCATCAAACCATCATAATGATGATTTAATAAATAAGCATCGACCTGTTGAATTGTATCCAAGACTACCCCAACTATTATAAGTAATGATGTTCCTCCATAAAATAACGCAAAATTTTGCGTCACACCGATCTGAACGATCAAAGAAGGTAATACCGCAACAATTGCCAGCAAAACCGCTCCCGGAAGAGTTATTTTTGATAAAATATCATCTAAATAATCTGCTGTTTCTTTTCCGGGCTTAATCTTAGGAATATGCCCGCCATTTCTCTTTAAATCGTCTGCCATTTGATTTACAGGTATACTAACAGCTGTATAAAAAAACGTGAACAATATAATCAAGATTGCAAACATCAAATTATACCAAAAACCATAAATATCTTGAAGGCTTTCTACCAAAAATTTTACTTTTTCGTTACCTACATAAGTCAAAAAAATTACAGGTAATAACATAATGGCTTGCGAAAAAATAATGGGCATAACACCTGAAGCTGTCACCTTCAACGGAATATACTGACGTATAGCATTGATCACGGAACGCATATAATTGCTACCAGAACCAGCTTGCACAGGACGGACATATTGAACAGGGACTTGTCTAACCGCTTGGATAATGAGTATACAAAAGAGGATAACCAATAACCATAATAACCCCTCGAAAAAAAGAAAAATCAAACCACCATTACCTACTTCCAAACGGTTGACAACTTCTGCAACAATAGCGTCAGGAAAACGTGCTAAAATTCCTGCCATTATGATTAAAGATACTCCATTTCCTATGCCTTTATCAGTTATTTTCTCTCCCAACCACATAGTAAATAAAGTTCCTGCAGTCAATACCACGATAGAAACTATCCAGAACAAAAACCATCCAGTTGATCCACTGATATCAATAAGATAAGCTTCAGGAACCGATGAAAAAGGAATAAATTGCGTGGTAAGCGCTGTAAGGTACACCGGAGCTTGTACTAAACAGATAGCTATAGTTAACCAACGTGTAATCCGATTGATTTGTCTACGACCGCTCTCTCCATCTTTTTGCAGTTTTTGTAAATACGGAAAGGCCAACCCCATCAATTGTACTACGATCGAAGCGGATATATACGGCATAATTCCCAAAGCCAAGACCGAAGCTCGATTAAAAGCTCCTCCCGTAAAAGAGGAAAGAATCTGCATCACTCCTTTAGCCCCCGGATTTACATTAGACATAAAATCACTGATACCTTGAGGATCCACTCCAGGGAGTGGAACATAGGCTCCAAAACGATAAATCAGTAAAAGGGCTAAAGTGACCCCCACTTTAAGGCGTAACTCTTCAATGCTCCAAATATTATGAATTATTTTAAAAAAGCCATTCATTCAAAAAGACTTATAGGATTATGACTTCTCCACCGGATCTTTGAATAGTCTCAGCAGCAATTTTACTAAATTGATGAGCAGTAACTTTCAATTTTGCTTTCAATTCACCTCTACCTAGAATTTTCACAAAATCATTTTTCCCTATGAACCCATTAACTAACAATGAATCTCTATCTACAACTCCATCTTTAAGCTTTCCCAAATCTGATAAAGACTGTAAGATATCTAAATTGATGCCGATATATACTTTACGATTTGGGTTTTTAAAACCAAACTTCGGTATACGGCGTTGTAAGGGCATTTGACCACCCTCAAACCCTATTTTTTTAGCATTTCCTGAACGGGATTTTGCTCCCTTATGACCACGAGTAGAAGTTGCCCCTTTACCGGAACCTTGTCCTCTACCTAACCGTTTTTTCTGTTTTACAGCTCCTGCTGCAGGGTTCAAATTATTTAACCTCATCACCTAAAATTTCTTCTACTTTCAACAAATGAGCTACTTTTCTTATCATACCTAAAATCTGAGAACTAGCTTTGTGCTCAATTTGTTGATTGACTTTCCTGAATCCTAAAGCGGAAAGGGTCAACTTCTGAACCTTAGAAGATTCAATAGCACTCTTTATTTGTATCAAACGAACTTTCTTTTCCTTACTCATTTTGCGATTTTCATCCTTTAAATAATTTATCTATAGAAATACCTCTTTCTCTTGCTATCTCATCAGCGCTTCTTAAACTTATCAAAGCTTTTATGGTCGCTTTAACTACGTTATGTGGGTTAGATGACCCCTTTGATTTTGACAACACGTTAGGTATCCCTGCAAGCTCCAAAACGGAACGCATCGAGCCACCGGAAAGGACACCTGTTCCCTCAGAAGCAGGGCGGATATAAACGTGAGCTCCTCCAAACTTAGCTTCTTGATCGTGAGGTATAGTTCCTTTGGACATGGGGACACGGACCAAATTTTTCTTAGCTTGTTCACCAGCCTTATAAATGGCATCAGGAGCTTCTTTAGATTTTCCAAAACCATAACCTATTACACCATTCTCATCTCCTTTGACCACAACAGCGCTGAAACTGAAATAACGTCTTCCTTTTGTCACTTTACATACTCTCTTCATTACAACCAAACGTTCTTTCAACTCTAAACCTCCCGGTCTAACTTTATCGACTTTTTTAAATCCTAACATATTCTTTTTCTTAGAACTTTAACCCCATTTCTTTGGCAGCCTCAGCTAACGATTTGATCCTACCATGATATAAATACCCATTTCGATCAAAAACAAACCGCTCTATACCTACTTTCTTAGCCTTTTCAGCCAATCGTTTACCTACCTGAACGGCTACAGCTGTTTTTGTTCCTTTATCAATAAAAATATCTTTATCTCTTGAAGAGACAGAAAATAAAGTCCTTTTCTTGGAATCATCAATGACCTGAACATAAATTTCCTTATTACTTTTGAATACTGATATCCTAGGGACCTCCGATAAACCGGAAATTTTCTTACGAACTCTAGACTTTATTTTTATCCTTCTGTTATATTTTACTGAACTCATCCCATCAATTTATTTATGCAGACTTACCATCTTTTCTTCGAACAACTTCACCTACATACCTCACACCCTTTCCTTTATAAGGCTCAGGCTTTCTAAAAGAGCGAATTTTAGCTGTGACCATACCTAGAAGTTGCTTATCACAAGACTTCAGAACAACCAGCGGATTTTTTCCTTTTTCAGTTTTGGTTTCTACTTTAACTTCTTGAGGACATTGTATGACAATACTATGAGAAAAACCTAAATTCAATTCCAAAACTTGATTATAATTCGAAACGCGATACCCCACACCGATCAATTCCAACTCCTTCGTAAAACCTGTAGTGACTCCTACAACCATATTGTAGATCAACGCACGATACAAACCGTGAAAAGATCGATCTTCTTTTTGATCTGAAGCGCGACTTATTAATAGGAAGTCACCTTGAATTTCTACTTGAATGTTTCCACAAATCTCTTGAGATAACTCGCCTAAAGGTCCCTTTAATATAACCATCTTATTTTTCAAGGAAACAGTAACTCCTTCTGGAATGGATATGGGTATTTTACCAATTCTTGACATGATTCAATTTTTAATACACATAACACAATACTTCACCCCCTATATTTTTTTCTCGTGCTTGCTTGTCAGTCATCACTCCTTGGGAAGTGGAGAGGATTGCAATACCAAGTCCATTCAATACACGGGGTAACTCATGAGCGCCGCAATATTTTCTTAATCCCGGCTTACTTATACGCTTGATAGATTTAATAACAGAAAAATGACTCACACGATCATACTTTAATGCGACCTTAATCTTGCCCTGTACACTTTTATCTTCTTCAAACTTATAATTCAAAATATATCCCTGATCAAACAATATTTTGGTGATCTCCTTTTTTAAATTGGAAGCAGGAATTTCCACGACTCTATGCCCAACGCGAAAAGCGTTGCGTATGCGTGTCAAATAATCAGCAACTGGATCTGTATTCATAGTACTTCTTATATCTTAAAATATCAACTTACCAGCTGGATTTTGTCACACCGGGTATAAGACCTTGAGCTGCTAATTCTCTGAATTTTATACGCGAGATACCATAAAAACGCATATAGCCCTTAGGTCTTCCGGTAAGACTGCACCGGTTATGCAAACGAACAGGAGATGCATTTTTAGGCAACTTCTGAAAAGCACTATAAATACGCAAAACCTCCTCAACATCGGATCTTTTGAAAGCTTCTATAAGATTCTTCTTAAGATATTTCCTCTTTTTGGTATATTTCTGCACGAGTTTTTCTCGTTTTCTTTGTCTTGCTTTTACTGATTCCTTAGCCATGGATTAGTTCTTTTTGAATGGTAAGCCAAATTGGGTTAAAAGAGATTTAGCTTCTTTATCAGTCTTAGCAGAAGTCACAAAAGTAATATTCATACCGGAAATCCTCTTAACTTGATCGATATTTAGTTCGGGAAAAATAATCTGCTCGGTTATACCCATATTATAATTTCCTCTTCCATCAAAACCAGTAAGCTTAATCCCATTAAAATCTCTCACTCTTGGAAGCGCTACTGTAATCAACCGATCTAAAAATTCATACATTTTAGTTTTATGCAAGGTCACTTTACAACCTATAAGCATATTCTTACGAAGTTTAAAACCCGCCTCATCACGTTTAGAAAGACATGAAACTGCTTTTTGTCCGGTAATAGCGGTAAGTTCTTCAATAGCATAATCGATAAGTTTTTTATCTCCGACAGCAGCTCCAACACCTTGACTTACGACGATTTTTTCCAGCTTAGGAACTTGCATGACCGAGGTGTATTGAAATTCCTTGATCAAAGCAGGAATTATTCTGTTTTTATATGCTTCTTTAGGCCGTGGTAAATATCTCATGAATCTTTCTTATTTTTTGTCCTCATCTCTTAATACCTCTCCGGATTTTTTAGTTATGCGAACTTTTTTTCCATCTCGCATTTGATAGCCTATCCGTGTGGGTTTCTTTTCCTTAAGATCTAGAACAGCTAGATTAGAAATATGTAAAGAATTTTCTTTCTCAACAATACCTCCTTTGGGCCTTTCAGCAGTAGGCTTAACATGTTTTTTAATCATATTCACTCCACCAACAATAGCTCTATTTTTCTTCGGAAAAACTTTTAAAACAAAGCCTTTGCTATCCTTATGATTTCCAGCCAAAACAACAACTTCATCTCCCGTCTTAATCTTCAACTTTGACATCACCTTTATTTTAAAGTACTTCAGGAGCTAATGAAACGATCTTCATGTATTCTTTTTCCCGTAACTCTCTAGCTACTGGTCCGAATACACGAGTACCGCGCATTTCTCCATTCGCATTAAGCAATATGCAAGCATTATCATCAAATCCGATATACGATCCATCTTTACGACGATTCTTTTTCTTAGTCCTTACCACAACTGCTTTGGAAACTTGCCCTTTTTTAATATTCCCTCCAGGGGTAGCTACTTTTACAGAAACTACGATGGAATTACCTATTGATGCGTACCTTCTTTTAGTTCCTCCAAGTAAACGAATAACCAACACTTCCTTGGCTCCTGTATTATCTGCTACTCTAAGTCTGGATTCTTGCTGCAACATTTTATTTAACTCTTTGTTCAATTTTTACCAATCTCCAACGTTTCCTTTTACTCAAAGGACGGGTTTCCATAATCATGACCATATCTCCTTCGTTAGAACTATTTTCTTCGTCGTGTGCAAAATATTTCTTGGTCTTCAAAACAGCCCTACCATATGGGTGTTTGACGCGCTTAGTTTCAGTGACAACTATAGTTTTATCCATCTTGCTACTGGTAACCACACCAATTCTTTCTTTTCTGAAATTTCTTTTCATAACAAATAGGATCAACTACTCAGTGCTTTTTTCACGTAAAATGGTTGCAAGACGAGCAATATTTTTTCTAATATGTCTAAGTTCAATAGGTGTTTTTAAAGATATAATCCCGTGATTAAACTTCATTTTTTGGTATTCCTCCTTTTGAACTTTCAATGTTTCTCGGATTTCCTGAATAGAAAGTTCCCTAATTTTAGATACTATCATATTCAAAGAATTAAAATTTTAAATCATTAGTTACAATGAATCTAGTTCTTACTGGAAGTTTCTGAGCTGCCAAGCGCAAAGCTTCCTGAGCTATATCCAGGCCAACACCATCTATTTCAAATAACATACGACCGGATTTTACTACAGCTACCCAATACTCTACAGCTCCTTTTCCTTTCCCCATACGTACTTCTTGCGGTTTTTTGGTAGCCGGCTTATCGGGAAAGATTCTTATCCATAACTGCCCTTCTCTTTTCATGTAATGAGTTGCAGCAATACGTGCGGCTTCTATTTGACGTGCGGTAATCCAAGATGAATCCAATGTCTTAATACCAAAGCTTCCAAACGCTAATTCGGTACCTCTAGTGGAATTACCTTTCATTCGGCCCTTCTGCTGTTTATTATATTTGGTTCTTTTAGGCTGCAACATAAGTTTCTATCAATTGTGGAGATTTCTATTATTCTTTTTTTTCGAATCAACATCCCCATCATTACGACGTCTTACAAAACCTCCCACTTTGGAAGGACCTCTTTGTTTTTTTTGCAAACCGGACAACGGGGATAAATCCCTTGTTCCATAAACTTCTCCTTTCTTTATCCACACTTTGATTCCTATTCTTCCGGAAACGGTATGCGCTTCAGCTGTAGCATAGTCCATATCTACTCGAAAAGTAGAAAGAGAAATACTTCCTTCCTTATAATATTCTGTACGTGCCATTTCTGCGCCGTTCAACCGACCAGATACTTGAATTTTAATTCCTTCAGCGTTCATACGCATGGCTGCTATTATAGCTTGTTTAATGGATTTTTTATAAAAAACACGGCTTTCCACCTGACGAGCTATACCCTTAGCTATTAAAGGCGCATCAAGTTCAGGTCGCTTGATTTCCATTATATTTACCTGAACTTCTTTCTTAGTGATTTTTTTTAATTCATTTTTCAGTTTATCAACTTCATCTCCTCCTTTCCCTATAACTAAAGCAGGACGAGACGTAGTGAGAGTGACTGTTATAAAACTTAATGTACGCTCTATATAGACACGAGATAGCCCAGCCTTAATAAGACGTGCCTCAATATATTTCCGGATACGATAATCCTCTTCAATTCTTCCACTATAATCACCACACCAGCTGGACTGCCATCCCATAATAATGCCTAAACGATTAGCAATTGGATTCGTTTTCTGTCCCATTATTAATAGTTTTCTACGTTTCTACTTGTTATATTAATTCTTACGTGATTAAATCTTTTCCTTACCTTATGCCCCCTTCCTTGAGGAGCAGGTCTCAATCTCTTTAAAGTACGACCGTCACCTACAGTGATCAAACTTATGTACAAGCCTTCTTCTTCTATATCTTTATCTTGATTTTTTAATTGCCAATTAGCAAGACAAGACAATAAAAGATCATGAAGTGAATTGGATACTTGCTTTTTACTGTATTTTAAGACATCTAGAGCTCGATCAACATTCATATTACGAATAAGATCGACCATCAAACGCATTTTACGTGGCGATGAGAAGTGCCCCTGCAAAGAAGCGGATACCTCTTGCTTTTTAACCTTCTTAAAATGCTCAGAACTAATTCTTTTTCTTGATCCCATGATGAATTAATCTTTACTTCTTTCCTTTGTTCTTAGAACCTGCATGTCCTCGAAATACACGTGTAGGGGCAAACTCACCTAGTTTATGACCTACCATATTTTCAGTTATATATACCGGGATGTGTTGTTTCCCATTATGTACAGCAAAAGTCCACCCTACAAAATCAGGTGTTATCACAGAGGCTCTTGACCAAGTCTTAATCACTACCTTTTTACCTACAAGAACTTTAATGAGCAGCTTATAGTATACATATGGACCTTTCTTTAATGAGCGAGACATAGACTATAATTATTTTTTCCTGCGTTCTATAATATATTGATTGGATACTTTTTTTTGAGACCTTGTTTTAAATCCTTTAGAAGGAAAACCTTTTCTGGTTCTAGGATGTCCTCCTGAAGCTCTACCCTCACCACCTCCCATAGGGTGATCTACCGGGTTCATAGCTACTCCTCTTGTACGTGGTCTTCTTCCCAGCCAACGATTTCTTCCGGCTTTACCTGATATCTCCAACTGATGATCGGAATTGGAAACTGTACCTACGGTAGCCATACAAGTTAGTAGAATCATACGAGTTTCTCCTGAAGGCAATTTTACCGTGGCATATTTTCTATCTTTAGCAAGCAGTTGTGCATAAGATCCTGCACTCCGAGCCATAACAGCTCCTTTTCCAGAGCTTAGCTCTATGCAAGAGATAAGTGTACCCAACGGGATATCTCTGATATACATAGAATTACCTAAGTTAGGAGCTACCTTATTTCCTGAGATTACTTCTTGACCTACCTTAAGACCATTCTGGGCTATGATATAACGTTTTTCACCATCTACATAATGAAGTAAGGCAATGAAAGAAGATCTATTAGGATCGTATTCTATAGCCTTTACTTTAGCAGGGATTTCGAATTTATCTCTTTTATAATCGATAATTCTATACTTTTTTTTATGACCTCCTCCTATATATCGCATAGTCATCTTACCACGATTATTTCTACCTCCAGATTTATGCTTACCTACTATCAACATCTTTTCAGGAGAAGAGGTAGTGAGTTCTTCAAAACTATTTTCGATCTTAAATCGTTGACTTGGAGTAGTGGGTTTTAATGCTCTTATTGACATGATTCTTAATTGTTACTGAACAAATTAATCGTTTGACCTGCTTCTAATTCTACAATAGCTTTTTTTGTTTTATCACCTCGTCCCATAACCCAAGCTTTTTTTCTAAAATGAACTTTCTTTTTAGGATTACATACCATTGTCCTTATATCCTTAACTGTAACACCATAAAAACGAACCACTTCATTTTTAATTTCTATTTTGTTAGACTTAGGGTTAACCAAAAAACTATAACAGCTCCTTAACTTGCTATCTTCGGTAGCTTTTTCCGTAATCAATGGCTTTATTAATATACCCATGACTTGCTTAACTTTTTAAGTTTTTCTGTATTTTTTCTACAGCGCTTTCCAAAAAAATCACATAAGATGCATCTAAAAGATCATAACTACTCAATTCATCGGTAGTTATAACTTTTACCCCCTGTAGGTTTCGGGACGACAAATATAGACTTTTATTTAGTTTGCCTAGGATAATTAAAGCCTTTTTATCGGCCAAATCTAAAGATTTAGCAACTCCCAAAAGGTCTTTAGTCTTGGGAAAGTCGAAAGTAAAATCTTCCACTATTTTTAATTGGCTGTCCTTGAGCTTCTGACTTAAGATCGAACGTTTAGCCAATTTTTTAAGAGATTTATTTAATTTAAATTGATAATCTCTGGGATGTGGGCCAAATACCCTTGCTCCACCCTTTAGTAAAGGACTATTTATATCTCCCTTCCTTGAGTTACCAGTACCTTTCTGACGTTGCAGTTTACGCGTACTACCGGAAAGCTCACTACGCTCTTTGGTTTTATGTGTTCCTTGACGTTGTGCAGCCAAATATCGTTTGATTTCTAGATATACAACATGATCTTTAGAGGTTACACCGAAAATATCTTTATCTAAGATTAGACTACGTCCTGTTTCTTTTCCTTTGACATCAAATATTATTACTTCCATCTCCTGATGATTAGATATGAATTTTTAGGACCGGGGACTGCACCTTTTACAACCAAAAGATTCTTCTCTGAATCTACTTTTAATACTCTGAGATTTTGAATAATGACTTGAACGTTACCCATTTTTCCTGCCATACGTGTCCCCTTGAATACTCGAGACGGATCCGATCCTGCCCCTATAGATCCGGGAGATCTTAAACGATTATGCTGACCATGAGTACTTTGCCCTACACCGGAGAATCCGTGACGTTTTACAACACCTTGAAATCCTTTTCCTTTGGAAATTCCTGTGATATCAACAAATTCTCCTTCATTGAAAAGATTCACCGTTATTTGATCACCTAATTTGAGACCATTAATAAAATCACCATAAAACTCCACTAATTTTTTCTTGGGCGAAACACCTGCCTTTTTAAAATGACCTTGCAGAGCTTTGGTTGTCTTTTTTTCTTTTTTTTCATCAAACCCTAACTGAACAGAAGAATAACCATCATTTTCCAAGGTTTTTATCTGAAGCACTGCACAAGGCCCTGCTTCTATGACAGAACAGGGAATATTTTTACCACTTTCGTCAAAGAGACTGGTCATACCAATATATTTTCCTATGATACCTGACATGAGAATTAAATATTACATTTCGAGAATTGCTCCACCTAGGTCTTCATTTCTATTTCAATCCCGCTGGGGAAATTAAGCCCCACCAAGACCTCTACAGTTTTGGAAGAAGCATTGAATATATCTACGACACGAACATGTATAAGTAACTCATATTGATCTCGTGATTTTTTATGCACGTGTGGCGACCGTAGCACAGTATCTACCCTCTTCTTGGTAGGTAGAGGTATCACGCCTTTTACTACAGCCTTGGTAGAAATAACTGCTTTTACGATTTCCGCCGTATATCTATCCAACAAAGCGTGTTCGTAAGATTTTAATTTTACTCTGATCTTCTGGCTCATATTCGACACCAATTAATTTAAATCTTGACTCCTTTTACTTTAGCTATAACAGCTTCAGCTACATTGGAAGGGGCTGCTTCATAGTGAGAAAACTCCATGGATGAGACGGCTCTACCTGAAGATAACGTACGTAAAGTAGTTACGTAACCGAACATTTCTGCTAAAGGAACCGTGGCTTTAATGATTTTAGAATTATTGCGATCATCCATACCTTGTATTATACCTCTACGACGGTTGAGATCTCCTACAATATCCCCCATATACTCCTCCGGAGTAACTACTTCTAGTTTCATCATAGGCTCTAAAAACACAGGCTTAGCTCTTTTCGCTGCTTCTCTGAACCCGGCCTTGGCTGCCAATTCGAAAGACAATTGATCGGAGTCCACATGGTGATAAGATCCATCCATAAGGGTTATTTTCATCGCATCGATTTCGTAACCGGCCAAAGGGCCATTCTTCATGGATTCTTTGAACCCTTTTTCTACGGAAGGGATAAATTCTTTAGGGATATTACCGCCTTTAACTTCATTGACAAAATCAAGGCCTACTTTACCTTCATCAACAGGTCCTAACTTGAATATAATATCGGCAAATTTACCACGGCCTCCCGTTTGTTTTTTATAAACTTCCCTGTGTTGTATGGTGGAAGTTAATGCTTCCTTATACTCTATTTGAGGCTGTCCTTGATTCAATTCTACCTTGAATTCTCTATTCATACGATCTACGATGATCTCTAAGTGAAGCTCTCCCATACCGGAAATAATAGTTTGCCCTGTAGCTTCATCAGTACGCACTTGGAAAGTAGGATCTTCTTCTACCAACTTGGATAGAGCCAATCCCATTTTGTCAAGATCTGCTTTGGATTTCGGTTCAACAGCCAAGCCGATCACAGGCTCGGGAAATGATATACTCTCCAACACGATAGGTTGTTTCTCATCACATAAAGTATCTCCTGTCTTGATATCCTTGAATCCCACTACGGCTCCAATGTCTCCTGCTTTGATCTTATCAATAGGATTTTGCTTATTGGCATGCATCTGATAAATACGTGAAATACGCTCTTTATCACCGGAACGTGTATTAGAAACGTAAGAACCTGCATTCAAAGTTCCTGAATATACACGAATGAAGGCCAAACGACCAACAAAAGGATCTGTAGCGATTTTAAAAGCCAGAGCGCTGAAAGGTTCATTTTCTTCAGGCTTTCGTTTTGCTTCCTGGTCATTATTTGGATTTACTCCTACGATATCCTCTACATCTAGAGGGGAAGGCAAATACAAACAAACAGCATCCAACATACCTTGTACTCCTTTATTTCTAAAAGAAGATCCACACAACATCGGAATGACTTTCATCTCGATAGTCGCTTTACGCAAAGTTTGGTTAATCTCGTTTTCTGAAATGGCGTCAGGGTTTTCAAAAAATTTTTCCATAAGAACGTCATCGTACTCAGCAATGGATTCCATGAGCTTTCCGCGATATTCGGTTACTATTTCTTTCAAATAATCAGGTATAGGAACTTTTTTATAAGTCATTCCATGATCATCTTCATTCCAGATCATAGATTTATTAGTGATCAAATCTACCACACCTTTGAAATCAGATTCGCTGCCGATAGGTACTTGCAAAGGTACAGGATTACCTCCCAACATTTCTTTAACCTGACGACAAACGTCGAAAAAATCAGAACCTTGACGATCCATTTTATTGACAAATCCCACGCGAGGCACACGATATTTATCTGCTTGTCTCCAAACGGTCTCTGACTGAGGCTCTACACCATCTACCGCGCTAAATAAGGCTACCATACCATCCAAAACACGTAGGGATCGTTCTACCTCTACAGTAAAATCCACGTGCCCGGGAGTATCAATGATATTCACTTGATACTCTTGTCCACAGTACGGCCACTCACAACGAGTAGCAGCTGAAGTAATGGTAATCCCTCGTTCTTGTTCTTGAGCCATCCAGTCCATTGTAGCTGCTCCGTCATGAACCTCCCCGATTTTATGGGTAATTCCGGTATAAAAAAGAATACGCTCGGTAGTAGTTGTCTTTCCAGCATCTATATGCGCAGCAATACCTATATTCCTTGTATACTTTAAGGCTTTTTCCATGATGGATTCGAAATCATAAGATGAGAAAATGCTTTATTAGCCTCGGCCATTTTGTGTATGTTCTCCCGTTTTTTTACAGCAGCACCTTCTTCTTTTGATGCAGCTAAAGTTTCTGCAGCTAATCTACCGAACATAGTCTTTTCATTACGTTCCCTTGCACATCCGATCAGGAATTTTATTGCTTTAGTAAGCTTTACATTAGGAGTTATAGCCACAGGAACTTGAATGTTGGTACCACCTCTACGCAAAGTCCTCACCTCTACGTGAGGCATAACATTCTTCAACGCTTCTTTCCAGACTTCCAAAGCAGACTTTTCTGGATCTTCTTTACGTCGCTCTATTTCATTCATGGCATCATAAAATATCCCATAAGCCTTGGTCTTTTTTCCATCCTTCATAATATGATTGACAAAACGGGTGACTAAGGGATCTCCGAATTTGGGATCGGGTAGATATAACCTTCTTTGCGCTTTGGCTTTCCTCATGGCTTTAGGTTAAAGAAATTGATTGTTTTTTATTCTTGTTTTTATCTTTAGGACGTTTGACACCATACAAACTCCTACTTTGCATACGTCCATTGACACCTGCAGTATCTCGAGCTCCACGTACGATATGGCAGCGAACACCGGGCAAATCTCGAGCTATCTTTCCTCCTGCCACCAATACGATAGAATGCTCTTGAAGGTTATGCCCTTCACCACGAATGTAGGCAATAACCTCCTTACCGTTAGTCAAACGAACGCGAGCAACTTTACGTAGGGCAGAGTTAGGCTTCTTAGGTGTAGTAGTGTAAACACGGATACAGACACCTTTTCGTTGAGGAGAAGAATCCAAAACAGAGGACTTTCTATTTTTACTAGCAGTAGATCTAGCTTGTCTGATGAGTTGTAATATAGTAGGCATGACTCTAATTAATAAAATTATAGATTGACAAACGCGGGGCAAATTTATGCTTATTTCACAGAATAAAAAAAATTAAACTAAAACTTTTCCACTTTTTGAAACGATTTCGATATTTTTAATATGTGGGAAATTCAGATAAATGAAATCACTCACTAGGCTATAGGACTACTTATTTTCAAGCTGATCCAGCTTATTAAAATTAATTTTTAAAATTCTAGACCATTGTGCTAATGGTAGATTACGTTTATTCAGATTCCTAGATGGTTTCATTGAAGCCATGTCATTTTAGTATTTCACATCATGAGAACGTTCATGAGAGAAAGATGTTAAAATGTTTGTAACATCAATATATTATTTCGTCTATTTCGAGTAGAAAATAAAAAAAATTCAGCTCTATGCTCAGGAGAACCGCACAAATAAGATTTGAGACAGTTATGCTAATGGTGGATTACATTTATTCAGCCTCCTAAATAGTCTCGTTAGAGACGATCTAGATTTAGTCTTTCACACTTGTATTCGAAAATTGTTGATTATAAAATAATTAATTATATCCATACTTTATGGGAAGAGCATAAAAATGCTAAGGGAACGATACAAATTATGCGCCATAGCCTCCATAAGAGGCTGGGCATGTACACGCGCTAATTCTTTGTAACGAGTCTTTCCTGATCCAAACCAACGCTTTATACTACCAAAAATACGTTCTACTACCCATCGGGGAGTACTCACTAATTATATTAATATAGTTATCCTACTTAAAAGCCGATTCTTATAAGCTTTCTTCTGTATACGGTATTTGATGCCTCGACTATGAAAGTAAGACAGATTGACTGGAACTTGGTAACCTTTGTCTGCATATACTTCTCTTGGTTTATATCCTAGTTTACTTATTAATAGCTTTAGCCCTCTAGTATCATTCTCATTGGTTGCTACGCTATGTATAGCTAGTATCATTCTATTTTTATCCCCCCCCCTATGTGCTTCTTGTATCCGTAGTAAAGGTTACCTGATTTCTTGAGCTATTTTCCTTGAGGCCTACTCCTGATTGAGTCTCTTTTTTTAACCCTTACTTTTCTTTGACTGATTTGCTTTTTCCCCTCTTCCTTCCTATTCCTCCACTACGTAGGTAGGATCTCCATTTGGAGCAAATGGAGCTCACTGTAATACTAGCATCTACTATCATTCCTGTTTTAACTATCACCTGATGTTTTTCTAATTTCTTATTGATCTTTTTCAGTAAGATCCCCTATACCTTTTTGGCTACTATTTCATTGCAAACTCTGCATAGAGTCGTATGATCTGAAATCTGATCTTCCAATCGAAAAACACAAAAGCGCATGCAGCTCAAGGTTTCTTTCACCAATTATTCCGTTCCTACATCACTGAGATCATACCAGTGACTCAAAAGCGTCATCTTAAATAACGATATTCCACTGTAAACTGTGTTAGCCTTTTATTCCCTGACCTTTTTGATATGTTTTTCTTATTTCTTTTTCCATCCCATTCCCAATGGATCAAGGTGTTTAATCTTTTGAAAAACTCACTCCTTCTGGTAGAACGTTACATATATAGTTCACTAAAGCTTATTTGTGCGGTGCCTGAGCATAGATCCGAATTTTTTTTATTTCATACTCCAAATATACGAAATAATATATTGATTTGCAATTTTTTAACCTCCTTATTAATAATTTTCGAATACAACGTGAAAGACTAAGTCTACATCTTCTCTAAAGAATCCATCTAGGAGGGTGAATAAACGTAATCCACCATTAACACAATGGTCCCGCAACGTTCTCGAAATGAGAAAAAGAAATAGCCCTTTTAAAAAAAAGCTCAGTACTTCGTGTATCAGAGAAGGATTAAAATGGTTATTTCATTAGAAATGTAAATTTGTCGATGTTCTTCAGGGCTACAGCCGTCCCCCTCACTACAGCCCTCAAGGGCTCTTCGGTCAGAAACACCGGCAATCCTGTCTTTTTAGAGATGCGTTCGTCAAGACCTCTTAGCATCGAACCGCCTCCGGCCATATAGATTCCCGTTCTGTAGATGTCAGCCGAGAGCTCCGGAGGGGTTTGCGAGAGGGTTTCCATAACGGCGTCTTCTACGCGGAGGATGGATTTGTCCAGAGCCTGGAGAGTCTCCTTGTAAGATATGCTCATCTCTTTGGGTCTTCCTGTCATTAGGTCTCTCCCTTGTACGGCAATGTCTTCCGGAGGATGTTCGAGGTTTTTTACGGCAGCTCCCACCTCAATCTTTATTTTTTCCGCCGTACGTTCGCCAACGTAGAGATTGTATTTGGTTCGCATGAAGTAAGCGATGTCATTGGTGAAGACGTCACCGGCGATTTTTATGGATTTTTGACAAACGATACCTCCTAAGGCTATCACTCCGATTTCCGAGGTTCCTCCTCCGATGTCTATGATCATGGTTCCTTCAGGATTGGTGACGGATATGCCTGATCCGATAGCGGCGGCCATTGGTTCTTCGATGAGGTAAATCTCTTTGGCGTTGAGGTGTTGAGCGGAGTCTTTCACAGCCCTTTTTTCCACTTCGGTAATTCCCGAAGGGATACAAATAACCATCCTCAGGACGGGAACGAAAAATTTTCTATTAATTTCGGGGATCTTTTTCATGAATTCCCTGATCATGAGTTCCGCTATTTGATAGTCAGCGATCACTCCGTCTTTGAGAGGTCTATAGATTTTGATATTTTCGTGTGTTTTGCCCTGCATTTGTTTAGCTTGTTCACCTACAGCCAATACTTTTTTAGTTCGTATATCGATGGCTATGATAGAGGGGCTGTCTATAACGATCTTGTCATTGTATATGATCAATGTGTTAGCTGTGCCTAGATCTATGGCCAGGTCTTTAACAAGTAAATTGAATAATCCCATCTAGATTTTTCTTAACTCGGTTTATATTTATTTAGACAAAAGTATCAACTTGTATGGAATAAAAAAACATCTATCGATATCATTGTGTTAAGATGGATTAAGTTTATTCAGTCTCCTAGATGGATTTCGTTACAGACTATGGAGATTTAGTCTTTCAGATTTTATTCGAAACACTATTGCTTACAAAATAATTAATAATATCTATTATTTATGAATAAGGCATGATTTCCCCAACGAGGGAATACAAATTATAAGCCATAGCCTCTAATTAAGAGGCTAGCCATGCACACGATCTAACCCTTTATAACAAGCCTTACCTGATCCAATCCAACGTTTTGAGACCATTGTGTTAATGGTAGATTGAGAATTTGCATGGAAGAAGGAGTTTAAAATATTTGTAATATCAATATATTGATTCGTATATTATGGAGTATAAAATAAAAAATTCGGCGCTATTTTCAGAAGCACCGAACAAGTGAGCATTAGTGAACTATATATGGAGCGTTCTACGAGAAGAAGTGAGTTTTTCAAAAGGTTAAACACCTTGATCCACTGGGAAGGGATGGGAAAGAAATAAAAAAATATATCAAAAAGGAAGGAAATAAAAGGCCAACCTACTTACAGTGGAATATCGTTATTTAAGATGGTGCTTTTGATTCACTAAGTATGATCTCAGTGATGTAGGAACGGGAGAATTGGTGAAAAAGACCTTGAACTTCATGCGTTTTTTCTATTTCCAATTGGAAAGATCAGATCCCAGATCATACGAATCTATGCAAAGATCGCAATGAAATAGTAGTCAAAAAGGCATATGAGCTCTTACTGAAAAAGAGCAATAAGGAATTAGAAAAGCATCAGACGATAGTTAAAAGAGAAGTCATGGTAAATTCCAGTACTACAGTGAGTACCTTGCTTACTCCAAAGGGAGCTACTAACCGTAGTGAAGGGTCGGAAGGAAGAGGGGCAAAAGAAAATCAGTCAAAGAAAAACAAAGTAAAAAAAGAGAATCAATCAGGAGTAGACACTCAAGGAAAATGGCTCAAGAAATCAGGTAAACTCTACTACGGATACAAGAATTACATAGGTGGGATAAAAATAGAACGATACTAGCTGTACATAGCGTAGCAACCAATGAGAATAATAGTATAGGACTAAAGCCATTAATAAGCAAACTAGGATATAAACCTAGAGAAATATATACAGACAAATGTTACCAAGTTCCAGTCAACGTGTCTTACTTTCATAGTCGAGGCATCAAATACCGTATACAGAAGAAAACTTATAGGAAGCACCCCTTAAGTAGGGTAGCTATATTATTCAAGATAATTAATGAGTAACCCTAGATGGGTAATAGACGGTACTTTTGGCAGTATAAAGCGTTGTTTTGGATCAGTAAAAATTCCTTACAAAGGATTAGCTCGTGTGCATATCCAGCATCTTATGGAGGCTATGGCCATAATTTGTATCGTATCCCTCACATTATTATTCGCTTTTCGTAACAATATATTTAATTAATTTATAATCAATAACTTATCAAAAATAATGTGAAAAACTCAATCTACATCGTCTCCAACGAACCCCATCTAGAATGGCTGAATAAACGTAACCCACTTTAAAACAATGGGTTTCATTGTATTCAACGCGTTCCAAAAAATTGGAAAAGATCGATAGATCGCCGCCTTTCAATCGGACGATGTATCTTCCTTCGAAACGTATCGTGCCATCAGTGCATTTATTCGCTCTTGAGAGATAGAGTTTGGCAATATTTTTTTCCTACAAAAAAATATCCCCAACCTATTAATGAACCTTTCGAGCAACGCCAGACTCACAAGCCTATCGACCAAAACGACTTCGGAGCATTGCAGAAGAGAGGAAGTCTTCCTGGTAATCACTTCGAGATATCCGGGGCCATCCGAGTCAAATATAACTTTTCCGATATTTTTATACATGTGCATCATTTCAAAAAAGACCTTCTATGGACAAATACCGCTCGCCGGTATCATAATTGAACGTAAGGATCCGGGAGGGGACGGAAATCTCGGGAAGTTTCTTGGCTATAGCAGCTAGAGCAGCTCCGGTGGATATCCCGACCAATAGGCCTTCTTCTCGAGCCATACGACGAGCATAATCAAAGGCTTCTTCCTTGCTCACTGAAAGGGTTCCGTCGAGTATTTCTGTATTCAGGACAGCAGGAATGAAGCCTGTAGCCAGACCTTGAATGACGTGTAGGCCAGGCGTTCCTCCGGCGATTACAGCAGATTCTTCAGGTTCTACGGCGATAGCCTTCAAGAAGGGGAATTTTTCTTTCAGTATCTCGGCTACTCCCGTAATGTGCCCTCCGGTTCCTACACCGGTGATCAAATAATCAAATCCTTCAGGGAAATCGCTCAAGATTTCTTGGGCAGTAGTACGGCGGTGCACCTCAGAGTTGGCAGAGTTTTCAAATTGTTGAGGTATCCAAGCGTCTGCTACAGTTCGGGCCAATTCAACAGCTTTTTCAATAGCTCCTTTCATGCTCCTCTCTCTCGGCGTCAATACGAGATCGGCTCCGAAGATCGCCATAAGGCGACGTCGTTCTAGACTCATCGATTCGGGCATGACCAAGATCAGTCGATATCCTTTCACGGCAGAAACCATAGCCAATCCGATTCCGGTATTTCCGGAAGTCGGCTCAATGATGACGCTGCTCTTCTTGAGCAGGCCTTTCCGTTCAGCATCTTCGATCATCTCCAGGGCGATACGATCTTTGATGCTGTTTCCGGGGTTAGCTCGTTCGAGTTTAATCCACACTTCGTGTTGACTGGGAAACAAACGATTGATATGCACATGTGGCGTCTTTCCGATGGTTTCTAGAATGTTTTTCGATTTCATTTTTATTTGAGTTTTATAGTTAGACTGTTCTATGATAAAATTGATAGAATTAGGGAAGGGCTGTTTTTTCGCACCTTGATTTCACTTTTTTAATATCCCCTTGAAAAAAGGCCGGAACACTGTGCGTCAACCATATATCTATCCCCAGATGACGCTGTAGCGACCTATGATTGTTTTTCCGACAAGTATAGTGGTGCCCTCCTGCATAGATCGTAATTCGATATTCAATCGTGGGGTGACGCTTTTTATCGGCTAAGCTTTTTTCTACGTGAATCGCGTAAAGGGTTACGCCTTGATAAATCATCACATGATGACTGATTCGGGATCTGGAGGCGATGACAATGCCCGTACTGTGATCGATGGTGAAGGCCTTACCTATATGAGCTTCCGGATAAACATCTATACCTGTCTTACTGTGGACGTAAGTCATAATCAAACGTTAAAGAATCAAAATTTTTTGTTCCCAAAGTTGATGTGCCATTCGATAGAGCTTTATGGTGAAGAACCCGAGGTAAGTGAAAAAAATTTCTTCCATGGATTGCTCAGCAGAATCAAACTGTAATATGGAGTCTGCATCTTCAATAAGCGTTTGACCGATCTCTGAAAACTTGTTGAAAAATAATTCGGTAAGTTCTTCGGGTTCGTATTCGATCATAGCCTAAAGCCAAGAAGGGCTTTTGAATCTGATTTTGCAAATCAAAATAGGTTGCTCTAAAAAATTCGGAATCCTCAAGCATAGAGGGATCGGGTATAAAAAGCCCCCGAAAAATATTCTCGAATATATCGGTTCGGTCGCTACTTATCGGGAAAGTCTAAACGATAGTTTTTTATTTTTAGATAATTTTTTTCTAAAAAAAAACTTGTTTTTCATCATGTTGACATTTTTTATGGCTAGTTTAAAGTTCACTCCAACATACAAGGTATGCCCTAGCATGGTTGGTTTTGTCAATCAAAACGGAGGCGCTGTTGGCACGCAATTTTTCATAAGGATCATAGGCTTTTGGCCTTGCAGTTTTAATCTTTATTTTGACCAATTCGTTCATTCCTACTTGCTCGGAAACTTTTTCTTTTTACAGTGTATTGATATCGATGAGATATATCATTTCTTTTATGATACTGTTTACTAAACAGCAGTTTATCTGCAAGATATATTTCTATCTATTTTGAAAAGTTTGTCGTCCATCCAGAAGAGAAAGGCTTTAAATCCTTGTATCAAATTAGACAAGTCTTCACTTTTGACAATCATATCGCCACGACTGATATCGATCTCATCTTAATGAGATACATAATAATTATTTGGAATAATAAAGGTTTATTTGGCACTTTCACAGCTACCGCTATGGATAAAATTTTGCTCTGAAGCCTTCGGAAAAACGGTCACGATATATCCTCGTCGATAAATACCGCTATGATTTTCCCGAAATAAGTTCGATTACTGCGAGAGGTTTTCGAACGAATAACGTATTGAGAGCATTATGTTAATGGTGGATTACGTTTATTCAGACTCCTAGAGGGCTTCATTGGATGAATATATAGATTTAGTCTTTCACATTGTATTCAAAATACTATTGATTATAAATTAATTAACTATATCTATTTTTATGAACAGCGCATAATAATGCCAGGGGAACGATACAAAATATGCGCCACAGGCTCCATAATAGGCTGGGCATGAACACGCGCTAATCTTTTGTAACGAGCTTTCCTGATCTAAACCAAAACTTTTTATTGCCAAAAACACGTTCTATTCCCCATCAGGGTTTACTCACTAATTATGTTGAATAATATAGCCTATCCTATGTATACGGTCTTTGATGCCTCGACTATGAAAGTAAGACACGTTGGCTGGAACTTGGTAACCTTTTTCTGCATATACTTCTCTTGGCTATATCCTAGTTTGCTTATTAATGGCTTTAGCCCTCTACTATCATGCTCATTGGCTGCTACGCTATGTAGCGCTAATATCATTCCATTTTTATCCCCCCCCTATGTTCTTCTTGCCTCCGTAGTAGAGTTTATCTGATTTCTTGAACCATTTTCCTTGAGTGTCTACTCCTGATTGAGTCTCTTTTTTACTCTTTCTTTTCTTTGACTAATTTACTTTCCCCCTCTTCCTTCCGATCTTCCACTACGGAAATAAAGGCCACTTGGGAGCAAGGGAACTCACTGTAATACTGGCGTATACTATCACTCCTGTTTTATCTACGGTCTAATGCTTTTCTAATTGCTTATTAATTTTTTTCAGTAACCTCTCATATACCTTTTTGGCTACTATTTCATTGCGAAATCTGGACAGAATCGTATGATCTAGGATCTGATCTTCCAATAGAAAAGCATAAAAGCGCATGTAACCTATGGAATATTTTACCAATTCTTCCGTTCCTAGACCACTTAGATCATACCAGTGAGTCAAAAGCATCACCTTAAATAACGATATTCCACTGTAAGCAATATTATCCTTTATTCCCTGGCATTTTTGATATATTTTTCTTATTTATTTCTCCATCCACTTCCAGTTTATCAAGTTTTTTAATCTTTTAAAAAATCACTCCTTCTAAATAGAACGTTCCGAAACCATTATGTTAATTTTGGATTACATTTATTCAACCTCCTAAATGGACTTGTTAGAAAAGATTTAAATTTAGTCTTTCACATTGTATTCGAAATACTGTTGATTATGAATTAATTAATTATATCTATTCTTATGGACAACGCATAACAATTCCAGGGGAACGATACAAATTATGCGCCATAACCTCCATAATATGCTCTGCATGCACACGAGCTAATCCTTTGTAACGAGCCTTGCCTGATCCAAACCAACACTTTATACTTCCAAAAGTAAGCTCTACTACCCATCGGGTTTTACTCACTAATTTATTGAATAGGATAGCTATCCTACTTAAGAGACGGGCCTGTAGGCTTTCTTCTGTATACGATATTTGATGCTTCTACTATCAAAATAAAATACGTTGGCTAGTACTTGGTAACCTTTGTCTAAATATACTTCTCTGGTTTTATATCCTAGTTTGCTTATTAATGGCTTTAGCCATCTACTATCATGCTCATTGGCTGCTACGATATGTACATCTAGTATCATTCCATTTTTATCCCCCCTATGTGCTTCTTGTATCTGTAATAGAGTTTATTTGATTTCTTGAGCCATTTTCTTTGAGTGTCTACTCCTTATTGAGTCTCTTTTTTTACCCTTTCTTTTCTTGGCCTGATTTTTCCCCCTCTTCCTTTCGATCCTCCACCACGTAGGTAGTACCTTGGGTGAAAGTGGCCTAACTAGTTAATACTAGCGTCTACTATTACTCCTGTTTTAACTATCTCCTGATGTTTTTCTAATTCCTTATTGATCTTTTTCAGTAAGAGCTCATATGCCTTTTGGCTACTATTTTATTGCGAAATCTGCATAGAGTCGTATGATCTGGATCTGATCTTTCAATCAAAAACCACAAAATCGCATGCAGCTCAAGGATTCTTTCATCAATTCTTCCGTTCCTACATCACTAAAATCATACCAG
Organism: Flavobacteriales bacterium Tduv; assembly: GCA_047528255.1. GTDB lineage: Bacteria > Bacteroidota > Bacteroidia > Flavobacteriales > Blattabacteriaceae. The sequence goes on along the minus strand of CP180024.1, from coordinate 1,366,269 downwards.
TGACTCAAAAGAATCATCTTAAAGAACGATATTCCACTTTAAGCAGGTTGGCCTTTTATTCCCTGTCCTTTTTGATATATTTTTCTTATTTCTTTCTCCATCCTTTCCCAGTGGATCACTTGGTGTTTAACCTTTTGAAAAACTCACTCCTTCTGATAGAACATTCCACATATAGTTCACTAAAGCTTATTTATGCGATTTTTCTGAGCATAGAGCCAATTTTTTTTATTTTCTACTCCAGATTATATAAAATAACATATTAATGTTACAAATCATTTTAACATCCTTCTACCATGCAACGTTCTTGCATCTTTTTTTTGAGAAATTTCCCGGTCTCCGAACCTGACCAATCAGAAAGGGCCTCCGGAGGTCCTTCCGCAACGAGCTGCCCTCCTTTTTTACCTCCTTCAGGACCTAAATCAATTACCCAATCGGCAGATCGAATCAGATCCATATTGTGTTCGATAACGAAGATGCTGTTCCCTTTTTCTATCAATGCATGGAAGACATCTAAGAGTGTTTTGACATCATGAAAATGAAGGCCCGTAGAGGGTTCGTCAAAAATGAATAGCGTTTTATGTTCCGAATCTCCTTTAGACAAAAAATAAGACAACTTCATCCGTTGTATCTCGCCTCCTGAAAGAGTACTGGAGGTTTGACCAAGCTTGAGATAACTCAACCCTACGTCTTGGAGCGTCTGTAATTTTTTGACGATCTTTTCCTCTCCGATAAGACGGAAAAAGGAAATGGCGTCTTCAACGGTCATTTCCAAAATATCGGAAATGTTTTTATCATGAATTTTAACGTCAAGGATTTCTTCTTTAAAACGCTTTCCGTCGCAATCTTCGCATCTGAGCGTGACATCCGCCATGAATTGCATTTCTATGGTGATCATTCCTTCTCCTTTACAGGCTTCACAACGTCCGCCATCTACGTTGAATGAAAAGTACTTGGCTTTATATCCCATCTGCTTGCTAAGCTTTTGTCGGACAAAAAGCGATCGAATATCATCATATGCTTTGCTATATGTGGCGGGATTGGATCGAGAAGACTTTCCTACAGGGTTCTGATCGATCATCTCTATTTGCTCTATACTGTGAAGATCTCCCGAAAGAGCAGTGTAATCGCCAACTTTTTCACTATTAAGGCGCAGCTTTCGAAGTAAAGCTGGGTAAAGGATATCTTTTATCAAAGTACTCTTTCCCGAACCGCTCAAACCAGTGATGAGCGTGAGCATATGAAGGGGAAACTTTACGTCGATATTTTTCAAATTATGGGCTCGAGCTCCCTTAAGCTCTATGAATTCTTTGAACTCTCTGTGACTTTGAGGGGGTGTTATGGATCTTTCTCCTCGGAGATATTGGGCAGTGAGGGTACATGAATTTTTCAAATTGGAAGGAAAACCGCAAAATACAACCTCTCCTCCACCAGATCCGGAGCGCGGGCCGATATCGATCAAATAGTCCGCAGCCCGGATAATCTCTTCATCATGCTCGATTACGATTACTGTATTACCTAGATCGCGTAGCTTTTTGAGCAGTTCTATCAACCTCACAGTGTCTCTGGGATGCAGGCTTGCGCTAGGCTCATCAAGGATATAAGTAGATCCGACCAAACTGCTACCAAGAGAATTGGCCAGATTGATGCGTTGAGCCTCTCCTCTGGAGAGGGTACTCGAAGCTCTGTTGAGTGTGAGATAATCCAAGCCTATTTTTATCAAAAAGCCCAAACGGTTTCGAATTTCCACCAATATAGAGTTTGAAAGTCGTTGCTGATGTGAAGACAGCTGCAATCTTTCGAAAAAAACAAAAAGTTCATCCAGAGGCAGATCGATCAAATCCGTGATAGCCTTCCCGCCGATCTTAACCCAATCGCATTCTTTACGTAACCTTTTTCCCTTACATCCCGGACAAACGGATTTACCTCGATAACTCGCAAGCATCACGCGATTCTGAATCTTGTAATTCTTCTCTTCCAATATTTTGAAAAAGGCGTGAATTCCTTCAAAATGTTCAACGCCATCCCAGAGCATGTTTTTATGTCTGTCAGACAGTTCGAAATAGGGCCTGTGTATGGGAAAATCGTAACGCTCGGAGTTTTGGGTCAGCTTATTTTTCCACGCTTGAAAAGAAGCTCCACGCCAACAGGCTACGGCATCTTCATATACGGAAAGACTTTTTTCCGGGATGACCAAATCTTCATCGATACCGATGATTTTCCCGTAACCATCGCATTCGGGACAAGCACCATGGGGATTATTGAAGCTGAAGAAATGCAAGCCGGGTTCTTGAAAACCGATGCCGTCGCGTTCAAACCGGTTTGAAAAGCCTTTCTTCTGTCTGTTAGACATATTTTCCAATATACAGTCTCCAAAGCCTTCGTCATAAGCAATCTGCACGGAATCGGCCAGCCTTTGATAAAAATTTGGATCGTTTCTGGTAATAATACGTTCTATGACCAGAAAAGACAGATTCGGATCTTTCGGTTGATAATTATAATCCAAAGCTTCTTCTATGGAAAGCACATAATTGTCGACTTTTATTCGCGTATAACCCTGTTTTCGGTAGAGTTTGAGTTGCTCGAGAAAGCTACGAGATTCGGAATGCTTGATCGGGCTAAGCAAAAGGGCTTGAGTGTTTTCCGGAAAGGATTGGATATAATAGATGACGTCACTCACATTGTCTTTATTCACCAACTCACCCGATAGGGGAGAATAGATTTTTCCGACACGAGCATAGAGGAGTTTGAGATAATCATAAACTTCAGTAGAAGTTCCAACGGTAGACTTCGAATTGGACAAGGCGACCTTTCGTTCAATGGCGATGGTCGGAGTGATTCCTTTGATATAATTGACCTTAGGTTTGTTCAACTTGTCCAGAAATTGTCGAGCATAGGATGACAAGGTTTCGATATACCGACGTTGTCCTTCTGCATAGAGCGTATCAAAAGCCAAAGAAGATTTACCAGAACCTGACAAACCTGTGATGACTACAAGCCTATCCCTAGGAATATCTACATCAATGTTTTTCAGGTTGTTAAGATGGGCTCCTCTAATTTGAATGAATTTATTTTTAAGCTCTGATTCTTGATCTTTAACCGCCCCCATATTTATAGTATATCAGCCCAAAGGTAAAGCATTTAAAAATTTCGGAAGTATTTCATTAACTTAGAACATTGCATAAGAGAAATAGGTTAAAATATTTTTAAATCAATATATTGTTTCGTGTATTTGAAGTAGGAAATAAAAAATTCGGCTTCTATACTCAGAAGTACCGAGAAAATAAGCTTTAGTGAACTGAGAACTCTGCATGGGGTAAGGGTCTTAAAATAATTGTAAATCAATATATTGTTTCGTATATTATGGAGTATAAAATAAAAAATTCGGCTCTATGCTCAAAAACACCGCACAAATAAGCTTTAGTGAACTATATATGGAATGTTTTACCAGAAAGACTAAGTTTTTCAAAAGGTTAAACAACTGATAAACTGGGAAAGTATAGAAAAATAAATAAGAAAAATATATCAAAAAGGACAGGGAATAAAAGGCCGACCTGCTTACAGTGGAATATCGTTCTTTACGATGACTCTTTTGAGTCACTGGTATAATCTCAGTAATGTAGAAACGGAAAAATTGGTAAAAGAATCCTTGAGCTACATACGTTCTTATCTTTTCCGATTGGAAAATCAAATCCCAGATCATACAACTCTATGCATCATTCGCAATGAAATAGTAGCCAAAAGGCATATGAGCGCTTACTGAAAAAGATCAATAAGGAATTAGAAAAGCATCAGGCGATAGTTAAAACAGGAGTTATAGTAGAACCAGCATTACAATGAGTCCCCTTGCTCCCAAGGGGAGCTTCTACCTCATAGTGTAAGATCGGAAGAAAGAGGGGAAAAATCAATCAAAGAAAAGCAAAGGTAAAAAAAAAGACTCAATTAGGAGTAGAGACTAAAAGAAAATGGCTCAAAAAATCAGGTAAACTCTATACTACGGATACAAGAAGCACATAGGGGGGGGGGGATAAAAATGGAATATACTAACTGTAAATAACGTAGCCAGCCAATGAGCATGATAGTAGAGAGCTAAAGCCATTAATAAGCAAACTAAGATATAAAACCAGAGAAGTATATGCAGACAAAGGTTACCAAGTGCCAGACAACGTGTCTTACTTTCATAGTCAAGGCATCAAAGACCTTATACAGAAGAATGCCTATAGAAACCATCCCTTAAGTAGGGATAGCTATATTATTCAACATAATAATGAGTAAACTCCGATGAGTAGTAGACCGTACTTTTGGCTGTATAAAGGGTTGATTTGGATCAGAAAAGGCTCGTTACAAAGGATTAGCTCGTGTGCATGCTCAGCCTCTTATAGAGGCTATGGCGCATAATTTGTATCATACCCCTGAAATTATTATGCGCTGTCAATAAAAATAGATATAATTAATTATTTTATAATAAACAGTTTTCGAATACAATGTGAAAAAATAAATCTACATTTTCTCTAACGAAGCCATCTAGAATGGTTGAATAAACGTAATCCACCATTAACACAATACTCTCACAATACTCTCATAACAATATTCCACTGTAAGCCGGTTGTTTTTTTATTCCCTGTCTTTTTGATATATTTTTTTTATTTTTTCTCCATCCCTTCCCAGTAGATTACTGTTTTTTAACTTTTTGAAAAACTCACTCCTTCTGGTAGAACGTTCCATACATAGTTGACTAAAGCTTATTTGTGCGGTGCTTCTGAGTATAGAGCGATTTTTTTTATTTTCTACTTCAAATACACGAAACAATATATTGATTTACATATATTTTAACCTCCTTCTCTCATGCAACATTCTCGAAGGGTAAGTCAGTACGAAAAGGATATAAAGGTAGGGTTGTATGTATCAAAAAAAGACGATTTGATTCAATACCATTGTTTGTACTGAGCAAAGTACTAAGGAAAAACAAATGTCATATAAAGTTCTTGAGCGTCAAAGAGGTTGTTTCTGTTTAAATGGGAAGAGTTGGACTTTTTCCCATTCTTTTTTGAGAAGATTTTTGACCACATAGGCGTTTTCTATCGAGACCAGGTCTGCTTGTAGTTTTACCTTGATACAGTATGTGTTGCTTTCTTGATCCAATTTATAATTATGTACTGTGCCTATGACTATACCTTCAGGAAAAATAGCTGATTTGCTGTCGGTTTCTACCAATTCCCCTCGAGTGAGGGAAACGTGTTTTGGGATGTCTTTTAATATAACCGTATCATGGCTTGCTCCGTCCCAACTGAGCGTTCCAAAATATCGACTTTTTTTGAGTCTAGCGTTGACTTTGATTTGGGTGTTTAGTAGAGAGATTGCCGTACTGAAGTGCGGTGAGGTTTTGGCTATAACGCCGGCGATACCATTGGGGAGGATTACGCCCATGTCTGCTCGAATTCCGTCCAATTCTCCTTTGTCAAGAATGAGGAAATTATCCTGCTGATGAATACTGTTATTGATCACTCTTACAGGTATGTAAGTGTACTCTTGTAGATATAAGGTGTCTATTTTTTTGATATTTTTAGTATCGCTGGTCAGTTTTGAGGTCTGCAGCTCACGGCGAAGTATAGCGTTTTCTCGGACGAGTTTTTTGTTCTCTTCTCTCAGGGAGAGATAGGCTTGCACTTCGGACTTGGCTTGATAAATTTCCCCGATGATGTTATGAGCATAGCTTTCATAGACGGTTTTATGAAGCCCGTTTTTTGAAAAAGTAAAAAAAAGAGAAATAACCTCTAAAGAAATGAAAAAAAGGAATAGCCACCATCTCAAAAAGAAGTTCAATACTTCGCGCATAAAAAAGCATTTAAGTACGTTATTTCATTAGAAATGTGAATTTTTCGATATTTTTTAGGGGCTAAGGCCATTCCACTCACTACAGCTCTCAAGGGCTCTTCAATCAGAAATATCGGAAATCCTCTCTTTTTAGAGAGGCCTTGGTTAAGATCTCCTAGTATCGAACCGCCTCCGGCCATATAGATCCCGTTCTATAGATGTCAGCCGATAGAGCCCAGAAGGGGAGCGATAGGGTTTTCTATAACGCCGTCTTCTTATGCGAAGTATGGATTTGTCTAGAGCCTGGAGAGTCCTCCTTATAAGATATGAAACCATTGTTTTATATTGGATTACGTTTATTCAGGTTCCTAGATGGCTTCGTTAGAGACGCTGTAGAGTTAGTAACTCACATTATAAAGAACACATAATAATAACAGGAGAACGATATAAATTATGATCCATAGCCTCCATACGATACTGGGCATGCACACGAGTTAATCCTTTGTAAGGAACGCCTTTCCTGATCCAAACCAACGTTTTATACTGCCAAAAGTACGTTCTAGTCCCCATCTAGTTTTACTCACTAATTTAGTGAATAATATAGCTATTTTACTTAAGATAGGTTCTTATAGGCTTCTTTTGTACACGATCTTTGATGCCTCGACCATAAAAGTAAGACACGTTAGCTGGCACTTGTTAACCTTTGTCTACATATACTTCTCTGGGTTTATATCCTAGTTTGCTTATTAATGTCTTTAGCCCTCTACTATCATGCTCATTGGCTGCTACACTATGTACACTAGTATCATTCCACTTTTATCCACCTTTATGTGCTTCTTGTATCCGTAGTAGAGTTTACCTGATTTCTTGATCCATTTTCCTTGAGTGTCTACTCCTAATTGAGTCTCTTTTTTACCCTTTCTTTCTTTGACTGATTTGCTTTTCCCCTCTTCCTCCTATCCTCCACTCCATTACGTAGGTAAGAGCTCGCTTGGTAACAAGGGGCCTCACTGTAATAGTCGCTCTACTATCACTCCTGTTTTAACTATAGCCTGATGCTTTTCTAATTCCTTATTGATCTTTTTCAGTAAGCGCTCATATGCCTTTTTGGCTACTATTTTATCGCAATAATTTGTATAGAGTTATATGATATGGATCTAATCTTCCAATCGAAAACCAAAAAAGCGAAGGCAATTCAAGGTTCTTTCACCAATTTTTGCGTTCCTACATCAGTGAAACCATACCAATGACTCAAATACACGATCTTAAATAACGATATTCCACTGTAAGCAGGTTCGCCTTTTATTCCTTGGCCTTTTTAATATATTTTTCTTATTTCTTTCTCCATCTTTTCCCAGTGGATCAAGGTGTTTAACCTTTTGAAAAAATCACTCCTTCTGTAGAACGTTCCATATATAACTCACTAAAGCTTATTTGTGTGGTGCTTCTGAGCATAGATCCGAATTTTTTTATTTTTTACTCCAGAATATACGAAACAATATATTGATTTACAAACATTTTAAACACCTTCTCCCATGCAATATTCTCAATCAATAATATTTAGAATACAATCTAAAAGACTAAATCTACATCTTCTCTAATGAAGCCCATCTAGTAAACTGAATGAACGTAATCCATTAACACAATGGTCTCGTTCTATATATAGTTCGACTAGATCTTATTTACACGGTACTTCTGAGCATAGAGCTGAATCTTTTTTTATTTTCTACTCCAGTAGTATACGAAAAAACATATTAATGTTACAAATATTTTATCCCCATTCTCTCATGAAACGTTCTCAATGTATGTAGATTTCCTACTTTATCGACGTAGATAAAATAAGCTTCGAGATTCAAGTTTTCGTGTGCTTTTAAAAATTCCTTGCTTTTTTCAACCCCTAGGGCCATGAAAGCAGTAGCATAACCATCAGCAGTCATACAATCTTTGGCCAGAACAGAAACCGATAATAGGTCACTTATGATTGGATAACCGGTTTTGTGGTCGATGGTATGTACGTATTTTCTCCCCGTTTTGTGATCTATTTTGAATTTTCGATAATTTCCTGAGGTTGCAAGTGAACAGTCTCTCAACGGTAAGTTGAAGATGATATTTTCTCCCAGTTTTTGATTTTCGACAGGTTTTTCGATTCCGATCATCCAGGGTTTTCCCGATGCTTTCTCACCTTTAGCCCTGATCTCCCCCCCGATTTCCACCATATAATTTTTTATACCTTGGCCTTCTAAATACTGACTGATTACATCTACTACATACCCCTTAGCAATTGCGTTAAAATCTAAAAGAACACCTCGAGGTTTTATAATTTTTCCGTCTTTTAGAGAAATTTGATTCAATCCCACATATTTCATCAGCTCTTTCAATTTTGTTGCATTAGGAATTATTTCGTTTATCTCCGGTCCGAAACCCCAGGCGTTGACCAATATACCAAGAGTAGGGTCAAAAGCTCCTCCCGATATTTTATATATCTCTTGAGATTTTTTCAAAACCGTTTCAAAATAACTGTCTATACGAATATTGTTGTCCCCTCGGTTGATCTTTGAGATATCGGACTCGTATGAGTAAGTGGAAAGTGAATGGTTGAATTGCTTAAAAATATTATCGATTGAGTCCGAATAATTTTGATGTCCTGAATATTTGATGTTATAATAAGTTCCGAATATGTAACCTCTAAATTCTCTAAAATTGAAATTAGACCGGCATCCGATCAATAATGTGATTGCCAAAATAAAAAGCCGTTTTGAGAACATTGTGTTAAGGTGGATTACATTTATTCATTCCTTTATATGGGGTTCGTTGTAGAAGGATGAAATATTTAGTTTTTCATATTATATTTAAAAAAAATATTGGTTATAAATTAATTAATTATATCTATTATTATGAATATCTCATAATAATACCAGGTGGGACGATACAAACTATGCCCATAGCCTACATAAGATGCTTGACATACACACTAGATAATCCTTTATAAGGAGCCTTTCCTAATACAAACCAACGTTTTATACTACCAAAAGTGGGTTCTACTACCCATCGGGTTTTACTAACTAATTTGTTGAAAAAATATAGCTATATCTACTTAAAAAACGCTCCTATAGGATTTCTTCTGTATACGGCATTTTTGATGCCTCGACTATGAAAGTCGAGACACGTTGGCTGGCATTTGGTAACCTTTGTCTGCATATACTTTTCTGGATTTATATCCTAGTTTGTTTACTTAAAGGCTTTAGCTCTCTATTATCATGCTCATTAGCGGCTACCTATCTACTGCTAGTATCATTCCATTTTTATCCCCCCTATTTGCTTCTTGTATCCGTAGTAGAGTTTACCTGATTTTTTGAGCCATTTTCCTTGAGTGTCTACTCCTGATTGAGTCTGTTTTTTTACCCTTGCTTTTCTTTGACTGATTTGCTTTTTTCCCTCTTCCTTCCGATCGTACACTACGTAGGTAGAATCTCCCTTGATAGCAATGTAACTCGCTGTAATATTGACCTTTACAAAACTCCTGTTTTAACTATCACTTGAGGCTTTTCTAATCCCTTATTGACCTTTTTCAGTAAGAACCATATATCTTTTTGGCTTACTATTTCATTGATGATCTGCATAGAGTCCTATGATCTGGAATTGATCTTCCAATCGAAAAACACAAAAACGCATGCAGCTCAAGGATTCTTTCACCAATTTTTCCATTCCTACATCACTAATATCATACCAGTGACTCAAAAATCATCATCGTTAAACAACGACAATACGCTGTAAGTGGATCGGCCTTTTATCCCCTTTCCTTTTTGATATATTTTTATCATTTCTTGCTCAATCCCTTACCAGGGGATCAAGGTTTTTAACCTTTTAAAAAAATAACTCCTTTTGGTAGAATATTCCATACATAGTTAACTAAAACTTATTTGCATGGTGCTTCTGATGATAAATCCGAATTTTTTTATTTTCTAACCCAAATAGGCGAAACAATATATTGATTTACAATTTTTTAAACTTCTTATCTCATGCAAAGTTCTCTATTTATCTTTTTCAGTAAGCGCTCATATGCCTTTTTGGCTACTATTTCATTGCAAAATCTGAATAAGAGTTATATGATCTGGGGATCTGATCTTCCAATCGAAAACCACAAAAGTGCATGCAGCCTATAGAATCTTTTCCAATTCTTCCATTCCTACATCACTGAGATCATATCAGTGACTCAAAAACATCATCGTAAATAACGATATTCCACTGTAAGCAGGTTGGCCTTTTATTCCCAGTCCTTTTTGATATGTCTTTCTTATTTCTTTCTCCATCCCTTCCCAGTGAATCTGAGTATTTAAGCTTTTGAAAAACTTACTTCTTCTAGTAGAACGTTCTATATATAGTTGACTAAAACTTATTTGATTAGTTCTTCCGAGACTAGATCCGATTTTTTTTATTTTCTATTCCAGAATAGACGAAATAATATATTAATATACAAATATTTTAACATAATTATCCCATGCAACGGCCTCATTATTTAAGTTCTTCCCTATCGGATCATTCTATTGTCTCCAGTATTTTCACTAAGATCATATAAATATGATATATTTGCAGTCCCTGAGCACAATTTTTTTGTAATTGCCCTCAGTAGTTCATTTTGTTAAAGAACCTGATTGTTAGATAGTTCGAGACAAGGCTGGGAAGCTATGAGAGAGTAAATACATGATTCTCTTTACTTCACGAACTTGATTCCCGGAATTATGCGATTTTTTCATTAAATTCGTGAGGTTTAGGGAACATTTTTTAATGTTCCTTTAAGGTACCATGTCAGCATCATTTAAAGAATACAAGCAATTGGATCTCCGGGTCCTTACGAATGAAGTAAGGAATTACTGGAAACAAAATAAAATATTCCAAAAAAGTATTTCCACGCGGAAAGGAAAGCCTTCTTATATTTTTTATGACGGGCCGCCTTCTGCCAACGGCATGCCAGGGATACATCACGTCATGTCCAGAACGATAAAGGACATCATCTGTCGTTTTCACACCCTAAAGGGCAAACAAGTTAAACGTAAGGCGGGTTGGGACACACATGGTCTACCAGTTGAACTTTGTATGGAGAAAGAATTGGGCATTACAAAAGAGGATATCGGTCGAAAGATTACCATAGAGGACTATAATTCGGCTTGTAAATCTTCCGTAATGCGTTATACCAGTGCTTGGAATGAATTGACCGACTTGATTGGATTTTGGGTAGATTTGAGCGATCCTTACATCACCTATGAGTCCAAATATATGGAAAGCCTTTGGTGGTTGTTGAAGCAACTGCACCAAAAAGGATGGCTTTATAAAGGATATACAGTACAACCTTATTCTCCGGCAGCAGGTACCGCATTGAGTTCTCATGAACTGAATCTAACCGGAGCGTACAAAGACATTACAGACACGACGATCATCGCTCAATTCAAGGCCAAGAAAGAAACCCTTCCTAGGAAGCTTCAAACGATTTCGGGAGATATATATTTTCTCGCTTGGACTACTACCCCCTGGACGCTACCGTCTAATACTGCGTTGACTGTCGGAGCTGATATCGAATATATAGCTGTCGATACATACAATCAATACACCTTCTCTCCCGTTTGCGTCATTCTTGCTCGAGAACGTCTCAATAAACAACTTTCGGATAAATATTTACAGGTCAAATCTGAGAATCAATTGAGTTCCTTTCAAAAAACCGATAAAAAGATACCCTATTTTATTGTCGATACCTTCAAAGGGAAAGCTCTTTTAGGTAGCCGTTACGATCAATTATTGCCTTGGGGTGTGCCTTATCAAGGTGGCGAAAACGCTTTTCAAGTCATCTCGGGTGATTTTGTCACCACAGTCTACGGGACGGGTATCGTGCATACGGCTCCTACTTTCGGAGTCGACGATGCTGTTGTCGCTAAGAGGCATGGTGTGCCTCCAATGTTGATGTTGGATGAAAACGATCGTCCTGTTCCCCTAGTCGATTTGCAGGGGAAATTTCTCAAAACCTTGCCTGAAAATTTTGCAGGCCGTTATGTTCGGAATGAATATTACAAAATCGGGGAAGCTCCCGAACGTTCCGTAGATGTAGAAATAGCCATCCTGTTAAAGGCTGAAAATAAAGCTTTCAAAGTAGAAAAATATAGGCACGCGTATCCCCACTGTTGGCGTACGGAAAAACCTGTATTGTATTATCCGTTGGACTCTTGGTTTATCAAGAGCACGGCCGTCAAAGATCAGATGATCGCTTTGAACAAGACCATCCATTGGATACCCAAAACTACTGGAGAAGGGCGTTTCAGTCACTGGTTGCAACACCTCAACGATTGGAATCTGTCTCGCTCAAGATATTGGGGCGTTCCTTTGCCTATCTGGCGCACCGAAGAGGGAGATGAGGAATGCGTAATAGGATCCGTAAAAGAATTGATCACAGAGATCGAAAAGGCCGTGCAAAAAGGATTTATGTGCGACAATCCTTTCAAGGATTTCATCGTGGATGATATGAGCCGAGAGAATTACGAACGGATCGATTTGCACAAGCATATCGTTGATCGTATCGTATTGGTTTCTCCTTCAGGCCAACCTATGAGGAGAGAAATCGATTTGATCGACGTGTGGTTTGATTCCGGAGCAATGCCTTATGCCTCTTTGCATTATCCTTTTGAAAATAAGGAATTTATAGATCAAAGAAAAGCTTTTCCGGCTGATTTTATAGCCGAAGGTGTCGATCAAACCAGAGGATGGTTTTATACTCTGCATGCCATCGCCTCTATGTTATTCGACTCGGTTGCTTTTAAAAACGTTATGTCCAACGGTTTGGTTTTGGACAAAGCAGGTCAGAAGATGTCCAAGAGCAAAGGAAATACGGTGAATCCCTTTGATGTGTTGGAAATTTATGGATCCGACGCTACACGTTGGTATATGATAACCAACGTTCCGACTTGGGAAAATCTTAAATTTGATCTGGAAGGTATTGATGAGGTGAAACGAAAATTTTTCGGCACTCTATACAATACTTATGCTTTTTTTGCCCTCTATGCCAATGTAGACGGCTTTCGATATGGCGAGGCAGATATTCCTCTTAAAGATCGATCTGATCTCGATCGTTGGATCCTTTCAGAATTAAACGGTCTGATCAAACAGATTGATGATTATTACACGAATTACGATCCAACTCGGGCTGCGCGCACCATCGCTTATTTTGTCACGGACAATTTGAGCAATTGGTATGTACGTCTCTGCCGCCGCTGCTTTTGGAAAGGAGAATATACACAGGATAAAATTGCAACATATCAAACTTTATATACTTGCCTGTTTACCGTAGCGAAATTGGCTGCGCCTATTGCTCCGTTTTTTATGGATCGTCTTTATCAGGACTTGGATCGTGTGACGAAGAAGGAGGGCTTTGAGAGCGTGCATTTGGCTTATTTCCCTGAGTGTAAAACTTCTGCCATTGACGAAGAGTTGGGAGAACGTGTCCGTTTAACTCAACAAATCACTTCAATGGGCTTTTCTTTGAGGAAAAAAGAAAACATCAAGGTTCGTCAACCTTTGCAAAAACTTATAATTTTGACGTCGGACGATGCTCTGCGATCTCGTTTGCAAGAAGTACTCGAATGGATTGCTCAAGAAGTCAACGTCAAGCAGGTCGAATTTTTGAATCCTGATGAAGCTTCTTTAATTTTAATCAAGCGTATTAAACTTGATTATAGGGGTTTAGGTCCAAAGTTGGGCAATAAGATCAAACAGATGGCCGAAATAATAGAACAATTTACTCAACGAGATATCCAGCATTTTGAACAAGAAGGAGGGTGCACGCTTTCTTTCGGTGATGAGAGTGTTCATATTTCTTTGGATGAGGTAGATATTACAACAGAAGATGTTAAAGGTTGGTCGGTGACATCTTTCAAGGGTTTGACCGTGGCTTTGGACATCCATTTGACTGAGTCTCTTCAACAAGAGGGTTTGTCCAGAAGTTTAGTCAATCGTATACAACATTTAAGGAAACAACAAGGCCTTGAGGTGACTGACAAGATCACAGTGAATATCGATGGGCCCCTAATATTACAACAGGCCGTGAAAAATAATAAGGTCTATATTTGTGAGGAGACCCTTGCTTCGGATTTATTTTTGAAAAAGGCAACAGGAAAGGAAACTATTTTAGATCTTGAAGGTCATCAAGTGGGAATATTCATCCGGAAAAAGTGAGATTTATGAAAACTGAAGAAAAAGAAAAAACACGGTATTCAAAAGAAGAGAGGGAAAAGTTCCGGAGCATTATTTTGGAGAAATTATATAAGGCCAAAAAAGATTTGGCCGTTCTCAAGGAATCGTTTGTTAATGACCAAAACAACGGAACGGATGATACTTCTCCTACATTCAAAGCTTTTGAAGAGGGATCAGAGACCTTGAGTAAAGAACAGAATGCTCAACTCATGGCGCATGTGCAAAAGTTTGTGCGTGCCTTAGAAATGGCATTGGTTCGGGTAGAAAATCAAGATTATGGCGTTTGCCGTGTCACAGGAAATTTGATTCCTAAGGAACGTTTGATGGTCGTTCCTCATACTACGCTGAGCATCGAAGGGAAACAAATCATTGAAGAAAAGAAATATAGATAAGCAACTAATTTTTTATTCGTTGAAGAAATTTAGCTTAATTACTTTGTTGGTCTTGTTGATAGACCAGAGTTTGAAGATTTACGTAAAAAGTCATTTTGAAATAGGGGAAAGCGTCCCAATTTTCTCATGGTTTCAATTATTCTTTGTAGAGAATCCCGGTATGGCTTATGGCCTTCATCTAGGGTCGGGTTACCTCGGGAAGATTTTGTTGAGTTCCTTCCGTTTGGTCCTTAGTATTGGGATACTTTATTGGATTTTCAGGCACCTTAAAAAAGGAGCCTCGAGTTATTTTATCATCCCTATGAGTTTAATCTTTTCCGGAGCTATCGGAAACCTTATAGACAGCGCTTTTTATGGCTTGATATTTGACACGGGTATGGTTTTTTGGGAACAGTTGGACAGGTGGGTGAATTATGCGGGTGTTTCTCGTTTTCATTCACCGGGCTATTCTTTCTTCATGGGAGGCTGTGTCGTGGATATGCTTTCTTTTCCCCTCATAGATGATTATTTTCCTGAATGGATTCCTTATTTTGGGGGAAAACATTTTGAGTTCTTCAAGCCCATTTTCAATATTGCTGATACTGCTATATCATTAGGGGTATCTTTCTTGTTTTTATTCCCTAATCGGGCGTTTGCACACGAAAATATCTAGGGTAGATTTTTCGGTCCTAGTGAGAACCTTCTTCTCGATTTAAATGGAGAATGTTTGATGAGAGAATGGGTGTAAAATATTTGTAAATCAATATATTGTTTCGTCTATTCTAGAGTAGAAAATAAAAAAAATTAGTTCTATGATCGAAAGCAGCGCACAAATAAGCTTTAGTAAGCTATATATGGAACATTCTACCAGAAGGAGTGAGTTTTTCAAAAGGTTAAAAACCTTGATCCACTGAGAAAGAATGAAAAAAGAAATAAGAAAAATATATCAAAAAGGCTAGGGAATAAAAACCAGCCTGCTTACAGTGAAATATCGTTATTTACGATGATGGTTTTAAATCACTGCTATGATCTCAGTGATATAGAAACGGAAAAATTGGTGAAAGAATCCTTGATCTGCATGCGCTTTTGTGGTTTTCGATTGGAAGATCAGATCCCAGATCATGCGAGTCTATGCAAATTTCGCAATGAAATAATAGATAAAAAAGCATATAAGCACTTACTGAAAAAGATCAATAAAGAATTAAGAAAGCATCAGGAAATAATTAAAACAGGCGTAATGGTAGATGCCAATATTACAATGAAGGCTCTTTATACCCCCAAAGGGAGCTCCTACCTACGTAGTGGAGGATCGGAAGGAAGAGAGGAAAAAAGCAAATCAGTCAAAAAAAGCAAGGAAAAAAAAGACTCAATCAAGAGTAGAAAATGAAGGAAAATGGCTCAAGAAATCAGGTAAACTCTACTACGGATACAAGAAGCACATAAGGGGGGGGGATAAAAGGGGAATGATACTAGAAGACACTGCTTAACAGCCAATTAGCATAACAGTAGAGAGCTAAAGCCATTAATAAGCTAACTAAGATATAAACCCAGAGAAGTATTGCAGACAAAGGTTACCAAATAGCAGCCAACGTGTCTTATTTTCATAGTCGAGGCATCCAAAGACAGTATACAGAAGAAAGCCTATAGGAACCGTCGCTTAAGTAGGGATATCTATATTATTCAACATAATTAGTAAGTAAAACACGATGGTAGTAGAACATATTTTTGGTAGTATAAAGCGTTGTTTTGGATCAGATAAGGCTCGTTACAAACGATTATCTCGTGTGCATTCCCAGCATCTTATGGAGGCTATGGCGCATAATTTATATCGTTACTCTGGAATTATCATGTGCTGTTCATAAAAATAGATATAATTAATTTATTCATAATCAATAGTATTTCGAACACAATATGAAAGACTAAATATATATTGTCTCTAACGAAGCTATATAGGAAGCTGAATAAACGTAATCCACCATTAACACAATGGTCTCGATATGAAAAGGATGCATAGGAACAGAAGAATTGATGAAAGAATCCTTTATCTTCATAGGCTCTTCTAGTTTCCGATTGGAAGATTACACTCCAGATCATACGACTCTATCCAGATTTCGCAATGAAATAGTAGCCAAAAAAACATATAAGATCTTACTGAAAAAACTTAATCAATAAGGTATTAGAAAAGAATCAGGTTATAATTAAAACAGAAGTGGTAGTAGATACTAATTCTTCTAAGGAGCCCCTACCTACGTAGTGGAGAATCGAAAAAAGAAGGTCAAAAGCAAATAACTCAAAGAAAAGCAAAGAAAAAAAGAGGCTCAATCAGGAGTAGACACTCAAGGAAAATGGCTCAAAAAATCAGGGAAAATCTATTACAGATACAAGATGCACATAGGGATGGATAAAAATAGAATGATAGATACTAGTAGTACATAAACGGATTCGCCAATGAGCTTGATAAGTAGAGGGGTAAGTTCCCCTATTAATAAACCAAAACTAGGATATAACCCCAGAGGGGGGTATACATAAAAAGGTTACCAAAATGTTAGCAAACGTGTCTTACTTCTATAATCAAGGTATCAAAAACCTTATACAGAAAAAAAATATATAAGAACCATCCCTTAAGTAGTATACTTATATTGTTTAATAAATTAGTGAGTAAAAATCGATTGGTAGTAGAACGAATTTTTAGAAGTATAAAGCGTTGGTATGGATCAGAAAATACTCTTATTCAAAGGATCATATCACGTGTGGATGTCCAGCATCTTACGGAGGTTATGGCTTATAATTTGTATCTCCCTCTGCGATCATTATACGCTATTCATAAAAATAGATGTGATTAATTATTTTATAACCAATAGTATTTCGAATACGATGTGAAAGACTAAATATCTATCGTTCTCCAATGAAGCCCATATAGGAGGCTGAATAAACGTAATCCACTTTAAAACAATGGTCTCGATCATTCTGAATGATGCTTTTATAAAATGGAAAAAGGATTGAAATGTACTTTCTGTGGGCGTAACAAAAGTGATGTGACGCTACTCATCTCTGGAGCTGAAGGCAGCATTTGTGATTATTGCGTAGAGCAAGCTCATCATATGGTTAGTGAAAGTGTCACTTGCAAAAACGACGCTGTAGACTCTTCAACTTTTACCCTTAAAAAACCTAAGGAAATCAAATTTTTTTTAGATCAATACGTAATTGGCCAAGAAGAAGCAAAAAAAACTCTTGTCGTAGCCGTATACAATCATTACAAACGTATACATGCCATCTCGGATCAAGAGGTAGATGAGGTGGAGATAGAAAAATCCAATGTGTTAATGATCGGTCCCACCGGAACCGGAAAAACACTGCTTGCTCGAAGTATTTCCAAGCTTCTCAATGTTCCTTTCACGATAGTGGATGCCACTGTGCTCACTGAAGCGGGCTATGTAGGTGAAGACGTCGAGAATATTTTGACCCGTCTTTTGCAAGCAGCTAATTATGATGTTTCCTCTGCCGAGCAAGGCATTGTATTCATCGATGAGATAGATAAGATTGCCCGAAAAGGAGGAAATCCCTCTATCACTCGAGATGTTTCAGGTGAAGGTGTTCAACAAGGTTTGCTCAAAATATTGGAAGGTTCGGTAGTAAACGTTCCTCCTCAGGGAGGGCGTAAACACCCTGATCAAAAGACCATACCAGTCAATACGCGAAACATTTTATTTATAGCTGGAGGAGCCTTTGAAGGTCTTGACAAGATCATATCCAATCGAATGAATATATCGGCTATAGGTTATCAAAACCAAGTTCGAGAACAGGTTGATAAAAAAAACATTTTGCATTTCGTCATGGCGCATGACATTCGAGCTTTTGGTTTAATCCCCGAGCTTATCGGACGATTACCGGTTACTACGTATTTGAGTCCTTTAGATGAAAAGGCTTTGAAGAGGATTATGGTAGAGCCTAAAAACTCTTTGATCAAGCAATACAAAAAATTATTTGAATTGGATCAAATTAATCTAGACGTCACCGATGAAGCCCTGGATATTATTGTGCAGAAAGCTATAGAACTTGATTTAGGAGCAAGGGGGCTACGTAGCCTATGTGAAGAAATATTTAAAGATTTTATGTTTGACCTTGATGCTCCGGGAAAAATTTTAATACTCGGCAAGCAGACTGTTAAACAAAAAATAAGAAATCTTGAATCTACCTTGTATAATAAAGCATCATAGATATGGCTTAATAAAATGAGAACGTTGCATGAGAGAAGGATATTAAAACCCCTTTAAATCAATATATTTATTCATATATTTGGAGTAGAAAGTAAAAAAATTCGGATCTATGCTCAGAAGCACCACGCAAATAAGATTTAGTGAACTATATATGAGACGTACTACCAAAAGGTAGTGCTTTTTTCAAAAGGTTAAACACCTTAGATCCACAGGGAAGGTATGGAGAAAAGAATAAAAAAATATATCAAAAAGTTCAGGGAATAAAAGGCCAACTTACCTACAGTAGAATATCGTTGTTTAATATTATGATTTTGAGTTACTTGTATGATCTCACTGGTATAGGAACGGAAGAATTTGTAAAAGATTCCATAGGCTGCATGCTATTTTGTGGTTTTCGATTGGAAGATTAGATCTCAAATAATATGACTCTATCTAGATTTTGAAATGAAATAGTAGCGAAAAAGGCATATAAGAACTTACTGAAAAAAAATCAATAAGGAATTAAAAAAGCATCAGGCGGTAGTTAAAATAGAAGTGATAATAAGATGCCAATATTGCAGTGAGGGCCGTTGATCCTAAGAGATCTCCTACCCATGTAGTGGAAGATCGGAAGTAAGATTAACAAAAGTAAATAAGTCAAACAAAAGAAAAGGCAAGAAAAAGAACCTCAATAAGAAGTATACACTCAAGGAAAATGACTCAAGAAATCAGGGAAAATCTACTACGGATACAAGAAGCTCATAGGGGGATATAAAAATAAAATGATACTAGTAATACATAGCGTAGCAGCCAATGAACATGATAGTATAGGACTGAAATCATTAATAACCAAACTAATATATAACACCAAATAAGTATATACAGACAAAGGTTACCAAATTCTAGCCAACGTGTCTTACTTTCATAGTGAGGGATCAAAGATCGTATACAGAAGAAAGACTATAAGAACCGTACTTAAATAGAGTGCTATATTATTCAAAATAATTAGTGAGTAAAAACCGATAGGTAGTACAACGTACTTTTGGCAGTATAAAGCGTTGGTTTGGATCAGGTAAAACTCGTTATAAAGGATTAGCTCGTGTACATGCTCAACATCTTATGGAGGTTATGGTGCATCATTTGTATCATGCCCCTGGAATCATTATACGCTGTTTATAAAAATAAATATAATTTGTTGATTTATAATAAATAGAACATTTCTAATACGATGTAAAATACTAAATCTCAATCATCTTCAACGAAGTCCATCTAAAAATCTGAATAAAAGTAATCTACCTTAACACAATGGTTTCAAATAATGACATCACAACGTTTTTACAGTCATGGAAAGCTCTTGCTAACAGGAGAATACGTCATATTAGACGGGGCTTTGGGGTTAGCATTTCCTACACGACAAGGGCAAGCCTTAACGGTTTCCCCATCGGAGGGAAAAGCCGCTCTACACTGGAAAAGTTTGGATAAAAGTTCTCAAAGTTGGTTTGAAGCATCTTTTGAGCTTCCATCGCTAGAGATCCTCCGCTACACCGAGAAAAAGACCGCCACGATTTTAAAAAAAATACTACAAGCTACACAAAGATTCAGAGAAAACTTCCTCCAAAATCCGATCGAGATTTCGGTGGAAACACGATTGGAATTCCCCGGAAACTGGGGGCTAGGCAGCAGCTCGACTTTGATCAACAACATCGCACAATGGGCTAAGATAGATCCCTACGCTTTATTATGGAATTGTTTTTCAGGAAGCGGCTATGATATCGCTTGCGCCATGAACCACAGGCCTTTGTTATATCGAATGACGGAACGGAAACCTCAAGTGACATTCACGAACTTTGATCCGCCTTTTAAAGGCGTTCTCTATTTTCTTTATTTGAACAAAAAACAGGACAGTAACCAGGCTATCCATGCCTACCGCACCAAAATCGTCTCGGATCAAAGTATTGAACTGATATCTTCTTTGACACAAGATACGGCTTCCTGCACAGCCCAGGATGATTTCGAGAAGCTTCTCTCAGAACATGAGCGATCATTGTCCAAACTCCTAAACATGCCCACCCTCAAAGAGCGATGTTTCCCGGACTATCCCGGTATGATCAAAAGCTTGGGAGCATGGGGTGGAGATTTTGCTTTGGTCAGTCTGCGAAAAGGGATGAAAAATTATTTTTCTCGTAAAGGGCTCCAGACCATGATCCCATTCGAAGAGATGATATTATCTCATTGAATATCAAACCTCCGAAAAGGAATTTCTGAGTCTGCAAAAAGCTTGTTGTGAAATCGGAATGTGGGCTGCAATATATTTCAAGGGGATGCGTTTGAACAACTCGGGACGGGTGTGCAAGAGTCTCAAATATCGCTCGGTTGCAGAGTATCGCATAAGGATTCTTTCTCGTTCGTATTTCATGACAAGCAATTCTTCAGCTATTTTTCTTCCTACACGCTCGCCCCAAGAAGTGTTTTTATACAGTTCTTGTATCATATCGTATTTTATCGCTTGCGCTTTGACAAGAGAGAGGGCTACAAGCTTCAGTTTAGCGGGCTTTCTGGTCAGAAAAGAAGAATAAACACAAGCCACATCACCGGAGGTTTTGAAGTCCAATACAAATTCTCTTTTAAGATTAACTTTGTTCTTGCTCATCTTTTTAGTTTTAAGAGAAAATTCGTCTTTGTCTTCCTTTTTTTTACCCTTATAATAATCTTCTATGATAGCTGCAACTCCTTCTTCAATCAAATAAAGATCATCGGCAACTTCCCCGACTTGAGTAATGATTTCATTTTTTCTAAAAAGCTTCTCATAGATTTTAGCTTTTAACCACTCCCTCTCTTCTTCAATGATTTCGGGATGGAATTTTTCAAAAAAGTTGATAAAATTGCTCATAAGAATAGAGCCCAATTATGTTAATTGGGGATTACGTTTATTCAGCCTCCTAGATGGACTTCATTAAAGAATAATATAGCTTTAGTCTTTCACATTGTATTCGAAACACATTGATTATAAATTAATTATATCTATTTTTATGAATAGCTCATAATAATACCAGGGCACGATACAAATTATGATCATAGTATCTATAAAATGCTGGGTATGCACACACTCTAATCCTTTGTAACAAGCCTTGCCTGATCCAAACCAACGATTTATATTGCCATAAAGTTCGTTCTATTACCCATTGGGTTTTACTCACTAATTTAGTGAATAACATAGCTACCCTACTTAAGGATAATTCCTATAGGCTTTTTCTGTATAGGGTATTTTATGCCTCGGCTATGAAAGTAAGACACGTTGGCGTAACTTGGGTAATCTTTGTCTGCATATACTTCTCTGAGCTTATATACTAGTTTGCTTATTAATAAGGCTTAGCCCTCTAGTATCATGATCATTGGCTGCTACGCTATGTACTGCTAGTATCATTCCATTTTTTATTCCCCCTATGTGCTTCTTGTAGCCGTAGTAGAGCTTACCTAAGCTATTGAGCCATTTTCCTTGATTGTCTAATCCTAATTGAGCTTCTTTTTTTACCCTTGCTTTTCTTTGACTGCCCCCCCTCTTTCTTCTGATCCTCAACAACATAGGTAGAAGTTCCCTTGGGAGCAAGGAGCCTCTCTGTAATACTAACATCTACTATCACTCCTGTTTTAACTATAGCTTGATGCTTTTCTAATTCCTTATTGATCTTTTTCAGTAAGCACTCATATGTCTTTTTGGCTACTATCTCATTGCGAAATCTGAATAGAGTCGTATGATCTGGGATTTGATCTTCCAATCGAAAACAACAAAAGCGCATGAAGCTCAAGGGTTCTTTCACAAATTCTTCCATTCCTACATCACTGAGATCATACCAGTAACTCAAAAGCCTCATCTTAAATAACGATATTCTACTGTAAGTAGGCTGGCCTTTTATTCCCTGGCTTTGATATATTTTTTTTATTTCTTTCATCCTCCCTTTCCAGTGGATCAAGGTGTTTAACCTTTTGAAAAACTCACCCTTCTGTTAGAACGTTCCATATATAGTTCACTAAATCTTAATTTGTGAAGTCCTTCTGAGCATAGATCCGGATTATTTTTATTTTCTACTCCAAGTAGACGAAACAATATATTGATTTACAAATATTTTAAAATCCTTTTCTCATGCAACGTTCTCGAATAAAGTATAACTATTACACATCTAGACATTTAAGTTTACTGATTTACTTGTGACCATATTTCTGTTTATAATTGTTTTTCCCATAACCAGGCGGTATGGAGAGCCTCGGATAAAGAAGCATCGGCTTGCCATTGTAAAGCTTCACGGGCCAATTGAGTATCGGCATAGGCCACCATAATATCTCCTTTACGCCTCTCCACTATTCTTGATTTGAGTTTCACTCCGGAAACTTCTTGAAAAGTTTTCAGCACCTCGAGCACGGAATTTCCTCTTCCGGTTCCTAAGTTGAAGACTTCAAACCCGGTCTCATTTCGATCTTCCAAAATCCGTTTTAAAGCAAGCATATGAGCTTGTGCTAAATCGCAAACATAGGTGTAGTCACGAATAGCCGTACCGTCTGAAGTGAGATAATCTCCTCCAAAAATCAGAAGCTCTTTGCGTTTGCCTATGGCTGTTTGTGTAATGAAAGGAACTAAATTTTTCGGAACTCCCAAAGGGCACTCACCGATCCTTGCTGAAGGATGCGCCCCTATCGGATTAAAATACCGTAATGAAACCACTTTTTTATTATATGCCGATACATAATCCTTCAAAATTTCTTCACTCATTTGCTTGGTCTTCCCGTATGGAGACTCAGCAGACTTGATCGGATCAGTTTCTTTAATAGGCAATTCATCCGCTTGACCATAAACAGTACAAGAGGAACTGAAAACAAAATTGTCTAACCCTCGCTCTTGAAAAACTTCTAAAAGATAAATCAAAGAGGTAAGGTTATTATGATAATAGACTAAAGGGTTTTGCACGCTTTCTCCCACAGCCTTAAAGGCAGCAAAATGGATCAATCCGTCTATGGCATAGTGATCAAAAAACTGTTCCATGCTACTTTTATCGGTAAGATCGAATTTTTCGAACTCAGGACGGATCCCTGTAATGCAGGTGATTCTATCCAGAAAATCCACCCCGGAATTGGATAAATTATCAACAATTACCACCTCATAGCCATTTTGCTGCAACACAACTACGGTGTGAGAGCCAATATATCCAAGCCCTCCAGTAACCAGTATTTTTTGTTTTGTAGCCATATTCTAAAGCTTAGAATAACCTTATTATTTCAATAATATTACATCCCATTGAATTGATAAAGAAGTTATCCTGTTAAAAATTATTCTATAATAGAAACAAGTCTTATCATATTCTCAACATTCTGACGCTTTCATCAACTGTGCAACAAGGCCTTCTAACTTTTCTACCAAAAAATAGGATATAATAAAACCTTCGTAAACCTCACTAAAAATTATTATTACAAAAGATTATAAATAATAAACGAACATACACACTTCCGTTAAATATTGATCTGATTTACACCTCTGTTCACATAACAACAAAATGGCAACTACTTAATAAATTTTGATCAAATCGAATTCCGATTTTTTCATCTTTCAATCTAATTATACGAAAAACATCTGTAGACATATTTAGATCCTTTACCGATAACTTTTTTTTATATAACAACTCTACTAGGAATAAATATATCTATTTTAAGATAACGAACAGTCACAAATATATATATATTTGTTTTGCAAAACACATATATAAGTTATATAAAAAATCACAGCTAAAATTTATTCTCAATTAAAATACGAAACCATTGTATTAATGGTGGATTACGTTTATTCATCCATCCTAGATGGGCTTCGTTGGAAAACGATGTAGATTTAGTTTTTTTACATTATATTTGAAATACTATTGATTATAAAGTAATTAATTACATCTATTTTTATGAACAACTCATTATCACTCCAGGGGAGTGATACAAATTATAAGACATAACCTCCATAAGATGCTGGGCATCCACACGAGCTAATTTTTTGTAACAAGCCTTTCCTGATTCAAACCAACGATTTATACTGCTATAAAGTACGTTCTACTACCCATCGGGTTTTAGTCACTAATTTAGTGAATAACACAGCTACCGTACTTAAGGGGCTATTCTCTATAGATTTTCTTCTGTATACGCTCTTTGATCCTCAACTATGAAAGTCGAGAAACGTTGATTGAAACTTAGTAACCTTTGTCTGCACATACTTCTCTGGACTTATATCCCTAGTTTGCTTATTAATGGCTTTAGCTCTCTACTATCATGCTCATTAGTAGCTACGCTATGTACTGCTAGTATCATTCTATTTTTACGCCCCTATATGCTTCTTGTATCTGTAGTAGAGTTTACCTTATTTCTTGAGTCATTTTCCTTAAATGTCTACTCGTGATTGAGTCTCTTTTTTTGCCCTTGTTTTTTTAACTGATTTGCTTTTTTTCCTCTTTTTTCCGATCCTACATTACATAGCTGTAGGAACTCCATTGGACGTAAAGGAAATTCTGTAATACTGGCGCTTATTATCACTCCTGTTTTAAGTATCGCCTGATGCTTTTTTAATTCCTTATTGATCTTTTTCAGTAAGCACTCATATGCATTTTTGGCTACTATTTTATTACAAAATATGCACAGAATCCTATGATCTAGGATCTAGATCTCCCAATAGAAAACCACAAAAGCGCATACAGCTAAAGAATTCTTTCACTAATTCTTCCGTTCCTACATCACTGGATCATACCAATGACACAAAAGAATCATCTTAAATAACGATATTCCACTGTAAGAATCTTGCTTTTTATTCCCTAACCTTTTTGATATATTTTTACTATTTCTTTCTCCATAGCAACCCAATGGGTCGACGTATTTAACCTTTTGAAAAACTCACTCTTTCTCGTAGAACATTCCATATATAGTTAACTAAAGTTTAATTAAACAGTTCTTCTGAGGATAGAACCGAATTTTTTTATTTTCTACTCCAAATAGATGAAACAATATATTGATTTATAAATCTTTTACCAACTTCTTATCTCATGCAACGTTATCAAAGTGTTGATTTGGGTCAGGAAGGACCTTACAAAGGATTAGCTCGTGTGCATGCTCAGCGCTTATGGAGATAAGGTGCATAACTTGTATCATTCCCCTGGGATCATTATACGATGTTCATAAACATATGATACATCTAATTGATTTATAAACAATCGTATTTCGAATACGATATGAAAGACCAAATCTCCATCGTTCTCCAACGAGAATCATTTAGTGAAGCTGAATAAACCTAATCCACTTTAATACAATAATCTCGATTTAATATTTCCTATTATTAAACGTGTGATTTTTAGAACAAAATTTAATAATGTGGAGACGATGGGAGTCGAACCCACGACCTCTACAATGCCATTGTAGCGCTCTAGCCAACTGAGCTACGTCCCCATAGGACACCCAAATATAAAAAATTTCTTTTTAAGAAAGGTTTTTATATAAAGTAAGGATCTTGTCTACAATATATCGAGCTAGCTTATATTTTGACTCATGTGTCCATCCCGCGATATGGGGAGTAAGAATCACCCGATCGGAATGTATGAGATAATCAAACGTATTGGGAACCTTGTTATGGAAAAGCGATTCAAAGGATGTTTTTTCGTACTCTAACACGTCAAGGCAAGCCCCCAATATTTTTCCGGACTTTAAAGCAGAAACAAGATCATCGGTCACCACACACCCTCCACGAGAACTGTTGATCAAATAAAAAGACTTTTGAAAGTTGTCAATAAAAAACGCATTAACCATATTCCGAGTAGAGCCAGTATACGGAACATGCAAGCTGATCACGTCAGCCTCTCTATACAATACCTCCAAACCCGCTTGACAAGCATAATCATCACCCATGTTCGGTAATATATCATGGAAAAGAGCCCGCACACCAAAACCAGACAATCTTCGCGCAAAAGCTTTACCGGTGTGCCCATAACCGATAATACCCACGGTTTTCCCCATCAGCTCCCCCCCCCTATTACCTTCTCTGATCCATTTTCCTTGACGGATTTCCCTGTTAGCCAAGCAGATGCGATGCATCAAACACAAAAGCATTCCTATAACATGTTCAGCCACAGCATCTCGATTGCCTTCAGGGGCATGTAAAAGGGAAATACCCCGCCCTCTCGCATGGGCCGTATCTATATTCTCCAAACCCGACCCCACACGAGCAATGAATTTTAGACACTTAGCCCGATCGATAAACTGACGATCGATTTTGAATCGACTTCTCAAAATGACTCCTTCATACGAAGCTATGATCTCTTCGATTACTTTTTTGTGAGAGACATGATCTTCATCGCACAGAAATCCCTCTTTCCTCAGTCTTTGTAATATATACGGGTGGTTTTCATCCAATTGTAGTATCGATACCATTGCTTAAGGCAAATTACTTTTATTCAGGATCTTAGATGAGTCTCGTTGGAGACGATGTAAGTTATCTTTTTACATCGTATTCGAAATATTATTGATTAAAAACTAATTAATCGTACCTATTTTTATAAATATATCGTAATAATGCCAGGAGCACGATATAAATTATGTCCCATAGTCTCCATAAGAGACTGGGCATGCACACGAGCTAATCGTTTCTAACGAGCCTTACTTGATCTAAAGTAACGCTTTATAGTACCAAAAGTCTGCTATACTATCCATCGATTTTGTTCACTAATTTGTTGAATAATATAGCTATCCTACTTAAGGGATGATTCCTGTAGACTTTCTTCTGTATACGGTCTTTGATGCCTCGATTATGAAATCGAAACACGTTGGCTAGAAGTTGGTAACTTTTGTATGCATATACTTCTCTGGATTTATATCCTAAGTTTTCTTATTAAAACTTTAGACCTCTACTATCATACTCATTGAATGCTAAGCCATGTCTGCGCTAGTATCATTCCATTTTTATCCACCCCCTATGTGCTTTTGTATCCGTAGTAAATTTTTCATGATTTCTTGAGCGATTTTCCTTGAGTGTCTACTCCTAATTGGGAGATTTTTTTAACCTTGATTTTCTTTGACTGATTTGCTTTTTCCCCTCTTTTTTCCGACCCTCTACTACGTAGAGAGGTTCCCTTTGGGGTAAATGGAATCACTTGTAATACTATCTATACTATCATTCCTGTTTTAATTATAGCCTGATGCTTTTCTAATTCCTTATTGATCTTTTTAAGTAAGCTCTCATATGTATTTTTTCCTAATATTTTATTGCGAAATATTCATAGAATCGTATGATTTGGTGGGCTGATCTTCCAATCTAAAACCACAAAAGCGCATGCATCTCAAGGATTCTTCATCAAGTCTTCCGTTCTTACATCACTTAAATCATACCAATGACTCAAAAGCATTACCGTAAAAACGATATTCCACTATAGGAAGGTTAGCCTTTTATTCCCTCCTTTTTGATATATTTTTCTTATTTCTTTCTCCATGCCTTCCCAATAGATCAAGATGTTTAACCTTTTGAAAAACCAACTACCTTCTGGTAGAACATTCATATATAGTTCACTAAAAATTAGTTTCGCGTTGCTTCTGAGCATAGATCCGGATTTTTTTATTTCCTACTCAAAAGTATAGAAAACAATATATTGATTTACAAAAACTTTACCCCACACCTTCTCTCATGCAACGTTCTCAATTTTTTTTTAAAGGAAAGTCCTATAGTACAGAGCAAAGATAGTCCAAATAAACTTCATTACTTTTGTGTAAAAGCTTACACAGAATGAAATTACGAGAAGCGGAACAAGAAATCATAGAAGAATTTACCCTACTTGACGGATGGGAGGAACGATATGAACATCTTATCGCGCTCGGGAAAGAACTGCCGAGAATACCTGAAAAAGACCGTACGGAAAACAAACTAATCAGAGGCTGCCAATCCCAGGTGTGGTTGGACGCTCTCCCGGGAAAAGATAGCATCATCTTACAAGCTGACAGCGACGCGATTTTTCCACGAGGTATAGCAGCATTAATGGTTCGGGCGTACTCAGGTCAATCTCTCCGGGATATCATCACATCAAAGGCAGAGTTTATCTCAAAAATCGGATTTAGGGAGTTTCTATCTCCTACCCGCACCAACGGTATGTTGGCCATGCTCAAACAAATTAAACTCTATGCAATGGCCTTCGAAATGAATGCCTCGGCATAATGAAAGGAAACAACCGTAAGATAATTTCACTTCTTTACAAGGACCAAAAACGCAATTCGCAATGAAAACATTCAATACTGTCAACCCGGTCAACGGATATATATTAAACACTTATGCCTACTTGAGAGAAACCGAACTGATCGACAAACTCTTGCTAACTGCTCAGGCCTACAAAAAATGGAAACACCTTTCATTTAAAGATAGAGCCCGATACATCTCGGCCATCGCAAAAAAGACGGAAGAAAATATAGAGCCTGCGGCCCTACTCATCACCAAAGAGATGGGGAAACCAATCGCACAAGCACGTGCGGAAATACATAAGTGTATCCAACTTTGTCACTACTATTCTAACCTTCCGGAAGAAACGATCGGTTTTGAAAATATGCCTACGAGCGGCTATTCAAAAAGTTTCGTGCGCTTCGATCCCATCGGGGCAATTTTCGGCATCATGCCCTGGAATTACCCTTTTTGGCAAGTGTTTCGCTACAGCATTCCTAACCTATTAGTA
This sequence comes from Flavobacteriales bacterium Tduv, assembly GCA_047528255.1. Taxonomy (GTDB): domain Bacteria; phylum Bacteroidota; class Bacteroidia; order Flavobacteriales; family Blattabacteriaceae. The sequence continues at coordinate 1,336,941 of CP180024.1, read as the reverse complement.
GGTAACACTATTTTATTGAAGCATGCCCTAAATACTACTGCATGCGGACTTTTTATAGAAAATATTTTTATCGATACAGGCTTCCCGAAAGGGACATTCCAAAATTTACTAATCGACTTGCCTCAAGTGGAAACAGTCATCGCACACACAACCGTGCAAGGAGTCACGCTAACGGGAAGCAATAAAGCGGGAAGCTCCGTAGCATCCTTGGCTAGCAAACACATCAAGAAATCCGTACTGGAATTAGGAGGAAACGACGCCTTCATCGTAATGAAAGACGCTGATCTTAACAAAGCAGCACAACAAGCCGTAGCCTCTCGCCTGAACAATACGGGGCAGACTTGTGTATCGTCCAAAAGATTTATCGTAGATCAAGCTATAGCTTCCAAATTCATCGAAGCCGTGATCGAGGAAATGAAAAACTATCAAGGCGGAGACCTATATGACGAAAACACCAGATTGGGATTCATTTCTCGCTCCGATCTATCGGAAAGGCTATTCCGTCAATATTGTGATGCTGTGGTACATAAAGCAAAAATCTGTCTACCAACCAAGCGTGAAGAGAACTTCTTCACCCCGGCCCTGTTACAAGTAGAGGTAGGAAATCCTATATTAAAAGAAGAGATCTTCGGTCCGATTGGATTGGTCATGACTTTTTCCGAAGAAACCGAAATGCTCCACTTGATCAATGATACCCCTTACGGATTAAGCGCCTCACTTTGGACAAAAGACTTATCCAAAGCTGAAATATTAACCTATGAAATAGATACAGGTATGATCTTCATCAACGAAATAGCTCGCTCTTATCCTCATCTACCTTTCGGTGGCGTCAAACAATCAGGCTACGGTAGAGAACTCTCCATTTCTGCACTCAAAGAGTTTTTGAACTGGAAAACAATTCTAGTCAAGGAGTGAGACCATTGTTTTAAGATAAAATACGTTTATTTAATTTCCTAGATGGGGTCGTTGGATAACGCTTGAGATTTAGTCTTTCACATCGAAAACGTTGCATGAGAGAAAGAGGTTAAAATATTTGTAAACCAATATATTATTTCGTCTATTTGGAGTAGAAAATAAAAAATTCGGCTCTATGCTCAGAAACACCGCACAAATAAGCATTACTGAACTATATATGGAACGTTCTATCAGAAAGAGTGAGTTTTCAAAAGGTTAAAAACCTTGATCCACTGGGGAAGGATGGATAAAGAAATAAGAAAAATATATCAAAAAGGCCAAAGAATAAAAGGCCAACCTGCTTACAGTGGAATATCATTTTTTAATATGATGCTTTTGAGTAACTGGTATGATCTCAGTGATGTAGGAACGGAAAAATTGGTGAAAGAAACCTTGAACTGTCTGCGCTTTTGTGGTTTTCGATTGGAAAATCAGATCCCATATCATACTACTCTATGCAGATCTCGCAATGAAATAGTAGCTAAAAAGGCACATGAGCGCTTACTGAAAAAGATCAATAAGGAATTAGAAAAGCCTCAGGATATAGTTAAAATAGGAGTGATAGTAGATGCCAATATTACAGTGAGTTTTTTTGCTCCCAAGGGAGATTCTACCTACGTAATGGAGGATCGGAAGGAAGATGGCCAAAAGCAAATCAGTCAAAGAAAAGCAAGGGTAAAAAAAGAGACTCAATCAGGAATAGACACTCAAGGAAAATGGCTCAATAAATCAGGTAAACTCTACTACGGATACAAGAAACACATAGGGGGGAATAAAAATGGAATGATACTAGCAGTACATAGCGTAGCCGACAATGAGCATGATAGTAGAGGACTAAAGTTCTTAATAAGAAAACAGAATATAAAACCAGAAAAGTATAGGCAGACAAAACTTACCAAGTTTCTAGTCAACATGTCTTACTTTCATACTCGAAATATCAAAGACCGCATACATAAGAAAGCTTATAGAAACCGTCCCTTAAGTAGGGATACTTATGTTATTCAACATAATTAGTTAGTAAAAGCCGATGGGTAGTAGAACGTCCCATTGGGGATATAAAGCGTTGATTTGGATCAGACAAGGCTTATTACAAAAGATTAGCTCGTGTGCATGCCCGGCATCTTAATAGAGGTTATGGCCATAATTTATATCGTCCCCTGGGATTTTTATGCGATTTTAATAAAAAAATATATTTAATTAATTTATAATCAATAGTATTTCGAATACGATATAAAACACTAAATATATATCATCTACAACGAAACCTATCTAGGATGCTGAATAAACATAATCCACCATTAACACAATGGTCTCTTATATGAATTTTGTCGTGATGCTCGAGGCTATAGTTCATTTTATTTTTCAATATTTTTGCATAAATTCAGTTTCATGAGCGAAAAAAGAGAGGCTTTGCATTTCATAGAACAGATCATTGAAGATGATCTAAAAGCTGGTTTCCCCAAGGAGAAGCTCCGTTTTCGTTTTGCTCCCGAACCCAATGGTTATTTACATATAGGGCATGCGAAGGCAATTTGTCTAAATTTCGGTCTGGGGAAACGTTATAAGGCTCCTGTAAATCTGAGATTTGACGATACCAATCCTACCAAAGAGGAGCAAGCTTTTGTAAAATCAATCAAAGAAGATCTCCGTTGGCTCGGATTTCAATGGGACAATGAATGTTACGCTTCGGACTATTTTCAAAAACTTTATGAATGGGCCCAAGATCTGATCCGATCCGGTAAGGCTTATGTTGACGATCAGTCTCAAGAACAGATAAACACCCAACGAAAGACCCCTTTCGAATCAGGTCTTGCCAGCCCCTATCAGGAGCGATCAGTAACGGAAAATCTGGATCTTTTCGATCGAATGAAGGCAGGCGAATTTAAAGAAGGCAGCCGCGTGCTTCGAGCCAAAATCGATATGAACGCTCCGAATATGAACCTACGCGATCCGGTGATGTACCGCATCCTCAAAAAGCCTCATCATCGTACTGGTGACGCTTGGCGTATTTATCCCACTTATGACTGGGCGCACGGTCAGTCCGATTATATAGAGCAAGTATCTCATTCACTTTGTTCACTTGAGTTTGAAAATCATCGTCCTCTTTACGATTGGTATTTAGATCAGATTTGTGATGAGAAGGCCATCCGAGCTAAACAACACGAGTTTTCCCGACTCAATCTGAGTTATACGATCATGAGCAAGCGTAAGCTTCAACGTCTAGTCGAAGAAAAAGCTGTCAACGGTTGGGATGATCCACGCATGCCTAACTTGAGCGGATTGCGTCGTCGCGGTTACACCCCCGAGGCCATTCGTGATTTTTGCGATCGAGTGGGCATCGCCAAGCGTGATAATATTATCGATGTCGCGTTGTTGGAGTACAGCATACGCGAACATTTGAACAAAACCGCTCCTCGGGTGATGGCCGTGTTGGATCCGGTCAAGCTTATCATTGATAATTATCCCGAAGATCGGGTAGAATGGTTGGACGTCGAAAACAACCCTGAAGATCCGAAAGGAGATCGGCACGAAATTCCTTTTTCCAAGGTTCTGTATATCGAGAGAAAAGATTTCATGGAAGAAGCTCCAAAAAAATTCTTTCGTTTAACGCTTGGCCGAGAAGTTCGCTTGAAAAAAGCCTATATCGTTAAGGCCATCCGTGTGGTCAAAGATACCGCCGGTCGAATGACTGAAATTTATTGTTCATACGATCCGGAGAGTCGCTCAGGAAGCGGAACCGAGGCCAGTCTGTGCAAGGTTAAAAGCACTTTGCATTGGGTATCTGCTAAGCATGCCGTCTCTATCGAAACGCGACTCTACTACGGTTTGTTTTCCCATGTCTCCCCCGACAGCAATGAGGAACAAGAATTTATGAAATGTCTAAATCCGAATGCTTTAAAGATCATCGTCGGTTATGCTGATCCTTCTTTGCAAAAGGCTCAAATCGGGGAACATTTCCAATTTCAAAGACTGGGATATTTCTGTGTAGATCCGGACAGCTCACCAGGGCGATTGGTGTTCAACCGCACCGTGAGCCTAAAAGACAGTTGGGCCAAAATCCAAAAAAATGATCTCTCGTAAAAAAATCGATCCTATGTGAAAAACGGCCTATCAAATTCCATATATATGAGAACGTTGAATGAGAAAAGGAGTTTAAAAATTGTAAATAAATACAGTATGAGACCATTATGTTAATAGTGGATTACGTTTATTCAACCTCCTAGATGGGCTCCGTTAAAGAAAATGTAGATTTAGTCTTTCACATTGTATTCGAAATATTATCAATTATAAGTTAATTAATTATATCTATTTTTATGAACATCGCATAATAATTCCAGAGGAACGATACAAATTATGCCCATAGCCTCCATAAGATACTGGGCATGCACACGAGCTAATCCTTTGTAACGAGCCTTTTCTGATCCAAATCAACGCTTTATACTGCAAAAAGTACGTTCCACTACCCATCGGGTTTTACTCACTAAATTATTTTTAATAATATTGCTATCCTAGCTTAAGGTAGGGTTCCTATAGGCTTCCTTCTGTATACGGTCTTTAATGCCTCGACTATGAAAGTAAGACAGGTTTGCTTATTAATGGATTTAGCCCTCTACTATCATGCTCATTGGCTGCTACACTATGTACTCTAATATCCATTTCATTTTTATCCCCCTATATCTTTCTTGTATCCGTAGTAGAGTTTACGTGTTTTCTTGAGCTATTTTCCTTGAGTCTCTACTCTTGATTGAAGCTATTTCTTACCCTTGCTTCCGATCCTCCACTACGTAGGTAGAATTCTCCATTGGAAACAAAGACCCTCACTGTAATACGGGCATCTACTATCACTTCTATTTTAACTATCGCCCGACGATTTTCTAATTCCTTATTGATCTTTTTCAGTAAGCTCTCATATGCCTTTTGGAACTATTTCATTGCGAAATCTGCATAGAATCGTATGATATGGGATCTAATGTTCCAATCGAAAACCACAAAATCGCATGCGGCTCAAATTCTTTCACCAATTCTTCTATTCCTACATCACTGAGATCATACCAGTAATTCAAAAGCATCATCTTAAATAACGATATTCCACTCTAAGTAGTTTGACCTTTTATTCCCTCGCCTTTTTGATATATTTTCCTTATTCCTTTCTCCATCCCTTCCCAGTGGATCAAGGTTTTTAACTTTTTGAAAAACTCACTCCTTCTAGTAGAACGTTCTATCTATAGTTCACTAAAGCTTATTTGTGCGGTGTTCTGAACATAGATCCAAATTTTTTTTTCTACTCCAAATAGACGAAACGATAACATTGCATGGGAGAAAGATGTTAAAATATTTGTAACTCAATATATTGTTTCGTATATTTGGAGTAAAAAAAATTGGATCTATGCTCAGAAGCACCGCAAAAATAAGCTTTAGTGAACTATAGATAGAACGCTCTACCAAAAGGAGTGAATTTTTCAAAAGGTTAAAAAACTTGATCCACTGGGAAGTTGATGAAGAAAGAAATAAGGGGAATATATCAAAAAGGCCAGGGAATAAAAGGTCAAACTGCTTAGAGTGGAATATCGTTATTTAAGATGATGCTTTTGAATTACTGGTATGATCTCAATGATGTAGGAATGGAAGAATTGGTGAAAGACCTTGAGCCGCATGAGATTTTGTGGTTTTCGATTGGAAAATCAGATCCCATATCATACGATTCTATGCAGATTTCGCAATGAAATAGTAGCCAAAAAGGCATATAAACGCTTACTGAAAAAGATCAATAAGGAATTAGAAAAGCATCGGGGATAGTTAAAATAGAAGTGATAGTAGATGCCCGTATTACAGTGAGGCCCTTTGCTCCCAATGGAGGGATCCTTACCTACGTAATGGAGGATCGGAAGCAAGGGTAAGAAATAGCCTCAATCAAGAGTAGAGACTCAAGGAAAATAGCTCAAGAAATTAGGTAAACTCTACTACGGATACAAAAAAAACATGGAGGTGGATAAAAATGGAATGATACTAGCAGTACATAACGTAGTAGTAAATGAGCATGATAGTAGAGGGCTAAAGCCATTAATAAGCAAACTAAGATATAACCCCAGAGAAGTATATACAGACAAAGGTTACCAACTTCCACCCAACCCTTCTTACTTTCATAGTCGAGGTATCAAAAAACGTATACAGAAGAAAGCCTATAGGAACCATCCCTTAAGTAGAAAGCTATATTATTCAATAATATTAATGAGTAAGATGGGTAGTAGAACTACTTTTGGTAGTATAAAACGTTGCTTTGGATCAGGAAAGGCTCATTACAAAGGCTTAACACGTGTGCATATCTAGCTTCTTATGGTAGGCTATGGCTCATAATTTGTATCGTCCCCCCTGGGATCATTATATGCTGTTCATAAAAATAGATATGATTAATTAATTTATAATTAATAGTATTTCGAATACGATGTGAAAAAGTAAAGCTCTATCATATCCAACGAAGCCATTTAGGATGGCTGAATAAACGTAATCCACATTAAAACAATGGTCTTGTTTCGTATATTTGGGGTAGAAAATAAAAAAAGATTCGGATCTATGCTCAGAAGCAACATAGCATAGCAGCTAATGGGCATGATAGTAGAGGGATAAATCCATTAATAACTAAACTAGAATATAACTCCAGAGAAGGATATGCAAGAAAAGCTTACCAAGCTTCCAGCCAATGTCTCTTATTTTCATAATCGAAGCATCAAAGATCATATACAGAAAAAGCCCATAAGAAACCGTCCCTTAAGTAGAGTAGCTCTATTATTCATATATAATTAGTTAACAAAAACCCGATGGCTGTAGAACACACTTTTGGCAGTATAAAGCGTTGGTTGGATCAGGAAAGCCTTGTTACAAAGGATTAGCTCGTGTGCATACCCAGCATCTTATGGAGGATATAACTCATAATTTGTATCGTTTCCCTGGGATCATTATGGCAGTTCATAGAAACAAATATTATTAATTAATTTATAATCAATAGTTTTCGAATATGATATGAAAGACTAAATATCCATCGTTCTCCAATAAAGCTCATCTAGGATGTCTCAATAAATGTAATCCATCTTAATAAAATGGTCTCATACCTTTTCTGTTCAATACCTTAGTCTAAATGATTTTTCAATAGAGATCAATTATTTTGAAATGAAAGTATACACTGTAAAAACATTATTGGATCCGGAAAAAAAAACTCTGTCCGAAAAAATCTTCGTGCAAGGTTGGGTGAGAGCTTTTCGAAGCAATCGTTTCATCATGCTCAATGACGGTTCAGCCTTGCAAAATTTGCAGATTGCCGTCGATGAGACATCTTTTGACGAAGATTTTTTGAAGCGCATAAGCATCGGTGCCTCTCTTAAGATCAGCGGAGGAGTCGTGAAAAGTCAAGGAAAAGGGCAAGATATCGAACTCCGAGCTGAAACGATAGAAGTCTGCGGCGAAGCTCCCCCAGAAGAAGTGCAAGAAACCATTTTGCAGCCCAAACGTCACAGTTTAGAAAAGCTTCGTAAGCAAGCCCATTTGCGTTTTCGTACCAATCTCTTCGGAGCGGTAATGCGCGTGCGTCACCATTTGGCTTTTGCCGTGCACGAATATTTTCACCGACACGGATTTTTTTACATCCATACCCCGATCATCACCGCTTCCGACGCCGAAGGAGCCGGAGAGATGTTTCGCGTCACCACTTTGGATTTGAAAGAGCCTCCTCGAGATGACCGAGGGCAAGTTGATGACACTCAAGATTTTTTCGGCCGACCAACTTATCTAACTGTTTCGGGCCAATTGGAGGGAGAAACAGCAGCCCTGGCGTTGGGCAAGGTGTATAGTTTCGGGCCGACTTTTCGCGCGGAAAATTCCAATACTTCAAGACATTTGGCCGAGTTTTGGATGATCGAACCCGAAATAGCGTTCTACGAACTCAAGGACAATATGGATCTTTCCGAAGATTTTTTGAAATACCTCATCCGTTATGTCATTGAGCATTGTAAAGAAGATATACAATTTTTAAATGATCGACATCTTTCCGATCAGGAACAAAAATCCAAGCATGAGCACACGGGAAGTTTGTCCGAGCGTCTCAATTTCATCTTGAATCATGAGTTCAAAAGGCTCACCTACACCGAGGCCATAGAAATCTTGTCAGCCAGAAAATCGCACCAGAAAGGTCACTTTGCTCATCCGGTGCATTGGGGTGTAGATTTACAATCTGAGCATGAACGCTATTTGGTAGAGAAACATTTCAAATCTCCGGTGATCCTTTTTGATTATCCTGCGGGAGTTAAAGCTTTTTACATGCGCTTGAATGAAGACGAAAAGACGGTGCGAGCCATGGATGTGCTCTTCCCAGGCATCGGAGAAATAATCGGAGGCTCTCAGCGTGAAGAACGTAACGATGTGTTGTCGAGCCGGATGGATCAGCTGCATATTGACAAGAAAACTATTTGGTGGTATCTTGATACGCGACGCTTCGGCTCGGCTCCTCACAGCGGTTTCGGGTTAGGGTTTGAGCGTTTGGTACAGTTCGTTACGGGTATGAGCAATATACGCGATGTAATTCCCTTCCCGAGGACACCCAATCATGCGGAATTTTAAATTATGTTGAAACAAAGTTTAGATCAAAAGTTACAGCAAAAACTCTCCCCGCAGCAGATCCAACTGATGAAGCTCGTTCAACTGCCCACCTTGGCTTTTGAAGAGCGCGTTATACATGAGTTGGAGGAAAACCCCGCTTTGGAAGACTGTTATGATGTCAATGAAGAAAACCCCGAAGATCTACTGGATGCTTCTTTTGAAGAGGAAATCCAAACCATAGATACCTCTGAAATCAATATCGATGAATATCTCAGCGATGATGAGATACCGGCCTACAGGACGACTTACGCAAACCATCAGAGTGATGAGAAAGAAAGTATGATTCCCATCGTTTCCCATTTGACTTTTCACGAGAAGCTCACGGATCAGCTGCATACTTTTCGCTTGAGTAACAAGGCTTTTCTGGTGGCAGATTTTATCTTGGGAAATTTGGATGAAAATGGTTACTTGCGCCGCGATATCCCTACTCTTTTAGATGATATGGCTATCACGTCCGGAATGTCGACTACGGTCGAAGAAGCAGAGGACCTTCTCGTAAATTATATCCAAAAATTGGATCCCCCTGGGGTGGGAGCGAGGAGCCTGCAGGAATGCCTTTGTATACAACTCAAAGCCAAGCCCGAAAGCGCTGCAAAAACTTTGGCTCACGATATCGTTCAAGATGCTTTCGAGGCTTTTTCCAAAAAACATTATTCTAAGTTACAGGATCGTTTCGAGGTTACGGAGGGAGAGCTCAAAGAGGCTGTCCGTCAGATAGAGAAGTTGGATCCCAAACCCGGAAAGATTTATTCCGGGGATCTTCGGAATTCGGAGCAAATCGTTCCGGACTTCACGATACGCATCGTGGATGGTGATTTGGAGCTTTTCTTGAACGGACGGAACACTCCCGAATTGAGGGTATCTCAAGTTTATACAGAAATGTTTGAAGCGTATAAAGACTCTAAAGAAAAACCTAAAGCTCAGAGGAATGCCGTGTTGTTTATCAAACAAAAGCTCGACGCCGCTAAATGGTTTATCGACGCCCTCAAGCAACGCGAGCAGACTTTAATGTTGACGATGGACGCTATCATGAATTATCAGAGGGACTATTTCCTCAGTGGTGACGAGCAAAAGATCAGACCTATGATATTGAAAGATATCGCCGAGAAGATCGTGATGGATATTTCTACCGTCTCCCGTGTCGCTAATAGCAAGTATGTGAGCACGCCCTATGGCGCTTTTTTGATTAAAGATCTTTTTTCCGAATCGATGATCAACGAAGACGGGGAGGAAATCTCCACCATCGAGATAAAAAAAATATTGGCCGAGTCGATCGTTCGGGAGGACAAGAGGACACCGCTCACCGATGAGAAGATTGTCGAGCATCTCAAGAGGAAAGGGTATATCGTGGCGCGGCGCACCGTGACCAAATATCGCGAGCAACTCAACATCCCCGTGGCGCGTCTCAGGCGCGCCTTGTGAGATTACGCAAAAAAAAACTTATATTTGATCATCATCCCCCCCTGATGGGGGGAGCTCAAAAAGAATAAAGAGGAGGAGTGGCTGAGCGGCTTAAGGCACACGCCTGGAAAGCGTATTCACGGAAACGTGTCAGGGGTTCGAATCCCCTCTTCTCCGCAATATAAGATATTTTATCGTTGATAATTATATATTTATATTTCAAAAATAAAGAACGTTGAATGAGAGAAGGAGATTAAAATATTTGTAAATCAATATATTATTTCGTCTATTTGGAGTAGAAAATAAAAAAAATCGGATCTATACTTAGAAGCCCCGATCAAATGAGCTTTAATGAGCTATATGTCAAACTCTATACCAGAAGGAGTAAGTTTTTCAAAAGGTTAAATACTTTTCCCCACTTGGAAAGGATGAAAAAGGAAATAAGGAAAATATATCAAAAATACCAGGATATAAAAGGGTAACCTGCTTATATAAGGTAATGCTTTTGATTAACGGATATACCTCAGTGAGGTAGGAACGAAAGAATTACTAAAAGATTCCATAGACTGCATGTGCTTTTTTGGTTTTCGGTTGAAATATAAGATCTCAGATCATACGACTCTATACATATTTAGCAATGAAATAGTAACCAAAAAGGCATATGAGCTCTTACTGAAAAAGATCAATAATGGATTAGGAAAGCATCAGGCGTTAGTTAAAATAGGAGTGATAGTAGATGCGTATTACAGTGAGTCCTCTTGCTTCAAAGGGAACTCTACTACCTACGTAGTGGAGGATCGGAAGGAAGAGGAGTAAAATCAAATCAGTCAAAAAAAAGAAAGGGCAAAAAAAGAGACTCAATCAGGAGTAGAGACTCAAGAAAAATAGATCAAAAAATTAGGTAGATTTTACTACGAATACAAGAAGAACATAAAAGTGGATAAAAATGGAATGAGACTAACCATCATAGTGTTCCAGTGAATGAGCATGATAGTAGAGGGCTAAAGACATTAATAAGTAAACTAGAATATAAACCTAAAGAGGTATATGCATACAAAGGTTACCCAAGTGTCAGCCAACGTCTTTTACTTTCATAGTCAAGGCATCAAATACCGTATACAGAAGAAAGCTTATAGAAAAAACCGTCCCTTAAGTAGATTAGCTGTATTATTCAATATAGTAGTGAGTACTACCCATTGGGTAGTAGAACGTACTTTTGGAAGTATAAAGTATTTGTTTAGATCAGGAAAGACTCGTTACAAAGGATTAGCTCGTTTGCATGCTCAGTCTGTTATGGGGGGGATGGAGCATAATTTATATCGTGCCTCTGGCATTGTTATAAGTTGTTCATAAACATAAATATAATTAATTAATATTATAATAAATATTTTTTTTCGAACACAATGTGAAAGACTAAATCTCCATCGTCTCTAACGAAGCCATCTAGTAGGATCTAAACATAATTCACCATTATCAGAAAGATCTTCAATCTTAGATAAAACGTCTCTAAAAATAAAAACATGAATGATAAAAATATAAAAGGGTCTCCTACCGAAAAGGATCAAACCTTTTATTTCCCCCCCCTACTTTTACCTTTAATCTCTTTCACGTCAAATCCGATAATTTCATCAATCATGCCATAGGATTGGGCTTCTTGAGAAGTCATCCAATAATCTCTATCGGAATCTTTTTCTACTTTTTCAAAAGCTTGCCCGCTATGCGCGGCAATGATTTGATAAAGCTCCTTTTTAAGTTTTCCGATCTCTCGCGCAGTAATTTCAATGTCTGAGGCTTGACCTTGTACGCCAGCCAAAGGCTGATGAATCATCACACGTGAGTGCTTGAGACCGGAACGATTACCTCTGGCCCCAGAACAGAGCAATACGGCTGCCATAGAAGCCGCCATACCGGTACAGGTAGTGCTAACTTCGGGTTTGACCATTTGCATCGTATCATAGATCCCCAAACCTGCATAAACGCTTCCCCCGGGGGAGTTGATATAAATACGAATATCTCGGGAATCTACCGATTGTAAAAACAATAATTGAGCTTGTATGATGTTAGCCACCTGATCATCTATAGCAGTTCCGAGAAATATAATGCGATCCATCATCAGGCGTGAGAAAACGTCCATTTGAGCCACGTTAAGCTTGCGCTCTTCGGTAATATATGGTGTCAATGATGACACGTAACGCTCAAGTGTCAGACTGCTTATACCTTGATATTTAACTGCGTATTTTTTGAATTCTTCTGGGTGAAACATAATGATTGCCTCTAATTAATTTAGAAATCTTCTGATAAATCAAGATTTTTTATGATCAAGATCTTGGAGAAACCCTTCCCAAGAACAAGTCTTATTTTTTATAGATAATTGATCTTTCAATATTTTCAGCACACGATCCCGAAAAACTTGATACGAAATACGACGAATTTCTTCTTCTTGTTGCAAAGTTCTTTCAACAAATTGTTCCAACAACACCTCATCCAACGTTTCTTGTCCATATGTAGCAAATTGGGCTTGAATAACTGATCGAGCTTTTTTACGGATCTCTTCTTGACTTATTAGAATATCAAATTTTTCAGCTAGTTTGTTTTCTACCAATTGATAACAAATGCCTTTTTCTCCTTTTTCATATTCTTTCCGAGCTTGTTCGTCGGAAATGTTGAGACGTTGTTGCATCCAACGTTGTAAAAAAGCTGAGGGGAGATCGAATTTCGTACTTTCTACAAGTTTCCTTATCACTCTATCAAACAAAATAGCATCAGCTTCGACAGCGTACGTTTCAGAACGCTCTGCCTTGATCTTGGTTCGAAATTCTTCTTCGGATTTCACGACATCTTTGCTGTATACTTTATAAAAAAATTCCTGATTGAGCTCAGCGGGCCGAATATAAAATATTCTCTCGAAAGTCCATTTCACAGGAAAATGCGGTGCGCTTTCCTCTCCGATAAAAGCCTTCCATTCTTCAATCTCGGGGAAAAGTTCGGCAGTATTTATATCGATGGTCGTTCCGACTTTTGCTTCAAGACACTTAGAACGAAGCTCTGCGGAAAGTTTTTCAACGAAAAAGGTGTGGTTCTTGTGCCAAGGTTCTCGAACTTCTCCTTTTACCGGAAGAGCTTCTAGTTTGCCATGAATACAATCATTTTTCCCTACGCTTTCTTTAGATTCGAATTTCCCGTATCGTTCTTGAAGGTTTTTTATGTATTCATCAACCTCTTCATCGGAAACGATAATTTGATAATGGGTGAAGTTGAGGGTATCAATATCCAACTCAAATTGAGGGCTTAATCCCAATTCAAATTGAAAAGACAATTTTTCAGCATCAAAATCAAGAGACTCTTGTTCCCTAGGTAAAACTTCTCCCAGGATATTTAGCTTTTCATGAACGATATATTCATGGATATTTTTTTGCAAGAGACGTTGGATTTGCTCACCTTTCAAAGATTTTTCGTATTGTTTACGGATGAGTCCCATCGGGACTTTCCCTTTACGAAATCCTCGCAGCTGGGCGTTTTTTTTCTGTTTTTGGAGAGAAGCCTCTACTTGATCTTTATAATCATCTTTGGTGATAGATACGGTAAGTATGGCGTTTAAGTCATCAAGCTGATGTTTGGTGATATGCATCTTCTGAAAGAATTTTCCGGGCAAATATATGGTTTTCGGGCAGCGCCCTGGAGAAAAAAACGGAGGATAAAAATAAATATCAGTCTAATACATCAATTAATCGATCAAAGACCGTACCGGGAAACACTTGTTCATACAAAATAAGAACGTTGCATAGGAAAATAAGGTTAAAACATTTGTAAATCAATATATTGTTTCGTATATTTGGAATAGAAAATAAAAAACCCGGCTCTATGCTCAGAAGCAGCGCACAAATAAGCTTTAGTGGACTATATATGGAAGGTTCTACCAAAAGGAGTCAGTTTTTCAAAAGGTTAAAAACCTAGATCCACTGGGAAAGAATAGAGAAAGAAATAAGAAAAATATACCAAAAAAGGCAGAGAATAAAAGGCCAACCTGCTTACAGTGGAATATCATTATTTAAGATAACGCTTTTGAGTCAATGGTTGATCTCAGTGATGTAGAAACGGAAGAATTAATGAAAGAATCCTTGAGCTGCATGCAATTTTGTGGTTTTCGATTGGAAGATTAGATCCCAGATTATATGACTCTATGCAGATTTCGCAATGAAATAGTAGCCAAAAAGGCATATGAGCTCTTACTGAAAAAGATCAATGAGTAATTAGAAAAGCATCAGGAGATAGTTAAAACAAAAGTGATAGTAGATTCTAGTATTACAGTGAGGCTCTTTGCTCAAAAGAGAGCTCCTACCTACGTAATGGCGAATCAAAAGGAAGAGGGTCAAAATCAAATCAGTAAAAGAAAAGCAAGGGTAAAAAAAAGAGATTCAATCAGGAGTAGACACTCAAGAAAAATGGATCAAGAAATCAGATAAACTCTACTACGGATACAAGAAGCACATAGGGATAGATAAAAATAGAATGATACTAGCTGTACATAACCTAGCAGCCAATGAGCATGATAGTAGAAGGGTAAAGCCATTAATAACCAAACTAGGATATAAACCAAGAGAAGTATATGCAGGCAAAGGTTATCAAGTGCTAGCCAACATATCCTTACTTTCATAGTCGAGACATCAAAGACCGTATACAGAAGGAAACCTATAGGAACCATCCCTTAAGTAGGATAGCTATATATATTCAATATAATTAGTGAATAAAAACCGATGGGTAGTAGAACGTACTTTTGGTAAAGTAAAGCGTTGGTTTGGATCAGGAAAGGATCGTTACAAACGACTAGGATTAAATCGTATGCATGCTCATATTCTTATGAAGGATATGTCTCATAATTTGTATCGTCCCCCTTGGTTTATTATATTCTTTTTATAAAAAAATATAATTAATTAATTTATAATAAATAATATATCGAATACGATATGAAAGAATAAAGCTTTCATCTTCTCCAACAAAACCCTCTAGAAGACTGAATAAACGTAATCCACCTTAAGACAATGGCCTCGCCAGGTATATTCAAAAATTAGAAGATAAAGATGTTTTTTTTGATATTAAAATATTTTTCTATAATCTTGTGATTAATTGTCTTGAAGATGGTGACTTGGGTTGAGAAAAAATGCAGGATATCAAATCATTTTTTATAAAATCTTACATATGAAAACATTGGTCAGTATTTTGGTAAGTATATTTTTATCCTCATCTCTTATGGCTCAAAACGGAGTAAAGTGGGTTGATCTGTCAACGGCTGAGGCATTAGCAGCAAAATATCCTCGGAAAAAAATTTTAATGATGTTCTACACCAGTTGGTGTGACTATTGTAAAAAAGCGAATGGCATTACGCTTAAGGATGGTCAAGTCATCAAGTATATAGCAAAAAATTATATCCCGGTAAGAATAGATGCCGAGACAGGGACAACCGTTACTTATCGAAAAAAGAAATATCATTATTTGAAATCTTTTAAGGTAAATGGTTTGGCTTATTCTATGTTGGATGGAAGGCCTAGATATCCATCTTTTTTGATTATAGATAAAGATGGAAAGGTTATAGATATTTTGAAGGGATATCTTCCTGCTCCTGATTTTTTAAGATTTTTAACACTATCCCACAAAGTGGGAATGTTGCATGAGAGAAGTTGTAAAACATTTGTAAATCAATATATTGTTTCGTATATTTGGAATAGGAAATAAAAAATACGGATCTATGCTCAGAAGCACCACGCAAATAAACTTTAGTGAACTATATATGGAACGTTCTACCAGAAGGTAGTAAGTTTTTCAAAAGATTAAACACATTTATCCACGGAGAAGTGAATGGAGAAAGAAATAAGAAAAATATATCAAAAAGGCCAGGGAATAAAAGATTAACCTGTCTACAGTGAAATATTGTTATTTAAGATAATTCTTTTGAGTCACTAGTATGATCTCAGTAATGTAGGAACAAAGAATTGATGAAAGAATCCTTGAACTGCATGAGCTTTTGTATTTTTCGATTAGAAGATCAGATCCAAATCATACAACTCGGGAACGTTGCATGAGAGAATGAGTTTAAAATATTTGTAAATCAATATATTGTTTCGTATACTCTGGAATAGGAAATAAAAAAATTCGATCTATCCTCAGATAGAACCGAACAAATAAGCTTTAATCAACTATATATGGACCGTTTTACCAGAAGGAGTGAATTTTTTAAAGGTTAAACACCTTGATCCACTGGGAAGAGAATAAACACTAACCCGCTTACAGTGGAATATCGTTCTTTACGATGATGCTTTTGGGTTATTGTTATGATCTTAGTAATGTAGGAACGAAAGAATTGGTGAAAAAAACTTGAGCTTCATGCACTTTTGTGGTTTTCAATTAAAAGATCAGATCCCAGATCATACGACTCTATACAGATTTCGCAATGAAATAGTAGTTAAAAAGGAATGTGAGCTCTTACTGAAAGAGATCAATAAGGAATTAGAAAAGCATCAGGCGATGATCAAAACACAGGAGTAATAGTAAATTGCAGTATTACAGTCAGTCCTCTTGCACCCAAGGGCGCTCCTACCTACGTAGTGGAGGATCGGAAATGAAGAGAGGAAAAAGAAAATAAGTTAGAGAAAAAGAAAGGGTAAAAAAAAGAGACTCAATCAGGAGTAGACACTCAAAGAAAATGGCTCAAAAAATAAGGTAAACCCTACTATGGATACAAGAAGCAGATAGGGGGGGGGTAAAAATAGAATGATACTAGCAGTACATAGCGCAGCAGCCAATGAGCATAGTAGTAGAGGGCTAAATGGGTATTAATAAGTAAACTAGGATATAAATCCAGAAAAGTATATGCAGAAAAAGGTTACCAAATTTCAGCCAACGTGTCTTACTTTCATAGTCTAGGCATCAAAGACCGTATACAGAAGAAAACATATAAGAATCGTCCTTTAAGTAGAATATTTATCTTATTCAACATAATAAGTAAGTAAAACCCGATAGATAGCAGAACGTACTTTTAGAAGGGTAAAGCGTTGGTTTGGATCAAGTAAGGTTCATTACAGGTATTAGTTCGTGTGCATGCTCATCCTCTTACAGAGGCTATGGCATATAATTCGTATCGTTCCCCTGTCATTATTATGCGCTGTCCATAAAAAAAGATATATTTAATTAATTTATAATTAATATATTTTCGAATACAATGGGAAAGACTAAATCTACATCTTCTCTAAGGAAGTTCCCCTAGGAGGGTTGAATAAACGTAATCCAGTATATTAACACAATGTTCTCAGGCTCCAATCCTCAAAACAAAACGGCATCTCAAACTCATACGGATCAAGACTAAATATGCAAAGCTCTATTGTCGGTAGCCGATAGCGCAGCCTCCTTGATAGCCTCCGTAAAAGTAGGATGCGGATGACATATCCTTGCGATATCTTCGGAAGAGGCGCGGAATTCCATCGCCACGACAGCTTCCATGATCATATCTGCAGCTCGCGCTCCGATTATATGAACACCCAAGACCTCATCCGTTTTCTGATCAGTCAATATTTTGACCAAACCATCGACATCGCCGCTGGCGCGAGCTCGACCCAAAGCGCGCATAGGAAATTGGCCTGACTTGTAGGAGATACCTTTTTCTTTTAATTGAGCTTCGGTATTTCCCACACTAGCCACCTCAGGCCAGGTATAAACCACTGAGGGAATAAGATTGTAATCGATATGAGGTTTTTGTCCGGAAAGACATTCTATCACATAAACCCCCTCATCCTCAGCCTTATGAGCCAACATAGCCCCTCCGATTACGTCACCTATGGCGTAAATATTTTTTACTTGAGTTCGTAAACCTTCATCCACCAGAACAAAACCTCTGGCATCTGTCTCAACGCCGATTTTTTCCAATCCGAGACCTTCAGTAAAGGGTCTTCGACCCACAGCGACAAGACAATAATCACCTCTAAGCTGAAAACTTTTTCCATCTTGAGTTTCCGTATTGACTAGAACTTCATGGCCTTGTGTAACAGCTCCGAGAACTCGAATAGAAAGATGGAATTGAATCCCCAATTTTTTCAAAATTTTTTGCAACTCTTTGCTTAGGGTTTGATCCATCGTAGGGATGAGTCTATCCATATATTCAACAACGGCGACCTCGCTTCCCAATTTTTTGTATACAGAACTTAGCTCCAAACCGATAACACCTCCACCGATGACAATCAAACGTTTAGGCACCTTATTCAAAGCCAAAGCTTCGGTAGACGAGATGATTCGTTTTTTATCAATAGTAAGACCGGACAGACCGGAAGGTTTGGACCCCGTAGCAATTACAGCATATAGAAACTCAATCTCTTTGACTTGATTGTCTCCTTTATTGATGGTGAGATGATACGCGTCCTTAAAGGCCCCCCATCCTTGATAAACCTCGATCTTGTTCTTGTTCATCAAATATTTTACGCCATCACAAGTTTGCTGGATCACCTGATCTTTACGAGCAATCAGTTGTTTAAAGTCCAGAGACAACCCATCAGTAAGAATACCGTGAACAGATAAATTTTTTTGAGCCTGATGATAATGTTCAGAAGAATCCAACAATGCTTTTGAAGGGATACAGCCCACATTGAGACAAGTTCCTCCCAGAGTAGGATATTTCTCAACGAGCGCCGTCTTGAAGCCAAGCTGCGCGGCACGGATGGCAGCGACGTATCCTCCCGGCCCGGACCCTATAATAACGAGATCGTATGCATTCATTTTTGGTGTATTGATCGACAAATTTAATGATTTCAAGAGTATTGAAAACCATGTGTATGAACACTCAAAGGTCACATACCCAAGATATGAGCAAACATCAATGGGGCTACGATAGTAGCGTCGGACTCGACGACAAACCTCGGAGTATCTACATCCAGCTTACTCCAAGTGATTTTTTCGTTGGGAATAGCCCCCGAATAAGATCCGTAGCTGGTGGTGGAATCGGATATTTGACAAAAATACCTCCAGAAAAGAGTTTCCTGAAGCCCCATGTCTTGATAAAGCATCGGGACGACACAAATGGGGAAGTCTCCCGCAATTCCTCCTCCGATTTGAAAAAAACCTATGCCTTTACCAACAGCATTAACACGGTACCAATCAGCCAAGAAGGTCATGTATTCAATACCGTTTTTAACGGTAGAGTGTTTTAATTCTCCTTTCAGACAATAGGAGGCAAAAATATTACCCATCGTGCTATCTTCCCAACCTGGGACTACTATGGGTAGATTTTTTTCGGAAGCGGCTAAGATCCAGCTGTCTTTCGGATCGATTTCATAATAAGGATTCAAGACACCGCTGAGCAACAACTCGTAGATGTACTCGTGCGGAAAGCGTCGTTCGCTTCCTGTCTCTGCCTGATGCCATGCCTCATAGAGGTGTTTCTGAAGACGTCTAAAGGCCTTTTCTTCAGGTATGCACGTATCAGTGACACGATTCAAACCTTTGTCCAAAAGCTCTCTCTCTTGTTCAGGAGTCAAATCTCTGTAATTAGGAATGCGCTTGTAGTGAGAATGAGCCACAAGATTCATCAAATCTTCTTCCATATTAGCTCCGGTACAAGAAATGATTTGAACTTTATCTTGGCGTATCATCTCGGCCAATATTTTTCCCAACTCAGCTGTACTCATGGCTCCTGCTAGGGTAATCATCATTTTTCCTCCATTTTCAAGATGGGCTTTATAAGCTTGAGATGCTTCTGACAGAACTGCTGCATTAAAGTGCAAAAAATATTTCTCGATAAAGGAAGTGATCGGTTTTGTCATGATTTAAAATATATACTTAATAATAAGAAAAAGATCAGTCTTTTTAAAGCCCCTTTTTCTCGCCCAAAACTACCGAAAAGATTTCTATTGTAGATAGAAACACCGCGTCAGGCTAAAATTACCTAGCGATTTGTACGGTCCTGGTCTCACGAATTACGGTCACTCTCACCTGGCCGGGATAAGTCATCTGATTTTGGATTTTATCTGTGATCTCATGAGACAATTGAAAAGCTCTGTTGTCATCAATTTTATCACTTTCAACCATAACGCGCAACTCTCTTCCTGCTTGCACGGCAAAGGCTTTATCAACCCCGTCAAAGCTCAAGGCAACATCTTCGAGATCTTTCAATCTTTTCAGATAAGATTCAACCGTGCTGCGACGTACCCCGGGCCTGGCGCCGCTGATGGCATCACACACTTGTATAATAGGAGAAATGATCGAAATCATCTCGATCTCATCATGGTGGGCGCCTATGGCGTTGCATACATCAGGGTGTTCTCCGTATTTTTCAGCCCATTGCATACCCAGAAGAGCGTGGGGAAGTTCGGATTCCGTTTCCGGAACTTTTCCGATATCATGCAAAAGTCCTGCGCGCTTGGTCAATTTGGTATTCAGACCGAACTCTGCTGCCAAAACGCTACATAAATTAGCTACTTCACGGGAGTGTTGCAAGAGGTTTTGCCCATAAGAAAAACGGTATTTCATGCGCCCTATGATTTTGATAAACTCTGGAGGCAAGCCATGAATACCCAATTCAATCACAGTCTTTTTCCCTGTTTCGATTATTTCTTCTTCAATGTGTTTTTCAGTTTTGGAAACAACTTCCTCTATGCGTGCCGGATGGATGCGCCCATCGAGAACAAGTTTGTGCAATGAAAGACGGGCAATTTCCCGACGAACGGGATTAAAGCAAGATAATAAAATGGCTTCAGGTGTGTCATCAATGATGATCTCCACTCCTGTTGCTTGCTCGAGAGCACGAATATTACGTCCTTCACGACCGATGATGCGGCCTTTGACATCGTCAGATTCAATGTTAAATACGGATACGGCGTTTTCTATAGCTTGTTCGACACCTATCCTTTGGATGGCTTGAACGATAATTTTCCTAGCTTCCGTCTTGGCTGTCAATTGGGATTCTTCTACGATCTGCCGTATGTGCGCTTGAGCTTTTATCTTAGCTTCATCTTTGAGGACTTCAACCAAGGCTTCACGAGCTTCATTGGCTGAGTAATTGGATATCCGTTCCAGCAACTCTACCTGTTTCAAATGGACATTGTTGATTTCATCTTGCTTCTTTTGAAAAATCTGCTTCCTTTGTTCATAATCTGAGATCTGTTCTTCCAAACACACATTTTTTCTATGATGTTTTTCAATCTCTTTTGATATTTTAGCCTCTTCTTCACGAATGCGCTTCTCGATGTCAGAAATTCTCTTCTCGCGGACGGTGAATTCTTTTCCTTGTTTGGATTTGAGTTCTATAAAGCGCTCTTTAGCTTGAAGAATCTTATCTTTCTTGATTGATTCCCCTTCTCTCTCGGCATTTTTAATGATATTTTTGGCTTTGTTTCCGGCTTCTTCCAACAAACGATCATGTTTCTTCATAATCGCGGTTTTACGAAGAATATAATAAAGAACGAATCCCAAAACCGCCCCTCCAATAAGGGAAATCACAATATTTTTTTCCATATTCTTTTTTTCTCTAAAAAAAACAAAAAACCTATAACATTTCTTCAAAGAAGTTGAAAGCTCTTTACAATCAAAAACCGGTCAGAATACGTTTAAAATCGTTCTGACCTTCCGAATCTAAAAGCGTCAATTACTCTGAAAATGCTGCTAGGCCAATAATTAAATGGTGTTTGAACTTACAAATTGCAATAGAAACTGATGTAAGTACCGTACAGAGGATTTAAACTGTTATAAAGCCTCATCGATCTGTCGGATGATATCTCTTATGTTATCGTTTAAATGTTCCTCTTCCTTTTGTCGGTCTCCCCGATCGACTCCCATCTTGGAAGCATATTGTAAGAGACACATAGAAAGAGCATCTTGCTTATCTCTGATAGCATACTTAAGTTCTATATCTTTGATAGCTAACCCTATATCCTTCGCTGCGCGACGAACGACAGGTTCTTCCTTTCGAAGTATAGTCATCGGATAATGACGATCTGTAATAAGCACATTGATTTTTATACGCTCCTGCATACTATTTTATCCTACAACTTGAGTTGATCGATACATTGGTCAATCTTCCTCACCAAGAGATTGATCTTAGATTTCATTAATTTTTTATCGGATTTGTCTCCCAACATCGCGTTTGCTATTTTGAGCCATTCATTCGCCTGTTTCAATTCAAGATTGACAGCTTGTTGTTCCTTTAGTTTTTGCTTCAACTTCTGACTCTCTTCTTTCAACTCTGCAATTGCATGCTTTTGATCTCGATAAGAGGCCAATAAGGTCGCTAATTTTTGCTTCAATTGCGCCAATAAATCCTCTCTCTCCATAATTGAACGCCAGCTGAAAATGCAGCAACAAATGTACACATGTAAACCGAATTGTCAAAAAACATTCGAAAAACGACATAAAATTTGGTAATATATATATATGAGAATGTTACATGAGAGAAGGAGGTTAAAATATTTATAAATCAATATATTGTTTCGTATTTTTGGAGTAAAAAATAAAAAAACAGGTATCTATGCTCAGAAGCACCGCACGAATAAGCTTTAGTGAACTATATATGAAACGTTTTAGCAGGAGGAGTGATTTTTTCAAAAGGTTAAACACTTTGATCCACTAGAAAGTGCTGGAGAAGAAAATAAGAAAAATATATCAAAAAGGCCAAGGAATAAAAGGCCAACCTGCTTACAGTGGAATATCCTTATTTAGGATGAGGCTATTATGTCACTGGTATGATCTCAGTGATGTAGAAACGGAAGAATTGGTGAAAAAATCCTTGAGCTACATTCTATTTTGTTGTTTTCGATTGGAAACTCAGATCCCAGGTCATACGACTCTATGCAGATTTTGCAATGAAATAGTAGCCAAAAAGATATATGAGCTCTTACTGAAAAAGATCAATAAGTAATTAGAAAAGCATCAAGCGATAGTTAAAACAGGAGTAATAGTAGATTCCAATATTACAGTGAATCCCTTTACTCCAAAGGGAGATCCTACCTCCGTAGTGGAGGATCGAAAGAAAGAATAGCAAAAACAAATCAGTCAAAAAAAAGAAAGGATAAAAAAAAGAGATTTAATCAGCAGTAAATACTCAAGGTGAGTAGCTCAAGAAATCAGATAAACTCTACTACGGATACAAAAAGCACATAGGGGGAATAAAAATGGAATGATACTAGCCGTACGTAGCGTAGCAGCCAATAACCATGATAATAGAGGACTAAATCCATTAATAAGCAAACTAGAATATACTTCCAGAGAAGTATATGCAGACAAAGGTTATCAAGTTCCAGCCAACGTCTCTTACTTTCATAGTCTAAGTATCAAATACCGTATACAGAAGAAAAACTATAGGAACCTCTTTTAAGGAAAAAAGCTATATTCTTCAATAGAAGAAGTGAGTAAAAACCGATGGGTAGTAGAACGTATTTTTGGCAGTATAAAATGTTGGTTTGGATAAGGTAAAGCGTTACAAAGTATTAGCTCGTGTACAGGCTCATCCTCTTATGGATGCTATGGGAATAATTTGTATCGTTCCCCAGGGATTATTATGCACTGTCTATAAAAATAGATATATTTATATTAATTTATAAACAACAATTTGTCGAATTCAATATGAAAAACTAAATCTACATTGTTCTCTAACGAAGCCATCTAGGAGACTGAATAAACGTAATCCACCATTAGCACAATGGTCTCGAAAGATTAAACAAAAAACTCTAATTTCACAATGGATCATTGCCTCAGCCGATAATATTCAACCACCGCCCCAGTCATATTTTTTCCTTAATATTGCCACAATATCCGATCTAATTGATTCGTATTATGATGAAAATAATGACCTTTCGGGAAGTTATCGCTGCCGCCATGAGCGAAGAGATGAGAAATGATGAAACTATATACCTCATGGGAGAAGAAGTAGCTGAATATAACGGAGCATACAAAGCTTCCAAAGGAATGTTGAACGAATTCGGCCCAAAAAGGGTGATCGACACTCCGATTTCGGAACTCGGTTTTTCCGGAATCGGCATAGGCTCGGCAATGAACGGTTGTAGACCCATTATAGAATTCATGACCTTCAACTTTTCCTTAGTAGCCATCGATCAAATCATCAACAACGCCGCCAAGATGTACCAAATGAGCGGAGGGCAGTGGAACATCCCCATCGTCTTTCGCGGACCTACAGCCTGGGGAGGTCAGCTAGGCGCCACACACTCCCAAGCCTTTGAAAATTGGTACGCCAACTGTCCCGGACTCAAGGTCGTCATTCCCTCCAACCCTTACGATGCAAAAGGCCTTTTGAAATCAGCGATCCGATATAACGACCCGGTAATATTCATGGAATCCGAACAGATGTACGGAGACAAGATGATGATACCCGAAGAAGAATATACCATCCCGATCGGTGTGGCTGATATCAAAAAAGAAGGTTCTGACGTGACGCTCGTATCCTTCGGGAAAATCATGAAAGTTGCCCTGATCGCCGCCGAAAAACTCGCCGAAGAAGGCATCGACGTAGAAATGGTTGACCTGCGCACCGTACGCCCCCTGGACTATCATACTATCCTAAGCTCTGTTAAAAAAACGAACAGACTGGTAATCATTGAAGAATCCTGGCCATTCGCTTCCATCGCATCGGAGATAACCTACGTCGTGCAGAAAAAAAACTTCGACTATCTCGACGCTCCAATCAAAAGGATCACCCTTCCCGATGTACCAGCGCCCTACTCCTCCAGCTTGATCGAAGCCTGGTTACCTAATGAAAATAAAGTAATCTCCGCCGTCAAAGAGACGTTATACGTAAAACATTGACCATTGATTAACCCTTTTTACCAAACCAGAAGGTTTGTCAGGATCCCTTTTGTTCCTAAATCTAATTTTAATTTTTCTTTTTAGTTTGTGTTAGGGTTATATTAAGATGCAAGGCATCGTACTCTACTCTCAAATCATCTCCCCATATCCCCCCTGAACAAGTCAAACCCTCAGACGGTACGATGACGATCTTATCAAATGCTGACAGACGTTTTATTATGGAAGACTCTCAAGATCCTCCTCAAATAAAAGTCAGTCATTACTGTTATGAAACGAGAATGTTGCATGAGAGAAGGTTGGGCTAAAATATTTGTAATATCAATATATTATTTCGATACCATTGTGTTAATGGTGAATTACGTTTATTCAGCCTCCCAGATGTTTTTTTTTAGAGAACGATGTATATTTAATCTTTCACATTGTATTCGAAATACTATTGATTATAAATTAATTAATTATATCTATTTTTATGTACAGCTCATAATAATGCCACGGGCACGATACGAGACCATTGTGTTAATAGTGGCTTAGGTTTATTCAGCCTCCTAGATGGCTTCATTAGATAAAATGTAGATTTTAATTTTTCACATTGTATTCAAAATACTATTGATTATAATAGTAATTGATTATATCTATTTTTATGAACATCGCATAATAATTCCAGAAGCACGATACAAACTATTCGCCATAACCTCCATAAGGTGCTGGGCATGCACACGAGCTAATCCTTTTTAACGAGCCTTGCCTGATCCAAACCAACGCATTATACTGCCAAAAGTACATTTTACTATCCATCTGGTTTTACTCACTAATTTGTTGAATAATACATCTATCCTACTTAAGGTCCGGTTTCTATAGGCTTTCTTCTGTATACGCTCTTTGATGCTTCGACTATGAAAATAAGACACATTGACTAGCACTTGGTACCTTTGTCTGCTTATATTTCTCTGGGGTTATATCTTAGTTTGCTTATTAATGGCTTTAGCCCTCTACTATCATGCTTATTGGCTGCTACACTATGTACAAGCTAGTACATTCCATTTTTATCCAACCCTATGTGCTTCTTTTATCCGTAGTAGAGTTTACCTAATTTCTTAATCCATTTTCCTTGAGTATCTACTCCTGATTGAGTCTCTTTTTTTACCCTTTCTTTTCTTTGACTGACTTGCTTTTGCCTCCTCCTTCCAATCCTTCACTACGTAGAGGCGAGCCCCTTTTGGGAAAATGGTCTCACTGTAATACTAGCATCTATTATCACTCCTGTTTTAACTATCACCTGACGCTTTTCTAATTCCTTATTGATCTTTTTCAGTAAGTGATTATATGCCTTTTTGGCTACTATTTCATTTCGAAATCTGCATAGAGTCGTATGATCTGGGATCTTATCTTCCAATCGAAAACCATAAAAGCGCATTCAGTTGAAGAATTCTTTAATCAATTCTTCCATTCCTATATCACTGAGATCATACCAGTTACTCAAAAGCATCATCTTAAATAACGATATTCCAATATAGGCAGGTTGGCCTTTTATTCCCTGGCCTTTTTAATATATTTTTTTATTTCTTTTTACCATCCCTTCCCATTGGATCAAGGTGTTTAACCTTTTGAAAAACTAACTACCTTCTGGTAGAAGGGTCCATATATAGTTCACTAAATATTATTTATGCGGTGCTTCTGAGAATAGAGCCGAATTTTTTTATTTTCTACTCAAAATATACGAAAAAATATGTTGATATATTACAAATATTTTAACCTCTTTCTTCCATGCAACGTCCTCTAAGAACGTAGAAGTGGATAAAAATGAAATGATACTAGCAGTACATAGCCTAGCGGCTAATGAACATGATAGTAGAGGGAAAAACTATTAATAAGTAAACTAGGGTATAACCCCAGAGAAGTATATGCACACAAAGGTTACCAAGTCCAGCTAACGTGTCTTACTTTCATAGTCGAAGCATTAAATACCATATACAGAAAAAACTCTAGTAGGATTGATCCCTTAAGGGGGCGCTATATTATTCATATATAATTAGTGAGTAAAACCCGATGGGTAATAGAACCTACTTATAGCAGTATAAAACGTTGGTTTGAATCAGAAGGAAAGACTCTTTACAAAGTATTAGCTCGTATGCATGACCAGCCTATTATAGAGGATATGGCGCATAATTTGTATCGTTCTCCTGGAATTATTATACGCTATCTATAAAAATAGATTTAATTAATTAATTTATAATCAATAGTATTTCGAATACGATGTGAAAGGCTAAATCTACATATTCTCCAACGAAGCCATCTAGGATTGCTGAATAAACGGAATTCCCTTAACACAATGGTCTCTTTTTTCTTAATGAGAATTATTTTATTACCTACAGATTATCGTCCTAAAACTTAATGAGTCTACCTCAGATAATCTCCTTAACTTTCTCTACGATTTCGGCTACGGTAAAGGGAATACCTTGTATTTTATTCAGAGGAACTGCATCGACCAGAAATCGATCTCGAATGAGATGAAAAATTTGCCCGTTGTTCAGCTCCGGAATGAGTACCTTTTCAAAACGAGCGATCAATTCACCGAGACCGAGAGGCAAGGGACAAAGATAATCAATATGGGCGTGAGATACACGATATCCATCGACGAGAAGCTCTTTGACCACTGCTCGAATGACACCGTAAGTCCCCCCCCAACTCAATAAAAGCAATAGGCCTTCTTCCGGACCGGAGTCAATACGTTGCCGAGGGAGGAATTCGGCAATCTTATCGACTTTGTTCTGCCGAAAATCTACCATCAACTGATGATTTTTGGAGTCATAAGAGACATTTCCCGTGAGATTCTCCTTTTCCAGACTTCCGATACGGTGTTCATAACCGACTGTTCCGGGAGTGACCCAAGGCCTCACGCCACGGTCATCGCGTTTATAAGGATAAAAAAGTTCATCACCCTCGTTATGTGGTCTAGGTATCTTAATATCAGGCAACTGATCATCCATAGGGAGCTTCCAGGGTTCAGAACCATTGGCCAAATAGCCTTCGCTCAACAAGATCACCGGAGTCATATGTTCAACGGCAATTTTCGCGGTATCGAAAGCCGCCTGAAAACAGTGGGACGGAGAGCGCGCAGCCAGAACAGGTATAGAGGCCTCTCCATTACGACCGTAGAGAGCCTGCATGAGGTCTGCCTGCTCGGTCTTGGTGGGCAAACCGGTAGAAGGGCCACCTCGCTGTACATTGATGATGACCAAAGGGATTTCGAGCATGAGAGCCAAACCGAGCCCTTCTTGTTTCAAAGCCATACCGGGGCCAGAAGTAGCCGTAACCCCAAGATTTCCTGCATAAGAAGCTCCTATGGCAGACGTGATTGCTGCAATCTCATCTTCAGCCTGAAAAGTTTTTACTCCAAAATTTTTATGCCTCGACAAATAATGTAAAATATCCGAAGCCGGAGTGATGGGATACCCACCGTAGAAAAGTCTCAACCCAGCTTTTTTACAGGCAGCAATCAAACCTAGGGCTATAGCCTGGTTCCCCGTGATATTTCTGTATATACCAGGAGCCATCTTGGCTGGTCCTACAGCAAAACGTTCAGTAAAGATTTCACTGGTATCCCCGAAATGATAGCCGGCTTTGAGAGCGTGAATATTGGCCTGCAAAAGCTCGGAGGAGGCCTGAAATTTTTTATTAAAAAACCGTTCGGTATAAGCCAATGAACGATTGTAAAGCCAATAGATGAAACCTAACGCAAACGTGTTTTTGATGGTATCCTTATCTTTTTTACTCAAAGGAGATTCTTGGAGGAGCTGACGTGTTTGCCGCAAAAAGTCGATCTCGTAAACCTTGTAATCGGAAAGCGTTTTCAATGGGCATTTCCGTTCAGAATAACCGGCCAGAAGCGCCTTTTTAGGGCTGAAGCCGGAACTGTCGGCAATGATAATCCCTCCCTTTTTTAAGCCGGGAATATGTTTCTTCAAAGCCGCGGCATTCATTACCACCAATACATCACACAAATCACCCGGAGAGCTAATTTCCACACTGCCGAAATGGATTTGAAATCCTGATATTCCTGCTATGGTATCATGCGGAGCTCGGATTTCAGCGGGAAAATCGGGGAAAGTTCTCACATCATTACCCAACCATGCGGCCGTATCAGTGAACTGATTGCCTATGAATTGCATGCCGTCACCAGAATTTCCAGCGAACAATATGGTGACTTGATCCAATTTTTTTTCCATAGACATATCTTTAATTTATCTGTCGGTATCGTTGATTTTTATAACTTTTTCAATCTGAGGGGCATACCGTTTGATAGTCATTTCCACACCACTCTTTAAAGTCATTTGATTGACCGAACAGTCTACACAATTTCCCAAAAGTCTTACTTTAACAGTTTTTCCATCGGTTTCTATCAATTCTATACCTCCGCCGTCAGTTTCCAAGAAAGGGCGGATTTCATCGAGAGCTTTCAGGATTTTATTTTTTAAATCTTCTTCCATACAAAAATAGAATTATCTGACAGAGCAACCTGCCATGGTGGTAATACGGAGAGCTTCCGTAGGAGGAAATTTTTCATTTCGGAGAACGAGTTGCTCAACTGCATTTCTGGTGATCTGTTTGAAAAACTCGGCTGTAAGACTATTTTCTTGTAAAACGGCAGGGCGACCGGCATCGGCTGCTTCACGAATGCTCTGCAAAATGGGAGCCTCACCCAAAAAAGGGATTTGCAAGTCGGAAGCAAGCCTCCGAGCTCCTCCTTTTCCGAAGATATAGTATTTTCTATCAGGAGATTCTTCAGGGGTAAAATAGGCCATATTTTCAACGATACCGATCACAGGAACTTTGATGGCATCGAGGAGAAACATAGCAACGGCTTTGCGCGCATCAGTCAAGGCCACTTTTTGAGGAGTGCTGACAATGATGGCTCCCGTAAGTGGCAATTCTTGTACAAGAGAAAGGTGAATGTCTCCTGTACCCGGAGGAAGATCGATAATCAAAAAATCCAGCTCTCCCCAATGGGTATCGCGAATAAGCTGACGCAGGGCCTTGCTAGCCATCGGGCCGCGCCACACGACAGCTTGATTAGTTCCGGAGAAAAACCCGATAGAAAGCAACTTTACACCATAACTTTCAGCAGGTTGCATCTTTTCTTTGCCTTCTATATATACAGCTGTGGGACGAGCATCTTCTACATCGAACATCACGGGGATGGAGGGGCCATAAATGTCTGCATCGAGCAACCCTACTTGAAAACCCATTCGGACCAACGCTACGGCGATATTGGTCGCTATGGTAGACTTGCCGACTCCTCCCTTTCCAGAAGCAATAGCGATGACATTTTTGACACCCGGAACTTCAGTTCCTCGAATCTGCGGTTTTTCTTTGGTTTTCACTTGTATATTGACCGTTACCTTGACCTTTGGAGCAACCTGCTGATGAATAGCATTAAGAATGTATACTTCGATTCTTTTCTTAACGTGCATGGCGGGATTGTTTAACAAGAGATCGACTACTACTTCGTCTCCGACGATCTGAAGGTCTTGAAGAACTCCGGAATCGACGATATTATCCCGATCCCCCGACACGACAACTTCTTGCAAGGCTTTTATTATTTGCTCTTTATTCATAGTCTAAATATGACAAGACCATTATATTAAAGTGAATTACGTTTATTTAACCTCCTAGATGGGATTCGTTGGAGACGATAGATATTTAGTCTTTCACATCTTATTTTAAGATTATTGATTATGAATCAATTAATCATATTTATTTTTATGAACAGCGCATAAAAATACCAGGGGGATGATATAAATTATGATCCATATCCTCCATTAAGAGACTAGGCATGCAAACGAACTAATCCAAATCAACGCTTTATACTACCAAAAGTTCGTTCTACTCCCCATCGGGAGGGTACTCAGTAATTTGTTGAATAATATAACTATCATACTTAAGGAACGGTTCTATAGGCGTTCTTATCTATACGGTATTTGATATCTCGACTATGAAAGTAAGACACGTTGGCTGATGGTAACCTTTATCGGAATATACTTCTCTGGAAGTATATCCTAGTTTGGTTATTAACGACTTTAGCCCTATACTGTCATACTCATTAGCTACTACGCTATCTACTGCTACTATCATTTCATTTTTATCCACCCCTATGTCTTCTTGTATTCGTAGTAGAATTTATCTAATATCTTGAGCCATTTTACTTGAATGTCTAAATCCTGATTGAGACTTTTTTTTTGCCCTTTCTTTTCTTTGACTGATTTGCTTTTGACCCTCTTTATTCCGATCCTATCCTACATAGGTAGGATCGCCCTTTGGAGTAAAGGGAGTCATTTTTTAACTATAGCCTGATTCTTTTCTAATTTCTTATTGATCTTTTTCAGTAAGAGCTTATATAACTTTTTGACTACTATTTCATTGCGAAATTTGCATATAATGGTATGATCTGGAATCTGATCTTCCAATCGGAAACTACAAAATAACATGCAGCCTATGGAATATTTTACCAATTTTTCCATCCCTACATCACTGAGATCATACCAGTGACTCAAAAGCATCATCTTAAAATAACGATATTCTACTGTAGGCAGACTAGTATTTTATTCCCTGGTCTTTTGATACATTTTATTATTTCATTCTCCATCACTTCCCAGTGGATCAATATATTTAACCTTTTGAAAAACAACCTCTTCTGGTAGAACTTTTCACATATAGTTCACTAAAGCTTATTTGCACGGACTCTAAGCATAGAGTTGGTCTTTTTTTTACTCTAAGTATACGAAATAATATATTGATTTAGAGTTTTCACCACCCTTCTTTGATAGAACCTCTCACTTCTTTCAGTAGTTTACAATAAAGGAGTAGTTCGACTATTCTTCGGGCATTCTTTTAGAGGAAAAGACTATAGCGTCATGATTTCTTTTTCCTTGGCAATATAGAGGGCATCTGCTTTTTTGATGTATTCATTAGTAATCTTCTGCATCCACTCTTCCATACTTTTGACGAGATCTTTAGCGAATCCTTCTGTCTTTTTTAAAGAATGATTGGCATCTTTTCGAACGTTTCGGATGCTCACTTTAGCGTGTTCGGTTTCGGATTTTGCTCTTTTGACCAGGCCCTTTCGCCCTTCTTCTGTTAGAGGTGGCAAGCGGATCAATAAGGTTTCGCCGTTATTGGTCGGAGTAAACCCGAGGTTTGAATTGATAATGGATCTCTCCATCATAGAAAGCAGTGAACGCTCCCATGGTTGGATACTTAGCGTTATAGCGTCCAGAGCCAACACGTTCGAAATTTGGCTCAAAGGGGTCATCCTACCATAATATTCTACACGAACCCCATCAAGCATTGTCGGGCTGGCCTTTCCGGATCGGATCTGGGAAAATTTTTTTTGCAAATGATTTAAAAAATTTTCCATTTCTCCTTTTCCGGAGTTTACAATTTTGTTCAATATTTCAATTTCCATAAACTCACTTTATATTTTCGATACTAGAGTTCCGACGTTTTCTCCGGAGATGGCTCGCTTGAGATTTCCTTTTTTGTTCATGTCAAAAACAATGATCGGGAGATTGTTTTCAGCGCCCAAGGTAAACGCTGTCATATCCATCACCTTAAGGCCCACGTTGTAGGCATGTTCAAAGGATATGTTTTCCAATTTTTTCGCACTCCGGTCTTTTTCGGGATCCTTGGTATAAATACCGTCTACACGGGTGCCTTTTAAAATAACTTCGGCTTGAATCTCTACGGCGCGCAAAGTGGCTGCCGTATCCGTTGTGAAATAGGGGTTTCCGGTTCCTGCGGCAAATATGACGACCCTCCCCCTCTCAAGATGACGAACAGCCCGACGTTTGATGTACGGTTCGGCCACTTGATCCATTCGAATTGCAGTCTGTACACGCGTATCGATTCCCAAGGCTTCCGAAGCGGATTGAAAAGCCATGCTGTTGATCACCGTGGCCAACATCCCCATATAATCTCCTTGTACTCGATCGATTCCGTTTTGCGATCCGGCCAAGCCTCTGAAAATATTTCCTCCGCCGATGACGATAGCAACCTCAGCACCCATATCCACTACCTGCTTTACATCTTCAGCATATTGACGAAGACGTTTGGGATCAATCCCGAATTGGCTTTCTCCCATTAAAGCCTCTCCACTCAACTTCAGCAAGAAACGCTTATATTTCACCCGGAAAGATTTTTTGCAAATATAATAAGGAAACTTTTTTCAAATCAATGTATTGCAAAAATTTCGGTAGTGTTCTCCGTAGTAATCTTGGCAATTTCTTCTTGAGGAAGGGAATAGATATGGGAAAGCCTTTCCAAAATCAACCTCAAATAGATAGGTTCATTGCGCTTTCCTCGATAAGGCGTAGGAGCCAGATAGGGCGAATCAGTTTCCAATACGATATGTTTTAAATCGATTTGATATAAAAATCGATCAATCTGTCCGTTCTTGAAAGTGACGATACCGCCGATGCCTAATTTCATGCCGTAATCGATGGCTCTGCGAGCTTGTTCGAACGTGCCAGAAAAACAATGAAAAATGCCGCGCAAACGTTCGTCCCTCTCCTGCTCCAAAATTTCAAAGATATCATCAAAAGAAGATCGGGAGTGAATCACGATAGGGAGCGATTTTTCTTTGGCCCAAGAGATCTGGGTTCGGAAGGCCTCCCGTTGTTCATACAAAAAACGTTGCTCCCAGTAAAGATCAATGCCTATCTCTCCCACTGCGGCAAACGGACGCTGATCAAGCCATTTTTTCATAAATCCCAACTCCGTTTCTATGGTATCAGGGCGTACGCTGATGGGGTGCAAACCGATCATCGGGATGCAGACCCCGGGATATTGGGCCTCGAGCGAGAGCATACGCTCCAAAGTTCTGCTGTCTATGGAGGGGAGATAAAATTGCTTGACTCCGGATTCCAGAGCATTTTGGATCACAGCTTCTCGATCCGAATCAAATTGCTCAACATATAAATGAGCGTGAGTATCAATAAAGGACATGCCTTTTTTTTTGGTCGGAGGGTTTGCCATAGATGCTCCTTGATTTTAAATTTTGAAACGACAAAAATCGATATTCGATACGGTTTGAGACCATTGTGTTAATAATGCATTACCTTTATTCAACCTCCTATATGGGCTTTGTTGGAGAAGATGTAGATTTAGTCTTTCATATTTTATTCGAAATACTATTGATTATAAATTAATTAATTAATATCTATTTTTATGAACAGCTCATAATAATACCAGGGGACGATACGAGAACGTTACATCAGATAAGGCTATTAAAATACTTGTAAATCAATATATTATTTCGTGTATTCTGGAGTAAAAAAATAAAAAATTCAGATCTATGCTCACGAAGTATCGCGAAAATAAACTTTGTCAAATATATATGGAACCTTCTATCAGAAGGCGTGAGTTTTTAAAAAGGTTAAACACCTTAATCTAGTAGGAAGGGATAGAGAAAAAAATAAGAAAAATATGTCAAAAAAGAATAGGGAATAAAAGGCCAACCTAATTACAGTGCTATATCGTTATTTAACGATGATACTTTTGAGTCACTAATAAGATCTCAGTGATATAGGGAACGGAAGAATTGGTGAAAAAATCCTTGAGCTGCATGCTATTTTGAGGTTTTCTATTGGAAGATCAGATCCTATATTATACTACTCTATACGGGTTTTTCAATGAAATAGTAGCCAAAAAAGCATATAAAAGCTTACTGAAAAAGATCAGTAAGGAATTAGAAAAGCATCGGAGATAGTTAAAACAGGAGTGATAGTAGATGCCAGTATTACAGTGAATACCCTTGCTCCCAAGGGAGCTCCTACCTACGTAGTGGAGGTCGGAAGAAAGAGTGGAAAAAGAAAATCAGTCAAAGAAAAGAAAGGGTAAAAAAGAGACTCAATCAGGAGTAGACACTCAAGGGAAATAGTTCAAGAAATTAGGTAAACTCTAGTAAGGATACAATAAGCACATAAAGCTGAATAAAAATAGAATGATACTGGCTGTACATAGGATAGCCGCCAATGAGCATCATAGTAGAGGGCTAAAGCTATTAATAAGCAAACTAGGATATAAACCCGGAGAAGTATATGAAAACAAAGGTTACCAAGTGCTAGATAATGTGTTTTACTTTCATAGTCAAGGCATCAAAGACGCGTATACAGAAAAAAGCCTATAGAAACCGGACCTTAGTAGGATAGCTATATTATTCAATATAATTAGTGAGTAAACCCAAATGGGTAGTAAAACATACTTTTAGCAGTATAAAGCGTTGGTTTAGATCAGGAAAGGCTCGTTACAAAGGATTAGCTCGTGTGCATGCCCAACATCTTATGGAGCCTATGGCGCATAATTTGTATCGTACCCCTGGTATTATTATGCGCTGTCCATAAAAATAGATATAATTAATTAATTTATAATCAACAGTATTTCGAATACAATGTGAAAGACTAAATCTACATCGTTCTCTAACGAAGCCATCTAGGATGGCTGAATAAACATAATCCACAATTAATACAATGATCTCATAACGAGATTCCACTATAAGCAGGTTGACCTTTTATTCCCTGGCATTTTTGATATATTTTTCTTATTTCTTTCTCCATCCCTTCCCATTGTATCACTGGTGTTTAACCCTTTGAAAGGGGGCCCTCCGTCTGGTAAATCGTCCCATATATAGTTCACTAAATTTTATTTGCTCGATGCTCCTGAGCATAGAGCCGAATTTTTTTATTTTTTAATCCAAAAAAACGAAACAATATATTGATTTACAAATATTTTAACCGATTTATATCATGCAACCTTCTCGCAACGTTATCAGATCTTGTTTATATTTAAGATAGTTCTAAATTAGAAGGAATTTAATTTAGATTTATTATAAATAATTGAATTATCCGTCTTATGCAACAAAAATTTAAATTAAGAAATAGACTTAAATCTTAACTTAGCAAGCTATAATGGGGATATTATTTTTGATGATATTAGTAAGTGTTTCTTTGGGTGTTATTTTCCTCACCATTTTTGTGATTAGCGCCAAAAAAGGACAATTTGACGATGATAAATCCCCTGCGGTAAGAATGTTGTTCGATGACTCTCTTTCCGGTCAAGAAAATAAATCTGAATAAATAAAAAATTAAACCGATCTCATGGAAGTGCAGAAGTTTTATTATGACAACCGTATTGTAAAGGCTTTCTTATATGCGACGATCTTTTGGGCCGTGATAGGCTTTTTGGTCGGGTTGACCGTCGCCTTGATGCTCTTTTATCCCCAATTCCCCGAGTGGATTTTGGGAGAAAGCTTAAAAAACTCGCAAGGTTTGATCGGTTTTGGCCGTTGGAGGATGCTGCACACCACCACGGTCATTTTCGCTTTTGTGGGTAATATCATTTTCACCGGTTCTTATTATTCAATGCAACGCCTTTTGAAGGCTCGTATGTATAGCGATGCGCTCAGCTGGTTACATTTCTGGGGATGGCAACTTTTTATTGTCCTTTCTTGGGTGACCTTCTTGATGGGGATCAATACCAGCAAGGAATATGCGGAGCATGAATGGCCTTTGGATATCCTTATCACTGTGATTTGGGTGATTTATGGTGTGAATATGGTGGGAACTATCCTCAAGAGACGCGTCAAGCACCTTTACGTCGCCATCTGGTTTTTCCTGGGAACTTGGGTGGCTGTGGCCATGTTGCATATATTCAACAATCTTGAGCTGCCCATTTCAGCGGTCTCATTCAAAAGTTATTCTCTTTACGCCGGTGTTCAGGACGCTTTGATCCAATGGTGGTATGGACATAATGCCGTGGCCTTTGTCTTGACCACACCGATCTTAGGACTGATGTATTATTTCATTCCGAAAGCCTCGGGGAGACCCGTATTCTCGTACAAGCTTTCGATCATACACTTCTGGTCACTGATATTCATTTATATCTGGGCCGGCCCGCACCATCTGATGTATACGGCTCTTCCGGGTTGGGCGCAGATGCTCGGAACAGTGTTTTCCATCATGCTTGTCGCTCCCTCTTGGGGAGGAATGCTAAATGGTTTATTGACTCTTAGAGGATCTTGGGGTAAGGTGCGCAAAGATCCGATTCTGAAATTTTTCGTCGTAGCGGTCACGTGTTACGGTATGGCTACTTTTGACGGGCCGATGTTGGCTACGAAAACATTGAATGCCATTGGACATTTCACCGATTGGGTCATCGCTCACGTGCATTTGGGTACTTTGGGTTGGAATGGCTTCATGGCTTTTGGTGTGATCTATTGGTTGGTGCAAAAACTTTGGAACACCAAACTATATTCTGTCCCTTTGGCCAATTCCCATTTTTGGTTGGGTACGTTGGGAATTATATTTTATGTAATCCCTTTGTATTGGGGAGCCGTGGTACAGGCTGAGATGTGGAAGGAATTCAAACCCGACGGAACGTTGATGAACAAAAATTTTCTCGATACGGTCACGGCCATCATTCCCTTCTATATTATGCGATTCATCGGGGGAAGTCTTTATATCCTCGGAACTTTTTTTATGGTCTACAATGTATACAAGACCATAAGGAAGGGAACTTTTGTAGGAAATGAAGCGGCCGAAGCTCCTGCTTTGCCCGAATTGTACGCCAGAAAAGTAGCTGGGGAAACTTTTCACGGTTGGCTTGAGCGTAAACCGATACAATTTATTATTTTGTCTCTCATTATCGTAGCTATCGGAGGGGCAGTGGAGATTATACCTACATTTGTGGTTAAATCCAATGTCCCAATCATTTCAAGCGTCAACCCTTATACTGCTCTTGAACTCGAAGGCAGAGATATATACATCAGAGAAGGGTGTAACGCTTGCCATTCACAAATGGTGAGACCATTCCGAGATGAAGTGGTTCGTTATCGAGAATATTCTAAGGCAGGAGAATTTGTCTACGATCATCCGTTTTTGTGGGGATCTAAACGTACTGGACCCGATTTGGCCAGAGAAGGAGGTAAAAATCCAAGCTCATGGCATTTCAAACATATGTATGATCCGGGCTCGACCTCTCCCTCCTCCATCATGCCGCGTTATCCTTGGTTAGCATATCAAAAGCTTAACAAATCGGATACACAAGACAAGATGCGTACAATGGTCAAGCTCGGAGTGCCCTATGAACCGGATCAGATAAAAAACGCTTACGTTGATATGCATATACAGGCGGCCAATATCGTCAAGGATATTTATAGCGAATCTCCGGACATCAAAATAAGGATTGATGAACAGAGACAACAGCAGGGCATCCGATTCATACCTTTGGAAAACAGAGAGATCGTTGCGTTGATCGCTTATCTGCAGCGTTTGGGGACCGATATCAAAGCTGAATAAAATAAAACCACTGAAAACTAGTAATTTATGATATTTTTTTTCAAACAGTACGTCACGGCTACTGAATATGGGGATTTACTTCAATCAGGGGTGTTGTTGTTTTTTTTCCTTATTTTTTGCATAGTGGTCTTTTGGGTTTACAAAAAACCTAAAGACTATTATAAGGAAGTAAGCGACCTACCTTTGGAAGGTCATGAAACCAATATCTTATGAAGATCAGAACCCCTGCTTATATTAGCATTCCTTCAGCCTTGTTTGTCATCGTATTTGCTTTTTACGTATTTTCAGCAGGCGACTTTTCTATCGTAAAGCATCCGATCGTTTTAGCTGTTTTAGTTCTTGCTCTGATTCTTTTGTTGATCTTAGAGGCTCTCAATGAGCTTATTTACAACCAAAAAATCAAATTTCTTTCAGAGGAAGAGAGACACAACCTCATTGAAAAGAATAAGGAGAATTATTTTGCAAGGCTTTATAGATCAGGGTTTTATAACCCTTCGGGTGAAAATGAGAAGGTTCAAGAGATTGATCATGATTTCGATGGTATCCTAGAGCTTGATAACAAACTGCCTAGTTGGTGGGTTAATCTTTTCTATTTCTCCATTGTTTTCGCTTTACTTTATTTTTTCGCTTATCTTCTTACCGATTTTTCCAACCCTCAAAAAGAATATGAAGTCGCTTATCACAAGCAAATGGAAGAGGTAGCCGCTTATGAAAAGACCCGACCGCAAGCCACGATAGAAACCGCCAAGTTCAGAGAAGATCTCATCCCTGAGGGGAAAGCCTTGTTTGCAGAGATTTGCGCCACTTGTCATAATGCAGATGGGAGTGGCAGCACAGGACCTAATTTGACCGATGAATATTGGATCAACACACCGGAAAAAGAGCTTTTCAAGAATGTTTTTTACATGGTATGGAATGGCAGTAAAAAAAACCCCACCATGCGTGGTTTTGGAGCTACTGGAGAGGTCAAAGGTAATGACATCGAAAAGATTTCCAGCTATGTTTATTATATCAACAAGAATCCTAATAAGCCTCCTAATCCCAATCTCCCTCAAGGAGGGAAAGTGATTTGGCAAGAACCTAAATAATTCGATAAAATAAATACCAAGATCAAAATAATTCTATATCTCCTAAAAATAATTAGCATTTGTTTTTTCCGAGCACTTGCTCACGGAAAAGGAAGATCAGGAGATCGTTTCTATTTCCAGGAAAATCAACCTCCTTCAAATGGATAGCTCTAACGAAATTTTGATACGTTGGAATTCCATATTCAGCAATCAGAAGAGCTTCAAAAGCATCCAATTTCTCAAAACGAGACCAATTATAATAATTGAATTACGTTTATTCACCTTACAGTGAAATATCGTTATTTAAGATAATGTTTTTCAGTCACTGGTATGATCTCAGTGATGTAGGAAAGGAAAAATTGGTGAAAAAATCCTTGAGCTACATGCGCTTTTTGGTTTTCGATTGGAAGGTCAGAACCTAGATCATACCACTTTATGCAGATTTCGCAATGAAATAGTAGACAAAAAGGCATATGAGCGCTTACTGAAAAAGATCAATAAGTAATTAGGAAAACTATCAGGCAATAGTTAAAACAGGATTGATACTGGATATCAATATTACAGTGAGTCCATTTG
The DNA here is from genome assembly GCA_047528255.1 of Flavobacteriales bacterium Tduv. GTDB lineage: Bacteria > Bacteroidota > Bacteroidia > Flavobacteriales > Blattabacteriaceae. The sequence continues at coordinate 1,297,157 of CP180024.1, read as the reverse complement.
CTCCAAAGGGGAGATCCTACCTACGTAGTGGAAGCTCGGGAAGAAGAGGAACAAAAGCAAATCAGTCAAAGAAAAGCAGAGGTAAAAAAAGAAATTCAATCAGGAGTAACTACTCAACGAAAATGGCTCAAGAAATCAGGTAAACTCTACTACGGATACAAAAAGCACATGGGGGGTAAAAATGGAATGGATACTAACTATACATAGCCTAGTAGCCAATGAGCATGATAATATAGGGCTAAATCCTTTAATAAGCAAACTAGGATACAAACCCAGAAAAGTATATGCAGACAAAAGACACCAAGTTCCAGCCAACGTATCTTACTTTCATAGTCGAGGCGTCAAAAAACGTATACAGAAGAAAGCCTATAGGAACCCCTCCCTTAAGGGAGGATAAGGTATATTATTCATATATAATTAGTGAGTAAAACCCAATGGGTAGTGGGAAAGTGTTTTTGGCTGTATAAAGCGTTTTCCTGGATCAGGAAAGGCTTGTTACAAAGGATTAGCGCGTGTTTATGCCCAGCGTCTTATGGAGGCTATGGGTATAATTTGTATCATGCCTCTGTAATTATTATGCGCTGTCCATAAAAAATAGATATATTTAATTAATTTTATAATCAATAGTATTTCGAATACAATGTGAAAGATTAAATCTATATTTTCTCTAACGAACCCCATCTAGGATGGCTGAATAAACATAATCCACTATTAACACAATGGTCTCATAACAATATTCCATTGTAAAAAAGTTGGCCTTTTATTACCTGACCTTTTTGAGATATTTTTCTTATTTCTTTCTCCATCCTTTCCCAGTAGAACAAGGTGTTTAACCTTTTGAAAAAATAACTCCTTCTGGTAGAAGGTTCCATATATAATTCACTAAAGCTTATTTGTGCAGAACTTCTGAGCATAGATCCGAATTTTATTATTTTATACTTCAAATATACGAGACAATATATTGATTTACAAACATTTTAGAAACCTTCTCTCATGCAACGTTCTCGAGTCATAACTATCTAATAGTTAAAATTATTGTCAAATATTTTTGAGTTTTCAATGACTCAAAATTTTTCAGAATAACTTTTCAAGTTAACATAGTTAATGAAATACAGCCCAATGCGATAATTGATAGCCTTAGTGTTATTGGAGATAAGGAAACATCCACCTAGCATGACAAAACTACCCAACAAACCGGTAAATATCTCCATCATAAGAGTTTTAATTTATCGTTTTCTACGATCTAATTCTTTCTGTATGAGAGCCGCCAACTCATAATGTTCTCGATCTACGGCCCACCTCAAAAGTGCGCCAAATCTTCCGAAGCTATTTTTTATAAATTTCTTATATCCTTTTGGATAGAACCTCGGGCTCTCTCACAAAATATTCAATCGTTGTTCGCTCTTGCTCAATATAATACACATTTTGAATATAAATTCTGGCTTAGTCAAATATTTTTCTTGTGATATAGATCAGAACTTCAAATCGGATGGCTAAAGCAACGGTATCTGACATCCTTGACTCAATTCGCTCTTCTCCTTCTTTCCCTTCAAAGACAATATAAGAAGAAAATATTCCATCGGAAAGTTTATAAATGATCATGGATTTTAGCCAAAAATGGAAAGCTTTGGTAACGTCCACAAAAAGGTCATGTGTAAAAGGCCTTAGAGGTTGCATATTTTTTTCAAAGCAGTGACTATGGATCGCGCCTCGAGGCCTCCTATAATGATAGGAATTTCAATTTTCCCGGACTCTTCTTCAAGCAATAGTTCTTAAGCGCCCGCCTGCATTTGACTATGAGATATACCACGTATAATCAACTGTATAAGCTCCATCAGCGATGTATCATCATCCTTTAAAATCTGATTTTCATCGTTGAAAGATACAATATTTAACACAGTTCTCTTTCATCTGAAGAGTCCATTGTGTTAATGGTGGATTACATTTATTCAGCCTCCTAGATGGATTCGTTAAAGAACGACATGGATTTAGTTTTTTACATTGTATTCGAAAAATTTTGATTATAAATTAATTAATTATATCTATTTTTATGTAGATCGCATAATAATGCCAGGGGAACGATGCAAATTATGAGCCTTATCCTCCATAAGATACTGAGCATGCACACGAGCTAATCCTTTGTAACGAGCCTTACCTAATCCAAACCAACGCTTTATACTGCCAAAAATACGTTCTACTACCCATCGGCTTTTATTCACTAATTTATTGAATAATATAGCTATCCTACTTAAGAGACGGTTCCTATAGGCTTTATTCTGTATACGGTTTTTGATGCCTCGACTATGAAAGTAAGACACGTTGGTTGGAACTTGGTGTACTTTGTCTGCATATACTTCTCTGGTTTTATATCCTAGTTTGCTTATTAAAGGATTTAGCCCTATACTATCATGCTCATTGGCTACTAGGCTATGTACAGCTAGTATTCATTCCATTTTTATCCCCCCCCCCATGTACTTCTTGTACCCATAGTAGATTTTACCTGATTTCTTGAACCATTTTACTTGAGTCCCTACTCCTGATTGACTCTCTTTTTTTACCCTTGCTTCTCTTTGACTGATTTGCTTTTTCCCCTCTTCCTTCCGATCCTCTACTACGTAGGTAGGAGGACCCTTTGGAGCAAGGCTACTCACTGTAATACTGGCATCTACTATCACGCCTATTTTAACTATCGTCTGATACTTTTCTAATTTCTTATTTATCTTTTTCAGTAAACGCTCATATACCTTTTTGGCTATTATTTTATTTCGAAATCTGCATAGAGTCGTATAATTTGGGATCTGATCTTCCAATCGAAAACCAAAAAGTTCATGCAGATCAAGTATCTTTCACCAATTCTTCCGTTCTTATATCACTGATATCATACCAGTTACTCAAAAGCATCATCTTAAATAACAATATTCCACTGTAAGTAGGTTACCTTTTATTTCCTGGTCCTTTTGATATATTTTTCTTATTTTTTTCTTCATCCCTTCCCAGTGGGATCAAAGTGTTTTAACCTTTTGAAAAACTAAATCCTTCTGGTAGAAGGTTCCATATATAGGTTACTAAAGATTATTTGTTCGGCTTCTGAGCATAGAGTCAAATTTTTTTATTGCCTACTACAAGTATAGGAAATAATATATTGATTTACAGATATTTTAAACTCCTTCTCTCATGCAACATTTTCGCTGCATTAGAGAAAACGGAGTCAAATTATGTGGAAAATGAAAAGAACATGGCGTTGGGGTACGATAAAATCTATCTTCGGGGATTTTTTTGTGCTTTCGATCAATAGTAGGTACCTTTGTCCAATCCGGCCAATACTTTCCATAGGGGCCTTAAGCTTAGCTATTAGCTCTCCGGTTCCACAACCCAGGTCTAAATATTTTTCATCCGATTTTTGTTGCAACCACTCGATTAAGCTATATCCGTATTGGAAAATAAAAGAAAAAGAATCCTTATAGAGGTCTGATTTACACACCATATATTCGGGATATATGTTTTTTTTCAAAGCGTTCAATTTCATCTTTGATGTTAACCAAGAAATCGAGGTCGTCATATCCATGGATCAGACAAGTTTTTTTATAGGAATGGATATCGAAATTTTCTTGATTTCCTTCAAAGGTGATTGTTTGTTTTTTCAAATCAATCTGAATGCGAATTGTCGGATCTCCGTCTATAGTTTTGAAAATTTTTTGTAAAAATTTTTCGGAGACTTCTACAGGTAATAAACCATTGTTGAGGGCATTACCTTTGAAGATATCAGCAAAAAAACTCGAGACGACGGATCGGAATCCGTAGTCGAGTATGGCCCAGGCGGCGTGTTCTCGGCTTGAACCGCAACCAAAGTTTCGTCCGGCGACCAGAATTTCACCTCTGTATGTCGAATTGTTTAAGCTAAAATCTTTTTTCGTGTGTCCATCACTTTCAAAACGCCAGTCTCTGAAAAGGTTTTCTCCGAAGCCTTCACGTGTGGTCGCCTTAAGAAAACGAGCGGGTATGATCTGATCGGTGTCGATATTTTCAATGGGAAGAGGTACGGCGGTACTGTTGAGTGTGATGAATTTTTCCATGTAAGTTCAGTTGAGAATAGCTGTTTCTTTAAGATATTTTTCGATGTCGACGATCTTCCCTTCTATGGCCGTGATAGCTGCGACTAACGGGCTGGTCAAGAGAGTACGCGCGCCAGGGCCTTGACGTCCTTCGAAGTTTCTGTTGGAAGTCGAGACGCAGTATTCGCCCGCGGGAATTTTATCTTCGTTCATACCCAAGCAAGCTGAGCATCCTGCTTGACGGAGTTCGAATCCGGCTGCTTCCAAAATTTTGTTGAGACCTTCTTGTTGTGCTTGTCTAGCCACTTGCTGCGAACCGGGAACAATCATGACTTGTACGTGGTCAGCCTTTTTTTTACCTTTTACGATTTGAGCTACCAAGCGTAGATCTTCGATGCGCGAATTGGTACAACTGCCGATGAAGACGTGTCGGATCGGTTTGTCAATTAGGGATTCTCCGGCTTCTAGCCCCATGTAGTTCAAGGATTTTTGGAGATGTGCATTATTTTCAGATTTTCCCGATGGGATTTTTTCGGAGATCTTCATTCCTGTTCCCGGGTTGGTTCCGTAGGTGATCATCGGACCGATATCGGCAGCGTCAAAAAAATATTCGCTATCAAAATGAGCATCTAGATCTGTTTTTATACTACGCCAATAAGCTACGGATTTTTCGAAATCTGCGCCTTTCGGTGCGAATTTTTTTTCTTTCACGTAGTTGAAAGTGATTTCATCGGGAGATATGAGACCGCCTCTTGCGCCTAGCTCAATGCTCATGTTGCAAACGGTCATACGGCCTTCCATGGTCATTTTTTCAAAAACGGGACCTTCGTATTCTATGAAATGTTCCGTTCCGCCGTCCGTTCCCAGCTTTGAAATAATGTAAAGAATAACGTCTTTGGGAGTGACTCCTTTTTTCAGTTGATTTTTGATGTGGATGCGCATTTGCTTAGGCTTGGATTGCAGCAAGCATTGGCTAGCCATTACCATGGCAACTTGACTCGTTCCTATGCCGAAGGCGATGGAACCGAAGGCTCCATGAGTTGAGGTGTGACTGTCTCCACAGACGATGGTCATACCAGGGAGGGTTAAGCCGAGCTCGGGGCCGATAACGTGTACGATACCTTGGTATTCGTGCCCTAAACCGTATAGGTCAATTCCGTGCTTTTGGCAGTTTACCGTGAGGGTTTGTACTTGTTTTCTCGAGAGTGGATCGGTGATGGGAAGGTGTTGATTGATTGTGGGAACGTTATGATCTGCCGTAGCGACGATCTGTTGCGGCCTAAAAACTGGTAGTTTTCTTTTTTCCAGTTCTTCAAAGGCTTGAGGGCTGGTCACTTCGTGAATATAGTGTGTGTCGATATATAAAGTGACAATGCTTCCTTCTATGGTTTTTACCACGTGGGCGTCCCATACTTTATCAAATAAGGTTTTTCCCATTTTTTAGTGAATTGTTTTTACGGCTAGAATTAATCTCGCTCAATATTTCTGTCAGATCATTATCAAAAATCTCTTTTTTTAGATCGGCTTTTTGGAGAAAAAGAGGGTAGAGGCTATCAAGATGATTTTTTGTCAAGGTATATCCGAGTTTTTGGAAGCGGTAGGCCAGTGCTGCTCGACCGCTTCGGGCAGTCAATATGATCGAGGATTGTTCGACTCCGACGTCTTCTGGGCAAATGATTTCGTAGGTTTCACGTTTTTTAATGAATCCGTCTTGGTGTATTCCTGAGGAATGTGCGAAGGCATTGGCTCCGACGATGGCTTTATTAGGTTGAACAGGAATGCCCGTGCATTCGGAGGCTGATTGACTTGTAGGATGGAGTAATTTTGTATTGATATCGGTATAGAGATTGAGGTGATTGTATTGTTTGATGATCATAACTATTTCGCAAAGGGCTGTGTTTCCGGCACGTTCTCCGAGGCCATTGATGGTGCATTCGACTTGTCCGGCTCCGTTGATCACTCCGACTAGGGTGTTTGCGGTAGCTAACCCTAGGTCATCGTGACAATGTGTGGACAATACGACTTTATGAATTCCTTTGACGTTTTCTTTCAAGAAGCGAATTTTTTTTCCGTATTCTTCAGGTAGGCAGTAGCCTGTGGTGTCCGGTATGTTGAGAACAGTGGCTCCCGATTTAATGACGGCTTCGCATACTTTGGCTAGAAATTCGTTGTCGGTTCGGCCGGCGTCTTCAGCATAAAACTCTGTGTCTTCGACAAAAGTTTTGGCATATTTGACGGCTTCTACGGCTCGTTCGATGATTTGTTCAGGGGTGCTGTTGAATTTGTATTGTATATGATAGGGTGAGGTCCCTATTCCGGTGTGTATACGTGGACGTCGTGCGTATTTTAGGGCTTCTGCCGCTGTCTCTATGTCTTTTTTTACGGCGCGGGAGAGTGCGCATACGACGGACTCGGTAATTGATTTGCAGACTTCTTCGACAGATCGAAAGTCGCCAGGACTGGATATGGGGAAACCTGCTTCTATGATATCTACTCCCAAGGCTTCGAGTTGTCGGGCTATTTTGACTTTTTCGGTTGTGTTCAATTTACAGCCTGGTACTTGCTCGCCGTCACGTAAGGTGGTATCAAAGATTTCTATTTTCCTCTTTTGCATGATGGACTTATTTTGAAGCCAAAACTATTTTTTGTCAACAATATTTCCCTTGAAATAAATTGTAGATTTACAATGCCCGATAAGCTGTATAGGCTTGTATCTTGTTGATTTATAGTTTATATATTTTATTTTGTTACGATGTTAGATCATAAGGTGGATGCTTTATTTGAGTTGATCCGATCGTTGTCAGCTGCTGAAAAGCGAAGTTTCAGATTATATGCCGGACGACTTAAGGGGAATGAGGGGGCTAAGTTTATGAAGCTTTTTGATATCATGGGAAAAATGAGGGGGTATGATGAGAAGCATATTCTGAAAAAGGCACCCGTGAGCAAGATTCAACTGGCAAATATGAAGGCTCACCTTTACAAGCAGATTTTGGTGAGTCTACGTTTACAGCACGTTGAACAGAATCGGTATTTGCAGATTCGGGAATGCTTTGATTTTGCGCGTATTTTGTATAATAAGGGTTTGTATGTACAGAGTATAAAATCTTTGGAAAAGGCCAAGTTCATGGCTAGGGAGCATCGTTTAAATATAGTATTACTCGAGTTGCTCGATTTTGAAAAAATGATTGAGTCACAGCACATCACACGGAGTCTTTATCCTCGGGCGGAGGCTTTGGCTAATGAGGCTAAAGGTTTGATAAAGAATGTACAGTGTCATCAATCTCTTTCGGATTTGTCTTTAAGTCTTTATGGATTATACCTTAGGATGGGACACGTTCGTAACGTGCAAGATAGGGTTTTTGTCGAGCGTTATTTTAGGGAAAATCTGCCGAAGGCGGATCCAGAAAAGCTTGATTTTTTCGAGCGTTTGTCTTTGTATCAAGCGCGACTTTGGTATTACTATATCTTGCAAGATTTTGTAATGTGTTATCGGGCTTCTCGTAAATGGGTAGATCTATTCGAATACCGTCCTGAGGTCAAAAAGTCAGCTTTGTCCAGTTATCTGAAGGGGTATCATTATCTGCTTGATACGTTGTTTTACTTGAACCGTTATGCTGCTTTTTTGGAGGCTTTGGAACGTTTTGAAATTGTTTTCAAGGATAATCAACTTGTGTCGGATGACAATACCGCCATGCTGGTGTTTATGTATCGATATACCAATCGTATCCACCGTCATTTTATGGAAGGTACTTTTTCTGAAGGGGTTAGGATGGCTCTTCCAGGACTATTTGAGGAACTTAAAAAGTTTCATTCCCGTTTGGATCAGCATCACATTATGCTTCTTTATTATAAGATAGCTTGTTTGTATTTTGGATCGGGTAATTATGAAGCTTCTATACATTATTTACTCAAGATCATGGAGGAGCAGCGAAAAGGTTTGCGACAGGATTTGCAGTGCTTTGCCAGATTATTGCATTTGATTGCTTGTTATGAAGCGGGATTAGATGAGCGTCTGGGGAGTCAAATCAAATCGGTATATAAATTTTTCGTGCAGATGGATTATTGGACAGGTGTTCAACAAGCAATCGTAGATTTTCTGAAAAATTTGGGACGGCTTTATCCCCATCAGGTGAAAGGTCAATTCAGAGAATTGAAGGCACGTTTGATGCCGTATTCGGATCATCCTTATGAAAAACGAACTTTTTTGTACTTAGATATCATTTCGTGGTTATCAAGCAAAATTGAAAATAAGCCGGTTGAAGTTATTATCAGGGAAAAATTTCTAAAACAAGAACGTTGCATGAAAGAAGGGATTTAAAGTATTTGTAAATCAAAATATTGTTTCGTCTATTTGGAATAGAAAACAAAAAAAGATTCAACTCTATGCTCAGAAATACCGCGTAAATAAGCTTTAGTGAACTATATATGGAACGAGACCATTGTATTAATAGTGGATTACGTTTATTCAGCCTTCTAGATGGCTTCGTTAGAAAATGACGTAAATTTAGTCTTTCACATTGTATTCGAAAATCACTGATTATAAAATAATTAATTATATCTGTTTTTATGAACAGCGCATAATAATACCAAAGTAACGATATAAATTATGCGACATAGCCGCCATAAGATGCTGGACATGCAAACAAGATAATCCTTTGTAACGAGCCCTTCCTGATCCAAACCAACGCTTTATACTGCCAAAAGTACGTTCTACTACCCATCGGGGTTTTACTCACTAATTTATTGAATAATATAGCTATACTACTTAAGAGGTACGGCTCCTATAGGCCTTTCTTCTGTATACGATCTTTGATGCCTCTACTATCAAAGTAAGACACGTTGGCTGGCACTTGGTAACCTTTGTCTACATATACTTCTCTGGGTTATATCCTAGTTCGCTTATTAATGGCTTTAGCCCTATACTATCATACTCATTAGCTGCTACGGTATGTACAGCTAGTATCATTCCATTTTATACCCTCCCCCTATGTGCTTCTTGTATCCGTAGTAGAGTTTACCTGATTTCTTGAGCCATTTTAGTTGAATTTCTACTCCTGATTGAATCTCCTTTTTTACCCTTTCTTTTTCTTTGACTGATTTGCTTTTTCCCCTCTTCCTTCCGATCCTCCACTACGTAGGTAGGATCTCCCTTGGGAGCAATGGGACTCACTGTAATACTGATCTCTACTATCACGCCTGTTTTAACTATCGCCTAATGCTTTTCTAATTCCTTATTGATCTTTTTCAATAAGCGCACATACGCCTTTTTGGCTACTATTTCATTGCGAAATCTGCATAGAGTCGTATGATCTGGGATCTGATCTTCCAATCGAAAACGACAAAAGCGCATGCAGCTCAAGAGGTCTTTCACCAATTCTTCCGTTCCTATATCACTGAGATCCATACCAGTGACTCAAAAGAATCATCTTAAATAACGATATTCCACTGTAAGCAAGTTGGCCTTTTATTGCCTGGCCTTTTTGATATATTTTTCTTATTTCTTTTCCATCCCTTCCCAATGGATCAAGATGTTTAACCTTTTGAAAAACTCACTCCTTCTGGTAGAAGGTTCCATATATACTTCACTAAATCTTATTTGTGAGGAGCCTCTGAGAATAGAGGTTATTTTTTTATTTTATATTCCAATATATACGAAACAATATATTGATTTATAAATATTTTAACCACCTTCTTCCATGCAAGGTTCTCATATAGTTAGCTAAAGCTTATTTAGCACGGTTCTTCTGAGTAGATCCGGACTTTTTTTATTTCATACTTCAAATACACGAAATAACATGTTGTTTTACAAACACTTCACGTCCCGTATCTCATGCAACATTCTTGATGTATTCGGCTAAAAAATCTCCGACTTCTTCAGTGCTTTTAGCTTGATCCGAATCGATGTCCACCGTGCAGAACTTTTGTTTGAGAGCATGTTCTACGGCCGCGTGTATTTGTCTGCTCTCTTCGCGCAATTCGAAGTGGTCGAGCATCATAGCTGCGGAGAGTACGCAAGCCATAGGGTTTGCGATGTTTTTTCCTGCTGCTTGGGAATAGGAACCGTGAATAGGTTCGAACATGGCTGTTTTTTCACCGATGGAAGCTGAAGGCAGCAGACCGAGCGATCCACCGATCACGCTGGCTTCGTCCGAGAGAATGTCTCCAAACATGTTTTCGGTCAGAATGACATCAAAGTGTTTAGGTTTCAGGATCAGTTGCATAGCTGCGTTATCTACGAAGAGAAAATCTACGTTGATCTCCGGATAATTTTCCGTCATCTCTTTGATTGTTTCGCGCCAAAGTCTTGAAGTTTCCAGTACGTTAGCTTTGTCGACGAGAGTGAGTTTTTTTCGTCGGGTTAATGCTGCCTCGAAGGCTTTTTTTGTAATGCGTTCGATCTCCATCTTGGAGTAAGTAAAATGATCATAGGCTTGATCTCCATCAGCTGATCGACCTTTTTCTCCGAAATAGATTCCACCGGTGAGTTCACGATAGACGACGAAGTCCGTTCCTTGTATCCGTGCACTTTTTAAGGGGGATTTCTCAATCAGAGAAGGGTAGACTGTAATGGGTCGTATATTACAATACAGTCCCATCTCTTTTCTGAGCTTGAGTAGGCCTTGTTCAGGTCTGATTCTTGCTTGAGGATTGTTGTCGTATTTCGGTTCGCCTATGGCTCCGAATAGGATGGCATCGGATTGTAAGCAAAGGTCGAGTGTCTGTTTTGGTAGAGGATCTCCGGTTTGATAGATGGCTATGGCTCCGACCAAACCTTCTTGGCACTCAAAGGTATGTCCGAATTTTTTTTCGATGACATTCAATATTTTACACGCTTGCTTGATTACCTCCGGACCTATGCCGTCTCCTGGTAGTAAGGCTATTTTTTTTCTCATGGTGATCGTTTTTTCTGTGGTTTTATTTATGTTTTACTGCAGCTACACGTAATCCTCGTACCATTTTTGGTTGCAAAAATTGGAGGAATTCAGTTCGTCTTATGTTTTTTGTAAGATATCTTGACGGTGACTGATTGGTATGTCGAGAGGATTGTATTAAGAATACCATTGTATTAAAGTGGATTAGTTTATTCAACCTCCTAGATGGCTTCATTAGAGACGGTGGAGATTTAGCCTTTCACATCTTATTCGAAGAATATTAATTATAAATCAACTAATCATGTCTATTTTTATAGACAGAAATAATAATATTAGAGTAATAACACAAATTATGTATCATAGCCTCTATAAGAGGCTGAGCATGCACATGAGCTATACTTTGTAACGAACCTTGTGTGATCCAATCAACGCTCTATAGGACAAAAGTTCGTCTACTACTCATTTGAGTTTACTCACTAATTTATTGAATAATATGCTATCCTACTTAAGGGAGGCTCCTATAAGCTTTCTTCTGTATACGGTCTTTGATGCCTTGACTATGAAAGTAAAACACGTTGGCTAGCACTTAGTAACCTTTATCTGCATACACTTCCCTAGGTTATATCCTAGTTTGGTTATTAATGGCTTTAGCCTATACTATCATACTCATTGGCTGCTACGCTATGTACTGCTAGTATCATTCCATTTTTATTTATCCCTATGTTATTCTTGTATCCGTAGTAGAGTTTCCCTGATTTCTTGAGCTATTTACCTTGAGTATCTACTCCTGATTGAGGCGCTTTTTTTTCCCTTTATTTTTTTTGACAGATTTACTTTTGCTCCTTTTCCTTCTAAGTTTTCCACTACGTAGGAAGGCACTCCATTTGGAGTGAAAGGCTTCACTGTAAATACTGGTGTCTACTATCACTCCTGTTTTAAAACTATCACCTGATTCTTTTTTAACTCCTTATTGATCTTTTTCAGTAAGAGCTCATATACCTTTTTGGATACTATTTTATTGAAAAATATGTATAAAATCATATGATCTGAGCGATGATTTTCCAATCTAAAACCACAAAAGCTCACGCATCCTATGGATCTTTTACCAATTCTTCCGTTCCTACATCACTGAGATCATACCAGTAACTCAAAAACATTATCTTAAATAACGATATTCCACTGTAAGTAGGTTGACTTTTTATTCCCAGGTCTTTTTGATATATTTTTCTTACTTCTTTCTCCATCCACTTCCCAGTGGATCAATGCTTTTAATCTTTTGAAAAACTCACTCCTTTTGGTAGAATATTCCATATATACTTAACTAAAGTTTATTTGCGCGATGCTTCTGAGCATAGATCTGAATCTTTTTTCATTTTCCACTCCAAATATACGAAACGAGAACATTGTATTAATAGTAGATTACGTTTATCCAATCTCCTAGATGGGCGTCGTTAGAGAACAATGTAGATTTAGTCTTTACCTCTTATTCAAAATACTATTGATTATAAATTAATTATATCTATTTTTATAAACTGCGCATAATAATTCCAGAGACACGATACAAATTATGAGCCATAGCCACCATAAGAGGCTAAGTATGCACACGGGCTAATCCTTTGTAACGAGATATTCCTACTCCAAACCAACACTTTATACTACTAAAAGTACGTTCTACTACCCATCGGGTTTTACTCACTAATTTATTGAATAATATAGCCACTCTACTTAATGGAGAAATCCCATAGGCTTTCTTCTGTATGCTGTCGTTGATGCTCGACTATGAAAGTAGAGATACGTTGGCTGAAACTTGATAACCTTTGTCTGCATATACTTCTCTGGGGTTATATGCTAGTTTTATTATTAATAGCTTTAGTGCTCTACTATCATACTCATTGGCGGCTACGCTATGTACAGCTAGTATCATTCTATTTTTATCCTCCCCTACATGCTTCTTGTATCCGTACTAGAGTTTACCTGATTTTTTAAGCTATTTTCCTTGAGCGTCTACTCCTGATTGAGTCTCTTTTTTTACCCTTTCTTTTCTTTKACTGATTTRCTTTWTNCCCTCTTYYTTCCGATYCTMCMCTACRTAGRYAGGRRCCCMTTGGGAGYAARGGGMCTCACTGTAATAMTGGCATCTACTATCACKCCTRTTTTAACTATMNCCTGATGCTTTTCTAATTCCTTATTGATCTTTTTYAGTAAGCGYTCATATGMCTTTTTGGCTACTATTTCATTGCGAAATCTACATAGAGTCGTATGATCTGGGATCTGATCTTCCAATCGAAAACCACAAAAGCGCATGCTGCTCAAGACTTCTTTCACCAATTCTTCCGTCCTACATCACTGAGATCATACGAGTGACTCAAAAGCACCATCTTAAATAACAATATTCCACTGTAAGCAAGTTGGCCTTTTATTTCCTGGCCTTTTTGATGTGTTTTTCTTATTTCTTTTTCCATCCCTTTCCAGTAGATCAAGGTATTTAACCATTTAAAAAACTCACTTCTTCTGGTAGGACATTCCATATATAACTCACATAAACCTTACTTGTGCGGTGCTTCTGAACGTAGAGCCTATTTTTTTATTTTATACTCCAAATATACGAAACAATATATTGATTTACAAATATTTTAGCCTTATTCTCCCATGCAACGTTCTTTAGATGTACATAGCATAGCAGCCAATCAGGCTGATAGTAGAGGGCTAAAGCCATTAATAAGCAACTAGGATATAGACCCAAAAAGTATACGCAGACAAAGGTTACCAAATGCCAGAAAACGTTTCTTACTTTCATAGTCGAGGCATCAAAGACCGTATACAGAAGAAAACCTATAAGAACCATCCCTTAAGTAGGGTAGCTATATTATTCAACGTAATTAGTGAGTAAAACCCGATGGGTAGTAGAACGTACTTTTGGCAGTATAAAGCGTTGGTTTGGATCAGGCAAGGGCTCCCCTTACAAAGGATTAGCTCGTTGTGCATGCCCAGTCTCTTATGGAGGCTATGGCGCATAATTTGTATCGTACACCTGACATTATTATGCACTGGTCATAAAGAGAGATATAATTAATTAATCAATAGTTTTTAAATAGAATGTAAAAGACCAAATCTACATCTTCTCTAACAAGAGCTCATCTAGGATAGCTGAATAAACGTAATCCACCTTAACATAATCCTCTTAAAATGTTTTAACTTTCTCCCCCCTTTCAACAAAGGGTATATCCGGATCGAGCAATTCGGAGATTTTTTTCGAAAGTAACGGTAAAAATTTTTTCATCACCTCAGAGGTGATGGCCTGATCACCATCCACGGAAAACGAAACCCACCCCTTCCGCATTTTTCTAAAAGAAAAAATCCCGGGATAAACCTCCTTTTCCTTTTGATAGGAAGAGAGCCAAAGCGTCGCATAAATCAACAACTGCAGTTCCTTACCATGAGCAGGATCCTGTAAAAATTTATCAAAATTGTCTGACGTTATTTTAAGCTCCTTATTTTCGATCGCACCGATTTTATAATCGATGATGCGCAATAGTCCGTCACAAATATCCACACGATCGATCAACCCATAAAGTCGGACCTGATGTGCAAGACCTTCCAACGGAGTCGACAACGCAAACTCAATCGCTTGGATCGTAATCCGACTCCCTTGCTCAACGGCCTTCTCATCCCATGTAATCAATTTCTCGATATATTTTTTCACCACACGATAAATTAAAAGATTTTTTCCCTGACGGTAATTCACTCCCGCCTTCTGAAAGAACAGCTCTACGGTAGACTCGCATAGACCCTTCATCTCTCTCAACACCTCAAGCGTGAGGTGTTGACCTTGAACAGGGCTATATAATTCTTCAAGCACCTGATGAACAATCATCCCCATGTGACAAGCCTCGATGTGCTCCTCGACTATCTCACGATCCTTTAAATTCAATACTCTCTGCTGATAAAACCCTATAGGATTCCTGATATAAAGACTGATGGCTGAAGGAGAGAACCCCTTTAATGCAATCTGCTCGAGCCTACGCATGACCGAAGGGCTTTTCTCTACTACTATCGGCAAAATTTCCCCTCCATCTGACTTAGATGAAAACACTTTATGAATCACCTGATGCGGCGATTCAATCTCAATCTGATGAATAAAGCGACTTTTTTCCCCCGAACCGTACCCGTCCGACTCGGTATTATAAATCAAAAAAGCCTTTTGAGCTCTTTGCAAGAGATTGTAAAAATGATAAGCATACAGAGCATCTTGTTCTCGGTAAGTCGGCAATCCGAATCGTTTTCGGATATTGAAAGGAATCCAGGATCCTAAAGGTTTTTCAGGAGGTAACACACCTTCATTGACCGAAATCATGATGACCATATCAAAATCGAGCAAACGCGTATCGAGAAATCCCGTCAAAAGCATCCCACCGTTTTTTTTTTCGAAGAGTCGAATCTTTTCCGACCGCAACCACTGCTCATATAGCAAAACCAAAGCTTTGATCCCGACAATGCAGTCAGGTTGTTTATCTAAAAGCAAGGAAAGCCCTCCGAGCCAACGATTAAAATGAGTTAAAAAACTTAAAGCGGAGACGCTGTTATTTTGCCTTTCCCCTTCAGAAAACATATCTTTAAATCTCTGAGAAAGGCCTCCGATCATACCCAAAAAAACTTTCGGATTCGCATGGGATACATGGAGCATCTCCAAAAGAACCTCATCTCGAACGGAATTCTTTATCAAATCATCAGAGATAAAACTCAAGTTTTTCTGAATGAACGAAGTAGATAGTCTATCCGTCTCCCGAAACAATCTCTTAAAATTCACATCAGCGAACAATTGCAAAAGATCTTTATGATAAAATCCGTCTCGACCGAGTTTCTGTCTATTGGCAAATAAGTGGAAAATCATCAAAAAAGTATGACCCAAGGGTAAGTCTTGCAAAGGATAAGGAACCTCTACATCCAATCGATCAACTTCCTTAGGTATCGCATGAAGCAACGGAATCAGTAAGCCTTCATCAGCCAAAACAACAATCGAGCGAGAAAAATCCTCGCCTTGTTGAGCCAAATACGAAAGCAAGCTGCCAACCGATTTGACCTGTCCAATCTGACCGGACGTACCGATAACTTCGATCTGCTTGCACTTTTTGAAATCCTCAGCAACCCACCGAACAGGTTGATCTCTCAAAGCGGACCAACGCTCGAAATAAGAACGAACGAAAGCCCCTGCCTCCTGTGTCTCATCTTCATAATAATATGCGTCCACATCCCAATAAGTCTCCGCCCTGCCTCGCTCAAACAAACGCTGTATAAGTGCCGTCTCAGATCGACTCAAAGCATTCATCGCGATGAAAAAAATCTTTTCCAAATCAAGATTTTCCTCAAGGAAATCATCCAAACGATCCAGCGCACTTCGAAAGATCAGCCCATGATAGGCCTTCCCTTTCTTCAAAAGCAGATCACGCAATTGATTATAACAATGCCCCAGCTTTTCCAAAAAAAGAAAATGTTTTTTCACAAAAAGAGTATCCCGAGAAGAATCTCGAGGTCCCCATTGGCTGATTCTTTCCTCCGAACTGATATAGGAAAAAAACCGCTTAGTATCGATCAAATGAAGATCCAACTCGTCAAAGTCAGCCAACGCCTGAGGCGCCCATTGAACAAACTTATCAAAAGTTTCGACACAATCACCCGACTGCTGATACAGCACGGTATAAAAATCCAACCACAACGGGAATTTATCGATCAAAGACAAACCTGAAATTTGTTGCATCAATTCCCGAACGGTATAAATCCTCGGAAACCAAGTAGAAGACCCGGCTAAATTTTCTTGAAAAATTTCCCTAAGCACGGAAATCGAACGATGGTTGGGTAAAACAAAGATCAAAGATCCAAGATTTTTATACCGCTCAAATATATCCTGAACGGTCTGCTTAATGAAATTCGACATAAAATCAGATTTTAAGAAAAAAATGATCGAACGGTTTTTTCATCATTCTGCAATTGAGCCTTAAGACTTTTCAGAGAATCAAATTTTCGTTCCTCACGAACACGCTGTATTAAAAAGAGATAAATTATCTCATCATAAATCATCTCACGGAAATCCAACAAATTTACCTCTACTACCCTTGTATCGAGACCTCCAAGCGTAGGTCGGACACCGATATTGAGCATACCTACATATTTCCGTCCACGCGCATCAACCCTCACGGCATAGACTCCACGAGGAGGCAAAAGCTTTTTCGGATCAACCTCAATATTGGCCGTAGGAAAGCCAAGTTCACGGCCTAACCGATCCCCCTGAATGACTCGACCGGAAATCATGTAAGCATACCCCAAAGCCTGATTAGCCCAAGACAACTCACCCGTCAAAAGAGCCCTCCGAATCGCAGTAGAACTAATCGCCTGATTGTTGATTTCATAGGCAGGCAAACGCTCGATTCCAAAACCATACACCACGGAAAGTTCTTTCAATTTCCGGTAAGACCCCCCTCTACCTTTTCCAATGTGATGATCATAACCTACGATGAGGTGCTTCATTCGAAGTCGGCTCAGTAAAAAATCCCGTACAAAATCCTCCGAACCAAGACCGGAAAAAGCTTCGGTAAAAGGGTGAAAAATCAAATGTTGCAGGCCGGTAGCTTTAAGAAAGCGTATCCTTTCACCAGAGGTAGTAAGATATTTTAAATCAAAACCGGACTGAAGAACCTCTCGCGGATGCGGATCAAAACTCAACAAAACCGAAGAGCTCTGCATTTCTTTAGCCTTTTGATTCAAACGCGTAATAAGCCTACGATGCCCAGAATGCACCCCATCGAATACACCCAACGTAAAAACAGTGTACGAAACGGGAGAAAAGGAATCAATAGACGGATAAATTTCCACAAGCGATTATTTCCAACAAAGATAATAACCCCCATTTGAAGATTCAACCCTTTTAACAAGAAGGTCATTATTTAATGAATTGACGTATATTTGTCAATCTGAAAAACTCATGAAATGCCTCAAGAGATAAAAATAAAAGGAAAGGTTTCGCAAATCATCGGACCGGTAATCGATGTTACTTTTGAAAACATTTCCTCCCTGCCCAAGATTTACGATGCACTGGAAGTTATCGGTCCTACAGGTGAAAAAATAATACTCGAAATACAGCAACATATCGGAGAAGATACCGTGCGATGTATATCGATGGACACTACCGACGGGCTACGACGCGGACAAGAAGTACGATCAACCGGAGAGCCGATCTCCATGCCTATCGGTCCCGAAATAAACGGCCGTTTATTCAACGTCGTAGGAAACAACATCGACGGCTTGGGCAATATCAATAAATGCCAACGCCTACCTATTCATCGGTCCGCACCAAAATTTGAAGACCTCTCTACAGCTACTGAAGTTCTTTATACAGGGATCAAGGTCATCGACCTGATCGAGCCTTACGCCAAAGGGGGGAAAATAGGACTCTTCGGTGGCGCAGGAGTGGGTAAAACTGTATTGATACAAGAATTGATCAATAATATAGCTAAAGGACACGGAGGTCTTTCGGTCTTCGCCGGAGTAGGCGAGCGCACACGTGAAGGCAACGATCTGTTACGTGAAATGCTCGAATCAGGAATCATCCGATATGGAGACGCTTTCATGAAATCTATGGAACAAGGAAAATGGGATCTCTCTAAAGTAGACAAGAAAGCCCTTAAGGAATCTAAAGCCACCTTTGTGTTCGGACAGATGAACGAACCTCCCGGAGCCAGAGCGCGTGTAGCCCTTTCAGGTTTGACACTAGCCGAATATTTCCGAGACGGATCCGGAGACGGAAAAGGGCGCGACGTGTTGTTTTTTATCGATAATATTTTCCGTTTCACACAAGCCGGATCAGAAATTTCAGCCCTTTTGGGCCGAATGCCCTCAGCAGTAGGTTATCAGCCTACTTTAGCTTCCGAGATGGGCTTGATGCAAGAGCGAATCACTTCGACAAAAAATGGATCTATCACCTCAGTGCAAGCCGTATACGTACCTGCCGATGACTTGACCGATCCGGCTCCGGCCACGACATTCTCCCATTTGGACGCCACAACAGTGCTTTCCAGGAAGATAGCTTCCCTGGGTATTTATCCCGCTGTGGATCCACTCGATTCCACCTCACGCATTCTATCCCCTGAAACAGTAGGAAAAGAACATTATGAATGTGCCCAACGGGTCAAAGAAATCCTCCAACGCTACAAAGCACTCCAAGATATCATAGCCATCCTTGGAATGGAAGAGCTCAGCGAAGAAGACAAGCTTGTCGTCCACCGCGCACGACGTGTACAACGGTTCTTGTCACAACCTTTTCATGTGGCCGAACAGTTCACGGGAATCTCCGGGGAACTGGTTGATATCAAGGATACGATCAAAGGCTTCCAAATGATCATGAACGGTGAACTCGATAAATACCTTGAATCGGCATTCAATTTGAAAGGAACTATAGAACAAGTAATAGATGCCGGAGAGAAAATGTTGGCAGAGGTCGCCCAAGCTTAGCGCATATCTATGAAAGTATCCATAATCAAACCGGGAGAAGTCATCTACGAAGGTCAAGCTGATGTAGTCAGCTTACCGGGAGCTGTCGGAGCCTTACAGCTTTTGGATCATCACGCCCCGATTTTATCAGTTCTGAAAGCAGGAACCATACAACTACAATTCCACACGAAGAAATACATCGAACCTGATGAACAAGGGAAAAAGATCATCACTCATCTTGATCATAAAAAAATATCGACTTTCGAAATTCAAGGCGGATTAATGGAAATGAATCAAAATTTGATAACCATCCTGGCTGACTAAAAAACAACTCCATTCCAAAAAAAAAAATTCTAATGAAGAAACTTTTCTTTAGGAAGTACAGTCTTGTTCAGGAATTGATTCCTCCACGTCGGAAATGACTTTTTCAGCGTATTTGCGAAAAGGTGTTTTCTGAAGTTCTTCATATTCATTCCTGTTATTATAAATCTTGATGGCTCTGAATATAGCTTCTTGAAAAGAGGTCTCATCAGCAATCCCTTTACCGGAAATGTCATAAGCCACACCATGATCCGGAGAGGTGCGCACATGCGAAAGCCCGGCAGTAAAGTTGACCCCCTCGTGAAAAGCTAACAACTTAAATGGAACCAAACCTTGATCATGATACATAGCCAAAACCGCGTCAAAAGCCTGATAACTTAGGCTTCCGAAAAAACCGTCAGCCGGATAAGGACCAAAAACCAAAAAGCCTTTTTGAAACAATTCATCGATAGCCGGCTTGATCTTCTTCTGTTCCTCATCACCGATCAAACCATTATCTCCGGAATGAGGATTGCACCCCAATATAGCAATCTTTGGTTTTTCTATCGCAAAATCCTGCAATAAAGACTGATGTAAAAGCTCTACCTTTTTTATAATCTTCTCCTTACTGAGGCGAGAGCTGACTTCCTGCAAAGGAAAATGGTCCGTGACCAAAGCAATCTTTAAGTCTTTGTGAACCATAAACATGAGGGCTTCACCCTCGAGAGAACTTTGCAGATAGTCAGTATGCCCCACAAATGGAAATTCCTCCGAACGAATCAAGTCTTTGTTAATCGGAGCAGTTACCAATACATCCACCAGCCCTTCTTTCAAAGCCTTTACCGAAGCATCAAGAGAAGATAAGGAATATTTTCCCCCATCATAAGTGGCGCAACCCGGTTCAATTTTGACATCTTCATTCCAAAGATTTACTACATTCACCTTGTGATCAAGCGCCTCTTTTGGATGAAGGAGACCTTGCAAAGTGACATCGATATCCATTCGCTTCTTGTAGTAGGAACACACCCTGGTAGAACCAAACAGCACCGGCGTGAAAAAGGCCAATAATCCCTTTTTCCGACAAACTTTTAAAAAAATCTCCACCCCTATTCCGTTGACATCTCCTATCGAAATACCTACCCGTAATTTTTTCTCTCGACGACTCATCTACATTTTAATGTTTTACGACCATACTTTAGGACACAAACTTTTCATAACTTTGACAAAAGTATCGAAAAGAAGGATACGACATGTTTACAGGAATCATAGAAAAAATGGCTCTCGTACGCGAGTTGACTCCGTCCCGGGGTAACCTGAACATACTTCTGGAGAATCCTTTTGACGAAAAATTAAAAATAAACCAAAGCATAACACACAATGGTGTTTGTTTGACGGTAGTAGAAACAAATAAAAAAAACTACACGGTAACAGCCGTTTCAGAAAGTTTACAACGGAGCAACCTCGGGGGGGTGAAAATCGGAGATCTCGTAAATGTCGAACGGTCTATAAAGCTAGGGGACCGACTGGACGGACACATTGTACAAGGCCACGTAGACCTAACAGTACAGATTGAAAACATTGAGAAAAAAGAGGGAAGTTCGTTGTTTCGATTTCGATATGAAAACCCTAATCACATAACGGTTAAAAAAGGATCTATCACTGTCAACGGGGTAAGTCTGACCGTTGTAGAGTCCGAAAGAGAAGCTTTCAGCACATGCATCATTCCCTATACTTATAAAAATACGAACTTCCACAATCTAAAGCCCGGTCAACAAGTAAATATTGAATTTGACATCCTCGGTAAATATATTACACGCCTATTCAACCAGAATTTTTCGCTGCAAAAAGAATACCTAATGTAATAAAACGAAAATATTGCATGAGAGAAGAGGGGAGGATGTTTGTAAATCAATATATTTTTCGTCTACTCTAGAGTAGAAAATAAAAAAATTCAGATCTATACTCAGAAGCACCTCGAAAATAAGCTTTAGTGAACTATATATGGAACGAAAGCCTTGTATTAAAATGGATTACGTTCATTCATCCTCCTAGATGGGCTCGTTAGAGACAATATAGATTTAGTCTTTCACATTGTATTCGAAATACTGTTGATTATAAATAAATATAATTATATCTATTTTTATGGACAACGCATAACAATTCCAGGAGCACAATACAAATTATGCACCATAGCCTTCATAAAATGCTGGGGCATGTACACGAGCTAATTCTTTGTAACGAGCCTTTCCTGATCCAAACCAACGATTTATACTTCCAAAAGTACGTTCTTACTACTCATCGGGTTTTACTCACTAATTTGTTGAATAATATCAGCTCTCTCTACTTAAGAGACGATTTCTATAGGCTTTTTCTGTATACGGTCTTTGATGCCTCGACTATGAAAGTAAGACACATTGGCTAGTACTTGAGGGTAACCTTTGTCTGCATATACTTCTCTGGGGTTGTATCCTATTTGCTTATTAATAGCTTTAGCGCTCTACTATCATGCTCATTGGCATCTAAGCTATCTACGGCTAGTATCATTCCATTTTTATCTACCCTATGTGCTTCTGTATCCATAGTAGATTTTACCTAATTTCTTGAGCCATTTTCCTTGAGTGTCTACTCCTGATTAAGCCTCTTTTTTTACCCTTTCTTTTCTTTGACTGATTTGCTTTTGCCACTCTTCCTTCCTCCCTACACTACATAGGTAATAACTCCCTTGGGAGCAAATAAAATCACTGTAATACTGGCGTATTACTATCACTCCTGTTTTAACTATCGCCTGACGCTTTCTAATTCCTTATTGCTCTTTTTCGATAACCTCTCATATGCCTTTTTGGCTACTATTTCATTACCAAAATCTACATAGATCCATATGATATGACCTCTTATTTTCCAATTGAAAACCACAAAAGAGCATGGATCTCAAGGATTCTTTCATCAATTCTCCCGTTCCTATATCACTGAGATCATACCAGTGACTCAAAAGCATAACCTTAAATAACGATATTCCACTGTAAGCAGGTTGACCTTTTATTCCGTAGCCTTTTTGATATATTTTTCTTATTTCTTGCTCCATCCCTTTCCACTGGATCTCAGTGTTTAAGCTTTTTAAAAATTCATTCCTTTTGGCAGACGGTCCATATATAGTTCACTAAAGCTTAATTGTGCGGTGCTCTAAGCTTAGAAGCCAATTTTTTTATTTTGTAATCCAAATATACGAAACAATATATTAATATTACAAATATTTTAACCTCCTTCTCCCATGCAACGTTCTCACTTCAAGAAATAGTTAACTTTTTTGTATCGAACAAAACAAAATACCTCCGGACATCATTTGAATGAAAATCTTAATTTTGTCAAGCTTAAAAAAAATATTATGTCCAAAACCTCGGAAAACAAGCAAACAGATAAGAGACAAAAATTGTTTCAACAACTCGACAATGTAACCTACAATTCTCAAGCTTTCTTTCAACGGTACGCCAAAACTTTTATCACTACTTTTACCTCAATAATATTAGTAGCGTCCGGATATTTTGCTTATCTGAAACTATACCTGGAACCCCGACAAGAAGAAGCGTTGACGGAATTATTTTATGCAAAACAATACTTCAGCCAAGACGATTTAAAAAAAAGTTTGGGCGGAAAAGAAAGCAAAGGAGGATACCTCGGGTTTACTGGAATCGTCGAAAAATACTCTTCAACTAAAGCCGGAAACATCTCCAAGTATTATGCAGGAGTATGTCACTACAAATTGGGAAACTACCGAAAAGCCATTAAATCTTTGGAAGAATTCACTGCCGACGACGAGATCCTCCCATCGATGAAATATGGCATAATAGGCGATGCTTTCGCGCAACTCAAAAAAAACAATGACGCTTTGGAGTTCTATCTCAAAGCCGCTCATAAGAAATACAACACATTCACCACCCCCCTTTACTATTACAAAGCTGCCATATTAGCCCTCTCGATAAATAAATATAAAGAAGCTAAAAAATATTTTACAGGAATCAAAGAAAAATATCCCAACTCCTTCTTTGCATCAGACGTAGACAAATATTTAGCCTTGATCAATCAGAAATTACAAAAATCATCCTAATTTTGAAAATCACCCCACATATAAACAACCCGAAAACCCTCTTCGCTGAAGGATTAAAGTTCGGTCTGATCACCGCCCAATGGAACGGAGATATCACCGCTAATCTTCATAAAGGTGCTTATGATACTCTATTGTGGTTGGGAGCTTCGGAACAAAACATTCACAGTTGGGAAGTTCCCGGAAGCTTTGAACTTATCTATGCCGCCAACAAACTTTGCCGACACCGCAATCTAGACGCCATGATCGTCATAGGATCCATAATCAAAGGAGATACCAGACACTTTGAATACCTATGCAAAGCAGTATCCCAAGGAATTAAAGACATCAATATCAAAAACGACACTCCCGTGATCTTTTGCGTATTGACCGATGAATACAAACAGCAATCGATAGACCGTTCCGGAGGAAAAGCAGGAAATAAAGGGATTGAATGCGCCGAGAGCGCCATAAAAATGGCCCTTTTCAGAAAATTCTTGCAAAGCTCTTAAAAATACGGCAACTCATTTACAAAAAGTCATGGCAGATATCATCAAACTTTTGCCTGAGCACGTAGCCAATCAGATCGCTGCAGGAGAGGTCGTCCAACGCCCCGCTTCCGTAGTAAAAGAACTTCTGGAAAACGCCGTAGACGCCGAAGCTAAGACCATCGACCTCATTGTGAAAAACTCCGGAAAAAGCCTGATACAAGTCGTAGATGACGGTAAGGGAATGAGTGTGAAAGATGCGTGTATGAGCTTTGAACGCCACGCCACCTCCAAGATCAAAATAACCGAAGACCTCTTTCAGATTCAGACCAAAGGCTTTCGCGGAGAAGCCCTATCCTCTATAGCAGCCATAGCTCAAGTGGAGCTACGCACCAAAGATGAAACATCCGAAATAGGCACACGCATCCTCATCGAAGGAAGCGAGATAAAAGAGCGAACACCCGTACAAACTCCCAAAGGCGTTACCCTCTCGGTAAAAAATATTTTTTACAACGTACCGGCCCGAAGAAATTTCCTCAAATCCCCTCAAATAGAATTCCGTCACATTATCGATGAATTTCACCGAGTAGTCTTACCCCATCCCGATATCATCTTTCGGCTACACCACAACGACGAAATAATTTTCCATCTTAAATCCGGAACATCCAGACAACGTATCGTAGGAGTCTTTGGCAAGAAAATAAACGAACAGTTGGTTCCTATTTCAGAACAGACCGAATGGATTAACATAGAAGGTTTTATAGCAAAGCCCGCTCATTCGAAAAAAAACAGGGGCGAACAATTTTTCTTCGTCAACGACCGTTTCGTTCGCAGTCCATATCTGAATAAAGCAATTCTGGAAGCCTACGAAGGCCTTTTGCAAACAGCTTACCATCCCTCTTACTTCATTTTTCTACGTTTAAATCCTAAGCAGATCGACATCAACATTCATCCGACAAAAACCGAAGTTAAATTTGACAATGAGCCCGCGATATACGCCATGATCAGGGCCAGCGTCAAACACGGTTTGGGACAATATCAAGTTACGCCCGCCTTGGATTTTGAAAAAGACCCGAGTTGGGATCTCCCTCCGGACAAAAATCGCCCGATACAACCGCCGCGAATCACGGTCGACCCGAATTATAATCCCTTCACGGCTCCTGATAAAGAATCACTTTTCAAACTTCAAAGCACAGTATCGGTAAGAAAATTATACGAGCAAATCAAACAATCTCCGATAGAGATGACGCCTATTCCCGAAGCTCCCTCCACCATTCCTTTGTTTGACGAAACAACTTATAAAAATATCGGCCGGTTGCAAGTTCACGAAAAATATATAATCACCACATTAAAATCCGGACTGATCGTGATCGATCAACACCGAGCGCACCAACGCATCTTATATGAACGGTTTTTAAATGCATCCGACAAAAATATAGTTAGCCAGCAATTGCTGTTTGCCGTACATGTCACACTTTCTCCCGAAGAACTTAAAAACCTCAAAGCTTTAGAGTCCGATTTGGTTGGCATGGGATTTGCCCTACATTTTTCTCGGGACGCTGTAGCGGTTCAAGCTACGCCGAGTGACATCGACCAGGAAAACATTATAGTATTCATCCAAGATGTTCTTTCCCATATGACTGTTGAAAAAAACAATCGTCAAAAATCATTGGCACGATCCATGGCTAAGACCGGTGCCATAAAGCGCGGCGTGAAATTGAATCCTATTGAAATAGAACATCTAATCGACAAATTATTCGAGTGCACCCATCCCAATCATTCACCTTTCGGCCAAACAATATTTATTACAATAGGTATAGATTTTATTGAAAAACAATTTCGTCAGTGAATAATATATTTTCCAGAACTTCAGATGGAGTGAAATATCTAATCGGCATCAACATACTTATCTACGTGGCCACTTACGCTTTTACGAAATATGACGTGGATGCCCTTTTGTCACTATACAATCCAATGGGTGAAAGGTTTAAAGTCTATCAAATATTGACGCATATGTTCGTCCATTCCAAGAGCTTTATACTACACATCTTTTTCAATATGACGGCTCTATGGATATTCGGAAGACAGATGGAATATATTCTGGGAACCAAAATATTTCTCAAAGTTTATTTTTTATCAGGCCTTTTGGCAGCGTTTTTCCAGATATCGTTCAACCTGGGGATAATTTTTAATCTTACTCATACACTGGATTTCTCTCAAATAGAGTTGCTTCCCGTACAAGGCACATTTACAGACACACAGAAAACTCTGATCAGCGCCATGTATGCGCCCATGATGGGCGCCTCCGGAGCTGTAAGCGGAATAGTGGGCGCTTTCGCTAGATTTTTTCCGAATCATAAGATCTTCATCATGCCCATCCCTTTTCCAATCGCCGTTCGTAAAGCATTGGGGATTTTCATTCTGGGAAGTTTGATATCGGCTTTTTTCTCTCTGACACCGGGCGTAGGACATTTCGCTCATATCGGAGGAACGGTAGGTGGATATTTTTTGAGGAATTACTATTGGAAGAAACATTTACCAAACAGTTGATTGGAGATGAAGTGGAGATCATTAAAATCCAAGTTCAAGGGCTTGAATATAGCCGAAAAGATAGCCACAATCCATGTGCTCATCTATGTTTTATCTCTATTGTTACAGAACTTGATTTTCCTCTTTCTAAAAGGGAAGTTCACTTTATCCGTATTCTCTGAATTATTGCAACGACTGTCTATAAAATCACAACATTACTTTGCTTTGCCTGCTTCCTTTTCCGAATTGTTGCGACAACCGTGGGCTTTATTGACGTATTCATTTTTTCATGCCGACATCTCACATTTATTGTTTAACAGTTTTTTTTTGATCATGACAGGACGTTCATTCCTTAATTTTTTTTCACAGCAGGTTTTTTTAAAGTTTTATTTTCTAGGCTCTTTGGGAGCCGCTTCGGCCTACCTGATTGGAATCAATGTGTGGGGACTAGCTTCAGGATATTTGTACGGCTCTTCTGCTGCAACGATGGCTGTATTTTTTGCCATGGCTACTTACCAACCGGAAAAGGCTTTTTTTTTCCCGTTCATAGGATATATTTCATTGAAAAACATAGCCATATTCATCGTTATCATAGACATGCTATCGCTTTTAGACGGAGCCAATACGGGGGAATGGTTATCTCATTTGGGCGGTTCCTCTACAGGTTTTTTATATATGAAGCTTTTTGAAGTGGGACGAGATGTATTGAATCCCTCCTACTGGAAAATAAAAAAAAGAAATAAAAAGAGAAAATTTATCGCCTCAAAAATTTTGAAAAAAATATCTCATTCAGCGTATAAAAGACTAAGTAATGGAAAAAAAGAACTCTTGTTTAATGCAGACAGAAAAAAGAGGAAAGACAAACCAATAAAACGTTAGTTTACAATGTTTTAAATCATATATGTAGAGACCTACAGGAGGGAAAAAAAATGAAGAAACATATTGATATTCCTATCTTTCATTAGCGACCTCTCATTTTTAGACCATTATGTTAATAGTGGATTATGTTTATTCAGCATCCTAGATGACTTCGTTAAAGACGATATGGGTTTAGTTTTTCACATTATATTCGAAATAATATTAATTATAAATTAATTAATCATATCTATTTTTACAAACAGCTTATAATAATATCAGGAGAGCGATACAAATTATACCCCATATCTTCCATAAGATGCTGGACATACACACGAACTAATTCTTTGTAACGGCCTTTCCTTATCAAAACCAACGCTTTAAAAATAGACTCAATCAGGAGTAGACACTCAAGGAAAATGGATCAAGAAATCGGTAAACTCTACTACGGATACAAGAAGCACATAGGGGGAAATAAAAATGGAATGATACTAGCAGTACATAGCGTAGCAGCCAATGAGCATGATAGTAGAGGGCTAAAGCTATTAATAAGCAAACTAAGATATAAAACAAAAGAAGTATATACAGACAAAGGTTATCAAGTGTCAGCCAACGTCTCTTACTTTCATAGTCGAGGCATCAAAGACTGTATACAGAAGAAATCCTATAGAAACCGTCCTTAAGTAGGGTAGACATATTATTCAATAAATTAGTGAGTAAAATCCGATGGGTAGTAGAACGTACTTTTGGCAAAAAAAGCGTTGGTTTGGGTCAGGGAAAGATCGTTACAAAGGATTAGCTCGTGTACATGACCAGCTTCTTATGAAGGACATGGCACATAATTTGTATCGTTCCCTTGGAATTATTATGCACTGTCCATAAAAATGGATATAATTAATTAATTTATAATCAAAA
Organism: Flavobacteriales bacterium Tduv; assembly: GCA_047528255.1. Taxonomy (GTDB): domain Bacteria; phylum Bacteroidota; class Bacteroidia; order Flavobacteriales; family Blattabacteriaceae. The sequence continues at coordinate 1,268,587 of CP180024.1, read as the reverse complement.
GTTTTCGAATACAATGTGAAAGACTAAATCTACATTTTCTCTAACGAAGCCCCTCTAGGAGGGCTGAATAAACTTAATCCACTATTAACACAATGGTCTCATTATTTATAAATTAGTGAGTAAAAACCCGATGGTAGTAAAGTGTAATTTTGGTAGTATAAAGCGTTGGTGTGAATGAGGAAAGGTTAGTTACAAAGGATTAGCTCGTGTGCATGCCCAACATCTTATGGAGGGTATGGAGCATACTTTGTATCGTTTCCCTGGAATGATTATGCACTCTTCATAAGAATAGATGTGATTAATTAATTTACAATCAATTTTTTTTAATACGATATGAAATACTAAATCTCCATCTTCTCCAACGAATCCATCTAGGATGGTGGAATAAACGTAATTCTCCATTAATACAATGGTCTCATATCGAAAAACATTTAACTTTACCCCAAATTCTTTACACATATGAAAAAAGGTCTTCTCATTACACTAGGTATAATTTTATTTTTGATAATCAGCATATCTATGTGGGGAACAGGTTCTTACAACCAATTAATCACGCTCAACGAAGGTGTAAAATCCCAATGGGGACAAGTAGAAAACTCTTACCAACGTCGTGCAGATCTCATCCCCAATTTGGTTAATACAGTACAAGGAGTAGCAAAATTTGAAAGAGGAACACTCACTGACGTCATCCAAGCTCGAGCCAAAGCCACTTCCGTAACCATAAATCCAAACAATCTGAATCAGGAACAAATTAGTAAATTTCAAAGAGCTCAAGACGGTTTGAACAGTACCCTCAGTCGACTGCTTTTCTCCGTAGAGAGATACCCCGAGCTCAAGGCCACTCAAAATTTTTCCGAACTACAAAGCCAACTCGAGGGAACGGAAAACCGGATCAACATCGAACGCAACCGCTTCAACGAAACCGTACAAAGCTTCAATCAATATCGAAACCAGTTTCCGAAAATATTTATTGCTAATTTTTTTTCTCAATTCTCAGAAAAAGGCTATTTCAAAGCACAAGCCAACGCGGAAAAAGCACCTATAGTGGACTTCGAAAGTTAAAAAATCGGACGTACCCCTATGAAATCAAAAAAAAAATTTCTCAGCCGTGAGGAAGAACAACAAGTCGTCCAGTCTATAAAACAAGCCGAAAGAGAGACCTCCGGAGAAATCCGCGTACACATTAGGACTCAAACCGAAGAGAACATCTCAACGCTAGACATGGCACAAAAAGCTTTCTCCCAATTGGGTATAGATCAAACCAAAGATCGTAACGGAGTACTCTTTTATATCTCCGTCAATCAACGAAACCTCACCATTTTAGGAGACAAAGGAATCAACAAGTCCGTTCCCCCGGAGTTTTGGAATGAGATCAAAGAAAAAGTGATACAAAAATTCAAAGAGCAAAAATATTGTCAAGGACTTATCGAAGGAATTGACACAGCCGGGCAAGCGTTGAAAAAATATTTTCCCTATAAAAAAGATGATATCAATGAACTCCCGGACGACATCTCGAAAGATTAAAAAATTCAAAAACCTTCTACCCTTATTACTCCTATCGATAAATCTCTTACAGGCCCAGTTTACCATACCTACACCGCCCGAAAAGATTTATCCGGTGAACGATTTTGCTCAAGTATTAACCGGAGAGCAAGTCGATCGTCTGAATGAAAAATTGATACGATACGGCGATTCAACCTCTACGGAAATTCTCGTCACTATCGTAAAAAAACTCAACGGAGAAGACCCGAACCTCGTCGGAGCAAATTGGGGACAAAAATGGAAAATAGGTCAAAAAAAACAAGACAACGGTTTGATCCTACTGCTCGCCATAGATGATAAAAAAGTGACCATACAAACAGGCTACGGGCTAGAACCCTACCTGACAGACGCTCTATCGCGACGCATCATAGAAAATCGGATCAAACCCGCACTCAGACAAGGAGATTACTATTCCTCCATTGACCAAGGCACGACGGCTATCTTCGAAACACTCAAAGACACTTACAAAAACAAAAAAAGACCTTTAAAAAAAGATGATAATCGGAAAAATTGGCTCTTCTACATGGCGTTGACCCTATTCATACTTTACTTCTTTCAATCCAGAAGCGGAGGCCTCCGTAGGAGATCCGTGAACTATGATGACGCTCCCTTCACCCTTTCAGGCATGGGAAAATGGAGCGGTAATTTTGGAAAGGGTTGGTCATCAAGCTCCAGAGGAGGATTCGGTGGATTTGGAGGAGGTGGAAGCTTCGGAGGAGGCGGAGTTTCCGAAGACTGGTAAGTAAAATACCGAAACATTGGTATTTGAATCGTTCCTACAAGAAGCATCATCCCAATCAATGACGGAAAAAATAACTTTTCCGAAAAATCGGAAATAAAACCCTGATAGGTTGTGTTTTATTGATTATAAGTCTATTATATTAATGTAGGTTATGTTTATTCAGGTTCCTAGATGGGGATCGTTAGAGACGATGGATATTTAGCCTTTCACATCATATTAGAAATATTATTAATTATAAATCAATTAATTAAATTTATTTGTTACGAACAACTCATAATAATCTCATAGGAATAAGACAAATTATCTACCATAGTCTCCATAAAAAGAATATAAAATATTTGTAAATCAAATATATTATTTCGTACCACTTGGAGTAGTAAAAAAAGATTCAGCTTTATTCCCAAAAGCACTGTGCAAATAATTTTTAGCGACTATACATGGAATGTTATACCAGAAAGAGTGAGAACGTTGCATGGGAGAAGTATATATAAAATATATGTAAATCAATATATTATTTCGTATATTTGGAATATAAAATAAAAAATTCAGCTCTATTCTCAAAAGCACCGAACAAATAAGCTTTAGTAAGCTATATATGGACCGTTCTACGGAAATGAGTGATTTTTTCAAAAGGTTAAACACCTTAATCCACTGGGAAGGGATGCAGAAAGAAATAAGAAAAATATATCAAAAAGACCAGGGAATAAAAGGCAACCTGCTTACAATGGAATATCATTATTTAAGATGATGATTTTGAGTCACTAGTATGATCTCAATGATGTAGGAACGGAAGAATTGGTAAAAGAATCCTTGAGCTGCATGCGCTTTTGTGTTTTTCGATTGGAAAATCAAATCCCAGATTATAAGACTCTATGTAGATTTCGCAATGAAATAGTAGCCAAAAAGGCATATGAGCGCTTACTGAAAAAGATCAATAAAGAAATTAGAAAAGCATCAGGCATAGTTAAAACAGGAGTAATAATAGATGCCAATATTACAGTGAAGACCTTTTCTTCCAAGGGAACTCCTACCTACGTAGGGGAGGATCGAAAAGAAGAGGGGAAAAAGAAAATCAGTCAGGAGTAGAAACTCAAGGAAAATAGCTCAAGAAATAAGGTAAACTCTACTACGGATACAAGAAGCGCATAGGCGGGAAATGGAATGATACTAGCTATACATAGCGTAGCTGCCAATGAGCATGGTAGTAAAGGGCTAAAGGCATTAATAAGTAAACTAGGATATAAAACCAGAGAAGTATAGGCATACAAAGGTTACCAAGTACCAGCTAATGTGTCTTACTTTCGTAGTCGAGGCATCAAAGACCGTATACAGAAAGAAGCCTATAGTAGGAACCGTCCTTTAAGTAGGGATAGCTATATTATTCATATATAATTAGTGAGTAAAACTCGATGGGTAGTAGAACGTACTTTTTGAAGTATAAAGCATTGGTTTAGATCAGGAAAGGTTCGTTACAAAGGATTATCTCGTGTGCATGCCCAGCATCTTATGGAGGCTATGTAACATAATTTGTATTGTTCCCCTGGAATTATTATGCGCTGTCCATAAAAATAAATACAATTAATTGATTTATAATCAACAGTTTTCGAATACAATATGAAAGACTAAATCTACATTTTCTCTAACGAAGACCATCTAGGATACTGAATAAACGTAATCCACCATTAATACAATGGTATCGGAGTTAGTTTTTCAAAAGATTAAACACATTGATTCCACTGGGAAGGAATGGATAAAAAAATAAGAAAAATGCATCAAAAAGACCAAGGAATAAAAACCAACCTTCCTACAGTGGAATCTCGTTATGAGACCATTGTTTTAACGGTAAAAATTACGTTTATTCAGTATCCTAGATGGATTCGTTGGAAAATCATGTAAATTTTATTTTTTACATCGTATTCAAAATTCTATTGATTATAAATTAATTAATTATATCTATTTTTATGAACAGCTCATAATGATTTCAGGAAAACAATACAAATTATGAACCATAGCCTCCCTCCATAAGATACTAGGCATGCACACAAGAGCTAATCCTTTGTAACGCCTTGCCTGATCCAAACCAATGCTTCATACTGCCAAAAGTATGTTCTACTACCCATCGAGGGTTACTCACTAATTTGTTGAATAATATAGGGATTCTATACTTAGGGTACAGTCCTGTAGACTTTGCTTTCTTCTGTATACGATCTTTGATACCTCGATTATAAAAGTAAGACAAGTTGGCTGGCACTTGATAACCTTTGTCGACATATACTTCTTTGGCAGTTATATGCTAGTTTGCTTATTAATGGCTTTAGGCATCTACTATCATGCTGATTGGCTGCTAGGCTATGTACTGCTAGTATCATTCCAACCCCCCCCATGTGCTTCTTGTATCCGTAATAGAGTTTACCTGATTTATTGAGCCATTTTCCTTGAGTGTATAGTCCTAATTGAATCTCTTTTTTTGCCTTTACTTTTCTTTGATTGATTTTCTTTTTCCCATCTTCTTTCCGATCCTCCCCTACGTAGGTAGGGAGGGCCTTAGGGCAAAGGGAATCACTGTAATACTAGCCTCTACTATCACTCCTGTTTTAACTATAACCTGATTCTTTTCTAATTCCTTATTGATCTTTTTCAGTAAGCGCTCATATCCCTTTTTATCTAGTATTTCACTGCGAAATCTACATAAAGTCGTATGATCTGGTATCTGATCTTCCAATCGAAAAGCACAAAAGCACATGCAGCTCAAAGAGTCGTTCAGCTATTCTTCCATTTCTAGATGATTGAGATCATACCAGTACTCAAAAGGATCATCTTAAATAACGATATTCCACTATAAGCAGGTTGGCCTTTTATTCCCTGGCCTTTTTGATATATTTTTCTTATTTCTTTCTGCATCCCTTTCCAGTAGATTACTGGATATTTAAAATTAAAAAAAAATAAAGCGTTCTGGTAGAATATTCCATATATAGTTAACTAAATCTTAGTTGTACTGTGCTTCTGAGTATAGAAGCAATTTTTTTATTTTCTAATCTAAAACAGACGAAATAATATATTGATTTACAAATATTTTACCCTTATATCATGCAATATTCTCACGCCTGCATTAGATCCCTGAAGAAACATTGAATGAAGATTTTATAAGCTTCCCCGTAGATAAAAATGGGCCTATTCATTCTAAAAATAATAATCAATCTAATGAAGGGTATTGCTCCGGCCGAGCCTCGTGCATAAGCCGATACACACTCTCAACCACATCTTCTACTGAAGGTTTAGAAAAATAATCTCCATCAGAGCCATAAGCGGGACGATGCGCTTGAGCAGTGATCGTGATGGGTTGACTATCCAATTGATGATAACCGTTTTGATCTTCCAAAATTTTTTGCAAAAGATAGGCGGACGCTCCCCCGGGAACGTCTTCATCGATTACAGCCAAACGATGAGTCTTAGCTAAACTTTTGACGACATCGTGCCGATGGTCAAAAGGGGACAAAGATTGCACATCGATTATCTCTGCTTCTACCTGTAAATCGGAAAGTAACTCAGCCGCCTGAGTTATGATACGCCAGGTAGACCCGTAAGTGACCAAAGTGATATCACACCCCGTTCGGGTGACCTCTACCTGACCGACAGGTGTCCTGAACCCTGCGAGATTGGACGGCAGTTTTTCTTTCAAGCGATAACCGTTAAGACATTCGACGACCAAAGCAGGATCATCAGCTTCCAAAAGTGTATTGTAAAAACCTGCGGCCTTGACCATATTACGCGGTACAAGGATCAATACCCCTCGCAAAAAATGGAGAAGCCCCCCCATGGGTGAACCTGAATGCCATATGCCCTCAAGCCTATGGCCTCGCGTACGAATGATAACAGGAGCCTTTTGCCCACCACCGGTACGGTAACGCAAACAAGCTAAATCGTCACTCATGGTGTATAAAGCGTAGAGTGTGTAATCGATGTATTGTATCTCTACGATCGGACGCAAACCGCGCATGGAAAGTCCTACACCTTGCCCGATAATCGTAGCCTCACGTATACCCGTATCACTGACACGAAGTTCTCCGTACTTGATTTGAAGACCTTCAAGACCTTGGTTAACGTCGCCGATCTTGCCAACATCTTCACCGAAGATCAACAAATCGGGATGCTTATTCAGCAACTTATCAAAGTTATCTCTCAAAACGATACGACCGTCAACCTCGACAACATCATCCTCATAGGAAGGCAAAATCTCTTTGATATGAATCGCAGCTTCAGATGAATTACTGTATAAATGTGTAGAATAATTATCTCGTTCTTTGGAACAACAATCTTTGAACCACGATAAGAGCCTTTCTTTCTGAAAAAATTGTTTTCCCGAAAGGGAATAAAGAGATTGCCTTACAGAAGAAAAGACACTTCTCTTGGTCAGTTTCGAATCAGATTCCAATTTTTCGATTTGAACCTTGAGTGAATCACACTCTGGAGAAGCCTCAAACGCTTCACGCAATAATGCCAACGCTTCCTGTTTCATCGTTTGTATAGGGGTTCGAAATGCATCCCAAGCCGCCTTCTGTTCTTTACGAACATATTTTTTCGCTTCAAGATCAATCTGCTCAAGTTGATCAGAGTCCGCCAATCGAAAAACTTGACGATCATCCATCAATTCAAAATCCAAAATCCATTCGCGGAATTTTTTTAATCCATCATGAGCGCGCTCCCATTCAAGACGTTCCTTAGATTTATACCGTTCATGCGATCCCGAAGTGGAGTGTCCCTGAGATTGAGTAAGTTCGTTGACATGTATCACCACAGGAACATGTTCATTACGGGCTATTTCCTCAGCTCGAGTATAACTTTCAATCAAAGATGTATAATCCCATCCCCGTACAGTGATGACTTCCAAACCAGTTTCTGAAGTCGTACGCTGAAATCCAGACAAAAGCGTGCTAAGATTTTCTTTGGTAAACTGATAGCTATTAGGAACGGAAATCCCATAACCGTCGTCCCATACGGAAAGGACCATCGGGACTTGCAAAACCCCGGAAGCATTAATCATCTCCCAAAACACCCCCTCGGCCGCACTGGCGTTTCCGACAGTCCCAAAAGCAACTTCATTCCCTCGACGAGAGAAAGCACTATGTGTCTCTTCCAAAACATCCGACTGCTTGTAAATCTTGGAGGCTTGAGCCAAACCGAGCAACCTGGGCAATTGGCCAGAAGTACACGAAATATCCGAACTGGAATTTTTTTCTTCAACCAGCTTTTTCCAACGACCGTTTTCATCTAAAAACCGTGTTCCGAAATGAGCCGGCATCATCCTTCCGGATGAGGCAGGCTCAGCTTGCACATCCGTATGGGCATACAACTGAGCGAAAAAGCTGCGTACGGTCAAAGCTCTGATGGCTAGCATAAAAGTTTGATCTCGATAATAACCTGAGCGAAAATCACCTTTTTTGAAAACCCTTGCCATGGCTAACTGAGGAAGCTCCTTGCCATCTCCGAAAGTTCCGAACTTCGCATTTCCGCTTAACACTTCCCTACGCCCGAGAAGACTGACCTCACGACTGACGCGAGCTAATCTATAATCATGTAAAACCGCTTGCTGAAATTCTTTAAAAGACAATTGATCAACATCCTTCAATCCTATATTCATCCAAGTGATTTTGATTAAACAGGAGCTATTCCCAAGGAGACAAATTTAATAACAAAACCCTTATCCAAACCCATCTATTATTGCGACTCCTCTTGCAGAGTTAATAGTCTTGAAGAATCAAGAATGTTAGATGAGAGAAAGTGGGTAAAATATTTGTAAATCAATATATTGTTTCGTCTACTTGGAGTAGAAAGTAAAAAATTCAGCTCTATGATCAGAAGTACCGCAAAAATAAGATTTACTGAACTATATATGAAACGTTCTACCAGAAGGAGATAATTTTTCAAAAGATTAAACTCCTTGATACCATTGGGTATGGTATGGAGAAAAAATAAAAAAAGAGACCATTGTGCTAATGATGGATTAGGGTTATTCAGGCTCCTAGATGGGCTGGTTAGAGAACGATATAGATTTAGTCTTTTACATTAAATTCTAATTTTTTTATTATAAATTAATTAATTATATCTATTTTTATGGACATCACATAATAATGCCAGGGACAAGATACAAATTATGCACCATAGCCTCCATAATATGCTGCGTATGCACACGAGCTAATCCTTTGTAACGAGCCTTGCCTGATACAACCAAGGCTTTATACTGACAAAAGTATGATCTACTACCCATAGGGTTTTTACTCACTAATTTATTGAATAATACAGCTATCCTACTTAAGGAACGTTTCCTATAGGCTTTCTTCTGTATACGGTCTTTGACCCTCGACTATGAAAATAAGACACGTTGGCTTGACTTAGTAACCTTTGTCTGCATATACTTTTTTTGGTTTATATCCTAGTTTGCTTATTAATGGCTTTATCCATCTACTATCATGCTCATTGGCTGCTACAGTATGTACGGCTAGTATCATTCCATTTTTATCCCCCCACCTATGAGTTTATTGTATCCGTAGTAGAGTTTACCTGATTTTTTGAGCCATTTTCCTTGAGTGTCTACTCCTCATTGATTCTCTTTTTTTTACCCTTTCTTTTCTTTGACTCATTTGCTTTTACACCTCTTCCTTCCGATCCTCCCCTACGTAGGTAGGGCCTTTGGGAACAAAGGGGCTTACTGTAATACTGGAATCTACTATCACCCCTATTTTAAGTATAGCCTGATGCTTTTCTAATTCCTTATTGATCTTTTTCAGTAAGCACTTATATGCCTTTTTAGGTACTATTTCATTGCAAAATCTGCATATATTCGTATGATCTGGGATCTGATCTTCCAATCGAAAACTCAAAAAGCGCATGCAGTTCAAGGATTTTTTCACCAATTCTTCCGTCCTACATCACTGAGATCATACCAGTGACTCAAAAGCATCATCTTAAATAACGATATTCCACTGTAAGTTGGTTGACCTTTTATTCCCTAGCTTTTTGATATATTTTTCTTATTTCTTATCTCCATATCCATCCCAATGGATCAAGGTTTAACATTTTGAAAAACCACTCTTTCTAGTAGAACATTCTATATATAGTTCACTAAAGCTTATTTGAACGATGTTTCTAAGCATAGATCCGGGTTTTTTTATTTTTTATTCCAAGTATACGAAACAATATATTGATTTACAAATATTTTAATCTACTTCTCTCATGTAACGTTCTCGCAATCTTCTCAAAAGATTAAAATTATAAATAAAATAATAAGTGAATATGGGCTAATAATGTCAAGAATTGGGACATAGTAAATGAAGATATTTCTTATCAAGAAATAATTTTTTAATTAAAACTACCTTTGTTCAACAAGTCCAATCTGATGAAGCAATCCTTTTTTTTGCATACGTTGTTTTTTTTAAGCTGCATCTCACTAACGGTTATTGCACAAGAAGCTCAAACCAAAAAAAAAAGAAAAGAAGAAAAAAAACGAGAACGTACGGAAGAAATCGTAAAGTCTGACAAAGAAAAAGATTCCTTGCAAATCTACCATCCTACTCCCAAAGACTATCGATATTGGCAGGAAGGACAAGAGATTCAACGTTTAGATACTAGCTTATCTATCAACACTTATTATAATCAAAACTATCTTCGCAAAGATTATTTCGGTTTATTGCCTTTCCCAAATATCGAGAAGACCTTCAATCCATTGATCTATCAGCCGAATATCGGCTTAATCCCTGATATGGGGTTTTCAGCCAAACAGCATAACTATCTCTCTAGCAAAGAGATACCTTATTTCGATGTAAAAACGCCTACCACACAATTTTTCTATGAAAGCGGTATGTTTCTAGGACAAATGTTGCAGACTCTTTTCACCCATAACCCCAGAAAACAATTCAATTATGAGCTTCAATATAAAGAGTTACACTCGAGAGGTCGATATACACATCAACTGTCTTCTAATAATTTCTTTTTAGCCACGATCAACTATCATACACGCGATGAACATTACAAACTTTGGGCGCACTACATCAGGCAGGATATTGACAATGAAGAAAAAGGAGGCATCCAAGACATCGAAAGCTTTCAAAAAGGTAAAACGTCCAAAGTTCTCCCCCAAAATATACCCGTCCGTTTGAATTCCGCCAACAGCCAATTCAGCGGGAAGCGGTGGTATATGGGGCAATCCATAGGATTGTTTCCCGACGCTGCTCCGGTCCTCACCTATCGATTGCAGTACGAAACGAAAAGATATCTTTATCAAGAAGGTCAGGCTGAAAATTTTTTCGGTAGAACTTACCCTAACGAACCTAGAAGAGACGAAAGCAATTACACTCATCTTAAAAACGAATTCACCGTAGGATTCGATCTGAACAAGAAGCCGTGGCTGGAAGGAGCGATCGCTTATGATAAACTGGATTATATGATTCCTTCTAAACGAAGGATCAACAATGATCCTACCGTTCCGCAAAAGATACAAAAGGTTATTTTATCAGTCATGGGAAACATGAGTTACCGATACGACGAATGGGGCCTTCTCACGGTTAACGGACAATATGTTTTTGGTAAAAAATCAAACAACACTTTCATTCTGAACACCGAAGTGGAAGCTCTCCTTCTGAAAGATTTGAAACTAGGGGGCAAATTCTCGCTCAGCGCGACGCCTCCTGCCTTCAATATGATAGGTTATCGGAGTTTTTATACGAATTATAATTATTATAATCCGAATTTTGACAACATTAAAACTCAATCTCTACACCTGTACTTACTCTCGGACAAATACTCCAATCTACATTTCAATATTTACAATATCAACAACTATACTTATTTCGGATCGAACGGAAAACCTCAGCAATACGCTAAAAGTTTGAATCTTTTTGACGTCCGCTCTCAAACCGTCTTCGAGCTCCGAAAATTTAAATGGAAAAATACGCTGCAATATCAAAACGTCGGATCCGGAAAAGAAAAACTCCCCCTTCCTGAGTTCATCTTACGAAGCTCTTTATATTATCAAAATCGGTTTTTTGAGGACAATCTGTTGCTTCAAACGGGGGGTACTTTGAATTATTTCAGCAAATTTAAATCACGAGAGTTCTTTCCGGTTTTGAATGAATTTTCTCTGTACCCCTTACAAAAAAACGCCCTACCGAAAAATATAGGAGGATACTCCTTTTGGGATTACTTCCTCAACTTTGAAATATACCGTATAAAGGCGTACCTCCGATTACAACACTTCAATGCGGGTTTTACGGAAAAAAACTATTTTGTATCCCCGGGCTATCCCGACACGGGCATTATCATTCGCTTTGGGGTATTGTGGAGCCTTTTCACTTAAGATACCTTACAACAAGCCTACATAAGATTCAACTTGACGGAGCGCTGCATCAATACCCGATGGGTCGGAACCTTTGGCCATAGCGAAGAATTTTTGTCCTCCGCCTTTTCCGCTGATATAAGGAGCCAATTCTTGGATGACTACCGAAGCGTTCATTCCTTGCTCGGAGATAAGGTTGTCCGATATGGCCACGCAAAGGGCAGCTTGATCGCCGTCGGACCAACCGATAAGAAGGAAAAGGTCGTAAATTTCTTTGCGCAACTCCATCGCTACCGTTTTTATCACGTTCAAATCCAGATCTGTCTTCTCTCGAATCAAGCTAGCTAAAGGAGTCCTTTGAGCATCTGCATGCCAAGATTTTTTCAAGACTTGCGCTTGTTGTACGGTAATTTTTTTTATCCGTCCTTTGAGATCTTTAATTTCTTCTTTCATATTTTGAATAGCTTCGATCGGGATGACTGGATAATTTAACTCATTTAATATAGCATTATAACGATAATGTATTAAATTAAGATAATCGATAGCTTCTTTCGAAGTAATAGCTTCTATACGACGTACGCTTTCACCTACAGAAGATTGTGAAAAGATCTTAAAAACCTGAATTTTTGTCGTATTGCTTACATGAGTTCCGCCACACAACTCGATCGAATCGCCAAAACCAATCGTACGGACTTCATCAGCATACTTTTCACCAAAGAACTCCATTAGTCCTTTTTCCAATACCCTCTGCAACGGTATAATTTGAACATTTAAAGGAAGTTTGTCAAAAATCATCTGCTGAACACATTCTTCCACTTTCTCGATCTCCATAGAGCTAAGCTTAGCTGAATGAGAAAAGTCAAAGCGTAATCGATCTGGCCCTACATAAGAGCCTCTCTGCTTTACATGCTTGCCCAGTACTTTCCTCAGAACATGATGCAAGAGATGTGTAGCCGTATGATTCCTTTCAATTTGTTCCCTCCTGGAGGAGTCTACTGCAGCCTCAAAAATCTTATGAGGATATCGCGGCAGTTTTTCTACGATATGCAAGATAAGATCATTTTCCTTTATGGTATTTAAGATCATAAATTTCTCAAAAACATATTCATATTCAGTAGTATATGCATTACCACTATCACCGACCTGCCCCCCTCCTTCGGGATAAAAAGGCGTTTGATCAAAAACCAACTCATAATGCTGACCTTTAGGTGTTTTTACCCATCTATGTTGAATTATCTTGACCTGAGCTTTCAATTTATCATAACCTAAAAAATTTTGTTTTGGTTCATCATCTGCACGCTCATGAGAAATGGGGATCCAAGCTCCTTTTTCTACCATTCCAGCTTTTCTGGAACGCTCTTTTTGTCGAAACATTTCCTTTTCAAATCCGGCTTCGTCTATAGTCAAACCGTTTTCTCGAGCTAAAAGATGTGACAGATCGGTAGAAAAACCGTAAGTATCATAAAGTTCAAACACTCGGACGCCATCGATTACCGTTTCGTTTCTACCCTTCAACTCTTGAATGATGTGCCTCATGCGCACCATGCCTTGAGCTACAGTTTTTAAAAAGTTTTTTTCTTCTTCTTCGATGACTTGTTTGATCCATGATTCCTGATGTTTGAGTTCAGGGAAAGTGTCACCCATCTCCGCTACCAATGTAGGAACCAACTGGTAAATGAAAGGTTTTTTTTGTCCAAAAAAACGGTAAGCGTAACTGACAGCCCGACGCAAGATGCGTCGGATGGCGTAGCCTGCTCCGTTATTTGAGGGAAGTTGTCCGTCAGCAACGGCAAAAGAAACCGCACGGATATGATCAGCCACCACACGGATGGCTATATCTACTCGAGAATCTTTACCATAGCATTTACCGCTGTATTTTTCTATTTTACTAATCAGAGGGGTGAAGATATCGGTGTCGTAATTTGACGTTTTACATTGCAAAACCCTACAAAGTCGCTCAAATCCCATCCCCGTGTCGATGTGTCGAGATCCTAATTTCTCCAGGCTACCGTCCTCCTTGCGGAGGAACTCGATAAAGACAAGGTTCCAGATTTCGATCACTTTCGGATGATCTTGGTTGACAAGATCCTTTCCGCGTACTCGGTATTTTTCCTCCGAGCTACGCAAGTCTACATGGATTTCGGAGCAAGGCCCGCAAGGCCCCATGGCCCCCATCTCCCAAAAATTGTCTTTCTTTCCAAAGGGAAGAATACGATGTTTATTGACAATATTTTTCCAAAATCTCCGAGCATCAGTATCTTCGGGCAGACGATCTTGCTCATCTCCGCTGAAAATTGTGATATAAATATTTTCTTCGGAAATTTTGTAGACCATGGTCAAAAGTTCCCAGGCCCATTCAATGGCTTCTTTTTTGAAATAATCACCGAAAGACCAATTTCCGAGCATCTCAAACATCGTATGATGGTAGGTGTCATGACCAACATCATCCAAATCATTGTGCTTGCCTGCGACACGGAGGCATTTTTGGGTGTCAACGACACGCAAATAGGGAGACTTTCTATGACCGAGAAAGAAATCCTTGAAGGGATTCATTCCTGCATTAGTAAACATAAGAGTGGGGTCGTTCTTGACAAGGATCGGGGCCGACGGAATGATCTGATGGCCTTTGTCTTGAAAAAATTTTAAAAATGCCTGACGAACTTCTTGAGATTTCATTATATAGAAACATTTAAATCGTTTTTTCACTAACTTTGTCGATGTGCAAATTTATCAATTTCATTACCCCCTCAAGATGTCGAAATTAAAAGCTTTGCTCAAATTCTACAAACTAAAAGATTTTAAGTACTAGGAAGGTCATTTTTCTTCGTTATTTTGGCCATGGAACTAAGTCTAGATTTTTTCGGCTCCACTCCTTCAAAAACGCTATCCGAAAAGAAATTATCCAATATAAAGCGACAATACGCCGACCTGAAAAAAATAAAACAGATGGAAAAAACCCTACCCGAAGTGGAGGAAAAATACCACGTATTTTATAGTTCCTACTTTGCGTCAAGCTTTATAAAAAACACGTCAGACTCGACAAACAACACTTTTCTCAATTACTTGTTTTACAGTGATAAACATGCACTGAAACTGCTCGAAGAAAAAACCGATATCCTAGACCTTAGGATTCGGAAAGAGTCTCGTTCTCTGGAACAGGTCATGAGATCAACCAAAAAGAGCGATACCAAATACGGCCGTATTCCGGCTATACAGCCTATTTCCAAGAAAGACATGAAAAACGTTGCTTTCAGATTCGACATACGTTTTCACCCAATTTTGAAGATCCTCCGTATGCACAGCGTATTGTTTTTTTTTTATAAAACCGAGCGCTCCGGTATATCCCATAACTTACGGAAAAATAAAAATGGCCTCCAAGGCAAGATTCGGAAAAATTCATTGTACTCATCGATAATCAAAACGATTATGTGACGTCTTACACGCATCTACACCGTCATAAAATGTAAAGGCCGTAGAAAGAAGTCAAGCGCGAGCAAGTGATCTGTCATTTAGGACAGTACAGGACTTTCTACCGGACTGAATCTACACTATGAAATGGCAAAACAAGGAAAAAACTTAATCCTATAAGTTATTTCTACTCCGACCTAATCCCCGACGGATATAAAAAGATGATTGCTATATCCAAGAAAGAGCCCCGATCATTAGATTAAAATCATGCACATAGAATTACGGGATAAATTGTATTACTCCATAGGAGAAGTCGCTGACGCTTTTCACGTCAACGCTTCGTTGATCCGCTTTTGGGAAAAAGAATTCGACATCCTTACCCCAAAGAAAAATAAAAAGGGTAATCGTCTCTTTTTAAAAAGAGATATCGAACATCTCAAGCTCATCTACCACTTGGTCAAAGAACGAGGATATACTTTAGAAGGAGCGCGTCAAGCGCTCCAAGCCAATGATCGACTGGTCGAAGAAGTTGAAGTGATCCACCGTCTGGAAGCAATCAAGTCAGAACTGCTTAAACTAAAGGCTCAATTTGATGATCCTTTGGAATATTGATATCATGAGACCATTCTTTTAATAATGAATTACGTTTATTCAACCATCCTAGATGAGCTCGTTAGAGACAATGTGAATTTAGTCTTTTATATTTTATTCGAAATAACTATTGATTATAAATTAATTAATTATATCTATTTTTATTAAACAGCTCATAATAATACCAGAGAAACGATACAAATTATGAGAACATTCTCATGAGAAAAGGAGTTTAAAATATTTGTAAATAAATATATTATTTCGTATATTCTAGAGTAGAAAATAAAAAAAATTCAGCTCTATTCTCAGAAGCACCACGCAAAGTAAGTTTTAGTGAATTATATATGGAACCTTCTCTCAGAAGGATTGAGTTTTTCAAAAGGTTAAATACCTTGATCCAATGGGAAGGGATGGAGAAAGAAATAAGGAAAAACATATCAAAAAGTCCAAGGTATAAAAGGCCAACCAGCTTACAGTGGAATATCGTTATTTAAGATGATTATTTTGATTAACTGATATGATTTCAGTGATGTAGAAACGGAAGAATTGGTAAAAGATTCCATAGGCTGCATGAGCTTTTGTTGTTTTCAATTGGAAAATTAGATCCCAGATCATGCGACTCTATGCAGATTTCGCAATGAAATAGTAGTAAAAAAGGCATATAAGTGCTTACTGAAAAGATCAATAAGAAATTAGAAAAGCATCCAGAAAATAATTAAAATAGGAGTGATAGTAGATGCCCGTATTACAGTCGGGCCCTTATTTTCACAAGGGATCTCATACCTACATAGTGTAGGATCGTAAGGAAGAAAAGAAAAAGTAAATCACTCAAAGAAAAGCAAGAGTAAAAAAAGAAACTCAATCAGGAATAGAAACTCAAGGAAAATGGCTCAAGAAATCAGGTAAACTCTAGTAGAGATACAAGAAATACATAGGGAGGGGGATAAAAATGGAATGATACTAGCTCTACATAGCGTAGCAGCTAATGAACATGATAGTAGAGGAGGCTAAAGTCATTAATAAATAAACTAGTATATAACCCCAGAGAAGTATATGCAGAAAAGGTTACCAAGTTCCAGCCAACGTATTTTACTCTCAAAGTCTAGGAATCAAAAACCGTATACATAAGAAAGCCCATAGGAACCGTCCCTTAAGTAGGTATAGCTGTAYTATTCAATATAATTAGTGAGTAAAACCAGATGGGTAGTAGAACGTACTTTTATCAGTATAAAACGTTGGTTTAGATCAGGAAAGGCTCGTTACAAAGGATTAGCTCGTGTGCCTGCTCAGAATTTTATGTAGGCTATGTTCATAATTTGTATCGTGCTCCTCTCATTTTTATGCGCTGTCCATAAAAACAGATGTAATTAATTTATAATCAACAATTTACGGCTGTAATATAAAAGACTAAATCTACATCTTCTCTAACGAAGCCATCTAGGATGATGAATAAACGTAATCCACCATTAAAACAATGGTATCTAGACTAGATAAAGGTAATCCGGCTTAACAAAATGGTTTAACAAAGTGAAAAATTTGACTTTTTTTGGTAGAAAAATTTATACTAAATTAGCCTCTCTAACATACACGTATGTCTGCAAACTTTACATTGGCCATGCTCAAGCCTGACACTGTCAGCAAGGGTTATGTCGGCCCCATCTTGAGCAAGATCACCGAAGCGGGTTTTAAAATCAGAGCGCTCAAAATGACAGCCTTTTCTACGGAAGACGCTCAACGATTTTATGAAAAGCATCGAAAATGCCTCTTTTTTGATTCACTTGTCACGTTCATGTCCTCAGGACCTATAGTAGCCGTAGTCTTGGAAAAAGAAAATGCCATAGAAGACTTCCGTACGCTCATCGGAGTAACCGATCCGGAAAAAACTAATGAAGACACCATACGAAGGCTTTATGCTGAGTCTGTAGAAAAAAACGCCGTCCACGGCTCAGACAGCGAGAAAAATGCATTAAAGGAAATTTTATTTCACTTTACTCGAAAGGAAATCCTTCTTCCTGAAGGACTACCCTCCCCCTTCTAATATATGCCAACTGATATGCCATGCCTTTGACATTCTGATTCCACAGAAAAAGCTAAATTTTTAATCAGTAGCTCGAATTATGAGACGAGAACGTTGCATGGAAGAAAAAGGTTAAAATATTTGTAAATCAATATATTGTTTCGTATATTTGAAGTATGAAATAAGAAATTCGGCTCTATGCTCAGAAGCACCGAACAAATAAGTTTTAGTGAACTATATATGAAACGTTCTACCAGAAGGAGTCAGTTTTTCAAAAGGTTAAACACCTTGATCCCACTGGGGAGGGATAGAAAAGAAATAAGAAAAATATATCAAAAAGGCCAGGGAATAAAAAACCAACCTGCTTACACTGGAATATCGTTATTTACGATGATGCTTTTGAGTCAAAAGTATGATCTCAGTGATATAGAAACAGAAGAATTGATGAAAGACTCCTTGAGCTTCATGCGATTTTGTAGTTTTCGATTGGAAGATCAGATCCCAGATCTATACGATCTCTATGCAGATTTCGAAATGAAATAGTAGCCAAAAAGGCATATGAACGCTTACTGAAAAAGATCAATAAGGAATTAGAAAAGAATCAGGCGATAGTTAAAACAGGAGTGATAGTAGATACTAGTATTACAGTGAGCCCTTTGCTCCCAAGGGAACTCCTACCCACGTAGTGGAGAATCGGAAAAAAGAGGGACAAAAGCAAATCATTTAAAGAAAAGCAATGGTAAAAAAAGAGACTCAATCAAGAGTAGACACTCAAGGAAAATAGCTCAAGAAATCAGGTAAACTCTACCACGGATATAAAAAGCCATGAAGAGGGGATAAAAATGGAATGATACTAGAAGTACATAGCGTAGCTAGCAATGAACATGATAGTAGAGAGCTAAATCACTAGGATATAAACCCAGAGAAGTATATGCAGACAAAGGTTACCGAGTACCAGCCAACGTCTATTACTTTTGTAATAGCGGCATCAAAAAGAACGTATACAGAAGAAATCCTATAGGACCGAACCTCTTAAGTAGGGTCGCTATATTATTATTCAACATAATTAGTCAGTAAAAATCGATATGTAGTAAAACGTACTTATGGTAGTATAAAGCGTTGGGTTGGATCTAGGAAAAGCTTGTTACAAGAAGGATTAGCTCGTGTGCATGCCCAGCGTCTTATGGAAGCTAAGAAGCATAATCTGTATCGTGCTTCTGGCATTATTGTGAGCTGTCCATAAAAATATATATAATTTTAATTAATTTATAATCAGCAGTTTTTGAATACAATGTAAAAGGCTAAATCTACATCTTCTCTAACGACCCCATCTAGGAGGTTGAATAAATGTAACCCACCATTAACACAATGGTCTCGAGATGTTAATATATCAAAAAATATCCCTTGAATTATTTTTTATATCGTCCATCATAATCACAGTTGTTCTTACGTTTGCTTAAACACGTCAACCCATATCAAGGTTGACAAAGGGGGATATTTAATTAAAAATGAACGCGTACCTACTCCTGTCCATTTGGTTGATTTTATTTTTAGCAGCCCTTTGTTCTTTATTCAACCGCTGCCACGAATCAAAGATCGCGAAGCGCAAAGCATGCCCCTCCTGCCTTAGATGGATAAAGAGATCTACAACAGTGTGCAGATTTTGCAAAGAGATAACAAGGAAAGGAAAATAAATAGAGACCAAACCTTTACCGTCAAAAATATCTCTTCCAATAGAGACTTTGAGACCATTGTTTTAATCGGGGTTGTTTATTCATCTATCCTAAATAGGCTTCGTTGGAGATGATGGTCATTTATTCTTTCACATTGTATTCGAAATAGTATTAATTATAAAACAATTAATAACATTTGTTTTTATGAACAGATAATAATCATCCCAGGTGGGACGATACAAATTATGCGCCATCCTTCATAAGATACTAGGCATGCATATGATCTAAGGGAATATTTAATTAACTGTGTTAATTAAAAAGTTATTCTGAAAATTTTGAATCATTGAAAGCTCAAAAATATTCGACAATAATTTTAAATATTACATAATTATAAATCGAAAACGTTGCATGAGAAAAGAAGCTTAAAATATTTGTAATATAAATATATTGTTTCGTATATTCTAGAATAAAAATAAAAAATTCAGCTCTATTCTCAATAATACCGCACAAATAAACTTTAGTGAAGTATATATGGAACGTTTTACCAGAAAAACGTGAGTTTTTCAAAAGGTTAAACACCTTGATCCACTGGGAAGGCATAGATAAAAAAATAAGAAAAATATATCAAAAAAACAGAGAATAAAAGGCTAACCGATTACAGTAGTAATATCGTTATTTAAGATGATGCTTTTGAATTTCTGGTATGATCTCAGTGATGTAGGAACGGAAGAATTGGTGAAAAAATATTTGAGATGCATGCGCTTTTTTTTTTCCGATTGGAAGATCAGATCCCAGATCATACGACTGTATGAAGATTTCGCAATGAAATAGTAGCTAAAAAGGCATATGATCGCTTAGTTAAAAAGCTCAATAAGGACTTAAAAAAGTATCAGACGATAGTTAAAACAGGAGTAGTAGTATATTCCAGTATTATAATGAGTCTTTTTGCTCCCAAGGGAGATCCCACCTACGTAGTGGAGGATCGGAAGGAAGAGGGGCAAAAGCAAATCAGTCAAAGAAAAGTAAGGCTAAAAAAAGAGACTCAATCAGGAGTAGACACTCAAGGAAAATGGCTCAAGAAATCAGGTAAACTCTACTACAGATACAAGAAGATCATAGGGGGATAAAAATGGAATGATACTAGCAGTACATAGCATAGCAGCTAATGAGCATGATAGTAAAGGGCTAAATACATTAA
Source organism: Flavobacteriales bacterium Tduv (assembly GCA_047528255.1). GTDB lineage: Bacteria > Bacteroidota > Bacteroidia > Flavobacteriales > Blattabacteriaceae. Next base: position 1,248,088 of record CP180024.1, on the reverse strand, counting down.
CAAGAAAACTAGTATATAAACCCAGAGAAATACATGCAGATAAAGGTTACCAAGCCCAGCCAACGTGTCTTACTTTCATAGTCTAGGCATCAAATATCGTATACAGATGAAACCCTATATCTATCCTATCTTAAGGAGGATAGCTAATATTATTCAACATAATTAGTGAGTAAAACCCGATGGATAGTAGAACGTACTTTTGGAAGTATAAAGCGTTGTTTTGTATCAGGAAAGGCCGTTACAAAGAATTAACTCGTGTACATGCCCAGCATCTTATGGAGGCTATAACTCATAATTTGTATCGTGCCCGTGGCATTATTATGCGCTTTCCATAAAAATAAATATGTTTAATTAATTAATAATCAAGAGTATTTCGAATACAATATGAAAGATTAAATCTACATCGTTCTCTAACAAAACCTATCATAGGATGGCTGAATAAATATAATTCAGCTTAACACAATAGTATCAAAATAATATATTGATTTACAAATATTTTAACCTCCTTCTCTCATGCAACGTTCTCGAATCTTCTTCAGTTATAACTATGTAATAGTTAAAGTTATTGTCGAGTATTTTTGAGCTTTCAATCACTCAAAATTTTCAAAATAACTTTTCAACATTACAAAGGTAATGAAATACTTCCTATTTAAATATCAAGACTTTTTTGAATAATAAGGACACGTTGTGTCCTCCAAATCCGAAAGTATTACACATGGTAATATTCACGTCTCTTTCCTGAGCCTTGTTTAGAGTAAGATTGAGCTTCGGGTCTATTGCTTCATCTAGGTGGAAATGATTGATCGTGGGAGGTATTATTTTTTTTGTTAATGGTAATATTGCTGCGATAGATTCGATAGCCCCTGCAGCACCCAGTAGATGGCCCGTCATCGACTTGGTTGAATTGATATTGATTTTGTATACGTTTTCTCCAAATACGTCTTCTAAAGCTTCAATTTCCGCTATGTCTCCTAGAGGAGTAGATGTTCCGTGAGTATTGATATGATCTACCTCCGAGGGTGGGGCATTTGCATCTTCTAACGCTAATTTCATTGCGAGGATAATTCCTTTTCCTTCCGGATGAGGAGCTGTCATATGATAAGCATCTGCAGACATTCCTACACCTCCTATTTCAGCGTAGATTTTGGAGCCTCTAGCTTTAGCATGTTCATAATCCTCGAGGATAAGACAACCGGATCCTTCTCCCAATACAAAACCGTCCCGCCCCTTGTCAAAGGGGCGAGAAGCTGTTTTGGGATCTTCATTGCGTGTAGAGAGAGCATGTAACGCATTAAACCCTCCTACCCCGCTTTGTGTAATAGCTGCTTCAGAGCCTCCGGTGATCATGATGTCCGCTTTCCCCAGGCAGATCAAATGATAAGCATCTATAATAGCATTTGCGGCTGAAGCACAGGCTGAAGCAGTAGCGTAATTCGGACCGTGAAGTCCATAAGTCATAGAAATGAGACCTGCAGCAGTGTCTATGATCATTTTTGGGATGAAAAAAGGATTGAATCGAGGAACACCGTTTCCGGTAGCGTATGTGATAATTTCTTGCTCGAAGTTTAAAAGGCCACCTACCCCCGATGCCCAAACAACACCGATACGTTCAGATCTTTCTTTGGAAATATCCAAGCCGCTATCCTTGATTGCTTCTTTAACAACGACCAACCCGTATTGTGCACAAGGGTCGATTTTTCGTTTTTCCTTCCTGTCAAAGAAGTCATCGGGATCGTATCCTTTAAGCTGGCAGGCAAATTTTGTTTTAAAATGTGTAGTGTCAAAGTATTTTATGGCATCGGCTCCACTTATCCCTTGGATCAATGAAGTCCAATAAACGTCTATATTATTCCCAATGGGAGTTAACGCACCAAGTCCGGTGATTACGACTCGCTTTGACTGCATTTTTTATAACGAAGTGTTATGGTTATATCTCTGTGCTATTTATAGAGAATATGTCCCTATACTATATGCGCTCTTCAATATATTTGATACACTCTCCTACAGTAGTGATCTTTTCCGCATCATCATCAGGAACTTCGATGTTGAATTCTTTTTCTATTTCCATGATGAATTCTACCGTATCAAGGGAGTCGGCACCCAAATCTTGTGTAAAGTTTGCTTCCGGAGTCACTTCACTCTCATCTACCCCGAGCTTATCTATGATGATGGCCTTTATCCTTGAAGAAATATCAGACATATTGATAGGTTTTTAATTGACTCTTGCAAAAATAATAAACTTTGTGAAATCATAGCGGGAGCTATGGTTTGAGAACGTTGCATGAGAGAACGGAGGGTGGGGGATAAAATATTTATAAATCAATATATTATTCCGATACCATTGTGTTAATAGTGGATTACATTTATTCAGGCATCCTAGATGAGCTCATTAGAAAACAATGTAGATTTGATCTTTTACATCGTATTCGAAATATTATTGATTATAAATTAATATAATCATATCTTTTTTTTACGAACATAACATAATGACCTCAAGTGGGCAATACAAAATTATGAGCCATAGTCTCCATAAGAGACTATGTATGAACAAGAGCTATCCTTTGAACGATCCTTGCCTGATTCAAACCAAGGCATTATACCGCTAAAAGTGCGTTCTACCTACTATCCATCGGGGGTTACTCACTAATTTAGTAAATAATATGGCTACTCTACTTAAGGGCGGTCCTATAGGTTTCTTCTCTATACTGTCGTTGATGCCTCAACTACGAAAATAAGACACGTTGACTGGAACTTGGTAGCCTTTTTGTTTTTACATATTTCTTTTGATTATATTCTAGTTTGCTTATTAATGGCATTATCCACCCTTTACTATCATGATCATTGGCTGCTACGCTATGTACTGAGTATCATTCCATTTTTATCCCCCCTATGTGCTTATTTTATTCGTAGTCGAGTTTTCTCTGATTTCTTCATCCATTTTCCTTAAGTTTCTACTCCTTATTGATTCTCTTTTTTTGCCCTTGTTTTTCTTTGACTGATTTGATTTTCCTCCTTTTCCTTGTAATCTTCCATTACATAGGTAGGATCTCCCTTGAGAAGAAAGAATCTCACTGTAATACTTGCCATCTACTATCACTCTTGTTTTAACTATCGCCTAATGCCTTTTTAATTCCTTATTAATCTTTTTCAGTAAGCACTCATATGCTTTTTTAACTACTATTTCATTGCAAAATATGCATAAAGATCATATGATCCAGAAACTTATCTTCTAGATCGAAAAAAAAACACACATGAAGATCAAAGATTCTTTCACGAATTCTTCCGTCACCTACATCACTGAGATCATACCAATGACTTAAAAGCATTATTTTAAATAATGATATCCTACTATAGGCAGGTTAGCCTTTTATTCCCTGGACTTTTTGATATATTTTTCTTATTTCTTTCTCCATCCCTTCCCAGTAAATCAATGTGTTTACCCTTTTGAAAAACTCACTTCTTCTGGTAGAACGTTCCATATAAGTTCACTAAAGCTTATTTGCGTGGTGCTTCTGAGCATAGAGCCGAATCTTTTTTTATTTTCTACTCCAATATAGACGAAACAATATATTGATATTACAAATATTTTAACTCCTTCTACCACGTAACCTTCTTTAAACGTAACCACCTTAAAAAAATGGTATGAGTTAATGAAATACTGAGCTTTGTATGCTACTGGTGTTTTCCATCAATAATAAAAATAATGCACATCCGAGGCTCGGTATTTGCTCTATTACCGGGTAGTGTTTTTAACATATAGCCTCATAGATCCGACACAGACTAAACATTCTTCTTTATAGACAATTCTCTTCTGAAACAAATTATTCGCTGCTCCTAGACTTCACAAATCGGAGTGTTTGACCATTATATCGTAAAAGCAACAGAACAGCTGATATAGTAAGCCCCAAGCCCAAACCAATCCAAATCCCCAAAGCGTTCATCTCCATCGGAACGGCACAAAACCAACCTAAAGGAACAGCTACAACCCAATAGGAAAAAAAGCTGATCCACATAGGTCTTTTTACATCATACATTCCCCTCAAAGCGCCAAGAGCTACAGATTGTATACCGTCTGACAACTGAAAGAGCGCCGCCACAATAAGCAACTGAGCCGCTATAACCACTACTTGCTCATCATTTAAATATATCAACGGCAAATCATGCCTCCAAATAATAAAAACCAGAGCACAGAAAAACATGAAGACGGCCGACATCAAAATAACTGACCAACCTGCACGTCTGAGCTCAGAATAATTTTCCAAAGCACGTTGATTGCCTATACGAACCGTAGCGGCCACAGCAAAACCAACACCTAACATATAAGTAATTGAAGCGAGACTGACAGCAATTTGATGAGCAGCAAGTTGCTCCGACCCCGAAAGGCCCGCTATGAAAGAAGCCACCGAAAAAGCCCCCACTTCAAATAACATCTGCAAACCTGCAGGCGTTCCCAGGTATAATATTTTTTTAAAAAAAAAACTATAAAATTTTTTATATTCAAAATATTGAAAATATTTATGAATCGTAGCGTTACGATAAAGTAGTAAACACAACCCAATCAACATGGTCGAACGCGCGATCAAAGTAGCATAAGCAGCCCCAAGAATACCCAATTCAGGAAGACTGTACTTGCCATAAATCAAACCATAATTAAATGCAATATTGAAAACAACCCCTACCCAAGTTACTATCATACCTGGAACAGTCAAAGACAAACCCTCGGCAAACTTTCGAAGCCCTTCAAATAAAAGCCACGGAATCAGAGAAAGCGAAATAATATTCAGAAAAGGGATTGCTAGAAGTACAACATCTTGAGGCTGTCCCAAATAAGGCAACGTCAAGATAAAGACCAACACAAGCAAATACATCAAAACCGACAATAAAAAATTGATAACCAAACCATGATATAAAATCATCATTCCGTTTCGGTAATCCTCCCGAGCATTAAACTCAGCAGCTAAAGGAGAAAGAGCCGAAGCCATTCCCCAACCAAAGACCATAATGACGAAAAAAACCGCTCCGGCCAGAGACACTGCCGCCAAAGCCACGTCGCCTAATGACCCTACCATGATATTGTCACCCAAATTGATACAAATTTGCCCCACCTGTCCGAAGGCCACAGGCAAAGCCAACCGAAAATTCTTCCTGATATGCTGTGAAAAGGTCAAAACTATCATTGATTATTGCTTAAAAAAGCATAAAAGCTACTCGTAGCGTTCACTCCTCGATTATACTACATAGACCTGAAACGATTTAATCATCTTTCTGCTGAAAAAAAATGCAGAAGATGCGATTTTATCGATTAAAGAGTCAACCTTTAAATAAAACACGAAGAAATGAAATACCCCCAAGCATCCATAATGAAAAATAGAATTAATTCAGGACCAAAACACTAAAATAGAGTAAAAATATAGCCCTCTTCGTACCCGGAGCGGGAATTGAACCCGCACGATATCGCTATCACTGGATTTTGAGTCCAGCGCGTCTACCAATTCCGCCACCCGGGCTTCTGGCGGCAAATATAACTCTTTTTTCACACAAAATATTGATGATCCGAGTCCCGAATTCAGCTCAAAATAGAATACACATACCTTTAAACGCTATGCTAATAAAAATGGACGAAAATTTATTACAGACACCTTCTCTCTTAATAAAAATAGGAAACCGCCCCATTTTAAAAGACAATCAATTCAAACTGAAACAAGGATAAACGGTCAGTATCGTAGAAGAATCATGATTGGAAAAACACATAACAGTCATGGTGATCATGGGACTGCTCCGGAAAGAAGTCACAAGATCAGGGCTAATCCTTTGAAAACGGAAAGGGAAAAACCCGATCTGATCAAGTCTCCATTAAAGAAAGAATAAATTTTCTAAGGCGCGACATGGCCATGCTCTTTCAAGAATCGAGCCCATTGTGTTAATTGTAGATTACGTTTATTCAACCTCTTAGATAGGCTTCGTTAGAGAACGATATAGATTTACTTTTCCATATTATATTCGAAATAGTATTAATTATAAATTAATTATATCTTTTTTTTATAAACAGAGCATAATAATACCAGGAAAACGATACAAATTATGATCCATAGGGCCCATAAGATGCTAGGAATGCACACGAGTTAATCCTTTGTAACGATCCTTTCCTGATGAAAACCAAGGATTTATACTACCAAAATACGTTCTACTACCATCAGTTTTTACTTATTAATTTATTGAATAATATAGCTATCCTACTTAAGGGACGGTTCCTATATGCTTTCTTCTTTATACAGTCTTTGATGCTCGATTATGAAAGTAAAACACGTTGGTTGGAACTTGGTAACCTTTGTCTGTATATACTTCTATGAGGTTATATCCTAGTCTGCTTATTAATGGCTTTACCCCTCTACTATCATGCTCATTAGCTACTACACTATGACTCCTAATATTATTCCCCCCCCCCCTATGTGCTTCTTGTATCCGTAGTAGAGTTTTCCTGATTTCTTAAGCCATTTTCCTTGAGTGTCTACTCCTAATTGAGTCTCTTTTTTTGCCCTTGCTTTTTTTTAACTGATTATCTTTCCCCTTCTTCCTTGCAACCCCCCCTACGTAGGGGGGGGCAGGCCCTTGGGAGAAAAGAGAGTCACTGTAATACTAGCGTTTACTATCACGCCTGTTTTAACTATCGACTGATGATTTTCTAATTCCTTATTGATCTTTTTCAGTAAACGCTCATATGCCTTTTTTCCTACTATTTCATTGCGAAATCTGTATAGAGTCGTATGATCTGGGGGCTAATCTTCCAACCGAAAACCACAAAAGCGCATGCAAATCAAGGATTCTTTCACCAATTCATCTGTCCCTACATCACCAAGATCATATCAGTGACTCAAAAGCATCATTCTAAATAACGATATTTCACTGTAAGCAGGTTAGCCTTTATTCCCTAGCCTTTTTGATATATTTTTCTTATTTCTTTCTCCATCCCTTCCCAGTGAAATCAAGGTGCTTAACCTTTTTAAAAACTCACTCCTTCTGATAGAAGAGCTCCATATATAGTTCAGTAAAGCTTATTTGCGCGGTGCTTCTGAACATAGAGCTAAATGTTTTACTTTCTACTCCAGATATACGAAATAATATATTGATTTACAAAGATTTTAACCTCTTTCTTTCATGCAACATTCTCGTAGTGGAGGATCGGAAGGAAGAGGGAGCAAAAGCAAATCAGTTAAAGAAAAGCAAGAGCAAAAAAGGACCTCAATCAGGAGTAGACACTCAAGGAAAATGCTCAATAAATCAGGAAACCCCTACTAGGACTATAAGAAGCAAATAGGGGGTGGATAAAAATGGGATGATACTAGCAGTACATAGCGTAGCAGCTAATGAGAATGATAGTAGAGGGCTTAAACCCTTAATAAGCAAACTAAGATATAAACCCAGAGAAGGGTATGCAGAAAAAGCTTACCAAGCTCCAGCAAAACTGTTTTACTTTCATAGTCGAAGCTTAAAAGACCACATAAAGAAGAAGACTATAGGAACCGTCCTTAAGGAGGACAGATATATTATTCAACATAATTATCGAGTAAAACTCAATGGGTAGTAGAACGTACTTTTTGCAGTATAAAGCGTTGCTTTGGATCAGGAAAATCTCCTTACAAAGGATTAGCTTGCGTGCATGCCTAGCCTTTTATGGAGGGGCTATAGTTCATAATTTGTATCGTATCCCTGAGATCATTATGTGCTGTTAACAAGAATAAATATAATTAATTAGTTTATTAATAAATAGCATTTCAAATACGATGTGAAAGACTAAATCTACATCGTTCTCCAACGAAGCTATCTAGAATGGCTGAATAAACGTAGTCCACTATTAACACAATGGTCTCGTTCTATCATTTCTGATTATTTTTAGCCCGTATTTCTCGGAAATAGCTGACATCAAGATGATCTTTAATCTAAAAAAAGAGAAAAAACATTTTTATATCGAAGAGGGTCAAGGGCATCCGCTCGTGTTGTTACACGGTTTGATGGGAGGATTGAGTAACTTTGACGCTCTTCTGAATTTCTTTCCAAAGAAAGGCTATCGGGTTATCGTCCCGTCTTTGCCTCTCTATGAATTGCCCTTACTACGCACGAATATTTCGAACCTGTCCAAATACGTAATTCAGTTTTTAAAGGACAAAGAAATCTACAAAGCAACATTAATTGGAAATTCCTTGGGTGGACATCTGACCTTGGATATTGCAAAAAAAAAACCCGAACTGGTGCATTCATTCGTGCTCACCGGAAGCTCAGGCTTATACGAACGGGCTTTTGGAGATTCCTTCCCAAAAAGAGGTAATTATGAATATGTCAAGAAAAAATCCCAAGAAGTATTTTACAACCCTAAAATCGCTACCAAAGAACTTGTTGATGAAGTATACCAAATCGTAAACGATCGGGTCAAAGCCATCAGAACCCTATACATTGCTAAAAGCGCCATAAAACACAATATGGCCAAAGATCTACCCTTTATTCAACAACCCGCATACCTGATTTGGGGCAAGCAAGACAACGTAACGCCTCCTGAAGTAGCCAAAGAATTTCATCGACTACTACCTCATTCCGACCTTCACTGGATTGATCAATGCGGACATGCCCCGATGATGGAACATCCGGAAAAATTTATAACAATCCTGGAAAAGTGGATCTCACAATTCCATCTGAATCATGGACATTCAAAAGGCTGAATTCGTAAAAAGCAGCTCCGAAAGATCACAATACCCTCAACCCAACCTTTCGGAATACGCTTTCATCGGACGTTCGAATGTGGGAAAATCCAGCCTGATCAACCTCCTTACCGGTAAAAAGAACTTGGCCAAAATATCTTCCTCTCCAGGAAAAACTCAGCTGATCAATCATTTCCTTATCAACGATCAATGGCGCCTTACCGATCTGCCCGGCTACGGATACGCCAAAGTGTCGAAGGAAAAGAAAAAAGATTTCCAAAAGCGTATCACCGAATACATCCTTTATCGGAAAAACATGGTCTGTGTGTTCACATTGATAGACAGCCGCTTGCCTCCACAAAGCATCGATCTGAAATTCATGCAATGGCTCGGAGAAAAAAAAATCACTTTCTGCATTGTTTTCACTAAAATAGACAAACTAAGCCAAGCTCAATGTGAAAAAAACATAGATTCTTACAAAGAAGTTCTATTCAAGGATTGGGAAAAAATTCCTCAGTATTTCAAAACCTCAGCACAGAATAAATACGGAAGAGAAAAAATCCTCAACTACATCGAAAGCCTCAATCAAGAGTACCATTCTCATTTAGGAACACATCCTATATGATCCAATAAACTGAGTAAAGCTAATTCATAAGACCTCAAACCAAATCCGCAAATACTCCCCTTACAAACCGGAGCAATGTAAGAATGATGGCGAAAAGATTCTCGAGCATAAACATTGGTAATATGTACCTCGACTACCGGAGCAGGAATTGATTTGATAGCATCAGCAATAGCCAAAGAAGTATGAGTATAAGCTCCAGCATTCAAAACGATACCGTCCAAATCAAAACCCACCGTATGCAAAACATCAATAAGCTCTCCTTCATGGTTACTTTGATGATAGATCAATTCGATAGCAGTTAAATATTCCCTATGCCTAAGCCGATCAAGATAACCCTCAAAAGAATCCAAGCCATACAAATCAGGCTCTCTTCGACCCAGAAGATTTAAACTCGGCCCATTAATGATACATATTTTATTCATCCCAATGAATAATCGATCTTCAAAAACAAAGGAACAAATATTTTTCTATCTTTCGGTGAATTTACCCCCTAAACTTATGACAAAACAGATACTTACAGCCAAGCAAAAAGCCCGTGAGATCAATATGAGTACAAATATTTATGGTACTTTCGCAGAAATCGGAGCGGGACAAGAGACGGCACGCACCTTTTTCCGTGCCGGGGGAGCTTCAAAAACTGTAGCCAAGGCCATGTCTGCCTATGACAAAGACTTCAGCGATGCCATCTACGGAAAGGAGGCTGACATGAGATACGTTTGCGAATCTCGTATCAAAAAAATGTTACGTCATGAAACCCGACTCATTGAGGAGCGGCTCAATAGGGCGGATCATATCCAAAAAACTTTCTTCGTATATGCCAATACGGTCGCTACTATTGATTATTACAAAAAATCGAAAAAAGGGCACGGATGGGTAGGTATCCACTTTCAATTGACTCCTGAAGAAGCTTACAGCGAGATTATTTTACATCTAAACTTCCACCAAAATGAAGCCCAATTGGAGCAAGAAACCTTAGGAGAACTGGGAACCAACTTGATATATGGTGCTTTTTATCATAATGACAACCCACGCAAATTGCTATTTTCTCTCTACGACAATATCAGAAAAGACAAAATTGAAATAGACACAATCAATTTCTCCGGACCCAGATTCAAATATGTAGACAACCGTATGATGAGCCTACAATTGGTCAAACACGGCATGACCGATACGGTGATTTTCGGCCCAGACGGGAAAAACATCTTACCAGCTGATCTTCTTTTTAAAAAACACATTTTCGTCATGCGCGGAAGTTTCAGACCCGTGACTAAACTCAACATGGATATGCTCCATTGCGGCCATACACTCTTGCTCAAAGAACCCGAAGTCCGAAAAGAAGACGTCATCGAATTATGTGAAATCACTCTAAGCAATTTGACCTCTTCGGGCAAACTTCACGAACAAGATTTTCTTGACCGCGCTGATATCTTGGGAAGACTGGATCAAAATGTAATGATCTCTCGCTTATCAGAGTATTATCGAATGGTGGATTATTTTTCTCGATTTACAGACAAACGTATCGGACTGGTAATGGGCGTCAATAATCTTTTAGAAATATTTGAAGAAAAATATTATCAAAACTTGAGCGGGGGCATTCTGGAAGCCTTCGGAAGACTCTTTACAAAAGATCTGAACATCTACCTGTATCCTTTTAGAAATACTGAAGAAGACGAACTACTCACATCAGACAACCTAAAAGTTGGCCCGAAATTAAAAGAACTGTACAAATACTTTAAAAACAACGGTAAGATTATCGATATCAAATCATACAATCCTGAGCTACTTCACATCTATTCCAGAGAAATTTTATATCGAATTGCTACAGAAGAAAATTCTTGGGAAAAAGACCTTCCCGAAGGCGTAGCAGGAATGATCAAGGAAAATAGACTCTTTGGTTATTCAAGAGGTGTCTACTGAGCATCATCAGCCTTTTAAGATAACAACAAGCGAATACTTTATCTTACAAATCAATAGGAAAATACTAAAGAAGATCTCTAAGAGAGATATAGCTTCGGTATTATTGTATTAAGGTGGATTAGTTTATTCAGCTTCTTAGATGGGGTCGTTGGAGACGATATAAATTTAGTCTTTCACATAGTATTCGAAAACCGCTGATTATAAACAAATAATATCATATCTATTTTTATGAACAGCTCATAATGATCCTAGCAAAACGATACAAATTGAGAACTCTGCATGAGAAAAGGCGTTTAAAATATTTGTAATATCAACATATTATTTCATCTAGGAAGAGTAGAAAATAAAAAAAATTCGGTTCTATACTCAGAAACACCTCACAAATAAGCTTTAGTGAGCTATATATGGAACGTTCTAGCAGAAGGAGTGAGTTTTTCAAAAGGTAAACACCTTGATCCACTGGGAAGGAATGGAGAAAGAAATAAGAAAAATATATCAAAAAGACCAGGGAACAAAAGACCAACCTACTTACAGTGGAATATAGTTATGAGAACGTTGCATGGGCGCAGGAGGTTAAAATATTTGTAAATCAATATATTGTTTCGTCTGTTGGATTAGAAAATAAAAAATTCGGCTCTATGCTCAGAAGCATCGCACAAATAAGCTTTAGTGAACTATATATGGAACGTTCTACCAGAAGGAGTGAGTTTTTTAAAGGTTAAAAACCTTGATCTACTGGGAAGGAATGAAAAAAGAAATAAGAAAAATATATCAAAAAGGCAGGGAATAGAAGGGAAACCTACTTATAGCGGAATATCGTTATTTAACGATGAGAATTTTGAGTCACTGGTATGATTTCAGTGATGTAGGAACGCAAGAATTGGTGAAAAAAACCTTCAGCTGCATGCGCTTTTTGGGGTTTCGATTGAAAGATAAGATACCAGATCATACGACTCTATGAAGATTTCGCAATGAAATAGTAGCCAAAAAGGTATATGAGTGCTTACTGAATCAGATCAATAAGGGATTAGGAAAACATCAGGCTATAGTTAAAACAAAAGTGATAGTAGATTGCCAGTATTACAGTGACTCCCTTTGCTCCAAAGGGAGCTCCTACCTACGTAGTGTAGGATCGGAAAGAAGAGTGGCAAAAGCAAATCAGTCAAAGAAAAGCAAGGGTAAAAAAAGAAACTAAATCAGGAGTAGACAGTCAAGGAAAATGGCTCAAGAAATCAGGGAAACTCTACTACGGATACAAGAAGCACATAGGGGTGGATAAAAATAAAATGATACTAGCTTTACATAGCGTAGCAGCCAATGAGCATGATAGGAGAGGGCTAAAGCCATTAATAAGCAAACTAGGATATACCCCCCCAAGAAAAGTATATGCAGACAAAGGTTACCAACTAACAGCGAACGTGTCTTACTTTAATAGTCGAGGCATCAAAGCCGTATATAGAAGAAAACCTATAGGAACCGTACATTAAGTAGGAATAGCTATATTATTCAACATAATAGTAAGTAAAAACCGATGGGTAGTAGAACGTACTCTTGGTAGTATAAAGCGTTGGTTTGGATCAGGAAAGGCTCGTTATAAAGGGATTAACTCGCGTGCATGCCCAGTATCTTATGAAGACTATGGCATAATTTGTATCGTTCCCCTGGAATTATTATGCGCTGTTCATAAAAATAGATATAATTAATTAATTTATAATCAACATATTTCGAATACAATGTGAAAGACTAAATCTACATCTTCTCTAAAAAAGCCCATCTAGAAGGCTGAATAAATGTAATCCACAATTAACAAAATGGTCCCATATTGATTTACAATTTTTTAAACTCTTTATCTCATACAACATTCTCTTTTCTTATTTCTTTCTCCATTCCCCCCAGTCGATCAAGGTTTTTAATCTTTTGAAAAACTCACTCCTTCTGGTAGAACATTTCATGTATAGTTCTCTAAAACTTATTTTCGTGGTGCATCTGAGAATTGAGCCTAATCTTTTTTTATTTATTACTCCATGTATACGAAAAAATATGTTGATTTACAAACACTTTAAACTCTTCTCTCATGCATCGTTCTCAAAATATAAGTAGCGAATAATCTCTGGAAATAAAACAGCGTTTATCCCTGTAAAAAACAGAATAAAGCATTTTTTTTCATTTCCGAATATTTCGTTGTGCTTTTTAATGACACGTTAACCATTCCAATCAGATTTTTAAAGAAAATTAAAAACAAGTAAACTCTCGTTTTTTTTAATGAAATTCGTTGAATTTTACCATACTTTTCATCAAACCCTGCAAAAAAATTACCCTCTAAGAGAAGAGCGCGAAAGTCTTTTCTTTCTACTCGCCTGTTACATTTTGAAGCGTGAAAAAACCGCTGTCCGCCTTCAGTTGCTCCATCAAGACACGTTAGATGTAGCCGCCCTTAAAGTCTTGAAAAAAGGTCTTGAATCTTTAAAAAACAACCGTCCGATACAATACATCTCAGGAAAAGCTCTCTTTTTCGATTTGGATTGGATCGTCGACGAGAGAACACTCATCCCCCGCCCCGAAACCGAAGAGCTTATCTCTTGGGTGATTGAAAACCATGCCTCAAAAACTGACCTTTTCTTGCTCGATGTAGGAACCGGAAGCGGCTGCATCGCAGTTTCTCTAAAAAACAGACTACCGAACGCAACGGTTTACGCGCTGGACATCTCTGAGGACGCACTGGAAGTCGCACGTCAAAATGCCGTTAGACACAAAGTCGATATTTCGTTCCACCGATTCGATATTTTAAAAACTCCGCTTCCAGAAGCTTGGCCTAATTTTGATGTGATCGTGAGCAACCCCCCCTACGTCAGGATAAGCGAAAAAGCGTTGATGCACCCCAATGTGTACCGATACGAACCCACCGAAGCCCTATTCGTTTCGGATGAAGACCCTTTAATTTTTTATAGAGAAATTGCCCTCCGATCCTTAAAAAGGACCAGATCAAACGGAAGTATCTACTTCGAAATCAATCAATTTCTAGCCCAAGAGACAGCTCTATTGATGGAAGAATCAGGCTACATCAAAATAGAAATACGAAAAGATATCTACGGAAATCCCCGCATGCTTAAAGCTCGTATCAACCATCAAGATCCTTTGACGGGAGGAAAAGACGACTGATTTTTGAAAACAAAAGTCCTGTACGGAAAAGGAATTTCAATACCCTCTTGATCAAACCGCTCTTTGATCGTCTTGAGAACATCCCACTCAAGAGTCACACTTTTCATATTATCTTCCGCCCAACCGAACGCTTTGAGATTTACTGCAAAATCGCCTAAATCCGTCAACTTTACCACTACGCGAGGAACACCAAGAACCTTCTCTTCATCCGTCCGCGCATCGATGGAGAGCGGATGTTTTTCAATCTCCTCCTGGATGATCCGTATCGCACAATCAATATCAGAAGCATAACCGATACCTATATCTATAGTCCTACGAGTGCGTCTATCGCCAATATCATTATTAGTAATGGCATCCTCATTGATCTTGCTGTTGGGGACAAAAATTTTTTTGTTCTGTAAAGTTCTTATCACCGTGTGGCGAAGCGTAATCTCCTGGACATAACCCGCGATTCCTCCGGAAAGTTCAATGTAATCTCCTACCCGAAAAGGCTGAGAAATCAAAATAAAAACACTGCTTGAGAGATCGGAAAATATCTTTTGAGAAGCAAAACCTATCACCCCGATCAAGATGGCAGAACCCGCCAAAAATTTGTCTCCGATATTCTTCAAAGCTGGAATGGTTCTAAAAATCAACATTAAAGCAATGAAAGAGACAAAAAAACTGATCGAATTCTTGAAAAAAGAAAACTTCGTTTTATCTATCTTCTCTTGGAAAAATTTGGTAAACGCCCTCTTCAAAAAACGATTCGCCAAAATGGCTAAAGAGAGGATGATTCCCGCTTTGACAGCATGTTCCACCATTACCCAATCCACCTTAAAACGCCAGTCCATAATTTTATTGTTTTTACGGTAGCGAATTTCGCAAAATAAAGTCGAGAAGAAAATTTTATTGAACAATACTACACCATTGCACGAGAAAAAATTAACCATTTGTAAATTATGGTAATTGTACTATGTATTTGGAATAGAAAATGAAAAATAGCCCCCATTATGATAAGAAGAGACCATTGTGCTAATGGTGAATTACGTTTATTCAACCTCCTAGATGGGATTCGTTAGAGAACGATGTAAATCTTAGTCTTTCACATTGTATTCAAAATACTATTGCTTATAAATTAATTATATCTATTGTTATGAACAACGCATAATAATAACAGGAAAACTATACAAATTATACGCCATAGCCTCCATAAAATGCTAGGCATGCACACAAACTAATCCTTTGTAAGGAGCCTTTCCTGATCCAAACTAACGCTTTATCCTTTCAAAAAGACGTTCTACTACCCATCGGTTTTTACTCACTAATTTGTTGAATAATATAGTTATCCTACTTAAGGGACGGTTCCTATGGTTTTCTTTTGTATCCAGTCTTTTATTCCTCAACTATGAAAGTAAGACACGTTGGCTAGTACTTCTAACCTTTGTTTGCATATACTTCTCTATAGTTTATAGCATAGTTTGCTTATTAATACCTTTAGCTCTCTACTATCATCTGATTGGCTGCTATGCTATGCACTGCAGTATCATTCCCTTTTTAGCCCCCTATGTGCTTCTTGTATCCGTAGTAGAGTTTACCTGATTTCTTGAGCCATTTTCTTTGAGTTCCTACTCCTGATTGAGTCCCTTTTTTTCCCTTGCTTTTTTAACTGATTTGTTTTTGCCCCTCTTCCTTCCAATCCTCCACTACAAAGAAGGAAAATTTCTGATAGAAAGGGGACTAACTGTAATACTAGCATCCCACTATCACTCATATTTTAACTATGTCCTGAGGCTTTTTTAATTCCTTATTAAATTTTTTCAGTAAGCGATCATATGCCTTTTTTGCTACTATTTCATTTCGAAATCTGCATAGAGTCATATGATCTAGTATTTTATCTTCCAATCGAAAACTATAAAAGCGAATGCAGCTCAAAGATCCTTTCCCCAATTCTTCCATTCCTACATCACTGAGATCATCCAGTGACTCAAAAGCATCATCTTAAATAACTATATTCAACTGTAAGCAGGTTGGCCTTTTATTCCCTGGCTTTTTTGGTATATTTTTCTTATTTCTTTCTCCATACCTTCCCAGTGGATCAAGGTTTTTAACCTTTTGAAAAACTAACTCCTTCTGGTAGAAGATTTCATATATAGTTCACTAAAAATTATTTGTGCGGTGCTTCTGAGCATAGATCCGAATATTTTTTTATTTTATACTGCAGATATACGAAACAATATATTGATTATACAAATATTTTAGACCCCTTCTCTCATGCAACGTTCTCGAAAAATATATCAAAAAGGACAGGGAATAAAAGATCACCCTCTTACAGTAAGTTGTAATTATTTAAGATTATGATGCTAAGCTAGTTGTATAAACTGAGTGATATAGGGACGGAAGAATTAGTAAAAGATTCCGTAGGCTGCATGAGCTTTTGTTTTTTTTGATTGGAAGATCAGATTCCAGATCGTACGCATCTATGCAGATTTCGCAATGAAATAGTAGCAAAAAAGGATATAGCTCTTACTGAAAAGAGATTAATAAGGAATTAGAAAAGCATCCTTAACACAATGGAATCAATACATAACTTTGTCAACTTCCTTTATCAAAATGGATAGAAAAGATTTACGAAAACACATAGAAGGATTGCGAGAGGAACTCTCCGAGCACAATTACAAGTATTATGTCCTTGACGCTCCGGAAATTTTCGACCATGAGTTCGACCAAAAAATGTGTGAACTGGAGGCCTTGGAAAGGAAGAATCCCAAATTTCATGACCCCAACTCTCCTACCAAAAGAGTGGGGGGAAAAGTGACCAAACTTTTCCCGACCATCACCCATCGCCAACGGATGTATTCTTTGGATAATGCTTACAACCGTCAAGAATTGATTAACTGGGGAAATCGTATAAGAAAGAATCTTGACGAACCTTCCGAATACGTTTGCGAACTCAAATATGACGGCGTATCGATCAGCCTAATCTATCAAGACGGAGTTTTGGAGAGGGCCGTTACCCGTGGCGACGGTCAACAAGGCGACGAAATCACGACCAACATACGTACCATAGGATCAGTACCTTTGAAGCTTAGGGGGGATTATCCCCAGGATATCGAAGCACGCGGAGAAATTATTTTTCCTCTAGCCGGTTTTCAGAAAATGAATAAAGAGCGTGTTAAAAATGGTGAAGAACCTTATTCCAACCCGCGCAATACAGCCAGCGGCACATTGAAGCTTCAAGACAGTACCGAAGTAGCCAAACGCCCTTTAGACTGCTTGATCTATTCGATCAGCGGAGAAAATATTCCCTTTGACTCTCAATACCAAGCTTTGGAATACGCTCATCAATGGGGATTCAAAGTGCCCCGAACATCTCGACTCTTCCGTACAATGCAAGAAGTTTTTCAATTTATCGATCATTGGGATGTAAAACGGCATAAATTGCCTTACAAAACCGACGGAATAGTCATAAAAGTCAACGCTTATCGTCAGCAAACCCGTCTGGGATATACGGCTAAGTTTCCGCGCTGGGCCATAGCTTATAAATTTCAAGCCGAACGTGTAACCACACGACTTTTGGACGTGAGCTTTCAAGTCGGACGAACCGGAACGATCACCCCGGTGGCAAAACTCGAGACGGTATCTCTCGGAGGAACCGCCGTGAAAAGGGCTTCACTGCACAATGAAAGCAACATCCGAAAACTCGGAGTTTGCTACGGAGACATTATTTTTATAGAAAAAGGAGGCGAGATTATTCCCAAAATAATGAAAGTGGATTTGAGCCAACGTAAGTCCGATGCGCGTCCCGTATGTTTCTTGGAAAAATGCCTGGCTTGTGGCACGCCATTGATCAGAAATGAACGAGAAGCCGCCTACTATTGCCCGAACGAAACGATTTGTCCACCGCAACTCATCGGAAAGATCGAACATTTTGTCAGCCGCAAAGCGATGGACATCTTCAGCTTGGGAGGGGAGACCATCGAACTATTTTTTCAAGCGGGAATTTTGCGAAATGTGGCCGATCTATATACCTTACAAGCGCCTCAACTTATCCCCTTGGAAGGCATAGCCGAAAAGTCCGCGAAAAATATCGTTGAAAGGATAGAACAATCTAAAACGATACCTTTCGAACGAGTTCTATACGCTCTGGGGATTCGCCATGTCGGAGAAACTATAGCCAAGAAATTAGCCCGCCATTTTCACGGCATCGATGCGTTAATGGCCGCAGATGGGAAAACCTTGATTACAGTAGACGACGTAGGCGAAAAAATTTCCCGAAGCCTAGAGGAATATTTTTCGAAGTCAGGAAACCTACAGCTCATCGAAAGATTGAGACAAGCCGGAGTGCAACTCGAGCAAAAATTTTCACAAGACTCGGCCAGAGAGAGCACGTTGCAGGGAAAAACCTTCTTGTTTACCGGGAAATTATCTGATATGACTCGTGAAGAAGCTGAAAGTATAGTGGAAGCTCAAGGAGGAAAAATCTTAAGTCGAGTCAGCTCAAAACTCGATTTTTTGGTTGTAGGCGAAAAATCCGGTTCTAAATTGAGAAAGGCTCAAGATATCAGTACAGTGCAAATTTTGAGTGAAAATGAATTTTTTGAATCCTATATAAAATAAATACCCTAAATGGAAAAATAGCAACATCTGATATA
This sequence comes from Flavobacteriales bacterium Tduv, assembly GCA_047528255.1. Taxonomy (GTDB): domain Bacteria; phylum Bacteroidota; class Bacteroidia; order Flavobacteriales; family Blattabacteriaceae. Next base: position 1,229,063 of record CP180024.1, on the reverse strand, counting down.
AATATGCTATTGATCAGCATCATTGCCTTGTCTACAACATAGAAAAATATTAAAAAAAAGAACGTTGCATGAGAAAATTGGGTTAAAATATTTGTAAATCGGTATATTATTTCGTATAATTTAGATTAAAAAACAAAAAAAGATCCGGCCTTATACTAAGAAGCATCGCTCAAATAAGTTTTAGCGAACTGAAATCATTCTGTTAATGGTGGCTTACGTTTATTAAACCTCCTAGATAGGCTTCGTTAGAGAACGATCTAGATTTAATTTTTTACATCACATTCGTGATGTACTAATTATAAATGAATTAATCATATCTTTTTTTACGAAATGCGCATAATGATCCCAGGAGAACGAGACAAATTATGTTCCATAGTCTCCAAGAGGCTGGACATGTACACATGCTAATCCTTTCTAATGAGTCTTTCCTGATCCAAACCAAAGCATTATACTGCCAAAAGTTCCTTTTACTTCCCATCGGATTTTACTAACTAATCTATTGAAAAATAAAGATATCCTACTTAATAGACAGTTCCTATAAACTTTCCTCTATATTCAGTCATTAATGCCTCTACTATGAAAGTAAGTCACGTTGGCTGGAACGTTCTAACCTTTTTCTGCATATACTTTTTTGGATTTATATCCTAGTTTAGTTATTAATGGCTTTATCCCTCTACTATAATGATTATTATTTGCTACGCTAGCTATGTACTGCTAGTCTCATTCCATTTTATCTCCCCCCTATGTTCTTTTTGTCTCCGTAGTAAAATTTTCCTGATTTCTTAAGTCATTTTCCTTGAATATCTACTCCTGATTAAGGCTTTTTTTGCCCTTGCTTTTCTTTAACTGATTTGCTTTTACCTCTCTTCCTTCCGATTCTCCACTACGAGAACGTTGCATGAGAGAAGGAGATTAAAATGTTTGCGAATCAACACATTGTTTCGAGGCCATTGTGTTAATGGTGAATTAACCTTTATTCAGCCTCCTAAATGGGCTCGTTAGAGAAAATGTAAATTTAGTCTTTCACATTGTATTCAAAATACTGTTGATTATAAATTAATTAATTATATCTATTTTTATGAATAGCTCATAATAATTCCAGGGACACGATAAAAATTATGGAGCCATAGCCTCCATAAGATACTGGGCATGCACACGAGCTAATTCTTTGTAACGAGCCTTTCCTGATCCAAATCAACGCTTTATACTGCCAAAAGTACGTATTCTACTACCATCGGTTTTTACTTACTAATTTGTTGAATAATATAGGCTATCCTACTTAATGGAGAGTTCCTATAGGCTTTCTTTTATATACGGGAATTTGATGCCTCGACTGTGAAAGTAAGACACGTTGGCTGGATCTTGGTAACCTTTTTCTGCATATACTTCTCTGGGTTTATATCCTAGTTTGCTTATTAATGGCTTTAGNCCNCTCTACTATCATGCTCATTGGCTGCTACGCTATGTNACAWCTAGTATCATTCCATTTTTATYMACCCCTATGTGCWTCTTKTAYMCGTAGTAGAGTTTACCTGATTTCTTGAGCCATTTTCCTTGAGTGTCTACTCCTGATTGAGCCTCTTTTTTTACCCTTGCTTTTCTTTGACTAATTTGTTTTTTTCCCTCTTCCTTCCAATCCTCCACTACGTAGGTAGGAGCCCCTTAGGAGCAAAAGGCCTCACTGTAATAATGGCCTTCTACTATCACTCCTGTTTTAACTATAGCTTGATGCTTTTCTAATTTCTTATTTATTTTTTTCAGTAAGCACTCATATAGCTTTTTCTCTACTATTTCATTGCGAAATCTGCATAGAGTCGTATAATCTGGAATCTGATCTTCCAATCAAAAAAAAAAACAAAAACACATGCAGATCAAGGATTCATTCACCAATTCTTCCGTTCCTACATCACTGAGATCATACCAGTGACTCAAAAGCATCATCTTAAATAACGATATTCCACTATAAGCCGGTTGACCTTTTGTTCCCTGGCCTTTTTGATATATTTTTTCTTATTTTTTTTCCCATCCCTTCCCAGTAGATCAAGATGTTTAACCTTTTGAAAACTCACTCTTTCTAGTAAAATTATTCATATACAGTTAACTAAATCTTAGTTTCTCGGGCCTTTTAAGCATAGATCCGAATTTTTTTATTTTCTACTTCAAAATACACGAAACAATATATTGATATTTACAAATATTTTAAATTCCTTCTCTCATACAACGTCTCTCAACATTCTCACCCCCCAAAAATACCTCGACAGCAGGATCTTTTTTTACATAAAACGGGGGAGCTTAAGCGCCTCCGCGAAAAATATGAAAATAAAACACTATTGAGTGTAAAAATTTACATCATTTCACCCATTCCTCCTCCTGAAATTGGAGGAATAGTTGACTCATCTTTTTTGATTTCTGTGACGACACATTCAGTTGTCAATAACATACCTGCTACGGAAGCAGCATTTTCCAAGGCAACACGAGTCACTTTGGTCGGATCTATGATACCTTCTTTGATCATGTTCTTGTACTGGCTTGCTTTAGCATCGTATCCAAAATCGTCTTTCCCTTCAATCACTTTAGCTATAACAACGGATCCGTCTTCACCGGAATTGGTGACGATTTGACGTAAAGGTTCTTCCAAAGAGCTTATGATGATCCGAATACCGGTATTTTGATCAGAGTTCTCTCCTTTAAGCCCTTCAAGAGACCTAGCAGAGCGCACCAAGGCTACACCTCCGCCTGCTACGATTCCTTCTTCTACAGCAGCGCGAGTAGCATTCAATGCATCGTTGAAACGATCTTTCTTCTCTTTCATTTCAATCTCAGAAACAGCTCCTACATAAAGAACGGCTATGCCTCCAGCCAACTTAGCCAAACGTTCTTGAATCTTCCCCTTGTCATAATCAGAGGTAGTGTTCTCGATTTGTCTCTTGAGCTCATTGACACGGGAATTGATTTTTGTTTTATCTCCTGCTCCGTCAACAATGATGGTATTATCTTTGTCAATGGAAACTCTATCGGCGCGTCCAAGCATATCGAGCTTAGTGTTTTCAATTTTATGTCCGGTATCTTCAGAAATTACCGTACCTCCCGTGAGGATAGCAATATCTTCCAACATGGCTTTTCTCCTTTCTCCAAATCCGGGAGCTTTAACCGCCGCTACTTTGAGTGAGCCACGAATTTTGTTGACCACTAATGTAGCCAAAGCTTCTCCTTCTACTTCTTCAGCAATGATCACCAAGGGCTTTCCAGATTGCGCCACAGGCTCCATAACGGGAAGTAAATCTTTCATCGAAGAAATCTTCTTATCATAGAGTAAGATATACGGATTGTCGAATTCGGCAATCATCTTCTCAGTATTAGTAGTGAAATAGGGGGATTGATAACCTCGATCAAATTGCATACCTCCTACAACTTCTACCGTAGTCTCCATACCTTTAGCTTCTTCTACTGTGATCACGCCTTCTTTTCCTACTTTCTCGAAAGCTTTAGCTATAAGGTCTCCTATAGTAGGATCATTATTAGCTGATATAGAAGCTACTTGTTGGATTTTCTCTTTGTTTCCTCCAACTTCTTTGGATTGTTTTTTCAGATCGGACACGATTGTTTCTACAGCCTTGTCTATACCTCGTTTCAAATCCATAGGATTGGCACCGGCAGCTACGTTTTTCAATCCTTCACGCACAATAGCCTGAGCCAAAACAGTAGCCGTAGTGGTACCGTCACCCGCTACATCATTGGTTTTGGAAGCGACTTCCTTAACCATTTGAGCGCCAATATTTTCGATAGAATCTTCCAACTCGATCTCCTTGGCTACGGAAACACCGTCTTTAGTCACATGGGGTGAACCGAAAGATTTCTGCAAAACTACATTACGTCCTTTCGGACCTAAAGTTACTTTGACAGCATTGGCAAGGGCATCAACACCTTTTTTCAATTTTCCCCTTGCTTCAATGTCAAACTTGATATCCTTTGCCATAATTTTTTCTAAAGTAGTTTGGTTATTGTCGAATCAAAGGATTGCAAGAATGTCAGATTCACGCATGATAAGATAATTTTTATCTTTCCACTTCAACTCGGTTCCTGAATATTTTCCATACAACACCTCGTCGCCTACCTTCACGCTTACAGGTTCGTCTTTTTTTCCGGGACCGGCAGCGAATACCTTACCTCTTTGAGGTTTTTCTTTGGCTGTATCAGGTATAATTATTCCTGAACTGGTCTTGGTCTCCACCGGATTAACCTCTACGATCACCCGGTCTGCTAAAGGCTTTATTTCTATTTCTTCCATAGTGATAAAATTTTTAAGTTTGAAACTTCCACTAAAGTTCTACTTTTTCAACTTACTAAAATCATGCCAATCCGGAGATAAAAAAAAAATACAATCCACGATAAAGAGCACGACATTATGACACCTAAACCATTCAAACGAACTCAAACTAAAAAATAAGACGAAGCTTACGTATCTGCTCACAAATAAGGAGAAAGGGGCATGATAGAAGGGTTTTAAAATATTTGTAAATCAATATATTATTTCGTTTTTTTTGGAGTAAAGAATTAGGCTCTATGCTCAAAAGCACCACGAAAATAAGCTTTAGTGAGCTATATATGAAACGTTCTACCAGAAAGTCTTAGTTTTTCAAAAGGTTAAATACCTTATCCACGGGGAAGGGATGGAGAAAGAAATAAGGAAAATATATCAAAAAAAAGAGGGAATAAAAAACCAACCTGCTTACAGTATAATATCGTTATGAGAAAATTGTGAGACCATTGTTTTAATGGTGATTACATTTATTATTTCGCCTAGATGGCTTCGTTAGAGACGATGTAGATTTATCCTTTCATATTGTATTCGAAATACTATTGATTATAAATCAATTAATTATATCTATTTTTATGGACAATGTATAATAATACCAAGGGAACAATACAAATCATGCGCCATAGCCTCTATAAAAGGCTAGGCATGCACACGAGCTAATCTTTTGTAGACAAACCTTCCTGATCCAAACCAACGCATTATACTGCCAAAGTATATTCTACTACCCATCGGGGGTTACTCACTAATTCAATGAATAATATAGCTATCCTACTTTAAGGGAAGGTTCCTATAGGATTTCTTTTGTATACGGTCTTTGATGCCTCGACTATGAAAGTACTACACGTTGGCTGGCACTTGGTAACCTTTGTCTCCATATACTTCTCTGGGTTTATCATCCTACTTTTCTTATTAATGGCCTTAGCCCCTCTACTATCATGCTCATTGGCTGCTAAGCTATGTACTGCTAATATCATTCCATTTTTATCCCCCCCTATGTTCTTCTTGTATCCGTAGTAAAGTTTACCTAATTTCTTGAAATATTTTCCTTGAGTGTCTACTTCTGATTGATTCTCTTTTTTTTTCCTTTCTTTTCTTTGACTGATTTGCTTTTGCCCTTTTCCTCCGAGCCTCCACTACGTAGGTAGGAGTCGCCTTGGGGGAGCAAAAGGACTCACTGTAATACACGCATCTACTATCACTCCTATTTTAACTATCGCCTGATTCTTTTCTAATTGCTTATTAATCTTTTTCAGTAAAAGCCTATATGCTTTTTTGGCTACTATTTCATTGCGAAATCTGCATAAAGTCGTATGATCTAGAATCTGATCTTCCAATCAAAAATCACAAAAGCACATGCAGCTGAAGGATTTTTTCACCAATTCTTCCGTTCCTACATCACTGAGATCATACCAGTGACTCAAAAAAGTCATCTTAAATAAAAATATTTCACTGTAAGCCGGTTAGCCTTTATTCTCTGGCCTTTGGCCTTTTTGATATATTTTTCTTATTTCTTTCTCCATCCCTTCCCAGTGGATTAAGGTATTTAACCTTTTGAAAAACTCACTCCTTTTGGTAGAACGTTCCATATATAGTTCACTAAAACTCATTTGTGCGGTGGTTCTGAGCATAGAGCCGAATTTTTTTATTTCTTATTCCCTAAGAGATACGAAACAATATATTGATTTATAAATATTTTTAAACTACTTATCCCATGCAACGTTTTCAGCTCGTGTGCATGCACAGCATCTTATAGAGGCTATGGTGCATAATTTGTATCGTTCCCCTGGAATTATTATGCACTATTCATAAAAAGAGATATAATTAATTAATTTATAATCAATATTTGTAAAATACAATGTGAAAGACTAAATTCACATCGTTCTCTAACGAGCCCATATAGGGGTCCTAGAATAAACGTAATCCACCATTAATACAATGGACTCGAAGAATACACTTTCATCTCCATCCTATCATTTTATTTTCAGAATGTAATTCGAGACTAGAATCAAAACGAATACCGCAATAGATAAAACCCACGTGGTTTTTTCAAGAAAGTCATTGGTTCGTCGTACACCGAACATTTGAGAGCCTTGCCCCCCGAAAGTTTGAGAAAGTCCTTCTCCTTTCGAATTTTGTATCATGATGATCATGAGCAAGAGTAAACATATCAACACGAGGAGTACGGCTAGAAATATGTACATTCCCATAAGGATTATTGGTTTTGTATCTCGTTTTTTATGGAACGAATTGGATCAGAAAAGGACCCACTTTTTCTGGATATTTCAAACTCAAGATTTTGTGAGACCATTGTCTTAATATTGGATTATATTTATTCAGCCCCCTATATGGGCTCGTTAGAGAACGATGTAAATTTAATTTTTCACATTATATTCGAAATACTATTGATTATAAATTAATTAATTATATCTATTTTTATGAACAACGCATAATAATACCAGGATCACGACACAAATTATGCGCCATAGCCTCCATAAAATGCTGGATGCACACGAGCTAATCCTTTGTAATGAACCTTTCTTGATCCAAACCAACGCTTTATACTGCCAAAAACACGTTCTACTCCCCATCGGGTTTTACTCACTAATTTATTGAATAATATAGCTATACTAYTNTAAGGRASGGNTCCTATAGGCMTTCTTYTRTRTACGKTWTTTGATKCCTCGASTATGAAAGTAARAYACKTTGKCTGGAACTTRGTAACCTTTWTMKGCATATACTTYTCTRGSTTTATATCYTARTTTTNCTTATTAATGSMTTTARCCCTCTACTATCATGCTCATTRGCTRCTASKCTATSTACWNCTASNANTATCATTCYATTTTTATCCACMSNCTATGTWCNTCTTGTATCCRTAGTAGAGTTTAYCTGATTTCTTGARCMATTTTCCTTGAGTKTCTACTCCTGATTGAGTCTCNTTTTTTTACCMTTGCTTTTNCTTTGAYTGATTTGCTTTKNCCCCTCTTCCTYNCGATCYTTCAYTACGTAGGTANNGNGASCCMYTTGGNAGNAARGGMCTCACTGTRATACKGKMMTMTACTATCACNCCTRTTTTAACTATCGCCTGATKCTTTTCTAAWTCCTTATTGATYTTTTTCAGTAAGCGCTCAYATGCCTTTTTGGMKACTATTTCATTGYGAAATCTGCATAGAGTCGTATWATCTRGRATCTKATMTTYCAATCGAAAAMCACAAAAKCGCATGMAGMTCAAGTATTYWTTCACCAATTYTTCCGTTCCTACATCACTGAKATCATACCAKTKACTCAAAAGMATCATCKTAAATAACGATATTCCACTGTAARSAGGTTGGCCTTTTATTYCCTGTMCTTTTTGATATATTTTTCTTATTTYTTTYTCCATCMCTTYCNCAGTGRATCAAGGTKTTTAACCTTTTGAAAAACTCACTCCTTCTGGTAGAACGTTCCATATATAGTTCACTAAATATTATTTGTCGGGCTTATGAGTATAGATCCTATTTTTTTATTTTTCACTCCAAATATACGAAACAATATATTGATTTACAAATATTTTAAACTCCTTCTCTCATGCACCTTCTCGACATTACATCAGTTTGAAGGGGAAGAGTATCCGATATTTTTGGATGGATTGAGGTACGATAATGGAGAAAAATTGTTCTATGGCATTTACCTTTTCCTCTCTATCGAGCTCGCTGTTCATTGACCCTTTTTCTACAGGTCGAACTTTATAAAGTTTGAACTAATCAGAAAAAACACGTCAATCATCTAATCAAAATTTGAAAACGTTGCATAGGAGATATATGTTAAAATATTTATATATCAACATATTATTTCGTGTATTCTGGAGTAGAAAATAAAAAAATTAGGCTTTATGCTCAGAAGAACCGCACAAATAAGCTTTAGTGAACTGTATATAGAACCTTCTACCAGAAGGAGTGAGTTTTTCAAAATAATTAAACACCTTGATCCACTGGGAAAGGATGGAGAAATAAATAAGAAAAATATATCGAAAAGTACAGGAAATAAAAGGCAATATGCTTACAATGAAATATCGTTATCTAACGATAATGTTTTTGATTTACTAGTATGATATCAGTGATGTAGGAACGGAAAAATTAGTGAAAAAAATCCTTGAGATGCATACGCTTTTGTGGTTTTCGATTAGAAGATAAGATCCTATATAATACAACTCTATGCAGAGTTCGCAATAAAATAATAGCCAAAAAGGCATATGAACGCTTACTGAAAAAGATCAATAAGGAATTAGGAAAGCATCAGGTCATAGTTAAAATAGGAGTGATAGTAGATGCCAGTATTACTGTGAGTTCCCTTGCACCCAAGGGTTTCCTACCTACCTAGTGAAGGATCGGAAGGAAAAGGAGAAAAAATAAATCAGTCAAAGAAAAGCAAGGGTAAAAAAAGAGAATCAATCAGGAGTAGACACTCAAGGAAAATGGCTCAAGAAATCAGATAAACCCTACTACGGATACAAGAAACACATAGGGGAGAATAAAAATGGAATGATACTAGCTGTACATAGCGTAGCAACCAATGAGCATGATAGTAGAGGGGTAAAACCATTAATAGGCAAATTAAGATACACCCCAGAGAAGTATATGCAGACAAAGGTTATCAAGGTTCAGCCAACGTATCTTACTTTCATAGTCGAGGCATCAAAAACCTATTCAGAAGAATAGCTATAAGAACCGTTTCTTAAGTATATATAGCTATATTATTCAAATAATTAGTGAATAAAACTCGATGGGTAGTAGAACGTACTTTTGGTAGTATAAGGAGTTGGTTTGAATTAGGAAAGACTCGTTACAAACGATTAGCTCGTTTGCATACCCAGCCTCCTATAGAAGCTATAGGTATAATTTGTATCGTTCCCCTGGAATTATTATGCCTGTTCATAAAAATAGATATAATTAATTAACTTATAATCAATAATATTTCGAATACAATATGAAATATTAAATCTACATTTTCTCCAATGAAACCCATCTAGGAGACTGAATAAACGTAATACAGCATTAAAACAATGGTCTCAACTTGAGATCCAGTTCAGATAGATAGAAAGAATCTAGATCATGGTCTATCATCGATTCGGATATTGTACGATCAGGTCGGTCTTCTTCTTGTTTTACAAATATTTTTCCTGTTTCGTTGACACACTCTTTGGTTATATAATTGAAGATCAAGGGTCAGTCTTCTCAATAAAGGAGGCTTGTTTGAGAACTTGTTCGTATTCCATATTTCAATTTTTTTTAGATCTTTGATATATAACATTCTAATGGACCGTAAATAAAGAAAATATTACAAGGCCTCATGCAACCGATGGATATCTTCCTTGTAACATTAAAGAGGAACGGGATCGAAAAATTCGATCTATGAAATTCCTCTTGTTTCATCACCAATCATTATAAACTTTATTAAAAACTTCATTGGACAACCTCTCAACAATCAACGGGATTAAACGTGGCCCTGCTTGCAAAAGTGTTTCATCGCTGCTGAAATCTTCAACGGTTTCAAATTCTTGTTCAAAGTCTTTCGTCGGTTGTTTCTTGTTTTTATAACTCACCTTGACCTTTACTCTCAAACGGCTACCTTGAATTCTGTCATTGCTGATGTTGAACACCTCAGTGTCATATTTCGTAAATTCTCCTTCCAAGACAAGATCACTATCATGATCTACAGCAATCAGCGAGGTGCGATTGTGGAATATGTTTTGAAGTCTATTGGTAAACTCGGGAGCCAAAGAGGTATTAGGAAAAATCGTATTGTTGAGAAATTGCTCGATCTGTATTGTTTTCACCTCTTTACTGAGGGTAGATCCTCCTCCTGTAAAACTATAGCACCCACTGCACAAAAAGAAGAGAAATATAAACAGGAGAAATAGATATGAATAGACTCTTTTATTGTAGATCATATTGTTTAATCTTTCTATACAAGGTTCGTTCCGAAACGCCCAATTCTTTGGCCGCGATTTTACGATTACCATAATTTCGCTTGAGGGCTTTTTGAATAAACTCCAGCTCTTTTTTTTGTAAGAGAAGAGATTCGGATTTATGCAAGGATTCGTCAGAAACCTCTTCAAAATCAAAATCTTCTACAGGAAATACCGTCTCAGGAGCGCGTTCGATTCGATAAGTCGGATCGAGTGTGGAAGACGCCGACGAATGTGGAAGGATTTCTCCGAATACATTTTTGACCAATTGACGATTATTTTCTACGAAATGATTTGCATCGCCCTGATTTTGCATTAACTGTAAGGTTAAATTTTTGAGATCGTTGAGATCCTTACGGATATCAAACAGGATTTTGTAGAGCAAATCTCTTTCATTAGAAAAATCTTGTGCCTGCTGTTCTTTGGCCACGACAGGAGGAATGAAAAGAGTATTTTCAGGAAGGTATTCCTTGAGCTTTTCTACCGAGATTTCACGCTCAGCCTCTATCACCGATAGCTGCTCAGAAAAGTTGCGCAGCTGCCTGATGTTTCCGGGCCAAGAATAATCTTCGAAATACTTTAATGCTCTTTCTGTGAGTTTGATGGGAGGCATGCAATATTTTTCGGCAAAATCATTGGAAAATTTTCTAAACAACAAGCCGATATCTCCTTTACGACTACGCAGAGAAGGCATATCAATTTGTACGGTATTGAGTCGATAATAAAGATCTTCACGAAACTTTCCTTTCTGAATAGCTTCCAACAATTTCACGTTAGTAGCTGCCACGATACGCACATGGGTCTTTTGTATTTGAGAAGATCCTACCTTGATGAATTCACCCGACTCCAATACACGCAACAGGCGTACCTGGGTGAATAAAGGCAGCTCTCCGACTTCATCCAAAAAAATCGTCCCCCCGTCAGCTACCTCAAAATAGCCTTTTCGTGTATTGGAAGCTCCGGTAAAAGCTCCTTTTTCATGACCGAAAAGTTCACTGTCAATAGTTCCTTCAGGGATGGCACCACAATTGACGGCGATATAAGCATGATGTTTCCGGGCCGAAAGCTGATGAATAATTTTAGGAATAAATTCTTTCCCTACTCCACTCTCCCCCATGACCAAGACCGAAATGTCCGTAGGGGCCACCTGCATGGCTTTTTCTATGGCTCTATGAAGTACAGGATTATTTCCGATAATCCTAAATCTTTGTTTAACACTTTGAACGGAATACATGATGGAAATGATTTTATCATGAGTAAAAAACAGCCTCTCCAATCAAAGTGGCCGAAGTAGAATAGTGTATTTTGACATCGACAAAATCGCCTACGCGATGATTCCCTTTAGGAAAAACAACGGAAGCATTTTGCGAATTTCTTCCATACCAATGCTCCGAACTTTTTTTGGATGTACCTTCAATCAAAACCTGTTGCACTTTACCCAGATGTTGCTGCATCCGATAATACGAGTGCTTCTGCTGCAGTGCTATAATCTCCTGCAGACGTCGCTTTTTGACAGCTTCGGGGACATCGTCAACCAATCGCTTCTCAGCCGAAGTTCCAGAACGTTCCGAATAGGTAAACATGTAGCCGAAATCGTATTGAACGTACTCCATCAAACTGAGGGTATCTTGATGATCCTCTTCGGTCTCACCACAAAAACCAGCGATCATGTCATGAGAAATGGAGCACTCAGGAATGAATTGACGAATCTTGTCAATCAAAGCAAGGTATTCTTCCCTCGTATGCTTGCGATTCATCCGTTGAAGCACAAGGGTACTTCCTGACTGTACGGGCAGATGGATATATTTACAAATATTGGGATATCGACAGATTGTTTTCAAAATCTCTTCTGACATATCATACGGATTAGAAGTGGAAAAACGAATACGCATACCCGGAACAGCCTTAGCTACCAACCCAATCAGGTGAGAAAATCGTACTGCCTTGATCTTCTGTATGTCCGAGGCTTTATGAAATTCCTTTTTTATACCGCCTCCATACCAGAGATAAGAGTCAACGTTTTGTCCCAAGAGAGTAACTTCTTTATAGCCCTTCTCCCAAAGGGATTTACATTCTTCAACGATCGTGTAAGGGGCACGGCTTCGTTCACGCCCCCTGGTGAAAGGAACCACACAAAAGGAGCACATGTTATCACATCCGCGAGTAATGGTCAAAAAGGAGGTAACACCATTGGTCCCCAGACGTACCGGACTAATATCTGCATAAGTCTCATCCTTAGAAAGAATAACATTGACCGCGATTCGACCATCCTCCACCGATTGAATCAGATTAGGAAGGTCTCTATATGCATCAGGCCCTACGACCAAATCAACGAGCTTTTCCTCTTCCAAAATCTTGGATTTGAGACGCTCCGCCATACAACCCAATAACCCGATCATGATGCCCGGATTTTTAGTTTTCACGGTATTAAACTGCTGCAAACGATTTCGTACGGTTTGCTCGGCCTTCTCTCGGATCGAACAAGTATTTACCAAAATCAAATCAGCCTCTTCCAAACTGTTAGTCGCATCAAAACCATTTTTGAATAAAATAGAAGCAACGATCTCGCTATCAGAAAGATTCATTTGACAACCATAACTTTCTATATAAAACTTACGATGGTTTAAGCCCTTCCCTACCGATGGCAGCGACTCCCTCGGAAGAGATTTATTTATATTTTTTTCTTTGAGCTCAACCATAAATCTCAGCGATATATATAGAAAGCAAAAGTAAAAAAATAAGCTATCACTATGGATATTTTCAAGCTCAAATCGATCAACATATCGATAACTTTGCATGAAATAAGAGGGGGGTAAAATTTGTAAATCAATATATTGTTTCGTTTATTTGGATTAAAAAATAAACAAAGATTCGACTCTATACTCAGAAGCACCGCACAAATAAGCTTTAGTGAACTATATACGGAACGTTCTACCAAAAGGAGTTAGTTTTTCAAAAACTAAACACTTTGATCCACTGGAAAGGGATGGAGAAAGAAATAAGAAAAATATATCAAAAAGACCAGGAAATAAAAGGACAACCTGCTTACATTCTAATATCGTTATTTAAAATGATGATTTTAAGTCACTGGTATGATTTCAGTAATGTAGGAACGGAAGAATTGGTGAAAAAATCCTTGAGGTGCATGCACTTTTGTGGTTTTCGATTGAAAGATTAAATCCCAGATCATACTACTCTATGCATCATTCGAAATGAAATAGTAGCAAAAAAAACTATGAAATCTTACAGAAAAATATCAATAAGGAATTAAGCATCACGCTATAGTTAAAACAGGACTAATAGTAGATGCCCGTATTACAGTGAGTCCCTTTGCTTCAAAGGGAACTTCTACCTACGTAATGGAGGATCAGAAAGAAGAGGGTAAAAAGAAAATCAGTCAAAGAAAAGCAAGGGTAAAAAAAAGAGACTCAAACAGGAATAGATACTCAAAGAAAATGGCTCAAGAAATCAGGTAAACTCTACTACAGATATAAGAAGCACATAGGGGGGATAAAAATGGAATGACACTAGAGTACATAGCGTAGCAGCCAATGAGCATAATAGTAGAGGGCTAAATCCATTAATAAGCAAACTAGGGTATAAAACCAAAAAGTAGATGCAGACAAAGATTACCAAGTGCCAGCCAACGTGTCTTATTTTCATAGTCGAAGCATCAAAGACCGTATACAGAAGAAAGCTTATAGAATCGGACCTTAAGTAGGGATAGCTATATTATTCAACATAACTAGCGAGCAAAAACCGATGGGTAATAGAACGTACTTTTGGAAGTATAAAACGTTGGTTTCGATCAGAAAGGTGCTCTAAAAAAAATTAGCTAGTATGCATGCCCAGCATCTTATGTAAGCTATGACGCATAATTTGTATCGTGCCCATGGAATCATTATACTCTGTTCATATAAATAGATATATATAATTTATAATCAATAATTTTCGAATACTATCTAAAAGGTTACATCTACATCTTCTCCAACAAAGCTCCTCTAAGAGGCTGAATAAACGTAATCCACTTTAAGAAAATAGTCTCATTCCTTATTGATCTTTTTCTGTAATCGCTCATATGCCTTTTGGGATAATATTTCATTTCGAAATCTACATAGAGTCGTATGATTTGAGATCTTATTTTCTAATCGAAGAACTAAAAAAGCACATGCAGTTCAAGAATTCTTTCACCAATTTTTCCGTTCCTACATCACTTAGATCATACCAGTCAATCAAAAGCATCATCTTAAATAACAATATTCCAGTGTAAGCAGGTTGGCTTTTATTCCCTCGCTATTTTAATATATTTTTTTATTTTTTTTCTCCATCCACTTCCCAGTGGACTGGGTGTTTAACATTTTGAAAAACCCACTCCTTCTGCTAGAACGTTCCATATATAATTCACTAAAGATTACTTGCGCGGTGCTTCTGACCATAGAGCCGAATTTTTTATTTCCTACTCCAGTATATACGAAATAACATATTGATTTACAAAAACTTTAACCTCCTTCTCTCATGCAACGTTCTCACTTTATGGGATAGTTTATTTATTTTAATCCAAGTCCCAGGATTCGAGGATTTCGATAGATGAATACGCCGTCATATCGAATTGTATGGGAACTACGGAGATATATCCGTTGTTTAAGCCCTATATATCGCCTTCTTTCCCTTAATCGAGGTTGACAAACTCTTCTGTGATTCAATAATAATTCACCTGTTGAGGGTCTCACGTTTTTCAAAAAATTTTTCCACCAGGCTTTCGTTTGTTTCAAATCTTGATTCCTTTGATATCTTCTTTTTTGAATTTCGCAATATTTACGTTAAGGCTGGGCCTTTCGGCAGTCCTTTTTCAAATATTTTTTGCACGATCCAGAGAATGTGTTTTTGGCCCGACTTGAAGTCTCCCTCCAAGAGTGATTAAGGAGTTAAAACCCTACAGCCAATATGCCCTTCTGTATAGGGCTCTACGGTTGTGGACATTGTGCCTGAGTGAGTACGTTGATAGAGGAGGTTGATCCGTTATTGATACCGGACACGGAGATATCCGATCTTTTAGAAAAAAATCTGATCAACGGCTAACATTACACAATATTACCAGTATTCCAGATCATTGACATTTTTGTTGGAAGTCATCATCTATCTTCAGTGGTTCACCGTGTATTGGGGTGTCGATGGTGATAGCATGTCCATGCCTAATTGGAATTTGTCGGGAACTACTATATAAATTTTTCCGAGTGTGTTCATTGTGTAAATCAGAGCTCGGATTCCCAGTGATATGACTCCATCATCATTCGTTACTAAAATGATTGGCTTGTTTCATTAGATATTTGAATATTCCAGAATAAATTTAAACCTTTGTACTTGGAATTTTGCCTCAACGGATTTCCTTGAGACTGCTCCAACTATAATACTATGATATGATGAAAATTCTCCGGTTCAAAAATAGAAAATATACCTTAATCGGTTCTGTATTATTTTTTCTTTTGCTTGCAGTGAGCTTTTGTTTTCCTAAGGGAGAAGAAGATCAGGGAACTGTTTTGAAGACGATTTATCGGGCTCTTTATTTTTTGCATCCACAACCTGCACAAGTCAATGACAGCTTTTCTCAAAAAGTTTACAAAAAATATTTTGAAAATCTCGACCCTCAGAAAATTTATTTTCTTCAAGATGATATAGATGCTTTTTCTTCTTATCGAAATAAACTTGATGAATCATTCATCAATGGCGATCTAACTTTTTTCAATCAGACTATTGATCGCTTTTATGAGAGAATTTCACAAGTGGAAAGTTTATATAAACAATTCTTGAGTCAGTCTTTCGATTTCAGTTTGGATGAAACTATTGATTTTGATGAAAGCAAACGCTCATATGCCAAAGATCCGGATATGTGGAAAGATCAGTTGAGAAAATATGTTAAATATCAAATTCTTATCCAAATGGATTCTCCCGAAGATAATGAAGAAGAGCTTGTTACGAAACGAGCCCCCGAATCACCAAAAAAAAATAAATTACAGCTGTCTAAGGAAAATGAAAAAGAAAAAAGACCTGTTTTGCTCAAGAGTAAAGATTTTGTCCTTTTAGAAAAAAAAGCCAGAAAAAAAGTTGAAGAAAATCTACTGGAATCCCTACGAAAGTTCAAGGCAAGAAAGAAGTCGGATTGGTTTTCCGTATATGTGAATACAATCACAACACAATATGATCCGCATACGAATTATTTTTCACCCAAAGAGAAAGAAGGCTTTGATCTTAGTATTTCCGGTCAGATTCAGGGTATCGGTGCTCAGCTTCAAGACAAAAAAGGTTATGCTACCATTGTCAAATTAATTGTAGGAGGACCTGCTTGGAAGAGTAAAAAATTAGAAGTGGGTGATAAGATCATCAAGGTGACGCAAGGTAACTCTAAAGAAGCCAAGAATATCATAGGAATGGTGTTGGATGATTCCATTCGCCTCATACGAGGTAAAAAAGGCACTAAAATGCGTTTAACTATCCAAAAGAAAGACGGTGTTATACATGAGATCACTTTGGTTCGTGATCTTGTTGAACAAGAAGAAGTCTTTGCTAAATGGGCTGTGCTCTCGGACAAGGACAAGAAAAAATACGGGCTCATTTACTTGCCCGAGTTTTATTTCAATCCCAATAACAGAAAGGCAAGAAACGCTGCTACAGACGTCAAACAGCAGCTCGAACTACTCAAAAAAGAAAACATTCAGGGACTCATACTTGATTTGAGGAATAACGGTGGAGGTTCTTTGGAGACCGTGTTGGATATCACAGGATTTTTTGTTGGGAAAGGCCCCGTGGTACAAGTGAAAGGAAGTTCCGGAAAGAAAGAGGTGTTGAAATACAGAAATTCTCCCCCCCTTTGGACGGGACCTTTGATCATCCTGGTCAATGAGTTTTCGGCTTCTGCCTCGGAAATTTTAGCTGCAGCCATAAAAGATTACAACAGAGGGCTCATTCTGGGCTCACGGCAAACTTTTGGAAAAGGAACCGTTCAAACCTTTTATCCGTTGGAGCAGCTTATTTCCAATAGTAGAGATTTGGGTGCGTTAAAATTCACCACCAGCAAGTTTTATCGTATCAACGGAAGCTCTACCCAGTTGAAAGGAGTGGATGCCGATATCGTCATACCTGGTGGTTATACTTATATCAAATCCGGAGAGAAAGACCAGGACAATCCATTGCCTTGGGACAGTATTTCTCCTGTTTCTTACAAACCTTGGAATCACTCCTTTGATTTTGATAAGATCAAAGACAAGAGCAATGCTCGAATAAAAGCTGATAAAAATATACAGTTGCTTGATCATATGGCCCAAATATCGGGACAACACGAAAAGGAAAGATTTATTTCATTGAATTGGAAAAAATTCAATATCGAAAAGAAGAAGAGGGAAAATCAAAGCAAAAAATTTGATACCTTCAAAAACTATTCGAACGGGTTATTGATCTTTTCACCCGTTACGAAACATCCTTTTTTAAAAGAAGACAGTCCCTTTCAAGAAAGCAAAAAAGAATGGTATAAAAATATCTCCAAAGATTTGTACGTAGAAGAAGGCGTACGCATACTGAAAGATATTCGTCAGAATAGCACATAGGTATTCAGGATCGACACTATTCCACAAAGTGAGACCATTGTGTTAATGGTGGATTACATTTATTCAGCCTCCTAGATGGGCTAGTTAGAAAAAATGTAGATTTAGTCTTTCACATTGTATTCGAAATACTATTAATGTATAATTTAATTAATTATATTTTTTTATGAATATCCCATAATAATGCCAGGGGAGGATACAAATTATGAGCCATAGCTTTCATAAGAGACTGAGTGTGCATACAAGCTAATCCTTTGTAACGAGCCGAGAACGTTTCATGAGAGAATAGTGCTAAAATATTTGTAAATAAATATATTGTTTCGTATATTATGGAGCATAATAATAAAAAAATTCGGCTCTATGCTCAAAAACACCGCACTAATAAGATTTAGTAATCTATATATGGAACGTTCTACCAAAAGGAGTCAGTTTTTCAAAAGGTTAAACCCCAGTTATTCAATGGGAAAGGATGGAGAAAGAAATAAGAAAAATATATCAAAAAGTTAGAGGATAAAAGGCCAACCTTTTTACAGTGGTAATATCGTTATTTAACGATGATGCTTTTGAATCAGTGCTATGATCTCAATGATGTAAGAACGGAAGAATTGGTAAAAGAATCCTCGAGCCGCATGAGATTTTTTTTTTTTGATTGGAAGAGCAGATCCTAGATCATACGACTCTATGCAGATTTCGCAATGAAATAGTAGTCAAAAAGGCATATGAGATATTAATGAAAAAAAAATCAATAAATAATCAGAAAAAAATCAGGAAATAGTTAAAACAGGAGTGATAGTAAATGCTAGTATTACAGTGAATAGCCTTGCTCCAAAGGGAGATCCTACCTACATAGTGAAAGATCGGAAAAAAGAGGGGCAAAAGCAAATCAGTCAAAGAAAAGCAAGGAAAAAAAGAGACTCAATCAGGAGTAGACATTCAAGGAAAATGGCTCAAAAAATCAGATAAACTCTACTACGGATACAATAAGCATATAGGGGGCGGGGAATGGATATGATACTAGAAGTAGAGATAGAGTAGCAGCCAATGAGCATAATAGTAGAGGTTAAAACCATTAATAAGCAAACTAGGATATAAACCCAGAGAAGTATATGCAAATAAAGGTTATCAAGTTCCAGCCAACGTGTCTCACTTTCATAGTCTAGGAATCAAAGACCTTATACAGAAGAAAGCCTATAGGACTGTACCTTACAGTAGGCTGCTATATTATTCACTAATATTAGTGAGTAAAAACCGATGGGTAGTAGAAGGTATTTTTAGCAAAAAAAAGTGTTGGTTTGGATCAGAAAAGAATCATTACAAAGGATTAGTTCATGTGTATACCCAGCCTCTTATATAGGTTGTGGCTATAATTTATATCGTTCTCCTGGCATTATTATGCGCTATTTATAAAATTAGGTATATTTAATTGATTTATAATAAATAACATCCCGGTTAGAGTATGAAATAGTAAAGCTACATCGTTCTCCAACGAAGCTATCTAGTATGGCTAAATAAAGTCAATCCACCTTAACACAATGGGGGAGCCATATATAGCCTCGCTAAGGCTTATTTGCTCGATGCTTCTTAGCATAGAGGCGGATTTTTTGTTTTCTACTCCAGAATAGACGAAATAATATATTGATTTGTAAATATTACACCTTTTCTCATGCAATGTTCTCGGTTAATTAGTTTTATTTGCGGTTTTTAGATGGAGCATTCAAATTTCTTCTAATTCTTTCGTGTGAAAGCTACTGTATAACAAGGAGAGGGTATCGATAAAAACATTGAAGCAAGGTGAAAAAAATATTAGGCTGGGCTCTGTTCCTTTTACTGTGTTGGAATGGTTGGACTCAAAATTTGTCAAATTATTTGAAAAAATTTGCTCCTTTTGCCGTTCAGGAGATGGAACGAACGGGTATTCCGGCGAGCATCAAACTCGGACAGGGTATTTTGGAGTCTTCTTACGGCAACAGCCTTTTAGCTCAAGAGGCCAATAACTATTTCGGAATCAAATGTGGTAAAGACTGGTCAGGGCCTACTTTTAATCATGATGATGATCGGAAGGGAGAATGTTTTCGTAAATATGATACTCCTTGGCATTCTTTCCGCGATCATTCCAAATTCCTGAAAAAGCCCCGTTATTCCAGACTTTTTTCCTTGTCCAGAGATGATTATAAAGCTTGGGCCAAAGAACTTAAAAGAGCCGGTTACGCTACCTCCGGGGATTACGCTGAGCGTTTGATATCTACGATAGAAGAGAACCAGCTTTGGCGGTTTGACAAGATAAATTTATAAGGTTTTATATGCTCGACTGTACGGTCTCCTTTCACCTATGGGCTTGACGGGATCAACGAATATTGCATGAGTAATCTTTCAACCGAAAAAATATAGCCCTTTAAATGAATGAGATGCGAATTCGAAAAAAGTTCGATATGAGCCGGATCGACTTTCCTAGCCACAAACCCGCATCCGTTACCATGAAAACGATGGGTTGAAATACATTGTTATGAAGAAAAAGTAAAATCTTTCGCAGATTTTACTTACTCATGATATGAGAACGTTTCATGAGAAAAAAAGGTTAAAATATTTGTAAATCAATATATTGTTTCATATAGTCTGGAGTAGAAAATAAAAAAATTCGGCTCTATGCTCAGAAGCGCCACACAAATAAGCTTTACTGAACTATATATGGAACGTTCTACCAAAAGGAGTGACCTTTTCAAAAGGTTAAACATCTTGATCCACTGGGAAGGAATGGAAAAAGAAATAAGAAAAATATACCAAAAAGGCCAAGGAATAAAAAGCTAACCTGCTTACAGTGGTATATCGTTATTTACGATGATGCTTTTGATTCACTGATATGATCTCAGTAATCTAGGAACAGAAGAATTGGTGAAAAAATACTTGAGCTTCATGCGCTTTTTTTTTATTAGAAGATCAAAGCCCAAATCATACGACTGTATGCCTATTTCGCAATGAAATAGTGGCCAAAAAGGAATATGAACATTTACTGAAAAAATCAATAAGGAATTAGAAAAGCATCAGGCTATAGTTAAAAAAGGAGTAATAGTAGATGCCAATATTACAATGAGTACCTTCCCTCCAAAGGGAGCCACTACCTCCGTAGTGGAGAATCGGAAGGAAGAAGAGGAAAAGCAAATCAGTCAAAGAAAAGAAAGGGAAAAAAAAAGACTCAATCAGGAGTAGAGACTCAAAGAAAATGGCTTAAGAAATCAAATAAACTCTACTACAGATAGAAAAAGCACATAAGGAGGGATAAAATGGAATGATACTAGCAGTACATAGCGTAGAGGCTAATGAGCATGATAGTAGAGGGCTAAAGCTATCAATAAGCAACTAGGATATAAACCCAGAGAAGTATATGCAGATAAAGGTTACCAAGTTCCAGCCAACGTGTCTTACTTTCATAGTCGAGGCATCAAAGACCATATACAGAAAAAAGCCTATAGGATCCTACCCTTAAGTAGGGTAGCTATATATTATTCAAAATAATTAGTGAGTAAAACCCGATGGATAGTAGAACGTACTTATAGCAGTATAAAACATTAGGTTGGATCAGGAAAGACTCATTACAAAGGATTAGCTCGTATATATGCCCAACATCTTATGGAGCTATGGCGCATAATTTGTACCGTTCCCCTGGAATTATCATGCGCTGTTTATAAAAATAAATATAATTAATTAACTTATAATCAATGATTTTTAAACACAATGTGAAAGACCAAATCTATATCGTCTCCAACCAGCCCATCTAGGAAGTTGAATAACCGTAATCCACCATTAACATAATGGTATCGAAATAATATATTGATTTACAAATATTTTAAACCAATTCTCTCATGCCACGTTCTCGAAACAGTATTATAAAAACTTTTCTAAACGAACATCTTTCCCGTCATACTCGGCGTAAGTAAAATGTTGCACCCAATCTCCCAGGTTGATACATCGACTCTGAGGACTTAATACAACATCCGACGGAAAATGACGATGTCCAAATATGAAAAAATCATAGGCTTTTTCATCAAGCTTCCGTTTGGCGTAAAGGATAAGACGTTCTTTATTCTCTCCGAGAAAAGGAGGAACATCCCTCCCTTCTTTATTCCTCAGGCAAATATTTCTTCCGAAACGTATACCTAAATCCGGATGCAACCAACGAAATAAAAAACAAGCAAAAGGGTTTACAAACAATCTTTTCAACCTTTTATACGGCATATCTCCTGGACCTAAACCATCACCATGCCCGATCAAAAAAAGCTTCTCATTGATGAGAAAATCCATCCTTTCGTAGAACACCTCCGCTCCGATTTCTTCAGAGAGATATTTTTTAGACCAGAGGTCGTGATTTCCCACAAAAAAGATAATGCGTACGCCTCTATCGGCTAACTCGGCTAACTTGCCCAAAACCCGCACAAACCCCTTGGGAACAACCGACTTATATTCAACCCAAAAGTCAAACACATCTCCCAATAAAAAAAGCAGCTGAGCATCTATCTTGATCCCGTCAAGCCACCGAACGAATTGTTGTTCTCTCCAACGACTTGTCACCGCATCAGGTGCTCCAAAATGTTGATCAGAAGCAAAATAGATTTTCTTATCCTGTGATAAAGATATCTTCATGAACAGACTTCAAAAGATTACAGTAAAAACCGATCCCTCTACACATATCTTTCCGACTCTCCGAATAATTCGTACATTGCATTGGCAAATGTATGTCTTCAACAAGATGTTAAAATACTATGGGCTTATTTTTTCCAAGACGCTGCTATAGATACTAAGCTGTTTTATCAAATGAAGAGGATTATTATTCAATAAATTACGAATTTATTTACTCCTTATTTCTCCCGGATATCTCAACCAAAAGATCAAAGAAAAAAATCCGTTGCCTCTCGATACAATGGTTTCGCTATTATACCCATGAAAATGGGAATATAACTCAAAAACTGGAACACGAGCTCAAGTATCATCGATAGTTCGAAGTCAGTGTCATGATGGGAAAACTACTGGACATCGCTTGAAATCACTTCCTAGAGTCCCTCAAGCCAAGCTGATCACCTCCTTAACAGGTTACACCCGAAACGTTTGCGAAAAAGAGCCTACAACCAAGAGACCATTGTTTTAATAGTGGATTACGTTTATTCAGCCTCCTAAATAGGTTCATTAGAGAAAATATAGATTTAGTTTTTCACATTGTATTCGAAATACTATTGCTTATAAGTTAATTAATTATATCTATTTTTATGAAAAGATCATAATAACTCCAGGAAAACGATACAAATTATGCACCATAGCCTCCATAAGAGGCTGGGCATGCACACGAAATAATCCTTTGTAACGAGCCTTTCCTGATCCAAACCAACACTTTATACTGCTATAAGTACGTTCTAGTACCCATCGGGTTTTACTCACTAATTTGTTGAATAATATAGCTATACTAGATTAAGGACGGTTCCTATAGGCTTTCTTTTGTATACGGTCTTTGATGCCTCGACTATGAAAGTAAGACACGTTGGCTGGCACTTGGTAACCTTTGTATGTATATACTTCTCTAATTTTATATCCTATTTTGCTTATTAATAGCTCTTTAGATCTCTACTATCATGCTCATTGGCTGCTACGCTATGTAGAAGCTAGTATCATTCCGTTTTTATCCCCCCTATCTGCTTATTGTATTCGTAGTAGAGTTTACCTGATTTATTAAGCCATTATCCTTGAGTATCTAGTCCTGATTGAGTCTCTTTTTTTACCCTTACTTTTCTTTGATTTATTTTCTTTTTCCCCTCTTCCTTCCGATCCTCCACTACGTAGATAGGAACACCCTTTGGAGCAAGGGGACTCACTGTAATACTGCCATCTACTATCACTCCTGTTTTAACTATCGCCTGATTTTTTTTTAATTCTTTATTGATCTTTTTCAGTAAGCGCTCATATGCCTTTTTGGCTACTATTTCATTGCGAAATCTGCATAGAGTCATATGATCTGGGCTCTGATCTTCTAATAAAAAAAAGCGCATGAAGCTCAAGTATTTTTTCACCAATTCTTCTGTTCCTAGATTACTGAGATCATATCAGTGAATCAAAAGCATCATCGTAAATAACGATATACCACTGTAAGCAGGTTGCCTTTTATTCCTTAGCCTTTTTGATATATTTTTCTTATTTCTTTCTCCATTCCTTCCCAGTAAATCAAGGTTTTAACCTTTTGAAAAACTCACTCCTTCTGATAGAAGGTTCCATATATAGTTCACTAAAGCTTATTTGTGCGGTACTTCTGAGCATAGAGCCGAATTTTTTATGTTACATTCCAGATGTACGAAACAATATATTGATTTACAAATACTTTAGCCTCCTCCTTCCATGCGACGTTCTCAGATCGTATGTATGCCCAGAACTTATGAAAGTTATGGAAGATAACTTGTATCGTCCCTTTGGCACATTATGCGCTATTCATAAAAATAGATATAATTAATTATTTTATAATAAATAATATATCAAATACGCTGTAAAAGATTAAATCTACTTCGTTTCCAACGAAGCCATCTAGGAGGCTGAATAAACGTAATCCACCTTAACACAATGGGTTCAATTAATTAGATGCTTCCAAAAATTTCTTAAAGGCCATAACGCTGCTCTACTTTACTAGATAAATCATAAAAGATCTTTGCATACGGCTTCGGCCGACATCACGGTATGATCGAGGTCTTCAGTAGTAAGCGCATCACAAAGAAACCAAGTCTCGAAAGGAGAAGGAGGTAAATAAACGCCTCGTTTGAGCATACCGTGAAAAAAATTATTGAAACGCGCATGATCGGCCTCTTTCGCTGTTTCAAAATCCCGAACTTCTTCAGAAGAAAAGAACAGAGAAATCATTGAACCACAACGGTTTATTGAATACGGAATACTAGCGGTCGACAACACCTGAGACAATCCTCGATGAAGATACTCGGTCTTCTCACGAAGGCTTCCAAAAATTTCAATCCGATCTTTCAATTCTTTCAACAACACATATCCGGCACACATGGCCAAAGGATTACCGGAGAGTGTCCCCGATTGATAAACCGGTCCCTCAGGAGCCAAACAGGACATAATCTCTTGACGAGCGGCAAAAGCCCCTACAGGCAATCCACCACCGATCACCTTACCGAGGGTCACGATATCCGCCAGAATACCGAAATACTCTTGCGCACCACCTATGGCCAATCGAAAACCAGTCATCACCTCATCGAAAATCAATAAAATACTTTCGGAATCACAGAGATCCCTTAGCCCTTGTAAAAAACCTTCCTCCGGAGAAATGCATCCCATATTTCCGGCAACGGGCTCGATAATAATAGCAGCAATAGATCCTTTGTATTGAGCTGCTAATTTTTGCACACTCTCGAGGTCATTATAACACGCCGATAAAGTATCCCTAGCTGAGCCTTGTGTAACGCCCGCGCTGTTGGGTGTTCCGAAAGTAGCCGCACCACTACCGGCCATGATCAAAAAAGCATCTGCATGTCCATGATAACAACCGGAAAATTTGATAATTTTTTCCCTTCCCGTATATCCTCTAGCCAAACGAACGGCACTCATGCAAGCCTCCGTACCAGAATTAACCATGCGTACTTTATCCACACCGGGCACCATATCGACAATCAAGCTAGCCATCTCAGTTTCAAGAGCCGTCGGAGTGCCGTAAGAAGTGCCTTTTCGGATTTGCTCGGACAAAGCTTGCACCACATTCGGATGAGCATGCCCAAGGATCATAGGCCCCCAAGAGTTGATGTAATCGATATATCGATGTCCATCTTCATCAAGAAGATAAGCCCCCCGGGCCTCTTTGATAAAAATCGGTGTACCTCCTACACTTTTGAAGGCTCTCACAGGAGAGTTGACCCCACCAGGGATGAATTTCCGCGCCTCTTGAAAAAGGGAGCTGCTGCGTTGATAACGAGTCATGATATAAGAACGTTGCATGATAGAATAGGGTAAAACACTTATAAATCAATATATTGTTTCGAGACCCTTCTATTAATGGTGGATTACGTTTATTCAGCCTCCTAGATGGGTTCGTTAGAGAAAATGTAGATTTACTCTTTCACATTGTATTCGAAATACTATTGATTATAAATTAATTAATTATATCTATTTTTATGGACAACGCATAATACTTCCAGGGGAACGATACAAATTATGAGCTATAGCCTCCATAAGATGCTGGGCATGCACACGAGCTAATCCTTTGTAACGAGCCTTTCCTGACCCAAACTAACGCTTTATACTGCCAAAAGTACGTTCTAATACCCATCGAGTTTTAGTCACTAATTTGTTGAATAATATATCTATACTACTTAAGGGTCGGTTCTTATAAGCTTTCTTATGTATACGGTATTTGATGCCTCAACTATGATAAGGAAGAACCTTGGGTGGCACTTGATAAACTTTGTCTGCATATACTTCTCTGGGCATATATCTTAGTTTGCTTATTAATGGCTTTAGATCTCTCTACTCTATCATGCTCATTGGCTGCTACGCTATGTACAGCTAGTATTATTTCATTTTATCCATCCCTATGTGCTTCTTGTATCCGTAATAAAGCTTAACTAATTTCTTGAGCCATTTCCTCGAATGTCTACTCTCCTGATTGAGTCTCTTTTTTTACCCTTGCTTTTCTTTGACTGATTTGCTTTTGCTCTCTTCCTTCCGATCCTCCACTACATAGGTAGGAGTTTCCCTTGGAAGCAGAGGGATTCACTATAATACACGGTATCTACTATCACTCCTATTTTAACTATCTCCTGATTCTTTTCTAATTCTTTATTGATTTTTTTCAGTAAGCGCTCATACGCTTTTTTGCTACTATTTCATTTCGAAATCTGCATAGAGTCGTATGATCTGAAATCTGATCTTCCAATCGAAAACCAAAAAAGCGAATGCAACACAAGGCTTTTTTACCAATTCTTCCGTGTCCTACATCACTGAGATCATACCAGTTACTCAAAAGCATCATCTTAAATAACGATATTCCACTGTAAGCAAGTTGGCTTTTTATTCCCTGTCCTTTTTGATATATTTTTCTTATTTCTTTTTCCATCCCTTTCCAGTGGATCAAGGTGTTTAACCTTTTGAAAAACTCACTCCTTCTGGTAGAACATTCCATATATAGTTCACTAAAGCTTATTTGTGCGGTGCTTCTGAGCATAGAGCCGAATTTTCTTATTTTGTACTCCAAATATACGAAACAATATATTGATTTATAAATATTTTAATCTATTTATCCCATGAAACGTTCTCAAAGCGTTGGTGTGGATCAGGAAAGGTTCGTTACAAAGGATCAGCTCGTGTGCATGCTCAGCATCTTATAGCGGCTATTAAGCATAATTTATATCATACCCCTGGCCTTATTATACGCTGTTCATAACAATATATATGATTAATTTATTAATTAATAGTTTTCTAATACAATGTGAAAGACTAAATCTACATCTTCTCTAACTAAGCCCATCTAAGATGGCTGAATAAAGGTAATCCACCATTAAAACAATGGTCTCAGCTTGTGTGATTTTTTTTCAAAAAAGCGTCCCAGCCTTGTGCAGTGAGGGGGATCATTTGCCCGCCTTTATTTACCAGTCGAGTTCCTTCTTTTTTGTCCGTCATATGTCCAATTACGCTAATTTTTCGATATTTTTTGATCAATTCATGCTGGTCTAAAGGTATGGTAAAGAGCAACTCGTAGTCTTCTCCTCCATTGAGTGCGGCTGTTACGGGGTTAATGCGAAATTCTTCAGTAGTCGAGATCACTTGAGGATCCAGAGGGATCTTTTCTTCATATAATCGACATCCTGTTTGGCTTTGATCACATAGGTGGAGGATTTCCGAGGCCAGGCCATCGGAGATATCAATCATCGCGCTGGGTTTGATGTTCAACTCTTTTAAAAGAGCTTGAATGTTCTTCCTAGCCTCAGGTTTGAGCTGTCTTTCGAGGATGTATTCGTAACCTGTCAAATCTGGTTGCATGTGAGGATTAATTTTGAATACCTCGTTTTCACGTTCGAGCACCTGTAGCCCTAGATAAGCGCCGCCTAGATCTCCCGATACGACGATAAGATCGTTTACTTGGGCTCCGTTACGGTAGACTATGTCTTTTTCATCTGCTTGGCCGATGGCCATTATGGAAATCACCAAGCCTGTATTGGAAGAAGCTGTGTCTCCTCCAACGAGATCTACGCCGTAGTTTTTGCAGGCGCGGAGGATACCTTCATAAAGCGTTTCGAGAGCTTCTACAGTGAAACGGTTGGATGCTGCTACAGAAACTGTAATTTGTGTGGGTATGGCATTCATTGCATAGATGTCGCTGAGGTTGACGGTAACTGCTTTATACCCAAGATGCACCAAAGGTGTGTATGCCAAATTGAAATGGACGCCTTCAAGAAGCATGTCGGTAGAGATGACTATGTGCTTGTTAGAGATTTTCAGCACCGCGGCATCATCCCCTATCCCTTTGATTGTAGTAGGATTGGCGATGTCAATTTGTTGAGTCAAATGTTTAATCAGGGCGAATTCTCCCCACTCTTTCAGGGCAGTGTGTTGAGTTTTTTTATCTTCAAACATATGAGTTGAATTGAAAATATGAGACCATTAGTATTAAGATGAATTACCTCTATTCAGCCTCCTAGATGAGCTTCGTTGAAAAACGATATAGATTTAGTCTTTCATATCGTATTCGATAATTATCTATTATAAATTAATTAATTATATTTATTTTTATGGACAGCATAAAATCATTCCAGGGAAATGATACAAATTATACGACATAGCCTCCATAAGATGCTGGGCATGCACACAAGTTAATCCTTTGTAACGAGCCTTTCCTGATCCAAACCAACACTTTACACTGCAAAAAGCACGTTCTACTACCCATCGGGTTTTACTCATTAATTTGTTGAATAATATAGCTATCCTACTTAAGGGAGGGTACCTATAGGCTTTCTTCTGTATAAGGTATTTGATGCCTCGACTATGAAAGTAAGACACGTTGGCTGAAACTTGGTAAGCTTTGTCTACTTATACTTTTCTGAGTTTATATCCTAGTTTACTTATTAATAGCTTTAGCCCTCTACACTATCATTCCATTTTTGCAGACCCTATGTCTCTTGTATCCGTAATAGAGTTTACCTGATTTCTTGAGACATTTTCCTTGAGTGTCTACTCCTGGTTGAGTATCTTTTTTTACTCTTTTTTTTCTTTGACTGATTTGTTTTTACCCTCTCCTTCCGATCCTCCACTACGTAGCTAGGAGTTCCCTTGGGAACAAAAGAACTCACTATAATACTGGCGTCTAGTATCACTGCCTGTTTTAACTATCTCCTGATGCTTTTCTAATTCTTTATTGATCTTTTTCAGTAAGCGCTCATATGTTTTTTTGCTACTCTTTCATTACGAAATTTGCATAGAATCGTATGATCTGGGATATGATATTTTAATCAAAAACCACAAAAACGGATGCAGATCAAAGATTCTTTCACCAATTCTTCCATTCTTAAATCACTGAGATCATAGGAGTGAATCAAAAGCATCATCTTAAATAACCATATTCCACTGTAAACCGGTTGACCTTTTATTCCAGGACTTTTTAATATATTTTTCTTATTTCTTTTTCCATCCCTTTCCAGTAGATCAAGGTTTTTAACCTTTTAAAAAACTAAAGCCTTCTGGTAGAACGTCCCATATACAGTTCACTAAATCTTATTTGTGGAGTGCTTCTGAGCATAGAGCCGATTTTTTATTTCATACTTCAAATATACGAAACAATATATTGATTTACAAATATTTTAAACTCCTTCTCCCATGAAACGTTCTCGTTACAAAGCATTAACTCATGTGCATGCCCAGCATCTTATGGAGGCTATGGGGTATAATTTGTATCGTTCCTCTGAAATTATTATATGTAGTCCATAACAATAGATATAATTATATTAATTTATAATCAATAATTTATAGAATAAGATATAAAAAATTATATCTACATTGTTCTCCAACGAAACCATCTAGGATGGATGAATAAACATAATCCACCTTAAAAAAATAGTTCCGCAACGTTCTCAAAGAATTATCAACTAGTAATCAGATATATGAATAACATCCAAATATAAAAACCAAACTTTTTGGTACGACCTCAAAGCGATAAGCACTAGAAAAAGCAGCAGAGCTCATAAGGTTAGTCCATCAAAATTCAATCGGAACTGAATATAAGAAATAAGTTTACCTATTCTTAGAAAAGATTTCTCATAGAAAGTCTGAACCTCAGTCACGTACTCAGGAAAACGCACCATATCAGTCCGATACACATCATAGCTGCACAACAAGATCTCATGATTGCCGCACTGCAAGACACCCTGAGTATAACCGTAAAGGAATTCACTGTCAGTTTTCAAGTGAACGGACGATCCGGGTTTCATAATAGAGTAATACCTCCTCAAAAAAACAGGATGAGTCAAACGATGTTTGGCTCTCCTATATTTGATCTGCGGATCGGGAAAAGTAATCCAAATTTCACTGATCTCTTCCGGTCCGAATAATCGATCGATCCATTCAATACGCGTTCTGAGAAAAGCTATATTTTCAAGCCGATTTTCTAACGCACTCTTGGCTCCACGCCAAAAACGAGCGCCCTTGATATCAATACCAATAAAATTCTTGTCAGGATACGCCTCAGCCAAAGCCAAAGTATATTCCCCCTTGCCACAGCCCAACTCCAAGACAATGGGATGTTTATTTCGAAAATATTCAGAATTCCAACTTCCCTTGAAACGAAAAAACTCCTCCCGATCGGGTTGAAAAACATTCGAGAAAGTCTCATTCTCCGCAAATCTCCTCAACTTATCTTTTCCCATTATTCATCGTACTCTATCCTCAAACAGATTTTTTTTGAGCTAGCCTCCATCTGAAGCATTTTTCTAGTCTTTCGCATTCCGTCATGCCTCTAATCCGGAGGATAAAATATATTTCAACCATGCGCAAAAAAGTCAAACTTGGTTAAAGAATATCCCCTACAAATTCCGCCATTCATGCACAATCATATTCCAGGAGCTTCTGTTTTTCACCGATTTGCTCAGACCATATTTCACAGGCTCACCATCCTCCTCCTTCTTAAAAGCACCGAAAATATTATTCCATATGATCAACAGCATAGCAATATTTTGATCGAGATATTTCACGTTAGAAGCATGATACACCTATGATGCGAAAGAATGACCAAAATCTATTCCAAAGGTCCAAGTTTATGGACGCTCTTCATATGCCACCAAGGTTGTCGTACATCTGACCACACCATATACAAATATGGTGTTGTAAAGACTCAAAGCCTCAGATAGGAAATAGGGATGAAAAAAATATAACGAGTCAAAGGTTCAAAAACATTGGCACGAATATTCGGTAGTAATGTTAAACTTTTCTGAGTTGTGATGCATGACGTCTATAACCCAGAAAAATATCGAGGGGATTATAAACATAATGCGCTATATAATAACACATATCCTGTAAAATAAAACAACCGATCCAATACCACCAACCCCGATTAAAATCAAACAATCTATGAAAATAAAAAAGCCAAATGTCAACAAAACCAATTTTTTGATGAACAAATCGATCAACATACTTACCCCTGTAAAAAGGAGATTAATCAACGTACCCCTACCGTATAAATCTATCTGCGCAGCAGATGGCTATATACCATCTTAATATCAAAAAAAAAATAAAAACGTACTAAAATTAAAAATTTTAGGTCCTTACACCTTTTCATTCAAAAACAGATGAATTTAAACCCCGAGCATCGCTGCGTTGAGCTGACTGTTCATCTCTCCACTCCTCTATCCGTCGAAAATCACCCGATAGGAGCACTTCAGGCACCTTCCAACCTTTATATTCAGCCGGACGAGTGTATACAGGGGACGCAACCAATCCGTCTTGAAAAGAATCAGTCAAAGCCGAAGATTCATTTCCCAAAACACCGGGAATCAAACGCACCACGGCATCAGTCACCACTGCTGCAGGCAGCTCCCCTCCAGAAAGCACATAATCTCCGATAGAAATCTCCCGAGTGATAAATTGATCCCGCACACGTTGATCCACCCCTTTATAATGGCCACAAAGAATGATCAAATTTTCCTTCAAAGAAAGCGCGTTGGCGTCAGATTGTACAAAAGGCTTTCCGTCAGGGGCCATAAAGATTACCTCATCATAATTTCGATCGGAGCAAAGTCTATCCAAACAACGATCAATCGGATCGATACGCATGACCATGCCCGCACCACCACCGTAAGGATAGTCGTCAACCTGCTTGTTTTTGCCCAAACCGTAAACACGAAGATCATAAATATGTATATCAACCAAACCTTTGTCTATAGCCCTTTTGATAATCGAAGCCGAAAACGGTCCTTTTAACAACTTAGGCACAACCGTCAAGATATCTATACGCATCCCTACTTGACTTGAATAAAAATATACACAGATTGGAAAAGTGAGTAGAAATGGCTCACTTTTTTCGATATTATTAAAGCAATCAACCTCCTTCTGCGGTAAGTGAAGCTCTAAGAAATTCACGATTCATACGGGCAATGTTTTCCAAAGAAATCCCTTTGGGACATTCTATCTCGCAGGCTCCGGTATTCGTACAATTCCCGAATCCTTCCTCATCCATCTGGCTCACCATATTGAGCACGCGATGCCGAGCTTCGACTCTTCCTTGAGGAAGGAGAGCCAATTGAGAGACTTTTGCCGATACGAAGAGCATAGCCGAAGCGTTTTTGCACGTAGCCACACAAGCTCCACAGCCGATGCAAGCAGCAGCGTCAAAGGCCTTATCGGTATCATCTTTAGAAACGAGTATGGCGTTACCGTCTATTGTATTTCCTGAAGTATTGACCGATATAAAACCACCTGCAGCCATCACCCGATCAAAAGAAGAACGATCTACAACGAGATCTTTGACCACCGGAAAGGCTTTTGAACGCCATGGCTCAATATAAATCGTCTCGCCATCCTGAAAACGCCGCATATGCAATTGACAGGTCGTGATAAGACGATCAGGCCCGTGAGCCTCACCGTTAATATAAAGGGAACACATACCACAGATGCCCTCTCGACAATCGTGATCAAACGCTACCGGGTCTTTACCCTGACAAATGAGATCATCGTTGAGAATGTCAAGCATCTCCAAAAAAGAGCTATCGGGCGAGATATCTCGCACCTTATAAGTTTCAAAACGTCCAGATTCTTTAGGGATATCCTGACGCCATATCTTCAGTGTTAAATTCAAATTTTTTTTTGTTACCATAATGCCTCTATTTGTACGAACGGGGCTTAAGTTCGACGAACTCAAAATTCAAAGCTTCTTTATGCATAATCGATTCCGAAATACGCTCACCGCAATACTCCCAAGCCGATACGTAAGTATAAGAAACATCGTCACGCAAAGCTTCCCCTTCTTCAGTACGAGACTCTTCACGAAAATGGCCGCCACAGGACTCTTTACGTTCAAGAGCATCCATAGCGAGCAATTCGCCCAGCTCAAGAAAATCAGCAACACGCCCGGCCTTTTCCAGCTCAGGGTTCAAAAGATCTGCACGACCCGAAACACGGACATCCTTCCAAAAGGATTCACGAATGGACTGAATTTCGGAGATAGCCTCTTTGAGGCCCTTCTCGTTTCGTGCCATACCAACCTTATTCCACATTATATGCCCGAGGACCTTATGAAAATGATCCACCGGCTTACTACCGTTATTTTTCAAGAAAAAACTCAAACGATCTTGCACATCTCGCTCAGCTTTTTCAAATTCCGAATAATGCGTAGGAATAGAACCAGTACGGATATCATCAGCTAAATAATCGGCAATGGTGTACGACAAAATAAAATAACCGTCGGCCAGTCCCTGCATTAGAGCTGAAGCACCCAAACGATTGGCTCCATGATCGGAAAAATTGGCCTCTCCGATAACATAACAACCCGGTATAGAGCTCATCAAATTATAGTCAACCCAAACACCACCCATCGTATAATGCACTGCAGGGTAAATTTTCATCGGAGTTTTGTACGGATTTTGATTAGTTATCTTTTCATACATCTGAAAAAGGTTTCCATATCTAGCTTCCATGACTTTTTCTCCCAGAGCATTAATTCTTCGTTCCGAAGGGTTATGCATCCCCAACTCATGCGCCTTCTCTTTCCCATATCTCTCAATGGCAGACGAGAAATCCAAGAAAACCCCCTCTTTGCTGTCATTATCTTCGATACCGAAACCGGAATCACAAAGTTCTTTAGCTGCACGCGAAGCTATATCGCGAGGCACTAAGTTTCCGAAAGAAGGATAACGTCTCTCTAAATAATAATCACGGGCCTCTTCAGGAAAATCGTTGGGATTTTTACTCATTTCACGGATCTCTACAGCATCTGCTATCTCTTTGGGAACCCAAATTCGCCCGTCATTCCGTAATGATTCGGACATCAGAGTCAACTTGGACTGATGCGCACCATGAACGGGGATACACGTAGGATGGATCTGTGTGTAACAAGGATTAGCAAAAAAAGCTCCTTTTTTATGAATTTTCCAAGCAGCGCTTGCATTCGATCCCATCGCATTAGTGGATAGAAAAAAAACATTGCTATATCCCCCGGAAGCGATCACTACAGCATGAGCAGCATGGCGTTCTATCTCTCCGGTGACCAAATTTCGAGCAATAATACCTCGAGCTTTTCCATCTACAATCACCAGATCAAGCATTTCATGGCGATTATACATTTGTATACGCCGTTTACCAATCTGGCGACACATGGCTGAATAACAACCCAAAAGCAACTGTTGCCCGGTCTGTCCCTTGGCATAAAAAGTACGGGAAACTTGAACACCTCCAAAAGAACGATTGTCGAGCAACCCCCCGTAATCACGGGCAAATGGAACGCCTTGCGCTACACATTGATCGATAATATTAGCCGAAACTTCAGCCAAGCGGTAGACGTTAGCTTCGCGCGAACGATAATCACCACCTTTGATGGTATCATAAAAAAGTCTATAGATCGAGTCATTATCTCCTTGATAATTCTTTGCCGCATTGATACCGCCTTGCGCAGCAATGGAATGAGCGCGACGTGGAGAATCTTGATAACAAAACGCCTTAACTTTATAGCCTAACTCGGCCAAAGTAGCTGCGGAAGACCCTCCAGCCAGTCCCGTACCTACAACGATAATTTCTATACGCGATCGGTTGTTCGGTGCGACAAGCCTAAGCTCTTCTTTATGATTTCCCCATTTCTCAATCAGAGGTCCTTTGGGTATTTTTGATTCTAAGCTACTCATGAACTGCAATGATAGTTATTGGAATAAGCTAGAAAAATCTCATTATTGCTTGAAAAAAAACCAAAGAGCAATGGTTGAAAAACCCAAGGTTATCAACCAAAAATAAATCACTCCCACCTTTTCAATCCAACGGGTATAACGTTTATGACGTATTCCTACAGATTGAAAAGCGGACTGAAATCCATGACTCAAATGAATGGCCAAGACGATAAAAACCAAGACGTACACACCGGTATAAACAGGACTCTTGAATAATGTAATAACAAACTGATAATCATTCATACCTCTGGTATCTCCGGTCTTCATCGGGAGCATGAAATTTTTCAAATGCAGCACAAGAAAAGACAAGGTTAAAATCCCCGTGTAAATCATGGTGCAGGCGTTAAACGGAGTGTGAGTTTCCCATTTATTGACAGCATAATTCACTTTTCCACGAGCAGCCTTGTTTTGCAAATGCAATTTAACACCAAAAAAAATATGAGCAATGAAACCCGCTGCCAGGATGTATTGCGAAATTTGGATAACCTGATTAGTTGCCATGAAATGAGAAGCTTGATTGAAAGAGTCCTCTCCAAAAAAAAGAAAAAGATTAATAATCAGATGAGTAAAAAGAAATACCATCAAGAAAAAACCGGTTCCCGCCATCAAAATTTTCCTACCGACAGAAGAACGAATAAATACAGACTTTCCCATTTAAAGTATATTGAGTAGAACTCAATGGCAAAATTAAAACGAGATTCTTTGTTTTACAAGGATTTTTAAACAGATATCGTATTTTAGAATAAGTCTATTTAAATATTTATAAGAATCGAGAATGATGCATGAGAGAAGGATGTTAAAAAATTTGTAAATTAACATATTGTTTCGTCTATTTGGAGTAGAAAATAAAAAATTCAGATCTATGCTCAAAAGCACCGCACAAATAAGATTTAGTGAACTAAATATGGATCGTTCTACCAGAAGGAGTAAGCTTTTCAAAAAGTTAAATCCACTGGGGGATGGGGGGGGGGAGGGGAGGGTGGGGGGATGGAGAGAGAAATAAGAAAAATATATCAAAAAGACCAGGAAATAAAGGGCCAATCTGTTTACAGTGGAATATCGTTATTTACGATGATTCTTTTGAGTCACTAGTATGATCTCAGTGATGTAAGAACGGAAGAATTAGTGAAAGAATCCTTGAGCTGCATGCGATTTTGTGATTTTCAATTGGAAAATAAGATCCCAAATCATACGACTCTATACATATTTCGCAATGAAATAGTAGCCAAAAAAAAATATGATCGCTTACTGAAAAAGATGAATACGGAATTAAAAATCATCAGGCGATAGTTAAAACAGAAGTGATAACAGATGTCAGTATTACAGTGAATCCCCTTGCTCCCAAGGGGGGGCTTACCTACGTAGTGAAGGATCGGAAGGAAGAGGAGCAAAAGCAAATCAGTTAAAAAAAGCAAGGGGAAAAAGAGACTCAATCAGGAGTATTTCCTCAAGAAAAATGGCTCAAAAATTAGGTAAACTCTACTACGGATACAAAAAACACATAGGGGGGGGGATAAAAATGGAATGATACTAGCTGTACATAGCGTAGCAGCCAATGAGCATAATAGTAGAGGTCTAAAACAATTAATAAGAAAACTAGGATATAAACCCAGAGAAGTATATGCAGACAAAGGGTCCAAATGCTAACCAACGTGTTTCACTTTCATAATCAAGGCATCAAAGACCGTATACAGAAGAAGACCTATAAGAACCACCCCTTAAGTAGGGATAGTTATATTATTCAACAAATTATTGAGTAAACCCCGATGGGTAATAAAACGTACTTTTAGCAATATAAGGCGTTGGTTTGGATCAGGAAAGGATCGTTACAAAGGATTAGCTCGTGTGCATGCCCAGCGTCTTATGGACGCTATAGTGTATAATTTGTATCGTGCCCCTGGCATTATTATTCGCTGTACATAAAAATAGATATAATTAATTAATTTATAAATAAAAGTTTTCGAATACAATGTAAAAGACTAAACCTACATCTTTTCTAACGAAGCCCATCTAGGATGATGAATAAACGCAATTCAGTATTAACACAATAGTCTCGAAGTATATTAGACAATAAGTTACCAAATGCCAGCCAATGTGTTTTACTTTCATAGTCAAGACATCAAAGACCTTATACAGAAGAAAACCTATAGGAGCGTCCATTAAGTATAGGAGCTATATTATTCAACATAATTAGTGAATAAAACCAGATGGGTAGTAGAACATACTTTTGGCAGTGTAAAAAGTTGATTTGGATCAGCAAGGCTCGTTACAAAGAATTAGCTCGTATGCATGCCCAGAATCTATAGGCTATGTCAAATAATTTGTATCGTTCCTCTGGAATTATTATGAGCAGTTCACAAAAACAGATATAATTAATTAATTTATAATTAATAATTTTCGAACACAATGTGAAAGACTAAATCTACATTTTCTCTAACGGCCCTCATCTATGGGCCGAATAAACGTAATCAAGCTTAAAACAATGGTTTGCTACATAAAAAATTCTCGTCAACTTGCTGATACTTGCAGAATGATGATCCGTGTTCTTATTTACTTTATATTCTCATCGCTGCTTCTCTCTTGTGCCGTGATTAAATCGCTCGAAGGAGGTCCCAAGGACGAAAAACCTCCCGTATTCCTATCGGCCAAACCCGATAGGCTTTCTACTCGCGTAGACACAAACTTGAAAGAAGTTCGGATCTATTTCGACGAACACATCAAACCACTGAAAGATACCTATACACAGGTAATGATTTCACCGCCCCAAAAACGCCCTCCCATCTTTTCTCCACGCAACCTACCCAGGAAATATATCGGAGTGAAATTTCAAGACCCACTGGAACAAAACACTACCTACATCATCAATTTCGGAGAGAGCATACAGGACAACACCGAAGGGAACAAGCTGCCGTTTTTGACTTATGTATTCTCTACTGGAGAGACGTTAGACTCCATCAAAGTGACAGGAAAGGTCAGCGACGCCTACGAGCAAAAAGTTGAAAAAGACATCATCGTAGGCTTGTATAAAGCAGACAGTTCCTTCAACGATTCGATCATTTTCAATGAAAAACCCTATTACAGCACCAAAGCTGACAAAGACGGAAATTACCAAATCAGCCATATCAAAGAGGGAAAATATATGATGATCGCCTTCAACGACGCTTTATCCAACCAAATCTACAATCCTCAAAAGGAGAAATTGGGCTTTATAAGCACGTCCATTGACCTGAAAAAAAACGAAAATTTTAATCTGAGGCTGTCCAAAGAAACGCCTCCGTTGAAGGTCCTATCTCCAAAACAAACTGGATGGAGGAGCATTACCTTCCCATTTGAAGGCCCCTTGAAAGACGTGCAGATCAAACCGTTACAAGAAGTTGAACGTGAACTTTTCATTACGGCCACCTCAGGGGATTCGATCGACTATTGGTACAAGCCGATTGAAAATGCTGAACAAGAAACAAAAAGTTTGCTATTCGAAATCATCCAAAAAAATCCATTGCCAATCCAAAAAGAAGAGCCTGAGAATAAAAAATATCTGAAAAAGAAAGATGAAGAGATTCCTTCTTCATATCCGGAAGATCCAAACACTTCTAAAACGGATATATCGCCAAAAGAAGAGAACCCAACCTCCATCAAAAAAGACCAGTTTCCGAAAAAAGTAGAAGTCTCCATCCGCCAAGAAAAAACGCGTGAATTCTTATTAGAAAGGGTCAAAGGTCACATAGTTCCGAACGAGTCCATATGGTTCGAATCGGAAGCTCCCATATTTGCTATCGACACGACCAAAATCAAAATAAAAGGGAAAGACTCGATGCTTATTCCTTTTCAAGTCATAAGAGACAGTCTACAGGTAAAAAAATTCGCCCTGGATTTTTCAAAGGAATTCGAGGGGAAATACAAAGTGTTTTTCGAAACGGCCGCCATTGAGGACATCCTGGGAAATAAAAACGATGAGATGGTCACCTTCAGCCTTAAGCTAGGGAAAGAGAGATTCTACAACAACTTGGAAATCAACTTACATGATTTACCCGAACACCCCTTCCAGCTTCAACTTTTAAACGAAAACGCTAAAACCGTAGAAGAATTTTATGGTAAAAAAAAAAAATATATGCTGTGCCATCTGGCTCCGGGAAAATATTCCTTAAGGTTAATTGTCGACGAGAATGAAGATAAAGTATGGAATCCGGGAGATTTCAAATTACGCAGGCAGCCTGAGCCAGTATATTTTTACAATAAAACCATAGAAATAAGGGAATTTATGGACATCCGAGAAAACTGGACCATTCCGAAAAAATATGATACATTATCAAAATCGGAAAACAATAAAACTTAATCTCCCAAGAAAACAGTTACTCTACCGTAACCGATTTGGCCAAATTTCGCGGTTGATCTACATTTGCGCCTCGCATCAAAGCGATATGATACGCCAAAAATTGTAACGGAATGGTCGTTACTAAAGGAGATAGCTCTTCAGCCACTTCGGGCACTTCTATGACATGATCCGCCAATACTCTCACCTGACTATCTCCCTGGCTGATAACGGCAATGATCCTACCCTTACGGGCCTTGATTTCTTGACTATTGCTAACGATCTTTTCATAATGACCTCTCTTTGTCGCGATGACTACTACGGGCATATTTTCATCGATCAGAGCAATGGGACCATGTTTCATCTCGGCGGCAGGATAACCTTCAGCATGGATGTAAGAGATTTCTTTTAATTTCAACGCCCCTTCCAAAGCCACCGGAAAACCAAGCCCTCTCCCTAAATAAAGAAAATTGCTCGCATCTTTATAAATCTCGGAGATTTCTCTGACAGCAGTATTTGTATCAAGTGCTTCTTTAATTCTTTCAGGGATGAACTGCATCTCTTTACATAAGGCATGATAACGGCTATTTTCCAGCTTTCCTCTATGCTTTCCTATTTTTAAAGCCAGTAGGATAAGCACCGTTATCTGCGCCGTAAAAGACTTAGTGGAGGCTACGCCAATCTCCGGGCCGGCATGAGTATAAGCCCCAGCGTCCGTGAGACGCGCGATGGAAGACCCCACTACATTACAAACACCGAAAACAAAAGCCCCCTTTTTTTTAGCTAATTTGATAGCTTCCAGGGTATCCGCCGTTTCACCTGACTGAGAAATAGCGATCACGATATCCCTGTTATGTATTACAGGATTTCTGTATCTAAATTCCGAAGCGTATTCTACCTCTACGGAAATACGCGCGAGTTCCTCAAACAAGTATTCCGCGATCAAACCGGCATGCCAAGAACTTCCGCAAGCGACAATAACAATGCGCTTGGCCTGGACAAAACGCTCTTTGTTTTCCCATATTCCAGCCATGGAAATAATCCCCTGATCCACTAAAAGACGGCCACGCATGGTATCCAATACAGATCGAGGTTGCTCATAGATCTCCTTGAGCATGAAATATTCATATCCCCCTTTTTCAATCTCGTCAAGCTTAATTTGAAGCTCCTGTATGGCAGGGCTGACCTTATCGTTATCGACAATCTTACGGACATCAAATTCTCCTCCACGCTTGATGATGGCCATTTCTCCATCTTCCAGATACAATACATCTCTGGTATATCCAAAAAATGGAGAAGCGTCGGAAGCGACAAAAAACTCCCCTTCTCCAAGCCCTATAGCTAAAGGACTGCCCAATCTACCAATGACAATCTCGTCAAGGTTACCACTTTCCATCACAGCGATAGCATAAGCTCCGACTACCTCGTTCAAAGCAGTACGTACGGCTTCAACCAAAGAAAATCCATTTTTATCCTTGACATATTCAATCAAGTTGATTAAAACTTCAGTATCTGTCTCGCTTCGGAAAGTAACTCCTTTATCGAAAAGCATAGTTTTCAATGAGTTATAATTCTCTATAATGCCGTTATGGATTAAAATAAACCGATCGGAATTAGACAAATGAGGGTGTGCGTTGATATCATTCGGCTCCCCATGAGTAGCCCAACGAGTATGCCCCATACCAATGCTGGACTTTAGTTCATAAGCTTTGGCTTTTTCTTCGAGATCAGAAACTTTACCTCTTGTTTTGATAATACTACATCCTCCTGCTTGCAAAATTGCTATACCAGTACTATCATATCCGCGATATTCAAGTTTCTTCAAACCCTTGATCAATATGGGATACACATCCCTATCGCCTAAATAACCTACGATACCACACATATAATTCGTTATTTCATCCCTCTAAAACAGTATTTCAAACCAACTGTTCCAAAACGGTTTCTTTACTAAAGAGTTGCTTATAGATCATAGCTGTTTCCTCTATGGAGGTATGAGTCAATACCTTGATCTTGTTTTGACCTATGTATGTTTCTATACCCTCAGGAATAGGATCCTCTCCTTTAACAACACCGTCAGAAAACTCTATACACTGTTTGGTAAGATTAATAAAATCAGGATCTTCAAGATGTTTTAAATACTTGGGCTTTATACCATCAAATCGTATCTTCTTAGAAATATTCTTATTCAAACTTCCCTTAAAAGGTTGATCGTAAATAGAGGCGACAATTTTAGCCCCTTGAAATATAGGGTCATCCTTATAATGGACCTTGACATACAAAGGGATCAAAAAACTCAACCATCCATACACGTGGATGATGTCAGGAGCCCAATTCAACTTTCTCACAGCCTCGAGAACACCTTTTGTAAAAAACAAGGCTCTTTCATCATTATCAGAAAAAAATTGACCGCTTTCATCCTCATAAATAGCCTTTCGCTTAAAGTACTCTTCATTATCGATAAAGTATACTTGCAAACGAGAACCGGGCATAGAAGCAACCTTAATCAAAAGGAGTTGATCAATATCATTGATTATTAGATTAATTCCAGAAAGACGAATCACTTCGTGCAACTGATGGCGACGTTCATTGATCACACCAAATCGAGGCATAAATATGCGAACGTCATTACCACGGCTGTGTATGACCTTTGGTACCTTTGATGCAGCGATAGAAAGCGGGGTTTCAGGAGAATAAGGAGACAAAACTGAAGAAACATACAGTATGCTTTTACCCGTCATTTCGTTTAATAAATTAATTATGAATAACTTTGTAAAGTTACGGAAAATAATTTGGTTTTAATTTATTCCTCCGTAACTTTATACCCCTTTGTTTTATCTCATTTTATTTATGAATAATATTCGGTAGCTTTTCATATCTTGGAGAAGATATCGACCAAAAAATTCTCGATACTTTAGGGCTCATGCCGACAATGGGTGGGGAATCAAGAGATCCTATATCTTATGCAATACGCCAGACAAAAAAATGAACTCACC
This sequence comes from Flavobacteriales bacterium Tduv, assembly GCA_047528255.1. GTDB lineage: Bacteria > Bacteroidota > Bacteroidia > Flavobacteriales > Blattabacteriaceae. The sequence continues at coordinate 1,186,511 of CP180024.1, read as the reverse complement.
ACATATAGATTTTTTATTAATCCGAATCAGTTTAATAGACAAGAAGACTTGTGGAAATATTCTCACAATATATATGAAAAGGTCTCATTATTAGAAGAAGTTAGATGCTATTTATATGAGAATATTGCATAAGAGAATGGTTTTAAAATATTTGTAATATCAAGATATTGATTCGTATACTCAGAGTAAGTAAATAAAAAAAATTTGGATCCATACTCAGAAGTACCTCACAAATAAGTTTTATAGAAGTATATATGAGCCCTTCTACCAGAAGGGTGAGCTCCAAAAAGATTAAACACATTCATCCACTTAGAAGTGGATGGAAAAAGGAATAAGAAAATATATCAAAAAGACCAGGGAATAAAAGGCTAACCTACCTACAGTGGAATATCGTTATTTACGATGATGTTTTTTAATTAACTGGTGTGATTTAAGTAATGTAGGAACGGAAGAATTGGTGAAAGAAGCCTTGAGCTACATGCTATTTTTTGTTTTTTAATTGGAAAATCAGATCCCCAGATCGTATGGCTTTGTACAGATTTCACAATGAAATAGTAGTCAAAAAAGCATATGAGCTCTTACTGAAAGATATAAATAAGGAATTAAGAAAGCATCAGGTAATGGTTAAAATAGGAGTGATACTATATGCTTGTATTACAGTAAACACCTTTTCTCCAAGGGGAGATCCTACCTCCGTAGTGGAGAATAGGAAGGAAGAGAAGGAAAAGCAAGTCAGTCAAAAAAGCAAGGGGAAAAAAGAGACTCAATCAGGAGTAGACACTCAAGGAAAATGGCTCAAGAAATCAGGTAAGCTCTACTACGGATATAAGAAGCACATAGGGGGGGGGGGATAAAAATGGAATGAGACTAGCAGTACATAGCATAGCAGCCAATGAGCATGATAGTAAAAGGCTAGAGCCTTTAATAATCAAACTAGTATATAATACCAAAGAAATATATACAGACAAAGGTTATCAAGACCAGCCAACGTTTTTTACTTTAATAGTCGAGACATCAAAGACTGTATACAGAAAAAAGCTATAGGAACGGGCTCTTAGGAGGGATAGCTATATTATTCAACATAATTAGTGAGTAAAACCCGATGGGTCGTAGAACGTACTTTTGGTAGTTAAAGTGTTGGATTGGATCAGCAAGGCTGGTTACAAAGGGTTAGCTCGTCTACATGCCCAGCATCTCATGGAAGCTATGGCAGATAATTCGTATCGTACCCCTGGTATTATTATGCGCTGTTCATAAAAAGAGGTATATTATAATTTATAATCAATAGTATTTCAAATACAATGTGAAAAACTAAATCCACATCTTCTCCAAAGAGCCCATCTAAGATGGGCTGAATAAAGGTAATTCACCATTAATAGAATGGTTTAAGAAATTGACTATTTTTTCGACAAGCAAGAAAAATATATAACAATACAAATATGCCCGGATTTGAACTTTTCGGAGAAGAAGAACGTAAAGAAGTCAACGACGTCTTGACAACAGGCGTATTGATGCGTTATAATTTTGACTCAGCCCGACAAAATCATTGGAAAGCCAAAACTCTGGAAACAGCCATTCAAGACAAATTTCATGTAAAGTACACCCAACTTACTTCAAGCGGAACCGCAGCTCTTATAACAGCGCTTAACGCACTGGGCATTGGCGGAGGTGACGAGGTAATCATACCCACATTCACCTTTGTCGCAAGCTTTGAAACTCTACTAGCGGTAGGAGCTATACCTGTTTTCGCTGACATTGACGACACTTTGACGCTCTCCCCTCAATCCGTAGAAAAAAAAATCACCTCACAGACCAAAGCTATCATGCCCGTGCACATGTGTGGGGGGATGGCCGACTTAGACCCACTCATGGCTCTCTGCAAAAAACACAACCTCTATCTCCTGGAAGACGCCTGCCAAGCAATAGGAGGATCTTATAAAGGGAAACACCTCGGAGCCATAGGAGACATCGGCTGCCTTTCCTTTGACTACGTCAAAACCGTCACCTGCGGTGAAGGAGGAGCCGTATTGACCAATGACAAAAGCAAATACAGCAAGGCAGATCATTACACCGACCACGGACACGACCATCAAGGAAACGATCGCGGAGCAGAAGGGCATCCCTTTATCGGATTGAATTTCCGAATTTCTGAGATTCATGCAGCCGTCGGCTTGGCGCAATTTAGAAAACTTGAACGCATCTTGGCCATCCAACGCAGAAACAAACAACTCATCAAAGAAAAATTGAAGTCTATTTCAGAACTTTCTTTCCGTCGCTTGCCTACCCCTTCCGGAGACAATGCCTCCTTTCTGAGCATTTTCCTTCCTGACGAGGCACAAACCCGAAAGATGTACACTGCTCTAAAAGCCGCACAACTAAACGACGTAGCCTACTGGTACAACAATCATTGGCATTACCTCGGTCAGTGGACCCATTTAAAAAAAATGAACACATTATGTCCCCTACCCCAAGAAATCAAAAAAGCCATCCTCAGTCGCGTACAAGAAAGCCATGCAATATCCGATGAAATCATGAGCCGAACGCTCACCTTCAGGGTCTCATTATGGGACGAAACACAAGCCGAAGCACACTCAGAAAAAATAAGCAAGCTGATCAAAGAAAATATCTAGTTCAGAAGATCACTATCAAGACAAAACTTTTCCTTATTTATCGGAGATAATATTTTTAAAACCATAAGAAAACGAAAAAATACGCCTTCAAGAAAAAAATAATATCTCTCGAAATAATTTTTTCCTAAATTGCTTCTAAAAGCAAAAGAGCAATGAAGATACTGATATCGGCTCGTTACGTTCAGGCTTCTCCGGATCCCAAACTCGAAGGCCTAGATAGACCTCTATCGTTACAGAAGTCGAGTGAGTGTACAAAGATCTAAATCTATTACATCAACAAGGATAGAGCTGTACTCGTTGGTTTTCAAATCCGATCAATAGTGCCTTGCCCAAGGCTCGTATTTTTTAAAAAATTGAGAACGTTGCATGAAAAAAAATAGGTTAAAATATTTGTAAATCAATATATTATTTCGTATATTTGGAGTGTAAAATAAAAAAAAACAGCTCTATGCTCAGAAGAACCGCGCAGATAAGTTTTGGTAACTATATATGGAACGTTCTAGCAGAAGAAGTCAGGTTTTCAAAAATTGAAAACCTTGATTCATTGGGAAGGGATGGAGAAAGAAATAAGAAAAATATATCAAAAAGTCCAGGGAATAAAAGGCCAACCTACTTACAGTGTAAGTATCCTTATTTACAATGATGCTTTTAAGTTACTAGTATGGTCTCAGTGATGTAGGAATGTAAGAATTCTCTGAAAAAATCTTTGAAATGTATGCCTTTCGTAGTTTTCGATTGGAAGATCAGATCCCAAATTATACGGATTTATGCAGATTTCGTAATGAAATAGTAGCCAAAAAAGCATATGAGAGCTTACTGAAAAAGATCAATCAAAGAATTAGGAAAGCATCCAGCCATAGTTAAAACAGAAATAATAGTAGATGCTAGTATTATAGTGAGTTATCTTGCTCAAAAGGGAGCTCTTACCCATATAGCGGAGAATCCAGAAGGAAGAGGGATAAAAGCAAATCAGTCAAAGAAAAACAAGGGAAAAAAACTCAATCAGGAGTAGATAATAAAGGAAAATGGCTCAAAAAATTAGGGAAACTCTACTACGGATACAAGAAGCACATAGGAGTAGATAAAAATAGAATGATACTAGCAGTAACATAGGATAGCGCCAATGAACAAAATAGTAGAGATCTAAAACTATTAATAAGCAAACTAAGCTATACTTCTCAAAGTAGTATATGCAAACAAAGCTTACCAAGCTTCCAGCCAACCTGTCTTACTTTCATAGTCTAGGCATCAAAAGCTGCATACAAAAGAAAGCTTATAAGAAGTATCCCTTAAGTAGGGTAGCATATTATTCAAAATAATTAGTGAGTAAAAAGTGATGGGTAGTAGAACGTATTTTTAGAAAAAACGTTGGTTTGGATCAGGAAAAGCTTGTTACAAAGGATTAGCTCGTTTGCATGCGCAGCTTCCTATTAAGACTATGGCTCATAATTTTTATCGTGCTCCGGAATTATTATGCTCTGTTTATAAAAATAGATATAATTAATTTATAATCAATAGTATTTCGAATATAATGTCAAAGACTAAATCTACATCGTATCCAACGAAGCCATCTAGGAGGTTGAATGAACGTAATCCACCATTAATACAATGGTCTGAAATATTTCACGCCAAACCGTATCTCCATATTGAAGAGAGAGTGTATACCTTTTCGATGGATCAATTAGAGAACATAGTTCGATACTTAGATCCTGATTTTGAAAAAGCCATTCTCTTCGGAAACAATATGGACATCATGTGTTTTGTCAATACATTCAGCAACATGCTTATAAAAAAGGGTTCCACATTTGGTGTGATCGTTCTCACATTTGATACAGATCATTGGTTAGAGATTCATAAGCGGAACGTTACGGGCTTTCATGCAAATCAATAAATTATGATCGAAAAAATATCCAACCTGAAATTGAACCATGAAAAAACCCGAACGAATCTATATCAATAGAGAAATAAGCTGGTTACGATTCAACGCCTGTGTACTGCAAGAAAGCGCCGACCCTAACGTTCCTTTGATAGAACGCCTTCGATTCCTGGGAATATTTTCAAACAACCTAGATGAATTTCACAAGGTGCGTTACGCCACCATACGTCGAGCAGTCGCGTTGAAAAACAAAAACGACAATAACATCATAAAAGATCAAACAGCTGAAGAATTATTGACCGAAATCAAAACAGTGATCAGCGATCAGATGAAACAATACGAAAATCTGTATCATGACATACTGAAAGAATTGGAAAAGGAAAATATTTTCATCCTCAACGAACGCCAACTATCCAATATACAAAAATCCTTCATTTGCGACTTCTTCCAAGAAAAGTTGAATCATGTCATAGTCGTCTACACCTTGAACGATCTCAACCGATTCCCTGAACTCAAAGACGGCACCTTTTATTTCGTTGTAGAAATGTGGAGATCAAAAAAAACGCGCCACGCCTTGCTGGAAGTGCCTATGGAGAGCTTCTCTAGGTTCGTATTGCTACCCTCGACCGACGAAAAACAATACGTCATCTTTCTTGAAGACATCATACGATATCATTTGAAAAATATTTTCTCCATCTTCAGCTTTGACAGCATCGAAGCATACGCAATAAAAATAACCCGAGACGCCGAGCTTTCTATAGATAACGACCTTTCAAAAGGATTTTTGGAAAAAGTGTCTCGAAGTTTGGAAAAACGCAAAAGAGGAACCCCCGTACGCCTAGCCTACGACAGAAACATTCCTTACGATACGCTCAATTATCTGAAGGAAAAGATGGAATTGGACCAATATGACAACATGAGCCCGGTAGGGAAATATCACAACCGACGAGACTTCATGAAGTTTCCCAATCTAGGCCGTACAGATCTCGAATACAAAAAATTAAAACCCTTCAATCCGCCTGAGCTCAACCAAATAAAGAGTTATTTCGGTTCCATTGAAGCTAAAGACCGACTGCTGTACACGCCGTATCACAATTTTTCGAATCTGATCAAATTCCTCCGTGAAGCAGCCATAGATCCCCGAGTCAAAACCATTAAGATAACCATCTATCGCACAGCGGACGATTCCCAGGTGATGAATGCCTTGATCAACGCCGCGCGAAACGGGAAAGAAGTCGTAGTCGTAGTCGAGCTGCGCGCCCGATTTGACGAAGCTCAAAATATCTATTGGGCCAAAAAACTTCAAAATCACGGCGTACGCATCATATCGGGCGTACAAGGACTGAAAGTACACTCAAAAATCTGTCTGATCGAACGATTCACTAAAGGGAAACTCAAGAGTTACTCGGTGATAGGAACGGGAAATTTTAACGAACAAACCGCCAAAATTTACACAGATTTCATATTGTTCACAGCCGACAAACGCATCACCGAAGAGGTGGCCGGAATCTTTGATTTTTTCGACGCCAACTACAAAATTTTCGATTACACACACCTACTAGTTTCCCCAAACCAAATGCGATCAAAAATCAATACCCTGATCCATCAAGAATTTGAAAACATCAAGAAAGGTCTGCCTGCCTACATCAACTTAAAAGTAAACAGCCTTTGTGACAAAGATCTTATAGATAAGCTATATGAAGCAGGACAAGCAGGCGTAAAAATAAGAATACAAGCCAGGAGCATCTGCTCTCTGATCCCCCAAATCCCCGATTGGAGTGAAAATATTTCCGCGATCACACTAGTGGACAAGTTCCTTGAACACGCACGCCTGTATTGGTTTTCCAATGGAGGAAAAGACATCGTATACCTCTCATCTGCAGATTGGATGCCCCGCAATCTGGATTTTCGTGTAGAAACGGCCTGCCCCATCTACGACCCGGATCTAAAAAAAATGGCTACGGACATCTTTGAAACCTGCTTTCAAGACAATATCAAGTCTCGATCTTGGCCACAGACCGACAAAAAAATCCCTGCAGAAAAAGACATCCAACCTTCGAGAGCACAATTCAAAATCAGAGACTATCTAAAAAACACACTCAATCGTGAATATCAGTAATTATGCAGCTATAGACATAGGGTCAAACGCCATACGCCTGCTGATCATGAACGTGGTCGAAGACGTCGATGAGGTCATGTTTCACAAAGCCAGTTTGGTACGCTCGCCCATACGACTGGGAGCGGAGGTATTCACACAAAATAAAATCTCTCCCGAAAACATGGCCCGCGTAGCAGACGCTATGCAAGCCTACCAATTGTTAATGAAAATATATAATGTAAAATATCAGCTGGTCTATGGAACCTCAGCTATGCGCGAGGCCGAAAATAGACAAGACCTCATCGATCTCGTAAAACAACGCTGTGGGCTGAATATCAAAGTAATCAGCGGCAGCGAAGAGGCACAAATCATTTTCTCCACCGAACTGAAAAATTACATAAAATCAGATAGAGCCTATCTATCTATCGATGCAGGTGGAGGAAGCACCGAATTCACCCTATTTGACAACGGAAAGGTCATAACTTCTCAATCCTTTCCCATCGGTACGGTCAGACTATTGAACCACATGGTTGACGAAGAATATTTGAATACAGAGATCAAGCCCTGGATCAAACAACATACAGCTTTCTTGAACGAAATAACCCTGATAGGATCGGGAGGGAACATCAACGACATCTTCAAACGCTCCGGAACAAAAGAAGAAACCCCTTTGAGGGTGCAATATCTGGAAGAACAACTCCACATCCTTGAAAAACTCTCCTACGAAGAACGTATCCGACTCTATCATATGAAACCTGATAGAGCCGATGTCATCCTTCCGGCCTTGAAAATCTATTTGCACGCCATGCAATGGGTCCAAGCAAAAGAAATTTTCGTTTCGAAAATCGGCTTAGCCGACGGGATGATTCAATATCTTTACAAACAAACAAAAAAACATAAGATGACATAATAATATCTTGTAAGGTGTTTTCGAAAGCCTTAATAAAATATTTCTACAAGATCGACATGCTGATCAAGTCGTAGAAAAATTACTCAGAAAAAACAAAAAAACGGGAAAACCAAGATCGTACAACGATAGCAAGATTCGAGAACGTTTCATGAGAAAATAGGTTCTAAAATATTTGTAAATCAATATATTGTTTTGTGTATTCTGGAGTAGAAAATAAAAAAATTCAGCTCTATGCTCAGAAGCACCGCGTAAATAAGCTTTAATGAACTATATATTAGAACGTTCTACCAGAAGGAGTGAGTTTTTCAAAAGGGTAAATACCTTGATCCACTGGGAATATATCGAGAAAAAATAAGAAAAATATATCAAAAATGGAAGAGAATAAAAGGGCCACCTACTTATAGTGGAATATTGTTATTTACGATGATTCTTTTGAGTCACTTGTATGATCTCAATGATGTAGGAACGGAATAATTGGTAAAAGATTCCATAGGCTGCATTCGTTTTTGCGGTTTTCTATTGGAAGATCAGATCCCAGATCCATACGACTCTATGCAAATTTCGCAATGAAATAGTAGCCAAAAAGGCATATGAGCTTTTACTGAAAAAAAATCAATAAGGAATTAGAAAAGCATCAGACGATAGTTAAAACAGAAGTGATAGTAGATGCTAGTATTACAGTGAGTCCATTGCTCCTAAGAGACTTCTACCTACGGAGTAGAGGATCAGAAGGAAAAGAGGTAAAAGCAAATCAGTAAAAGAAAAGCAAGGAAAAAAGAGACTCAATCAGGAGTAGATACTCAAGGTGAGTAGCTCAAAAAATTAGGTAAACCCTACTACGGATACAAGAAGCAGATAGAGGGGTAAAAATGGAATGATACTTCCAATAATATTTAATTATCGAATATGATGTGAAAGACTAAACCTCCATTGTTCTCGAACGAAGCTCATCGGATGGCTGGATAACGTAATCCATCTTATTACAATGGTCTCAAATTATAAATAAATATAGGAATTATTTTAATTATATTTGCAAATAGTTATGATTACCAAAAAAATTCGTTCATTACCTTTTCCTATCATGAAAATCATCAGTTACAACGTCAACGGAATCCGTGCGGCAATGAAAAAAGGCTTGACCCAATGGATCCAAACGTCACAACCCGACGTGCTTTGTCTGCAAGAAATCAAAGCATCCATCGGACAAATCGATACAAAAGTCTTCGAATATTTGGGGTATCATCATTATTGGTTTCCCTCTAAAAAAAAAGGTTACAGCGGAGTAGGCATACTCTCTAAGACAAAACCCGAACACGTAATCTATGGAACGGGTCTGAACAATATGGACAGCGAAGGACGAGTGATTCGAGCAGATTTTGAAAAGTATTCCATCATCAGCCTCTACCTCCCTTCAGGCTCCAATATGGAAGCGCGGCTGGATTTCAAGCTTCAATTCATGAATGATTTTTTTTGTTACATCCAAGAAATCAAGAAAACGCACCCAAACCTGATTATTTCAGGAGATTACAATATCTGTCATGAAGCTATTGACATCCACGATCCAGTTCGAAACGTCACAGTGTCAGGCTTCTTGCCCGTAGAGCGGTCCTGGATGAAAAAATTCATACAATCAGGTTTCATCGACAGTTTTCGACACTTGGTAAAAGAACCGAATCACTACACCTGGTGGAGCTACCGAGCCAATTCTCGAGCCAACAACAAAGGTTGGCGAATCGACTACAACATGGTCGGAAAACCAATGGAAATCAATATAAAAAGCGTCCTCATCTTACCCGATACCCAACACTCGGATCATAGCCCGGTAGTATTGGAAATCGACATCTAGCTTCTTTGGATAAGCCCTTTTCCAATGCGAGATCATTGTGTTAAGGTGGATTGAGAACGTTGCATGAGAGAAGGAGGTTAAAATATTTGTAAATCAATATATTCTTTCGTATACTACTGAAGTAGAAAATAAAAAAATTAGGATCTATGCTCAGAAGCACCACATAACTAAGCTTTAGTTAACTATATATGGAACGTTCTACCAGAAGGATTGAGTTTTTAAAAGGTTAATCCACCTTGATCCACTGGGAAGGGATGGAGAAAGAAATAAGAAAAATATATCAAAAAGCCCAGGGAATAAAAGGCCAACTTGCTTACAGTGGAACTGTTATTTAAGATGATGCTTTTGAGTAACTGGTATGATCTCAGTGATGTAGGAGCGGAAGAATTTGTGAAAAAATCTTTGAGTTACATGCGCTTTTCTGGTTTTTGATTAGAGATCATATCCCAAATCATACGACTCTATGTAAATTTAGCAATGAAATAGTAGTCAAAAACGAATATGAGCACTTACTTAAAAAGATCAATAAGGAATTAGAAAAGCGTCAGGATATAGTTAAAACAAGAGTGATAGTAGATGCCAGTATTACAGTGAGATCCTTACTCCCAACGGCATTCCTACCCACGTAGTGGAGGATCGAAAGGAAAAGAGGGAAAAGTAAATCAGTAAAAGAAAAGAAAGGGTAAAAAAAGAGACTGAATCAGAAGTGTACACTCAAGAAAAATGGGCCAAGAAATCAGGTAAACTCTACTACGGATACAAACGGATACAAGAAACACATAGGGGAGGATAAAAATGGAATTATACTAAAAATACATAGCGTAGCAGCCAATAAGTATGATAGTATAGGGCTAAGGTCATTAATAAGCAAACTAAGATATAACTCCAGAGAAATATATGCAGAAAAAGGTTACCAAATTCCGGCCAACGTGTCTTACTTTCATAGTCTAGGAATTAAATACGATATACAGAAGAAATCCTATAGGACCATATCCTTAAGTAGGATAGCTATATTATTCAAAATAATTAGTGAGTAAAACCTGATGGGTAGTAGAACGTACTTTTGGCAGTATAAAGCGTTGTTTTGGATCAGGTAAGACTCATTACAAAGGATTAGCACGTGTGCATGCCCAGTATGCTACGGAGGCAATAGCACATAATTTGTATTGAGAACTTGGTATTATTATGTGCTTTTCATAAAAATAGATATAATTAATTAATTTATAATCAATAGTATTTCGAATACAATATAAAATATTAAATCTATATCGTTTTCCAACGAGCCCCCTTCTAGGAGGCTGAATAAGCATAGCCCACCATTAACACAATGGTCTCTATTCTTCATTTGAATCAACTCATGAGAATATACAAACTTTCCTCCCTTTATTGTTCAATATGCAACAACAAGAAGAAAAGAAAGTATTTTAACTTTTATGGCACATACGCTAAAAATGTAGCGATAATTTCTTTTTCTGAGAAAATTATCCTGAATAAAAAGGTATTTTCATCCTTTTTCCTATGTCGGGGTGACTGGATTCGAACCAGCGACCACACGCCCCCCAGACGTGTACTCTAACCAATCTGAGCTACACCCCGGAATTTATTAAAAAGGAGAGGAAAAAGGCTCTTACATTCGCTCCCCAGGCTGGGCTTGAACCAGCGACCCCCTGATTAACAGTCAGGTGCTCTAACCAACTGAGCTACTGAGGAAGTTAATAGAAAAATGCAAATATAAAACTTCTCTAAGAGTCTACGGGGATTTTATCAACTCTAATCTGATGTCTACCGCCTTTGAATTCTGCTTCCAGAAAGGTTTCCACCATGTCGCATGCAAGAGTTTCATCTACAAAACGCGCTGGAATACTGATGATATTAGCATCATTATGCTCTCTTGCCAAAAGGGCTAATTCTTTGTTCCAAATCAATGCAGCTCGAATTTTCTGGTGTTTGTTAGCAGTCATGACTGCCCCATTTCCACTTCCGCAAATGACAATACCCAAATCGGCATGGCCATTTTCAACAGCTTCTGCTGTAGGATGAATAAAATCAGGATAATCTGAACTTTCATGAGATCGAGCTCCGAAATCCTGAACCCCATATCCCTTATCAATCAATAATGATTTGATCTTTTCTTTATAATCTACTCCGGAATGATCTGAACCTATCGCTATTTTCATAAATTGTGGATAACATATTGAAAAGTATATGTAATACTTACAGATAAATCATTTATTCTAAAACTTATTTGAAACGACTCTTTTTCCAAACGCAAAATCTTCCGGAAAAAAGCCAATGATATTTTTCAATATTTAATGACACATTTCAAGTACGTTTTACTAAAAATTCGAGGATGATCTTCTGTTGTTACTTTTCAGGTAATATATCCTTCCACAAAGGTACAAAACTTGTCGATAAGAAAAAGTAAATAATGATGTTCAAGATATACTTTGAAACCATTATATTAAGGTGGATTAGACTTATTCATCCCATTCTAGATGGCCTCGTTGGAGAGTATGTATATTTAATCTTATCATATAAGATTCAAAATACTATTAATTATAAATTAATTAATAATATATTTTTTTATGAAAAGAGTATAACAATCCCCCAAGGTGGCTACACAAATTATGGCCATAGCCTCCATAAGATGCTAGGTATGCACACGAGCTAACCCTTTGTAATGATCCTTTCCTGATCCAAACCAACGCTTTATACTGTTAAAAATAGATTCACTCCCCATCGGGTTTTACTCACTAATTTATTGAATAAAATGTCTATTTTACTTAAAGTAGGTTCCTATAGGTTTTCTTATGTATATGATCTTTGATGCTTCGACTATAAAAGTAAGACACGTTGGCGGGCACTTGGTAACCTTTGTCTCATATACTTCTCTGGGTTTATATTTTAGTTTATGTTTAGAGAACGTTGCATGGAAGAAGGAAATTAAAACATTTGTATATCAATATATTGTTTCGTATATTTGGAGTACAAAATAAAAAAATTCGGCTTTATGTTCAGAAACAGCACATAAATAAGATTTAGTGAACTATATATGGAACGTTCTACCAGAGGAGTGAGGCTTTTTTAAAGGTTAAGCACTTTGAGCTACTGAGAAGGGATGGAAAAAGAAATAAGAAAAATATATCAAAAAGGCCAAGTAATAAAAGGCCAACCTTCTTACAGTGGAATATCATTATTTAAGATGATTCTTTTGAGTAACTGGTATGATTTCAGTGATGTAGGAATGGAAGAATTGGTAAAAGAATCCTTGATACTCATGCGCTTTTTTGCTTTTAGATTGGAAGATCAGATCCCAGATCATACGATCTATGCAGATTTCGCAATGAAATAGTACCCCAAAAGGCATATGAGCACTTACTGAAAAAGATCAATAAGGAAATTAGGAAAGCATCAGTTTATAGTTAAAACAGGAGTGATATTAGATGCCAGTATTACAGTGATTCCTTTTGCTTCCAAGAGAGGCACTCCTACCTACGTAGTGGAGGACCGGAAAGAAGAGGGTAAAAGCAAATCAGTCAAAGAAAAAAAAGAGTAAAAAAAGAGACTTAATCAGGAGTAGACACTCAAGGAAAATGGCTCAAGAAATCAGGTAGACTCTACTATGGATACAAGAAGCACATAGAAGTGGATAAAATGGAATGATACTAGCAGTACATATCGTAGCAGCCAATGAGCATGATAGTATAGGGCTAAAGCCATTAATAAGAAAACTAGGATATAAACCCAGAGAAGTATATGCAGAAAAAGACTACCAAGTCCCAGCCACCATTTCTTACTTTCATAGTCGAGACATCAAAGGCCGTATACAAAAGAAAGCCTATAAAAACCGGCCCTTAAGTAGTATAGCTATATTATTCAAGAAATTAGTGAGTAGAAATCAATAGGTAGTAGAACGTACTTTTGGCAGTATAAAGCGTTGTTTTGGATCAGGAAAGGCTCGTTACAAAGGATTAGCTCGTGTTGCATACCCAGCATCTTATGGAGGCTATGGCGCGTAATTTGTATCGTTCTCCTGGAATTATTATACGCTTTCCATAAAAATAGATATAATTAATTAATTTATAATCAACATGTTTTGACATATAATATAAAAAATTAAATCTACATTTTCTCTAACGAAGCCATCTAGGAGGCTGAATAAACGTAATCCACCATTAGTACAATAATCCATTTTAATGATAATAGCCCTCTACTCTCATGCTCATTGGCTGCTACGATATGTACTGCTGGTATCATTCCATTTTTATAGCCCCCTACCCTATGTGCTCCTTATACCCGTAGTAGAATTTACCTAATTTCTTGAGCCATTTCCCTTGACTTCCTACTTCTGATTGAGTCTCTTTTTTTGTCGTTGCTTTTCTTTGACTAATTTGCTTTTACACCTCTTCTTTCCAATCCTTTATTACGTAAGTAAATGCTCCCTTGGTAGCAAGGTAACTCATTGTAAGACTGGTATCTACTATCACTCCTGTTTTAACTATCGCCTGATGCTTTTCTAATACCTTATTGATCTTTTTCAGTAAGCACTCATATTCCTTTTTGGTTACTATTTCATTGCGAAATCTGAATAGAATCGTATGATCTAGGATCTGATCTTCTAATCGAAAACCAGAAAAAAGCATACAGCTTATGGCCTTTTTTACCAATTCTTCCGTTCCTACATTACTGAGATCATACCAGTGACTCAAAAGCATCATCGTAAATAATGATATTCCACTGTAAGCCTGTTGGCTTTTTATTCCCTACCCTTTTTGATATATTCTCCTTATTTCTTTCTCCATCCCTTCCGAATGGATCAAGGGTTTTAATTTTTTGAAAAACTAACTCCTTCTGCTAGAACGTTACATATATAGTTCACTAAAGATTATTTGCAGGGTACTTCTGAGCATAGATCCGAATTTTTTATTTCCTATTTCAAATATAGGAAACAATATATTGATTTATAAACGTTTTAACTCTTTTTTTTTCATGCAACATTCTCATTTCGTGTATTTAGAGTAGAAAAAAAATCCAACTCTAGGCTCATAAGCACCGCGCTAAATAAGTTTTAGCGAACTATATATGGAACGTTTTACCAGAAGAAGTGAGTTTTTCAAAAGGTTAAACAATTGATCCACTCGGAAAAAATGAAGAAAGATAATAAGAAAAATTTGAAATCCCCCCTTCTGCTGATATAAAAAAACTGAACTTTGTTGCATGAAATTTCGATTACAATCAGAATATCGTCCTACTGGCGATCAGCCCTACGCTATTGAATCCCTTTCAAAAGCCGTATCTCAAGGGGAGAAATATCAAACCTTGCTCGGGGTGACTGGTTCGGGAAAGACTTTTACCGTGGCCAATGTGGTGGAAAAGTTGCAACGCCCTACGTTAGTGTTGGCCCATAATAAAACTTTAGCCGCACAGCTCTACACCGAATTCAAAGAATTCTTTCCGGAGAATTTGGTATCTTATTACGTCTCTTATTACGATTACTATCAACCCGAGGCTTATTTGCCTGTTTCGGGAACCTATATTGAAAAAGATGTAGCTATCAATAACGATTTAGAGAGGCTCGGTCTAGCCACTGTTTCGGGTCTGATCTCCGGACGTCGAGACATCCTGGTCGTCGCTTCGGTTTCTTGTATTTACAGTATGGGCAATCCCAGTGAATTTCACAATAGCATCGTTGCGCTCGAAAAAGGAGCTGATATCAGTCGAACGCGTGTGCTGCATCAGCTGGTGACTGCTTTATATGCCCGTACTGAAGGGGATTTTATCCGTGGTCATTTTAGGGTCAAAGGAGATACGGTAGATATTTTTCCCGCACATTCCGAATATGGGGTAAGACTTCATTTTTTTGTAGATCAGATTGAAGATATTGAGACTTTTGACCCTTCTACGGGGCATATCATCAGTCGGTTAGATCATGTACAGATCTATCCCGCCAATATTTTTGTTACTTCTTCGGATCGTTTGCATACGGCTATCGCACAAATCCAAGAAGATTTGAACATTCGGCTTGAAGAACTTCAAATTCTCGGTAAACGGCTGGAAGCAAAAAGGCTTAAAGAGCGCGTGGAATTTGATGTCGAGATGATAAAGGAGATCGGCTATTGCTCTGGTATAGAAAATTATTCCAGATATTTCGACGGGAGAGAGCCTGGAACGAGACCTTTCTGTTTGTTGGATTATCTTCCTGAAGATTATTTGATGGTCATTGATGAGAGTCACGTAACTATACCGCAGGTTCGGGCTATGTACGGAGGAGACCGTTCTCGCAAACAAAATTTGGTGGAACACGGATTTCGCTTGCCCGCAGCCTTGGACAACCGCCCATTGAAATTTGAAGAATTTGAAGCCTTACAAAATCAAGTGTTTTATATCAGTGCGACCCCTGCAGACTACGAACTTCAAAAAAGCGGAGGTGTTTTCGTTGAACAAGTCGTGCGTCCTACAGGCCTTTTGGATCCGGTCATAAAATTGCGTCCGAGTCTCAATCAAATAGACGACCTCATGGAAGAAATCCGTCAACGTTCCGAAAGAGATGAGCGGGTATTGGTCACCACTCTGACCAAGCGCATGGCTGAGGAACTCAACAAATTTTTCACCAAGATGGGAATACGCACCCGTTATATTCATTCGGACATCGATACGTTGGAGCGTATTGACATCATGCAAGACCTTCGTGTCGGTCGTTGTGATGTGCTCATCGGGGTAAATCTACTTCGAGAAGGTTTGGACTTTCCGGAGGTATCGCTTGTGGCAATCTTAGATGCGGATAAAGAGGGGTTCTTACGGTCTTATCGTTCATTGACTCAGACCATTGGCCGCGCCGCTCGAAATTTGCATGGCATGGCCATCATGTATGCTAACAAGACTACCCAAAGTATGAAGAAGACCATCGAGGAGACCGACAGGCGAAGAAAAAAGCAGGTTCATTATAATCTCCATCATGGCATCACGCCCAAGCCGCTCAATAAAAAATTTAGAGAAGGACCACGGGCTATCTCTTTGGTAAAATTTTATGAAATCGGTATTGAAAATAATCCGGTATCCGTCAAAGAAGGGGGGATCTATCAGAACTCGAAAACGCTTCAGAAGCAAATTGATAACCTGCAAAAGGCGATGGAGAAGGCCGCATCTGATCAAGACTTTATGCAAGCAGCACATTATCGTGATGCGCTTAAAGCTCTCAAGGAACGTATTGGTCGTGAGCCTTAGAATGAAAACCTCTACCTTGTGTGAGATAACAATTTGAATTTCATTCGTTCCAAAAAGGGAAATTAAGATATATAGACTTCGTTAGATACAATGTAGATCTAGTCTTTCATATTGTATTCGAAATACTTTTGTATTATAAATTAATTAATTATATCTATTTTTATGGACAGCGCATAATAACGCCAGAGGAACGATACAAATTATAAGCCATAGCCTCCATAATAGGCTGGGAATGTACACGAGCTAATCCTTTGTAACGAGCCTTTCCTGATCCAAACCAACGCTTTACACTGCAAAAAACACGTTCTACTACCCATCGGGTTTTACTCAATAATTATGTTGAATAATATAGCTATCCTACTTAAGGTAAGATACCTATAGGCTTTCTTCTGTATAAGGTCTTTGATGCCTCGACTATGAAAGTAAGACACGTTGGCGGAACTTAGTAACCTTTATCTGCATATACTTCTCTGGGTTTATATCTTAGCTTATTAATGGCTTTAGCCCTCTGCTATCATACTCATTGGCAGCTACGTTATGTACTTACTAGGTATCATTCCTTTTTTATCCCCCTATGTTCTTCTTGTGTCCGTAGTAGAGTTTACCTTATTTCTTGAGCTATTTTACTTGAGTGTCTACTCCTGATTGAGTTTCTTTTTTTACCCTTGCTTTTCTTTGACTTATTTGCTTTTATCCCTCTTCCTTCCGACCTCCACTACGGAGGTAGGATTTCCCTTGGGAGCAAAGGGACTCACTGTAATAGAAGAATATACTATTACTCCTTTTTTAACTATTTCCTGATACTTTTCTAATTCCTTATTGATCTTTTTCAGTAAGCTCTCATATTCCTTTTTAGCTACTATTTCATTGCGAAATCTGCATGGAATTGTATGATCTAGGATATGATCTTTCAATCGAAGATCACAAAAAACCATGCAGCTCAAAGATTCTTTCACCAATTCTTCCGTTCCTACATGACTGAGATCATACCAGTGACTCAAAAGCATCATCATAAATAACGATATTCCACTATAAGCAGGTGACCTTTTATCTCTGGACTTTTTGATATATTTTTCTTATTTCCTTCTCTATGCCATCCAAGTGAATCAAGGTGTTTAAGCTTTTGAAAAACTCATTCCTTCTAGTAGAGCTTTTCCATATATAGTTCACTAAAGTTTAGTTTTACGGTGCTTCTGCACATAGAGCCGAATTTTTTATATTTTACTCCAGTCTATACGAAAAAATATATTGATTTACAAATATTTTAACTTTCTTCTCCCATGCAATGTTCTCACATTGTGTTTGAATAAATCTACATCGTTCTCCAACGAACCCATTTAGAATACTAAATAAACGTAATCCAATTTAACATAATGGTCTCGTGTCTTATTTTAATATCGAAGCATCAAAGATCGCATACAGAATAATGCCTATAGGAACTATCCCTTAAGGGGAATTAACTCTATTATTCAAAATAATTAGTGACTAAAACTCAATGGATAGTAGAACGTACTTTTGGAAGTATAAAGCGTTGGTTTGGATCAGGAAAGGATCGGTACAAACGATTAACTCGTATGAATTCCTAGCATATTATGGAAGTTATGGCGCATAACTTTGCATCGTTCCCCTGGGATCACTATGATCTGTTCATAAACATAAATATTATTAATTAATTTATAATCAATAGTGTTTCGAATACGATGTAAAAGACTAAATCTCCATCGTCTCCAACAAAGTCCATCTAGGAGGCTGAATAAAAGTAATCCACCTTAATAGAATGTATCGAAAGGTGAAAAGGTATTAATGAATACCTTTCTGAACACTGTTTTCAACCTCATCTACAGAATAAATAGCCTTATTCCCTCCCGGGTTTTGTGTACAAGCGTACAAAAAAATACCCGAAATAAAAATAATAATCCATTTTTTCATCATCAATTCCCTTTTAATTTTCTCTCTGAGACTCTCCTCAGGCCAAATAGGCTATAATGGTTTTCGCCCCTACGGTATTTTGACCCACTTTCACTGAAATATCAGTGTCCAAAGGAAAAAACACATCCAATCGAGAGCCGAATTTAATGAATCCGAACTCCTTTCCTGCTTCAGCTTTGTCCCCCTCTTTGGCATACAATACGATACGACGAGCTAAAAAGCCCGCAATCTGTCGAAAGAGAATCCTTTTGGTGGACTCAGTCTCGACAGCCACCGTAGTGCGCTCATTCTTTGTAGAAGATTTAGGATGCCATGCTAACAAATATTTTCCGGGATGATATTTTGAGTAAATAACTTTTCCAGACACAGGATAACGAGTAACATGAACATTCAACGGAGACATGAAAATAGACACTTGAATACAATCCGACTTCAAGAATTCAGGCTCAAAGACGCACTCCACCACTACTACTTTGCCATCTACAGGAGCCACTACCTCATGTTCTTTTATTGAAAAATCCCGAACGGGATTCCTAAAAAAAAACAACAAAAATCCGTATAAAATCACCGAAAAGACTGTGAACGCTATGGCTAAAGAGTTGTTCAATAGATAAAACACCATTGTGATAATTAAAACTATCAATACAAAAACATTTCTCAAAATCATACGTCCTTCTCTATGAATCATAACTTAATAAAATAAATATCCCATCACTACCGGAATGACAAAAACAAAGCTATCCAAACGATCTAAAAAACCACCATGGCCAGGAAATAATCGGCTAGAGTCTTTCACTCCATAAGCTCTCTTGACAACCGACTCCAAAAGATCACCAAAAGTACCGAAAACGGATACGATCAGGCCCATTTCCAACCAATATCGCTCTCCCCAAATATTATAAAAAAAAAACCACAAAGCATACAAAAAAATACTCCCCCTAAAAATCCTTCCACGGTCTTTTTAGGAGATATAGAAGGAGCTAATTTCCTCTTACCCCACATCCGGCCTACAAAATAAGCCAGTGTATCGTTTATCCCTATCAGGATAAACAACCCCATAATGAGGTTTTTCCCTCCATCAAGAGTATAAATGTGACGCGCCATAAAAAAGGGAGATCCGATGTAGACCCATGCAAAAAACACTTGACCAAGTTGACAAATCTTCTCTACGGGAGAATCTTTGGAAAATAATTTTACAACAAAACAAGCAACAGGTAAAAAAATCAAACTGCCCATAAAATATCTTCCTCTCGCCCTGTCAACAAGCTCGACACACATTGATAGAAGAATAAAAATCATACTCCATTGAACCAAAGTTCTCGGCATCTTGGAAAAAACGAGAAACTCCCAAAAACATAAAACTGAAAAGGCCATCATCAGTAGATTAAAGACGATCCCTCCTGTAAATACGGTATATAAAACTACGCCTATGTAAACAAGTCCGGGGCCAAACCGCCTTACCCAATCACCCTTTATCATACTCTAAAAGCAATTAAAAAATATTTTTAGCTGTGAATACGGTTGAAAATAGCTCAGATTATAGCTTTTTATCGTAGTTATGTTCGTCAGAATGCTTTTTTTTCTTAAAAAACTTAACCTTATGAAGAACCTCTTCTACATTTGATATAATCTGATTTTTAACAGCCAAAATGATAAAAATATTGGAGAATTCTAACAAACACGTGCTATCTGTTTGATCAGAAGATACTCCTACTGTTTCTCGTAATAAAATATTAACAGCTCATAAAGTTGACACAGACCTCAGGCTTGGGAACATTATTAAAGCTCAAAACCAAAAACTTTAGATCGTTTTGTAACGAGGGATCCGAACACCAAAATGTAGAATAATCGATCCCTCATTCACTATGTTTTTTAAGTAAATCGAGATGTTGTCAAGACGCTTACAGTACAAAAAAACTCCCCTTGATTATTGAATTTTGTTTACAACAAAACATATACACCCTGACCGGTCCGCATATCGCATAAAGTATTCTCTTTTTTCTTCTTCACCTTTAAAAAAAGGAACACTCTTTTCTTAAAGAGGGAAACAATTCAAAATTTAGAAATTTGATTCTACAAAATCCATCTCACATTATCATTGCTCTGGCCATTTATTTTTTCCTTAGAGATCACGTCAATTTTAGTTTTTAGCTACAGAGTCTTCTTCTTTTTTTATATAGGGCTCATTCTGAAACGGATGAATCTTTTTTCAACAAATCACCAATTTCATCGACAAAAGGCCGTTTACCCAGTATTTGCTCCAAGTCCTCTCTAAAAATAACTTCTTTTTCCAAAAGCCTATCCGCTAAAGCTACCAATTTCTCTTTGTTTTGACCAAGGAGTTTTTTAGCCCTTTTATATTGTGATTCAACAATTTTGGATATTTCTTCATCTATGATCTGAGCTGTTTTTTCACTATAGGGCTTGGAAAAGGAAAATTCACTTTGTCCTGTGGAATCATAATAAGAAATGTTTCCGATACACTCATTCAATCCAAAAACTACTACCATGGATTGGGCTTGTTTGGTGACTCTCTCCAAATCATTCAAAGCTCCTGTAGAAACGCTTCCGAAAACATTCTCTTCAGCAGCTCTTCCGCCTAAAAGAGCGCTCATCTCATCAAGCATATGTTCACGAGTAGTAAGCTGTCGCTCTTCCGGAAGATACCAAGCCGCTCCTAAAGAGCGTCCTCTCGGGACTATGGTCACCTTGACCAAGGGTGCGGCATGCTCAAGCAACCAACTGACTATAGCATGACCGGCCTCATGAACGGCGATACGTTTTTTCTCATGAGGCTTGACAATTTTGCTTTTTTTCTCCAACCCTCCGATGATACGCTCTATAGAGTCGAGAAAATCTTGAGATTCTATTTCGGTCTTGTTTTTTCGAGCAGCGATAAGAGCAGCCTCATTACAGACATTTGCGATATCAGCCCCACTAAATCCTGGGGTTTGCCTAGCCAAAAAATCGATATCCAATTGATCCGAGAGAGTAAGCTTTTGAAGATGGACACGAAATATTTCCTTTCTTTCGTTGAGTTCAGGAGGATCCACTATAATAGTCCTGTCAAAACGACCGGGACGCAATAAAGCTTTATCCAATATATCAGCACGATTGGTCGCCGCCATAACAATGACTTGGGTATCTGTTCCAAATCCATCCATTTCAGTAAGCAACTGATTAAGAGTGCTTTCCCTCTCATCATTAGCTCCTCCTGTAACATGACTCTTTCCTCTCGCGCGTCCTATAGCATCGATCTCGTCAATAAAAATGATACAAGGTGATTTGGCCTTGGCTCGTTCAAAAAGATCTCTGACCCTGGAAGCTCCCACTCCTACGAACATCTCTACGAAGTCTGGACCGGCTAATGAGAAAAAGGGAACTTTAGCCTCTCCGGCCACAGCCTTAGCCAACAGGGTTTTACCCGTACCCGGAAGGCCGACCAACAAAGCCCCTTTGGGTATTTTTCCTCCAAGTTTAGTGTAACGTTCTGGGTTTTTCAAAAAATCCACGATTTCTTGTATTTCCTCCTTAGCTTCTTCCAAACCCGCTACATCCTGAAAAGTGATCTTTACATTATCATTTTCATCAAATAACTTGGCCCTTGACTTACCAATGTTAAAAAATTGCCCGCTAGAGCCTCCACCCATCTTACGAAAGAACAGGAAATATATCATCGCAAGAAATATGAAAAAGAAACCGTATTCGAATAAAAATTTTCCGAAGGAATAGTCTTGCTTATTAGTAAACTCAACAACGCTGTTTAACTTATAAAAGTTCTTGTATTCCTCCAATTTTTTTTGAAACGAGACAAGATCTCCTATATCAAATTGATAATAAGGATCCTTCGATCCGATGGAATTGATGAATATATTTTTATTATCTCGATTCCAGAACTCTTTCTTTAACTCGACAAATACAGTCTCCTTATGCTTAATCGTAACTTTTTGAACTTCTCCACGAGCAAACATTTCAAAGAAAGTATCTTGATCAATTTTATTCCGATCAAACGGAAGGGTTTGGAATAACATCGCTCCCAAAGCGACACAAAACAATACTGTAAAAAAAAGATTGAAACGACTCCTATTTTTAGATTTTTTATCCATCAGATTCTCTTCTAATTATTTAATCTACGTTTATGCGGAATGCATCTCCCCAAAAACTCTCCAAATCATAATACTTCCTTGACTCTTTTTGAAATACATGTACGACCACAGAAACATAATCAATCAAAACCCAGTTGGAATTTATCAATCCTTCTACATGCCAGGGTTTTTCTTTTAAATGATTGCTCGTGCATTTTTCTACTGATTGTGATATGGCAGCTACTTGGCTATGAGAATTACCATTACAAATAACGAAATAATCACATATAGCATGACCTATATCTTTTAAATCCAAGACGGTAATGCATTCACCTTTGACTTCTTGAATTCCCTTTATAATATGGCCTAGCAAAGCACCGGAATATTCATCCATTACCATATGAACCTTAGTGTATATATTTTTGCACGTTACAAAAGTAAATTTTTCAACCTAAAAAATCGAGATTTTAAATATTAGCATAAAAATTTATGCAAAAATTATTTTTTTCCGTCCATTTAATACATTTGGATGAGGTGAATTCCACTAATGATTTCTTGAATAAGACTATTCCCATTCCAAAGGATTGGACGATTGTATGGACGACACATCAAACCCATGGCCGGGGAGCGGGAGGGAATATTTGGCAAACCGAAAGAGGACAAAATCTAACCTTTAGCGTTGCCCTGAAGGCTAAAATAAAAACTCAAGAGTTTTTTTTATTAAACATGATGGTTTGCAATGCTATACATAAGATGATTCTGTCACATAACAATGACGTATGGATAAAATGGCCTAACGATATCATCTTGATGGATAAAAAGATCTGTGGCATATTGATAGAAAACCGAGTCCGAAAACAAGAACTCGCTACGAGTATCATCGGAATCGGATTGAATGTTCACCAGACTCATTTTAATAGCTTTTCAAAAGCTTCTTCCTTGAAAAAATTATTGGGAAAAGAATTTGATTTACAAGATCTTTTGATAGATATCATCGGAAATATTCAAAATGAATATCTTCTTTTCAAGAATCATGAAAAAGGTGTCATCCAAGACCATTATTTAAAGCATTTGTATAAGAAAAACGAAGTCAGCTCCTTTCAAATAGAACGAAAGATTTGCAACGGTATTATTCGCGACCTCACGAAAGACGGACGACTGATCGTAACAATGGAAGACCAGTCATTACGCGTCTTCTCTCATAAGGAGATTGAACTACACTATTGACCCCTTTCAATCCCTATTCCGAGAGAGTATTTTACTTCTTACGTACCTTCTGAGCGACTTGTTGTTTTTGAGCTTCTTCTACCAAGTTTCGCATCCTCTCTTGCCAACCACCTTGTTTTTTTGGTTTGGCTTTATTTTCTTGTATTTTTTTGTGGATTTTTTCTTCATCGAGTATGAATTTCTTGATGATAAAAATCAATGCGATATTCAGCATATTCGAGACGAAATAATACAATGAAAGTCCTGAAGCATACCCGTTTATAAATAATAACATAATGAATGGCATTAAGTACATCATAAATCGCATGTCAGGCATAACCTGCTGCGTCGTTGACATATTATTGTTATTACCGCTTACCCTAGTATACAACAACAAAGCCGCCGTATACAATAGAGTGAACAAACTCACATGTTCGCCATAAATAGGTATGGAGAAAGGCAATTGAAATATAGAGTCATACGAAGTCAGATCATCAGTCCAAAGAAAAGTTTGACCCCGTAGATCGATGATGGTCGGGAAAAATCTGAACAGCGCGTAAAATATGGGTATTTGAAAAAGGGCAGGTAGACAACCTGACATGGGGTTGACTCCTGTCTTCCTATACAACTCCATCATTGCTTGTTGTCTTTTCAAAGGATCTGCCTTCTTATGCTTCTCATTCAGATCCTCGATTTCTCGACGGATCACTTTCATCATCGCGCTGAGCTTGTATTGCCTGTACGTGATCGGAGACAGGATGAGCTTGACCACAATGGTCATCAAAATGATAATGATACCATAATTTAATTCTGTCTTACTCAAAAATTGAAAGATTACCAAGAAAAAATAAGTATTGATCCATCTCAAAATACCCCAACCGAAGGGAATCATATCTTCAAAATTTTGGTTGTATTTTTTGAGCAAATCATAATCAAGTAGCCCGAAATACCATTGTCCGGAAAAATTAGCCTCACCCCCCTTTGTATCCAAAATGCTCTGCATCCGAAAACTCTTGAGAGCATGTTGTGATGTCAAGCCTGAAGATTGGACATCTACATTTTTTAAAGGCATATTGGATGAAAGGATCGACGTAAAAAACTGCTGTTTATTAGCCACCCAATCTACATTTTCGACCTGTTCTCGATCATCTCCAGATTCACTCAAATATTTGACTCGAGAATGCTTATCATAGGAATAATAAAGCTGGGTGTAATTTCCCTCCCAATTCCTTCCTTTTTCAAAGCTTAAAGCCTGTTGTTCCCAATTTAACCCTACGCGACCTTGAGTAAAATCATTCAAGCCCCGAGTTCGAATAGAAAAATCTACATCATAATCTCCCTTCTTCTTGAGAGCATAAACATATTCTATATACTGTCCTTCAGACAGATAGGTTCGCATGATGAGCTGTAAAGCGTCCGGACCTTCCTTGAATTCCGGTGTAAAGTACAAACGACGCGTATCAGCCTTTTCCCCCTTCAAAGTTTGAAAAGTCAGCCCGAATGAAAAACTGTTGTCTTTAATGAGGTAGAGATCACGACGGTGTTTAGGGGTATTATGATCGTATGCTTTGTGTTTTTTGAGGAAGACCTCACTGATTTGTCCACCTTTATTGGAGATCTTCACCCTTAAAACTCCATTCTCCAAAATATTTTCTCCCTCTATACCTTCATTCAAAAACGTTACCGTTTCGTTCTTTTTAGACAAAGGGGTCTGTTCTAAAGATCCTTTTTCAACGAGCTGTTCGGCTTTTTTCCCCTGTTGCTCTTGTGGAGCTTGTTGAAAAGACTGATCGGGATACATAAAAAATAATAAAATAACGCTGAATAAAACAAATCCTATAAGCTCGTAGTATTCAAAATTTCTTTCTTTCATAATTATTTAACGCTCCGATGAATAGGTTTTAGCAGCCTTAATGAAATGTGTAAATAAAGGATGTGGAGAAGCTACCGTGCTCTTATATTCTGGATGATATTGAACCCCCATGAAAAAGGGATGGCCTTTCAACTCGATGGCTTCCACCAAACCTGTTTCAGGGTTGACTCCCACCGCCTCCATTCCAGCGGAAGAAAATTGTTTGATGTAATCATTATTCAACTCATACCGATGCCGGTGTCTCTCGAATATTTCTTCTTCACCGTAAATATCGCGCAGGATGGAACCAACTTTTAAATGACATTTCCAAGCGCCCAATCGCATCGTTCCTCCCTTATGGGTTTGATCTTTTTGCTCTTCCATCAAGTTGATAACCGGATGGATTGCATACGGGTTGATCTCGGAGCTCTCGGCATATTCCAATCCCAACACATGGCGGGCAAACTCCACTACTGCCATCTGCATCCCCAAACAAATTCCAAAAAAGGGAATCTTTTTTTCCCTAGCGTAACGCACTGCCGATATTTTACCTTCGATGCCTCTGTGTCCAAAACCGGGTGCCACCAAAATACCTGAAAGCCCTTTAAGCTGCTCCTCGATATCTTCATTTTCAAGCGCTCCCGAATAAATCCAACGAACGAGGACGCGTGTTTCGTGTCGCGCCCCGGAATGAATAAAAGCTTCAGTGATCGATTTGTACGAATCATGCAAAGAGACATATTTTCCTACCACAGCAATTTCGACTTGATGCCTCGGCTTCTTGTGTTTTTCCAGGAAAAAATTCCACTCCTTCAAGTCAGGTTGATCCGTAGCTGGCAAATTCAAATGCTCCAAAACCAACCGATCAAAGTCTTGCACATGCAAGAGTTGAGGCACATCATAAATAGTCTCTGCGTCGATAGATTCAATAACCTTCTCGGGCCTGACATTGCAAAACAAAGCAATCTTATTGCGGATGTCTTTCGAAAGGGATCGTTCTGTACGACATATAAGAATATCGGCTTGTACGCCGCTTTCCATCAAGTATCGAACGGAATGTTGGGTAGGCTTAGTCTTAATCTCTCCGGTAGCGGCCAAATAAGGTAATAAAGTCAAATGAATAACCAAAGCATTGGCAGGCCCCAACTCCCATCTGAGCTGACGCACCGCCTCTATATACGGAAGACATTCGATATCGCCTACCGTACCTCCTATCTCGGTGATTACAATATCAAAACCTCCAGACTCTCCGAGTATTTTGATGCGACGTTTGATTTCGTTCGTGATATGCGGTATCACTTGAACAGTCTTTCCCAAATAATCACCTCTGCGTTCCTTTTCAATGACCGCTTGATATATACGCCCTGAGGTCACGTTATTGTCTTGAGATGTAGGCTGATTCAAAAAGCGTTCATAATGTCCCAGGTCCAAATCGGTCTCCGCTCCATCATCAGTCACAAAACACTCACCATGTTCATAAGGGTTCAAGGTTCCCGGATCAATATTGATATAAGGATCCAATTTTTGGATAGTTACTTTATACCCTCTGGATCTGAGCAACATACCTAAAGAAGCTGAAACAATACCTTTTCCTAGAGAAGACGTGACCCCTCCGGTTACAAAAATATACCTTTTATGTGTCATCTTAAAAACCTCACCAAAATTTGTGCAATCTTACATTGAAAAAAAAGGCCTAACAAAAAGAACCATCTCACTCACACTTCCAAGATTTCCCCGGGGTTGAGCAAGATAAGTTCCTTGCCTTTCTCAGCAAAGATCTTTCGGTTGACCTCATGATCAACAGCAATTGGAGGAAAAGTATCATAATGCACCCCCAAAACACGATTACATTCCACAAAATCCGAAGCTATCACCGCTTCGGAAATATCCATGGTAAACATGCCTCCTATAGGTAAGACGGCCAAATCCAGTTTAATGAACAAAGGAATGAGCTTCATCTCTTGCGTAAGAGCTGTATCACCAGCTAAATAAATATTCTTTTGAGCAGTTTGCAAAACAAATCCACCGGGATTACCTCCATAAGCTCCATGCTCAAACGCGCTCGAATGAGCCGCCCAAACATATTTGAGTTTTCCGAAATCAAAATCGATAAAGGATCCGTAATTCAAGCCTTTCGTCTTGAGATCTTTCCGGGAAAGATAATTTGCGATTTCATAATTGGAAATAACCATGGCTCCAGTACGTCTAGCAATGATCTTCACATCAGCCACATGATCAAAATGAGCATGAGTGACAAGGATATAATCGGCCGGAAGTGTTTCGACATAGTTTTGAGCAAGAGATGGATCTTTTTCAAAAACCGGATTCTTTATAAAAAAAGGATCCACAAGCAGATGCCTTCCGTCAAGCTCAATGGAATAGGTAGAATGAGCATAAAAGGTTAGCTTCATCAGTTTATGTTTTTTTTAACAAAATTTGACTCAAATATAAATGATTGAGAAATGACGGTAAAAAACCTCAAGCCGTCAAGCCAACTTCCCCAGACCTATAAAAAAGGAATAAGCCAAGGTAACCAAAGCTACTTTTTTCAATTCGGGATCAAAATTTTTACAATCAGTCACGGCAACTACATTTTTCAAATGGGTGAGCATCGGAATAAGCAAAATCAAAAACGACCATTGATAAAATTTCTTGTAATTCATAAAAACAAATACGGATCCCGAAACAAAAGGCAACAAGATTAAGAGGAAGTGATATAATTTGGCCTTTTTTAACCCGATCTTGACTACTAAAGTGTACTTTCCGCTTTCTCGATCGCTCTCGATATCGCGCATATTATTCAAATTGAGAACGGCCACGCTGAGGAGACCAACAGCAACACCCAAAAGCAACACCCCAAGATCCAAAGAATGAGTATATAAAAAGTATGTACCCTGCACGGAAATTAGTCCAAAAAAGGAAAACACCGATATGTCACCGTACCCTTTGTAGCCATAAGCATTTCCCCCTACAGTATACTTTACGGCTGCATAAACACAGGCAAAGATCAAAACAATAAAAAAAACGGTCGTAACAGGATGATCTGCTCCAAAAGATCGATCGATCAAAATCAAAGCCGATGCGAAAGACAAGAAAGAAAACAAGATCACTGCTCTCTTCATGGCAGTTTGAGAAATATATCCTGCTTGCACTGCCCTCTTAGGACCTATACGTTGATCATTATCAGCGCCTTTAACTCCATCTCCATAATCATTTGCAAAATTGGCCAAGATTTGCAAAAACAATGTGGTCAGACAAGCATACAAAAATATCCCAGAATCCCAATTCCCTTTGGAAAGAGCAATCAATGAGCCCAAGATGATCCCTGAAAAGGACAAGGGCAACGTACGCAAACGCACTGCATAAATCCACGATTTAAACACAATCTGATACTTTTGAACAAAAGTAGTAAATAAACGGCAGCATTCATTAACTGAACCATTGTGTTAAGTTGGGTTACATTTATTCAGTTCCCTAGATGGGTTTCATTGAAGAAGACGTAGCTTTAATCTTTCATATTACATTTGTGATATACTTATTATAAATCAATTAATAAAACCTATATTTATGAACAGAGCATAATAATCCCAGGGGGACGATACAAATTATGAGCCATAACCCCATAAGATGCTGGTCATGCACACGAGCTAATCCTTTGTAACGACCTTTCCTGGTCTAAACCAACACTTTATACTGCCAAAAGTACGTTCTAGTACCCATCGGGTTTTACTCATTAATTTTTTTGAATAATATAGCGAGACCATTGTATTAATGGTGGATTACGTTTCTTCAGCTTCCTATATGAGCTTCGTTAGATAAAATGTAGATTTAGTATTTTTTTTTCTAACAAAAACGTTGATTATAAGTTAATTAATTATAGTTATTTTTATGGACAGCGCATAATAATCCCCAAGGGGACGATACAAATTATGCGACATAGACTCCATAAGATGCTGGGCATGCACACGATCTAATCCTTTGTAACGAGGCTTCCTGATCCAAACCAACGCTTTATACTGCCAAAAGTACGTTCTACTACCCATCCGGGGTTTATCTCACTAATTTGTTGAATAATATAACTATACTACTTATGGGGACGTTTCCTATAGACTTTCTTCTGTATACGGTCTTTGATGCCTCGACTATGAAATTAAAAAACATTAGCTGGCACTTGTTAAACTTTGTCTGCCTATATACTTCTCTGGGATTGTATACTAGTTTGCTTATTAATGGCTTTATCCCTCTACTATCATACTCATTGGCTGCTACTCTATGTACAGCTAGTATCATTCCATTTTTATCCACCTCTATGTGCTTCTTGTATACGTAGTAGAGTTTACCTGATTTCTTGAGCTATTTTCCTTGAGTGTCCACTCCTGATTGAGGCTCTTTTTTTACCATTTCTTTTCTTTGACTGATTTGCTTTTGCCCCCTTCCTTCCGATCCTCCACTACGGAGGTAGGAGTTTCCCTTGGGGAAAAGGGGCTCAATTTAATACTGGCATCTACTATCACTCCTCTTTAACTATCACCTGATACTTTTCTAATTCCTTATTGATATTTTTCAGTAAGCGCTCATATGCCTTTTTAGCTACTATTACATTGCAGAATTTGCATAGATCCGTACGATCTGGCATCTGATCTTCTAATTGAAAGCCAAAAAAGCGCATGCAGCTCAAGGATTCTTTCACCAATTTTTCCATTCCTACATCACTGATATCATACGAGTGACTCAAAAGCATCATCTTAAATAAGGATATTCCACTGTAAGCAGGTAGCCTTTTATTCCCTGGTCTTTTTGATATATTTTTTTATTTCTTTTTCTATCCTTTCCCAGTAGTGGATCAAGGTGTTTAACCTTTTGAAAAACTTAATCCTTCTGGTAGAACGTTCTATATATAATTCACTAAAGCTTATTTTTGGGATACTTCTGATCATAGAGCCGAATTTTTTTATTTTGTACTTCAAATATACGAAATAATATATTGATTTATAAATATTTTAATCTCCTTCTTCCATGAAACGTTCTCTTAGCAAGAAAAAGCGTTGATTTGGATCAGTCAAGACTTGTTTACAAAGGATTAGCTCGTGTGCATGCCCAGCATCTTATGGAGGCTATGTCACATAATTTGTATCGTTCTCTTGGCATTATTATGCCTGTTCATAAAAACAGATATAATTAATTTATTTATAATCAATAATTTTCGAATACAATATGAACGACTAAATCTACATCATTCTCTAACGCCCCCATCTAGGATGGCTGAATAAAAGTAATCTATCATTAATACAATGGTCTTTCTTCTTGTATCCGTAGTAGATTTTACCTGATTTCTTGAGCCATTTTCCTTGAGTGTCTACTTCTTATTGAGTCTCTTTTTTTGCCCTTTCTTTTTTTGACTGATTTGCTTTTCCCCTTCTTCCTTCCTATCCTCCGTTATATAGGTAGGCTCTCCCTTAGGAGCAGAGGAGATTCACTGTAATACTGGCATATACTATCACTCCTGTTTTAACTACGGCCTGATTCTTTTCTAATTCCTTATTGATCTTTTTCAGTAAGCCTCATATGCCTTTTTGGCTACTATTTTATTGCGAACTCTGCATAGATTTGTATGATATGGAATCTGATCTTCCAATCGAAAACCACAAAAACGCATGCAGCCTATGGAATCTTTTACCAATTCTTACCTTCCTACATAACTGTAGATCATACCAGTGAATCAAGGACCTCATCTTAAATAATGAGAACATTGCATGGTAGAATGAGTTTAAAATATTTGTAAATCAATATATTGTTTCGTCTATTTGGAGTAGAAAATAAAAAAATTCGGTTCTATGCTCAAAAGCACTCCACAAATAAGCTTTAGTGAACTATATATGGAAAATTCTATCAGAAGGAGTGAGTTTTTAAAAAGGTTAAAAAGCTTGATCAACTGGGAAGGAAGGGAGAAAGAAATAAGAAAAATATATCAAAAAGGAAAGGGAATAAAAGGCCAATCTGCTTACAGTGGAATATCGTTATTTAACGATGATGCTTTTGAGTCACTAGTATAATCTCAGTGATATAGGAACGGAAGAATTGCTGAAAGAAGCCTTAAGTTGCATGCTCTTTTGTGATCTTCCAATTGGAAGGTCAGATCCCAGATCATACGACTCTATGCAAATTTCCGCAATGGAATAGTAGCCAAAAAGGCATATGAGCGCTTACTGAAAAATATCAATAAGGAATTAGAAAAGTATCAGGCTATAGTTAAAGAGAAGTAATAGTAGATGCCAGTATTACAATGAGGAACTTTTCCCAAAGGGAGCTCCTACCTACGTAGTGGAGGATCGGAAAGAAGAGGGGCAAAAGCAAATCAGTCAAAGAAAAGAAATGGTAAAAAAAGAGGCTCAATCAAGAGTCGACACTCAAGGAAAATAGCTCAAGAAATCAGGTAAAATCTACTACGGACACAAGAAGTACATAGAGGTGGATAAAAATCGAATGATACTAGCTCTACATAGCTTAGCAGCCAATGAGTATGATAGTAGAGGGGTAAAGCCATTAATAAACAAACTAGGATATAAACCCAGAGAAGTATAGGCAGACAAAGGTTAACAAGTGCCAGCCAATGTTTCTTACTTTCATAGTCGAGGCATCAAAAACCCTATACAGAAGAAATCCTATAGGAACCGTCTCCTTAAGTAGGATAGCTATATTATTCAACAAATTAGTGAGTAAAACCCCGATGGGTAGTAGAACATACTTTTGGCCGTATAAAGCGTTGGTTTGAATCAGGAAAGGCTCGTTACAAAGGGTTAGCTCGTCTACATGTCCAGCATCTTATGGAGGCTATGGCGCATAATTTGTATCGTTCTCC
Source organism: Flavobacteriales bacterium Tduv (assembly GCA_047528255.1). GTDB lineage: Bacteria > Bacteroidota > Bacteroidia > Flavobacteriales > Blattabacteriaceae. Next base: position 1,153,996 of record CP180024.1, on the reverse strand, counting down.
TGGTATTATTATTCGCTCTCTATAAAAATAAATATAATTAATTAATTTATAATTAATCCTATTTTCGAATATGATGTGAAAGATTAAATTCACATCGTCTCCAACGAAGCCTATCTAGGAGTCTGAATAAACGTAATCCACCTTAAGACAATGCTCTCTTAATTTTAAGCCCATGAATCACAAAACCGGATTCGTCAATATCATTGGAAACCCTAACGTAGGAAAGTCTACACTAATGAACTGCTTGATCGGTACACGCCTCTCGATCATCACGCCGAAGGCACAAACCACACGCCACCGAATACTAGGAATAGTCAATGGCGAAAATTTTCAAGTCGTCTTCTCCGACACCCCTGGAATAATCGAAGCCGTTTACCCCCTACAAAAAGCTATGATGGCTTTCGTCAAGGAATCTTTGGAAGACGCAGACATTCTATTATATATGACCGAAAGCAGCCAATACATCCTCAAGAACTCTCACATTTTTGAAAAACTTCAAAAGGCTGATATTCCTCTGATCTTACTGATCAATAAAATTGATCAAACTGAGCAACAAAAACTGGAAGAAGATATAGCATACTGGAAAGAACACCTACCAAAGGCAAAAATCCTACCGATTTCGGCATTGAAGAAATTAAATACCGACTTACTACTTAAAAAAATCATCCAACTATTACCCAACCATCCACCGTATTACCCTAAAGATACATTGACAGACAGGTCGGAGCGATTCTTTGTCAATGAGATTGTACGTGAAAAAATCTTTTTTTTGTACCAAAGAGAAATTCCCTACTCGGTCGAAGTGGTAACCGAACAATTCAAAGAGCGCGAAAACCTCATCCATATCCTCTGCTTGATTTTTGTCGAACGAGATAGCCAAAAAGGCATACTGATCGGACATGAAGGAAAAGCACTCAAAAAACTAGGGATACAATCCAGAGAAAGCTTGGAAAAATTCTTCAATAAAAAAATTTTCTTGGAATTTCGAGTTAAAGTCAACAAAAATTGGCGTTCGGAAAAAGAGCAACTTAAAAGATTAGGGTACCTCTCATAACACTTCTAATCAAAAAACTTTGATGATAAAATATTGCTTCTTGCCACGCTGTAACAAGAAATAACGTCCGGAAATGAGGTTATCGACACCGAGAACAAAATCTTCATCAACATGTTGCTTATTCACCGATACCGTTTTTTCTTTCAACGCACGACGTGCCTCACTATTTGAGGACAAAAAATGCCCTCTTTGTACCAATGCATCAACGATAGAAAGGCCTGCATGTAACTCTTCCCTATCGATCCTCGCTTGAGGAACTCCTTCAAAAATAGATAGAAAATCTTCCTCACTCAAAGCTTTTAAAGACTCGGCCGTCCCTTGACCGAACAATATTTGAGAAGCTTCCAACACCTTTTCACAAGCCTCCCGGCCATGCACCCAGTTAGTAAGTCCTTCAGCCAAACGACGTTGAAGCAAACGCTTGTGAGGCTCTTTTCGATGCATTTCAATCAGCGTTTCGATTTCAGCCCGAGAAAGAAAAGTATAGATCTTGATCAATCGTTCGGCATCACCGTCAGCTGTATTGATCCAAAATTGATAAAATTTGTAGGGTGAAGTGCGAGCGGAATGGATCCAGATATTTTCACCCTTTTCACTCTTTCCAAATTTACTGCCGTCAGGCTTGGTTACCAAAGGAAAGGTGAGACCATAAGCGGCACCCCCTGTCTTGCGTCGGATGAGCTCCACACCGGTAGTGATGTTACCCCATTGATCAGCCCCTCCAACTTGCAAAAGACAGTTTTTCTTTTGATAGAGGTGTAAAAAATCATAACCTTGGAGAAGCTGATAAGTAAACTCGGTAAAAGACATTCCTTCACGAGATTCTGAGCTCAAGCGTCTTTTTACCGAGGACTTGGCCATCATATAATTAACCGTAATATGCTTGCCGATGTCGCGCGCAAAATCAAGAAAAGTCTCTTCTTTTATCCAATCATAATTATTTACGAGCTCAGCAGCACCCGATTGAAAGTCCAAAAAACGGTCCAATTGAGCCTGGATTCCGGAAATATTCTTTTGAAGGATAACCTCATCTAAAAGAATTCGCTCAGAAGCTTTTCCCGAAGGATCTCCGATCATCCCCGTAGCCCCACCGACAAGAACCAAAGGCTTGTGCCCAGCACGCTGAAAATGAACAAGCATCAAGATAGGGACCAGATTACCCACATGGAGCGAATCGGCTGTAGGATCAAAACCGACATAAAGCGTTACCGGAGTTTCCTGCAACCGGGCTTCCAAACCAGGAATTTTATCGTGAATCAAACCTCTCCAAGAGAGTTCATCGATGATATTTTGCATCTGAAAAATTTTAGATTGAAAAATTTTAATGGTTCTACCTTCTATAAAAGATAAAACCTATTTTATTCTCATGATACGAGACCATTGTGTTAAGGTGGATTACGTTTATTCCCCCATACTAAATGGATTTCGTTGGAGACGATGTAGATTTAGTTTTTCACATCGTATTCAAAATACTATTGATTATAAATTAATTAATTATATCATATTTTTATGAACAACTCATAATGATACCAGGGGAATGGTACAAATTATGCGCAATGCCTCGATAAGAGGCTGAGCATGAACATGAGCTAATCCTTTGTAACGAGCCTTTCCTGATCCAAACCAACGCTTTATACTGCCAAAAGTACGTTCTACTACCCATTGGGTTTTACTCACTAATTTGTTGAATAATATAGCTATCCAGTTAAGGGACGGTTCCTATAGACTTTCTTCTGTATACACTCTTTGATGCCTCGACTATAAAAGTAAGACACGTTGGTTGAAACTTGGTAACCTTTTGTCTGCATACACTTCTCTGATTTATATCATAGTTTGCTTATTAATGGCTTAGCCCTCTACTATCATACTCATTGGCTGCTAGGCTATGTACAGCTAGTATCATTCCATTTTTTATCCATCCCTATGTTTTTCTTGTATCCGTAGTAGAGTTTACCTAATTTCTTGAGCGATTTTCCATGAGTGTCTACTCCTGATTGAGTCTCTTTTTTTACCCCTTCTTTTTTTGACTGATTTGCCTTTTTCCCTCTTCCTTCCGATCCTCTACTACGTAGGTAGGAGCTCCCTTGGTAGCAAGGGAAATCAATGTAATACTGGCATCTACGATCACTCCTGTTTTAACTATCACTTGATGCTTTTCTAATTCCTTATTGACCTTTTTCAGTAAGCGCTCATATGCCTTTTTGGCTACTATTTCATTGCGAAATTTGCATAGAGTCGTATGATCTGGGATCTGATCTTCCAATCGAAAAACACAAAAGTACATGCAGCTCAAGGATTCTTTCACCAATTCTTTCGTCCCTACATCACTAAGATCATACCAATGATTCAAAAACATCATCTTAAATAACGATATTCCACKGTAAGCCAGTTGGCTTTTTATTCCCGGGCCTTTTTGATATATTTTTTTTATTTCTTTTTCCATTCTTTCCTACTGGATCAAGGTTTTTAACCTTTTGAAAAACTCACTACCTTTTGGTAGAAAGTTCCATATATAGTTCACTAAAGCTTATTTTTGCAGTGCTTCTGAGCATAGTACCGAATTTTTTATTTTATATTCCAATATATACGAAACAATATATTGATTTACAAACATTTTAATCTTCTTCTCCCATGCAACGTTCTCGAAACGTTTTCGAAATAATACTAGCAATACATAACATAGCAACCAATGAACATGATAGTAAAGAGCTAAAACCATTAATAAGAAAACTAGGACATAACCCACAGAGAAATATATACATACAAAGGTTACCAAGTAGCAGTCAATGTCTCTTATTTTCATAGTAGAGGAATCAAAGACCGCATACAGAAAAAACTACAGGAACCGTCCTTAAGTAAGGAGTAGGATAACTATATTATTCAATAACTCAGTGAGTAAACTCCCAATGGGCTGTAGAACCTATTTTTGGCAGTATAAAGCGCTAATTTGGATAAGGAAAGGCTCTTTACAAAGAATTAGATCGTTTGCATGCCTAGCCTCTTATGGAGACTATGGTATATAATTTATATCGTGCCCTGGTGGTATTATTCTCTCTTCATAAAAAGAGATATTATTAATTAACTATTATAATCAATAGTATTTCGAATATAATGTGAAAGGAAAATTTACCTCTTCTCTCAAAAAAAGCCTTTTAGAACCTTGGTTAAGCATATTCCTTTTTAATGCAAAAATCTTGTAGAGATTAAGGAACTTTTTGATCAAAGCTTCTAAACACCCCCCGTCGTCTCTAATCGTAGAATTTAGGAAGGAATAGTGACATACGCAGTATATTATTCAATTTACTTTATTCTTACTTAATTTTTTTATCTTAGTTTGTCTAAAAAAACAGCTCTAATGTTTTCCACAATATCCTCAAACTCCAAAAAACCACCATCCCCCCCACCGAATAAAACATAGCCTTCACAGGCAATTTTCCTGAAAGCCTCGTTGCTAAAGGAGCTGAAAGAGTTCCCCCAAAAACCAATCCGAGAACGATCTGCCAATAAGACAAACCCAGAGTCGAAAAAAAAGTCAATGCTCCCGCTAGAGTAACAAAAAACTCAGTCAAATTAACTGACCCTATCACATACCTGGGCGTACGACCACGAGATATCAATGTCCCTGTAACCATCGGCCCCCAACCTCCGCCTCCGAAAGTGTCCAAAACCCCACCCAAAGCAGCTAGCCAACCCACGTTCTTCACTCTCTTTCTAGAACTCCTCCGCCATGCAGATAAGAGTATTTTGATACCGAGAGACAAAGTGTAAATTGCCAACAAAGGTTTAAGGTAATCAGAATAAACTTCACCGAACCTCGATAACAGCAAAGCCCCAAGCGCCGCGCCCAACACTCCGGGAATCAACAAAGCCCTGAATAACTTTTTATTTACGTTACCTAATTTATAATGATTGTAACCCGAAACCCCACTCGAAAAAATCTCCGCCGTATGAATCCCCGCACTGATCGAAGGTAAAGGAATTCCCAACGAAAGCAAGACCGTCGTACAAGTCACACCATACCCCATACCTATAGCTCCGTCGACCAATTGCGCCAGAAAACCCGTCAAGATGATTTGATAAAAATTTGAGTCCAAATGATAAATGCCAGCGACAGTAGTCTGCCAAATCCCTCGCAAAGGGGTATAAGAAAACAATACGTGTCCAATGAGCATCAAAAAAATAGCGAGAAGAGTATGAAAAAAAAACTTTTTCCAATACCCCCTACGCCATCCGGATCCAAGCGCGACCGAGGAAGACCAATCGCTAGTGAGAGTATTTAAGACCTTGACCTTTCGATCAAAATCCCCCTTGAGCCGTCTACGGATCTCGTGCATACGTATCAATATAGTATCAAGGCCATCAGGCAAGGCTTCCGAAAGTGTCTCTCGCAACCGTTTAGCTATGGTAGGCGATTTGCCGTTGGTCGATATGGCAATTTTTAGATGTCCCTTTCGTACGATGGAGCCCAGATAAAAATCACAAAGCTCGGGCATATCCGCCACATTTATCAATTTTCCTGAGCCTCGAGTATCCTGACGAATGCGCTGACCCAAAATACGATCTTCGACAGCTACAATAACCAGATCAACACCCTCAAGATCGCTCGCATCATAAGACTTTCTTACCAAACTCACCCTACGATATGATCGGGCCGCTTGCCGTAAACCGTCATCAATACGATTAGCAACCAAACGTATAGCAGTATCGGGCGCATTTTGCCAAACGGCTTTTAACTTTTCCAAAGCCACATTTCCCCCGCCGACAACGAGCAAAGAAAGTTTTTCCAATTGTAAAAAAATTGGGAAAAGGCGATTTACTTCCTGTTCAACCATAATGTATCTCTGTCTTTAAATCGTGATCCAACGCTTGCGCAAAGCGAAATCACCGAAACTTTCTCCAAAAAATCTCTCCTCCTTGAAAGCGGCCAAAAACACGTCTAACAGTTCTAGTATAGCCGTCTCATAAAGGTCTTTCTTATAAAGCTTGTTCAAGCGCGTCCCCTGTCGATCCGCCCCCAAATAAAGATTGTAACGACCATAAGCTAATCCTACCAATCCGATCTCTGCCACATACGGCCGAGCGCAACCGTTGGGACAACCCGTCATACGGATGATGATTTCTTCGTCGGACAAATTGTATTTATCAAGAAGCAGCTCAATCTTCGAAATCAACGTAGGTAAATAACGCTGTCCCTCAGCCAAAGCCAACGGACAAGTATTGAACGCCACGCAAGCCATAGAATTTTTTCTAATCGGAGAAAGTTTTTTCTCACGAGTGACAATACCATATTCTTCCAATATGCCCTGTATCTGTAGACGATCCTCGAGAAGGATGTCGCTCAAAATAACATTTTGATGGCAAGTAAAACGGAACTGGGCCTTACCCGACTCGGCCACCTTCAGCAAAGCAGTCTTCATCGGCAATTCCGGATCGTCTAAAACCCTTCCGTTTTCTACAAAAATAGTATAATGAAAAAGCCCCTTATAATCCTGATGCCAACCGAAATGGTCACGTCGTTCCGTAAAAACATATGGTCGAACTGCTTCCAACACAAATCCCGTCCTCCTTTCTAGTTCTTCTTTGAACCAAGGAGCGCCATATCGATCCAAAGTATATTTGAGTCGAGCCAACTTACGATTGCTGCGATTGCCGTAGTCGCGCTGGATGGTCAATACCTCATAAACGGACTTGAGTGTCTTTTCTCCCGACTCGACAAACCCCAACACAGTGCCCAGACGAGCATAAGTGGAAGGATTGCCATGCGTGGTAGAGAGACCACCTCCGATAGCTATATTGAACCCCTTGAGACGACTGTCTTCAACGATGGCAATCAATCCGATATCATTGGTGAGCACATCGACATCATTATTGGGAGGTATAGCGATAGCTATCTTGAACTTCCGAGGCAAATAATGATCTTGATACAAAGGATCCTCCTCCGTCTTTTCGGAAATTTTTTCCTCATCGAGCCAGATCTCATAATAGGAACGCGTTTTAGGAATCAAAAGCTTGCTAATCGCATCGGCGTAAGACTCCACCTCCTCGTAGGTAGGAGATTTTTTGGGATGCGTGCTGCAGAGTACATTACGGTTGACATCACCACAAGTGGCAATCGAGTCGAGACGGGCTAGGTCAAAAGCTCGGACGGTCGGCTTGATTTTGGACTTGATGATTCCGTGTAATTGTAACGTCTGTCGTGTCGTTATTTTGATCGTCCCCGTGGCATACTCTCGAGCGATGCGATCGGTAGCGATCCATTGTTCAGATCTGAGCCCCCCCCCCGGTAAACGCAAACGGATCATAAAGGAATACAAGCGGTCGAGTTTTTTTTGAGCGCGCTCAACCCGTCTGTCACGATCATCCTGCTGGTACATGCCGTGAAATTTGATGATAGTTTGATCAGCCTCTCCGATCGCTCCAGAAATTTCATTATTAAGCCCGTCAACGATGGAGCCCCGCAAACCTCGACTTTCTTTTTTGATCTTCTCTACGGAAGATGTTTGTGTTTCTTGATTCATACGGTTAATTTTTTCAATTCAATACACATCTTTCAGATAGCGGCTCTCTTCTTTCAGATGCTCCAGATAGGCTTCGGGGTCAGTCTTTCCGACCTGTTCGATGAGTTGTAAAATTATCTTTTCTACATTGATACTCATCGGGTCTTTTGCTCCGCATACGTACAGATATGCCCCTGCTTCGAGCCATCGGAAAAAAGCTTCTTTCTTCTCCCATATTTTATGCTGCACGTAGATTTTTTCCGGTTGATCGCGAGAAAAAGCCACATCCACTCGATTGAGCAAACCACTCTCAGCCCAAGCTTGGATCTCAATCTGATAAAGAAAATCCGTCTGGAAATGTTGTGCACCGAAGAGAAGCCAATTTTTCCCCGTAGCTCCGACAGCCTCGCGCTCAGCCAAAAAAGAGCGAAAGGGAGCAATTCCCGTTCCGGGTCCAATCATGATAATGTCCTTGTCAGAGGCCGGCAATTTGAAAATTCGATTGGATTTTACGTAAAAACAGATCTCATCGCCTTCCTTGAACTGCGAAATCTGATCTGAACAGCGTCCGTAATGGATCTGTCCATCGACGGAAAACCGATCTCGAGCTACGGTCAGATGAAGTTCACCGCCATGTGCTTCAGGCGAAGAGGAAATAGAATATAAACGTGGGGTGATTGGCTCAAGGATTTTCACGAGATCTTCAAGCAAGTCCGCTCCCTTAATCGGATAGGTTTTCAACAGATCCAATAGATCAACCCTCACTGGAGGTATGGACTGTTGCACGAGTTCGGCATACTTCTTTACCAACCTCTCGGGCAGGTGAAATATGTTGAGTTTTTTCTGTAAAAGATCTGAAAGCTTTACAGGCTCTTGGAAGTAAGGCACGGTATCATCAGATTTTACACCGAGCACACGGAGAGCTTCCTCGACTACAGCGGCAGGATTTTCAGGGAAAATACCTAGAGCGTCCCCCGGTTGATAAGCCACATCAGCAGCAGAGAGTTCGATGTGATAGGTCTCTTTTTCGGAGCCCTTATCGTTTAAAGGGATATTGGACAATACGGTAGCTCGAAAATTCTTTTTACCGACAGGCTTCCGGGTCTCTGTACCCCCCTTATTTAATATAACACGTCTATTTCCAGAATCGGAATCAAAACTACTCAAGACTTTTTTAAACCATCGTTCGGCGTCAATTTCAAAGTCTGTATCGCATTTTTTCAGGGGAACGACACGTCGAGCACCGAGAGTTTCTAAGCGAGCGTCTAGGTCTTTACCTGCTTTGCAAAATAGAGGATAAACACTATCTCCCAGGGCTAAAACGCCGTACCGAAGATGATGCAACTGGAGCGTATTCTTGTGAATATAGTCAAAGAAGGGCTTGGCAGAATCGGGTGGTTCTCCTTCACCATGTGTGCTGATGATGATGAAAAAATGGTCTTCTTTTTCCAAGTCTCCGAGACGGTATTGATCCATACCACTTAACTTTACGAGTAGCCCTTTTTCCCGAGCTTTTTTAGCCATCATTCCAGCTATTTTTTTAGAATTTCCCGTCTCTGTTCCGTAAAGCAACGTCAGCTTGCCTTGCAAAGTTTGTTTTTCATCCTCCGATCCGAGAGATAAAAGACCGGATAGATAGCCTTGCATCCAGATCAGATCTTCTTTAGTAGAGGTATGGACAAACTCTAGAAAAGTTTTATTTTTCGGCTCAACCAACATACTGCTTGCTTTGGTAAGGTTTTTCGAAAGAGGAAAGGGAGGGATCCATCAAATCATTAAAATAATTCTTACCGGAATTATTATCAGGTAACCACTGGAAAGATTCGTGTAAAGCCACCACTTTACCGACAATAAGCAGAGAAGGCGTGAGCAGCTCTTGCGATCGGATCTTCTCGTGATAGGCGTGTAAAGGACTCGAATAAACACGTTGCATAGGCGTTGTGGCTTGTTCGAATATCATCAAACGCTTTTCGCTGTCAATTCCGTGTTCCAACAAGCGTTCGACAATGGCTTCAATCTTTTGTACGCTCATATAAAATACTAGAGTGTCATCCGTACGAGCAAGTTCGTTCCAGGGGGCTTCATCTATGGCTTGTGTTTGATAAAACGTAAGAAAACGGACGCCTGAGGAATAACCTCTGGCAGTCAGAGGTATTCCACTATAGGCAGCCGCGCCCGATGCAGCAGTCACCCCAGGAATAATTTCATAAGGGATGCCGTGCTTAACCAAAGCATTCAACTCGTCTAAAAGATTAGAAAAGATCGATAGATCTCCGCCTTTCAATCGGACAATATATCTGCCTTCGAGAGCGTATCGTGCCATTAATGCATTGATTTTCTCTTGAGGCATTGAGTTGTGGCAATGGGATTTTTTTCCTACAGATATGATTTCTGCCAAAGGATTAACACGCCTTTCGAGCAACTCCGGACTCACAAGCCGATCGACCAAAACGACTTCAGCACGTTGCAGACGAGTTGCAGCCTTCATGGTTATTAATTCGGGATCTCCGGGCCCGGCCGAGGCAAATATGACTTTTCCGATGTTCGTGTACATGTGCAATATTTCAAAAAAGGCCTTCTATAGACAAATACCTCTCTCCGGTATCATAATTGAACGTGAGGATCCGGGAGGGAAGGGGAATTTCGGGGAGTTTTTTGGATATGGCAGCCAGGGTAGCTCCGGTGGATATCCCGACCAATATACCTTCTTCTCGAGCCATACGTCGGGCATAATCAAAAGCTTCTTCCTTGCTCACTGAAAGGGTTCCGTCAAGTATTTCGGTATTCAGGATAGCAGGAATGAATCCTTTCGCCATACCTTGAATGGTATGCGGGCCGGGCGTTCCTCCGGAGATCACGGAATATTCTTCAGTTTCTACAGCTATAGCCTTCAAGCGAGGAAACTTTTCTTTCAGTATCTCGGCTACTCCAGTGATATGCCCTCCGGTTCCTACACCGGTGATTAAATAATCAAATCCTTCGGGAAAATCGCTCAAGATTTCTTGGGCAGTAGTCCGGCGGTGTACCTCGGCGTTAACAGAGTTTTTGAATTGTTGAGGTATCCAGGCGTCAGTTACAGTTTGGGCCAGTTCATCGGCTTTTTCAATAGCTCCTTTCATGCTCTTCTCTCTCGGAGTCAATACGACCTCTGCACCGAAAATAGCCATAAGGCGACGTGGTTCTAGACTCATCGATTCGGGCATTACCAAGATCAGTCGATACCCTTTCACAGCAGATACCATAGCTAATCCGATCCCGGTATTTTCGGAAGTGGCCTCAATGATGACGCTGCTCTTCTTGAGCAAACCTTTTCGTTCGGCATCTTCGATCATCGCCAGGGCGATACGGTCTTTGATGCTGTTTCCGGGATTTGCTCGTTCAAGCTTGATCCACACTTCGTGCTGCCCCGGAAACAAACGATTGATACGAACATGTGGCGTCTGTCCGATGGTTTGTAGAATGTTATTCGGTTTCATTTTTATTTGAATTTTATAATTAGACTGTTATATAACAAAATCGATCGGATCAGGAAAAGATCTGTTGTTTCGCACTTTGATTTCACTTTTTTGATAAACCTTTGAAAAAGCCGGAACGCTGTGTGTCAAGCATACATTATCCCCGATAATGCTGTCACAGCCTACGATAGTTTTTCCTCCAAGTATAGTAGTTCCTGCGTAGATCGTGACTCGATCTTCAATTGTAGGGTGACGCTTTTTATCGGCTAAGCTTTTGTCTACGTGAATAGCTCCTAGAGTTACGCCTTGATAAATTTTCACATGATGACCGATGTGAGCGCTGGAACCGATGACAATACCCGTACCGTGATCGATGGTGAAGGCTTTACCTATATAAGCTTCCGGATGAATATCTATGCCTGTCTTACTGTGGGCATAGGCCATGATTAAACGTGGAAGGATTGATATTTTTTGTTCCCAAAGTTGATGTGCCATTCGATAGAGTGCTGTAGTAAAGAACCCGGGGTATGTGAGGAAAATTTCTTCCATGGATTGAGCAGCGGGATCAAACTGTAATATAGCGTCTGCGTCTTCAATAAGCGTTTGACGGATTTCGGGCAACTTGTTGAAAAAAACTTCGGTAAGTTCTCCGGCTCGTATCCGATCATATCCTAAGGCTGCGAAAAGCTTTTGAAGTTGATCTTGCAAATCGAAATAGGTTGCTCTAAAAAATTCGGGATCCTCGATCATGTCGGGATCGGGTATAAAAAGCCATCGAAAAAGACTCTCGGAAAATAGGTTCGATCGCTGCTTATCGGGCAAGGCCAAACGATAGTTTTTTATTTCCCGATAATGTTTGTCTAAAAAATCCTTGTTTTTCATTATGTTGACATTTTTGAAGGCTAGCTTAAAGTTCACTCCAACATACAAGCGGCTGCAGTGGCATGGGTGGCTTTGTCAATCAAAATGGCTGCTCCGTTGGCACGCAATTTTTCGTAAGGATCATAGGCTATCGGGCTTGCGGTTTTGATCTTGACTTTGATCAATTCGTTCATTCCTACTTGTTCGAGAGCTTTTTCTTTTTGCATTGTATTAACATCGATGCGATATATGATTTCTTTCACTATACTCTTTACTCGACAGCTGTTGATTTGCAAGAGATATCTCCCCCCTACTTTGAGAGGCTTACCATTCATCCAGCAGAGCAAGGCTTCAAATTCTTCTTTCAAATTGGGCAAGTCTTCACTTTTGACAATCATATCGCCACGACTGATGTCGATCTCATCTTGGAGTTGCATCGTAACGCTTTGTAGAGCAAAGGCTTCTTCGACTTCTTGCGCAGCTACCGCTATGGATACAATTTTGCTCTGAATCCCTTCAGGAAAGATGGTCACCGTATCTCCTCGTCGATAGATACCGCTGATGATTTTACCGGCATAAATGCGACGGCTTTGAAATCTTTGCGGACGGATAACGTATTGCACCGGAAAGCGCGCAGGATCAAGATGAGGGTCTTTTTGTGCGGGAACGCTTTCCAAGGCCTCTAATAGAACGGGGCCTTGATACCAGGGGATCGATGGAGACTTTTCAACAATATTATCACCATCTTTTGCGCTGACGGGTATAGATATTATTTTTTTCAGGCCTAATGTTCCAGCTAAATATTCGTATTGATTGACAATAGTGTCATAAGCTTTCTGATTATAGTGAATCAGATCCATCTTGTTGACTGCTAAAATGATCTGAGGAATTCCGAGTAAAACAACGATGAGTGTGTGCCGCCGTGTTTGTTCCACGACACCTTTTCGAGCATCGACGAGTATAACGGCTAAGTCTGCCGTAGAGGCCCCGGTTACCATATTTCTCGTGTATTGGACGTGCCCGGGAGTATCCGCAATGATGAATTTCCTCCTGGAAGTGGAAAAATATTTATAGGCCACATCAATGGTAATACCTTGTTCACGCTCGGCGCGTAGGCCATCGGTAAGTAAGGCTAAATCCAATTCCGTATTTCCTTGAAAAGGACGGGAAATGGCGGCAAGCTGATCGGCCAATATGGAACGGCTATCGTGCAATAGACGACCTATTAGGGTGCTCTTACCGTCGTCTACGCTACCTGCGGTGATAAATCGTAAAGTATCCATAGTTGTATTATTTAAAAATAGCCTTGCTTTTTTCGGTCTTCCATCGCTGCCTCCGACAGAGCATCATCGATACGACTTTGTCCGCGTTCGCTTGTAGTTCCGGTAATCAACTCGGCGATGATTTCTTGTACGGTTTCGGCTTCTGATTCTATGGCAGCTGTACAGCTCATATCCCCTACAGTGCGATATCGAAGCTTTTTGGTGTATATCATTTCACCATGCTCGGGATGGACGAGTTCAGAGATTGCTAACCATTTTCCTTTATAATCAATAACAGCCCTCTCGTGTGAGAAATAGATCGAAGGAAGAGCAATCCGTTCACTTTCGATGTAACGCCAAACGTCAAGTTCAGTCCAGTTGCTGATAGGAAAAACGCGAATGTTTTCTCCGAAATGAAGCATGCCATTGTAAATATTCCACAATTCCGGACGTTGCCGTTTGGGATCCCATACTCCGAACTCATCTCGTACGGAAAAAATGCGTTCCTTAGCTCGGGCTTTTTCTTCATCTCTGCGAGCTCCGCCTATACAGGCGTCGAATCTAAATTCTTCAATGGTGTCCAAAAGAGTATACGATTGGAGCCCATTTCTACTGGGAAATCGACCTTTGGTTTCTATAAGCTGTCGAGATCGTATGGTATCTTCCACCTTCCGCACAATAAGTTTCTCTCCGATCTCTTCCACCAACGAATCCCTGAATTCCAAAACCTCGGAGAAATTATGACCGGTATCGATATGAACCATAGGAAAGGGAAATTCCCCCGGTCTGAAGGCTTTTAAAGCCAGATGCGCCAATACGATAGAATCTTTTCCTCCAGAAAAAAGCAAGGCAGGTCTTTCAAATTGGCCCGCCACTTCTCGGAAAATATGTATGGCTTCAGACTCCAGTTGTCTTAAATAATCTAAACGATATATATTCATTTTTTTCATAATTCTTATTATTTTTCATAAATGTGTTGTGTTCTCAGATGCAAACCGCATTCTTTTTTTGTCTCATCTTCCCACCACCAGCGACCGGATCGGAATGATTCCCCCGGATTGATAGCTCGAGTGCAAGGAGCGCATCCAATGCTCACAAAACCTTGATCATGCAAGGGATTGTAAGGGATGTAAAATTTTTGAATAAACTCGTTGACCTCTTTTGAAGTCCAGGGCAAAAGCGGATGGTATTTGAGTAGTTGATGAACGTCATCCCACTCCAAAGGTTCTAATCTCTTACGATCAGGGGAATGTTCGCTCCTTAATCCGGTGATCCATACTTTCTTATCCTTTAAAGCCCTTTTTAGAGGTTCTACCTTTCGGATGTGGCAACATTGTTGACGTTTCTCGACTGACTCATAAAAAGCATCGGGGCCATTCTCTGAAACGAAACGCTCTATCCGATCATGTTTGGGATAATAGGCTGAAATATGGGTTTTATAACGCTTATCGGTCATAGACCAAACTTGATAGGTTTTGGCAAATAAACGCCCCGTATCAAGAGTAAAAATATCGATAGGTATTTTTTCATTTAGAATTATATGAGAGATGACCTGATCTTCCATGCTGAAACTTGTTGAAAAAACCACCCTATTGGGGAAACTTTGAGTAAAAAATTCCAAGGAGTTTTGAAAAGAAAAATTTTCTATCCTTTTCCTGAGATCTAAAAGTTGTTCTTTTAAAAAATTATTCGAGATCATTTTTTTAAGATTGGATTACGTTTATTCAGCCATCTAGATAGACTTCATTAGAGACGATGGATATTTAGTCTTTCACATCGTATTCGAAAATAATTAATTATAAATCAATTATTTATATCATATATTTATGAATAGATCATAATAATACCAGGGGCACGAAATACAAATTATGCACCATAGTCTCTATGAGATGCTGGGCATGCAAACGAACTAATCCTTTGTAACGAACCTTTCTTGATTTAAATCAACGATTTATACTGCTAAAAGTGCGTTCTACTATCCATCGGGTTTTACTCACTAATTTATTGAATAATCTATCTATCCCCCCTTAAGAGGTTGTTTCTATAAAGCTTTTTTCTGTACACGATCTTTAATGCCTCGACTATGAAAGTAAGACACGTTGGCTGGAACTTGATAATCTTTCTCTGCACATATTTCTCTGGATTTATATCCTAGTTTGGTTATTAATGGATTTAGCCATCTACTATCATACTCATTAGCTACTAAGCTATCTCTTGCTAGTATCATTCTATTTTTATCCCCCCCTATGTGCTTCTTGTATCTGTAGTAGAGCTTCCTATATTTCTTGAGCCATTTTCCTTGAATATCTACTCCTGTTTGAACCTCTTTTTTTCTTATTTTTCTTTGACTGATTTGCTTTTGACTCTCCTCTTTACGATCCTCCACTACGTAGGTAAGGCCTCACCTTGGGGACAAAGGGACTCACTGTAATACTGCCATCTACTACTATCACTCCTGTTTAACTATTACCTAATGCTTTTCTAATTCCTTATTGATCTTTTTTATTAAGTTCTCATAGTCTTTTTGACTACTATATTCATTGAGAAAATCACATAGAGTCGTATGATCTAGGATTTGATCTTCCAATAGGAAACAACAAAAGCGCATGCAACCTATAAAATCTTTTACCAATTCTTCCGTCCTACATCACTGTAAGATTATACCAATTATTTAAAATCAGTATATTAAACAATAATAAATCACTGTATGCAGTTTGGCCTTTTATTCCCTGTCCTTTTTGATACATTTTTCTTATTTCTTTCTCTATCCCTTCGCAGTGGATCACTGTATTTAACCTTTTAAAAACTCACTCCTTCTGGTAGAACTATTTTATATATAGTTCCGTAAAGCTTATTTTTGAGGTGCTTCTGAGCATAGATCCAGATCTTTTTTTGTTTTATACTCCAAATATATGAAACGAGACCATTGTTTTAAGGTGGATTAGGTTTATTCAAACCTCCTAGATGGGCTTTGTTGTAAACAATTGGGTTTTTAATTTTTCATATAATATTCGGAAAAAACATTAATTATAAAGTGTAATAATTATATTTTTTTATGAAAAAATAATAATATTTTCAGGGGAAAATACAAATTATATGCAATAGCCTTCATAAGATGCTGGGCATGTATACGAGCTCATCCTTTGTAATGAGCCTTTTTGATCCAAACCAACGATTTATACGACCAAAAGTTCGTTCTACTACCCATCGGGTTTTACTAACTAATTTAGTGAATAATATAGATATCATACTTATGGCCCATTCCTATAGGCTTTTTTCTGTATACGCCATTTAATGTCTCGACTATAATAGCAAGACAGATTGGCCGTCACTTGCTGCCTTTGTATGCATATACTTCTCTAAGCTTTATACTATTTTGGTTATTAATAGCTTTAGCCCTATACTATCATGATTATTAGCTGCTACGATATGTACTGCTAGTATCATTCCATTTTCTTATTCATTCCTATGTTCATCTTGTATACGCAATAGAGTTTTTCTGATTTCTTGAGCTATTTTATTTGAGTCTCTACTCCTGATTGATCCTCTTTTTTCCTTGCTTTTCTTTTACTGATTTGCTTTTGAGTCTCGTCCTTTCGGATCCTCCACTACGTATATAGGGTATCCCTTAGGAGTAAATGGGATCACTGTAATACTGGAATATACTATCACTCATGTTTTTAACTATTACCTGATGTTTTTCTAATTCCTTATTGATCTTTTTCAGTAAGTGCTCATATCCCTTTTTGCTATTATTTCATTGTGAAATCTTCATAAATTCGTATGATCTGAGATCTGATTTTCTAACTGAAAAATACAAAAACCATGCAGATCAAGGCTCTTTCACTAATTCTCCGTTTCTACATCACTGAGATCATACTAGTGACTCAAAAGCATCATCGTTAAATAACGATATTTCAATGTAGGCAGATAGGCCTTTTATTTCCTGGCCTTTTTGATATATTTTTATTATTTTTTCTTTATTCACTTCCTAGTGTATCAATTTGTTTAACCTTTTGAAAAACTCACTCCTTTTGGTAGAATGTTACATATATAGTTCGCTAAATCTTATTTTCGAAGTATTTCTGAGCATAAAGACAGATCTTTTTTTGTTTTCTACTCCAAATATACGAAATGAGACCATTTTTTTAAGGTGAATTACGTTTATTCACCCTGCTAAATGGGTTTCGTTGAAGACGATAGCGTTTTAGTCTTTCATACCGTTTTCGAAAAATATTGGATTATGAAATCAATTAATTATATCTATTTTTATAAAAAGCGGATAATGATCCCAGCGGCACGATACAAATCATGAGCTCTAGCCTCCATAGGAGGCTAGGCATGCACACGAGTAATCCTTTGTAACGATTTTTTCCTGATCCAAACCAATGATTTATACTGCAAAAAGTGCGTTCTACTACCCATAGGGTACTCACCTAATTTGTTGAATAATATAGCTATCCCAATTAAGGATGTGGCCTATAGGGGTTCTTCTGTATACGGTTATGCCTCGACTATGAAAATAAAAAACGTTTGCTGGTACTTGGTAACCTTTGTCTTCATATACTTCTCTAGGTTTATATCCTAGTTTGGTTATTAATAGCTTTCGCCCTCTACTATCATGTCATTGGCTGCTACGCTATGTACTGCTATGTACTTAATGCTAGTATCATTCCATTTTTATTCCCCCCTTATGTGCTTCTTGTTATTTGTAGTAGAGTTTCCCTGATTTCTTGAGCTGTTTTTGTTGAGTGTCTACTTCTAATGAGTCTCTTTTTTGCCCTTGCTTTTCTTTGAGTGATTTGATTTTGCTTTTCTCCCTATTTTCTGATTCTCTACTACCAGGTATGGTAGTCCCTTGAGAACAAAGGACCTCACTGCAATACTGGCACCTACTATGACTTCTGTTTATTAACGATATCCTGATGCTTTTCTAAATAGCTTATTGATCTTTTTTAGTAAGCTCTCATATGTATTTTTAGCTACTATTTCATTGCAAAATTTACATAGAGGCGTATGATCTGGAATATGACCTTCCAATCGAAGGTCACAAAAACTCATACAGATCAAGGACACTTTCAACAATTCTTCAGTTCTTACATCACTGAGATGATACCAGTAACTCAAATGAGTTATCGTAAATAACGATATTACCACTGTAAGCAGGTTGGCCATTTGTTCCCTGTCCTTTTTGATAATTTTTATTATTTCCTTCTCTATCCTTTCCCAGTGGATCACCGGTTTTTAACATTTTAAAAAAATCATTTCTTTTGGTAGAACGTTCCATATATAGCTCACTAAAACTTACTTCCGCAGTGCTTCTGAACATAGAGCCGAATCTTTTTTTATTTACTACTCCAAATATACGAAACAATATATTGACCAACAAATATTTTAAAACCCTTTTCTCATGCAACGTTCTCATATCTATTGTCAAAAGGGCGTCATTCTCTTCGGTTGAGCAAGGAGAGGAAGTGCAGCAATTGCGCCAAAGCGCCTAATGCGGCTACGACGTAAGTCATCGCGGCCCATCGGAGTGAATCTTTTGCTCCTAAATATTCTTGAGAGGTTACTACGTTTTCTTTTTTGAGCCAGGCTAATGCGCGGCGACTAGCATCAAATTCTACGGGGAGTGTAATGAATGAAAATATCACGGCCATGGCAAACATTCCGATGCCCAGCTTAAGAATGAAAGCGTTTTCTCCTCCGGAACTGTAAAAAAGGATAAGACCTGCCATAATAGCAATATTTGAAAATTTGGAACTAATGTTTACTGCAGGAACCAATTTGGATCGCAAGTCGAGCATGCTATAGCCTATTTTATGTTGTATGGCGTGTCCGCATTCGTGGGTTGCTACGGCAGCGGCAGAGGCGTTTCTTCGGGAATATACTTCTTGACTGAGATTTACGGTCTTATTTAAGGGATTGTAATGGTCTGTCAATTGTCCTTCTACGGAGACGATTTTTACATCATATATACCATTGTCTCTGAGCATTTTTTCAGCAATTTCTTTCCCGTTCATCTCGTTTTTCAGGAACAGACGGGAGTATTTTCGGAATTTATTTTTCAATATATTATTGAATATCAAACTGATAACAAAAATCAGCCCGATGGTTAGATAATAACTAGAGGTCATAATTATTTTAAGTTTGTTGTCTTTCTTGACGAATATGGCAAAATTATGCCAAAAATTTCTCGTTTGAGAGACGGTTATTAGGCTAATAAAAATATCTTGATATAAATTTGTCGTGTTCAAGCTATAAAAAACATTTCGACATCATGAAGAAATTAATTTTAACGCTGTTTTTTTTGACTTCTACCATGTTTCTATCAGCTCAGACTGTCGGACAAAAGGTCGGAAAGGCAATAGACAAAACTATAGACGGGACTGAAAAACTCTTTAAAGAGATGCACTATGGAGTAAAAGCAAAGCTAAACGTTTCTAATGTTACCTGTATTTCTGAATCCGGAATTACTGGTTTTTATACCGGTTTATATGGAAGGTATACCCTTGACAAGGACATCTCTATCCAATCTGAGCTTTTGATTTCACGTCAGGGATCCAAGATAAAGACTGGGGCTAGGAAAGTGACAATTTCCAATACGTATTTGAATATTCCGGTTTTGTTTAAATATCGTATGGGTAAATGGTTTCGTTTGGAGACAGGACCCCAGATCGGGTTTGCTCTAGGTAAAGACAAATTGGCTAATTTTGGTGTGAATAAGGAAATTTTGAAAGCAAAAACCTTTGATTTTAGTTTTGCTATAGGATTGGATTATAACATAGGTAGACATTTCGATCTAAATAATCTAGACCTTACAGGCCGCTATACCATAGGTTTGACCGATGTTTATAAAGCAAAGAATGTTAGAACTAACAAAAACTCGGTCTTTCAAGTCGGTTTGGCATACGCCTTCTAAGATTCCATTTGGAAAGTATAGAAAAAATATATTGAACCAATAGTATCAAAGCTTTTTTCTGGACATGTTCGAAATTGAACCGATTTGATTATATAATTTCTTGTAGTGAGAGCGTTGAGAGAAGGGAATTCAAATATTTATAAATCAATATATTGTTTCGTATATTTGGAATAAGAAATAAAAAAAGATTAAGCTCTATGCTCAGAAGCACTGCATAAACAAGCTTTAGTGAACCATATATAGAACGTTCTACCAGAAGGAGTAATCTTTTCAAAATATTAAATACCCAGATATCCACTGGGAGGGGATGGAGAAAGAAATAAGAAAAATATATCAAAAAGGTAACGGAATAAAAGGCAACCTGCTTACAGTGAGATATCGTTATTTACGATGATGCTTTTGAGTGACTGATATGATCTCAGTGAGGCGGAATCGAAAAATTGGTAAAAGATTCCATAGGCTGTATGATATTTTTTGATTTTTCATTGGAAGATCAAATCCTATATCATACGACTCTATGCAGATTTCGCAATGAAATAGTAGCCAAAAAGACATATGAGCGATTATTGAAAAATATCAATAAGAAATTAGAAATCATCCAGACTATAGTTAAAACAGAAGTTATAGTAGATGCCAGTATTACAGTGAGCGGATTTGCTATCAATGAAACGCCTACCCCGTAGTGGGGGATCGGAAGGAAGAGGGGAAAAAGCAAATCAGCAAAAAAAAGAAAGAGTAAAAAAGAGACTCAATCAAGAGTAGACACTCAAGAAAAATAGCTGAAGAAATTAGGTGAACTCTTCTACGGATAGAAAAGAGCACATAGAGGTGAATAAAAAAGGAATGATACTAGCAGTACATAGCGTAGCAGCCAATGAGCATGATAGGTAGATGCCTAAATCTATCAGTAAGCAAACTAGGATATAAAACCAGAGAAGAATATGCAGAAAAAGGTTACCAACCTCCAGCCAACGTGTTTTACTTTCATAGTCGAGGTATCAAAGATCTTATATATAAGAAAGTCTATAGGAACCGTTCCTTAAGTAGGATAGCTGTATTATTCAATAAATTAGTGAATAAACCCCGGATGGGTAGGAGATTCTATTTTTCGCAGTATAAAGCGTTGGTCTAAATCATACAAGGCTCGTTACAAACGATTAACACGTGTGCATTCCCAGCCTCTTATGGAGGCTATAATGCATAATTTGCATCGTTTCCCTGATGTTATTATGCGCTATTTATAAAAATAGATATAATTAATTAATTAATTTATAATCAATAGTATTTAGAATACAATGTGAAATACTAAATCTACATCGTCTCTAACGAAGCCATCTAGATGGTTGAATAAACCGTTAATCCACCATTAAAACAATGATCTATTTATTAAAAAAACACCCCGAAAGGGGGTGAGATGTTAATGATAGGTAATTCTGATCTTTATTTTACTTCTTCGTAGTCGACGTCTTGGACGCTTTCACCACCACCGTCTTTTTTTGTCGATTTCGTGGCGTCGTCAGTTTGTCCTTCACCGTCTGTTGCAGTATTTCCAGCTTGTTGCGCAGCGTAGATTTCTTGTGAAGCGCTTGACCAAGCTTCGTTGACTTGTTTTATAGCTTCGTCGATTTCGCTCAGGTTTTTGGTCCTGTGTGCTGTTTTAAGTTTGATTAGGGCTTCTTCGATTTTCTTTTTTTTACCTTCGGATAGTTTCTCTCCGTATTCTTTAAGTTGTTTCTCGGTTTGGAAGATAGTGCTATCTGAAGAATTTAGCTTTTCGATTTGTTCTTTAGTCTTTTGATCTTTGTCGGCATTCTCTTGAGCTTCTCTTTTCATCTTTTCGATCTCTTCTTGGCTCAGGCCTGATGAAGCTTCGATGCGTATAGAATGTTCCTTTCCGGTTCCTTTTTCTTTGGCTGATACGTTTAGGATACCGTTGGCGTCGATGTCGAAAGTTACTTCGATTTGTGGTGTTCCTCTCGGAGCTGGTGGGATTTCTATCAAATCGAAGCGGCCTATCTCTTTGTTGTCATTGAACATGGGGCGCTCGCCTTGTCCTACGCGTATGGTGACAGAGGGTTGATTATCTGCTGCTGTTGAGAATATTTCTGATTTTTTTGTTGGAATGGTTGTGTTCGATTCGATTAATTTTGTAAATACACCTCCTAAAGTTTCAATACCTAAAGAGAGCGGGGTGACGTCCAATAGTAATACATCTTTAACGTCTCCAGTCAAAACACCGCCTTGTATGGCTGCCCCGATGGCGACCACTTCATCCGGATTGACGCCTTTTGATGGGGCTTTTCCGAAGAATTTTTCTACTTCTTCTTGAATTTTTGGAATACGTGTAGAGCCTCCTACGAGGATTATTTCATCGATGTCTTTGGCAGTCAAACCGGCTGCATCCAAAGCTTTTTTGCAAGGTTCCATGGAACGACGGATTAGCTTGTCAGCCAATTGTTCAAATTTAGAGCGGGTCAAGGTTTTTACCAAGTGTTTGGGACCGGAAGCTGTAGCTGTGATATACGGTAGATTGATTTCGGTTTGTGTGCTTGAAGATAGTTCGATTTTGGCTTTTTCGGCAGCTTCTTTAAGGCGTTGATGAGCCATGGGATCTTGACGGAGATCCAAACCTTCTTCGTTTTGGAATTCTGTAGCCAGCCAATTGATAATAACTACGTCAAAATCGTCACCTCCGAGGTGGGTATCGCCATTGGTAGAGAGAACTTCGAATACACCATCGCCTAGTTCAAGTATGGAAATGTCGAAAGTCCCTCCTCCGAGGTCATATACAGCGATCTTTTTGTTTTGTCCCCCTTTGTCCAATCCGTAGGCTAAAGCGGCGGCAGTAGGTTCGTTTATGATACGTTCCACTTTTAGACCTGCGATTTCTCCAGATTCTTTGGTGGCTTGACGTTGAGCGTCGTTGAAGTAAGCGGGTACGGTAATCACAGCGCGGCTCACTTCTTGTCCGAGATAGTCTTCTGCGGTTTTTTTCATTTTTTGAAGGACCATGGCGGAGATTTCTTGAGGAGTGTACATTCTCCCATCTATTTCTACCCTTGGAGTATTATTGTCGCCTTTGACCATTTTGTAAGGAATATACTTGATCTCTTCACCGATTTCGGAGAAATTCCGTCCCATGAAACGCTTGATCGAAGAAATGGTTTTTTGAGGGTTGGTCACGGCTTGGCGTTTGGCTGGGTCTCCTATTTTTCTTTCTCCTCCTTCTACGAAAGCTACGATGGAAGGGGTAGTTCGCTTTCCTTCTGAGTTGGGGATTACGATTGGATCATTCCCTTCTATTACAGAGACACATGAATTAGTGGTACCTAAGTCTATACCGATTATTTTACTCATTTTGATTTTTTTTCTGGATTTTACTTGATCGCTAATCCTTGCTACAAGCATTGTGCCATAGCTGAAAATATGTATTAAAATTTGATTTTTGGAGGTTGATTTTTAGGGTTTGTATAAAATATGGAAATGTGAAAAAATATTAGAATGACAAAAAGTCAGCTTTTCTCTCAGGGGATTTAGGAAATCATTTTTTTATGATATCGGGTGAGAAAGTTGTATGAGAGAAATATATTATAATGATTTGTAAATCAATATATTGTTTCGTTTATTTCGAGTAGAAAATAAAAAAAGATTCGGATCTATGCTTAGAAGCACCGCGCAAATAAGCTTTAGTGAAATATATATGGAATGTTCTACAAGAAGGAGTGATTTTTTCAAAAGATTAAACACCTTGATTCCACTGGGAATGAATGGAGAAAGAAATAAGAAAAATATATCAAAAAGGCCAGGCAATAAATGCCAGCCTGCTTACAGTGGAATATCGTTATGAAACCATTGTTTTAATGCTGTATTATGTTTATTCAGTATACTATATGGGTTTCGTTGGAGAAGATGTAGATTTAGCCTTTCATATTGTTTTCGAAATACTATTAATTATAAATTAATTAAATATATCTATTCTTATGAATAAGAAATAATAATGCCAGGGAACAATACAAATTATGAAACATAGTCTCTATAAAATGCTGGGCATGCACACGAGCTAATCCTTTTTAACGAGACTTGCCTGATCCAAACTAACGCTTTATACTGCCAAAAGTACATTCTACTACCCATCGGGTTTTATTCACTAATGTATATTGAATAATATAGCTATCCTACTTAAAGTACGCTTCCTATAGACTTTTTTCTGTATACTGTATTTGATGCCTCGACTATGAAAGTAAGACACTTGGCTACCACTTGGTAACCTTTTTCTGCATATACTTCTATGGGGTTATATCTTAGTTTGCCTATTAATGGCTTTAGCCCCCTACTATCATGCTCATTGGCTGCTACATTATGCACAGCTAATATTATTCCATTTTTATCCACCCATATGTGCTTCTTGTATCCGTAGTAGAGTTTACCTGATTTCTTGAGCCATTTTTCTTGAGTGTCTACTCCTGATTGAGTCTCTTTTTTTACCCTTGTTTTTCTTTGACTGATTTGCTTTTGCACCTCTTCATTCCGATCTTCCACTACGGAGGTAAGATCTCCCTTGATAGCAAGAGGACTCACTGTAATACTGGCCTCTACTATCACTCCTGTTTTAACTATCTCCTGATGCTTTTCTAATAATTGATCTTTTTCAGTAAGAGCTCATATGCCTTTTTGATTACTATTTCATTGTGAAATCTGCATAGAGTCGTATGATCTGAGATCTAATCTTCTAATCGAAAACCACAAAATCGCATGCAACTCAAGGTTTCTTTCACTAATTTTTCCGTTACTACATCACTGAGATCATACTAGTAACTCAAAAGCATCATCTTAAATAACGATATTACACTGTAAGCCGTTTGGCCTTTATTCCCTGGACTTTTTGATATATTTTTCTTATTTCTTTCTCCATTCCTTTCCAGTGGATCACTGGTGTTTAACCTTTTGAAAAAATGACTCCTTCTGGTAGAACGTTCTATATATAGTTCATTAAAGCCTATTTGCGCAGTGCTTCTGAGCATAGATCCAAATTTTTTATTTTCTATTCCAAATAGACGAAACAATATATTGATTTACAAATATACTCCCGCCCTTTTTTCTCATGCAACGTTCTCGCCTTTTTATTTCTTACCGTATACTGTCATTGGAAGATTGGTGTTTTGCAGTCAGAAAGATTGGAATATATTTGGACCATTCTAAGGGATGATAGTAAATTGAAAATGGAATTTATAAAGGCTCTAACGAGTTGTTTCATGATATTGTTCAGCATCATAGATATTGTGGGGAATACGCCCATTATTATGAATTTCAAATCAAGGGGAAGCGTAATAGACTCTAAGAAAATAGTGCTGGTTGCATTAGGAATTTTTTTGTCTTTTTTATTTTTGGGGCAATCGATATTGGATATCATCGGCATCGATGTGAATTCTTTTTCAGTGGCAGGTTCTATCGTTTTGTTTTTCATAGCCTTGGAATTGATATTGGGTATAGAAATTCATAGAGGGGAAGATGTTGTTCAGCCGTCTATAGTTCCCATTGCTTTTCCTCTCATTGCGGGTCCGGGGGCTTTGACTGCATTGATCTCATTGCGCACAGCTTATGATATTGATGTTATTATTTTAGCTTTGCTGTTGAATATGTTAGTAACTTATTTTGTCATTAAGAGGTCTGATGTTATCACGAAAAAGATAGGTAAAGACGGGCTGAATGTAGTGAAGAAAGTATTCGGAATCATTTTGCTGGCTTTCGCCGTGAAACTTTTTGCCGCCAATGCTTATGAGCTGTTTAAACCGAAGCCATGAAAGCATTGTTATACGTTGAAACCATTGTATTAAGGTAGATCAGGGTGATTCAGCCTCCTCTATATAAACTTCGTTGGAGAACAATAGCTATTTAGTCTTCCACATCGTATTCGAAACTAATGATTATAATATAATTAATTACGCTATTATTATGAACAGCGCATAATGAAACCAGGGGAACGATACAAATTAAGCTTCATAGCCTATATAAGATGCTGAGCATGTGCACTAGATAATTATTTATAACAAGCCTCTTTATTTAAACTAACGCTTTATACTTCCATAAATTTCGTTCTACTGCCCATATGGTTTTACTCACTAATTTGATGAATAATATAGCGAGACTACTGTGTTAATAGTGGATTACGTTTATTCACCCCCCTAAAGGGGCTTTATTAGAGAAAATCTAGATTGAATCTTTCATATTGTATTCGAAATACTATTGATTATAAATTAATTAATTATATCTGTTTTTATGAACAGCGCATAATAATGCCAGGGGTATGATACAAATTATACCCAGGGACTTTATAAGATGCTGGGAATGAATACGAGCTAATCCTTTGTAAGGATCTTTTTCTGATTCAGAACCGACGTTTTATACTGACAAAAATAGGTTCTACTACCCATTGGGGGTTGTTCACTAATTATGTTGAATAATATAGCTATCCCTACTTAAGGTAGGGTTTCTATAGGCTTCTTCTGTATACGATCTTTGATGCCTCGACTATGAAAGTAAGACACGTTGGTTGGAATTTGGTAACCTTTCTCTGCATATACTTCTCTGGGGGTCTACATCCTAATTTGCTTACTAATGGCTTAGCCCCTATACTATTATGCTTATTGGCTGTTACGCTATGTACTGCTAGTATCATTCTATTTTTATCGCCTCCTATGTGATTCTTGTATCCATAGTAGACTTTACCTGATTTCTTGATTCATTTTCCTTGAGTGTCTACTCCTGATCG
Source organism: Flavobacteriales bacterium Tduv (assembly GCA_047528255.1). Taxonomy (GTDB): domain Bacteria; phylum Bacteroidota; class Bacteroidia; order Flavobacteriales; family Blattabacteriaceae. The sequence goes on along the minus strand of CP180024.1, from coordinate 1,127,176 downwards.
AATCTCTTTTTTTGCCCTTTATTTTCTTTGACTGATTTTCTTTTCCTCCTCTTTCTTCCGATCCTCCACTACGTAGGGGTATGAGCTCTCCTTGGGAGCAAGGAGACTCACTCTAATAATCGAACCTACTATCACTCCTATTTTAGCTATTACCTGAGGCTTTACTAATTCCTTATTGATCTTTTTCAGTAAGCTTTCATATGCCTTTTTGGCTACTATTTCATTGTGAAATCTACATAGAGCCGTATGATCTGGGATCTGATCTCCAATTGAAAAACACAAAAGCGCATGCAGCTCAAGGATTCTTTCCCCAATTCTTCAGTTCCTATATCACTGAGATCATACTAATTACTCAAAAACCTCATCGTAAATAACGATATTCTACTGTAAGCAAGTTTTTCTTTTACTTTCTAGCCTTTTTGATATATTTTTCTTATTTCTTTCTCCATCTATTATCCCAGTGGATAAAGGTGTTTTACTTTTTTAAAAGATTACTCCTTCTAGTAGAACGTTCCATATATAGTTCACTAAAGTTTATTTGTACGGTATTTCTGGGAAATAGAACCAAATTTTTTTATTTTCTACTCAAAATAGACGAAAGTATATATTGATTTACAAATATTTTACCATATTTCTCCCATACAACGTTCTCGGTGTTTAACCTTTTGATAAGCTCACTCCTTCTGGTAGAACGTTCCATATATAGTTTATTAAAATTTATTTGTGCAGTGCTTCTGAGGATAGAGCCGAATTTTTTTATTTTCTACTCCAAATAGACGAAACACTATATTGATTTACAAATATTTTAGCCTCCTTTTCCCATGTAACGTTCTCAGGTTATAAATATCCATCGTTTCCAACAAAGCCCATTTAGGAGACTGAATAAACATAATCCACTTTAAAACAATAACCTCACGTTGTCTTAGCGAGGGGATTTTACTGGTAGATAAAATCTATTTGATTTTTTTGGAACCGATTCAGATGGAAACCGGAATCGTTATTTCATAGGCGTTTGTAGAGCTTTGTATTATATTCTGTTGATGATCATGTATTTGTTTCTTGGGACGTATCCGTAAAAAATTATGCAACCAAGACTGATCAAGAAGCCTCTTGATCGTGTGTTTTATCGATTAAGCAGCAAAGAATTTTTTTTACGGTTGCGGTCATTTTATCAAAAGATCTCAAGCCTTTTCCTGTGTAGATGAACATGATTTGATATGATCTATCCTCACTTTTTTTGAGGATATTTTTATTCAATCGATAGGCAGATTTGAGCAGTCGTTTTATACGGTTTCTGTCGACGGCTCTTTTGAAAAATCTTTTGGATACCGATACTCCTACTTTGTTCTGCCCGGGGATTTGAGCTTTGGATATAAGGTAGACGATACGAATGAAATCAACTGAAAGGGAAAGACTTTTTTCGAAAATTTCTTCGATACATGGCTTGCCTTTCAGGCATTCATTCCTTTTCAAAGTCTGCTTATCATTCATAATTGATAAAGCTAACATCTTTCAGATGCCTCGAGTTTGTTTATGCCTCTTTCACTTGGTGAAAACTGATAAAAGCTTCGGCCTTGTTGACCATTTCGGTAGATCCACAGAAAAAGGGAACACGTTGATGCAACGTTTCGGGTCGAATCTCCAGGATGCGAGAGCTTCCGTCAGAAGCTTTTCCTCCGGCCTGCTCGGCTAAGAAGGCCATGGGGTTGCATTCGTACAAGAGCCGAAGTTTCCCTCGAGGAGCTTGGCTGCTTCCGGGATAAATATAGATACCTCCTTTGATTAAATTCCTGTGGAAGTCGGCTACCAAAGACCCTACATAACGAGCTGTATAGGGCCTATCTTCTTCTTTTTTTTTACAATGTTTGATAAAATCTTTGACTCCCTGTGGAAAATGAACGTAGTTGCCTTCATTAATCGAGTAAATTTTCCCTTTTTCCGGAAGTTGGATGTCAGGATGGGACAAATAAAAACTCCCCAGGGAGGGATCAAGAGTGAAACCGTTCACGCCATGTCCTGTGGTGTATACTAGAATTGTAGATGAGCCGTAGATGATGTACCCTGCTGTAACTTGTCGACTCCCAGGCTGCAAAAAATCTTCTAATGTCACGGGAGCGTCCGGAGGTGATATTCTCGTGTATATTGAAAAAATGGTACCTATGGAAACGTTCACGTCGATATTAGAAGATCCGTCAAGAGGATCGATCAGAACAACATATTTGTTTTGATGCGCGCTTTGTACGTGTTCTATCGGTATGAAATTTTCGTCTTCTTCCGATGCGACACCACATACTACATCACTTTTTGTGAGGGTTTTAATAAAAGCGTAATGGGAAAAATAATCTAATTTTTGTTGCGCTTCTCCCTGTATATTGGTAACTCCGGTACTTCCGATGATATCAGCCAATCCTGCTTTATTGACTTCGCGATGGACTACTTTCGCGGCCAATTTTATCGCACTGAGCAGACGGGAAAGCTCTCCCGTGGAGTATGGGAATTGAATTTGTTTATCAATGATAAATTCACCTAGTGTACATGTTTTCTTCATGAGTGAGTCAGTATTTTAGGATCGAATTTCCTAAAAAATATTTGCACTCCAAAATTTTGAAAAAGGGATTTGGTTATATATCTCCATGCTTCGAGAACGTTGCATGAGAAAAACAGGTTAAAATATTTATAAATCAATATATTGTCACGTATATTTAGAGTAGAAAATAAAAAATTCGGCTCTATGCTCAAAAACCCTGTACAAATGAGCCCTAGTAAACTATATATGGAATGTTCTACCAGAAGGAGTTAGTTTTTTAACTAAGATTAAACATCAGTGATCCAATGGGAAGTAGATGGAAAAAGAAATAAGAAAAATATATCAAAAAGGGAGGGGATAAAAGGCCCCTGCTTACAGTGGAATATCGTTATTTACGATGATGCTTTTGAGTCACTGGTATGATCTCAGTGATGTAAGAACGGAAGAATTGGTGAAAAAATCCTTGAGCTGCATGCGCTTTTATAGTTTTTGATTAGAAGATCAGATCCCAGATCATACAATCTTTCTTATGCATCATTCGCAATGAAATAGTAGCCAAAAAGACATATGAACTCTTACTGAAAAGGATCAATAAAGAATTAGAAAATTTAGGCCATTGTGTTAATAGTGGATTACGTTTATTCAGTCATACTAGATGGGCTTTGTTAGAGAAGATGTAGATTTAGTCTTTCACATTATATTCGAAATATTTATTAATTATAAAGTTAATTAATTATATCTATTTTTATGAAAAACGCATAATAATGCCAAGGGTACGATACAAATTATGCTCCATAACCTCCATAAGATGCTGGGCATGCACACGAACTAATCCTTTGTAACGAGCCTTGTCTGATCCAAACCAACGCTTTATACTGCCAAAAGTATATTCTACTACCCATTGGGTTTTACTAACTTATTTGTTGAATAATATGAGCTATCCTACTTAAAGTAGGGTTCCTATAGGCTTTCTTCTGTATATGGTCTTTGATGCCTCGACTATGAAAGTAAGACACGTTGGCTGGCAACTTGGTAACCTTTCTCTGCATATACTTCTCTGGGGTTATATCCTAGTTTGCTTATTCATGGCTTTAGCCATCTACTATCATGATTATTTCGGCTACGCTATGTACACTAGTATCATTTCATTTTTATTCACCTCTATGTGCTTCTTGTATTCAGTAGTAGATTTTACCTGATTTCTTGAGACATTTTCCTTGAATGTCTACTCCTGATTGAGTCTCTTTTTTACCCTTTCTTTTCTTTGACTGATTTGCTTTTCCCCCTTCCTTCCGATCCTTCACTACGTAGGTAGGAGCTCCCTTGAGAGCAAAGGGCCTCACAATAACACTGGCCTCTACTATTACTCCTGTTTTAACTATCGCCTAATGGCTTTTATAATTCTTTATTGATCTTTTTCAGTAAGCGCTCATATACCTTTTTCGCTACTATTTCATTGCGAAATATGCATAGAATAATATGATCTTGGGATCTGATCTTTCAATCGAAGATCACAAAAGCGCATACAGCTGAAGGATTCTTTCACCAATTCTTCCGTTCCTACATCACTGAGATCATACCAGTGAGTCAAAAGCGTCATCTTAAATAACGATATTCCACTGTAAGCAGGTTGGCCTTTTATTCCCTGTCCTTTTTGATATATTTTTCTTATTTCTTTTTCTATCCCTTCCCAGTGRATCAAGGTGTTTAACCTTTTGAAAAACTCACTCCTTCTGGTAGAACGTTCCATATATAGTTCACTAAAGCTTATTTGTGCGGTGCTTCTGAGCATAGAGCCGAATTTTTTATTTTATACTCTCCATAATATACGAAACAATGTATTGATTTACAAACATTTTAACCTCCTTATCCCATGCAATGTTCTCGAAGCACATAGGGGTGGATAAAAATGGAATGATACTAGCAGTACATAGCGTAGAAACCAATGAGCATGATAATAGAGGGTAAAACGATTAATAAGCAAACTAGGATATAACCCCAGAGAAGTGTATGCAGATAAAGGTTACCAAGTGTCAAACAACGTGTTTTAGTTTCATAGTCGAAACATAAAAGAGCTTATACAGAAGAAAGTCTATAGAAATCGCCCTTAAATAGGGTAGCTATATTATTCAATATAATTAGTGAGTAAAACTCGATGGGTAGTAAAACTACTTTTAGGAGTATAAAGAGTTGGTTTGGATCAGGAAAGGATCGTTACAAAGATTAGATCATGTGCACACCCAATATCTTATGGAGGGGAGCATAATTTGTATCATTCCCCTGGCATTATTATACGCTGTCCATAAAAATATATATTTTTAATTAACTTATAATCAATAGTATTTCGAATATAATATAAAAGATTAAGTCTATATAGTCTCTAACAAAGCCATCTAGGAAGCTGAATAAATGTAATACACCATTAATACAATAGTATCGGAATTTTCTACAAAATGGTAGAAAGAAATAAGAAAAATATATCAAAAGGACCAGGGAATAAAGGCTAATCTGCCTACAGTGGAATATCTTTATTTAAGATGATGTAAGATTACTGCCGACTCCTCCAACGGTAGAAAAAGAACGAGACAAGACCAAAGAAAACATTCGGAAACCATACGGCAAAAAAGGAAGACATATACCCCTTAGTGGAAAAATTTTTGGACAACTCCATGAAAAAAATGTAGAAAAAAGCTATGGTGATTCCCAGAGCAAGATTTGCCCCGATACCGCCACGTCGTTTTCGGGAAGATAATGAAAAAGCCAAAACAGTCAATATAAAAGTAGAAAAAGGCAAACTCGTCCTTTGATAATATTCGTTCAAATATAAATTAACATTCTGCGTGCCCTTCAATTTTTCCTTTTCAATAAATTTTTTCAATTGAAAAGTATTCATCGTCTCAGCTACATATTCCTCAGGCAAGAGATCCTGAGGTTTTACGAGAAGTTTCTTCCTCAATCGTACCCCATTTCTCAATATTTCCCTGCCCCGCTCCATATATCGCTCCCTATAATCATATAATACATAATTCTGTTTATCGGGATCCCAATGCACACTACCAGCCGTAATGATATGTATCAAATCCTGGCCTTTGAACTTTTGATAAACGAATCCCTCTCCGGCATATTCCTTTCTGGAAAAACTATTGATAAAAACATATTCATCATTGGCAATCTGAGCGCTTACCATCTGATTTTCATCATATTCGTGTCTTTTCGAGACACTCAGCATATACCGATAGAGAAACTCATTTTTCTTTCGATTGGTAAGCGGCAAAAAATAATGATTCAACGCAAAAGAAATCCCACCGATGATCAAAGCCGAGATCAAATACGGCATGAGCAACCTAAACAAACTAACTCCGCTACCGCTGATGGGTACAATCTCAGTGTTGTTGCTCAAACGAGAAGTAAAAAAGATGATTGAAATAAAAAGACCAATGGGCATAAAAGTATTTCCCAACCAAAGAGCCCACAAAGGATAATAATGAATTAACGCCTCCTTGATCGAGCCCTGATGTGCTTCCAAACGATGTAAACGTTGAGAAAGATCAATCACCACCGAAATTGAAAGTAAAAATACAGTAGCGAATAAAAAAGTTTCTAAAAAATTCCGAATAATGTACCGATCCAGAATTTTCATAGACGTCGCGAAAAATCAGGCAATACCGTACGCTTCCAAGCTCTGAAATCCCCCTGCAAAAGATGCTTGCGAGCCGTCCTAACCAAATCCAGATAAAAAGCCAAGTTGTGTATCGAAGTAATTTGCTTTCCGAGATACTCACGAGAAGCAAACAAATGTCTTACATATGCCTTAGTATAAGCCCTATCAACATAAGAGCTTCCAGCCTCGTCCAAAGGCGAAAAATCATCTGCCCATTTTTTATTCTTGATGTTGATAACCCCATTCCAAGTGAAGAGCATCCCATTGCGCGCGTTGCGAGTAGGAATAACACAATCAAACATATCCACCCCTAAAGCTATCCCTTCCAAAATATTTACAGGAGTCCCCACCCCCATCAGATAACGAGGCTTATCCACAGGCAAAATATCGTTCACCAAATCAGTTATCTCATACATTTGTTCCGAAGGTTCACCCACGCTCAAACCACCGATCGCATTCCCGTCAGCTCCTACATCTCCCACCACCTCAGCTGAACGCTTGCGTAACTCAGGATACAGACTACCCTGAACGATAGGAAAAAAACTCTGCCGATAACCATACCTCTCTGGATTATTCTTCAAATAATATAAACAACGTTTCAACCAATTATGCGTCAACTCTATAGAAGTCTTTGCATAAAAATAATCACAGGGGAAAGGCGTGCACTCATCAAAAGCCATAATGATATCGGCCCCGATAAGCCTTTGGATCTCCATAACGCTCTCGGGAGAGAAAAAATGGTACGAGCCATCTATATGCGACTTGAATCGCACCCCATTATCCGAAATCTTCCTACGAGAAGCCAGCGAATGAACTTGAAAACCACCGCTATCAGTCAATATAGATTTATCCCAACCCATAAAGCGATGGAGCCCACCGGCCTGATTCAAAATTTCGATACCTGGACGGAGATACAAATGATAAGTATTACCCAATATGATCTGCGCGCCGATATCCTTATCAAGCTCGATCTGATGCACGGTCTTGACACTGGCTACTGTGCCCACAGGCATGAAGATCGGCGTCTCAATCTGCCCATGATCTGTCGTCAATATTCCTGCTCGGGCCTTTGAAGCAGTATCCTTTTTAATTACTTCGAATTTCATGACCGCCAAAAATACGGAATGACAGGTTCACGGCATATTTACTCCAGGTAAAAAAAAACTACGACATGCTAACTACAACTATAAGGGGGTACCATGACTGTGGAAAAAAATTTTCAACATCATTACTTATTCCAATTTTCAGGATATCCCCTCAACTCATTGGAGATCATACCACTTTGGCCACAATAGACACCGAAGATATAAAGATGATGAGCCTCCATATCTCCAAACCCGGAACCAAAAATCAAAGAGACCATTATGTTAATGGTGATTATATTTATTCAGCCTCCTAAATTGACTTCGTTAGGTACGATGTAGATTTAGTCTTTCACATTGTATTCGAAATACTGTTAATTATAAACTAATTAATTATATCTATTTTTATGGATAGTTCATAATAATGCAGGGGACGATACAAATTATGCACCATAGACTCCATAAAATACTTGGCATGCACACGAGCTAATCCTTTTTAAGGAACCTTTCCTGATCCAAACCAATGCTTTATACTACTAAAAGTACGTTCTACACCCATCGGGGTTTACTCACTAATTATGTTGAATAATATAGATATCCTACTTAAGGAAAGGTTCTTATAGGGGGACTTCTGTATACAGTCTTGATTCCTCGACTATGAAAGTAAGACACGTTGATTGGAATTTGGTAACCTTTGTCTGCATATACTTCTCTTGGTTTATATCCTAGTTGCTTATTAATGGATTTAGCCCTCTAGTATCATTCTCATTGATTGCTACGCTATGTACAGATAGTATTATTCCATCCCCCCCCCCTATGTTCTTCTTTTATACGTAGTAGAGTTTACCTGATTTCTTGATTCATTTTCTTTGAGTGTCACTCCTGATTGAGTCTCTTTTTTTACCCTTGCTTTTCTTTGACTGATTTGCTTTTACCTCTCTTCCTTCCGATCCTCCACTACGTAGGTAGGGCACCCTTGGGAGAAAAGGGGAACTGTAATACTGGAATCTACTATAACACTTGTTTTAACTATAGCCTAATGCTTTTCTGATAGCTTATTTAGCTTTTTCAGTAATTGCTCATATGCCTTTTTGCTACTATTTCATTGCGAAATCTACATAGAGTCGTATAATATGGGATCTGATCTTCCAATCGAAAAACATAAAATCGCATGCAGCTCAAGTATTCTTTCACCAATTTTTCCATTCCTACATCACTGTAGATCATGCCAATGATTCAAAAGAATCATCTTAAATAAAGATATTTTACTGTAAATAGGTTGATCCTTTATTCCCTGGCCTTTTTGATATATTTTTCTTATTTCTTTCTCCATCCCCTCCCAGTGGGATCAAGGTGTTTAACCTTTTGAAAAACAAATACCTCTGGTAGAATGTTCCATATATAGTTCACTAAAGCTTATTTGAGCTGTGCTTTTGAGCATAGATCCGGTTTTTTTTATTTTTTATTCCAAAATAATATGAAACAATATATTGATTTACAAATATTTTAAACTCCTTCTTTCATGCAACGTTCTCAAAGCGTTGGTTTGGATCAGACAGTGGAGGTTACGAAAGATTAGCTCGTGTGCATGCCTAGCCTCTTATAGAAGAGATGCTACATAATTTATATCATTCCCCTAGAATTATTATCTATTTTTCGTAAAAAATGTTATTAGTTAATTTATAATCAGTTGTTATTTTGAATAAAATGTGAAATACTAAATAAACATCCTCTCCAACGAAGTCATCTAGAATGACTGAATAAATATAATCCCCATTAATACAATGGTATCAACCTTATAAAAGGAAGAGAACTCTAAAATGCGCTTTGGAATTGCTTCAAGAAGCGTAGGTCATTCTCGAAATACAGTCGGATATCGTCAATCTGATAGAGCAAAAGCGCGATGCGTTCTATCCCCATACCGAAGGCGAAACCGGAAAAAGTTTCGGGGTCTATACCTACATTTTTCAAGATCTGAGGATCTACCATGCCACAGCCGATAATCTCGAGCCATCCGGTTCCTTTTGTAATGCGACGATCTGTCTCGCTCTCCAAACCCCAATAGACATCTACCTCCGCGCTGGGTTCCGTAAATGGAAAATATGAAGGTCGTAGTCGAATTTGTGATTTGCAGAAAAGTGCCGTGGTGAAGTATTGGAGTGTCTGTTTGAGATCAGCAAACGATACTTTTTTATCCACGTACAATCCTTCGATTTGGTGAAACATACAGTGCGAACGCGCCGAGATCGCTTCGTTTCGGAATACCCTTCCAGGGGAGAGGATGCGGATCGGAGGCTGATGGGTTTCCATATAATGTATCTGCACCGAGGAGGTGTGTGTGCGTAACAACACATCCGGATCCTTTTCAAGGAAAAAAGTGTCTTGCATGTCCCGAGCCGGATGATGGGCAGGTAAATTCAGCGCGGTAAAATTGTGCCAATCATCTTCGATTTCCGGGCCTTCGGCTGTGCTGAACCCGATGTGGCTGAAAATATCCACGATACGATTTTTCACTATAGAGATCGGATGTCGAGCTCCTGGCTCGCACAGAATACCGGGTTTGGTAAGGTCTTGATAAGATGAGAAAGTCGTATCTTTTTTAGACAATCTTTCTTTAGCGTGATCGATTTTCTCTCGAATCTCATTTTTCAAAGCGTTTATGGCTTGACCGATACTCTTTTTCTCCTCGTACGCTACACTTTTGAAATCGTTAAACAAAGTGGTGAGGGATCCCTTTTTCCCCAAATATTTTACCCGAAAGGCTTCAATATCTTGTTGGTTTTTTGCCCGAAAAGCTTCGACTTCTTTACGGAGCTGATGAATTTTTTCTATCATGGATAAGATATTTTTGCATCTTGCTCTAAGTGTAGGAAGACATTGTTTAGAAGGTCTTCTTCTTCGAAGTATTGAATGATGGCTTTTTTGATCAATATCGTCTGTTCTCCTAACCTTAGACTAGGTATGGATTCTTTCAATTCATAATGGGGCCATCCCTCACTGTCTCTTCCTTTGAAATCGTAGTAGCCAAAAGGTTCCAAAAGACGACATATGGCAATATGTATGATGTTCATCTTATCGTCTTTTTTAAATTTTTCAGGACCTTTGCCTAATTCTTGTATACCGATGAGAAACAATATCCCGTTCGGGGATATCTTTTCTACAAGGGAGAATGTTTCTGTCAGGTACTCCACTACAGCATCCCATTTACGGGCTTCGAGTGTTTTTCTTATCATGGGACAAAAATAGCGATTATTCAATTGGCTTTCAAAACAACCGGAAAAAATGAATTTGATCTATACAATGATTGCTGCGCCCTTTTTGATCGGGAGTATCGAGTCTATTCGATGGGATTGATCTGATAATTGGCCTCTATCATTACTTTGATTTTCGTTTTTTATGGAGGGTAGTCTCTTATTTGTTTTCGAATCAGCTCCGTTGTTGGTTGAGGAAAAGGATCTTTCGGTAATTTCTTTTCTTGTAGCGTTCTTATTGATTGAGAACGTTGCATGAGAGAAGGGTGCTAAAATATTTGTAAATCAATATATTATTTCGTATATTTAGAGTAGAAAATAAAAAAATTCGGCTCTATGCTTAGAAACACCGCACAAATAAGCTTTAGTAAACTATATATGGAACGTTCTACCAGAGGTAGTAAGCTTTTCAAAAGGTTAAAAACCTTGATCCACTGGGAAGTAGATGGATAAAAAATAAGAAAAATATATCAAAAAGACCAGGGAATAAAAGGCTAACCTGCTTATAGTGGAATATCATTATTTAATGATAATGCTTTTGAGTCACTGGTATGATTTCAGTGATGTAGGAACAGAAAAATTAGTAAAAAAACTTGAGCTACATGCGATTTTGTGGTTTTCGATTGGAATATCAGATCCCAAATCATACGACTCTATACAGATTTCGTAATGAAATAGCAGCTAAAAAGGCATATGATCTATTACTGAAAAAGATCAATAAGGAATTAGAAAAGCATCAGGAGATAGTTAAAACAGGGGTGATAGAAGATGTTAATATTACAGTGAGGCCCTTCTTTCCAAAGGAGGTCCTACCTACATAGGATAGGAACGGAAGGAGAGGGGTAAAAGAAAATAAGTCAAAGAAAAGCAAGGGAAAAAAGAGAATCAATCAAGAGTAGACACTTAAGAAAAATGGCTTAAGAAATTATGCAAACTCTACTACGGATACAAAAAGCACATACATATGGGAAGATAAAAATGGAATAATACTAGCAGTGCAGCCAATGAACATAATAGTAGAGAGTTAAAGCCATTAATAAGCAAACTAGGATATACTCCAAGAGAAGTCTATGCAGAAAAAGGTTACCAAGTTCCGGTCAACGTGTCTTATTTTTATAATCGAGGCATCAAAAACCGCATACAGAAACAAGTATAAACCTACCTTAGGTTAGGATAGTTATATTATTCAACAAATAAGTGAGTAAAACTCGATGGGTAGTAAAACGTATTTTTGGCAGTATAAGCGTTGTCTTTGATCAGGAAAGGCTCGTTACAAACGATTAGTTTTTGTGCATGCCCAGCATCTTATGGAGGCTATGGCACATAATTTGTATCGAGCCCTGGCATTATTATGCTCTGTTCATAAAAATATATATATTATAATTTATAATTAATAGTATTTCGAATACAATGTAAAAGACTAAATATACATCGTTTTCTAACGAGCCCATCTAGAAAACTGAAGAAATGTAAGCCTCCATTAACACAATGATCTCGCTTTTTTCTACATCAAGGCTCTCAGTGCTTTGAAGATCTCAAAGATATACCGTTTTAACGATGAATTTCAGTGATAAAATATTTTCTATTGATTCGTACAAAACTTTTTCTGCTTTGGCTTTGAAGGTTTTTCACTATCAAGCACATCACAACATCATTTATAAAAAATATCTTCAATTGTTGAGGAGAAATCCGGAAGATGTGGATCGGGTGGAAGACATCCCTTTTTTGCCTATCTCTTTTTTTAAGACTCATACCGTGTGGAGTGGACCTGAAACCTCTCCAGAGATCATTTTCACCAGTAGCGGAACTACAGGATCACAAAGTCGGCATCACGTGGCTCATCTCAACGTTTACGTCGAGAGCTCTCGAAGAGGATTCGAGCATTTCTATGGTCCGATAAAGGATTGGGCCGTATTGGCCTTGTTGCCGTCTTATCTTGAGAGGAATGGGTCCTCTTTAATTTATCTGGCGGCGGATCTTATCGAGCGGAGTTCTCGGAGTGACAGCGGATTTTTTCTCTATGATCATCAGGCTCTTTCCGAGGTGTTGAAGCGTCGAGAGCTTGAAGGAAAAAAGACTTTGTTGTTAGGCGTAAGTTTCGCTTTACTCGATTTTTCGGAGAAACACCCCATGCCGTTGCGGAATACCGTAGTGATGGAGACAGGCGGTATGAAAGGCCGTCGTCAAGAGATGATACGTGAAGCCTTGCATGCCGAATTGCTCGAAGCTTTCAACTTAAAAAGTATCCATTCTGAATATGGTATGACAGAATTACTTTCTCAAGCTTATTCAAAAGGAGATGGTCTCTTTGAGACTCCTCCCTGGATGCAAATCTATGTTTATGATCTAGAAGATCCTTTGACTCTGCTGAAATCGGAGCATACGGGCGGGGTCAATGTGATCGATTTGGCCAACTATCGCTCATGCTCCTTCATCGCTACCGAAGATCTCGGAAAGATAACCGACAAGGGACGATTTCAAATTTTGGGTCGCTTTGATTTCTCTGATCTGAGAGGGTGTAATTTGATGGCAAACTAATCTCTCGTTCCGAGAACGTTGCATGGGAGAAGGAGATTAAAATATTTGTAAATCAATATATTATTTCGTATATTTAGAATATGATAATAAAAAATTAGGATCTATATGCAGAAGCACTGAACAAATAACCTTTAGTAAACTATATATGGAACGTTCTATTAGAAGGAGTAAGTTTTTCAAAAGGTTAAACATCTTGATCCACTGGGAAGATATGGAAAAAAATAAGAAAAATATATCAAAAAGGGCAGGGAATAAAAGGCCAACACTGCTTACAGTGGAATATCGTTATTTAAGATGATGCTTTTGAGTCACTGGTATGATCTCAGTGATGTAGGAACGGAATAATTGGTGAAAGAAGCCTTGATTTTCATGCGATTTTGTGGTTTTTGATTGGAAGATCAGCTCCCAGAGCATACGACTCTATGCAAATTTCGCAATGAAATAGTAGCTAAAAAGGCATATGAGCGCTTACTGAAAAAATCAGTAAGGAATTAGAAAAGAATCAGGCGATAGTTAAAACAGGAGTGATAGTAAATGCCAGTATTACAGTGATCTCCTTTGCTCTAAAGGGAGAGCCTACCTACGTAGTGGAGGATCGGAAGGAAGAGAAGAAAAATCAAATTAGTCAAAGAAAAAAAAGGGTAAAAAAAGAGACTCAATCAGGAGTAGACACTCAAGGAAAATGGATCAAGAAATCAGGTAAACTCTACTACGGATACAAAAAGCACATAGGGGGGGATAAAATGGGAATAATACTAGCTGTACATAGCGTAGCAGCCAATGAGTATGATAGTAGAGGATTAAATACATTAATAAGCAAACTAGGATATAACAAAGAGAAGTATATGCAGACAAATGGTACCAAGTGCCAAACAACGTGTCTTACTTTCATAGTCGAGGCATCAAATACCGTATACAGAAAAAAGCCTATAGGAACCGGACCTTAAATAGGTATAGCTATATTATTCAACAAATTAGTGAGTAAAACCCGATGGGTAGTAGAACGTATTTTTGGCAGTATAAAGCGTTGCTTGGATCAGGTAAGGACTTTATAAAGGATTAGATTGTGTGCATACCCAGCATCTTATAGAAACTACGGCTTATAATTTGTATCGTTCCCTTGGAATTATTATGCGCTATACATAAAAATAGATATAATTAATTAATTTATAATCAACCGTTTTCGAATACAATGTGAAAGACTAAATCTATATTTTCTCTAACGAAGCCTATCTAGGAGGCTGAATAAACGTAATCCACTATTAACATAATGGTCTCGTTCTGTAAAAACGAGATAGGATATATTCCAAAATATTATCAATTTTTCTTATTTTCTTCTATTTTTTCAAAAGACCTTTGTAAGGTATGAAGGAAGGCTTCTGCAGTAGGAAAATGGTCGAAAACTTCTGTATATAGCGCTAATATTTTTTCGGAATTTTCTATAATATATCTGGATTTCAGGAGTAAATCGAGTACCAGTACGCTGTTTTTTGCTCCATATTTTTTATTGTTGATGCCCATCACTTGATGATTCAATTGTTCGTCAATTTCTTTCAAAATTTCGTTTGTTATTCCCTTGGTAACGCTGGTCGTATGGAAATCATTATTCTTCACGATTTCCTTGGAAATATGTAAATAATTGATAATAATATTTTTAAGTCGATCCAAATTTTTTCTTTGTTTCGACTTTATAGGCTTGTGACTGTTGATGAGATGTTCCAAACTACGGCCCGTAACGATATCCGCTGCCTCAATGATTCCTTTCATTTTGTCGTAGATCTTGATGTAAATCCTTCCAGTGGTGGGGTCGTTAGCTTTGGTCTTGCGAATCATTTTGATCAAAGCGCTGTGGGCAGTGTTGAAACTTTCTCTTAACTCTATGTAATGTTGCCTGTTAGTTTGAAGTAATTTGATATTTTCTTCATTAAGACCCTCTATACAACGACGGTAAATATCTTCCATCGCTTCTAACATAAAACTCAGTAAATAAGAAGCTTTATTTAAAGTTTTCCCCAAAGTCAACTCATCCGTTCTTGATACACTGTCCTCTTCTTGAAATATTTTATTCGCAATCTTTTTATGTTTTTGATAATTTCTGTATATAACAAAACATACCAAGAAGAGCAACATAACAAGCGCCCAAATTTTCAAGAAATACAAAGAAACTGCAAACAATCCCGCCATCGTGAAAGCGATGAGCCCCGTCAAAAACCACCCGCTAATAACTTTCAATACTCCGGACACTCGATATACTGCGCTTTCCCTATCCCATGCCCGATCCGATAACGAAGTACCCATGGCTACCATAAAGGTGACGAAAGTGGTTGAAAGTGGTAACCTTTGAGCCGTAGCTATAGAAATTAATATGCTTGATATCGTTAAGTTGGAAGAAGCACGAACCAAGTCAAAAGCTACGCTTTCGTCCTGATTCTTTTGTTTGAAATTTTTTTCAATCCGTACCAAAAAACGTTTCGAAAACAGGCTGAAAAACCGTTTTCCGATCCAAAGGAAACTTTTCACGATGCTTCGAGCCAAGGAGTTTGAAGAAAATTTCTCCGTCCCTTCATCCTGTCTCCCCAAATGGATCTCCGTGTTCGCTACCGTACGAATTTTTTTGGAAAACCAAAGCGTCAAAATCATGATTGTACCGGCGCCAAGCAAAACCAACGGAGAAATTTGCACATTTCCGGCTAAACCCTCCATGGTGAAAGCCTTCGGATTAGGTCTTCCGGCATCCGTCCAAATCATATAAGACTGAAATCCTGCGATAGGAACCCCGATAAAATTCACCAAATCGTTTCCGGCAAAAGCCATAGCGAGAGAGAAAGTGCCGTAAAGCACAACTAACTTAAGAATATTGTACCCCATGACAGTCAGCATCCATGCCACAGAAGTCCAAAAAGAAAACAACAGAAATATGAAGAGATAAATATTTTGATCCGCCCAGTACAAAAAATTCTTCATTGTGAAAGCAAAACCCGTGATTTGTTCAGGAGAGAGTCCCTTTATGGATGCATGCAAGCCCTCCACGATCAAGAAATAAGTCATATTGCTCAATGAAATACCAGACCAGATCGTGCCCACATGTTTCAATTTTTTTGTATAATCAAAACTAAAAACCCATCGTACGAAATAGTGAATACAGGCTCCAAAAGAAAATGACATAATAATCGAAAAGAAAATACTCGAAATGATGGTCAATGTACGGCTTGCCTTTATGTAATGCCCCAGATAATGCAGCGGCTCTTGGCTTAATGGAGAAGCGATCTTGATCATTGTGATACTGAAGGAAGCCCCCAACAAAGAAAATACTATCGAGATAGTCGTTGAAGTAGGTAACCCCAAGGTGTTGAAGGCGTCCAATAAAATGATATCCGTGATTATCACTGACAAGAAGATGAAGAAGAGATCTGAGAAATAAAAATGAGACGGATCAAATATCCCCTTTCTCGCTACCTCCATCATTCCGCTCGAGAGCAGCGTTCCGAGCAAAATACCGATGCTGGAGAAGATCATAATCGTGTTGCGAGACGCCACTTTGGAACCGAGAGCCGAATTCAAAAAATTCACGGCATCGTTGCTTACCCCTATAATCAAATCAGAAATGGCGAAGACAAATAGTAAACATAACGCGATCCCGTAAAAAGTCTCCATTGTCAGCAATAATGATTACAAAAACAAAAATATAACATTCGTATAAACTTAATCTTAAATTCACCTGAATTCTCTTTATTTGTTTTTAATTTGAGTTGATTCAGAGCGAATGATAACATGGGATGATTGGAAAAATGCAACACAAAAAGAAAAAGTTGTAGGTTAATAACCCGAATTCTCAACCTTACTACGCTATGAAAGAATCTACTTTCGATTTTTACGAGTACCTCTTATCAATAGAGTATCAAAAATCCTGAGAAATTCTAGGCTGCCCAAGCTCTACGCATCCGGTGATTTCATTCTCCTGAGACCACACTGGTAAAAGACAAGTACGGGGTATGCCATTGGTATCCTGATGGTAAGCTCAATGTCTGTCACCTTGCCGTTGAAAAACACGTTGAAGACGGCTATGGAGAGCAAACAGCCTTGATCCATGAGCTCCCGTCATACAGACACTTTCGAAAAACACACTTTCAATCAAGTCAAAGATCAAGTAGAAAAGCTCGCAGGTGGTCTCCAAGCTTTAGGCGCGACAAAAGGCGATCGCATTATCATATACATACCGATGTATACCTCAGGCCGTTTTCAGCATGCTTTCCTGCGTGCATATTGGACCATTAACATATTGATCTTCACTTGTTTTGATCCCGATGAATTAGCTGCCCACATCGACGACTCTCGGGTTAAAGTTATGATTACTGCCAGCTCCGGGATATAATACACAGAGTTAAGTGCCTACAAGACCATGCTCGATGAAGCCATAGCTAAAGCCGTGCACAAATCCGAAAAGGTTATCTGCTACAATCCGTAAAGTTCGGAGCCTTCAAACCCCAAAAAGATTATGATATTAACTACGAGGTCCGCTTCAAATCTTGGATGGGTGCTCCGGAATTCCTATGGAGTATATGGCCCTTTGATCCATCGTTGCAGCACGATACTTTTCGAAGAAAAACCTGTAGGTACACCTGATGCCGGAGCATTTTGGAGGGGCATCAGTCAGCATCACGTCAAGACCATGTTTACCGCTCCAACGGCAATCCGCGCAATCAAAAATGAAGCCCAGAGGGTTTTATTGTTGAATAAATTATGACCTCTCTTCATTGATATATCCGATCCTTTGAGGAGAGCGTTATGACGCGCCCACTACACAATGGCTTGAGAGAGCTCTCGACATTCGAATAATGGATCAATGCTGGAAAACCGAAAGCGCGTGGTCGATGTTGTCTCATATTGTCGGTTTGAAATCCAATTCCACCAAATCCGGTTCCGTTTGGAACCCCGTTTGCGCCTATCATATGCACGTACTCAAAAAAAACGAAAGACCTGCTCGGTCCAATGAAAAAGGCTATATAGATCTCAAACGCCCCCTTCCTCCGGGAACGTTGTTCAATCTGTGGAGAACTGCAGAAAAATTTAAAACTAGTTATCTTGAAAAATATCCCCGGATATTATTTGACAGGTATTCAGGTTATTTTGATCATAACGATTATACCTATGTCACGAGAAAGATCGATGACGTTATTAATGTTTCGCAACATCCACTCTCAGCTATTCGGATTGAAGAAGTCGTAGTTTCACACCCGGCGGTCAATGAATGTGTCGTGGTAGCAGTCAATGGCGAAATCAAAGAGCAATTACTGTTAACCGTTGTCGATCTGAAAGCTAGCCAAGAAAATTATCAAACTTTTCAGATCCATACAGAGATCGTGCATGAAATACGCAAGCGGATAGGCCCCCTTGCTATAATGGATCAAGTAGCTATCGTCAAACGTTTACCTAAGCCATGTTTGGGCGAAATTTTGAGTGGTCTTGTACAGAATATTCTGGACGGAAAATCTTACTACACTCCTACTGAGATAGAAGCCCTCTGGAATCGATGAATTAATTGAAGCATTCAAAACACAGAGCTTGGGTGTTTTTTCCGGAGAACGAGACATGATCGTGAATTCATTCAAAACGTTGGCTACAGACTATTATCATATCGATTTTCTCTTCAAGTACATCGACATTTATCGCATTTCTATCGGCGATACCGAAGGATTTTTGGGGAAGATCACTCAAAACTTTTTTTTGGAGAAAGGTTGAACTAAACAACTCGAGTGGGATTTTGAAAAATAGGAAATCACTTGGTTCAAAGAAACTAAACTTAACATTACCGAAAATATTTTCGAGCGGCATTTGGATAGACACAAAGACTGAACGGCTCTCATTTGGGAACCGAACGATCCTAAAAATCCTGAAATCAGATATAGCTACGACGAGCTTTTTTCAAAAGTATGTCAATTTACCAACGTCCTCAAGAAAAGCGGTATCAGAAAAGGCGATCGTGTAGCTGTTTAGATGCTAATCATCTCCGAACTTGTCATTTCCGTTTTGGCTTGTTCCCGTATCGGAGCGATCCATTCAGTAGTTTTCGGAAGATTTTCTGCAGCGACCTTGGACGGCAAGATGCAAGATGACCAAGCCAAGATATTGTTGACGGCCGACGGTCTTTTCACGGATCCAAGACCATCTGCTGAAACAAATCACCGACGAGGATTTGACTGAGTATCCTCCGGTAGCAAAAAGTAATCATAGCTCAATGCACAGGGGGCAAGTCGAGATGAAAACCAGTAGCGACCATTGGAGGAATGAACAAATTAGGGACGTCTCAGATATTTGTTCAACTGAAGAGATGGACGCTGAAGATCCTCTTTTCATCTTGTATACCTCTGGATCTACGGGAAAGCCAAAAGGATTGGTGCACACCACGTATAGCTACATGCTTTATACTGAATTTGTATTGAAAAAAACTTTCAATATCAAGAAGGGGATGTTTATTTTTGTACAGCGGATATCGGTTGGATTACGGGTATTCTTTTTTAGTATATTATCCGTTGCTCAACGGCTCTATTTCTATCCTCTTTGAGGGAGCCCACTTATCCGAATGCAGGCCGGTTTTGAAACATCGTTCAGAAATATCGCGTCAACCAGTTTTATACGGAACTGACAGCTATTCGTTCCCTGATTACTTTCGGTATAGAACCGCTGGAAGGGAAAAACCTCTTTTCTCTCGAACTACTAAGAACTTTAGGAGATCCTATCAATAGTGAGTCCTGGCATTGCTCCCATCACCATATTGGACAGGAGCATTTCCCGATCGTAGAGACTTGGTGGCATACTAAGCCGGGTGGATTTATGTTGAGCTATTTGGCAGACATCATACCAACGAAACCAACTTACGCGACTTTACTCTTGCCTGGCGTGCAACCCGTTGTGATGGACAGTGAAGGTAAAGAAATTAGAGGAAAAGGCGTAAAAGGAAATATCTGTATACGTTTCCCTTAGCCCGGCTATGGCTCGGACGATTTGGGGAGATCATGAGCGATTCAAGGAGATTTATTTTTCCCCGTTCAAGGGTTACTATTTTTCGGGAGAGGGTGTCAGAAGGGATGAAGAAGGTTATTATCGCATTCTCGGCCGTGTGGATGATGTGATCAATATATCAGGGCATCGTTTGGGTACGGCTGAGATCGAAAACGAGATCAATCAACATCCAAGGGTGAGCAAGTCGGCCGTTATAGGTTTTCCGGACGATATCAAGGGCGAGGGAATTTTTGTTTACATCATTTGCCATAGCCCAATTTTGATAGCGAAGGGGTTAAGCGAAGCGTATCGGAAGGGGTATTACAGGCCATCGGCCCTATCGCTCGGCTGGATCGGATCATCGTGGTCGACGATCTTCTTAAGACGCGCTCAGGTAAAATTATGCGGTGCATCCTCCGAAAGATAGCTCAGGGGGATTATGATGATTTTGGAGACATCAGTACCTTGCTCAATCCAGATACTGTAGATCGGATTATTGAAATGGTATGTTCAGAGGGGCTCATCAATAAACAAAAAATGAGGACATTGCATGAGAAAATAAATTTAAAATGTTTGTAAATCAATATATTATTTGGTATATCTGGAGTAGAAGGTAAAAAAATATTCGGATCTATGCTCAGAAACACCTTGCAAATAAGATTTAGTGAACTATATATGAGAACGTTCTAGCAGCAGGAGTCAGTTTTTCAAAAGGTTAAAGAGATTGATCCACTTGGAAAGTATGGAGAAAGATATAAGAAAAATATATCAAAAAGATCAGGGAATAAAAAACCAACCTGCTTACAGTGGAATATCGTTATTTAAGATGATGCTTTTGAGTCACTAGTATGATTTTAGTAATGTAGAAACGAAAGAATTGGTGAAAGAATACTTGAGCTGCATGCGCTTTTGTGATTTCCGATTGGAATATTATATACCAGATCACACGACTCTATGTAGATTTCGCAATGAAATAGTAGCTAAAAAGGCATATGATCTCTTACTGAAAAGAGATCAATAAGGAATTAAAAAAGCATCAAGCGCTACTTAAAACAGGAGTAATAGTCGCTGCAAGTATTATAGTGAATCCCTTTGCTTCCAAGGGGCTTCTACCTACGTAGTGGAGGATCGGAAGGAAGAGGAGCAAAAGAAAATAAGTCAAAAAAGAAGGTAAAAAAAGAGGATCAATCAGAAGTAGACCCTCAAGGCAAATGGCTTAAGAAATAAGCTAAACTCTACTCCGGATACAAGAAACAGATAGGGTAGATAAAAATGGAATGATACTAGCAGTACATAACGTAGCAGCAATGAGCATGATAGGAAAGTGGAAGGCCATTAATAAGCAAATTAGAATATAAACCTAGAGAAGTATATGCAGATAAAGGTTACCAAGTGCAGCCAACGTGTCGAGAATCTTATATGAAAGAATAATGTTAAAGTATATGTAAATCAATATATTATTTCTACACCATTGTGTTAATGCTGGATTATAGTTACTCAAGCACCTAGGTGAGCATCGTTGGAGACGATGTAGATTTAGTCTTTCACATTGTATTCGAAATACTATTTATTATAAATTAATTAATTATATCTATTGTTATGAACAACTCATAATAATGCTAGGAGACGATACAAATTATGTGCCATAGCCTCCATAAGATGTTGGGCATGTACACGAACTAATTGTTTGTAACGAGCTTTCCTGATCCAAACCAACGCTTTATATTACCAAAAGTACGTTCTACTACCCATCTGGTTTTACTCACTAATTTGTTGAATAATATAACTATCCTACTTAATCGAGGGTTCCTATCGGATTTATTCTCTATACGGTATTTGATGCCTCAACTATAAAAGTAAAACACGTTGGATGGCTCTTTGTAACCTTTGTTTGCATACACTTCTCTAAGGGTTATATCCTAGTTTGCTTATTGATGGCTTTAGCCCTATACTATCATGCTCATTGGCTGACTACGCTATGTATTACTACTATCATTCCATTTTTATCCCCCCTAGCTGTTTCTTGTATCCGGAGTAGAGTTTAACTCATTTCTTAAGCCATTTGCCTTGAGGATCTACTCCTGATTGATCCTCTTTTTTTACCTTTGCTTTTCTTTGACTTATTTGCTTTTTCCCATCTTCCTTTCGATCCTTCACTACGTAGGTAGTGAGCTCCCTTTGGAGCAAAGAGCCTCACTGTAATATTTGTAGCTACTATCACTCCTGTTTTAACTAACTCCTGATGCTTTTCTAATTTCTTATTGATCTTTTTCTGTAAGCTCTCATATCCTTTTTGGCTACTATTTCATTGCGAAATCTGCATAGAGTCGTATGATCTGGGATTTGATCTTCCAATTAAAAACCACAAAAGCACATGAAGATCAAGGATTCTTTCACCAATTCTTTCGTTCCTACATCACTGAGAGTATACCAGTGACTCAAAAGCATCATCATAAATAATGATATTACACTATAAGCAGGTTAACCTTTTATTTCTTAGTCTTTTTCATTTATTTTTCTTATCTCTTTCTCCATCCCTTCCAAGTGAATTAAGGTGTTTCAACCTTTGAAAAACTCACCTTTTCTAGTAGAACGTTCTATATATAATTCACTAAAAATTATTTGTGCGATGCTTTTGAGCATAGAGCCGAATTTTTTTATTTCCTACTCCAAACATACGAAACAATATTTTGATTTACAAATATTTTAACTTTCTTATCTCATGCAACGTTCTCACATTGTTCTTCTACAGCTATTCTTTCAGAATAGAAACACAAAATTAAAAAAATCATATATACATCTTCCCTTTGAGGGAGCTCAAAATGAAATTGAAAAAGCCATACAACAGCTGTTTTTATCTCTTCTCTTGCAAAAAAATATGTTTTTTTTATGTTGACTGAAAATAAAAAAAATATATACCCCCATCGTGAGGCTTTTTTTGTGAATTGACTCAAATAAAAAAATGGATATAAAGGGAATAAAAGAACGCCCCATCGCACTGTAGTCTCCTATTATTTCGGAGCATCAGAATATAAAATTTTCGAGTACGCCACATTCAAAGCTCTAGCCGAAGCCGTCTAGGGGCTCTAAAATGCATGCAGGAGTGATGGCTATAGAAAACTCAATAACCGGAGCCATCCTATCGAATTATGCCTTACTCTCCAAACATTCCCTAAAAATAATCGAGGAAATCTACATACCCATTTGCTATCAATTGATGATCCTTCCCCGGAAAAACTTGGAAGACATACCAGATTTGATTTCACATCCAATCGGGTTTTTACAATGCATAAGATTTTTTTGATCAACATCCAAAAATCAAAATATAGGAATACCCGGATACGGAAGGCCCTCCCAACATATATCCAATGAACAACTCAAAGAATTGGCCGCGATAGCCTCGAAAAAACGCCGAAATATACGGAATGGAAATATGGGTAAGAGACATCTACACCATTTCAAACAACTTCACGCACTTTTTCATCATCAAAGCTTCCGCTCTAAAAATATTGAAAAATATTTTAACAAAGCCTCCCGTAACGTCAAGCTGATGCATACTACCGGAATCCTCTTCGAGGATACTACATACTATCGCTGAATTGAGCATCAATATGACCAAAATTCAATCGATCCCCATCGATAGAAAAAAACTAGGAATATGCCTTTTTCATCGATCTGAGCTTTGACAATCCAAATATTTATGAAAAGGTGAAATGGAGCATCCGTGAAAAATTTAAGGACTCTCCGTAATTTGAGAATACAAAAACGGAAGAACACAATGAGGATTATACCGGCATCACGGATATATCACCTCACAGAGTACTAGTTTTTCTGAAAACTAAAGGAAATCAGTAATATGAAGGCAGAGGGGCAAAGATCATCAATCTAGGCATCGACGTCCGGAGATCCTTCAGCTGAAAGCCGTCATCCAAAAAAATGCAACAAAGCACCGATCTACCTAACGCCAACATGTCCAAAAATTATATCGAATAGCCCTTACGTCAATCTTTCACCTCCATGGGTCCTAAAGAATTACAACGTATCACTCAATCATGAGGAAGCTCCTCTTTGATGGGAACCAAAGAAGGCATCATGCAAATCAGCATGACTTACATAGAGCATGGCGATCAGGTTCTTGTTCCTGATCCAGACTACCCCACTTATTTCTATGTATATCAATTCCTCGAACCTGAAATCATCCACTACGATCTGAGAGAAGAAAACCTTGGCAGCTGAATCTCGACATTTTGGAACATAGAGACCTCTATCGAGTAAAAATACTATGAAACAATTACCCCACATTCCCACAGGCCTGTGTCGGCCCTTGAACAACTGGAAAAACCGTACACTTTTCCCGAAAACATAAGAACCTTCTTGTACATGACAATCCATACATTTCCCCTTAACTCCAGGCCTTTAATCATCTTACAAATTCAAGGAGCTATAAATATCACTTTAGAATTGAATTCTCTCAGTAAGAGTCACAATATGGCCGAATGGAGCATCGGGATGGTAGTGGGAAAAAAGAATTTATTCAAAAAAAACTGAAAACAAAAAGTCAAATGGACTCCGATATGTACTTACCCCTAGAACTCTCTGCCATCAAAGCTATTTAACAATCAGACGAATGGTTGAATAACTCAATGCCGTATATTCCGAGCGGAAAGAAATTATAGAAATGATCTGCAACACACTCGGTCTTTCTTACGACCATATGGGTTCCGGCCTCTTCGTTTGGGCTAAGCTCCTGAACAACCAAGATGACAAAGATTGGTCAGACCGAATGTTGCATAAACAACATATCTTCATACCCCCCAGAAGTGTCTTCGGCCAATTTGGTAAAAGATACGTTCGCTTTTTACTGTGCTGCCCCATAAAAACCCTAGAAGAAGTACAGAAACGAATCAGCTCATGAAAATCGGAATCATTAGTTTAGGATTGATCGGAGGGTGTATGGCCTTGAGTCTACCTAAAACAGATTTTTGGAAAAAAATCAACAGGATACAACAAATCCCGAAAAACGCTTCACTCGAGCTGAAAATCGAAATCGTCGACGAGATCGTCTCCCCCAACACGCTCATCACACAGAGCGAACTCATCATCCTGGCCACGCCCGTCAACGGAATAAGGAAAATATCCCCGGAGCTACTGAATGCCCCCTCCGACAAAAGCGTCGTTCTCGATATTGGCTCGACCAAAGAAAATATTTGTCAAGCCATAGCCAAACACTCCAAACGAAACCGTTTCATCTCCACACATCCCATATACGGAACAGAATACTCGGGACTTAAAACGCCTTTTTACGAGGTTTTCGAAAGAAAAAAAATCATCTTCCAGTCGAACTCAATACTCCCGAGACCCTTGAAAAATAGAAACAATATATGCTAATCTACACATGCCCTCGATCGAATGGATTCCAAAACGCACGATCTACACTTGGCTTAGATCTCACATCTATCACACATATTATCTTTCAGTCTGGAACGTATCGTATTGGATGTCGAAAAAGACGAGTAAAAAATCCCATTTGACAGGAAGCTGTTTTTTTCTACAGTTGCTTGGTCAAAAGACGCTTCAATACCTGGCTTTCGATCTTTTGATCGAACAAATAAAACCTATTCAAAACCATCGAAACCTATATCGATCAGCTGATCAAACTCTGAATTTTTCTACAAGAAAACAACTCCGAATCCATCTATCGATAAATGAAAAAAGTTAATAAAATTCAAAAAGCGCTGAAAAAATAAGAATCAAAAGATACCCCCCCATATAAACAATTCACAATGAAAAAACTGACCGATATCGAACAAAACTGGATCAAACAATTCTACAAACCATTGATTATTTCAGGCCCTTGCAGCGCCGAGAGCGAAGAGCAAGTTCTAAAAACAGCCTCAAGGATCGAAAAATCTTACATCCAAGTCTTCAGAGCCGGAATCTGGAAACCTAGAACCAAGCCCAATAATTTTGAAGGTATTGGCCTCGATGGACTTCCATGGCTCCAAAAAGTCAAAAACCAAACCGGGATGATGACAGCAACGGAAGTAGCCAAAGCCGAACACGTAGAAGGAGCCTTAGAGCACGATATTGACATACTCTGGATTGGCGCTCGAAGCACGGTCAATCCCTTCACCGTACAAGAGATCGCTGATGCGCTCGAAGGATCCGACAAGGTAGTATTGGTGAAAAATCCTATCCATCCCGATCTCGATCTATGGATCGGAGCACTGGAACGTCTCGCCGGTCGAGGCATCGAAAAATTAGGTGTCATCCACCGCGGTTTTTCCACATACAAAAAACCCAAATTCCGCAATCAGCCCAATTGGCAAATCGCCCTGGATTTCAAAAATAGCTATCCAAATATTCCCATTCTCTGCGACCCCTCGCACATTTGCGGTAACCGCGACGGGATTTTCGAAATAGCCCAACAAGCTTTCAACTTTGAATACAACGGCTTAATGGTTGAAACACACTACGACCCGGACCAAGCTTGGAGCGACGCGAAACAACAAATTATACCCGAAAAACTTTTGGAAATTCTGAAAATGATAGAGGTCAGACAACACGACAATCCGGAAAATTCCGAATATCAATTAGGACTGGATCGTATGCGCGCTCAAATAGACGAACTGGACCAAAATCTTCTTTCCATATTGGCCGATCGGATGCGAACTTCTCAAAAAGTCGGCGATTTGAAAAGAGCTCACAACGTAGCTATCTTTCAACCTGACCGTTGGGAAGTAGTCTTAAAGCGATCTAAACGAACAGGCCAGTCTCTAGGCCTTTCTGAAGAATTTACCGAACAATTTTACAAAGCTATACACCAAGAATCGGTCAATATCCAAAATAAAATCATGCTCAAAACCGATGAACCCCACCAATGAAAGGAACGGTGATCAAATCAACTGGAAGCTGGTATACCGTTCGACATATCGAAGGACAAATCCAAGCGCGCATCAAAGGAAAGTTTCGCATCGATGAACTCAGGAGCACCAATCCCGTAGCCGTAGGTGACCTGGTCAGTTTTGAGCTACAAGCCGATGGAACAGCGGTGATCGTCGAGGTCAACCAACGGAAAAACTATATCATCCGTCGTGCAGCCAAACTATCCAAACAGACACATATCCTGGCAGCCAACATCGACCAATGTTTTTTGATGGTCACCTTGGCGTATCCTTCAATATCCACTGGTTTCATTGATCGCTTTCTGGTCTGTGCACAAGCTTATGGCATTCCGATAACCCTATTATTTAATAAAATAGACCTTTATAATGAAACCCTATCCCGACAAAAAAACACCCTGATAGAGCTTTATAAAAAGATCGGCTACGATTGCATAGAACTCTCGGTAGAAAAAGGGAAAAATCTGGAAATCGTCAAAACAAAGATGAAAGACAAAGTGAGTATAATATCCGGACACTCAGGAACAGGTAAGTCCACACTGATAAATGCCTTAGCTCCCCATTGGAAATTGCGCACCGCAGCAATCTCCCGATACCATCAAAAAGGCCGACATACCACCACTTTCGCAGAACTGTTTGAATGGCCCTTCGGTGGGCAAATCATCGATACGCCGGGCATCAAAAGCTTTGGGTTAGTCGATATGGAACGAGACGAGATACAGGCCTATTTCCCGGAAATCTTTCGCTTACGCGGACAATGTCGATTCTATAATTGCCTTCATCTCGAAGAACCCGAATGCAAAGTGATCAAAACGCTGGAAAAAAACGAAATTTCCACTTCACGCTACCTGAGCTACTGCGCTATATTAGAGAATAAAAAGAGAACGTCCCGGACAGAATATTGGACATGAACTTTTTACAAGCATAAAATTATTTTACATTTGCTACATTGATCGAGGAAAGATTTGACTGATTGCAACCTCATAAAAAATGCTAAAGCAGTGTTTTTATCTTTTGGCGCTGCACGGGGGTCATTCTTTCTCTATATTTAAAATGATTCCATTAAATCGTCAAAAGTTATGTCCTATCTTTTTACAAGCGAATCGGTCTCTGAAGGCCACTCTGACAAAATTGCTGATCAAATTTCCGACGCTATACTTGATCAATTTCTGGCCTTTGACCCACAGGCAAAAGTAGCTGTAGAAACCCTAGTTACTACCGAACAAGTGATTTTAGCCGGAGAAGCCCACTCAAGCGCTTGGGTAGACGTACATAAAGTAGCTCGTGAGCTCATCCGAAAAATAGGTTATACAAAAAATGAATATCAATTTCACGCCGATTCTTGCGGTATCTTCTCCGTTATCCATGAACAATCGCCTGACATTGCTCAAGGTATCGAGCACCTAAAGAAAGAAGATCAAGGTGCTGGGGATCAAGGTATTATGTTCGGTTATGCTACAAAAGAAACCGAAAATTATATGCCACTGGCGCTGGAGCTTTCTCATCGCCTATTGCAAGAACTCTCCTCCATACGACGCGAAAACCGAACAATGTCTTATCTCCGCCCGGATTCCAAGGCCCAAGTTACTTTAGAATACACTGACAATCATATACCTCAACGTATAGATACCATCGTCATTTCTACTCAACATGATGAGTTCGACACTGAAGAAAATATGCAGCGGTGCATCTCTCAAGACATTAAAAACATTCTCATCCCAAGAGTAAAAGAAATTTTGCCCGATCGTTTAAAAAAAGTCTTTACCGATCAAATCAAATATCATATAAACCCAACAGGAAAATTCGTCATCGGAGGCCCTCACGGAGACTCAGGACTGACAGGACGAAAAATCATCATAGACACCTACGGAGGAAAAGGCGCACATGGAGGCGGAGCATTCTCGGGAAAAGATCCATCCAAAGTAGACCGTTCAGCAGCTTACGCTGCTCGACACATTGCAAAAAATCTTGTATCTGCCGGTCTCGCGGACGAACTTCTGATACAAATATCCTACGCGATAGGCGTTGCAGAGCCTATGGGAATTTATGTCAACACTTACGGTACTTCAAAATCGGATCTCTCTGACGGCACTATCGCTCAAAAGATCAAAGAAATTTTTGATCTACGCCCCTACGCTATCGAACAACGCCTAAAACTTCGCCAACCCATCTATGAGGAAACAGCTGCCTATGGACACATGGGAAGAACACCTCAAAAAGTGAAAAAATTTTTTACAAATAGCGAAGGCAAAAAGATTGAAACCGAAGTGGAACTTTTCACTTGGGAAAAACTGGATCTAGTTCCACTCATCAAAAAAGCCTTTACGATCTAAAGATATTTTTTACTTTGAATACTTTTTAGAGCATTGTTTTAAGGTGAATTATGTTTATTAAGCGCATCCTAGATGGGCTTTGTTGGAAACGATGTAAATTGAATCTTTCACATCGTATTTGAAATATATTGATTATAAGCTAATTAATTATATTTATTTTTATGAATAGCTCATAATGATTCCAGGGCTACTATACAACTTATGAGCTATAGCCTCCCATAAGAGGCTGGTCATGCTCACCGAGCTAATCCTTTTTAGAACTTTTCCTGATCTAAACCAAGGATTTAACTTCTAAAAGTACGTTCTACTACCCATCGGGTTTTAGTCACTCATTTGTTGAATAATATAGCTATCTCTACTTAAGAAACGGTTCCTATAGGTGTTCTTTTCTGTATGCGGGCATTGATGCCTCTACTATGAAAATAAGACACGTTGACTGGCACTTGGTAACCTTTGTCTGCATATACTTTTCTAAGTTTAATCCTATTTTGCTTATTAATGGCTTTAGCCCTCTACTATCATGCTCGTTGGCTGCTATTACGTATTAATCAATTAATTACATTTATTTTTATAAACAGACATAATGATCGTAGGAGAAACGACACAAATTATGAACCATAGCCTCCATAAGATGCTGGTCATGTACACGAGCTAATCCTTTATAAGGATCATTTTATGATCCAGAACCAACGCTTTAACTGACAAAAGTGCGTTCTACTATTCATCGGAGTTTTACTAACTAATTTATTGAATAATATAAGGATCCTACTTAAGAGACGGTTCCTCTAGGCTTTCTTCTGTATACAGTATTTGATGCCTTGACTATAAAAGTAAGACACGTTGACTGGCACTTGGTAACCTTTGTCTGCATATACTTCTCTGGCTTTATATTCTAGTTTGCTTATTAATTGCTTTAGGCCTCTACTATCATATTCATTGGCTGCTACGATATGTACAGCTAGTATCATTCTATTTTTATACCCCCTATGTGCTTTTTGTATCCGTGGTAGAGTTTACCTGATTTCTTGAGCCATTTTCCTAAAGTTTCTACTCCTTATTGAGTCTCTTTTTTTTACCCTTTCTTTTCTTTGACTAATTTGCTTTTGTCCCTCTCCTTCCGATCCTCCACCTACGTAGGTAGGAGCCTCTTGGGAGCAAGGGGACTCACTGTAATACTGGGATCTACTATAATTTCTGTTTTAACTATCTCCTAATGCTTTCCTAGTTCCTTATTGATCTTTTTAAATAAGCGTTCATATGCCTTTTTGGCTCTATTTCATTGCGAAATCTGCATAGAATCGTATGATTTGGGATCTAATTTTCCAATCGAAAATCACAAAATCGCATGCAGCTCAAGGATTTTTTCACCGATTTTCCGTTCCTACATCACTGAGATCATACTAGTGACTCAAAAGCATCATCTTAAATAACGATATTACCACTGTAAGCAGGTTGGCCTTTTATTCTCTGACCTTTTTGATATATTTTTCTTATTTCTTTTTCCATCCCTTTCCAGTGGATCAAGGTGTTTAACCTTTTGAAAAACACACTACCTTCTGGTAGAACGTTCCATATATAGTTCACTAAAACTTATTTGTTCGGTGCTCTGAACATAGAGCCGAATTTTTTTATTTTATACTCCAAATATACGAAATAATATATTGATTTACAAATATTTTAGCCTAATTTGCTCATGCAACGTTCTCACATCAACAGGTTACTTTCCTATACAAAAACGAGAGAAGATGTTCTCCAACAAATCATTGCTTGTTATCTCCCCCGTTATCTCTCCTAAATAATAAAGAGCCCTTCGGGTATCCACAGCAACTAAATCTCCTGACATTCCACGATCTAGCCCGCTATGAATATTAAGCAGGGCATCAAATGCTTTTTGCAAAGCCTCATAATATCTGCCTTGAGCAAGCGTCACACCCTGCCCGTTCAAAGCCTCGCGATTGATTAAATCAGTCAAAGCCTTCCTCAACTCTTCGATACCTTCAATTCGCTTAGCCGAAATGGAGAGAAAATTTTCGGGAGAAGCTTGTCGAAAGTCAACCGAAGAAAGATCCGATTTATTGGCTATTACAAAAAAATCCTTCTCAGGATATTCGGACTGAATATCTGCAAGCTCGGACCAAACTCTATCTTCATCAAAAGCAGTCGCGTCAAACAGATAAAGAACTATCCGAGCCTGTCGTATTTTTTCAAAAGTCCTCTGAATACCGATGCTCTCAATTTGATCAGTCGTTTGACGAATACCGGCCGTATCGATGAAACGAAAGCGTATGCCCTCCAAAATAATATCCTCTTCGATAGCGTCCCTCGTGGTACCCGCCATATCCGAAACGATAGCACGTTCCTCATTCAACAACACATTCAGTAATGTAGACTTCCCTGCGTTGGGGGCGCCTACAATAGCCACCGGTATACCTTGCTTGATTGCATTTCCCGAAGTAAACGAATTGATCAATAACTTCAAATCATCCTCCAACCTATCCAAAAGACGGTACAACTGCGAACGATCGGCAAAAGTTACATCTTCTTCGGAAAAATCCAGTTCGAGTTCAATGAGCGAAGCAAAATCGAGCAATTCACCCCGTAACTTTTTGATACGGTCGGAAACCCCACCCCGTAACTGCCTCATAGCCACCTGATGAGTCGCTTCGGATTCCGAAGCGATTAAATCGGCCACAGCTTCTGCCTGAGTAAGATTCATCTTCCCATTGAGGAAGGAGCGCATCGTGAATTCTCCGGCGCGAGCCGAACGTGCCCCGTTTCTGATGCAGAACTGTAAAATTCGCTGCCGAATGTATGGAGAACCGTGACAAGAAATTTCCACCATATCTTCACCCGTATAAGAATGCGGCGCTTTGAACAAAGAAACCAAAACCTGATCCAAAATCGTGTTTCCGTCAAACAATTCCCCCAAATGAACGGTATGAGAATTCTGATCCTTCAACTCTTTTCCAGATCGAGATGAACGAAATATTTTATCCACAATCAATATGGAATCAGATCCCGAAAGGCGAAGGACGGCGATAGCTCCTACTCCATCAGGAGTAGCCAAAGCAACAATAGTATCGGTGTGAAGCATAGATCACAAATCTACACCCAGAAAAGACTCATTCAAAGAATGAAAAAAAACCGGAGCATATCGATAGAAAAAACCTGATGTTTTTTTCTACCTTTCAACGGTTATAATCGGAGACCATTGTATTAATCGTGAATTACTTTTATTCAGTCATCCTAGATGGCTTCGTTGGAGAACGATGTAGATCTTAATCTTTCATATTGTATTCGAGATATTATTAATTATAAATCAACTAATTATATCTATTTTTATGAACAGCGAATAATAATACCAGCGGTACGATATAAATTATGGGATATAGTTCCCCTCCATAAGATGCTTGACATGCACACGCGCTAATCCTTTATAAGGAGCCGAGAACGTTGCATGAGAGAAGGATGTTAAAATATTTGTAAATCAACATATTGTTTCGGCTATTTGGAGTAGAAAATAAAAAACTCGGCTTTATACTCAGAAACACCGCGAAAATAAGCTTTAGTGAACTATATATAGATGCTTCTACTAGAAAGAGTGATTTTTTCAAAAGTTTAAAAATCTTGATTCACTAGGAAGGGATGGAGAAAGAAATAAAAAAATATATCAAAAAGGCCAGGTAATAAAAGGACAACCTACTTACAGTGGAATATCGTTATTTACGATTATTTTTTTAAGTCACTGGTATGATCTCAGTAGATAGGAACAGAAGAATTAGTGAAAAAATCCTTGAGCTGCATGCGTTTTTGTGGTTTTCGATTGGAAAATTAGATCTCAGATCATACGAATCTATGCAGATTTAGCAATGAAATAGTATTCCAAAAAGGAATATGAGAGCTTACTGAAAAAGATCAATAAGGAATTAGAAAAGCATCATACAATAGTTAAAACAAGAGTGATAGTTAGGTTCCAGTATTACAGTGAGGACCCTACTCCCAATAGGGGATCCTACCTAGTAATAATAGAATCAGAAGGAAGAGGGGAAAAAGCAAATCAATCAAAAAAAAGAAAGGGTAAAAAAAAAGACTCAATCAAAAGTAGAAACTCAAGAAAAATGGATCAAGAAATCAGGTAAACTCTACTACGGATACAAGAAGCACATAGGGGGTATAAAAATGGAATGATACTAGCTGTACATAGTGTAGATGCCAATGAACATGATAGTAGAGAGCTAAAGCCTTTAATAAGCAAACTAGGATATAAAACCAGAGAAATATATGCAGACAAAGATTACCAAGTTCCAGCCAACGTGTCGTACTTTCATAATCGAGACATCAAAGATCGTCTACAGACGAAAGTCTATAGGACCGTACATTAAGTAGGTATAACTATATTATTCAACATAATTAATGAGTAAAACCCGATGGATAGTAGAATTCACTTTTGACAGTATAAAGCGCTAGTTTAATCAGATAAGGAATCCTTACAAAAGGATTAGCTCGTATACATACATAGCATCTTATGGAGGCTATAGCGCATAATTTGTATCGTTCCACTGGCCTTGAGCAGCAGTACATAGTCGTAGCAACCAATAAATATGATAGTAGAGGGCTAAAACTATTAATAAGCAAACTAGGGGGGTTATACCCCAGAGAAGTATAGGAAAATAAAGGTTACCAAGTTCCAGCTAACGTGTCTTACTTTCATAGTCGAAGTATCAAAGACCGTATACAGAAAAAAAACTATAAGAACCGTTCCTTAAGTAGAATAGCTATATTATTCAATAAATTAGTGAGTAAATACCGATGGGTGGTAGAACGTATTTTTGGCAGTATAAAGCGTTGGTTTGGATGAGGCAAGGATCGTTACAAAGGATTAGCTCGTGTTCACGACCAGCCTCTTATGGAGGGTATGGCTCATAATTTATATAGTGTCCCTGGTGTTATTATGAGCTGTTCATAAACATAGATATAATTAATTAATTTATAATCAATAGTATTTCGAATACAATATGAAAAATTAAATATATATAGGCTCTAACGAGCCATCTAGGATGGTGAATAAACGTAATCCATTATTAAAAAATAGTCTCAATGGTCTCACTATTAGATTGATCCCTTTGTTCCCAAAGGAACTCCTACCTCCGTAGTGGAGGATCGGAAGGAAGAGGGAAAAAAGCAAATCAGTAAAAGAAAAGAAAGGAAAAAAGAGGCTCAATAAGGAGTAGACACTCAAGTAAAATGACTCGAAACCTTCTCCTATTATGATTAAAAATAATCAACCAAATTTCATCCCCCTACCGAATTACAGTAAAAAAACTTTACTTTTATAACTTACACGTCAAAAATTCACCCATGAAATATTCTCCTTTACCCCAAGAGCTCTTTATCAAAAACCGTAAAAAATTTTCCGAACGTTTAGACAGAAAATCCCTGGCAATATTTAATTCCAATGATATCTACTCCATCAGCGCGGATAGAACTTTTCCCTTTCATCAACATCGCGATATTTTCTATCTCTCAGGAATCGACCAAGAGGAAAGCATTCTCGTATTGTTTCCGGATGCATTTCAAGAAGATTATCGAGAAATCCTCTTTCTCAAGGAGACCAACGAACATATCGCAATATGGGAAGGAGCCAAACTCACTCAAAAAAAAGCTACACAATTCTCAGGTATAAAAACTATATATTGGATTGATCAATTCGAAAAGGTTCTCTATAATCTCATGGCAGAAGCCGAGAAAGTCTACCTAAACCTTAATGAGCATTACACAGCTACACGCGAGGTACAAACACGTGAAGATCGCTTTGTCAAAAAACTTCTAAAGCAATACCCACTACATGAATACAAGCGGAGCAACCTGATACTACAGCATTTACGATCGATTAAAGAGGCTGAAGAAATCACTCAAATCCAAACATCTTGTGACATCACCGAAAAAGGATTTCGCAGAGTTTTGAATTTTATAAAGCCGGGAGTTGGAGAATACGAAATTGAAGCCGAATGGGCGCATGAATTTCTACGAAATCGTGCCAACGGTTTCGCCTACACGCCAATTATAGCTAGCGGTCACAATGCTTGTATCTTGCACTACATTGAAAACAACCAATCCTGCAGAGACGGAGAATTGTTACTTATCGACGTCGGAGCTTGTTATGCTAATTATAGCGCTGATTTGACACGTACCGTACCGATAAACGGGCGATACACCGAGCGTCAACGTCGGATTTATAACGCCGTTTTGAGAGTCAAAGATCAAGCCTCCGACATGCTCGTACCTGGAAACAATTGGAAATATTATAACAAAGAGGTGGGAAGAATCATGACAGCTGAATTGATCGGTTTGGGATTGCTGGACCAAGCCGACGTACAAAACGAAAATCCGAAACAACCGGCCTATAAAAAGTACTTAATGCACGGAACATCTCACCACCTGGGGCTTGACACCCATGATTACGGTATTCTATCGGAGTCTTTTCAAGCTGGGATGGTATTTACCATAGAACCGGGCATTTACATCCCTAATGAAAAGTTAGGAATTAGAATCGAGGACAACTACGTCATCCAAAAAAACGGAGCGCCACTGAATCTGATGAAAAATATTCCTGTCCTGTCCGAGGAGATCGAAGTTTTGATGCACTCATGAAAGGGTTTTACCCCATCACCTTATCGTTCAAATCCTTACGAAAACGCGCTAGGCTTTTCAAGCTTTCTTATCGGCCAACCGTTTCCATAATGAAAAAGACATCAGCCCCCATGAAAGCCACCGACAAGAGACAAGATCAAAGACTGTATGACGAGACCATTGTGTTAAGGGGGATTACATTTATTCAACCATCTTAGATGGCTTCGTTGGAGACGATGTAGAGAGAACGTTGTATGAGATAATAATGTTAAAAATATTTATAAATCAATATATTATTTCGTATATTTTTAGAGTATTAAAATAAAAAATATAAATTTATACTCAGAAGTACTGTGCAACTAAGATTTAGTGAAGAATATATGGAACGTTCTACCAGAACGTAGCGAGTTTTTCAAAAGTTTAAACACCAGTAATCCACTGGTAGGGAATGAAGAAAGAAATAAGAAAAATATATCAAAAAGGCCAGGGAATAAAAAACCAACCTGCTTACAGTGGAATATCGTTATTTAAGATGATTCTTTTGATTCTCTGGTATGATCTCAGTGATGTAGGAAGGAAAAAATTGGTAAAAGATTCCATAGGGGCATGATTTTTTGTGATTTCCGATTGGAAGATCAAATCCCAGATCATACGACTCTATGCAAATTTCGCAATGAAATAGTAGCCAAAAAGGCATATGATCGGTTACTGAAAAATATTAATAAGGAATTAGAAAAGTATCAGGTTATACTCCAAAACAGGAGTGATAGTAGATTTCAGTATCACAGTGACTTACCTTGCTCCCAAGGTAGTTCCTACCTACGTAGTAGAGGATCGGAAGGAAAAATCGGAAAAGCAAATCAATCAAAGAAAAGATAGGGAAAAAAAGAGACTCAATCAGGAATAGAAACTCAAGGAAAATGGTCTAAGAAAGCGGTAACTCTACTACAGATACAAGAAGCACATAGGGGGGAGAGTTTATAAAAATGGAATGATACTATCAGTACATAGCCTAGCCGCCAATGAATACATGATAGTAGAGTACTAAAGCCATTAATAAGAAAAATAGGATGTAAAATCAGAGAGAGTATATGCAGACAAAGGTTACCAATTTCCAGCCAACGTGTCTTACTTTCATAGTCGAGGCATCAAAGACCCTATACAGAAGAGACCTATAGGAACGACGTCCCTTAAGTAGTATAGCTATATTATTCAATAAATTAGTGAGTAAACCCCGAGGGTAGTAGAACGTACTTATGGCAGTATAAAGCGTTGGCCTGTAACAGGAAAGGTTCGTTACAAACGATTTGTTCGTGCTCATGCCCAGCATCTTATGTAGACTATAGCTCATAATTTATTATCGTACCCCTGCTATTATTATGCGCTGTTCATAAAAAAAAATATAATTATATTTATTTATAATAAATATTTTTAGAATGCAATGTGAAAGGCTAAATCTACATTGTTCTCCAACAAAAACCCATCTAGAATAGTAAATAAACCTATTTCACCATTAATACAATGTTCTCATACCGAACATACCTCAAAAACGACGTGATGATAAGGATATTGAAGTCGTTAATCCAAAATAGAATCAGAGCAGAAAAGTAATCGTAACTTTGCTTACCTCGATATAACAAAGAGGTCTATGGAAAAGTTCGATGCAAAAGAAGGGCTCAAGCTAAAGCCCCTTTTAAAGAGCAAATATTTCTGGACCGGAACCTTTTTCCTACTGTGGATGATCTTTTTTGATACAAATTCGTTCATGATACATTGGAATCTCGAAAAAGATATCAAAAAAATGAAATCTGAACAAGCCTATTTAAAAAAGAAGATAACTACAGAAAAGGATCAACTCAATAAGATACATACAGAACTAGGTTACTTAGAAAAAGTAGCGCGAGAACGCTTTTACATGAAACGTGATAACGAAGAGCTCTTTATCGTAACGGAAAAAAAGAGACTGAAAAACATCCGAGAAAAAACTAACGATCCTCAAGCCTTTTTTATGACTATTAGCCCAAAATATATAGGAAAAAGGAAACTATACCAAAAAGTGGGTAAGAAGAAAAGTGGAAACTAAAAATTTATAATCTGATCCTATGTCCGGAAATAAGTATAAATTAGTTCAAAAGAATTCTCAAATTTTAGATAAGTATCGACAAATTTAGGTAACCTCTTTCAAAAATAAAAACAGCGATTTGATAACAGATTCATTTCTAGTAAGATACATTTTAATTTTGTTTTATTTCCTGATTTTACCATTTGAGAACGTTGCATGGGAGAAGGAGTTTAAAATATTTGTCTATATCAATATATTGTTTCGTATATATGGAGTATAAAATAAAAAAATTCGTCTCTATGCTCAGAAGCATCGAACAAATAAGCTTTAGTGAACTATATGTGGAACGATCTACCAGAAGGTAGTGAGTTTTCAAAATGTTAAAAACTTTGATCCACTGGGAAAGGATAGAAAAAAAATAAGAAAAATATATCAAAAAGGATAGGGAATAAAAGGACAAGCTGCATAAAGTGGTATATCGTTATTTAAGATAATGCTTTTGACTCACTGGTATGATTTCAGTGATGTAGGGATGGAAGAATTGGTGAAAAAATCCTTGAGCTGCATGCAATTTTGTGGTTTTCGATTAAAAGATTAGATCCCATATCATACGACTCTATGCAGAGTTCGCAATGAAATAGTAGCCAAAAAGGCATGTGAGCACTTACTGAAAAAGATCAATAAAAAATTAAAAAAGAATCAGGATATAGTTAAAATAGGAGTGATAGTAGATGCCAGTATTACAGTGAGGCCTTTTCTCCAAAGGGCTCTCCTATCTACGTAGTCAAGGATCGGAAGGAAGAGGGGAAAAAGCAAATCACTCAAAGAAAAGCAAGGGTAAAAAAGAGACTCAATCAGGAATAGATACTCAAGGAAAATGGCTCAAGAAATCAGGTAAACTTTACTACGGATACAAAAAGCACATAGGTCTGAATAAAAAATAGAATGATACTAGCAATACATAACGTAGCCGCCAATGAGCA
Source organism: Flavobacteriales bacterium Tduv (assembly GCA_047528255.1). Lineage (GTDB taxonomy): Bacteria > Bacteroidota > Bacteroidia > Flavobacteriales > Blattabacteriaceae. The sequence goes on along the minus strand of CP180024.1, from coordinate 1,088,208 downwards.
TGATAATAGAGGCCCTAAAGCAATTAATAAGCAAACTAGGATATAAACCCAGAGAAGTATAGGAAGACAAATATTATCAAGTGCCAGCCAACGTGTCTTACTTTCATAGTAAAAGGATCAAAGAGCGTATACAGAAGAAAGCCTATAGGAACCGGACCTAAGTAGGGGTATCTATGTTATTCAACATAATTAGTGAGTTAAACCCGATGAGTAGTAGAACGTACTTTTGGCAATATAAAGCGTTGGTTTAGATCAGGAAAGGATCTTTACAAAGGTATTATCTCGTGTGCATGCCCAGCATCTTATGGAGGCTATAGCGCATAATTTGTACCGTTCCCCTGGAATTATTATGCGCTGTCTATAAAAATAGATATAATTAATTAATTTATAAATAACAGTATTTCGAATACAATGTGAAAGACTAAATCTACATTTTCTCTAACGAAGCCATCTAGAAGTCTGAATAAACGTAATTCACCATTAACACAATGGTCTCCTAGTTTGCTTATTAATGGCTTTAGCCCTCTACTATCATGTTCATTGTCGGCTACGCTATATACTTCTAGTATCCGTAGTAGAGTTACCTGATTTCTTAAGACATTTTCCTTGAGTGTCTACTCCTGATTAAGTCTCTTTTTTCCCTTTCTTTTCTTTGAGTGATTTACTTTTCCTCTTCTTTCCGATCCTACACTACGTAGGTAAGAGCTCCCTTGAGAGCAAAGGCATCACTGTAATACGCGTATCTACTATTACTTCTGTTTTAACTATAACCTGATGTGTTTCTAATTCCTTATTGATCTTTTTCAGTAAGCGCTTATATGCTTTTTTGGCTACTATTTCATTACGAACTCTGCATAGAGTTGTATGATCTTGATATCTGATCTTCCAATCAAAAATCACAAAAGCGCATGCATATCAAGAATTCTTTCACCAATTCTTCCGTACCTACATCACTGAGATCATACCAATCACTCAAAAGAATCATCTTAAATAACGATATTCCACTGTAACCAAGTTGGTCTTTTATTTCCTGCCCTTTTTGATATATTTTTCTTATTTCTTTCTCCATCCCTTCCCAGTGGATCAGGTGTTTAACCTTTTGAAAAAATCACGCCTTCTGGTAGAATGTTCCATATATAGTTAACTAAATCTTATTTTTGCGTTGCTTCTGAGAATGTATTCGAGTTTTTCCTACTCTAAATACAGGAAACAATATATTGATTTACAAATATTTTAGCCTTCTCTCATGCAACATTTTCGCTATAAGTAAAATCATCGTAAAGTTATCTTGAGGCAGGCAAAAAAAAAAGATATTTTCCCTTTAAAGCTGCATTAAGAGTAGAAAAGAATGTATAGAGAGATCAAAAATGAGATTATCGGACCTTCGGCTCATCATTTTTCGAAAGAATTGTAGTAGCTTTGGATGGTCTCTCCTCGATAGAGGAATGTTTGTTCTTATTTATGAAAATTTAAAATCAATGATAATTATGAGATTTTCACATGTTTTTCTTGCAGCATTTTTGATTATGTCCTGTAATGATGAGAAAAAAGAAAAAGCACCTGTTAAGGTAGATCTTGCTAAAAATGAAAAGAAACAAAAAGTAGAGAATTGTTCCACTAATATTAAGAAGGAATGTATAACAGGGAGTTGGAAAATAAAGTCTGCTAAACTGGGTGGAAAAGATAAAGTTCTAGCAAATCTAAATTTGAACACCCCTCAAAAAGCTCAATATCTTGATCTTAAATCTGATAAAATATCAGGAAAAATATTTCTTGTTAAAAGGGATGCCATTGAACTAGGAACTAGTGTATCGGAAATACCTGAGACTACTTACAGATTTGAGGAAGGAACTAAAAAGATCATATTCAATGCTCCAAATAAAAACACTCTGAATTTTGTAGTTAAAGAATTTAAAGAAAAAGAAATGACTCTAGAATTCTCAGGGAAGACAACAGGACCCCAAGCTAAAGATTATATATTACAAACTGTTTGGAGCAAGAAATAAACTTATCTTTTTTTGGTTAGATTGGCCTAACCAACTTTTTTTTTCTATTAATCAGGTATCTTTTTTACAACCGCCGAGCGTAGGTTCGGCGGTTTTTTTTATTGTTATGCTAACAATATACTTAAGAGAAAGGAAGAAAAACGTCGAGAACGTTTCATGAGAGAAGTAGGTTAAAATATTTGTAAATCAATATATATGTTTCATATATTTTGAAGTAGAAAATAAAAAAATTTGGATCTATCCTCAGAAGCAGAACATAACTAAGCTTTAGTAAGCTATATATGGACGTTCTACCAGAAGGAATTATTTTTTAAAAAGGTTAAAGAACTTGATCCACTTGGAAGGGATGGAGAAAGAAATAGGTAAAAATATATCAAAAAGGCCAGGAAATAAAAGCCAATCTGCTTAAAGTAGAATATTGTTATTTATGATCATGATTTTGAGTAACTGGTATGATATCAGTGATGTAGAAACGGAAGAATTGGTGAAAAAAACTTAGGCTGCATACGATTTTGTGGTTTTCGATTGGAAAATCAGATCCCAGATCATACGACTCCAGTACATAGCATAGCAGCCAATGAGCATGATAGTAGAGGCTAACGCCATTAATTAATAAGAAAACTAAGATATAAAACCAGAGAAATATATGCAGATAAAGCTACCAAACTCCAGCCAACTTGTCTTATTTTCATAGTCGAGGCATCAAGAACTTATACAGAAGAAAGCCTATAGGAACCGTCCCTTAAGTAGTATAGCTGTATTATTCATACATAATTAGTGAGTAAAAATCGATGGGTAGTAGAACGTATTTTTGGCAGTATAAAGTGTTGGTTTGGATCAGGAAAGGATTGTTACAAAGGATTAGCGTGTGTGAAAAAACAAACTCTTATGGGAAGAATCTATGGCTTATAATTTGTATCGTTCCCTTGGCATTATTTTGCTTTTTTTCATAAAAATAAATATAATTAATTAATTCATAATCAATAGTATTTCGAATACAATATCAAAAACTAAATCTACATGGTTCTCTAACGAAGTACATCTAGGAGGCTGAATAAACGTAATCCACATTAAAACAGTGATCTCGCAATGTTCTCACTAAAAGAAAAACCGTTCCATATCTTTGCTTAAAAAATTTTTCTATGAAATACCTATTCAAGTAGATTTCTTTCATCTTATTGCTGTTTTTAGCAATTGTATCTTTACTTTATATAATTGATAATAAGAATTTTATAAAAAAGTTTAAGGAAACTTATCTTAAAGGAGCAAATATAATCAGGATAGACGACTGGAGAAGTTTCAATAACGCTATTATATCAAGGCAAGCAACCGAACCAAAAGAATGGATTAAAGACTAACAGTACAATCAAATCCCTCTTACAGATAATCTAAAGGATAAGTTGAAAAAGAACAATCAGTATCTTTTATCATCACAAGAGATGGAAAATTATTGTCTGAATATTATTGGAACGGTCATGAAGAAACGAGTTTATCCAATTCTTTTTCTATGGCAAAGTCCGTAGTAACACTTTTACTGGGTTTTGCCATATAAGACGGTTATGTCAAAAGTTTGGACCAATCCATCCTGGATTTTTTGCCTGAATACCGGGGATTACCCTTTGTTGATCAAGTGACGATTGCCGACCTTTCACGAATGAGTTCAGGGCTAGATTGGAAAGAAAATTATCATCCTCCTTTCAATAATCCAACAGCCAAGGCTTATTACGGAACTAACGTAGAACAATTGGTATTTTCTAAAAAATTCATAGAAGAGCCCGGAAAAAAATTTAAATATATCAACGCTAATACTCAACTTCTCACCACCTTGCTCTGTAAAGCGACAAAGAAAAGTTTAGTAGATTATTGCAGCGAAAAGATTTGGAACTCTTTAAAAATGAGTCAATCTGCACTTTGGGGACTGGACAGTAAGGGAGGCGTAGAAAAGGGGTTTTTCTGTATTTACACGACAGCGAAAGATTATGCCAGACTGGAGCAGTTTCTTCTTCAAAAAGATCAATGGGACGGAAAACAACTCCTCAAAGAGGATTTCATCTATAAGATCACACATCCTGCATTAGCTCCGGAATATGGCTATGGTACATGGATAGATTATGAATTCAAACCCGAATTTTATCTTTATCAAGGCCATCAGGGACAATACATCATTATCATCCCTGAACACAAGCTGGTCATCGTGAGACTGGGTAAAAAAAATAATAACGATCTACATCCAAAAAAAAACTACGAGAAGAAATCTACTTCTATATCGAAGAAGTATTGAAAATGCTCAAAATTAACTAAAATAATAGCTAATACTCTATATTTCAATTATTAGTGATGGTGAACACACTGTTTTTTCTTCCAAGTTTTCCAACATTGTTCCTATCTCCAATAAACCCTAACTAACTTTGTCTTCATAACTCAGTTTTTAACGGTAGACATATAATAACCTCCTTCGACCAAGGAAAAAGTCTTTTTTTTTGGTAACTTTCACAATAGCATCGGAAATGACCAAAGTTCTCCAAGAAAAATTGGAAGATTAAAAACATCGACAGATCTATTCCAAAGAAGAGAGAACATTGCATGAGAGAAGGAGTTTAAAATATTTATAAATCAACATATTGTTTCGTATGTTTGGAGTAGAAAATAAAAAAATTCGAATTTATACTCAAAAGCACCACACAAATAAGCTTTAGTGAACTATATATGGAATGTTATATCAGAAGGAGTGGCTTTTTCAAAAAGTCAAAAACCTTGATCCAGTGGGAAGAGATGGAAAAAGATATAAGAAAAATATATCAAAAAGCCAGAGAATAAAAGGCCAAACTGCTTACAGTGGTATATCGTTATTGAACGATAATGCTTTTGAGTCACTGCTATGATCTCAGTGATGTAAAAATAGAAGAATGGTGAAAAAAACTTTGAGCTGCATGCGATTTTGTGGTTTTCGATTGGAAAATCAAACCACAGATCATACGATCTCTATGCAGATTTCGCAATGAAATAGTAGCCAAAAAAGCATATGAGCGCTTATTGAAAAAATCAATAATAAATTAGAAAAGCATCAGGCTATAGTTAAAAAAGTAGTGATAGTAGAGGCCTTATTACAGTTAAACCCTTTGCTCCCAAGTGGCTCCTACCTACGTAGTGGAGGATCGGAAGGAAGAAAGGCTAAAAAAATATAATCAATCAGGAAGTAGACAACTCAAGGAAAATAGCTCAAGAAATCATGTAAACTCTACTACGGATATAAGACGCACATAGGGGGGATAAAAATCGAATGACACTAGTAGTACATAGGGTAGCAGACAATAATAACAATAGTAGAGGGCTAAAGCCTTTAATAAGAAAACTAGGATATAAAACTAGAGAAATATATACAGAAAAAGGTTACCAGTACCAGCCAACGTGTCTTATTTTCATAGTCTAGACATCAAAGACCATATACAGAAGAAAATCTATAGGAACCCTCCCTTAAGTACAATCTCTATATTATTCAACAAATTAATGAGTAAACCTCGATGGATAGTAGAACGTACTTTTGGCTTTATAAAACCTTGGTTTGGATCAGGAAAGGCTCTTTACAAAGGATTAGTTCGTGTGCATGCCCAGTATCTTATGGAGGATATTGCTTATAATTTATATCGTTCTTTTGGTATTATTATGAGCTATTCACAATAATAGAAGTAATTAATTAATTTATAATTAATTATTTTTCGAATATAATATGAAATATTAAATCTAGATCCTCTTCAACGAAGCTCATATAGAATAGCTATATAAACGTAATCTACGTTAACATAATAGTTACGTTACACTATATAACAGACCTTCAGCTACAAGCCTACTCCCAAAAATACTTCACTCCTTCAAACGCTCGGCAGATAACGATACAAAGGATTCATTTTAAATTCTATTTTTGCAAAAAGTAGCAAGATAATGGCAAAAAACCTGGTCATCGTCGAGTCCCCCGCTAAAGCCAAAACTATACAAGGATACCTGGGAAAAGACTTTCAAGTAGCATCGAGCTTCGGACACATTTCCGATCTGCCCGAAAAAGGAATGGGAATCGATGTCAAAAATAACTTTCAACCCACCTATATAGTACCAGAAGAAAAAAAAGAAGTCGTAAAAAAACTCCAAAAACTGGCTAAAAAAGCCGAAGTCATTTGGCTCGCTACCGATGAAGATCGCGAGGGAGAAGCTATTTCATGGCACCTATACAAAGAATTGAATATTCCTGATGAAAAGATCCGCCGAATTGTCTTTCACGAGATCACCCCAAAAGCCATTCATCAAGCCGTAGAAAATCCTCGATCGATCAACTACGACCTGGTCAACGCACAGCAAGCAAGACGCGTATTGGATCGCTTGGTAGGCTTTGAACTTTCACCCATACTCTGGCGCAAGATCAAAACAGGGCTTTCAGCCGGACGTGTACAATCGGTTGCCGTACGACTGATCGTAGAACGAGAAGAAGAAATCAAGAAATTCTCAACAATCTCCTTTTACAAAGTATCAGCCATATTTCTTTCCCAAAAAGAAGAAGCGTTCAAGGCTCAACTAGAAAAAAACTTCGACTCCAAAGAGGATGCTGAAGCATTTTTAAAGACTTGTATAAATGGAATATTCACCATCGATCAAATCGAAATAAAACCAAGCAAAAAAAGTCCCGCAGCACCTTTCACCACTTCCACCCTACAGCAAGAAGCATCAAAAAAATTGAGCTATTCCGTAGCGCGCACCATGCGTTTGGCCCAACAACTCTACGAAGAAGGCTACATTACTTACATGCGTACAGACAGCGTAAACCTCTCAGAAGAAGCCATCGCCGCAACACAAAAACAAATCACCTCACGCTACGGAAAAGAATATTCTCATCCTAGGAAATACACCACCAAGAACAAATCAGCCCAAGAAGCACACGAAGCCATACGCCCCACAGACATGGGTAAACCATACGCAGGGCTGGACTCTGCCCAACAACGCCTCTACGAAATGATCTGGAAGCGCATAATAGCCGGACAAATGTCCGACGCTCTTTTAGAAAAGACAAATATACATATAAGCACTCCAACACCTTACAAATTTATTTCCAAAGGAGAAGTCCTAACCTTTGACGGCTTCCTGAAAGTATATAACGAAAGCCAAGAAGAAGAAAATGAAGAAGCTAAAAAAGGAAGCCTTCCCAAACTTAACAAAGGTGAAACCGTAAAAAACAAAGAAATTCTAGCTACACAACGCTTCACCAAACATCCAACACGATACAGTGAAGCGTCCCTAGTCAGAACACTCGAAGAATTGGGTATCGGTCGCCCCTCAACCTACGTTCCGACAATCTCTACCATACAAAAACGAAACTACGTCGAAATACAAGATCTCGAAGGTATGGAAAGACCTTACGAAATTTTGACGCTCAAAGATGAAGAAATTTTCAAAACCCAAGAAAAAGAAATCACCGGAGCCGATAAGAAAAAATTCATACCTACAGACATCGGAGTCATTGTCAACCGTTTCCTAGTCCAATACTTCCAGCAAGTATTAAACTACGGTTTCACGGCAAAAGTCGAAGAAGACTTTGATGATATCGCCCGCGGAAAAAAAACATGGACCAAAATCATCCGAAGCTTTTACGGAGGTTTTCATCCCAAAGTAGAAGATGTAGCCAAAAACGCCGAACGAACCCAAGGAGAACGTTTATTAGGTACGGAACCCAAATCTGGAAAAAATGTATGGGCCAAGATTGGTCGATTCGGACCGATGATACAAATCGGAGAAGCCGAAGATGAAGAAAAACCCCGATTCGCTTCATTGCTCAAGCATCAACAAATCAATTCAATTTCCTTGGAAGAAGCTCTTAAAATATTTGAATTACCGAGAAAATTAGGATTGTTCGAAGAAAAAGAAGTCAGAACAAGCATCGGCCGATTTGGCCCCTATCTCAAATATGGTAGCAAATTCGTATCCATAAAAAAGGACACGGGGTATGATCCTTTTGAAATCACTTTAGAACAAGCCATAGGCCTGATAAAAGACAAACGTCAAGAAGATGAAAAAAAACTGATCCAATGCTTTAAAACCATAGATCCTCCAATCGAAATATTAAACGGAAGATTCGGACCCTACATCCGATATGGTAAGAAAAATCACAAGATTCCAAAAAATATCAAATCCGAACATTTGACCTTGGAAGATTGTCAACAACTCATACTGAAATCCGAAAAGAAAACTAACCAAAAAAAAATATAATCGATGATAGAATATTTCCTCAGCCCGACGACATAACTGCTACGAAAACACTAAAGAAACGGAAGATATTTTTGTCTGTATCAATTCATCGCCCCCTTCACGGGAATAAAGGAACTAGATTATTACAAACTAACGTTTGGTCAGAGTAGAAAAACCGAAACACGCCCTATCGAGAAAAAGCCATCTCAAATTAGACAAAATCAGAGAAGCCTTCTACACTTTATATCATAGAAATTGGAAGGATCGTATTGTAAAAATGGGAAATATCTGATAAGGAACCACACCCTTGAATACACACTTCTCCATGCGAAGTTGTCTGCTGAAAATTATTAAAAAAAGACATCATCTTCATCATCATCAGCGGAAAAGACGCCCTCACCTACTCTGAATATAGAGCTTATGACCAATTAAAACAAAAGCTAGATATCGTACATATAGACATCCGGTTTGATATTTAAAAAACATATTAAGCTTTAATAAGCTCTTCTTATTTGAGACTCATCATTATCGTCATCACTCAAAATCTATTAAACTACTACCAGTTTGATTATAAAATCATATATGCTAGATCAATACCTGTATAAAACTAATGTAACAATTCAAGAATGTTGTGAGAACATTGCATGGGAGAAGGCTTTTAAAATAAATTGTAAATCAATATATTGTTTCGTATATACTAGAGTAAAAAATAAAAAAATCAGTTCTATTCTAAAAAGCACCGCGCTAAACTTTAGTGAACTATATATAAAACGTTCTACCAAAAGGAGTGATTTTTTAAAAAGGTTAAAAACCTTGATCCACTGGGAAGGGATGAAAAAAAATAAGAAAAATATATCAAAAAAGTCAGGGAATAAAAGGACAATCTTCTTACAGTGGAATATCGTTATTTAAAATGATTCTTTTGAGTAATTGATATGATCTCAGTGATGTAGGAACGGAAGAATTGGTGAAATAATACTTGAGCTGCATGCGCTTTTGTGATTTTTGATTGGAAAATAAGATCCTAGATCATATGAATCTATGCAGATTTCGCAATGAAATAGTAGACAAAAAAGCATATGAAAACTTACTGAAAAAGATCAATAAGGAATTAAAAAATACTCAGGATATAGTTAAAACAAGAGTCATACTAGAGATGCTAGTATTACTAGTTAGGTCTTTTGCTCTAAATGGATCTCCTTCCTACGTAGTGGAGGCTCGGAAGGAAGAAGGGCAAAAGCAAATCAGTCAAAGAAAAGCAAGGGTAAAAAAAAAGACTCAATCAGGAGTAGACACTCAAGGAAAATGGCTCAAGAAATCAGGTAAACTCTACTACGGATACAAGAATCACATAGGGGGGTATAAAAATGGAATGATACTATCTGTACATAGCGTAGCCGTCAATGAGCATGATAGTAGAGGGCTAAAGCCTTTAATAAGCAAACTAGGATATAAGCCCAGAGAAGTATATTCAGACAAAGGTTACCAAGTTCCAGTCAACATGTCTTACTTTCATATTCGAGGTATCAAAGACCGTATACAGAAGAAAGCCTATAGGAACCACCCCTTAAGTAGGATAGTTATATTATTCAACATAATTAGTTAGTAACCCCCGATGGGTAGTAGAACGTACTTTTAGCAGTATAAAGTTTTGGTTTTGATAAGGAAAGGAGCCTTACAAAGGATTAGCTCGTGTGCATTCCCAGCATCTTATGGAGGCTATGGCATATAATTTGTATCGTGCCCTGGAATTATTATGCGCTGTCCATAAAAATAGATATATTTAATTAATTTATAATCAATAGTTTTCGAATACAATATGAAAGACTAAATCTACATTTTTTCTAACGAGCCCATCTAGGATGGTTGAATAAACGTAATCCACCATTAACACAATGGTCTCAAAGCATTGATCCAATGGGAAGGGATAGAGAAAGAAATAAAAAAATATATCAAAAAGGCCAGGGAATGAAAGTCCAACCTAGCTATAGTGGAATATCGTTATTTAAGATGATGCTTTTGAGTCACTGGTATACATCTCAGTGATGTAGGAATGGAAGAATTGATAAAAGATTCCATAGACTGTATGAGCTTTTGTGATTTTCGATTGGAAGATAAGATTCCATCTTATACAACTCTATGCATATTTCGCAATGAAATAGTAGCCAAAATATATATGATCGATTACTGAAAAAGATCAATAAGGAATTAGAAAAGAATCAGGAGATAGTTTAAAACAGGAGTGATAGTAGATGGTCGTATTACAGTAAAGGCCTCTTACTCCCAAGGACACTCCTATCCACGTAGTGGAGGATCAGGAGGAAGAGGCTGAAAAGCAAATCAGTCAAAAAAAAGAAAGAGCAAAAAGACCCTCAATCAGGAGTAGAAACTCAAGGAAAATTACTCAGAAATCAGGGAAACTTTACTACGAATACAAGAAGCTCATAGGTTGATAAAAATGAAATGATACTAGCGCTACATAGCGTAACAGCCAATGAGTATGATAGTAGAGGGTTAAAGCCATTAATAATTAAACAAGGATATAAGCCCAGATAAGTATATGCAGAAAAAATGACCAAATTCCAGCCAACGTGTCTTACTTTCATTGTCGAGGCATCAAAGACCATATACAGAAGAAAAAGCCTATAGGGCTCCTTAAGTAGGATGGCTATATTATTCAATAAATTAGTAAGTAAAACCCGATGGGTAGTAAAATGCACTTTTGGCAGTATAAGCCTTGGATTGGATAAGGAAAGGCTCTTTACAAAGGATTAGCTCGTGTTCATGCTCAGCATCTTATGGATGATATGACGCATAATTTATATCGTTCCCTGGGATTATTATACGCTGTTCATAACAATAGGTATATTTAATTAATTTATAATTAATAGTTTTCGAATAAAATATGAAAGACTAAATTAACATTGTTACCCAACGAGCCTATCTAGGATGAGCTAAATAAACGTAATCTACTATTAACACAATGGTATCGAAACAATATATTGATTTACAAAAGTTTTACTCCCTTCTCTCATGTAACATTCTTAGATTTTGGGATAGTGTCTATTCTTATGAAAAATGTCGTGTTCCGATTCTTTTATGCTCAATTCAAAAGTCCTTGAATAATTTTATTCGGAGTCGTTTTATCAGATGGCTGTTTCGTTTTTTACGGTTTCTCCTGGTATTAGAAAGGCCAGCGAGCCATTAGCTTTTTTCTTCAATAGTAACATTCCTTTACTTTTGATATTTCGAATCTTTCGTGGATCCAGGTTGGTCACGACGCTCACTTTCTTGCCAATGAGTTATTCGGGTGAAAAGCTTTCAGAGATTCCCGATACGATCAGTGTACACCTCCGTTCCGATGTTTACTTGCAGTTTCAGAAAGCGATTGGCTTTGGGTACTTTTTCTGCTTCTAGAATGGGTCCTATTTGCAATTCAGTTTTGGTGAAATCGTCGAAGCTGATCGGAGAATTCGAAATATCTTCACTCTCTTAATTGGATGAAGATTTTGGTTTGTTCGTTTTCAATTTTTTGAGTTGTTTTTCTATAGCGGGATTTTCTATTTTTTCAAAGAGCAGCACGGGCTGACCTAGGTCGTGTCCTGGGGGGAAAATTTCTCGTTGCTCCAACTCGTTCCAGGGAAGTGGAGATAGGTTGAGTATTCGGAATAATTTTTCAGCCGTGTGGGGTAAAAAAGGCTCGGCCAGCTGACTGAGCATACCGCAGATCTGTAGTGAGACGTAGAGGATGCTTTTCACCCGTTCGGGTTGGGTTGAATAAATTTTCCAGGGAGCTTCGTCAGCCAGATATTTGTTTCCGAGTCGGGCTAGGTTCATGAATGTGGTTAAAGCATCTCGAAAGTGATAGTTTTCTATCAGATAACCGATTTTAGCAGGATATTTTTTGATCTCTGATAGTATTTCCCGATCTTTTTCCATGAGTACTGGAGCTTTGGGCGATTTTCTTTGATAATATTTTTCTGATAGTACCAAACTGCGGTGGATAAAATTACCCAATATGGCGACGAGTTCGGAGTTAAAGAGCCTCTGGAAATCTTTCCAACTGAAATTATTATCTTTGTTCTCGGGCATGTTTATCGTTAGTATATAACGCAACGCATCTTGCTGTTCCGGGAAGTCTTCCAAGAATTCGTGCAACCAAACGGCCCAATTTCTCGAAGTGGAAATTTTTTCGTTTTCCAAGTTGAGAAATTCGTTGGCCGGGACGTTTTCCGGTAGGATGTATTCACCGTGAGCCTTGAGCATGGCAGGAAATATGATACAGTGGAAGACAATATTGTCCTTTCCGATGAAATGGATCAATGCGGTGTTTTGGTCTTTCCAATAGGGCTGCCAGTCTTTTCCTTGACGTTTAGCCCACTCTATTGTTGAGGAAATATAACCGATGGGAGCTTCGAACCATACGTATAGCACTTTTCCTTCAGCTCCTTCGAACGGAACGGGAATACCCCAGTTAAGATCTCGAGTCACGGCGCGCGGCTTCAATCCTTCGTCAAGCCATGATTTCACTTGTCCGTAGACATTTTTTTTCCAATCGTCTTTGTGTCCATCTAGGATCCATTTTTTCAAGGATTCTTGGTAACGATCCAAGGGTAGGTACCAATGTTTTGTTTTTTTTAGTATTGGGGGGTTTCCGCTCAATGCGGAGCGTGGTTGGATCAATTCTTCTGGGCTGAGTGACGTGCCGCATTTTTCGCATTGGTCTCCGTAGGCGTTTTCGTTACCGCAGCGAGGACATTGGCCCAGGATGTACCGATCGGCAAGAAATTGTTGCGCGTGTTCGTCGTAGTATTGTTCGGATATTTTCTCGATGAATGTTGATTTTTCATTAAGTCGTTTGAAAAAATCAGCCGCTGTTTTGTGATGAATTTCTGCCGAGGTACGGGAATAATTGTCAAAAGAGATACCGAATTTTTCGAAATGCTCCTTGATCATGAAATGATACTTGTCAACGGCTTCTTGAGGGCTAATTCCTTCTTTTTGCGCTCGGATAGTAATAGGAACGCCATGTTCGTCGGAGCTACAGATGAAGATAACGTCTTTTCCTTTTCGTCGAAAGTAACGGACGAAGATATCCGCAGGAACGTATACGCCTGCCAGATGCCCGATATGTACCGGTCCGTTAGCGTAGGGAAGGGCTGCGGTGACTGTGTATCGTTGAATTTTTTTTCTCATTAGGAAGTAAAATTGATCAATCAAAGTCAAAATTAGTTAAACATTCTTGATGTAGACTTAACGAAAACTTCACCTTGAGGCCATTGTTTTATGGTAAAATACGTTTATTCAGCCTCCTAAATAGGCTCATTGGAGAACCATGTATATTCAATTTTTCATATTGTATTCGAAATGCTATTGGTTATAAGTTAATTAATTATATCTGTTTTTATGAACAGCTCATAATAATTCCAGGGGAACAATACAAATTATGAGCCATAGCCTCCTATAAAATGCGGACATGCAGACGAGCTAATCCTTTGTAATGAGCCTTTCTTGATTCAATCAACGCTTTATAGTGCCAAAAGTACGTTCTACTACCCATTGGGGTTTAATCACTAATTATGTTGAATAATATAGCTATATCCATTTAAGATACGTTTTCTATAGGCTTTCTTATGTATACGATCTTTGATATCTTGAGTATGAAAATAAGAGACATTGGCTGGCGCTTGGTAACCGTTTTCTGCATATACTTCTCTGGATTTATATCCTAGTTTGCTTATTAATGTATTTAGCCCTCTATTATCATGCTCATTAACTGCCGTACGCTATGTACGGCTAGTATTATTCCATTTTTATCCCCCCTATGTACTTTTCTTGTATCCGTATTAGAGTTTACTTGATTTATTGAGTCATTTTTTTGAGTATCTACTTTTGATTGAGTCGCTTTTTTTACTCTTGCTTTTTTTGACTGATTTGCTTTTGCCCCTCTTCTTTCCGATCCTCCACTACATAGGTAGGAGGTCCCTTAAGAGTAAGGGTCTCAATGTAATAGTGGCATCTACTATCACTCCTGTTTTAACTATAGGTTGATGCTTTTCTAAATCCTTATTGATCTTTTTCAGTAAGCTCTTATATGCCTTTTTGTCTACTATTTCATTGCAAAATTTGCACAAAATCGTATGATCTGGGATCTGATCTTCCAATCAAAAACAAAAAAAGCGCATTCAGCCAAGATTTCTTTGATTAATTCTTCTATTCCTACATCACTGAAATTGTACCAGTGACTCAAAAGCATCATCTCAAATAACGATATTCCACTGTAAGTAGGTTGCCTTTTATTCCATGACCTTTTTGATATATTTTTCTTATTTCCTTCTCCATCCCTTCCCAAGTGGATCAGGTTATTTAACCTTTTTTAAAATTACTACTTTTGGTAGAAGTAGAACGTCCATATATAGTTCACTAAAGCTTATTTCTGCGGTGCTTCTGAGCATAGATCCGAATTTTTATTTTCTACTCTAGTAAATATACGAAACAATATATTGATTTACAAATATTTTAACCTTCTTCTCCCATGCAACGTTTTCGCAATGTTCTTGCAACTTTCTCCTTTTTATAAAAAATTTACCTTCGTAAGCGACATAAAAAAAATAGTAGAAGAATGAAAAATGTAATTTTTGATGTATTAATCGAGATACCTAGAGGAAGCCGAAACAAATATGAATACGACAAGAATTCAGGTAGAATTCGCCTCGATCGCGTGCTTTATTCACCGATGACTTATCCAGCGGATTACGGTTACATCCCTAATACTTTGTCCCTTGACGGCGATCCCCTCGACGTGTTGGTGCTCCTTACCTCCCCCACCATACCCGGTTGCTTGATGGAAGTGAAGCCCGTAGGCGTTTTTTTCATGGCAGACGAAAATGGACAAGATGAAAAAGTGCTTTGCGTTCCCACAGCCGACCCCAACTACAATCATTGGAATGATATTAACCAAGTGCCGCATCACACTCAAAAAGAAATAGAACACTTTTTCCGCGTTTACAAAGACCTTGAAAACAAAAAAGTGGAAATCAAAGGTTGGGGCAACTCCGCAAAAGCTATAAACGTCTATAAAGAGTGTCTTGAACGCTACGGAAAGTAGCCTACGATAGCACGTATTTAATATTCGGAATCAAAAAAGGATTCTTCCTCTCCCTCAACGCTCAACGAAAATAACCAATGATCCGGAGGTAAACGTGATTTCCACAATATCGTAAACAGCCGTATTTCGAGTTCCAATCCTTCTACTGATCTCTAAAGATTCTCCATAGAGAGGGTATTTCAAGCCTCTGGTGATCACACCTTCCGCATACGGAAAGGGAAAAAGTGAGATCATTTTTCCCTTCACTCCGTACAGACTATTTTTCCTCTCAGCAAAAAAGTAGGTATGGTGGTTGTCATGAAAGATTAATGATAACTCTTTCCCGTATTTTAAAGCGGTAGAAAGATTGCCCAAAAAATGATCCTGCTCTCTGCCGCTCGCCCCCCATACGTCGACATTAAAAACTCCGTCTTGATAGATAATTCGGAGCGCCTTTTCAAAATCCGTAAAATTTTGATCCGGTGTATCGATAAGGGTAATACCCTGAGCCAGTGATGTATGATCCAACGAATCGAGATCACCGCTGATCACATCAGGACAGATTCCTGACATTTTCAGATAATGGTACGCCCCGTCAGTAGCGAATATTTTTTTATAGGCTACGAGCTTAGGAAAAACTATAGGAGGTTCTCCATTTATAAAGAGAGCTACTTTGGATCCCGTGTATCGATGTTCCATTTTTGCTCGGTATAATTAATATAAAAGCCCAGCTTTCGGGCCAAGATAAACAGATATTCGGACAAAAGGTTGAGATGTTTCAGAACGAAATACCTGAGAGATTTAACCTGATCCAACGCCACGGAAAATCGTCCGACTAATCTGGGGGCATACGAGACGATCGGATGATTGCTCGGCAAGATAAAATGCTTTAATGGAGGCAATGTTTCTGTATCCTATCAATCCCAATCTCTGAAAAATCTACCGCCTTCTCGTCGATCATTATCGGAAGGAGGGTCTACCGTTGGTAATCAAAAATTTATCGGGAATCGTAGACAACTAAGACTCCAACAAAAAAAGACGATTTTGGATTTCAACCAACGCTGCTTTTTGTTCCTCTCAGATGGTCTTGGTCTCTCAAAAGTATCGACCCAAGCGTTCAGATGGTCAAGCTTTCTATAAGCTTCGACGTGCAAATTATTTTTGGACACGCGTCTACTTCCATAGAGGACAGTTCTGCCATTATCTCCGGTCTTGGCATAAATATCGGATATTATACATTTCTCAAAATGAATTTTTCGCCGAGATAGACCTTGCGAACGATAAGATCATCGGCCAATTCTTGCGCCGTACCGTGCTTTAGGATGCCCCCTTCAAACATCAAATAAGTACGGTCAGTGATGGACAAGGTTTCCTGTACGTTGTGATCAGTGATAAGAATACCAATGTTTTTTTTCTTGAGCGAAGCGACGATCTTTTGAATGTCTTCCACAGCAATGGGGTCCACTCCAGCAAAGGGTTCGTCGAGCAGAATAAATTTCGGATTTACCGCTAAACACCGCGCGATCTCGGTGCGTCGACGCTCACCCCCAGAGAGAAGATCTCCACGATTTTTGCGCACGTGTTGCAAATGAAACTCTTCAATGAGTTGCTCCGTTTTTTCCCTCCGTTCGGCAAGAGAAAGTCGGGTCATTTCAAGCACACCCATGATGTTGTCTTGCACTGAAAGTTTTCTGAATACCGATGCCTCTTGGGAGAGATACCCTAACCCTTTTTGTGCTCTTCGATACATCGGATCTCGGGTGATGTCTTCTTGATTGAGAAAAACTTTCCCTTCATTAGGCCGAATCAAACCAACAATCATATAGAAGGTAGTGGTTTTTCCCGCTCCGTTCGGACCGAGCAAACCGACAATCTCGCTTTGGTTGACATCTATGGATACACCCTTTACGACATATTTTTTTTTGTACAGTTTGACGAGATTTTCTCCTCGTAAAGTCATCTTTTCGGTCATGTCGGGCCAAGGTAAATTTTTTACTCGGAACATTTTCAATGAACTTTGAAGACCATTGTATTAAAGTGGAGAAAACGTTAAGAAAACCTTTCATGAGAGAAAGATGTTAAAATATTTTTATATAAATATATTGTTTCCTATACTCTAGAGTAGAAAATAAAAAAAATCGGATTTATGCTCAGAAGCACCGCACAACTAAGCTTTAGTGAATTATACATGGAGCAATACTATTGTGTTAATGGTGGATTACGTTTATTCAGCCTCCTAGATGGGATCATTAGAAAAAATGTAAATTTATTTTTTATATTATAATCGAAAATTATTGATTATAAATTAATTAATTATATACGTTTTATGAATATCACATAATAATACCAGGAACACGATACAAATTATGCGACATATCCCACCATAAGGGCTGGGCATGCACACAAGCTAATCCTTTGTAATAAGTATTTCCTGATCCAAATTAACGCTTTATACTAGCAAAAATACGTTCTACTACCCATCGGGTTTTACTCACTAATTTGTTGAATAAGATAGCTATCTTACTTAAGGGACGGTTCCTATAGGCTTTCTTCTGTATAAAGCCTTTAATGCCTCGACTATGAAAGTCAAGACACGTTAGCTGGCACTTGGTAACCATTGTCGCATATACTTATCTGGGGTATATCCTAAGTAAGAACGTTGCGTGGGAGACAGAGGTTAAAATATTTGTAACCCAATATATTGTTTCTTATATTTAGAGTATAAAATAAAGAAATTCGGCTTCTATGCTCAGAAGCACCGTATAAATAAGATTTAGTGAAATATATATAAAACCTTCTACTAAAAGGAGTGATTTTTTCAAAAGGTTAAACACCTTGATCCCCTGGTAAGGGATGGAAAAAGAAATAAGAAAAATATATCAAAAAGGCCAGGGAATAAAAGTACAACCTGCTTACAGTGGAATATCGTTATTTAAGATGATGCTTTTGAGTCATTGGTGTGATCTGAGTGATGTAAAAACGTAAAAATTGGTAAAAGATTACTTGAGCTGCATGCGCTTTTGTGGTTTTCGATTATACAATCAGATCTTAAAATCTGATGATTCTCTGCATATTTCGAAATTAAATAGTAGCCAAAAAGGCATATGAGAGCTTACTGAAAAAGATCAATAAGTAATTAGAAAAGCATCAGGAGATAGTTAAAACAGGCGTGATAGTATAGTCCAGTATTACAGTTATTCCTTTTGGCTCCCAAGGGAGATCCTACCTACGTAGTGGAGGATCGGAAGGAAGAAGGGAAAAAGCAAATCAGTCAAAGAAAAGCAAGGGTAAAAAAAGAGGCCAATCAGGAGTAGACACTCAAGGAAAATGGTTCAAAAAATTAGGTAAACTCTACTACGGATACAAGGCACATAGGGGGGGGATAAACATGGAATGATACTAGCAGTACATCGGTAGCCGACAATGAGTATGATAGTAGAGGCTAAAACCATTCAATAAGTAAACTAGGATATAAACCCAGAGAAGTATATACAGACGAAAGTTACCAAGTGCGAGCTAATGTGTTTTACTTTCATAGTCGAGGCATAAAATACGTATACAGAAAAAAGCTCATTAGGACTCGGCCCTTAAGTAGTATAGCTATATTATTCAATAAATTAGTGAGTAAAACCGATGGGGAGTAGAACGTACTTTTGGCAGTATAAAGTCTTAGTTTGGATCAGGAAAGGATTGAGACCATTGTGTTAATGGTTAATTATGGTTATTCAACATCCTAGATGAGTTTCGTTGGAGAAGATGTAGATTAGGTTTTCATATTGTATTCGAAATATTATTGATTATAAACTAATTAAAAATATCTATTTCTATGAACAACGTATAATGATGCCAGGGGTACTATACAAATTATGGCCATAGAGCCTCCATAAGAGGCTGGGTATGCACACGCGCTAATCCTTTGTAACGAGCCTTTCCTGATCCAAACCAACGATTTATACTGCCAAAAGTACGTTTTACTAGCCATTGTTTTTACTAACTAATTTATTGAATAATATAGCTATCCCTACTTAAAAGATGGTTCATATAGGCTTTCTTCTGTATACGGTATTTTATGCCTCGACTATGAAAGCAAAACACATTAGCTGGAACTTGTAAACTTTGTCGACATATACTTCTCTGGCTTTATATCCAAGTTTTCTTATTAATGGATTTAGCCCTCTACTATCATGCTCATTGTCGGCTACGCTATGTACTGCTAGTATCATTCCATGTTTATTTCACTATGTTCTTCTCTTATCCTTAGTAGATTTTACCGGATTTTTTGAGCCATTTTCCTTTAGTGTCTACTCCTGATTGAGTCTCTTTTTTTACCCTTGCTTTTCTTTGACTGATTTGCTTTTGGCCCTCTTCTTTCCGATTCTCCATTACGTAGGTAGAATATACCTTGGGAGCAAATGGAATAACAGTAATACTGATTTACTATCACCCCTGTTTTAACTATCTCCTGATGCTTTTCTAATTCCTTATTTATCTTTTTCAGTAAGGCTTATATGTCTTTTTGACCACTATTTAATTTCTAAATATGCAGATAATCATATGATCTAAGATCTGATCGTACAATCGAAAACCACAAAAGCACATGCTTTTCAAGGATTTTTTCACCAATTCTTCTGTTCCTACATCATTCAGATCACACCAATGACTCAAAAACATCATATTAAATAACAATATTTCACTGTAAGTAGGTTGGTCTTTTATACCCTGGCGTTTTTGATATATTTTTCTTATTTCTTTTTCCATCCCTTTCCAGTGGATCACTGGTGTTTAACCTTTTGAAAAATTACTCCTTCTGCTAGAACGTCCATATATAGTTCACTAAAGCTTATTTGTGCAGTTCTTCTGAGCATAGAGCTGAATTTTTTATTTTCTACTCCAAATAGACGAAACAATATATTGATTTACAAATATTTTAATACCCTTCTCCCATGAAAAGCTATCGAACTATTCATAAGAATAGATATAATTAATTATTTTATAATCAATAATATTCCGAATATGATATAAAAGAATAAAGCTCCATCGTTCTTCAACGAAGTCTATCTAGATAGGTTTAATAAAGGTGATTTTCTTTAATACAATAATATATCGACTCTTTTTTTTTCGAGAACTTTAAACACACTGATATAGGCATAATCTCTGACTCGACTTCCACTAAAAAAAAAACAATCTAAGTAGCGAGGTGTTTTGTGCACCATCGTTCTTTTGAGTCGAAACTCAAAAATATGCAAATAAAAAAAGATGAACATTAAAATAAATAATCTCTGTCTAGTTTTAAACCTTATATTCATGATCTATTCTTCAAAATACACCCGTTTGACCCGAGATGAGATCGATGTAAGCACCTCGTGAGAAATCGTTTCGGAAAGCTCAGCCACTTCACTAGCCGTAGGCTTTTCCCCCAACACAATCACTTGATCGCCCTCGCTACAATCAATCTCGGTGACATCCACCATAAGCATATCCATACATATCGCTCCGATGATAGGAGCCCTATGAGCTCCGATCATCACATATCCTTTACCGCAGCCCAGTCTCCGATCTATACCGTCAGCATAACCTATAGGAAGGGTCGCTATACGCGTATACGGCTTGGCCTCAAATCTTCGACCGTATCCAACAGTTTCACTCGAAAGTAAAGTCTTGATCTGAGAAATAGATGTTTTGAGTACTCCCACTACCTTAAGCTCTTTCTGTATGGTTTCATCGAAAAAAAAACCATATAGGCCCAAGCCCAACCGCACCATATCATATTGAGCTTGAGGGAAGTAAACGATACCGGAAGAATTTAAGATATGACGCATCGGACGATATCTCAAAAAGGGAATCAAGGAAGCATAGCTTCGATCAAAAGCGTTGATCTGAGAAAGTGTAAAACCCCTCTCGTTCCGATCTTCGCTTGCAGCCAAATGAGAAAAAACAGATTTAACAACAAGCCTTTTATTTTGTTGCAAAAAATGTCCTAGACGTACGACTTCAGATTCCAAAAACCCTAGGCGATGCATACCTGTATCAATTTTGATATGAATAGGATACGGATCGGAAAAAGCTTGCCTTTTCAACTCATTGAGCAACTCATCCAAGAGACGAAAACTATACATCTCAGGCTCAAGACGATGTTTAAGCATCGTAGCAAAACTCCTCCGGTCAGGGTTCATCACCAAAATAGGCAAACTCACGCTTTCATTTCGCAAGGCCACACCCTCATCTACATACGCCACACCGAGATAATCAACCCTATAATGTTGCAGTGTATTGGCAATTTCATAACTTCCTCCACCGTAGGAAAAAGATTTGACCATTACCATCATCTTGGTTTGAGATTTAAGATGAGAACGAAAATAATTTAGATTGTAAACCAACGCTTTCAAATCAATCTCATAGACGGTCTGATGAAAACGTTTTTCCAAATGCTCCAAAATTCGCTCAAAGTTAAAAAGTCGAGACCCCATTAAAAGAATAGCCTCATCACGGAACCTAAATCTTTTAATTTGAGCGATCAGTTCCTCAGTTTTTAAAAAAGAATGAAACGGCATCTCAAAAAAAAAGCCATAATCGGAAATCTCCTCTCCCACACCGATCACCCTATCCACACCCGAAGCAGTAGCCCAAGCAGCGATACACTTATACTTTTCCGCTTCCCCGGGAAAAGTCTGCAAAACATCCGAAAGGATCAAAGTCTTTTTGGAAAATTTCTGACGAGCTAGGAAATCCAACGCTATTTTTATCAAATGAAGATCGGAGTTATAACTATTATTTATGATCAAACAATTATTTAAGCCCTTGACCATTTCCAGGCGCATCTCCACCACTGGAAGCTCAGCCAAACGCTCTATGATCATCTCATTACTACACTCCAAAACAAGCAAGGTTAACCAAACGGTCAAAGCATTTTCAACAGCCGCCTCATCAGAAAAAGAAATACGCACCCGCCTCAGCTTTCCACGATAAAAAGCTTCTATATCAGCACCTTGATCCGTCAAATCGATCCGTTTCGCTTGCAAATCAGCCCCCTCAGAACGCCCCCAATAGTGCTTTTCCACAGCAGCTAGCTCAGGCGTATCATTAATCATTGCGCACAAATCAGAATCATCTGCAGGACAAATCAAATGTCGACAGCCGAAAAAAAGTTTCAATTTCTCGGAAATATGGGCTTGTCTCGAAGGAAAATTTTTCGAATAAGCACTGCTGACATTGGTCAAAATACCGATATGTGGACCGATGAAATCCCGTAAACGCTCCATTTCTCCAGGTTGAGAAGTCTCCGCCTCGAATATCCCCAACTGATGCTCGGGACGGATCTTCCAAAGGGACAAAGGCACACCAATTCGTGAATTATAACTTTTGGGGCTCCTAACCGTAACATATGCCCTCTCCAAAGCATAATTCAGCCATTCTTTTACGATGGTCTTCCCGTTGCTTCCGGTAATTGTGACACATTTTAGATCAAAAAGACGTCTATGATACGAAACTAATGCATGCAAAGCGTCTAAAGGCTCTTTCACAGCAAGAAATACGGCTCCGGAATAATCCCGATTGGGCAGCCACGATTCGGATACGACAAAAGAACAAACGCCATGATAATAAACATCTTCGATGTAACGATGGCCGTCGTTTCTTGGAGTCTTCAAAGCAAAGAAAAGACTTTCTTCCGACAGATGTACACTTCTGGAGTCCAACTCCAATTGAGAAATAAAGTGATTCTGCAAGTCTGCATGTACATTTACAGCTCCTATGATTCCAGCTATTTGATCCAACGAATAATTCACGGTTTTTCAATCTTTTCTTTCCGAGGTTTTAAGAGATCACACGCTTTTTTCATCACTTCACAAAAAGTGATACAGCCCAAAAGTTTGTAGATTTCCTCTACCCCACCATCACCACATCATATTGGGTAACCTTGCGATGCTCGTAAATGAAGCAGACTTTGCCCGTAAACACACATATGAATGCATCTTGGTTACGTATTTTACAATCGCCATCAGTTAGAGAATCGCTCCAAAATACCGAGTGAGAAAATCCATATCCAAGTCTGAAACGATCATACGGACGCCTGTATTGGTCACTAAATATACACATCGACAAAGCCTTCATTAAAAAATTGAGCCTCACCGATTCAAAAAAATATCCATTTCCGAAACCAAGGATAAAATCTCATCGGAAGATTTCACTGGTATTAAGTAGATTTTGTTCTGATCATGAGACACCACTTAGTCGATATCATAAAGATTGTCTACCAATGGCTTGAAAATTTTTACAGCAATCGGGAAAATTGATCCCGCTTCAAACGATAAATGAGTTTTTCGGCTTTAAGGAAAAACATCGATACGCAAATCAATTTGAACCAACCTCGCTTTTGCATGGATTCATCATATGTTTAGAAAACATTTCATATCTTCAAGCCCTATTTATAACCTCGACAAAGGTAACATAATTCCCACTATGAATGATACCCTGATCAAAGCGAAAAACAAACTGAAAGACGAAGTGAAAAGCTTGGCTTTAACTCTATACAAGAGTCGATACTTTTTCCGGATTGATAGCTCTAGAAAGTAAACTGGATCAAATCAAAGAACGTTTGACCTTATTAAAACACTTCGAAAATCCCCCAACGCTCCTCCCTACACAGCCCCCTAAAAAACTAACAATCAATTTTTAAATATTTTCGATCCCACAGACTACTATATTGAATACACCTTTCACAAAATCGACGCGAAAAATCCGCCTTTCTCCCGATACGGATCGATCTCAATGATAAAATCGCTTTTGTAAAAGAACTGTTTGCAGGAGATTCAATCGCTTTTGATCAAATGATGACCGATTTGAATCAATCCGATCTCCTCGAGACCGTCGAGGAATACGTAAAAAATGGACGTCCAAGCAGTTCTGACCCGAAAAAGAATCTTATTTAAAAAGACTGACCGTTTTGGTAGAACAACGTTTCAACGAATAAACGTATGTTATACATCATCCCTACACCCATAGGAAATCTCGAAGACATCACTTTGAGAGCGCTCCGCTTGCTAAAAGATTCGGACTTGATTCTGTCCGAGGACACACGCAACTCGAAAAAATTGTTGAATCATTTCGAAATCAAGACGTCGATCAAGTCCTATCACATGCACAACGAACACAGGATTCTCCCCGCCATTTTGGATAAACTCAAACAGGGAAAAACCTTGTGTCTGATCTCCGACGCAGGAACACCAGGCATCTCCGATCCGGGTTTCCTGCTTATCCGCTCCTGCATACAAGCCGATATCCCTTTGGAATGCTTGCCTGGAGCCACCGCTTTCGTACCTGCCTTGATACAATCTGGCCTCCCGACGCACGAATTTACGTTCATCGGATTTCTTCCAAAAAAAAAAGGAAGAAAAAAAAAGATAAAAGATTTATCTAAAGAATATAGAACAACAGTTTTATACGAATCGTCCCACAAGCTTTTAAGAACTTTATACGATTTAAAAGAACAACTCGGTCTTGAAAAATACTTGGTCGTCTGCCGAGAACTTTCGAAAAAATTTGAAGAAATACTTCGAGGTAGCCTCCAAGAATCGATAACCCATTTTGAAGGCCAACCTCCACGAGGAGAATTTGTCCTCGTCCTGGACGCTCCTGCAAAAAAAATATCTATCTCATGAAAAAGACCCGATGGGTGCTCCAAACGCCTCCTGAAAAATATATCATCCGAAAATTACAGTCCGACATCGGGGTGGATCATACTATTGCCCATCTTTTAGCACAACGGGGAATCGAATGCTATGACAGTGCGAAAACCTTCTTCCGCCCCGAATTGGATCAGCTCCATGACCCCTTATTGATGAAAGATATGTCACAAGCCGTGCAACGAATCCTGAGGGCCATACAACAAAAAGAAGGCATTTTGATTTACGGCGACTATGATGTCGACGGAACAACCGCAGTGGCAATGAGTTACCTGTTTCTGAAAAAGATTCACGATAATATCAAATACTATATCCCCGACCGTCATGAAGAAGGCTATGGCATCTCATTCAAAGGCATAGATTTCGCAGTTTCCAATGATTTTTCATTGATCATAGCTCTGGACTGCGGCATCAAATCTCTTGCAAAAGTAGAGTACGCAAAAAAAAAAGGTATAGAATTCATCATATGTGACCATCACCTTCCCGGAGAAAAAATCCCACAAGCCACTGCCGTGCTCGATCCGAAACGGAATGATTGCTATTATCCTTTCAAGGAACTCAGCGGCTGCGGAATCGGTTTCAAGCTGATTCAGGCATTGGCCAAAACATTAAACCTTCCTAAAAAAGACGTTTATAATTATTTGGACCTCGTAGCGATAAGCATTGCCGCAGATATCGTTCCTATGACTGACGAAAATCGTGTTTTTATTTTCTACGGTCTTCAAAAACTGAATCAAGCCCCTTCAAGAGGGATCAACTCTCTTATCGAGACAGCAAGCAATCCCATATCAGTATCTGATATTGTATTTAAAATCGCTCCGAAGATCAATGCCGCGGGACGCATTAAACATGCCAAGCAGGTGGTAGAACTCTTTCTGTCCGATACGAAAAAAAAGAGTGATCGATTGGCTTATCAAATCTCCCGATTAAATGATTTACGAAAAGAACTCGACCGACAAACCACCCAAGAAGCTTTGTCCTTGATAGAAGATCAACAAGAGCAAGAACATTACAGCACTGTGGTCTACCAACCCCACTGGAACAAAGGCATATTAGGAATCATAGCTTCACGCTTGATAGAAACCCACTATCGCCCCACGCTGGTCTTCACGGAAAGTCAAGGGAAGCTAGTCGCCTCGGCCCGTTCCGTAGAAGGGTTCGACATACACAAAGCACTCGAAGCTTGCTCAGCATATCTTGAACAATTCGGTGGACACAAATACGCGGCAGGGTTGACATTAGATCCGAAAAATTTCACCCCGCTCAAAGATCATTTTGAAATGATAGTCAGGGATAATATAGACAAAACACAACGTTTGCCTCATATTAATATTGATTATGAGATCTCATTAGATGAGATAACTCCAAAATTCTTACGTATCTTGAAGCAATTCGAGCCCTTCGGACCGAAAAACGTTCGTCCAATCTTTCTCTCGAGAAAAGTCTTTGATAATGGATTTGCAACAACAATTGGAAACGACCGATCTCATCTCAGACTTAATCTCCAACAACAAGAAAGTTTTAAAACTTTTACCGCTATCGGTTTCAGAATAGGAAGATTGCTTGATTTTGTGAAAAACAATACTTTTGACATTGTCTACAGCATAGAGGAAAATTATTGGGCGGGAAAAAATTATAATCAACTTATAATCAAAGATTTGAGAGAGAGCGATCCGAAATTGTGAGCTTAAATAAATAATCTTTAATTTTAGTTTTTTATTAAACATAAAAACACATTCTATTATAGAAAATGAATGCGTTTCATGAAGCTGAAATCACATCCAAATTGAGGCTCGCCTGTTTATACAGGTTAGGGGCTCATTATGAAACAATTATGTTAATGGTGAATTACGTTTATTCAGCCATCCTAGATGAGCTTCGTTAGAGACGATGTAGATTTAGTATTTCACATTGTATTCGAAAACTATTAATTATAAATTAATTAAATATATCTATTTTTATGAACAGAATATAATAATGCCAGGGTACGATATAAATTATGCCCCATAGCCTCCATAAGGGTTGGGCATGCACACGAACTAATCTCTTTGTAACAAGCCTTTTCCTATCTAAACCAACGCTTTATACTTCCAAAAGTACGTTATACTACTCATCTGGTTTTACTCACTGATTTGTTGAATAATATAGCTATCCTTCCTTAAGAAACTGTTCCTATAGTTTTTCTTCTTTATATGGTCTTTGATACTTCGACTATGAAAGTAAGATACGAGAACGTTGCATGGAAGAAGGATTTTAAAATATTTGTAAATCAAAATATTGTTTCTTATATTTGGAATATAAAATAAAAAAATTTGGCTCTATGCTAAGAAGAACCGAACTAAATAAGCTTTAGTTAACTATATATGGAATGTTCTAGCAGAAGGAGTGAGTTTTTCAAAAGGTTAAACACCAGTGATCCACTGGGAAGGGATAGAAAAAGAAATAAGAAAAATATATCAAAAAGTACAGGGAATAAAAGGCTAACCTGCTTATAGTGAAATATCGTTATTTAAAATTATGCTTTTAAGTTTCTGCTATGATATCAGTAATGTAGGAACAGAATAATTGGTGAAAGAATCCTTGAACTGCATGCGCTTTTGTGTTTTTCTATTGGAAGATTAGATCCCAAATCATAAGACTCTATGCAGAGAGTCGCAATGAAATAGTAGCCAAAAAGGCACATGAGCGCTTACTGAAAAAGATCAATAAGAAATTAGAAAAGAATCAGGCTATAATTAAAACAGGAGTAATAGTAGATGCCAGTATTACAGTGAGAACCATTTCTCCCAATGGCACTCCTACCCACGTAGTGGAGGATCGGAAGGAAGAGGGAAAAACCCAAATCAGTCAAAGAAAAGAAAGGGTAAAAAAGAGACTCAATAAGGTGTAGACACCCAAAGAAAATGGCTCAAAAAATCAGGTGAACTCTACTACGGATACAAAAAGCAGATAGAGAGGGATAAAAATGTAATGATACTAGCTGTACATAGCCTAGCAGCGAATCAGCGTGATAGTAGAGGGCTAAAGCCATTAATAAGCAAACTAGAATATAATCCCAGAGAAATATATGCAGATAAATGTTAGCAAGTTCCAGCTAACGTTTCTTACTTTCATAGTCGATGCATCAAAGACCGTATACAGAAGAAAGCCTATAGGAATCGGGCCTTAAGTGGGATAGGTATATTATTCAATATAATTAGTGAGTAAAACCCGATGGGTAGTAAAACGTACTTTTGGTAGTATAAAGCATTGATTTATATCAGGAAAGGCTTGTTACAAAGGATTAGCTCGTGTGCATGCCCAACATCTTATGGATGCTATGGAGCATAATTTGTATCGTACCTCTGGTATTATTATGCGCTGTCTATAAAAATAGATATAATTAATTAATTTATAATCAACAGTTTTCGAATATAATGTGAAAAATGTAAATCTACATTTTCTTTAACGAAGCCATCTAGGAGGCTGAATAAACGTAATCCACCATTAACAAAATGCTCTCGACACCTTAGCAGGTGTTTGGTCCCTCTTTGTCTTCCTATAATTCTCTAGGTTTATATACTAGTTTGCTAATTAATGGTTTTAGCCCTCTACTATCATGCTCATTGGTTGCTATTGCTATGTACTGCTAGTATCATTCCATTTTACCCCCCTATGTGATTCTTCTATCCGTAGTAGAGTTTACCTGATTTCTTGAGCCATTTTCTTGAGTGTGTACCCCTGATTGAGTATCTTTTTTACCCTTTCTTTTCTTTGACTGATTTGCTTTTTACCATCTTCCTTCCGATCCTCCACTACGTAGGTAGGATCCCCTTTGGAGCAAAGGAACTCACTGTAATACTAGCATCTACTATCACTCCTGTTTTAACTATCTCCTAATTCTTTTCTAATTCTTTATTGATTTTTTTAGTAAGTGCTCATATACCTTTTTGGCTACTATTTCATTGCGACTCTCTGCATAGAGTGGTATGATATGGGATTTGATTTTCCAATCAAAAACTACAAAAGCGCATGAAGCTCAAGCATTTTTTATCCAATTATTCCGTTCCTACATCACTGAGATCATACCAGTGACTCAAAAACATCATCGTAAATAACTATATTCCACTGTAATCAGGTTGGCCTTTTATTCCTTGACCTTTTTGATATATTTTTCTTATTTCTTTTTCCATCCTTCCAAGTGGATCAAGGTTTTTAAGCTTTTGAAAAACTCACTCCTTCTACTAGAACGTTCCATATATAATTCACTAAAGCTTATTTGTGCGGTGTTTCTGAGAATAGAGCCGAATTTTTTTATTTTATATTCTATAATATACGAAACAATATATTGATTTACAAACATTTTAACCTCCTTTTCCCATGCAACGTTCTCGTATCGTTCCCTTAGGAGCATTATGATCTTTTTATAAAAATAAATATGATTAATTAGTTTATAATTAATAATTTTTGAATACGATATGAAAGACTAAATTCACATCTTTTCCAACGAAGCCATTTAGGATGGCTGAATAAATTTAATCCACCTTAACACAATAATATCTAATCTTATAAAAAAGATAGCCCTTTAACAACCAAAATATTTAATCTTATTCTGACGATCAGAAATCTCTGAGTCAAAAAAAGTTTTTAATAAAAACCTTACCATTTCAACTTAGATCAATTTTAAATAATCAGTATCTTTGTGTGAAATATATGCCAGATGGAAAAAGATTACTGGGAAGTGCTTTCAAAACTCAAAAGGGGAGAAAGGGCAGTAATCAAGGGTTTTGCTACTGAAGATATGCCCGTAAAGCTCTTTGAGATGGGGATTTTACCAGGAGTTGAGCTCGAATTAGTATTTGCCGCTCCCTTTTGTGATCCGCTCTGTATCAGTTACGGTAAGGGTCGATGTTGCTTGGCCCTGCGTAAGGATGAAGCTGAAAATGTTTTCGTAAAACGCCTCCCCTGATGAAAGTCGTAAAACTGGCCCTCGTCGGTAATCCCAACGTCGGAAAAACCACTTTGTTTAATAAAATCACGGGCTTACATCAAAAAATAGGAAACTACCCTGGTGTCACTGTCGATAAAAAATCAGGATTATTTAAACACAGGGGAACACAATTTGAGATCATAGATCTCCCAGGAACTTATAGCCTTTATCCTTCATCTAAAGATGAAGAGGTTGTTTTTAGCGTCTTGAACAACCCTAAACATACAGAACGCCTTGACAAGGTGATTGTTGTGGCTGACTCATCCAATCTGCGACGAAGTTTGTTGCTATTCCAACAAGTGCAAGATTTAAGATTACCCGTGTTGCTCGTCCTCAATATGATGGATCAAGCCCAGAAGTGCGGAGTCGCCATCGATTTAGAATCTTTGGAACAGGAAATATCGACCAAGGTCGTTCCAATCGACGCTCGTAGGGGGATTGGTATCGAACAAGTCAAAGAACGTATCGAGACACTCCATACCATCAAATTATTGAATTTTGATCCCGGATTTCAATACAAAACTCCTGTAGAAGCTATCCAAACTCATTACAAACTGGATAATGCTTATTTGGCGTGGCGATGCTTGGCTTGTGAGAGAGGTCTTCCTTTTGGAAATGAAGATTATTTAGAAGAAATCATACATCAATACAAGATCGTTCCGAAACGTTTGCAGGTCAAGGAAACCTTGGATCGTTACAACAAAATAGAGGCTATACTTAGCCGAGCTATTATCGAGCGTACTAAATGCTACTCAGGATTTTCCGAAAAAATCGATCGCTATGCAATCCACCCTTTTTGGGGTTATTGTATCTTTTTTTTGTTGTTGTTTCTGGTGTTTCAGGGCGTATATTCTTGGGCCGAAGGACCGAAAGGGCTTATTGAAGATACTTTTTGCGGTTTACAGAGGTGGACGTACGAGAGATTGCCTTCAGGACCTTTGAACGGTTTATTGTCTCAAGGCATCATTCCTGGTATTGGAACCATATTAGCCTTTGTACCGCAAATCGTCGTTTTGCTTCTTTTTCTATTATTGATGGAAGAGAGCGGATACATCAGTAGGGTGGTGTTTTTAATGGATCGCTTTATGCGCCCCTTTGGTCTGAACGGCAAAAGTATCGTTCCTCTGATCTCAGGAATAGCTTGTTCCATACCGGCGATAATGTCAGCTAGAAATATAGAAAATTCGAGAGATCGTTTGATTACCATATTAGTGACTCCTTTGATAACTTGTTCAGCTCGCCTTCCGGTATACACCTTAATCATCGCTTTAGTGATTCCTGACAAGAAATGGGGAATATTTCAACTCAAAGGGCTGGTGCTGATGGGTATGTATCTCCTTGGAATGATCGCTGCCCTGGGAGCGGCAATGGTTTTTCATAAAATATTAAAACTTCAGTATAAAAACTACTTAATCATGGAGATGCCTTCATACAAATGGCCGCTCTTGCGAAATGTAGGTATTTTTTTTTGGATACAGCTCAAGGTTTTCGTATTGGGAGTTGGAAAAATCATACTGGCTGTCAGCGTTATAATTTGGGTGTTGGGATCTTTTGGCCCTTCAAACAGCTTTATCTACAAAAACGGGAAAAACATTTTTGATCAAGAAAAATCAAAAAACTTTCCATTAGAACGATCTTATTTGGGGATGATCGGAAAAAATATTGAACCGGAAATACGTCCTTTGGGTTATGATTGGAAAATAGGTATCGCTTTGCTATCATCGCTCGCAGCGCGCGAGATGTTTGTCAGTACGATGGCGTCTGTCTACAGCCTGGACGATGCGGAAGACACGTTGAGCTTGCAACAAAAAATGCAACGAGAAGTCAGACCGGAAACTGGACAAAAAATGTATGATTTGGCTACGGGGATTTCGTTGCTAATTTTTTATACCTTTTCCATGCAGTGTATGAGCACATTGTCCATAGTGAAAAAAGAGACAAATTCTTGGAAATGGCCGATCGTTCAATTCGCTTTCATGACAATTTTCGCCTACCTTACCTCATTTACCGTCTATCATACATTAAAGTGATATGTTTCAATATATCGTCATCGAAGTGATCTTTATCCTGGCCATATGGTATTTGGCTCAAGTGTTCATTAAAACTTTTTCCGGAGGATTGAAATGCAAGAGGGCTTGCAGTTGCGGGGGAAGAAATGTAAACGAAAAGAAAGGATCGGGACGAAAAAATTAAGATATTTCAAGATAATCTTTCAACCCATCAGCTATTTCCTTTCCATTAGAAAGACGTGGCAACTTATATTGTCCGCCGAGCTTTCCGATGGATTTCATATACTCTTTCATCCCGTCGTTTCGCACTCTTCTTATGATCAAAGGACTTAAAATATTTCCTGAGATGAGGTCGTTATAATAAATATTTTTTTTTCTAAGGGCTTGATCAATTTCTTGTGCAAAGGCCTCAAGATTTTTCGGTGATTTTTTAAATTCTATGTACCATTCGTGATGGGGCAATCCTTCGAGGGGATTCACTTGAGGGGCCACAGTAAAATCTACGATGGTGCAACTCTGTTTTTTCATCGCTTCTTCCAAAGAAGCTTCCACTTCATAGGCTATAACATGCTCTCCAAAGGAAGAAGTAAAATGATCGACCCTACCGGTGACGATGATGCGATAAGGATCTTTGGAGACAAAACGTATCGTGTCCCCCATATTGTAAGCCCACAATCCGGAATTTGTACTGACAATCAAAACATAATCTACTCCAATATCTACCTTTTCAAGGTTGATTCGGCCGGGATTTCGTGAAAATATTTCCACCAAAGGAATGAACTCATAAAAAATACCTTGATCGAGTAACAACAACAAACCCTCCTCTTCTCGAGTGTCTTGGTAAGCAATAAACCCCTCAGAAGCGGGATAAGTTTGGATGATATCGATCTTCCGACCGACAAGTTCTTGAATGGCCTTTTGATAAGGGGTATAATTGACCCCTCCGGTGACCATCAAAGAAAAATTCGGAAAAAGGTCGCCAATGGTTTTTCCCGATCTGTGTCGGAGCTTTTCAAAATACATCTTGATCCAAGGGGGTATGCCACTGATTAAACGCATGTCTTCTTGTAGTGTCTCATCTACAATAGCATCGACCTTTTGTTCCCAATCTTCTATACAATTCGTCTCCCAACCGGGCATACGGTTGGATTGAAGATATTTAGGGACGTGATGCGCCACAATACCTGAAAGACGACCTGTTTTTATCCCCGCTGAATCCGTAAGCTTTGGAGAGCCCTGCAAGAAAATCATTTTACCTGAAAGAAAACGATCGTTTCCCGTTTCGTAGACGTACTGTAACAGAGCACTCCGAGCTGCCCTGATTTGATTCGTCAAGGCATTTTTTGTAAGAGGGATGTACTTAACACCTGAAGTGGTTCCGGACGTCTTAGTCAAATAAAGAGGCTTCCCTTTGCAGAGCACGTTAACTTCACCGGACAGGATACGGTCGATGTAGGGCCTGAACGTTTCATAATCCCTTATGGGAACAGCTCGTTTGAATTCTTCGTAAGTGCGTACGGCCTTCAGCCCATGCGCTTCTCCGAAACGCGTGCCTTTAGCAGCATCGAGCAAAATGAGAAGCGCCTCGTTTTGCGTCTGAATGGGCTGCATGGAACAACGTATTGTTTTACGCCGTACTGTAGCAGCCAACGATTTTACAACCAGGGACTTTATATTCACAGTAGACTTTGTTTTTTATCCAAAGCCCTCTGTAACATATCTCCGAATAGTTCCATTAAAGAAATGCCTGCCTGTCGGGCTTGTTGGGGCAAAATGCTCTCGGGAGCGAGACCAGGTATGGTATTCATCTCCAAAAAGTAAGGCGTTCCATCAACGATAATATATTCTGAACGCGACAAACCAGACATCTTCAGCAGAAGATATACTTCTTCCGCCATTTCCGTAACTCTTTGCGCCACTTCGGGTGGTAAACGTGCCGGAGTAATTTCTTGTGATCGGCCCAGATATTTTGCTTCATAGTCGAAAAATTCGTTTTCACTGACGATTTCCGTAATCGGCAATACTCTGATTTCGCCTTGATATTCAATGACTCCCACGGAGACTTCCGTGCCATTAAGGAAACTTTCAATAAGAATTTCTTCATCTTCTCGGAAAGCTTTTTCTATCGCAGGGGGCAGTTTTTTTTTTTCAGACACTTTCGAGATACCTAAGCTTGAGCCCAATCGGCTCGGCTTAACAAAACAAGGAAGTCCTACTTTTTGTACTATAGCCTCCACAGAAAATTCTTGTCCTTTGTCCAAATAATACGAAGACGCTGTCTTGATGCCCAATGCGCCAAGCAAACTTAGGCAATCCCTTTTGTTTAAAGTCAACACTGACCGATAGAAATCACAACCCGTATAAGGCAACCTGATCAGGTGGAAATAAGCTTGTAGGTAACCATCTTCGCCCGGAGTTCCGTGAATGGCGTTGAATACAACGTCAAATTTGAGAAGCTCCCCCTCCACTTCGGCTGAAAAATCATGCCGATTGATAGGGTATTCGTAACCGTTGTCATCTACAAGAGCCCATTTGTATTTGAATAAATGAATTTTGTACGGATGAAACTTCTCACGGTTGATATTTTCAAAAACAGTTTGCCCGCTTTGTAAAGATATAGCGGACTCCCCAGTGTATCCGCCCATGACGATGGCTACCTTCTTCATTCGAATCAATTAAGAGTCACGAACACAAATTTACCGCTTTTTATCCGTCTCATCGTTCTTGGTTTGTTTTACGAGACCATTGTATTATGGTGAATTACCTTTATTCATCTTCCTAGATGGCTTCGTTGGAAAACATGTAGATTTACTCTTTCAGATCATATTCGAAATAATATTAAGTATAAACTAATTAATTATATCTATTTTTATGAATAGCGCACAGTAATCCCAGAGGAACGATACAAATTATGAGAGATTCCTCCATAAGAGGCTAGGCATGTACACGAGCTAATCCTTTGTAACGATCTTTTATTGATATAACCCAACGCTTTATACTGCTATAAAGTACGTTCTATTACCCATCGGGTTTTACTCACTAATTTGTTGAATGATATAGCTATCCCTATTTAAGGGAGGGGGCTATAGGCTTTCTTCTGTATATGGTCTCGAAACGAGAACGTTGCATGGGAAAATTAGGTTAAAATATTTGTAAATCAATATATTGTTTCGTTACTTTGGAATAGAAAATAAAAAAATTCGGGTCTATGCTCAGAAGAAACGCACAAAATAAGTTTTAGTGAACTATATATGGACGTTCTACCAGAAGGAGTGAGTTTTTTAAAAGGTTAAACACCTTGATCCACTCGGAAATGTATGTAGAAAAAAATAAGAAAAATATATGAAAAAGACCAGGGAATAAAGGCCAACCTGCTTACAGTGGAATATCGTTATTTAAGATGATGCTTTTGATTCACTGGTATGATATCAGTGATGTAGGAACGGAAGAATTGGTAAAATATTCCATAGACTGTATAATATTTTGTGATTTTTGATTGGAAGATCAAATCCTATATTATACGACTCTATGCAGAGTTCGGAATGAAATAGTAGCCAAAAAGACATATGAGCGATTATTGAAAAAGATCAATAAGAAATTAGAAAGCATCCCCAGGCGATAGTTAAAACAGGAGTGATAGTAGATACCAGTATTACAGTGAGCGGCTTTGCTATCAAGGGAACGCCTACCCCGTAGTGGAGGATCGGAAGGAAAAGGGTCTAAAAGCAAATCAGCAAAAAAAAAAGAGTAAAAAAGAGACTTAATCAGGAGTAGATACTCAAAGAAAATAGCTGAAAAAATTCAGGTAAACTCTACTACGGATAGAAAAGCACATAGGGGTGGATAAAAAATGGAATGATACTAGCAGTACATAGCGTAGCAGCCAATGAACATGATAGATAGATGCCTAAATCTATCAGTAAGCAAACTAGGATATAAACCCAGAGAAGAATATGCAGAAAAAGGTTACCAACCTCCAACCAACGTGTTTTACTTTCATAGTCGAGGTATCAAAGACCGTATATATAAGAAAGTCTATAGGAACCGTTCCTTAAGTAGGATAGCTGTATTATTCAACAAATTAGTGAGTAAAACCCGATGGGAAGAGAGCCTATTTTTTACAGTATAAAGCGTTGGTTTGTATTAAGAAAAGCTCGTTACAAAGGATTAGATCGTGTGCATGTCCAGCATCTTATGGAGGCTATGGCTCATAATTTGTATCGTTCCCCTGGAATTATTATACGATTTCCATAAAAATAGATATAATTAATTAATTTACAATCAAAAGTTTTCGAATATAATGTAAAATACTAAATCCACATCGTTCTCTAACGATCCCATATAGGAGGGTGAATAGACGTAATCCACCATTAACATAATGCTCTCGATTCATCAAAAATATTTTCAATTTCTTCGATGGAAATAGAGCCCGAAGGGATCACCACCACTTGAGTTTCTTTTTTCAATTGAGCGATCTTTCCCATCCTAAAAACTATAGGAGCATTGCTCAGAACAAAAGAGGAGGCTTTTTGATATGCATATTCAGCCACTTTCTAAACATAGAATTCTCATCCAACGCACCGAAGATGATACCTTATTTCCTTTCCTTTCAATAAAACTGGTGAAACATAACGAAGATCTTGGTCTAAAAATAGATATATTTGGAATAATTATCTTCCTATCATTATAAAAAACGATACAGATTTCATTCCCATTCTATAGTAGCCGGAGGTTTTGAGCTGATATCGTAAGTGACCCGATTGATGCCCTTCACTTTGTTGATGATCGTTCCGGAGACTTTTTCTAAAAAATCATATGGCAAACGCGACCAAGTAGCTGTCATGAAATCAATGGTGTTTGCCGCACGCAACACCGCTGTATACTCATAAGTGCGCACGTCGCCCATCACCCCGACAGACTTTACGGGCAACAATACCACAAAGGCCTGACTTACCTTATCATACAATTTATGACCCTGTAACTCTTCTATAAAAATAGCGTCTGCCGCTTGTAAAATGGCAACCTTCTCCCGAGTAACTTCTCCAAGTATACGGATTCCTAGACCCGGCCCGGGAAAGGGATGTCGATAGATTATTCCCTTCGGGATGCCTAAATTGGAGCCTACTTTGCGCACCTCATCCTTAAAAAGATTCCTCAAAGGTTCTAAAAGTTTTAAATGCATTTTCTCGGGCAGTCCGCCCACATTGTGATGGGACTTGATCATAGCTGAAGGCGCTTTTATTGAAGTAGACTCGATCACATCGGGATAAATGGTTCCCTGAGCCAAAAAAGCAACCTCCGGAATCTTGGTGGCCTCTTCTTGAAAAACGGAGACGAACTCTCGTCCAACGATTTTTCGTTTCTCTTCCGGATCGGAAACTCCTTCTAAACGAGAAAGAAAACGCTCTTTAGCCTCGAAACAACGAATGTCCATGTGATAGTTCGTTCCGTAAGTATCCATTATATTTTTGGCTTCATCCTTTCGCAACAGTCCTGTATCAATAAATATACACGTGAGAGCGTCTCCGATAGCCTTATGGATCAAGACCGCTGCAACAGAAGAATCTACTCCGCCCGAAAGTCCAAGAATAACCTTTTTATCTCCTACGATCGTTCGAATCTCTTGTATGGACTTTTGAATAAAGTTATCGAACTCCCAATTCTGTTCACAACGACAAATACCGAAAACAAAATTATTCAAAATAGTAGTACCGTAAACAGTGTGAGAAACCTCCGGATGAAATTGCACTGCGTATATATTCCGATCTTCACAAGAAAGAGCGGCGACACAATGAGCAGTGTGCCCGACGATTTTGAAATCTTCAGGCTTTTTATTAACTTCATCAAAATGACTCATCCAAACCGTGGATTTCTCGGGCATGCCACGCAACAAATGATCATTCGGATCGTCGACAATGAAATCGCACTGGCCATACTGTCCCTGCTCCCCTTTATTAACCAAACCGCCAAAAATGTGAGAGATTAATTGCATACCGTAACAAATTCCGAGCACCGGAACATTAATCTCAAAAATATCCTTGGATATCAAATGGACTCTATCTTCATGCACTGAAGAAGGGCCACCGGAGAGTATAATTCCTTTGGGGCGTCGCGAAACGATGTCTTCTAATGAACTGTTATACGGAATAACCTCAGCATAAACTCTCATCTCTCGTATTCTCCGAGCGATAAGCCGGTTGTACTGTGATCCGAAATCCAAAATGACGATACCGTGTTGTTTCATATTTTAAGTAAAATTATGAACGTCGTGAGACAGATTCTTAAAGTCCGATATCTTTTCGGAAATATGCCCCATCAAAAGAGATTTTTTCCACTTCTCGATAGGCTGATTGACGAGCTGCTTGGGCAGAGTTGCCTATACCGACCACATTTAACACCCGTCCGCCTGAGGTGATCCATTGATGGTCTATCCTCTGAGCTCCGGCAACGTAATAAGGACACTCCAAAAGATCCAGACCCGAGATGATTTTTCCCTTTTCATACTTCTCGGGATATCCTTTGGAAGCCACGACCACGCAACAGGAATAGGCTTTTTTCCACGATATGGAAAAATCTTCTCCGTGAAGAGCTTTTTCAATTAACTCCAAAAGATCACTTTCCATCAAAGGTAAGAGGACCTGAGTCTCGGGATCTCCCATACGAAGATTGTATTCCAATAAATATATCCCTTTTGCAGTAAGCATCAAACCGAAAAAGACCACCCCGGAAAAAATCCATCCTTCCGCCAACAGTCCTTTCAAAGTCGGTTGCAGTATATTTCTTTGAAAATCAACCCATATCTCATCTGTTATGTACGGATTCGGAGCGATCGCTCCCATCCCTCCGGTATTGAAACCTTGCTCTCCCTCTCCGATCTTTTTATGATCTTTAGCCGAAAGAAAGGGGACAATGCACTTACCGTTAAAAATAGATAAAATTGAGGCTTCGTATCCTTCCAAAAATTCTTCGATTACTACTTCACAACCCGAAGCCCCGAAAATTTTTTTCTCCATCATGGCATCTAAAGTCGATCGGGCCTCACTCAGATTTTTGGTAATCACCACCCCCTTGCCAGAAGCCAACCCGCTGGCTTTGATGACCAGGGGATAATTGACTTGCGAGAGATGATTCAAAGCCTCAGCATGATTCGAAAAGCTTTGATGAGCTGCAGTGCGCACTCCGTATTTTTTCATAAAAGATTTAGCCGAAACCTTGCTGCTCTCAAGCCGAGCGGAGCGAAGATCTGGACCGAATATTTTCAAACCGGCCGCTTGAAAGACATCGACAATACCTTTAGCCAAAAAAGGCTCTGAGCCCACGATGGTCAAATCCACCTGCTGCTTCTCGGCAAATTTACAGAAAGATTTGATGTCATAAATCGGGATATTTTCTCCCATCCGGGCCGTTCCTCCATTTCCTGGGGCGAAATAAAGTTGATGAACTCTAGTGTTTTTCAATAACTCACGGCCGATGGCATGTTCACGACCTCCGGCCCCTACAATAAGTATCTTCATTTACCTTTTTGGAACGAATAAAAATTCAAATTTTTCCTCACAAAGGTAGTGAATCTCATTCTAAGGCTAATGACAGATACATCCCTTAAACACTTAAGCTCATCGCGATAATGTGCGCTTGCATAAAGTGAGACCATTGTGTTAATGGTGTATTACGTTTATTCAGCCAATCCTAGATGGATTCATTAGAGAAAATGTAGATTTAGTCTTTCATATTGTATTCTAAAAGAATTGATTATAAGTTAATTAATTATATCTGTTTTTATGGACAGCGCATAATAATCTAAGGGAACGATAGAAATTATGCCCATAGCCTCCATAAGATATGGGTTATACACACGAGCTAATCCTTTGTAACGAGCCTTGATTGATCTAAACTAACTCTTTACACTATCAAAAGTACGTTCTACTACCTATCGGGTTTTACTCACTAATTTGTTAAATAATATATCTACCCTACTTAAGTGAAGGTCCTATAGGTTTTATTCTGTATACGGTCTTTGATGCCTCGATTATGAAAGTAAAACACGTTGGCTGGAACGTGGAACCTTTTTTTGTATATACTTCTCTGAATTTATATCCTAGTTTACTTATTAATTCTGAGAACGATGCATGGAATAAGGAGTTTAAAATATTTGTAAATCAATATATTGTTTCGTATATATTGGAATATAAAATAAAAAAATTCGGCTCTATGCTCAGAAGCACCGCACAAATAAGCTTTAGTGAACTATATATGGAACGTTCTAGCAGAAGGAGTGAGTTTTTCAAAAGGTTAAACACCTTGAGCCACTCGGAAGGGATAGAAAAAGAAATAAGAAAAATATATCAAAAAGGCCAGGGAATAAAAGGCCACCTGTTTACAGTGGAGTATCGTTATTTAAGATGATGCTTTTGTGTCACTGGTATGATATAAGTAATGTAGGAACAGAAGAATTGGTGAAAGAATCCTTGAGTTTCATGCGCTTTTTTGGTTTTCTATTGGAAGAAAAGATCCCAGATTATACGACTCTATGCAGATTTAGCAATGAAATAGTAGCCAAAAAGGCATATGAGCGCTTACTGAAAAAGATCAATAAAAAATTAGAAAAGCATCAGGCTATAGTTAAAACAGGCGTTATAGTGAATGCCAGTATTACAGTGATTCCCACTGCTCCCAATGGAGTTCCTACCCACGTAGTGAAGGATAGGAAGGAAGAAGGGAAAACGCAAATTAGTCAAAGAAAAACAAGGGTAAAAAAAGGACTCAATCAGGAGTAGACACTCAAGGAAAATGGCTCAAAAAATTAGATAAACTCTATTAAGCATACAAGAAGCACATAGGGCTGGATAAAAATAGAATGATACTAGCTGTATATAGGGTAGAAGCCAATCAGCGTGATAGTAGAGGGCTAAACCTATTAATAAGCAAACTAGGATATAAACCAAGAGAAATATATGCAGATAAAGGTTAGCAAGTGACAGCTAACGTGTCTTATTTTCATAGTAGAGGCATCAAAGACCGTATACAGAAGAAAACCTATAGGCCCCTCCCTTAAGTAGGATAGCTATATTATTCAACATAATTAGTGAGTAAAACCCGATAGGTAGTAGAGCTTACTTTTGAAAGTATAAAGCGTTGGTTTGGATTAGGAAAGGCTCGTTACAAAGGACTAGCTCGTGTGCATGCCTAGCGTCTTATGGAAGCTATGGCTCATAATTTATATCATTCCCCTAGAATTATTATGCCCTGTCCATAAAAATAAATATAATTAATTAATTTATAATCAATATTTTTCGAATACAATGTGAAAGACTAAATATTCGTTTTCTCTAACGAAGCCATCTAGGAGGCTAAATAAACGTAATCCAACATTAACACAATGGTCTCATGCCTTTAGCCCTCTACTATCATGCTCATTGTCTGCTACGCTACGTACTACTAGTATCATTCCATTTTTATCCCCCTCTATGTGCTTCTTGTATTTATAGTAGAGTTCACCTGATTTCTTGAGCCATTCTCCTTTAATATCTACGCCTGATTGAATCTCTTTTTTTTGTTCTTGCTTTTTTTTGAGTGATTTGCTTTTGCCCTCTTCCTTCCGATCCTCAACTACCTAGGTAGGAGCTCCTTGAGAGCAAGGGATTCATTGTAATACTGTCATCTACTATCATCCTGTTTTAAGTATAGCCAGATGCTTTTATAAACCCTTATTGATCTTTTTCAGTAAGCACTCGTATACCTTTTTGGCTACTATTTCATTACGAAATCTGCATAATTTCGTATGATCTGGGATCTGATCTTTCAATTGAAAATAACAAAAGCGCATGCAGCTTAAGTATTTTTTTTCACCAATTCTTCCCTTGCTACATCACTGATATCATACCAGTTACTCAAAAGCATCATCGTAAATAACAATATTCTACTGTAAAAAGGTTGTCCTTTTATTCCCTAGCTTTTTTGATATATTTTTTTTATTTCTTTCTCCATCTCTTCTCAGTCGATCAAAGTTGTTAACTTTTTGAAAAACTCACTCCTTCTGATAAACATTCTATATTTAGTTCACTAAATCTTATTTGTGCGGTTCTTCTGAGTATAGAGCCGAATTTTTTTTATATTTACACTCCAAATATACGAAATAATATATTGATTTACAAATATTTTAATCTCTTTCTCCCATGAAAAATTCTCGAAGCACATAGGGTTGGATAAAAATGGAATATACTAAGAGTACATAGCGTAACAACCAATGAGAATGATAATAGAGAGCTAAAGGCCTTAATAAGCAAACTAGGTTTATAGCCCCTAGCCCCAGAGAAGTATATGTGGAAAAAGGTTATCAAGGTCCAGCCAATGTGTCTCTATTTTCATAGTCGAGGCATCAAATATCGTATACAGAAGAAAGTCTATAGGAGCGTCCATTAAGAATGGATAGCTATATTATTCAAAATAATTAGTAAGTAAAACCCGATGGGTAATAGAACGGCCTTTTAGCAGTATAAAGTATTGGTTTAGACAGGAAAGGGGCGTTACAAAGGATTAGCTCGTGTGCATGTCCAGAATTTTAGGAGGTTATGGCGTATAATTTGTATCGTTCTCCTGGAATTATTATGCAATCTTTATAAAGAAGATATAATTAATTTATAATCAATATTATTTCGAATATAATGTAAAATACTAAATCTACATTTTCTCTAACGAAGCCGATCTAGGAGGTTGAATAAACGTAATCCACCATTAAAACAATGGTCTCATTTCGTATATTTGAAGTAGAAAATAAAAAAAATATTTAGATCTATTCTCAGAAGCATCGTTTAAATAAGTTTTAGTGAGTTATATGTGGAACCTTCTATCAGAAGAAGTTAGTTTTTCAAAAGTTTGAACACTTGATCGACTGGGAAGGGATGGAGAAATAAATAAAAAAATGTATCAAAATGATTAAGGAATAAAAGTCCACCACCTGCGGTGGAATATCGTTGTTAAAAGAATGCTTTTGATTAACTAGTATGATCTCAGTGATGTAGAAATGGAAAAATTGGTGAAAGAATCCCTGAGCTGCATACTCTTTTGTTTTTTTCGATTAGAAGATCAAATCCCAGATCATATGACTCTATGCAAATTTTGCAATGAAATAGTAGCCAAAAAGGCATATGAGCGTTTACTGAAAAAGCTTAATAAAGAATAGAAAAGCATCAGGATATAGTTACAGGTATCATAGTAGATTCCAGTATTACAGTGAGTCCCTTTGCTCTAAAAGAACCTCCTACACTACGTAGTATCGTATCGGAAGAAATAGGGCAAAAAGTAAAACAATCAAACAAAAGTAAGGATAAAAAAAATATCAATAAGGAGTAGATACTCAAGGTAAATGGTTCAATAAATGAGAAGCTCTACTACGGATACAAGAAGCACATAGGGGGCTGAAAATGGAATGAGACTAGTAGTTAGATATCGTAGCAGCCAATAAGCATGATAGTAGAGGACTAAAGCCATTAATAAGCAAAATAGGGAATAAAACCAAAAAAGTATATTCAGATAAAGGTTAGCAAGAGCAGCTAACGTCTCTTACTTTGATAGTCGAAGCATCAAAGGCTGTATACAGAAGAAAACTTATAGTAACTGTCCCTTAGCTAGAATAGCTATATTATTCAACAAACTAGTGAGTAAAACCCGATGGGTAGTAAAGAAGGTACTTTTGGTGGTATAGAGCGTTAGTTTGGATCAGGAAAGGCTCGTTATAAAGGATTAGCTCGTCTGCATGCCCAGTACCTTATGGAGGTTATGAAGCTTAATTTGTATTGTTCCCGTAGAATAATTATGTGCTGTCATAAAAATAAACATTATTAATTATTTTATGATCAATAGTATATCGAATACGATATGAAAAAGTTAAATTTCTATCGTTCTCCAACGAAGTCCATCTAGGACGTTGAATAAATGTAATCGACCTTAAAACAATAGTTTCATGTTAAGAAACGCATTGGCTGTTTCATTGGGAATGATCGTAGGAATAACCGTAATATTGGGAGGCATAGGTATTGCCAAAGAATGGTTTACCGAGATTCGGTCTACTCCTTTTCAAGAATGGCAAGAAGTTAGCAACTTCGCTCCCTTGGAGTTCTTTATTTCCGTACTTGTCTCTTACGGGATCGGTGCAATGTTAGGAGGTTTATCTACGGCACTCTTCGTTCCTACGGCCAAGCAGGCTTACTCGCTATTGATAGGTCTGATTTTATTTATCCTTTCGGGGCTACACGTTTTCTCGTACACTCTTCCGTTCTGGCTTGAGGCGAGCACCTTTTGCGTGTTCTTCCCCTTCTCTTGGTTGGGTGGAAAATTGGTAAATTTTATTAAAAAAAACTGATAAATATTACTTTAATGAGTTGGATATATAAAAACAGAACGTTGCATGAGAAAAGGTGTGTAAAATATTTATAAATCAATATTAAATCATTGTGTTAATGGTGGATTACGTTTATTGAGTCTCTTAGATGGGTTCGTTAGATAAAATGTAACTTAGTCTTTCACATTGTATTCAAAATATTATTGATTATAAAACAACTAATTATATCTATGTTTATGAACAGCTCATAACAAGTCATTCCATTTTTATCCCCCCCCTATGTGATTCTTATATTCGTAGTAAAGTTTACTTGATTTCTTGATCAATTTTCCTTGAGTGTCTAATCTTCATTGAGTCTCTTTTTTACCCTTTATTTTTTTTGACTTATTTGCTTTTGCCACTCTTCCTTCCGATCCTACAGTAC
Organism: Flavobacteriales bacterium Tduv; assembly: GCA_047528255.1. GTDB lineage: Bacteria > Bacteroidota > Bacteroidia > Flavobacteriales > Blattabacteriaceae. The sequence goes on along the minus strand of CP180024.1, from coordinate 1,043,468 downwards.
GTAGGTAGATCTCCCTTGGGATCAAATGGACTCACTGTAATACTGGTATTCTACTATCACTCCTGTTTTAACTATCTCCTGGTCTTTTCTAATTCCTTATTGATCTTTTTCATTAAGATCTGATATACCTTTTCGGCTACTATTTCATTGCGAAATCTGCATAGAATAGTATGATCTGGAATCTGATCTTCCAATCGAAAACTATAAAAACGTATGCAGCTCAAGGATTCTTTCACCAATTCTTCCGTTTCTACATCACTGAGATCATACCAGGGCCTCAAGAGCATCATCGTAAATAACGATATTTCACTGTAAGCAGGTTGGCTTTTTATTCCCTGGCCTTTTTGATATATTTTTCTTATTTCTTTTTCCATCCCTTTCCAGTGGATCAAGGTTTTTAACCTTTTAAAAAAAATAATTCCTTCTGGTAAAACGTTCCAAGAACGTTGCATGGGAGAAGGTTTTTAAAATATTTGTAAATCAATATATTGTTTCGTATATTTGGTGTATAAAATAAAAAATCGGTTCTATGCTCAAAAGCACCTCAAAAATAAGCTTTAGTGAATTATATATGGAACGTTCTACCAGAAAGAGTGAGTTTTTCAAAAGGTTAAAAACTTTGATCCACTGGGAAAGGATAGAAAAAGAAATAAAAAAATATATCAAAAAATACAGGGAATAAAAGGCCAACCTGCTTACAGTGGAATATCATTATTTAAAATGATGCTTTTGAGGCACTGGTATGATCTCAGTAATATAGGAACGGAGGAATTGGTGAAAGAATTCTTGAGTTGCATGCGTTTTTGTGGTTTTCGATTGGAAAATCAGATCCCAGATCATACGACTCTATTCAGATTTAGAAATGAAATAATAGCCAAAAAGGCATATGAGAGCTTACTTAAAAAGATCAATAAGGAATTAGAAAAGCATCAGGCTATAATTAAAACAGGAGTGATAGTAGATGCCAGTATTACAGTGAGTCCCATTGATACCAAGGTAGCTCCTATCTACGTAGTCAAGGATCGGAAGAAAGAGGGGAAAAAGCAAATCACTCAAAGAAAAGAAAGGGTAAAAAAAGAAACTCAATCAGGAGTAGACACTCAAGGAAAATGGCTCAAGAAATCAGGTAAACTCTACTACGGATACAAGAAGAACATAGGGATGGATAAAAATGGAATGATACTAGCTGTACATAGCATAGCAACCAATGAGCATGATAGTAGAGGGCTAAAGCCATTAATAAGCAAACTAGGATATAAAACCAGAGAAGTATATGCAGAAAAAGGTTATCAAGTGCTAGCCAACGTATCTTACTTTCATAGTCGAGGCATCAAAGACCTTATACAGAAGAAAGGCTATAGGCACCGTTCCTTAAATAGGTATAGCTATATTATTCAACAAATTAGTGAGTAAAAACCGATGGGTAGTAGAACGTACTTTTAGCAGTATAAAGCGTTGGTTTGGATAAGGAAAGGATCGTTACAAAGGATTAGCTCGTGTGCATGCCCAGCCTCTTATGGAAGCTATGGGCATAATTTATATCGTGTTCCTGAAATTATTATGCGCTGTCCATAAAAATAGATATAATTAATTAATTTATAATCAACAGTATTTCAAATACAATGTGAAAGACTAAATCTACATTTTCTCTAACGAAACTCATTTAGGAGGCTAGATAAACGTAATTCACCATTAAAACAAGGGTCTCGTTCCATATATAGTTCACTAAAGCTTATTTAGTGGTGCTTCTGAGAATAGATCCGAATTTTTTTCTACTCCAAAATATACGAAACAATGTGTTGATTTACAAATATTTAATATCCTTCTCTCATGCAACATTATCATGGAATGATACTAGCCGTACATAGCGTAGTAACCAATGAGCATGATAGTAGAGGCTAAAGCCATTAATAAGTAAACTAGGATATAAACCAAAAAAGTATATGCAGACAAAGGTTACTAAGTTCCAGCCAACGTATCTTACGTTCATAGTCGAGGCATCAAAGACCGTATACAAAAGAAAGCCCTATAGGAAACATACCCTTATATAGGTATAGCTATATTATTCAATAATATAGTGAGTAAACCTAATAGATAATAGACGGACTTTTTGCCGTATAAAGAGTTGGTTTAGATCAGGAAAGACTCGTCACAAAGGATTAGCTCGTGTGCATACCTAGCATATTATGGATACTATGGCACATAATTTGTATCGTTCTCCTGATTTTATTATGAGCTATTCGTAATATATATATATATTTAATTAACCTATAGTCAATAATATTTCGAATACAATATAAAAAATTAAAGCTACATCTTCCCTAACGAAGCCATTTAAGATGTTTAATAAACGTAATCGACCATTAACAGAATGGTCTCACTCCAAGTATACGAAACAATATATTGATTTACAAATATTTAATCCCATTCTCTCATGCAACATTCTCGACCTTTAAGTAAACTCTATAAAGAAAATTTTTAATAGAGTCTGTCCGTTCGGACTTCATCGAATTCGTTGTTTAACTCTATTCCCGCAGGGGATAAAAGCTAGTCATGAAAAAAGTAAGAGTTCGCTTTGCACCTAGTCCTACAGGCCCACTACATTTGGGAGGTGTTCGAACGGCCTTGTACAATTACCTCTTTGCGAGAAAGCATCAAGGAGATTTTTTATTACGAATAGAAGATACCGATCGGGAGCGTTTCATTTCCGGTGCGGAAGATTATATAATCAAAGCCCTCCGATGGTGTGGCCTAAATCCGGATGAAGGACCGGGTTATGGAGGAGATTCAGGGCCTTACCGTCAGTCTGAACGTAGTGAAATATATGGCCCGTATGTCAAGCAGCTTTTGAATTCCGGTCATACCTATTACGCTTTTGATACGATCGAATCCCTTGATAGATTAAGGGTTAGAGCTCAGGCGAAAGGACAAGTTTTTACGTATAATGCTCGTACTCGTGAACGGTTGGACAATGCTTTAAATCTCTCCTTCAAGGAAGTTAGTGATCGTTTGGAGCGTGGAGAACCCCATGTCGTTCGATTTAAAGTACCTGAAGGACAGACGCTCGAAATGAATGACATCATTCGAGGAAAAATAGCGATAGATACCCATACCCTGGACGATAAGGTCTTAGTCAAGTCTGACGGTATGCTCATATATCATTTAGCCAACATCATTGATGATCATTTGATGCAAATATCTCATGTAATTCGTGGCGAAGAATGGTTGCCATCTATGCCTTTGCATCTGTTATTGTATCGCGCTTTCAATTGGGAAGCGCCGAAGTTTGCTCATCTTCCTTTGATATTGAAACCTGAAGGAAAAGGAAAGCTCAGCAAGCGTGATGGGGATAGACTCGATTTTCCTGTTTTTCCCTTAGAATGGGAAGATCCTCAAAGCGGATCCGTCAGCGCAGGTTATCGCGAATCAGGTTATTTCCCCGAAGCTTTCATCAACATGCTCGCCCTCTTGGGATGGAATCCAGGAGGAGAACAAGAGATCTTTTCATTGGAGGAGTTGGCTGAAAAATTTTCCTTTGAAAAAGTCAACAAGTCTGGATCCCGTTTCAGTAAAGAAAAGGCGCAGTGGTTCAATCAACAATATCTGCAGTGCAAACCGTTGGAAGAGATATCTTCACTCTTCCGCCAAGAGTTGGAACGACGTCAGATCCATTCTTCCTATGATTACATCCGAAAAGTAGTGGAAATCATCAGAGAGCGGGTGCATTTCGTTTATGAAATTTGGGACCAAGCTTCCTATTTCTTCGTTCCTCCTGATTCTTATGAAGAAGAAGCAATGAAAAAAGTCAGATGCGCGGAAACGGTTATCCTTATGGATAAAGTGAAAGATCTCTTGCATGCCGAAACAGACTTTATGGCTGATCCACTTCGAGTAATGCTTCAAACTTTTATTGAATATAGGAAGCTTGATTTCGGACAAGTCATGCAGCCTTTGCGCTTGTCTCTCGTCGGAAGATTACATGGGGCTGATATCTTTTTCATCATGGAAACGATCGGCCAAAAAGAAAGCTTGCGACGCCTGGAGCGTTTTTGTAATGGTTTAAACGATCGGGTGATGGATTAAAAGCCTTTCCATGAGAGCATCAAGGTTTGATTTCCTCGAACAGGAGAGAGATATTTTTTATCAGATTAAGCCTCGATCCGTTCTTTTGAATGAGATAGTTTTCCTCGATTCTGAGGCCTGACTTTTCTTCGGGGATGTAAAATACCCAGTTCTACGATAGAATACCATACCGGCTTGAAAAGTATCCGAGAGAATACCGTAATAATGAATGTTTAACCCAAGCTGGTGAGAGGTACCGTGTATAAAATGAGAATTTTGCATGAGAGAAGGGTGCTAAAATATTTATAAATCAATATATTGTTTCGTCTACTTGAAATAGAAAATAAAAAAATTCAGTTCTATGCTCAGAAGAACCGCACAAATAAGCTTTAGTGAACTATATATGGAACGTTCTACCAGAAGAAGTGAGTTTTTCAAAAGTTTAAACACCTTAACCCACTGGGAAGGGATAAAGAAGAAATAAGAAAAATATATCAAAAAGGACAGGGAATAAAAGGCCAACCTGCTTACAGTGGAATATCGTTATTTAAGATGATTCTTTTGAGGTACTGGTATGATCTAAGTGATGTAGAAACGGAAGAATTGATGAAAAAAACCTTAATCTTCATGTGGTTTTGTGATTTTTGATTGAAAGATTAGATACCGGATTATACGATTCTATGCAGATTTCGCAATGAAATAGTATCTAAAAAGGAATATAAGGTTTACTGAAAAAGATCAATAAGGCATTAGAAAAACATCAGGGATCGTTAAAATAGGAGTGATAGTAAATGCAGTATTACAGTGAGTACCCTTGCTCCAAAGGGTGCTCCTACCTACGTAGCGTAGGATCGAAAGGAAGAGGTCCAAAAGCAAGTCAGTCAAAAAAGCAAGGGGAAAAAAGAGACTCAATCAAGAGTAGACACTCAAGGAAAATGGCTCAAGAAATCAGGTAAGCTCTACTACGGATATAAGAAGCACATAGGGGGGGGGATAAAAATGGAATGAGACTAGCAGTACATAGCATAGCAGCTAATAAGCATGATAGTAGTAGAGGTATAAAGGCATTAATAACCAAACTAGGATATAAACCCAGAGAAGTATATATATAGACAAAGATTGCCAAGTTCCAGCCAACGTGTCTTACTTTCATAGTAGAGGAATCAAAGACCGTATACAGAAAAAATACTGTAGGAACCGTCCCTTAAGTAGTATCGCTATACTATTCAACATAATTAATAAGTAAAACCCGATGAGGAGTAGAACGTACTTTTGACAGTATAAAGCGTTGGTTTAGATCAGGAAAGGCTCGTTACAACGGTATTAGCTCGTGTGCATCCCCAGCATCTTATGGAGGCTATGGCGCATAATTTGTATTGTGCTCCTGGAATTATTATGCGCTGTCCATAAAAATAGATATAATTAATTAATTTATAATCATCAGTATTTCGAATACAATGTGAAAGACTAAATCTACATTTTCTCTAACGAAGCCCATCTAGGAGCCTGTATAAATGTAATCCACCATTAAGACAATGGTCTCGTTCCATATATAGTTCACTAAAGCTTATTTGTGCGATGTTTCTAAGCATAGACCTGAATTTTTTATTTTCTACTCCAAATAGACGAAACAATATATTGATTTACAAATATTTTAGTATCCTTCTTTCATGCAACGTTCTCAATTTGTATCATGCCCCTGGCATTATTATGAGATGTTCATAAAAATAAATATAATTAATTAATATATAATCAATAGCTTTCGAATACAATGTGTAAAAAATAAATAGCCATCGTCTCCAACGAAGCCTATCTAAGAATTTGAATGAACGTAATCAACTTTAAAACAATGTTCTTGTTTTGAGAAATTTCTCTTAGTTTATAAAGTTTTTGAAGGTGTCCCAACTCAAAACGACGATCATAAGGAGTGCTATGAATATAAATCCGACAGTGATGGCTTTCTCTAGAAATTTTTCACCGATTTTCTTTCCGGTAATCATTTCTACTACGGTAAAGAGCACATATCCTCCATCAAGAGATGGTATAGGTAACAAATTCAGAAAGGCTAACCAGACTGATAAATTAGCTGTAAATCCCCAGAAAAGCTCCCAATTCCATTGAGGAGAGAAGACTTTAGCCATGGAAAAAATGCTACCCACTTGTTTATAAGCCTTGGTATCCGTGTTAAAGATTTGTTTAAAGAAGTCCACTTGTATCATGAGAGATTTCCAAGTTTTTGTTGCTCCAGCCGGTATACTTTCCGCGAGGCTGTAATGTTTTTTCTCCATTTTAAATATACTCCTCATATCTCTCAAGTTCGAGAGGTCTATGCCCAGTTTACCATGTTTATCCATGTGGGCTGTTTTTTCGAAGAGTTCGCCTCCTCGGTTGATGGACAATATTACAGTGTTTTCTTTTTTTTGAGACAGGATTTCGTGTATTTGATCGGTGAAGAAAACAGGCTCTGAGTTGATCGCTAGGATTTCGTCTTCAACTTTCAGTCCGGCTTTATCCGCTCCAGAGTTTTTCACCACATTTTTTACTATGGTCGGTACGCGAGGACTGATAAAAAGCCCCAATTCTTTTCGATCAAAGAGTATGCTTTTTTTTTTGTCATCCAATGGGAGGGTGATCGTTTTTCCCATGCGATCTAAGGTTATCTCTTTTCCTAATAGGATAGCTGTAGGTAGGTCTCTAAAATTCTCGATGTATTTTCCGTCTACGTATTGTATAGAATCACCGTTTTCAAGTCCCAATTGACGTCCTACGATGTCAACGGCGATACCGTATTTCATGTTTTTTGTAGGTAAATAAGTTTCTCCATAATGGAAGAATAGTCCGGAAAATATTACAATGGCTAGTAGAGTATTTACGATAATACCCCCCAACATAATAATCAAGCGTTGCCAAGCGGGTTTTGAACGGAATTCCCAAGGTTGAGACGGACGATTTTTATAGGATTTGTCAAAATTTTCGTCGATCATTCCAGAAATTTTCACGTACCCTCCCAATGGAAGCCACCCGATTCCGTAGAGTGTTCCTCCTATTTTCTTTTTGAATAGGGCAAACCATGGATCAAAAAATAGGAAAAACCGTTCAACACGAGTCTTAAACAATTTGGCGGGAATGAAGTGCCCCAATTCATGTAAGAGGACAAATATAGAGAGGCTTAATATCAGTTGAGTCGCTTTGATCAGAATGTCCATTACTCAGTCATTTAATAGGAGGATAAAGGTACTTGTTTTTCTATGAAAGACAGAGGTTAGACCATTATATTAATGGTGGATTACATTTATTCAATCTCTTAGATGGGATTCGTTGGAGAACGATGTGGATTTATTTTACATTTTATTCGAAATACTATTAATTATAAATTAATTAATTATATCTATTTTTATGAATAGCGTATAATAATGCCAGGAGCACGACGCAAATTATGCTCCATAACCTCCATAATATACTAGTCATGCACACGAGCTAATCCTTTGTAACGAGCCTTTCCTGATCCAACCCAACGATTTATACTGCCAAAAGTAAGTTCTACTAGCCATCTGCTTTTACTCACTAATTTTTTGAATAATATAGCCTCCCTACTTAATGGAAGGTCCTATAGGCTTTCTTCTGTATAAGGTCTTTGATGCCTCAACTATGAAAGTAAGACACGTTGGCTGGAACTTGGTAACCTTTATCTGCCTATACACTTCTCTGGGTTTATATCCTAGTTTGCTTATTAATGGATTTAGCCCTCTACTATCATTCTCATTAGATGCTATGTACTGCTAGTATCATTCTGTTTTTATCCCTTCCCCATATATGTTTCTTGTATCCGTAGTAAAGTTTACCTGATTTCTTGAGCCATTTTCCTTGAGTGTCTACTCCTGATTGATACTCTTTTTTTTCCTTGCTTTTCTTTTACTGATTTGCTTTTGCTCCTCTTCCTTCCGATCCTACTACTACCTGTTAGGAGCTCCCTTGGAAACAAGAGGATTAACTATAATACTGGTATTTACTTATTACTCCTATTTTAACTATCACCTGATGCTTCTCTAATTCATATTGATCTTTTTCAGTAAGCGCTCATATGTTTTTTGACTACTATTTCATTGCGATGATCTGCATAGAGTTGTATGATCTGGGCTCTGATCTTTCAATCGAAAAGCATAAAAGAGCATGCAGCCTATACAATTTTTTACCAATTCTTCCGTTTATACATCACTGAGATCATACCTGTTACTCAAAATCATCATCTTAAATAACAATATTCCACTGTAAGTAGTTTGGCTTTTATTCCCTGGACTTTTTGATATATTTTTCGAGAACGTTACATGGAATAATAAGGTTAAAATATTTGTAAATCAATATATTGTTTAGTATATTTGGAGTAGAAAATAAAAAATTCGACTCTATGCTCAGAAGCACCGAACAAATAAGCCTTAGTGAACTATATATGGAACGTTCTAGCAGAAGAAGTGAGTTTTTCAAAAGGTTAAAAACATTGATCTAGTGAGATGGAATGGATAAAAAATAAGAAAAATATATCAAAAAGGCCATGGAATAAAAGGCAAAACTGCTTACAGTGGAATATCGTTATTTAAGATAATGATTTTGAGTCAATAGTGTGATCTACAGTGATGTAGGAACGGAAGAATTGGTGAATGAATCCTTGAGTTGCATGCGCCTTTGTTGTTTTCGATTGGAAGATCAGATCCCAGATCATACGACTCTATGTAAAGTTCGCAATGAAATAGTAGCCAAAAGGCATATGATCTCTTACTGAAAAAGATCAATAAAGAATTAGAAAATAATCAGGAAATAGTTAAAACAGGAGTGATAGTAGATGCCAGTATTACAGTAATTCACTTTTATCCCAAGGGAGCCCTATCTACGTAGTATAGGATCGGAAGGAAAAGAGGAAAAAGAAAATCAGTCAAAGAAAAGCAAGGGTAAAAAAAAGAAAACCAATCAGGAGTAAACACTCAAGAAAAATGGCTCAAGACATCAGGTAAACTCTACTACGAATAACAAGAAGCACATAGGGATGTATAAAAATAGAATGATACTAGCTATACATAGCCTAGCAGCCAATGAACATGATAGTAGAGGGGTAAAGAAATTAATAAACAAACTAAGATATAACCCAAAGAAGTATATGCAGACAAAAGTTACCAAGTACCAGACAACGTGTCTTACTTTCATAGTCGAGGCATTAAAGATCTTATACAGAAAAAAGCCTATAGGAACCGTCCCTTAAGTAGGGATAGCTATTATTATTCAAAATAATTAGTGAGTAAACCTCAATGGATAAGAGAACGTACTTTTTGTAGTATAAAGGGTTGGTTTGGATCAGGAAAGGCTCGTTACAAAAAATTAGCTCGTGTGCATGTCCAACATCTTATAGATACTAGGGGGCGTAATTTGTATCGTTCCCCTGGATGGGGTATGCGCTGTTTATAAAAATAGATATGATTAATTAATTTATAATTAATAATTTTTCAGCACGATATGAAAGACTAAATTTTCATTTTCTCCAACGAATCCATTTAGAATGGCTGACTAAACGTAATTCACCTTAAAAAAATGATCTCATTGTGTAATTTTGTTCGAATTTTATCGTCATGACTCGAGATGGAAAAATAGAACTCATGGTCCCAGCCGGAGATTTTGAATGTTTGCAAGCGGCGATCGATCATGGCGCTGATTCATTGTATTTTGGTATAGATCAGCTTAATATGCGTGCTCGCTCTTCGATCAATTTCAAAATGGAAGACTTGCCTGAGATTGTGCGTCGCTGCCGTGCTAAGGGAGTTCGTAGCTACATTGCTATCAATACTATCATATATGATCATGATCTTTCAGTAATAAAAACGCTTGCCAATCGAGCGCAACAAGCCGGAGTGGACGCTTTGATAGCTATGGATCAAGCCGTAATTCATTATGCCCGTCAAATCGGGATGGAGGTTCATATTTCTACCCAATTGAATGTAAGCAACATAGAGACCGTCAAATTTTATTCTCTTTTTGCCGATACGATGGTTTTGAGCCGTGAGCTTAGCCTGAGTCAAGTGGAGAAAATCATTCGCCAGATCGAAAAAGAGGAGATAAAAGGCCCTTCTGGACGTTTGATAGAAATTGAAATTTTCGGACATGGCGCGCTTTGTATGGCCGTATCGGGCAAGTGTTATCTCAGCCTACATTCCCATAATTCCTCGGCCAATCGCGGGGCCTGTAAACAAAATTGTCGCAAAAAATATACTGTAATTGACCAAGAGAGCGGTTTTGAGATCGAGCTTGACAATGAATACATGATGTCAGCCAAAGACCTCTCTACGATTTCTTTTTTGGATCAGATCGTAGCTTCCGGAGTAAAGGTGCTTAAGGTCGAGGGTAGGGGGCGATCTCCTGAATATGTCGCCATGACTACCGCTTGCTATCGCAAAGCCATCGACGCTATTGCTTCCGGAGCTTTTGATCAACAAAAGGTCGCTGATTGGAATGAGCGACTTAAAACGGTATACAATCGCGGGTTTTGGAGTGGTTATTATCTCGGACAAAAGCTTGGTGAATGGTCTCCCGTAAGTGGTTCGATAGCTACACAGAAAAAGGTGTACCTTGGAAAGGTCCGACATTATTATCCTCAGGCGACCATCGGGGAGTTTTTGATTGAAGCGTACGAATTGAAAGTTGGGGATAAGATTCTTATCACTGGCCCCAGGACAGGGGTCAAGGAGATCAGGGTTTCCTCTCTTATGGTTGATGCCAAACTGACGGATACTGCGCTTAAGGGGAAGATATGTACCATCCCTCTGGATTTTAGAGTCCGGCCTTCGGATAAACTCTACAAACTTGTCAGCGCCTGAATGCTCATCGTTACTCTCCAAAGAAACAAGTGCATTGGATGCAATTATTGTCTTGAATTGGCACCTGAGCATTTTCGGATGTCCAAAAAAGACGGAAAATCCGTCCTGCTGCACGCCACCGAAAAGAAAGGTTTTTTTACCTTGAAAACTCCTGACGATCGTACTTATGGAAAGTGTGAGCATGCCTCTCGGTCCTGCCCCGTCAAGATTATCAGCGTGAAGAATATATAAGCAAAGTATTATGGATAAAAAGACGCTTCGCAAGGTCTATATAGCCCGTAGGAAAGTTTTTTCGTCACAAAATATTTCTCAGGAGAGTCTTCGTGTTTTGTCTATTTTAGAGGGACTTCCCATATGGGATAAACGTTGTTATCATATTTTTTTACCCCTCCGAAAGTTTAATGAACTTGATACTTACCCTATTGTTAAACGTCTGTTTGCATTGGGGAAGAAAGTAGTTACTACTCGGAGTGATTTTTACAATTTTTCCATGCAAGCTTGTTTATTGACAATAAATACTCCACTGCAGTTGAACACTTATGGGATACCCGAACCTTTGGAGGAGGTACAGGTGAATCCGTTTTTGATTGACGTGGTGTTTGTTCCTCTTCTAGCTTTTGATAATGAAGGATATCGTGTGGGGTACGGCAAGGGTTTTTATGACCGGTTTTTTACTATTTGCAGATCGAAAATATTGAAAATAGGCCTGAGTCTATTTGGGCCTATACGTCAAATTTCAGATCGAAACACAATGGATATTCCTTTAGATATAGCTGTTTGTCCTGATAAGGTTTATCGTTTTAAGAACCTTGTATGAGAGAGGGTATTAAAATATTTTTAAATCAACGTCAGACCATTGTGTTAATGGTTAATTACATTTATTCAGCCCATCCTAGATGGGGAGCGTTAGAAAAAATATAGGTTTAGTCTTTTACATTATGTTTAAAACATTATTGATTATAAATTAATTAATTTTATCTTTTTTTTATGAACAGCGTATAATAATACCAAGGGAACGATACAAATTATGAACCATATCCTCCATAAGATGCTGGGCATGCACATGAACTAATCCTTTGTAAGCTACCTTTCCTGATATAAACCAGCTCTTTATACTTCTAAAAGTACGTTCTACTATCCATCGGGGGGTACTCACTAATTATGTTGAATAATATAGCTATCCTACTTAAGGGAAAGTTCCCTATAGTTTTTTTTCTCTATACAGTCTTTGATGCCTCGAATATGAAAGTAAGACACATTGGCTGGCACTTGATAATCTTTGTCTGCATATACTTCTCTGGGTTTATATCCTAGTTTGCTTATTAATGGCTTTATAACCTCTACTATCATACTCATTGGCAGCTACACTATGTACGTCTAGTATTATTCCATTTTYMYCCCCCCTATGTGCTTCTTGTATCCGTAGTAGAGTTTACCTGATTTCTTGAGCCATTTTTCTTAATTTTATACTCCTGATTGATTCTCTTTTTTTACCCTTTCTTTTCTTTGACTGATTTGCTTTTTGCTCTCTTCCTTCCAAGCCTCCACTACGTAGGTAGTGGGCCCCTTTTGAGCAAGGGGACTCACTATAATAGTGGAATTTACTATCACTACTGTTTTAACTATAGCCTGATGCTTTTCTAATTTCTTATTGATCTTTTTCAGTAAGCGCTCATATGCCTTTTGGCTATTATTTCATTTCCAAATCTGCATAGAGTCGTATGATCTGGGATCTGATCTTCCAATCGAACCCCACAAAAACGCATGCAACTCAAGGATTCTTTCACTAATTCTTCCATTCCTACATTACTGAGATCATACCAGTTACTCAAAAGCATCATCGTAAATAACGATATTCCACTGTAAGCAGGTTAGCCTTTTATTCCCTGRCCTTTTTGATATATTTTTCTTATTTCTTTTTCYATACCTTCCYAGTGGATCAARGTGTTTAMSCTTTTTKAAAAACTCACTCYTTCTGGTAGAANGGTCYATATATAGYTCACTAAAGYTTATTTRTKWGGTGMTTCTGARCATAGATYCGNAACTTTTTTAGTTTCTAYTYCAAGTAGAMAAAACAATATWTTGATTTACAAAYATTTTAAAMWCCTTCTCMCATRCAASRNTNTCNTTAYSMNCMTMTWGKMKWWWGRMTAAWTRYAWTTAKYCNNAAKMYMMTAGRYKSRKWANNAGAAYSTTGYATGKGAGAAGGWKTTTAAAATRTTTGTAAATCAAWATATTGTTTTKTCTACTTGRARTAGAAACTAAAAAAGNTTCGRATCTATGYTCAGAAKCACCWMAYAAATAARCTTTAGTGARCTATATATRGACCNTTCTACCAGAARGAGTGAGTTTTTMAAAAAGSKTAAACACYTTGATCCACTRGGAAGGTATRGAAAAAGAAATAAGAAAAATATATCAAAAAGGYCAGGGAATAAAAGGCTAACCTGCTTACAGTGGAATATCGTTATTTACGATGATGCTTTTGAGTAACTGGTATGATCTCAGTRATGTAGGAATAGAAGAATTAGTGAAAGACTCCTTGAGTTGCATGCGCTTTTGTGGGTTTCTATTGGAAGATCAGATCCTAGATCATACAACTCTATGCGGATTTCGCAATGAAATAATAGCCAAAAGGCATATGAGCTCTTACTGAAAAAGATCAATAAGAAATTAGAAAAGCATCAGGCTATAGTTAAAACAGTAGTGATAGTAAATTCCACTATTATAGTGAGTCCCCTTGCTCAAAAGGGGCCCACTACSTNAYGKAGTGGAGGNWTGGAAGGAAGAGAGCAAAAAGCAAATCAGTCAAAGAAAAGAAAGGGTAAAAAAAGAGAATCAATCAGGAGTATAAAATTAAGAAAAATGGCTCAAGAAATCAGGTAAACTCTACTACGGATACAAGAAGCACATAGGGGGGATAAAAATGGAATAATACTAGACGTACATAGTGTAGCTGCCAATGAGTATGATAGTAGAGGTATAAAGCCATTAATAAGCAAACTAGGATATAAACCCAGAGAAGTGTATATGCAAACAAAGGTTATCAAGAGCCAGCCAATGTGTCTTACTTTCATAGTCGAAGCATCAAAGACCTTATACAGAAGAAACCCTATAGGAATCGGCCCTTAAAGTAGGATAGCTATATTATTCAATAAATTAGCGAGTAAAAACCGATCGGTAGTAGAACGTACTTTTGGCAGTATAAATCGTTGGTTTGGATCAATCAAGGCAGCATACAAAGGATTAGCTCATGTCCTGCCCAGCATTTTATGGAAGATATGGCGCATAATTTGTATCGTATCCCTGGAATTATTATACACTATCTATAAAAATAGATATAATTAATTAATTTATAATCAATAGTTTTAAACTATAATGTAAAAGACTAAATCTACGTCTTCTCCAACAAAGAGCATCTAGGATAGCTAGATAAACGTAATCCAGCATTAAAACAATATTCTCATTTCTTTCTCCATCCTTTTCCAGTGAATTAAGGGGCTACCTTTTAAAAGGGTCACTCCTTCTGGTAGAACATTCTATATATAGTTCACTAAAGCTTAGTTTTACGGTGATCCTGAGCCTATATCCGGATTTTTTATTTTCTACTCCAAATAGACTAAACAATATATTGATTTAAAAATATTTTAACAACTTTATCTCATGCGACGTTCTCGATACATATAGCCCTATCGAAATAAAAAATGAACAATGAAAATAAATTTCTTATATTAGCGTCACAATAAACTATTCGTTATTTGCAATAAACAGCTTATCAAGAAAGGTTGAGGGATTTGGCCCAATGAAACCTAGCAACCCTTTCTCTCATTGAGAAAAGAAGGTGCTGCTTCCAACCCTGTTAAAGGGAAATATAAGCCCAAAGATGAGTCACAGTCAAATTATTTTTATACTTCAAAGGTTTCTTTCGGTTTAAACGGAGGGGATTTTTTTGGACATCCCAGAAATCTTTCATGATAAACTCAGATTGAAATAAAACCGAAAACAATCCTATCATGAAGGCAGAAACAAAAGTCATCCACAACCTATCGGACGATCCCCTTACAGAGGATATCTCTACACCGATCTACCAGACCTCTATCTATGTGCAAGAGGCTCCGGTCATCCACAAAATATTCGACTACACTCGCACAAATAATCCTACGAGAAGACCTTTGGAAGAAGCTGCCGCCGCTTTGGAAAACGGCCAATCAGCCTTAGCGTTTGCCTCGGGTTTGTCAGCCATAAATGCTATACTCAAACTGCTATCGGCCGGAGACGAAGTAATCGCCGTAAATGATATCTATGGAGGAACTTTTCGCGCTCTCACCACAGTATACAATCGCTTTGGAATTCAAGTAAAGTTCGTAGATACCACAAAAAAAGAGCATGTAGCACAAGACGTTTCCGAAAAAACTAGAATAATATGGTTAGATTCTCCGACCAATCCTACACTGAAAATTTCATGCATCGCAAGTATCAGCAAGATAGCCAAAGCTCATAACACATGGCTAGTGGTAGACAACAATTTCTCCTCTCCCGCTCTACAAAACCCTCTGGATTTAGGTGCCGACATTGTTATCCAAAGCGCAACGAAATACCTTTCCGGACACTCGGATGTGTTGGCAAGTCTAATTGTATTGAATGATACCGAATTGGCCGAAAGACTCAAATACATCCAAAACGCTACCAGAAGTGTTTTGGCTCCCTTTGACTCTTGGCTCACTCTAAGAGGAGTCCAAACGCTATACTTACGTGTGGAAAAACAATCCTACAATGCTTTTAAGGTGACGGAATTCCTCACAAAACATCAGGAAGTAGATAAGGTGTACTATCCCGGATTGACTTCTCATAAGAATCATGCTGTAGCGACCGGACAGCAAAAAGCCTTCGGAGGAGGTGTTTCCTTTTCTCTCAAAGAAGATACAGAAGCAGCAGCAGAAGCCTTCGTGACGGCTAACCACCTACTTCCAACTTGTAAAAAGCCTCGGAGGTACCAAGAGTTTACTCTTCCACCTGGCAACAATGACACACAAATCCATACCGGAAAAAAAACGACAAGCCACCGGAATTCAAAGTTCTCTTATTCGTTTCTCTTTCGGAATAGAACATGCGGCAGATCTGATAAAAGACCTCGAACAGCCCTTTGTCAAAATCAAAAAGAAAGAACTCGTTTAAAATTTTCCAGTGCACAAAGCCTTGATATGATGACCTTACCTTAATTCCCGAACACTGATGAAAGTTACTGAACATATTTCCCGAACGAAAAAGACGCTCTTTTCTTTTGAGATTTTGCCTCCTTTGAGAGGAAGGGGTATCGAAAATATCTTTAATACTTTGGATCCGCTAATGGAGTTTAATCCACCCTTCATCGATGTAACTTCCCATCGGGAAGAGTTTGTTTATATAGATCGTGGAGACGGGCTGTTGCAGAAAAACACCACCTCAAGAAGACCAGGAACTTTGGGAATTTGCGCGGCTATCATGAATAAGTACGAGGTAGACGCGGTTCCTCACTTACTCTGCGGAGGTTTTGACAAACAAATGACGGAAGACGCTTTGATTGACTTGCATTTTTTTGGTATAAACAATATTTTGGCGCTCCGGGGAGACTCGATTCCATCCGAAAAAACTTTTATTCCTGAAAAGGGAGGCCATTCTTATGCCGTGGAATTGGTCAAGCAAGTGAACGATCTCAATCAAGGAAAATACCTCGATGAATTTTTTGAAAAGGGTTATGCCACCGATTTTTGTATCGGAGTGGCAGGCTATCCCGAAAAGCACTTCGAGGCCCCCAATCTGGAAACGGACCTATATCATTTGAAGGAAAAAGTCAAGGCGGACGCCAACTATATCGTCACTCAAATGTTTTTTGACAACAGAAGATATTTTAAATTTGTCGATCGCTGCAAAGCAATGAATATCAATGTACCTATCATACCTGGGATCAAACCGATATCTACCATATCTCAATTGAATAGTTTACCTACCCATTTTCATGTCGAAATTCCCAACGAACTGGAACAAGAAATACGGAAAGCCAATAATAATCAAGCTATTTCTCAAATCGGTATCGAATGGGCTATACATCAATCCAAAGAACTAAAGGATTCCGGTGTAAAGGTTATCCATTATTACACAATGGGCAACCCTGACCGTATCCATAAAATAGTGCAAGCCGTTTTTTGATTTCTAAAATGGCTTTTTATTATTCAATAATCTCAGATGTAACTGAAATATTGTATTTTAATCCTTTAAATCCCCTTAAATATGTTAAAACACAACCTTGGTTATCCTCGTATAGGGGCTCAACGTCAGCTTAAAAAAGCCTCTGAAGAATATTGGGCAGGAAAAATCACAAGAGAAGAATTATTCAATGCAGCGGAAAAACTTCGAGAAGAACACTGGAAAATACAGAAAAAAGCAGGTCTGAATCTGATTCCTTGCAATGATTTCAGTTTTTATGATCAGGTGTTGGACATGTCATTTTTACTCGGTGTCATTCCTGAACGTTATACTCCTTTATCAGAAGCCCGGGTAGCAGATATAGACCTGTATTTCGCTATGGCCAGAGGTTATCAAAAAGAAGGTCTGGACATCACCGCGATGGAGATGACCAAATGGTTTGATACCAATTATCACTACATCGTTCCGGAATTCACGGCAAATCATAAATTTAATATTTCCTCAACTAAGGTTTTTGATGAATTTGACCAAGCCCGAAAAATACTCGGAAAATACCCCAAGCCGGTATTGATCGGCCCTATATCTTATCTCTTGCTCGGCAAAGAAAAAAGCGAAGGATTTCACCGGATCGATTTGATTCAAAAGTTGACCCCGATCTATATCGATTTGCTCGAACGTTTGAAGAATCAAGGTGCCGAATGGGTACAACTTGACGAACCCTTTTTGGTTTTAGATCTCACCGAGAAGGAAAAAAAAGCATTTCAATACGCCTACCAACAAATCAGCGAACGCGTACAAGGTTTGAAAATTTTAATGACAACCTATTTCGATGGGTTGGATGAAAATATGACGTTGGCCAAAAGCCTTCCAGTGCAAGCCTTACACATTGATTTGGTAAGAGCCCCCGAGCAGTTGGATGCAACGCTCGATAATATTCCTAATGGATATATGCTTTCGCTCGGGGTGATTGACGGCAGAAACATTTGGAAAAATGATTACACTCGATCCATAGAACAGATTCGTACGGCTGAAGCCGCTTTAGGAACAGATCGTTTGATGATCGCCCCGAGTTGTTCACTTTTGCACATACCTTTTGATCTGACGTTTGAAACGTCTATCCATCCGGATATCAAAGACCGTATGGCCTTTGCTCGCCAAAAACTTCAAGAGATTGATGAATTGGATCGAATAATCCTAGGTGATGAACATTTGTTGTCGCTCAATCGTCAATCTCAAGAACACGCCCGTCAATCCACACTCATACATAACAAAACGGTCAAGCAACGAGTTGCGGCCGTAACGGCCCAAGACGCTAGACGTCAAAGCCCCTTTGAAGTACGTCAAAAGATTCAGCGAGAACAATTTCAACTCCCCCTAATCCCTACCACTACTATCGGATCCTTTCCGCAAACTACAGAGATCCGACAATTTAGAGCACGGTTCAAAAAGGGTGAATGGACTCCGAAAGAATATGAAAAAGCCATAGAGAAAGCCACGATAGAGGCAATTCGCCGTCAAGAAGAAATAGGCCTGGACGTCTTGGTACACGGTGAATTTGAACGCAACGACATGGTCGAATATTTCGGCGAGCAACTCAAAGGTTTTCTTTCTACTCAAAACGGTTGGGTGCAGAGTTACGGAAGCCGCTGTGTTAAACCCCCCGTCATCTATGGTGATGTTAAACGTCTACAGAATATGACAGTACGTTGGAGTCGTTTTGCCCAATCTCAGACCGAAAAACCGATGAAGGGCATGCTCACCGGTCCTGTAACTATTTTGCAATGGTCTTTCGTACGCGATGATCAACCACGCTCCCTAACAACTCAGCAAATCGCGTGGGCCATCCGTGATGAAGCACAAGCTTTGGAAAAAGCAGGCATCCGTATCATACAAATTGACGAACCCGCCATCCGAGAGGGCCTTCCTCTGAAGAAAAAGAATTGGGACTATTATTTAAAATGGGCCGTGAAGGCTTTTAAAATAGCCTCTAGCGGCGTGGAAGATCTCACTCAAATCCACACCCATATGTGTTATAGTGAATTCAACCATATTCTGAAACACATTGTTGATATGGATGCGGACGTAATAACCATCGAAACTTCTCGCTCTCAAATGAAATTGCTGGAAGCTTTTTCGTATTTCAAATACCCCAATGAAATAGGACCCGGCGTATACGACATTCACTCCCCCAGAGTGCCCGATGTAAAAGAAATGCTTCATTTGATCGAATACGCCTTGGAATATTTACCGGCTCGAAACCTTTGGGTCAATCCCGACTGCGGACTTAAAACCCGTGGATGGACTGAAACCACCCAAGCCCTTAAAAATATGGTGCAAGCCGCAAAAATGGCCAGGAATAAACTCAAAATAGAGAGCCCAGATATTAAAAGATGAATCAAGAATGCTGCATGAGAAAAAGTTTTTAAAATATTTGTAATATCAATATGAGAACGTTGCATAGGAAAAGAATGTAAAATATTTGTAAAGAAATATATTGTTTCGTATAATCTAGAGTAGAAAATAAAAAATTTGGCTCTGTGCTCAGAAGTACCGAACAAATAATATTTAGTGAACTAAATATAGAACGTTCTATCAGAAAGATTGATTTTTTCAAAAAATTAAAATACCTTAATCCACTGGGAAGGAATGAAGAAAAAAAAATAAGAAAAATATATCAAAAAGGCCAGAGAATAAAAGGAAAACCTGCTTACAGTGAAATATCGTTATTTAACGATGATGCTTTTGAGTCACTGGTATGATCTCAGTGATGTAGAAACAGAAGAATTGGTGAAAAAATCCTTGAGATGCATGCACTTTTGTTTTTTCCGATGGAAAAATAAGATCCCAAATTATACGACTCTATGCAGATTTCTCAATGAAATAGTAGCAAAAAATGCATATGAGGCTTACTAAAAAAGATCAATAAGGAATTAGAAAAGCATCAGGCTATAGTTAAAACAAGAGTGATAGTATATGCCAGTATTACAGTGAGTCTCTTTGCTCAAAAGAGATATCCTACCTACGTAGTGTCGAATTGGAAGGAAAAGGGAAAAAAACAAATCAGTAAAAAAAAGAAAGGGTAAAAAAAGAGACTCAATCAGGAGTAAATACTTAAGGTAAATAACTTAAGAAGTCAGGTAAAATCTACTACGAACACAAGAAGCACATGGGAGGGGTAAAAATGGAATGATATTAGCAGTACATAGCGTATCCGCCAATGAGCATGATAGTAGAGGGCTAAAGCCATTAATAAGCAAACTAGGATATAAACCCAAAGAAGTATATGCAGACAAAGGTTACCAATTGACAACCAACGTTTCTTACTTTCATAGTCGAGGCATAAAATACCGTATACAGAAGAAAGCTTATAGGAACCGTCCCTTAAGTAGAATAGCTATATTATTCAACATAATTAGTGAGTAAAACCCGATGGATAGTAGAACGTATTTTTGAAAGTATAGAGCATTAGTTTGGATCAGGAAAGGATCGTTAGGTTTAGCTCATGTGCATGCCTAGCATTTTATGGAGACATGTCTTATAATTTGTATCGTTCCCCTGGTATTATTATACTCTGTTCATAAAAATATATATGATTAATTTATAATCAATAGTTTTATAACACAACGTGAAAAACTAAATCTACATCGTTCTCTAACGAAGCCATCTAGGAGGGTGAATAAACCCTAATCCATAATTAATACAATGATCTAGTAAAAATATTCCATTATAGGAAGTTTGGTTTTTATTCTCTGATCTTTTTGATATATTTTTTTTATTTCTTTCTCCATAACTTCCCAGTTATCAATCTATTTAACCTTTTGAAAAATTCACTCCTTCTGGTAGAACATTCCATATATACTTAACTAAAGCTTAGTTATTCGGTGCTTCTAAGTATAGAAACCAATTTTTATTTTCTACTCCAAATAGACGAAACAACATATTGTTTTACAAAAATTACCCTATTCTTTCATGCAACGTTCTCACATCCTTTTGTATAACAATTGTCTCAGACCATAATTTTTATACCTTAGATTGGTATTAGAATAATAAAATTTTTCCGTTATTTAGACAATTCACCTGATCACAGCCTTTTCTTGATATTAGGGCAATAAATCAATGAGCTGTTATGTATATCATATTCGATACCGAAACCACTGGTCTTCCTAGAGATCATAACGCCCCCATCACTGATGTGCAAAATTGGCCCCGAATAGTACAGCTTGCCTGGCAAAGCCATGACGCTTCGGGAGATTTCATGGAGGCCGAGAGTTTTATCATCAAACCAGAAGGCTTTGATATACCTTTCAATGCAGTGAAGGTGCACGGTATTACCACTGAACGCGCACAGCGCGAAGGCCAAGATCTCGACTTTGTCCTCGATCGCTTTGAAAGAGCCCTTGAGCAAGGCAGTTTCCTCATCGGGCACAATTTAGAATTTGACATGAAGGTCTTTGGTTGTGAACTTGTCAGGAAAGGTCGAGATGTGACGCTTTTGCAAAAAACGGTTATCGATACCAAAGAAGAGTCTACCGATTATTGCGCCTTGCTCGGAGGTTTGGGAGGAAAATTCAAATGGCCTAACCTTACCGAGCTTCATCAAAAATTATTTGGAGAAAGTTTTTCCGCTGCCCACAACGCTTCTTCCGACGTTGAGGCCACCGCGCGTTGTTTTTTAGAGCTACTCCGCTTGGGAGTCATTTCAGGGTATAAATTTTCGATAGACGCTACTCTGCTGAAGGCTTTCAGAGAAAAAAATCCTAACCCCATACGACCTATCGTGCTCAACCTTCCGGGCGATGAACCTTTGGAAAAAAAGGAGCAGCGAAAAAAAATTCCCGCCGCTGCATCAAAGAAGCGCCTTATTGGAGGCAATTTCGTTCATTTACACAACCACAGTGCTTTTTCCATCCTTTGCGCAACGACAGACATTAAATCTTTAGTCGCTCGCACCGTGGAGTGTGGCATGCCCGCTGTAGGAATCACGGATTACGGAAATATGATGGGAGCTTTCTACTTCATAAGAGCTATTGAGGCCGCTAACGCCAAGATAAAAGAAGAAGATTCGACCGATCCGGACAAAAAGCCCATCAAAGGCATCATTGGTTGTGAAATATTCATTTCAAAAAATTATTTACAGAAAAAATTTACCAAAATTCAACCTGACAGGCGCTACACTCAGCTGCTATTGGCCAAGAACAAGAAAGGTTATCACAATCTATCCAAGCTCTGTTCTCATGGCTTCTTGGAAGGATATTATGCCGGAATTCCCCGTGTAGGTCTCGAGCTGATCGAGCGTTACAAAAAAGATCTTATAGCCTTGAGCGGCGATCTGAACGCCCAGATCCCTTACACCATACTAAACAAGGGAGAAGCGGCAGCTGAGGAAGTCTTTCGCTGGTGGCATGAACGTTTCGGAGAAGACTTTTACGTCGAATTGCTCCGTCATCGACTTGAAGAAGAAGAACATGTTAATGAAATACTGCTTAAGTTTGCCAAGAAATACGGCGTGAAATACATCGCCCAAAACAACACCTTCTATCTCGATGAAAAGGACGCCCATGCTCATGATATTTTGCTTTGCGTCCGCGATGGAGAAAAGCAGGCTACTCCGATCGGAAAGGGCAGAGGCTTCCGTTTTGGATTACCTAATCAAGAATTTTATTTCAAGAGTTCTAAGCAAATGCAGGAGCTCTTTTCGGACTTTCCCGAAGCCTTTGAACATTTGGAAGAGTTGGTCTCTAAAATAGAACCTTATGGACTCTCACAAGAGGTTTTGTTGCCCAAGTTTCAAATCCCCGAATCTTTCAAAAATACTATGGATGAAACCGATGGAGGCAATCGCGGCGAAAACGCCTTTTTGAGATATTTGACTTATAAAGGGGCTAAAAAATGTTACGGAGAGCTCACTGATGTGATCAAAGAGCGCATAGAATTCGAATTGAAAACCATCGAGAATACAGGGTATCCCGGTTATTTTCTCATCGTGCAAGACTTCACATCTCAAGCTCGAAAGATGGATGTTTCGGTAGGCCCCGGAAGGGGATCGGTTGCCGGTTCCGTGGTGGCCTATTGCACGGGAATTACCGATATAGACCCGATCAAATACAATCTTCTTTTCGAGCGTTTTCTTAACCCTGATCGTGTTTCGCTTCCGGACATAGATATCGACTTTGATGATCGCGGTCGCGATCAGATTATCGATTGGGTAGTAAATAAATACGGCAGTGATCAAGTGGCTCAGATTATAACTTACGGAACCATGGCCGCCAAATCCGCCATCCGTGATACGGCTCGAGTGCTTAACCTGTCTTTGTCCGAAACCGATCGTCTCGCTAAGATGATGCCCAACGCCTCGCTCAAAAGGATTCTTTCGTCAGATGTTTCCACTTTAAAAGAAAAATTCAGCAGCGATGAGATGGAAAATGTTAAAAAGATCAGAGATATCGCGGAAAACAATGGAGGCTTAGAAGGGCAAGTACTCCAACAAGCACGAGTCATCGAAGGATCCATTCGAAATACGGGCATCCACTCTTGTGGTATCATCATCACCCCTTCAGACATCAAGGAATACATTCCAGTTGCTGTATCTAAAGATTCGGAATTGTTGGTCACTCAATTTGACAACAGTGTGGTCGAAAAAGCCGGTCTTCTCAAGATGGATTTCCTCGGGTTGAAGACGCTAACCATTATCAAGGATTCCATCAAACTCGCTAGAAAAAGACATGCTGAAGTAAAAGATTCGAACGAATTTCCGTTGAATGACCCCAAGACGTACGAACTATTTCAAAGGGGCGATACCGTGGCTGTATTCCAATATGAATCCGTAGGCATGCAGAAATATCTCCGTCAGCTCAAACCTGACAAATTTGACGATCTGATTGCGATGAACGCCTTGTACCGACCTGGACCGCTGCAATACATTCCTAATTTCATCGCCCGAAAACACGGCAAAGAGCAGATCACTTACGATTTGCCTGTGATGGAGGAATTTTTAAAAAGCACCTATGGCATTACCGTCTATCAAGAGCAAGTTATGTTATTGGCGGAAAAGCTTTCCGGATTCAGCAAAGGTGACGCCGATGTATTGCGCAAGGCCATGGGTAAAAAGCAAAAGAACGTGCTTGACAAGATGAAAAACCAATTTTTAGAAGGAGCCATGCAGAAAGGTTATCCCGAGAAAACGTTGGAAAAAATCTGGCAAGATTGGGAAGCCTTCGCCTCGTACGCTTTCAATAAATCTCACTCTACCTGTTACGCTTATATAGCGTTTCAGACGGCTTACCTAAAAGCACATTATCCGGCCGAATATATGGCCGCCGTACTGAGCAATAACATGCAAAACATCAAAGATGTGACCTTTTTTATGCAGGAATGTCGGCGTATGGAAGTTCTCGTCTTGGGGCCTGATATCAACGAAAGCGACCAGACTTTTACCGTAAATAATCAAGGAGCTATTCGATTCGGCATGGGCGCTATCAAAAGCGTAGGAAAGGCCGCTGTAGAAAGTATTATCCGAGAGCGTAAAAAAAATGCTCAGTATACTTCTATATTTGACCTCGTCAAGCGGGTTGATTTGCGCACAGTGAACAAAAAAACTTTGGAAAGTTTAGTCTTGTCAGGGTCTTTTGATGGTTTTGAAACCATCCATCGCGCACAATATCTCCATGAGGAAAATGGAGTCAATACCTTGGAAAAAATCATCCGTTACGGCGCCAAATGTCAAGAGATCAAAAAACAAGCGCAGACCTCCCTTTTCGAAGATTCCGTAGAGACGAAACTCTTGGAGCCTACTTTACCCTCCTGTGATCTTTGGCCAACCATATACAAACTATCCAAGGAAAAAGAAGTAGTAGGTATTTATATAACTTCACATCCTTTGGATAACTATCGCCACGAGATCAAATATTTTACCAATATTTCTTTGGATCGATTTAATCAAAACGAACAAAACCTGATCGGTCTAGAGTTTAACATTTGCGGGATCGTAAGTAGATCGGAGGATAAGATGTCTTTCAAAAACGGAAAACGTTACGGAATATTTTTTTTGGAAGATTATCAAGCTAGTCGAGAGTTTCGCCTTTTCGGAGAAGAATATTTGAAATATGAGCATCTTCTCTCTCCCAATACTTTTTTGCACCTCAAGATTCTTGTCGACCGATGGCGCAACGGTGAAGTGCGCATCCAGATCCTACACATGCAACTTTTGCAAGATGTATTGAAAAACCTGACCAAAAGCCTCAGTCTGCAGATCGATTTAAGTAAGTTTGATGAAAAAATGGTTGATCGTTTGGAAAAGGCTGTAAATAAGCATTCCGGAGACAAAAAGTTCACCACCTTGCTTTATGATAAAGATTATAAAATTCAGTTAAATTTGCCTTCAAAAAAATACCGAATTGATATAGACAAAGATCTTCTAAAATGTCTTGACGAAATCCCCGGTTTGGCTTTTCAACTGGCATGAATCATCGGAAAAAGCTCGAAGACAATGATTTTCCAAAATTAGTATAAACTGAGAACGTTGCATGAGAGAAATGAATTAAAATATTTGTAAATCAATATATTATTTCGTATATTTGGCCTAGGATCTAAAAAAAGATTAGGATCTATGCTCAAAAGCACCGCGAAAATAAGTTTTAGCGAACTTACATGGAACATTCTACCAGAAGGAGTGAGTTTTTTAAAAGATTATACACATTGATCCAATGGGAAGGAATGGATAAAGAAATAAGAAAAATATATCAAAAAATACAAGGAATAAAAGGAAAACCTTCCTACAGTGAAATATCGTTATTTACGATAATTCTTTTAAGTGACTGCTATGATCTCAGTGATGTAGGAATGGAAGAATTGATAAAAAAGTTCACAGACTGTATGCTATTTTGTAATCTTTCGATTGGAAGATCAGATTCCATATTATACAACTCTATGCAGATTTCACAATGAAATAGTAACTGAAAAGGTATATGAGCTGTTACTGAAAAAGATCAATAAGGAATTAGAAAAAATCAGGCTATAGTTTAAAACAGAAACTATAGTATATGATGGTATTACAGTGATTCCCCCTTGCAATCAATGGAGCTCCTACCTACGTAGTGGAGGATCGGTAGGAATAGAGAGAAAAGCAAATCAATCAAAGAAAAGAAAGGGAAAAAAAAGGCCTCAATCAGGAGTAGATAATCGAGGAGAATCGTTGAGAAATCAGGGATGATCTACTACGGATACAAGAAGCTCATAGTGGGTATAAAAATGGAATGAGACTAGCTCTACATATCGTAGCAGCCAATTAGCATGATAGTAGAGGGGGAAAAACATTAATAACCAAATTAGGATATAAACCAGAAAAATATATGCAGCTAAAGGTTATCAAGTACCAACTAACGTTTCTTACTTTCATAGTAGAGGAATCAAAGACCATATACAAAAGAAAACCTAATAGGAACCGTTCCTTAAATAGGAATAGCTATATTATTCAATAAATTAGTGAGAACCCCAGATGGGGGATAGAATGCACTTTTGGCAGTATAAAGCGTTGGTTTGAATCAGGAAAGGCTCGTTATAAAGAGTTCGTGTACATGACGAGCTTCTTATGGAAGCTATGGCACATAGTTTATATCGTATTTTAGGAGCTATTATACGTTAATTATAAAAAACACACACGATTAGTTAATTTATATTTAATAATATATTAAATATAATCTGAAAGATTAAGCCTACATATTCTCTAACGAAACCTATATAGAAGGTTGAATAAACCTAATCAAACTTAACATAATGTACTCTTTTTAATATTCAAAGTTTTTCATGAAAAGAATGCTAGCTCTTTCTATATTGTCGGCAGATTTCGCCAATATTCAGCGTGATGTGGAAATGATCAACGAAAGTGAAGCCGATTGGCTGCACATTGATATTATGGATGGTGTTTTCGTCCCCAATATCTCTTTCGGTATGCCTGTGGTGAAAGCCATTCGGAAACATGCGTGCAAAATTATGGACCTACATTTGATGATCACGAAACCTGATCGTTATATACAAGCCTTCAAGTCTTGCGGGGCGGATCATTTGACAGTGCATTATGAGGTATGTGATCATTTGCATCGTACTTTATGCGAGATCAAAGAGGCGGGCATGAAGGCGGGTGTGGCACTCAATCCTCATACACCGGTTTGTATGTTGCTGGATATCATTCATGATGCAGATTTGCTCGTGTTGATGAGCGTCAATCCCGGATTCGGTGGACAAAAATTTATTGAGAGAACTTATGATAAATTGCAAGAAGCCAAAAATTTGATAGAGAAAAAAGGGGGGGCTACTCTTATCCAGATTGATGGAGGGGTGGACTTGGGAAACGCTTCAGTCCTTTTTGAAAAAGGAGCAGATGTCTTGGTTTCGGGAACTGCGATGTTTTCTGCTGCTGATCCGAAAGTGGCTATTCAAAAGATGAAAAACAGTTTGTGAGTGCCGTTTTTTTGTTTTACTTAAAATCCATGGAGTTCTTATTTGATTTGTATACGTATTCATAATTATAGAAGAAGGTGTTTTTTGAAGAGTCTTTTTCTTCCTTTTTTTTTGAAAGCTAGTGACATGTATTTTGGTGTATTACCGTCGTCGGTTCAGAATGTAATTTTTTTTAGGGCTTTAGGACTGTCCGTATGTTGAGAACATTACGAGAGCGTTTCGAGAACGTTGCATGAGAAAATGGTTTAAAATATTCGTAATATCAATACATTGTTTCTTATATTTGAAATAAGAAATAAAAAATTCATACTTATACTCAGAAACACCGAGCAAATAAGTTTTAGCAAACTATACATGAAACGTTCTAGCAGAAGGAGTGAATTTTTCAAAAGGTTAAAAATGAGAACGTTATATGGAATAAGGAGATTAAAATATTTGTAAATCAATATATTGTTTCGTATATTTAAAAATCATCGTAAATAACGATATTCCACTGTAAGCCGGTTGGCTTTATTCCCTAGCCTTTTTGATATATTTTTTTTATTTCTTTTTCCATCTCTTCCCAGTGGATCAACTAATGTTTAACTTTTTGAAAAACTCACTTCTTCTGGTGGAACATTCCATATATAGTTAACTAAAGCTTATTTGTTCGGTGCTTCTAGGCATAGATCCGATTTTTTTTATTTTCTACTCCATATAGACGAAACAATATATTTGTTTACAAATATTTTAACCTCCTTTTCCCATGTAACATTCTCATTACTAGTGATTACAGTGAGTTCCCTTGCTTCCAATGGAGCCACTACCCACGTAGTGGAGAATAGAAAGAAAGAGCAGAAAAGAAAATCAGTCAAAGAAAAAAAAGGTAAAAAAACTCAATCAGGGGTAGATACTCAAGGAAAATGGCTCAAGAAATTAGGTAAACTCTACTACGGATACAAGAAGCACATAGGGATGGATTAAATGAAATGATACTAGAAGTAAATAATTAGCAGCCAATAAGCATGATAGTAGAGGCCTAAAGATATTAAGAAGAAAACTAGGATATAAACCCAGAAAAGTATATGCAAACAAAGGTTACCAAGTTCCAGCCAACGTATCTTACTTTCATAATCGAGGCATGAAAAATACCGCGTACAGAAAAAAGCCTATAGGAACCGTCTCTTAACTAGAGAAAGTTATCTTATTAAAGAATAATAATGAGTAAACTCCGATGAGTAGTAGAATGTGCTTTTGGAAGTATAAGGCATTGGTTTATATCAGGAAAGGCTCGTTACAAACGATTAGCTCGTTTGCATGCCGAGCATCTTATAAGGATTATAGCAGATAATTTGTATCATACCCTGGAATCATTATGCTTATTCATAAAAATAGATATATTTAATTAATTTATAATAAATAATATTTCGAATACAATGTGAAAGAATAAATACAGATCGTTTCCAAGGCCCCCCCATCTAGGATGGTTTTATAAACGTAATAAACCTTAACACAAGGATCTCGTATTATGAACTAAGACTCGAATTTTATATTTATAAAAGTCATCAGGAGTAATACATCATCGTCATACCTGAACTAAATATATTCATCATTTGATTGGGGTAAAAATAAAAACGATCCAAATCTTAATAAAAATTCATTTCTATATCGAAAAAGTGTTGAAAATACTCAAAATAAAATAAAAAAAAATAATAATCTGTATTTCAATTATTCATTATAGCAACCACACCGGGAAGTTTTTTCCCTTTCAAGCTTTCTAACATAGCTCCGCCTCCAGTGGAAACGTAACTGAATTTGTCTTCATAACCTAGCTTTTTAACGGCAGCCACTGAATCGCCACCGCCAACCAAAGAAAAAGTCCCCTTTTGGGTAGCATTTGCAATGGCCTCAGCAATGGCCGAGGTGCCTCGAAAAAAATTAGAAACCTCAAAAACCCCGACAGGACCATTCCAAAGAATAGTCTTGGAAGCATAAATTACTTTAGAAAATTTCTCTATGGATAAAGGCCCTATATCCAAACCTTTCCAGGCGTCAGGTATATTGTGCACAAATACAATTTTCGTCCGAGCATCATTACTGAAATCATCTGCAACAACAACATCTACGGGAAGGTGTATCTGAACATTTTTTTTCTCAGCTTGCTTGAGGACGTCAAGTGCTATATCCAATTTATCATCCTCTACAATGGAATTACCTATTTTTCCACCCTTAGCCTTGATAAAAGTGTAAGCCATACCACCACCTATCAACAAATGATCCACAACCGGAAGAATATTTTTGATAACTGATATCTTTGATGAAACCTTAGCCCCACCAAGTATGGCTATAACGGGCTTTTGTCCGTTTTTTAACACTTTATCGATAGCTTGAATCTCTCGAGTCATAAGATATCCGAAACATTTTCTTTCGGGAAAGAACCTAGCGACCACAACCGTAGAAGCATGAGAATGATGAGCTGTAGCAAAAGCATCGTTGATATAAATATCACCCAAATTTGCCAAACCTCGAGAAAACTTTTCATCTCCTGCCTCTTCCTCTTTATGAAAACGGAGATTCTCCAACAATAATACCCTACCGTTTTTCAATTCAGAGACAAGATTTTTAACTTTTTCTCCTACACAATCTGAGACAAATTTAACAGGAATATTGAAAACTTCTGAAACCTCTGAAACAATTCCTTTCAAAGAATATTTCTCAGAAAACTCACCATCAGGCCTACCCAAATGAGACATTAAAACAACTCTTCCTCCATCATTCAACACTTTTTGAATCGTAGGAGCCGTAGCTTGTATTCTCGTCCTATCTATAACCTGAAACTGTTCATCTCGAGGTACATTGAAATCCACTCTAATCAATGCCGTTTTATCCTTGAAATTATAGTCATCTATAATCTTCATTCTGATAAATATTTTCTCAAATATAAAATATAATCCAAGATAGAAACAAAAAATGTTTTAAAAAATAGAAAAATATTAACGACAACACATTCACATATTACTAACTTTAAAAGTTATATATAAAAATATATACTGTATATAGTCTCTTGGAAATGTTAATAAATTAAGATAGCTATTGCTTTTTTTTTATTATACACATAATATGAACAATCTAATGTTTAAAAGTATGTTTTGAACACTATTATCTATAGATTCTTGTCTACAAAGTTTACATATATACAGAAACATATATACTTAAAAAATAACAAGAGAATATACTCCTCGAATTGTTAGTAACAAGGCTTGAAATGTGTCACTAAAAATTGAAAAAATAACTTGCTTTTCTACTCAAAATTTTATATATTTTAAATATATACTTTCAAACAAATTTTAGAACATACAACTTGTCATCAATTAATGATCCTTGCATAGGAGAAAAATATTGAAATATTTGTAATATATAATATATTGTTTCGTATATTTAGAGTATGAAATAATAGATTAAGATCTAGCTTAGAAGAACTTCAAAAACAAGCTTTAGCGCGATAAATATGGAATTTTCTTAAAAGAAGGAGTTAGTTTTCAAAAAAGTTAAACACATTGATCCAATAGAAAGTGGATGAAGAAATAAATAAGAAAAATATATCAAAAAGTTCAGGAAATAAAAGGCCAATCTGCTTAGTAGCATATCCTTATTTAGGATAATTCTTTTGAATTACTTGGATAATCTCAATGATTTAAAAACGAAAGAATTGCTGAAAGAAATCTTTAGAACCATGCGATTTTGTGGTTTCTTATTGGAAGGAACTATACTAGTTCATACCATTCTATGCAGATTTCGCAATAAAATAGTAATCAAAGAGCCTATGACCTCTTACTGAAAAATCAATAAGGAATTAAGTACGCATCAGGCATAGTTAAAACAAGAGTCATAGTATATTCTATTACAGTAAGACCTTTACTTCTAATGAAAATCCTTCTCTCTAGTGGAGAATCGAAAGGAAGAGAAGTAAAAGTAAATTAGGTAAACTCTACTACGGATACAAAAAACACATAGAGGTGGACAAAAATAGAATGATACTAGCCGTACATAGTGTAGCCGCCAATGATTATTATAATATAGGGCTATACTCATTAATAAGCAAACTAGAATAAAAACTTCAGAAAAGTATATGCAGACAAAGGATACCAAATACTAACCAACGTGTCTTCTTACTTTCATAGTCGAGGCATCAAAGACTTTATACAGAAGAAAGCCTGTAAAACCGTTCCTTAAGTAGGGTAGTTATATTATTCATATATAAAGTTAATAAAAACAAATGGGCAGTAGAACGTATTTTTGATAGTACAAAGCATTAGTTCAGATCAAAGAAAGGGCTCATTATAAAGGATTAACTAGTGTGCATACCCCATCCTTATAGGGACTATGCAACATAGTTTGTATCGTGCCCTTGGCATTATTATTAGCTGTCCATAAAAATAAATATATTTAATTATCTATAATTAACAGTTTTATAATATAATATAAAAAATTAAAAGAACATTTCTTCTAATGACCAAATTTAGGATGAATAAATAAAAAAAAGCCACCATTAATATAATAAATCGGAAACTTTTTAAGTTTTCATAAAGAACCTGTTTTTCATGGCCAAGATGAAAATAATTGGGTTGTTCTCCTATTTCATAGGATGAAAAGATATCTTCGACTTCTCTAGAAGTATAAAGTAGTCGTAGTTTCATAACTTCAAATTGAGCCTCCTTATTTTTAATGGCAAAATATATTTTCGAAATAAAAAACGATATTCTTTATCATAAGGTTTGCCTACTAACAAAATTTATTGTAAGATTGCAAATCTTTTTAGGTCCCATAGCTCAGTTGGTTAGAGCATCTGACTCATAATCAGAAGGTCGCTGGTTCAAGCCCAGCTGGGACCACTGATTTTAAATTAAAAGAAACTGACTATCAATATTTTTTCAGTTTATTAAATTTTATCAACCAAATATAAAAAATAGACTAATTTATTTTTATAGCCCTTTATCTTAATTTTATAATTATTTCGACTCTCATTCTCTAAAAATTTCTGTTTTATTTTTGTACTCTATGAATTTAATCGAAAAAATTAATAATTTACTAATTAATATCATTGATATTAATCGGATTTAAATTTATACTCTTTAAGTAAATAGAATTAAATATGAACACGTATTAATTTCTCTTTTGAGATGATTTTTTTAATGGTTAAATACATTTATTCTAGTCTTCTAGATAGGTTTCGTTGAATACCATATAGATTTAACTTTTCAATCATATTCAAAATACTATTAATTATAAATCAATTAATCATATTTATTTATTGAGAACGTTGCATAAAAGAAGAAGATTAAAATATTTGTAAATCAATATATTATTTCGTATATTTAGAGTATAAAATAAAAAAATTCGACTCTATGCTCAGAAAAACCGCAAAAATAAATTTTAGTGAACTATATATGGAACGTTCTATTAAAAGGTAGTCAGTTTTTTAAAAGATTAGAAACCTTGATCTATTCAGAATAGGATAGAAAAAAAATAAGAAAAATATATCGAAAAAGTCAGGAAATAAAAGACCAATCTGCTTACAGTGGAATATCGTTGTTTAAGATAGTTTTTTGAATCATTGGTATAATCTCAGTGATGTAGAAACGGAAGAATTAGTGAAAGAATTTTTAAATTTCGTACACTTTTATGGTTTTTTATTCGAAGTCCATATCCAAAATCATACGAATTTATGTATATTTAGCAATGAAATAATAGCCAAAAAGGAATATGAATGCTTATTGAAAAAGATCAGTAAGGAATTAAAAAGTCATTAGGCTATAATTAAAACAGGAGTAATAGTAAACAACAATATTACAGTTAATCCCCTTCCTCCCAAGGGGGAAATTACTACCTATGTAGTAGAAAATAGGAAAGAGAGGAGCAAAAAAATCAATCAAAAAAAAAAGGATAAAAAAAAGAGACTCAATCAGGACTAGAGACTCAAGGAAAATGGCTCAAGAAATCAGGTAAACTCTAATACGTATACAAGAAGCATATAGAAGTGTTTAAAAATGGAATGAGAGTACCCTTACATAGCATAACTGTCAATGATCTTGATAGCAGATGGCTAAAATCATTAATAAGCAAACTAGAATATAAACAAAAAGAAATATAGGAAGACAAAGGTTACCAAAAGCCAGCCAACATGTTTTACTTTCATAATCGAGGCTTTAAAGGCCTTATACAAAAGAAAACCTATAAGGCCCAGTTCCTTAAATAGGATGGATATATTATTCAACAATTAATCAGTAAAAACCGATGGGTAGTAAAACATACTTTTGGAAGTATAAAACGTTGGTTTGAATCAGGAAAGACTACTTTATAAAGTATTAGATCGTTTGCATGCCTAGCATCTTATAGAGGATATGACGCATAAATTGTATCGTTCCCTTAGCGTCATTATGCGCTGTATATAACAATAAATATAATTAATTAATTTATAATCAACAGTATTTCGAATACAATATGAAAAACTAAACCTAAATAGGTCTCCAACA
Source organism: Flavobacteriales bacterium Tduv (assembly GCA_047528255.1). Lineage (GTDB taxonomy): Bacteria > Bacteroidota > Bacteroidia > Flavobacteriales > Blattabacteriaceae. Next base: position 1,009,402 of record CP180024.1, on the reverse strand, counting down.
ATACTCATTTAGAAGACTTAATAAACATAACCCACTTTAAAACAATCCTCGTTTTGCTTAAATCAGTGTTTTTCCCTTTGAAAAAGGCTACCAAAAAATGGTCGATGCTTATTCAAAAATAGGGAATTATTTTGAACCAATTTATGTGTATTTCTAATCATAGAATCAGATTATAAATTTCTAGTTCCCTTTTTTCTTTTTATACACTTTATACGATAGTGATCAAATTTTTTTAATTAATCCTTACTGATGCAGGAACCAATAGAGTGTAGTCCCCTCCATTTCTTATTACATCTCTCACAATACTTGAGCTGATATATGATTTTCCAGAAGAAGTCAATAAAAATACCGTTTCGATGTCTTCATCGGTCAAGGTGCGATTGGTATGGGCAATAGATTTTTCAAATTCGAAGTCGGCCGGATTTCTCAATCCTCTCAAAATGAAATGGACGCCTTTCTCCTTACAAAACGTTACAGTGAGTCCTTCGTAAGTCTCCACTTTTATCTTAGGGTGAGATCCGAAGGCTTCTTTGATCCATTTTTCGCGTTCTTCGACCGGAAACATATATCCTTTTTCGGCATTTTTACCGATAGCTATGATAATTTGGTCGAATAAAGGCAAAGCTCTCATGACAATGTCGTAGTGACCTAAAGTGAGCGGATCAAAAGACCCTGGGAATACAGTAATTCGTTCCTTCATAATATATTTAATAGAAAAGAAAAATTACAAAAAAGGAGACCATTCTGTTATGGTGGATTATTTTTATTCAGCCATTTTAGATGTCTTTTTTTGGAGAATAGTGGGTATTTATTTCTCACATCGTATTCGAAATAGTATTGCTTATAACAATAATTAATTGTATTTTTTTTATTAAAAACTGATAATTATAACAGGATTACGATACAAATTATGAGCCATAGCCTCTATAAGATGCTGGGCATGCAACCAAGCTAATCCTTGTAACGAGCCTTTCTTGATCCAAACTAACGCTTTATAATACCAATAATGCGTTCTACTCCCCATCTGTTTTTACCTACTAATTATGGTGAGATACCATTGTTTTAATGGTTTATTACATTTATTCAGCTATCCTATATGGGCTTGTTAGAAGAGATGTATATTTAGTTTTTTATATTGTATTTGAAATACTGTTGATTATAAATCAATTAATTATATTTATTTTTACGGAAAACGCATAATAATACCAAGGGAACGATACAAATTATACCCGTAGCACCCATAAGATGCTGGGCATGCAAACGAGATAATCGTTTGTAACGAGAGTTTATTGATCTAAATCAATGGTTTATACTACGAAAAACACGTTCTACTACCCATCGGGTTTTACTCATTAATTTGTTAAAAAATATAGCTACCTTATTTAGGAATGGGTGTTTATAAGTTTTCTTCTGTATAAGATCTTTAATTCCTCGATTATGAAAGTAAAACACGTTGTCTGGCACTTGGTAACCTTTTATCTGCATATATTTATTTGGGTTTATATCCTAGTTTGCTTATTAATAGCTTTAGCCTTCTGCTATCAAGCTTATTGGCTGCTATGCTATGTACGGCTAGTATCATTCCATTTTTATCCACATCTATATGCCTCTTGTATCCGTAGTAAAATTTCCTTGATTTCTTGAGCCATTTTCCTTGAGTCTCTACTCTTGATTGAGTCTCTTTTTTTACCCTGCTTTTCTTTTACTGATTTGATTTTGCCCATCTTCTTTCCGATCTTCCACTACGTAGGTAGGATTTTTTTTGAGAGAAAAAAGACTCACTGTAATACAGGCATCTACCATTACTGCTATTTTAACTATAGTCTGATGTTTTTCTAATTCTTTATTGATCTTTTTCAGTAAGCGTTCATATACCTTTTTGACTACTATTTCATTGTTAAATCTGCATGGAATCGTATAATATAGGATCTTATTTTCCAATCGGAAAAGACAAAATCGCATGAAGATCAAGGACTCTTTCTACAATTTTTCCGTTGCTATATCACTGAGATCATAGCAGTAATTCAAAAGCATCATCTTAAATAAAGATATTCCACTATAATCAGGTTGGCCTTTTATTCCCTTGACTTTTTGATATATTTTTTTTATTTCTTTCTCCATTTCTTCTAAGTGAATCAAGGTTTTTAACCTTTTGAAAAATTCACTCCTTCTGGTAGAAAGTTCCATATATACTTCACTAAAGTTTATTTTTGCGGTGCTTCTGAGTATAGATCCGAATTTTTTTATTTTATACTCCAAATATACGAAATAATATATTGATTTACAAATATTTTAACCGACTTATCCCAGGCAACGTTCTCATGGAATGATACCACCAGTACATAGTGTAGCAGCCAATAAACATGATAATAGAGGGATAAAGACATTAATAAGCAAATATAGGATATAAACTCAGAGAAATATATGAAGACATAAGTTACCGAGAGCCTACCAACGTGTTTTACTTTTATAGTCAAGGCATGCAAAGATCGTATACAGAAGAAATGCCTATAGGATCCGTCCATTAAGTAGGATAGCTATATTATTCAACAAATTAGTGAGTAACCCTATGGGGAATAGAACGTAATTTTGGAAGTATAAAGCGTTGTTTTGGATCAGGAAGGCTCCTTACAAAGGATTATCTCGTGTGCATGCCCAGCATTTTATGGAGGCTATGTGGCATAATTTGTATAGTACCTTTGGGATAATTATGAGCTATTCATAAAAATAAATGTGATTAATTATTTTAATAGTGAGTCGTATTTCGAATACGATGTGAAAGTTTAAATATACATGTCTCCAATGAGCCTATCTAGGAAGCTTATTAAACGTAATACAACTTAATAGAATGGTATCAAGTCGGCTATTTTTTGAATTTTAGTTTTGGTTAGAAGAAAGGTGCACCTTTCGTGATGAAAGATAAGAGATGAATAATCCGATGTTAAAGACTGTGAAGGTTATCAGTAGAAAATCATATAACGTAAACTTTACGGGAAAAGGTATGGTCTCGTTGATTTTGATCCATCCATATTTATATTGAGCAAAGACTAAGGCGTATCCTTCCAAAATTCCAACTCCAAAACCTATAAAAGTGATGATCATTCCTGTATGAAAAAATGTTTTTTTCAATTTTGAAGGGGGTAAGCCCAGACTCCAAAGGGTGTAACCTTGTTCTTTTTTATCTAATTTAAGTATAATAATGGCTCCAATCAAATTGAAAGAGGTAATTAATGTAATGAGAATCAATAAGAGATAGATGACAAAATTTTCTGTATTCATCACTTTGAATAAAGCTTCTTGTTGCTCTGCCCATGTTTTTACGGTGTATTTAGGTCCCAATATTTTGATCAATTCTTTTTTTACGCTATTGACGTCGGTTTTTGGCGTTATTTTGATCTCTAAAGCATAGATACTTCCGTTTTTTCCGACCAATTCTTGTACGAAGGAAAGATGACCGTATACATATTTCTCATCAACATCTTCAAGAATGCGGAATATGCCTGTTGCTACGGCATTTTTTTGAGTAAAGAATGTTTGAAAATATCGACTTTTACCGGGTTGGAGAGCAAATATTTTTATCGGGGTTTGAAAGTCTTCTAAGACTAGAGAAAGGTGTTGAGCTACACCAATTCCGACTACAATACCTTGTTTATAGTCACTTGAAAACGTGTCTCCTAAGATCATACGTTGTCGGAAATTGGTTATTTTTTCATATTCCGAGTCTATCCCTTTCATGTAAGACAAGTGGTTACGCTCTTTATATCGCAGATAAACTTTTTCATCAATAGTTTGCGAGATAATCTCTATGCCGTTTATTGCATGTATTTTTTGCAGCAATGTATTGTTGACGGGAAGCTCTTTTCCTTCTGATGGTAAGATTTTGATATCAGGATTGATATTTTTATATAGTTTGATGTTCAGATCTTTCAACCCTGAAAATATAGCTAAGATCACGCATAGCGCCATCGTGGATATACTCAATCCTCCCATGGCGATCAGTGTGATGATATTGATAGCATTGGTATTTTTTTTAGAGAAAAAATATCGCCGCGTTATGTAAAAAGAGATGTGCAATACCTTTATTTAATAGGGTTTTCTCCCTCCCCTCTCAATTCTTTTTCTATCTGATCGGCGTAGTCCAGTGAATTATCTAATCGGAAATCCAATTCAGGAAGCTTCCGAAGCTGATTCCTGAGTTTCTCGGCCAATTTTTTTTTGTAATAACCGGATAGAGAGCGGAGTACTTCAAAAATATCGTGCTTCTCTTCAGAAGGGAAAAGGCTGATGAAGACTCTTGCTAATCCTAAGTCGGCGGTGACATGTACCTGGGTTACGCTGATCAACAAACCGTTTTGTTCGTAGCTTGCTTCGCGACGAAGCATATTTGCCAGTTCTTTACGAAGGAGCGTTGCAATCTTTTTTTGCCGAATAGTTTCCATATTTGCAAATATAGATTGATGTGATAATATTTTTAAGGAGCCAGACCATTGTATTATGGTGGATTACGTTTATTTAGCTATCCTATATGGGCTTCGTTGTAGAACGATGTATATTTAGTCTTTTACATCGTATTCGAAAATCATTGATTATAAATTAATTAATCATATTTATTTTTATAAACAGCGTATAATAATACAAAGGACACGATACAAATCATGTGCCATAGCCCTCATAAGATGTTGGGCATGCACACGAGCTAATCCTTTGTAACGACATTTCCTGATCCAAACTAACGTTTTATACTACCAAAAGTACGTTCTAGTACCTATCAGGTTTTACTCACTAATTTGTTGAATAAGATAGCTACCCTACTTAAGCGATGGTTACTATAGGTTTTCTTCTGTACGCGGTATTTTATGCCTAGACTATTAAAGTAAGACACGTTTGCTGGATTTGGTAACCTTTGTCTGCATATAATTTTCTAAGTTTATAACCTAGTTTGTTTATTAATGGATTTAGAACTCTACTATTATGCTCATTGGCGACTATGCTATGTACTTCTAGTCTCATTACATTTTATTTAGACCTATGTTTTTTTTATATACGTAGTAGAGTTTCCCTGATTTCTTGATCTATTTTTCTTGAGTGTCTATTCCTGATTTAGGTTCTTTTTTTTATCCTTTCTTTTTTTTGACTGATTTGCTTTTGCTCCTCTTCCTTCCGATCCTTCACTATGTATGTAGAAGCTACATTGGTATAAAAGGGCTCATTGTAATATTGGATACTATAAATCCTCTTTTAACTATAGCTTGATGTTTTTCTAATTACTTATTCATTTTTTTTAGTAATATTTCATATACCTTTTTGATTACTATTTCATTGCGAAATCTGAGTAGAGTCGTATAATCTAGAATCTGATCTTCCAATCGAAAACCACAAAATTGTATGCTGCTCAAGGTTTCTTTCAGCAATTCTTCCGTTCCTACATCATTGAGAGCATACCAATTACTCAAAAGAGTAATTTTAAATAACGAGAACGTTTCATGGAATAAGGAGGTTAAAATATTTGTAAATCAACATATTGTTTCGTCTACTTTGGAGTAGAAAATAAAAAAATTCGGCTCTATGTTCAGAAGCATTGCACAAATAAGCTTTAGTGAACTATATATGGAACGTTCTACCAGAAGGAGTGAGTTTTTCAAAAAGTTAAAAACCAGTAATCCACTGGGAAGTGGATAGAGAAAGAAATAAAAAAAACATATCAAAAAGCCAGAGAATAAAAGAACAACCTGCTTACAGTGGAAAATGGTTATTTAAGATGATGCTTTTGAGCAACTGGTATGATATCAGTGATTTAGAAACAAAAGAATTAGTGAAATAATCCTTGATCTGCATGCTATTTTGTGTTTTTGATTAAAAGATCAAAACCCAGATCATACGATTCTACTCATATTTCGCAATGAAATAGTAGTCAAAAAGGTATATGATATATTACTGAAAAAAATCAATAAGGAATTAGAAAATCATCAAGCGATAGTTAAAACAGGATTTATAGTATCCAGTATTACAGTGATCCCTTTTATCCCAATGTAGCTTCTACATACATAGTGGAGGATCGGAAGGAAGAGGAGCAAAAGCAAATTAGTCAAAAAAAGAAAGGATAAAAAAAAGAAACTCAATTAGGAATAGACACTCAAGAAAAATAGCTCAAGAAATCAGGAAAACTCTACTACGGATATAAGAAGAACATAGGTGGAAATAAAAATGGAATGAAACTAGAAGTACATAGCGTAGCCGCTAATGAGCATAATAGTAGAGTTCTAAATCCATTAATAAACAAACTAGGGGTTATAAACTTAGAAAATTATATGCAGACAAAGGTTACTAAGTTCAGCAAACGTGTCTTACTTTAATAGTTTAGGCATCAAATATTTTGTACAGAAGAAAACCTATAGTAACCGTCCCTTAAGTAGGGTAGCTATCTTATTCAACAAATTAGTGAGTAAAACCTGATGGGGGGTAGAACGTATTTTTGGTAGTAAAATGTTGGTTTGGATCAGGAAAGGTCGTTACAAAGGATTAGCTCGCGTTCGTGCCTAGTATTTTATGGAGGATATGGGTATAATTTGTATCGTTCCTTTGCATTATTATGCGTTATTTATAAAAATAAATATGATTAATTAATTTATAATCAATAATGTTTCGAATATAATGTGAAAGATTAAATTTAGATTTTCTCTAATGTTCTCCCATCTAGGAGGCTGAATAAATGTAATCCACTATTAAAACAATGGTATCATAACGGTATTCCAGTGTAAGCAGGTTGGGCTTTTATTCCCTTCCCTTTTTGATATATTTTTCTTATTTCTTTTTCAATCCCTTCTCAGTGTATAAAGTTTTTTAATCTTTTAAAAAATTCACTCCTTCTGGTAGAACGTTCCGTATATAGTTCACTAAATCTTATTTTTTCGGTTCTTCTGAGCATAGAGCCCCTATCTTTTTTTCTATTCCAAATAGACGAAATAATATACTGATTTACAAAAACTTTACCCCTTCTTTCATGCAACGTTTTCGGAACGGTTTTTCTTTTAGTGATGGAATATTTACATTTGCGTTGGGCGCGAGTCCTCTTAATAACATATAAATTAGTTATATTATGCCATTTAAACTTCCTCAATTACCTTATTCGTACGATGCTTTAGAACCTTATATAGACGCTCAGACCATGGAGGTCCATCGTACAAAACACCATGCAACTTATACAACCAATCTGAACAAATTTATAGAGGGTTCTGATATTGAAGGTCAACCTATCGAAGAAATATTGAAAAAAGCTACAGAAAATCCGGACGTGCGTAACAATGGCGGAGGTTTTTACAACCACGATTTATTTTGGAAGATTTTGGGACCCGGAAAAGGAGGAAAACCTTTGGGAGGTTTGGAGCAAGCCATCGATCGGGCTTTCGGCTCTTTTGAAGATTTTAAAAAAGAATTTTCTAATGCTGCCGCAACGCGTTTTGGATCAGGGTGGGCTTGGCTTTGTTTAAAAGAAGGAAAGCTGATTGTAGGATCTACAGCCAATCAAGACAATCCCTTGATACCCGGGGTAGGTCTTGAAGGTTTTCCCATATTGGGATTGGACGTTTGGGAGCATGCTTACTACTTGAAATATCAAAACCGTCGAGCTGAATATATAGAAGCTTTTTGGAGTATAGTCGATTGGGGTAAAGTAGGGGAACTTTATAAAAAGGGTTTGTAAATAGACACTATACAAAAAAATGTGTAAGGAGAAAAGTGGGAACTAGAAATTTATAATTTGATCCTATGATCGAAAAAACACACAAATTAGTTCAAAATAATTCCCCAGTTTTGGATAGGGAATCGACCAATTTTTGGTAGTCTATTTCAAATCTAGAAAAACTGGTTTGAGTACAGCGTGATATGTTAGAGAAAAGGATATTTTTACTTTAGTGTGTTACCTTATTATAATATTTATATTTTTAATTAAATTTAGTAGTATAAATTATTTTTCGAATTTCTAAAGAGAACTCAAAATACACAGTAAGTTTATTCTAGTATTTTCTCAAATATTATAAATAGTATAATAATATTTAAGATTTCCGATTATATGTAAAGATATTTAAAGAGGCCTTCTATTCTTATTTATAGGGAGAAGTTTAGAGGTTTATATCGGAAGAAAACTATTTTCGCTCTTTCCAGATCTACATGTTTACAGACGTTTTTAATCTTTATGGAATACATAAAATTTAGGTTTGATATTAGCAAAAAAACAGACTAGATAGTTTGGGTAAAATCGTTGAGATATCATGTTTTGAGAACGTTGCATGAGATAAGAAAGTTGAAATATTGTAAATCAATATATTGTTTCGTATATTCTTGAGTAGAAAATAAAAAAATATTCGGATCTATGCTCAAAAGAATTACGCAACTATGCTTTAGTGAGTTATATATGGAACGTTCTACCATAAGGAGTTATTTTTTTAAGGTTAAAAACATTAATCCACTGGGAAGGGATAGAGAAAGAAATAAAAAATATATCAAAAAGGATAGGGAATAAAAAAACAATCTGCTTACACTGGAAATATCGTTATTTACGATGATTCTTTTGAGTCACTAGTATGATCTCAGTGATGTAGGAACGGAAGAATTGGTGAAATAAATTCTTGAGATTCATTCGCTTTTTGTGGTTTTCGATTGGAAGATCAGATACCAGATCATATGATTCTATGCAGATTTCGCAATGAAATAGTAGTCAAAAAAGCATATGAGTTTTTACTGAAAAAGATCAATAAGGAATTAGAAAAGCGTCAGGGTATAATTAAAACAGAAGTGATACTAGATACCAGTATTACAGTAATTACCTTTTCTCTCAAGGGAGAGACTGTCTACGTAGTAGAGGTTCGAAAGGAAGAGGGGAAAAAGAAAATCAGTCAAAGAAAAGAAAGGGTAAAAAAAGAGATTCAATCAGGAATAGATACTCATGGAAAATGGCTCAAGAAATAAGGTAAACTCTACTACCGATACAAGAAGAAAATAAGGTTGGATAAAAATGGAATAATACTAGCAGTACATAGCGTAGCTGCTAATGAGCATGATAGTAGAGGACTAAAGCTTATTAATAAGAAAACTAGGATATAAAACAAGAGAAGTATATGCAGACAAAGATTATCAAGTTTTTCAGCCAACGTGTCTTACTTTCATAGTCGAGACATCAACGACCTTATACAAAAGAATCCTATAGGAACCGTTCCTTAAGTAGGGTAGCTATATTTTTCAACAAATTAGTGAGTAAAAGCTGATGGATAGTAGAACATACTCTTGGAAGTATAAATCGTTGGTTTCTATAAGGAAAGGATCTTTACAAACGATTAGCTCGTATGCATGACCAGCATTTGGAGGTTATGGCTCATAATTTGTATCGTGCTACTGGGATTATTATGCTTTATTTATAAAAATAAATATGATTAATTGAGTTATAATTAATAATATTTCGAATACGATATAAAAAAATAAATCTACATTGTCTCCAACGAGACAATTTAGGATGGGTGAATAAACGTAATCCACCTTAATACAATGGTCTCATATTATAACCATGCTTTCCGAAAGGTTTTATTTTAAAAGGACTAACTTACGGCCACCGTAATGACTCGATCTTTTTATCGATGAAAAAACTACTATTGATGATCCTTGATGGATGGGGTATAGCTAAAGATCCTTCGGTTTCTGCTATAAATATGGCTCATACTCCTTTCATTGATCTTTGTTACGAAAAATATCCTCATAGCCAGCTATTAGCTTCAGGTTTGGCTGTAGGATTACCTGAAGGGCAGATGGGTAATTCGGAAGTTGGACATATAAATTTAGGTGCCGGACGTGTAGTATATCAAAATCTTTTCAGGATCAATATGGCCGTAGATGATGGTTCTTTGGCTCGTAATAAAGAGCTTGATGATGCTCTTGGACACGCTCTGGAACATCGAAAAAAAGTACATTTCATCGGGTTGCTTTCAGATGGTGGCGTTCATTCACATATTCGACACCTTTTCGGTCTTCTAGACGCTGCTGCTGCTAAAGGACTTAAAGAAGTCTTTGTCCATGCTTTTACCGATGGGCGAGATACTGATCCCAAAAGTGGAAAAAATCATTTGAAAGATTTACTTGATCATCTTAATCGTACTACAGGGGAGTTGGCCACGGTGATCGGACGTTATTATGCTATAGATCGTGACCAACGTTGGTCCCGTGTCAAAAAGGCTTATGATGTTATGACGCATGGCTTGGGAAATCAAACCAGAGATGTTTTATATTCCGTACAATCATCCTATGATCAAGGTATTACGGATGAATTCATGGAACCTATCGTTATGCTTGGACCCGATCAAAAACCTTTGGCTAAAATTGAGTCGGGAGATGTGGTGATTTGTTTTAATTTTCGTACCGATCGTGGACGTCAAATCACTGAAATGCTAACACAAAAAGGTTTTTCCGAGTATGGAATTAATAGTCTTGATCTTTATTACGTAACTATGACTTCGTACGATCGAAATTTTCAAAACATCCATGTCCTTTTTGAAGAAGATAATCTCGAAAATACTTTGGGAGAAATATTAGAAAGACAAGGAAAAAAACAGCTCCGTATCGCTGAGACGGAAAAATACCCTCATGTCACTTTTTTCTTTTCCGGAGGGCGCGAGAAACCTTTCCGGGGTGAAAGGCGTATTATGTTCCCCTCCCCGAAAGTGGCTACCTATGATCTAAAACCAGAGATGAAAGCTCAAGATATTCGTGATAACGTCATCCCCGAATTGCAAAAAAAAGAAGCCGATTTCATCTGCTTAAATTTTTCCAATCCTGATATGGTAGGACATACAGGAGTGATGGCCGCCGCAGTAATGGCCTGTGAAACTGTCGATAAATTCGCTCAAGAGGTTTGTAAAGTTGCTTTGGAAAATGATTATGCTGTTCTCATATTGTCTGATCACGGTAACGCTGACTGTATGATAAACCCTGATGGCACACCCAATACGGCTCATACCACACAACCCGTTCCTTGCTTTCTTTTAGAAAGAGCGCAACGTTTTTATTTAAAAGATGGAAAACTTGGCGATATTGCCCCTACTATTTTAGAACTTATGTCTATACCTCAACCTGAGGCGATGACAGGTGTGTCTCTTTTGTCAAAGTAATGGTGTCTGGAATCGAAAATTATTGCTGTATATTTTTATGGAACTATCATCGATAGATGATTATCCCAGAATAGATAACCCAGTATTTTTGCTTTTTAAATACTTTAAAAATTGCAACAAGAAGGTTATCGACTCATACTTTAGACGTATCGCTATGAAACTGATTTATAAGAGAGGGATAATATTTATCAGTAAAACGTCATCACTTTTTATGCTATTAATGACAGTTTTGAAGGAGAAGATTTTAACTCCGGGCATACCAGCCGAAAAATTCACGCCAACCTATTTATTGAGGGCAAAAACCTGGAAGAATTTATCGGTTTGAGGTGAGGTATATCAGGTTATGAGAAAGTTGCATGAGAGAAGTATTTTGAAATATTTGTAAACAAATATATTGTTTCGTATATTTGGAGTAGAAAATAAAAAAATTAGGCTCTAGCTTTAGAAGCATTACCAAATAAGCTTTAGTGAGTTCTATATAGTTCTGTCTAAAAGAAGGATCTATTTTTTCAAAAGATTGAAAACCTTGAGCCACTGGGAAGAGATGGAGAAAGAAATAAGAAAAACATACCAACTTTATTTAAGATGATGCTTTTGAATCATTGGTCTGATCTCAGTGAGATAGGAACGCAAAAATTGGTAAACTATTCCATAGTCTGTATGCTATTTTTGGTTTTATATTGGAAGATCATATTACATATTGTATAATTCTATGCAAATTTCGCAATGAAATAATAGCTAAAAAGACATATGAGAGCTTACTGAAAAAAATCAATAAGAAATTAGAAAAGAATCAGGCTATAGTTAACACAGGAGTGTTAGTAGGTTCTAGTATTATATTGAGTAGCTTTTTTCCTAAAGGTGGACCTAACCCGTAGTGGAGTATAGAAAGGAGAGGATAAAAAGCAAATGATTCAAAGAACATTAAGGAAAAAAAAGTACCTCAATCAGAAGTGAATAATCAAGGAAAATGGCTCCAATAAATCAGGGGAACTCACTACGTATACAAGAACTACATAGTGGGTAGATAAAAATGGAATGATAGTAGAGGAGTAAAGCTATTAAATAACCAAATTAGGATATAAACCCAGAAAAGTATAGGCAAACAAAGGTTACTAAGTTCCAGCCAACGTGTCTTACTTTCATAGTCGAGGTATCAAAAGACTCTATAAATAAGAAAACCTATAGAAACCATCCCATAAGTAGGATAGCTATATTATTCAACAAATTAGTGAGTAAAAACTGATGGGTAGTAGAACGCACTTTTGGCGGTATAAAGCGTTGGTTTGGATCAGGAAAGGTTCGTTACAAAGGATTAGCTCATTATACATGCCCAGTCTCTTATGGAGACTATGTCGCATAATTTGTATCGTTACCCTGGAATTATTACGCGCTGTTCATAAAAATAGATATAATTAATTAATTTATAATCAACAGTATTTCGAATACAATGTGAAAAACTAAAGCTCGTTTTTGCTAACGATCCCCTCTAGGAGGCTGATTAAACGTAATCCACCTTAACATAATGGTCTTTTTATTACAAGAATATATATTTTTTTCTCTCGAAAAGATTTTTTAATAGAGCCAAGGAAGAATTTTTTTTAGATTTTTATCAATGATACAACCCAAGAATCTTGAAGAGATTGGATTAATACGAGAAAGCGCGCTATTGGTATCCAAAACTTTGGGCATGTTGGCCAAAGAAATAAAACCGGGTGTTGATACTCTTTATTTAGATGGTTTAGCTCAGCAATTTATACACGATCATGGAGGTGTCTCTGGTTTTTTGGGATTATACGATTTTCCCAATACGCTTTGTGTTTCTCCCAATGAGCAAGTTGTACATGGACTTCCTAATAAAAAACCTTTACGTGAAGGAGATATTCTTTCGGTTGATTGCGGGGTTTTGATGAATGACTATTATGGCGATCATGCTTATACTTTTGAGGTGGGAGAAGTCGCCCCAGAGATCAAAGAATTATTGCAGGTTACCAAAGACTCCTTATATCTAGCGATTGCTGCATGCCGGAAGGGACGTCGTATCGGAGATATAGGTTTTTCCATCCAAAATCATGTAGAAGATTATGGCTATAGTGTGGTCAGAGAAGTCGTAGGGCATGGTTTGGGAAAACAAATGCATGAGAGCCCCCAAGTACCTAATTATGGCAGGAAGGGACAAGGTAAAAAATTAGTCGAAGGTATGGTTTTGGCCATAGAACCCATGATCAATAAAGGGACACATCGAGTCATCTATCATAAAGACGGTTGGACGATCACTACAGCAGACTCTCAACCTTCAGCCCACTTCGAACACGATGTAGCCATTATTGATGGCTCTCCTTATTTGCTTTCTACCTTTCAATATATTTATGAATCTTTAGGAATCGTCTCAACAGAAGAAGAACCTTTCCGCTCTATAGCTAAAAAATTATAAAAATCTAAATTATAAAATAAAAATATTAAAATAAACAAGTATATCATTAATTGAGAACCTGCATGAGAGGAGTAGGTTAAAGTGTTGTAACATATAATATATTTTTTCTTACATTTTGAATATAAAATAAAAAAAGATTCGACTTTATGCTCAGGAGCACCGCGAAAATAAGATATAGTGAATTATATATGGAGTTTTCTACCATAAAGACTGATTTTTTCAAAAAAGATTAAAGACCTTGATCCACTTGGAAGTGTATGGAAAAAGAAATAAGCAAAATATATCAAAAAGATCAGGGAATAAAAAGCAAGCTACCTATAGTGGAATATCGTTATTTAAGATGATGCTTTTGATTCACTGCTATCATAGCAGTGATGTAGGAACGGAAGAATTGGTAAAATATTCCATAGGCTGTATGTACTTTTGTGGTTTTAGATCTGGAAGATCAGATCCCATATCATACGACTTTATTCAGATTTCGAAATGAAATATTATCCAGAAATACATATGAGATCTTATTGAAAAAGATCAATAAGAAATTAGAAAAACCATCAGGATATGGTTAAAATAGGAGTGATAGTAGATTTCCCTTATTACAGTGAGTCCCTTACTACAAAGGGCTTTATTACCTACGTAGTGGAGGATATAGGAAAGGAAGATGGTAAAAATTAAATCAGTAAAAAAAAAGAAAGAGAAAAAAAGAGACTCAAGGACAGTAGCTCAAGAGATCAGATAAAATCTACTACGGATACAAGAAGCATATAGGGGGGGGATAAAAATAGAATGATAGTAGCAAGTATCATAGCGTAGCAGTTAATGAGCATGATAGTAGGGGGCTTTAATGTTTATTAATAACTAAACTAAGGTATAAAACCAGAGAAGTATATGCAGACAAAGTTTACCGAGTGCCAACTAACGTATCTCTTACTTTCATAAGTAGAGGTACAAAGATCGTATACAGAGCCCCCCTATAGGACGGTTCTTTAAAGTGTAGGGGTGTTTATATTATTCAACAAATTAGTGAGTAAAATCCGATGGATAGTAGCCCCCCTTTTGTAAGTATAAAACGTTGGTTTGGATAAGAAAAGGCTCATTACAAAGGATTAGATCGTTTACATGCCCAGCATCTTATGGATTTTATGGCACATAATTTATATCGTTCCTCTGGAATTATTATGGCTGTTTATAGGAAAAAAATATAATTAATTATTTTATAATCAATAGTATTTCGAATACGATGTTGAAAGCTAAATATACATCGTCTTCAACGAAGACTCTCTAAGAGACTGAATAAATGTATTCCTCCTTAAAAAAATGTTCTCGATCCATAATATTCGAGTTTTTCCTGATGATGACTACTGTTATATTTTTTTTCATATTTTCTTTTTTATTGGAGCATCAATCTACGTTATCATGTAGAAAGGAGTTTTTTTTGTCGTATTTTGGGTTAGTTGTATTCGTCTGTTTCTATTGAATATCTTGAACAAGTTTGGGTGTCTGTTGTGCTTTCATCTAGATTTATTCCTTTTCGTTTGTAGGCGGGGATACGTTCGCTTTCTTCGATGTCTTGGTGTTCTTTCAATTTGTAATTGTACATTTTCAGATATTTTTTGCGCTCTTGTATTTTTTTTTCCAGGTCTTCCGATATAGGGGTGTCAATCGCTGATTGGGTCCGTATTTCTTGAGATATTTCAAGACTGAGTTGAATATTTTTTTCGTTGTTGTTTTTTTCTTTGTAGGATTCGGATTTTTCAATGGTGTCGTTGTTTTCCAATTCGAAGAAAATTTCATGTTTTTCTTCTTCTTCGAAAGAGGGTGATGGGTCTTCTTCAAGCACGTTTTTGAGTGTATACTGTTGTGTTTTTGTCAAGGTTTCGATTGAAGTAGCTTCGAAACGGTTTAGGGGGATGTTCATGCGGTCTTGTTCCAGATCTGGTGTATTTTCGTATCGGCTTTTTAAAAATTTTTGTGACATGTTCTGGACTTTTCGATCGGATTTTGTATGAAGAAAGCCATTAAGACTTTCTTCTGAAGCAATAGGTTTCGATTCGGTGATTTCATCTAAGGTATGGAATATTTTTTTTTCTTCGTGGCTGATGCTCCGTTGTACTTCTGTTGGAAATCCTGTGGCTACGATGGTCACTGAGATGCTTTCTTCGAGATTTTCGTCTTCTCCGATTCCCATGATGATGTTAGCATTGTTTCCTGCTTCTGTCTGGATATAGTCGCTGATGACTCCTATTTCGTCAATAGTGATTTCTATTTTTCCGGATACGATTAGAAGGAGCACGTTTTGGGCACCAGTTATTTTGTTGTCGTTGAGCAGTGGGGAATCCAGTGCTCGTACGGCAGCTTCCTTGGCTCGGTTTTCTCCGTCTGCTGCAGATGATCCCATTACGGCTGTTCCACTTTCTTTGAGTACTGTTCGGGCGTCGCGCAAGTCGATGTTTTGTTTGTAGTGGTGGGTGATAACTTCGGCGATGCCTTTGGCTGCGGTGGTCAATACTTCATCAGCTTTGGCAAAACCGGCTTTGAAACCGAGGTTTCCGTATAGTTCGCGTAGCTTATCATTGTTGATGACGATAAGCGAGTCGACATTTTCTCTTAAGGATTTAACTCCTTTTTGGGCTTGTTCGAGCCGCATTCGTCCTTCGAAATAGAAGGGAATGGTGACGATTCCTACGGTGAGCATACCCAGCTCTTTGGAAATTCCGGAGATAATCGGAGCGGCTCCTGTTCCGGTTCCTCCTCCCATGCCTGCAGTGATGAAGACCATTTTGGTGTTGGTGTCGAGTATGCTTTTTATTTCTTCGAGACTTTCCAGGGCTGCTTTTTCTCCTACTTCGGGGTCAGCTCCGGCGCCTAGTCCTTCTGTTACCGAGGCTCCTAATTGAATTTTTACCGGTACCGGACTGCTGTTGAGGGCTTGTGCGTCGGTGTTGCAAACGATGAAGTCTACGCCCGTTATTCCTTGTTCAAACATGTAGTTTACTGCGTTGCTTCCTCCACCGCCTATGCCTATTACTTTGATAGCGGCTGATCGATTTTTGGGGAGTTCGAATCGGATATTTTCCATGGGTGTGGATTTTTCTTTTATATGTATGAAGGGGGGGGTTATTCGGTATCGTTTAATATTTGACGAAATTTATCGCCCCAGGTCTCGATAAAGGATCGAGATCGTTCTTTGTTTTTTGTTTCTTTTCGGGTTGGGGGGATTTCTTCTGAGATATCTTTGTCTGTAATATTTTCGAAAGATTTTTCCGGTGAGCGTGTTTCGTCAGGATAGATAGTTTTTTTGAGCTTTTGATTTTCTTGATTTGACAGTCGTTCCAATCCTTTCATCACCAAGCCGACGGCTGTGGCGTATTCGGGATGGGTAAGGTTGTTTTCTTTTCCGCAGATGAGGTGTTCGTTCGAGTAGCCGATGCGTACGTCCATGCCGGTGATGTATTCGCTCAGCGGGCGAATGTGTTTGAGTTGTGCGCCTCCTCCAGTCATGACCAAGCCGGCTATGAGGCGTTTTTTTTGTTCTTCATTCCCGTAGCTTTTTATCTCCATGTATGCTTGTTCAAGGATTTCACTGACGCGTGCGTTGATGATTTGAGAGAGACGTTTCAGGGATATTTCTTTAGGTTCGCGTCCTCTCAGGCCAGGTATGGATATTATTTCGGTTTCTTTGTTTTCTCCGGGCCAGGCTGAGCCAAATTTTATTTTTAGTTGTTCTGCTTGCCGTTCGATGATAGAGCAGCCTGCTTTAATATCTTCGGTGATTATATTGCCTCCGAAGGGTATTACGGCGGTATGACGAATGATGTTGTCTTTGAAGATAGCGATGTCTGTGGTACCGCCTCCGATATCGATTAGAGTTACGCCAGCTTCTCTTTCTTCAAGACTCAACACAGCCTCGGCGGAGGCCAAGGGTTCTAGTGTGATTCCAGACAGATCCAAGCCTGCGGCTTTGACGCATCGGCCTATGTTTCGGATAGAGGAAACTTGTCCGACGACCAGATGAAAGTTTCCTTCCAAGCGGTTGCCGTACATACCTATGGGTTCTTTGATCTCTCCTTGGCTGTCTACTTTATATTCTTGGGGCAGGACGTGGATGATTTCTTCACCCGGGAGCATGATGAGCTTGTGTACTTGTTTGATTAGGCGTTTGATGTCATCTTGACTGATGACTTCTTCGAAATCCGGTCGGGTGATGTAATCGCTGTGTTGTAGGCTTCTAATGTGTTGTCCGGCGATCCCGACGGTGACTTCTTTGATGTTGATGCCTGAGTTGCGTTCGGCTTCGCTCACTGCTCGTCGGATGGACTCGATGGTTTGGGTGATGTTATTTACTACACCTCTGTGCACGCCGATGCTTTTGGAGTGTCCTACTCCGAGGATTTCGATTTTGTTGTGTTCGTTTTTTAGTCCTATGACGGCTACGATTTTTGTTGTACCTATATCAAGGCCTACGGCAACGTCTTGGTATTCCATGAGTTTATCTTTTTGTTGCGACGACTTGGTTTTTGTATTGTAAATTAATGATTTTGTATTGTTCGATTTGAATCTTATTCAGATATTGTTTATAGAAGGCTTTTAGCTTGTTGAACTTTTCGTCAAAGTTTGTCAATGGACCGAATTCTATAGTGTGTCGATCTATTTGTGGGATCAAATTAAATGAATCAGGTGCGATTTTTTGGATGCCGATGATTTGATTTTTTAACAGTTTGTCATTATCGATGTAATGAACAAGATTGAGAAGGTCTTTTCGGTCTTTTTTTGAAATAGGGCCTTCGGTTAGGATGACTTTGGCTGAGTAGTCTGGATTAAGGGGCATAGGTTGTCCTTCTTTGGTTAGATAGTAATTTTTTTTGTTTTCTTTGATTCTTAAGATGGGTTCTTGTTGTCGGACGGTGGCGTGAAGTGTGCCATCGATATTGAGGAACACTTCGGACTTTTGTATAAAAGGATAATCGTTGAGTTTTTTTTCTATTTCTTTTGTGTGGATAGATTTTAATTTTTTTTGTTTGATGGAGCATTCAACGGAGAGTATGAGACGTTTGACGGTTTTATCGCTTACAAAGAAGTTTCCTGATGAGGTGTCGATCGTGATCTTCATTCCTTTAAAAGGTCTTTCATCGTGGAGGTTTCGGAAAAAGCATATCAGTATGATAATTGCTGTTGCAGTTAATGAGACTGTGATGTATCTGAGTTTTCTTTTCATTTAACCGTATTGTTCCTCTAACCATTTTCTGATCGGTGTGACCAGTGTGTTAATGTCTCCAGCTCCTATGGTAAGCAGCACATCAAAGTTTTTCGTACGAATTTTTTCCAAAACATCTGAGAGATTAGAGGTTTCTTTTTCCGTGAGCTTTATTTTTTTCAGTAGGGCCTCGGATGTGATTCCTTCAATAGGGGGCTCTCGGGCTGGATAGATTTCCAGTAGGATCAGTGCATCGAGTTTTTTCAGACTTTTTGCAAAGGCTTCTTGGAAGTCTCTTGTACGGCTGAAGAGATGGGGCTGGAATATTCCCAAAATTTTTTTATTGGGAAATTGTTCTCTTGTCGCTTGGATCAACGCGTCGATCTCTGTGGGGTGATGGGCATAGTCATCGATATAAATTTTTTTATCGGAGCGGTGTTGGATGAAAAACCGTCGTTTTACTCCTCGAAATGAGGACAGCGCTGCTCGGGCTTCATAGACGGTGACTTTCATTTGTAAGGCCATTGCTAGAGCAGCTGTTGTGTTTTCTAGGTTGTGTCTGCCCGGTAGGGGTAGGGGCAAGTTTTTCCAAGTTTCTTCAGGGCTGTAAAAATCAAAAAGAAAATGGCCTTGTTCTAATTGGAGGTGGTCTGAATAATAGTCAGCTTTTGATTCAGAGGCATATGTGATGCCTCCTGAAATGGGGATGCCTTTTTTTATAAAGAGTTTGCCTTTCGGTTTCAATCGTTCGGCAAATGTTTGATAGGCTTTTTCTAGTGTTTTTTTGTCTTGATAGATGTCAAGATGGTCGGCGTCTATCGAGGTGATACAACTGATATCTGGTGATAATTGTAGAAAAGATCGATCGAATTCGTCTGCTTCCACTACTAATATTTCTTGGCCTCCGAAGATGAGGTTGGATTGATAGTTTTCCGCTATTCCTCCCAAAAAGGCTGTGATTTTTTTTCCTGCGTTGTGAAGGATATGCCCCAGTAATGTACAGGTGGTCGTCTTTCCGTGGCTTCCGGCTACAGCTAGGCAAAAACTGTTTTGTGTGATCAAGCCCAGCACTTCCGAACGTTTTTTGATGGGATAGAATCGGTTTTTTAACACTTGCCATTGTTGGAGGTTTTTGGGCAAGGCAGGAGTGTAAACAATCAGACTGTCCCTAGGGTTGAGCCAGTGGGGTAGGGTGTGGGGACTGTCTTGATAGGTGATAGGTATGTTTTCTTTTTCCATTTGCCGGGATAGGTTTGTCTCAGTTCGGTCATATCCTGCTACGGTCTTTCCCATAGCGTGGAAATAGCGGGCCAATGCACTCATTCCTATGCCTCCGATCCCCAGGAAATAGAAATTTTTTATGGCCTTCATATTCATTTTTTATAAGAAGTTTATGATTTCTTCTGCTATGTCTTGTGCCGCGTATGGCTTGCTTATGGTGAGGATGTTTTTTGATAGGGTTTCTTTTTCGGTTTGATTTTTGACTATGCATATAGCTATGTCGACCATTTTTTGTTGTATTTCTTCATCGTGGATCATTATAGCGGATTTTTTATCGACCAGGTATTTTGCGTTTTCGGTTTGATGATTTTGTGCGGCTTTCGAAAAGGGAATCAGGATGCAAGGCTTCCCTAGCGCTGCAAGTTCTGATATGGCTAACCCTCCGGCACGTGATACGACGATATCTGCTGCGGCATAGGCCATATGCATGTCATCGATAAATTTGTTCAAACAGATGTTGGGGTGTTGGAAATCGGGATCGTTTTGTACTTTTTGGAAATCGTTTTTTCCTATTTGCCATAGTAGTTGGATGTCTTGTTCTACGAGTTTTTCGATTCCTTTGATCCAACCGTTGTTGATGTTGCGCGCTCCTTGGCTACCTCCTATGGAGAGTATGACAGGTCTTTCGGGGGTAAAGTTAAATTTTTTGTAAGCTTCCTTACGATCGGGCATCGGGGAAAGTATTTTCGAACGTAGCGGATTTCCGGTAAGTATGGTCTTTTGTTTGGGAAAATGGAGCAGGGATTTTTCATGAGCTACGAATATCTTTTTGGCATAATTCCATCCTGCTTTTTTGTTTGTGTACCCGGGGGTTACGTTTTGTTCTTGGATGAATGTGTGAATTTTTTTGTTGTGCGCCAAGTATAATGGAATTCCACTGACGTAACCTCCTGTTCCGATGACTACATCAGGGTGGAAGGATCCAAATATTTTCATACAATCTCTGTAGCTGCTAATGATTTTTAAGGGAAACATAACTGCCTCTTTCGTGAGTTTTTTTGGTAGGCCTGATATCCAAAATCCCTTGATGTCATAGCCTGCTTTGGGGACTATTTCCATTTCCATACGGTCTTTTCCTCCGATGAATAGGAATTTTGCCGGGTGGCCTATTTCCAATAAGCGTTTTTTGAGTGCGTCTGCGATGGCAATAGCTGTATAGATGTGTCCTCCTGTACCTCCTCCACAAATAAGGATTTTAGGCGATTTCTTCTTCATTATTTTTAATATTCTTAGTCTTTGACATCAGTGGATCGTTTTTTTGAATGACTCGGCTGACGCTCAATATCACTCCGAAACTAAAACAACTGATCCATATAGAGGTTCCTCCGGCGCTGATCAGCGGCAAGGTTTGTCCTGTAACCGGCAATAAATTTACTGCTACGCCCATATTGATTAATGCTTGAGCGATAATGGGGAAGCCTACGGCAAATACCAGAAGGCTTCCGAAATAGTGTTCTACTTTTGTTGTGATGATCAAGAGGCGGAGTAGGATCAATACGTAGATAAATAGTAGGGTGATGCCTCCTATCGAACCGTATTCTTCGACGATAATTGCGTAGATAAAGTCGGATGAGGATTGTGGTAAGAATGCTTTCAATGCGCTCTTTCCAGGGCCTCGGCCAAATTGGCCACCCAATACGATGGCTGTTTTGGCTCGTTTGACTTGATAGCTTTCTTCAGTGTCCTTGTTCATAAATTTTTCGATGCGGTTCTTCCAAGTGTGTACACGGTTGCTTGGGATTTGGTCGCTCCATTTGAACGAGGCAAATATGAATATACTAGAAAAGAAGACCACCGATAGCAGTAGGAGCGATAGGTATTGTAAGGGATACCCTCCGATGAAAAGCAAGATCATTGTAGAGACGAATAGAATGGCTCCGGTAGAGCCGTTGTACGGAAAAATTAACGCGATGGTAATGAAAATAGGTATGAGCAATGGCCAGAAAGATTCCATAAGACCGATCGGTTTGTTTTTATTTTTTGCCAGATATCTTGCGCAATAAATTAAAAGGGTCACGGTGGCTGCTGTAGATGTTTGGAAAGAGACGTTGATGATAGGCACGCGAAGCCATCGGGCTGCATTAACTCCTTCTGCTGTTTGTCCCTGGGCTAGGGTAGCGATGAGCAGGATCAATATCAAAGGCATTACCAAAACAGCCAATCCACCGAAATATTTGTAATCGATGAGTTGCGTGAAAAACAGAATAACGAAACCTATGACCAAGAAAAGCGCATGTTTGAATAGATAATGAAATACGGTGCTATTCCCGTGTGCTATGACCAGATTTGTACTAGCGGAGTAGATAGGCAAAAAGGAAAAGATAGCTAAGAGGCCTATGAAAGCCCATAGGTAACGATCACCTTTGATGTATCTGTCCAGATTGCTCATTTATAGATTTTTAACCTCTTCTTTGAATTGCCTACCGCGATCCTCATAGTTTTTGAACAGGTCGAAACTGGAGCAGGCTGGTGACAGTAAAATATTATCTCCTTTGCGTCCGAGCATATAGGCGCTACGTACTGCGTCTTTCATGCTTCGGGTATCGATGATGGGGTCTACTAGATCTCTGAATGTTTCTATGATTTTTTGATTGTCAGATCCCAGGCAGACTATGGCTTTGACTTTTTTTTTCACGAGCGGGATCAATTCGGTGTAATCATTTCCTTTATCCTGTCCTCCGACGATCCAGATTGTGGGTGCGTTCATGCTTTCTAGAGCATAGAATACTGCGTTGACGTTGGTGGCCTTCGAATCATTGATGCATTGCATACCGTGGATTTTAAGTACGTTTTCCAGACGGTGTTCTACGGCTTTGAAATTAGCCAAGCCTTTTTTGATCAATTCTTTTCGGATCTTCATCAATTGGGCAGTCAATCCTGCGGCCATGGCATTGTATACGTTGTGAAGGCCTTGTAGGCTGAGTTCTTCTATTTTCATGTTCAGGATTTCTTCTTGGTTTCGTATGATGATTGTTTGGTCTTCCAGATAAGCCCCACGTTCAAGATTTTTTTGTGTTGAGAATGGTAGACAACAGGCTTTGATCTTGTGTCTCGAGAGAGCTTCTCGGATTGCGAGATCGTCATCATTGTAGATGAAAAAATATTTATCGTTTTGATAAGCAACGATCTGAAATTTTGAGTTGATATAGCGTTCAAAATTTTTCTCGTATCGATCCAAGTGATCCGGTGTGATGTTGAGCAATATGGAGATTTCAGGCCGAAATCCCGGAGAATCGTCCAGTTGTAAACAGCTTACCTCCAATACGTAGTAGTCGAAATTTTGTTCCGCTACTTCCCGAGCGAAGCTCCGACCTATGTTTCCCGCTAGTCCTATATGGAGTCCGCCTTCTTTTATCAGGTGATGGATGAGAGAACTCGTAGTGGTTTTTCCGTTGCTTCCGGTGACGGCTATAATATGTGCCTGAGTGTAACGTAGCGCAAAGGTTAACTCCGAGATGATAGGTATATTATGGGCTTGTATTTCTTGGATCAAAGGGGACGTGTGGGGGATTCCGGGGCTTTTGATCACTTCGTCAGCCTGTAGAATTTTTTCCAAGCTGTGTTGTCCTTCTTCAAAATCGATCTGGTGTTCGATTATTTTTTTTTTGTACTCTGTATTGATTGTTCTTTGATCGGACAAAAATACCTCTAGGCCCTGTTTTCGGGCCAATAGAGCGGATCCCGTTCCGCTTTCTCCTCCTCCTATGATGACTATTTTTTTTATTACCTTATTTTTAATGATATGATGACTACAGCAGCCAAAAGAATCTGGATGATCAGAAAACGGCTGACTATTTTACTTTCGTGATATCCTTTTTTTTGAAAGTGGTGATGTAAGGGGGCCATGAGGAAAATACTAGAACCAGAACCGTATCGCCATTTGGTGTATTTAAAATAGAGTACTTGAATGATTACGGACAGGTTTTCGATCAAGAAGATGCCGCATAATACGGGAAGGCTTAGCTCTTTTCTCGTGGCTATCGCCAGAACGGCGATCACCCCTCCGATGGTCAAGCTTCCTGTGTCGCCCATAAAGATTTGCGCTGGGTAGATATTGTACCATAAAAAACCGATTAATGCTCCGACGAAGGCTGCTGAAAAAACGACCATTTCACCCACGTTCGGGATGTACATAATGTTGAGATAATTTGCGAAGATCACGTTGCCTGATATCCATGCGAACAGAGCTAGTGTGGCTACGATGATCGAGGAAGTTCCTGCGACCAATCCGTCGATGCCGTCGGTGAGGTTGGTCCCGTTTGATAAAGCTGTTATAATCAGGATTATGATAGGTATGAATACGATCCAAACGTATGGAGTCCAATCTTTATTTGCCCATTGCAAAAGCCAAGTATAGTCGAATTCGTTGTTTTTTACGAAAGGCAAGGTTGTTTTAGTCGTATGCTTTTCGGTAGAGAGAAAATGGTCGATATTTTTGGCGTGGATGATTTCGAGTTGTGTCGGTGTCTTGATCTTTTCTTTGATCGTTATGCTTCCGTCAAAGTACATTACACTGCCGATGAGGAGTCCGAGATTTACCTGTCCGAGTATCTTGAGTTTTGCTTTGAGTCCGTTTTTGTCTTTTTTGAATACTTTGATGTAATCGTCGGTTAAGCCTATCAACCCCATCCAAATCATGCTTATGATCAGCATGATTACGTATATGTTGTCCACTCGGGCAAGGAGCAGTGTGGGGATCAATGTAGCCGCGATGATGATTATTCCACCCATGGTCGGAGTTCCTTCTTTTTCTTTTTGACCTATTAATCCCAAGTCACGAACTTGTTCGCTCAATTGTTTTTTCTGAATCCAACGGATGATCTTTTTACCATAAATGAGAGCGATACACAGTGACAGGATCAGGGCTATTCCGGCTCTCACGGAGATGTATTGTAGTAGTCCGACGCCGGGGAAAGAGTAGATTTTTTTTAGATATTCAAAGAGATAATAAATCATTTTCCTCTTTGTTTTTCTAAAATTGACAGAAATGTTTCGACTATTTTCATTTCGTCAAACTTTTGTCGTATGCCTTTGATTTCTTGATAGGTTTCGTGTCCCTTGCCTGCAATCAAGATGATATCTCCTGCTTTGGCCAATGCGATGGCGGTTTTGATGGCTTCTTTTCTCTCAGTGATACGCAGGATTTTTTTTCGGTATTGAACGCTTAGGCCTCTTTCCATCTCGTCTAGAATTTTTTCCGGATCCTCGTATCTGGGATTGTCCGATGTAAGAATGATTAGGTCGGATTTTTCGCAGGCAATTTGGGCCATGATCGGACGTTTTTTTTGGTCACGATTGCCTCCGCAGCCGATGAGGCAGATCAGTTGTTTTCGGTCTTTTCGTATTTCTCGGATGGTTTCTAATACGTTTTTCAAAGCGTCGGGGGTGTGGGCGTAATCGATGATGATGCGGATCCCTGTAGGGGATGAGACTTGTTGAAAACGACCTTTGACTGCTTTTAGAGAGCTCATAGCGATGAGTATTTCCCGGCGGTCTTTTCCAGATTCCGTGGCTACGCCATATACTTCCAGTAGGTTATAGACATTGAATGTTCCGATCAAAGGTGTCCAAAACTCTTGGCCGTCGATCAGGAGTTTGGAGCCTTCGAAACTTTTTTCTAAAATTTTGGCTTTGTAGTCGGCTGGTTTTTTCAGGGCATAGCTCCGTTTTTCGGCTCGACTGTTTTGTAATATTACGAGGGCGTTTTTGTCGTCTATGTTAACCAGGGCGAAGGCTTCTTTGGCCAACCGGTCGAAGAAATTCTTTTTTGTCGAAAGATAATTTTGGAAGGTTTTATGATAATCGAGATGGTCATGGGTTATATTGGTGAAAACCCCTCCTTTAAAATTCAACCCTGCGATGCGTTTTTGATTAATCCCGTGTGAACTCACCTCCATGAAAGCGTACGTGCAACCTGTTTTTACGGCTTCGCTCAGATGTCTGTTCGTGCTGATCACATCCGGAGTGGTGTATGTAGAAGGGCTTTCTTTATCGGCGATTTTTGTGGTGATGGTTGAGAGCATGGCTACTTTTTCTCCCAGCTTTGAAAATAGTTCGTAGAGCAGTGTAGTTACGGTAGTCTTTCCATTGGTTCCCGTGACTCCTATCAAGTTCAATGATCGGGTAGGATGCTCGTAAAAATTTGCCGAGATTAGGCCCAATGCTTCCGCTGTGTCTTTTACGAGGAGATAGGTTACAGACTCGTCGATGGTTTCGGGTAATTTTTGACAGAGTACGACTTTTGCACCTTTTTGGATTGCATCTATTATGAATAAATGTCCGTCGACCGTTCTTCCCCATGAGGCTGCAAAGAGCATGTCGGGTCCGGCTTGTTCGGAGTGTTGGCATAGCCCTGCTATCTTTCTATCCTCGGGACCAATCAGCTGTTTGATGGGCGTCTGGTTGAGTATATCTTTGAGTCGTTTCATTCTTCTAATGTCAGTGATACGGTTTGTCCTCTTCTGAGGGGGGCTCCTGCAGGAATGGATTGGGTCAATACTTTTCCGAGACCTTGATATTGTACGATCACCCCAATGTTTTCCAGGATGGGAATAGCTTCTTTACCAGGGAATCCCATTAGGTTCGGCATGTGATTTTGATCGGAAGGTATTCGGAGGTTTTGTTTTTTGTATAATGCTTGGGCAAAATTGGCGTGTGGATGTGCCGAGTTGTCTCTTCTTGGGGTATTGGCATAGATGGTTTGGGCAATTTGGTCAAAGACCGGCGTTGCTATTTCGCTTCCGTAATACCCATTTTTGGGTTTGGCGATCAACACGATGCAGCTGTATCGAGGGGATTGTGTCGGGAAGTAACCGACAAAAGAACTATTGTATGAAAAAGTTTTTTTTTTAATCCAATATTCGAGTTGTGTAGTTCCTGTTTTTCCGGCGTAAGGATATTCAGCATGGTAAAATTTTTTGGCGGTTCCGTTTTTTACTACTCCTTCGAGCATGGTCCGGATTTTTTCCAGCGATTTTTTTGATGCGATAGATGTGTTGATTATGAAAGGATTGTAGGTCTTTATATTTTTACCTTGCTCTCGAATTTCTTTGATGAATAGAGGTTTGATCAGCTTGCCGTCGTTGGCGATGGCGTTGTAGAAGCTGAGGATCTGCAGAGGGGTTAATTTTAGATTGTATCCGAACGACATCCAGGTGAGAGTGAGATTGTTCCAATATTTCCCTCCAGGATTGGGGATGAAGGGGCTCCCTTCTCCCGGAATGTCCAGATTGAGTTTTTTGTTCAAGTCCCATTTGTTTAGGTGGTTAATGAATTCGCTGGGCCGTTCTTTGTAGTTTTCGTGGATCAGCTTGACCATTCCTATGTTTGAAGAGACTTCCAGAGTTCGTTTTGCATCAATGGTTCCGTAACCGCCGTGATGGCTGTCCCGTATGTTATGCCCTTTAAAGATAAGTGTCCCGCTGCTTGTGTTGACCGGAGTGTTTGTGTCGATTTTTTTATCTTCCAGAGCTGCTAATAGGGCTATGGTTTTGAAGGTAGATCCGGGTTCGCTAGCTTCCCATACGGCAAAATTTTGAAGGTCTTCATAGATGTCGGCTCCGTTTTTTTTTAGGTTTACCATGGCGTGAATTTCTCCGCTTTTGACTTCCATCAATACGACGCAGCCGTGGGCGGCGTCTGATGCGATCAATTGTTCGAGTAGGGCGTTATAAGCGATGTCTTGCAAGCTGATATCGATAGTGGTGTAAAGGTCTTTGCCGTCTTCGGGCTCTATTTCATTCCAGCTGTTCACGGGCTTCCAGGTTTTTGAGCTGATGCGTTGTTCCAGTCTTTGGCCATCTTGGCCGCGGAGAAATTCAGTGAAGGCTCCTTCCAGGCCAGCTTTTCCTCTATGATCGTCATATCCTATGGTGCGTTTGCCGATGTTTTCCAGCGGATGAATGCGTAGCGTACGTTGTTCGACGATAAAGCCTCCGTGTACTTGTCCTTTGTTGAATATGGGGAATTCACGAAGCTTTTTGAATTCGAGATAATCCAAGCTTCTAGCCAATAGAAAATAACGGTTATTTTCCTGTCTCTCTCGTTGGAGGGCTTGGTAAAAGTATGACCTCGGTTTTTTGAATAGGTCTTGTAGTGAGTCGCATAGTGGACCAATATTATCTTTGAAAACTTTTTCCGGAATGGTTTTCAGGTCAATGTGGATATCGTACTGTGTGATGGAGGTGGCTAACAGGTTTCCGTTGATATCGTAAATGTCACCGCGACGGGCTTTTATGGGATTGATCCGTATGGTGGTTTCTTGGGCGAATTTTTCGTAATCTTTCTTCTTGGGAGAGGTTTGGATGTGCATCAGTTGGAAAGCTATAGCCAGAGCAAAAAGAAGCAATCCAAACCCGATAAGATAGGTTTTGTATAATATATGTTTCCTTTGCTGGATCATCGCTATTATTTCTCTTTTTTGTCAGAAAGAATCAGTTCGTAGGGTGGTTCTTTAAGAGGTTTGAGGCCTCTGGGATATACTATTTTTTTTACCGTAGATCCCAGTTGCATTTGCATGAGTTTGCTATGGATGCTAGCATACTCGGATTTGAGTTCTCGGATTTCTTCATACAGTTTGTTGATTCGGCGGATTTTATTGTCGATTATGTGCGAGCTGGTGATGCTGATCAGGGCTAACATGGCCAGAAAAAGGATGAAATTCCAGTTTCTGTATGCATCTTCTTTGACCAGAAAGTTTCCTTTGAGGATGTCTTGTATCGAAATCTCTTTTTTATATTTTCTTTTATTCATATTTTTTCTGCGATTCTCAGGCGTGCGCTTCGTGCGCGTGAATTTTTTTCGATTTCTTTCTCATCGGGTTGAATTGCTTTTGAGTGGGTCGGCTGTAGTTTTTTTTTTTTGTTTCCGAAGATATCTTCTTCGGTTTGACCTTCGAAAGATCCTGTTCTGAAAAAACGTTTAACTAATCGGTCTTCAAGCGAATGATAGGAGATGATAGCTATTCTCCCTCCGGGTTTAAGTAGGGTTGGAGCTTGGTTTAGAAAATTTTTTAAGACCGTGATTTCGTCATTGACCTCGATGCGGAGGGCTTGAAAAAGTTTGGCTAAAAATTTTGATTTTTTCCTACAGGGAATATCTGAATCAAACAGGTTGATCAGATCAAAGGTTGTTTTGATGGGTTTTTTTGCACGTTTTTCTACGATTTTTTTGACGATCTTTTTCGTTCCTTTTAGTTCTCCATAGGTCGAGAAGATTTCTGATAGAGTTTTTTCAGGGTATTGATTGATGATTTGTTCGGCTGATTGTCCGGTGTGGCGATTCATTCGCATGTCAAGGCGATGATCCAAACGGATGGAGAATCCTCGCTCGGCGGTATCGAATTGATGCCAAGATACTCCTAAATCAGCTAATATTCCCGATAATCCATTGATTTGGTAAAATTTCAATATATTTTCTATATGTCTGAAGTTTTGATGGAATAATTGGAAGCGTTTGTCTTCTATGAGGTTGTTTTTTATGGAGTCTTCGTCTTGATCAAAGGCCAAGAGACGTCCGTTTGCGTTCAATCGTTTCAAGATGGCTGTTGAGTGTCCTCCTCCGCCGAAGGTTGCGTCTATATAGACACCTTCTGGGTCCGTAATAAGCCCTTCCACACTCGGGGTCAAAAGCACTGGTTTATGATAAACCGGTTTCATCTTCAAAGTTTTACATGACATCTTCGGTCAGCTCAGAAAAGCCTATTTTATCGGATTGAATCGTCTGTTCGTATCGCATTTTGTATCATATTTCGATCATGTTGATCGAAGACGACACCATTACTTCTTTGTGAAGGATTGCAAAGCTGATCAGATTTTTAGAGATCTGTACTCTGCCGTTGCTATCGGCTTCGATGAGTTTTACGCCTGTTGAAAACCTACGGATGAAGTCATTATTCTTTTTCAAGAAACGGTTAAACTTGTTGACTCTTGTCATTACGACGTTCCATTCATCCATCGGATATATATCCAGATAAGGTTGGTATACTGACTGCTTGATGAAAAAGCCTTGAGGCTACACTGCTTCGAGTTTTTTTTGAGCGTGGTAGGTAGAGTCAATCGGCCTTTGACGTTGAGTTTGCATGGATATATTCCGAATAACAACATGCCTTAAGTTAACAATTTTGTTCAAAATTACTTTTTTTGTCCCATTAGTTACCATTTCACCCCACTTTGTTCATAATTTTTAGTTTTATATCGAGATCATTGTGTTAAGGTGGATTAAATTTATTCAGCCATCTTAGATGGCTTCGTTGGAGAAGATGTAAATTTATTTTTTTCACATTGTATTCGAAATACTACTGATTATAAATTTATTAATTATATCTATTTTTATGAACAGTACATAATAATGTCGGGGGAATAATACAAATTATCATAAATATCCGCCATAAGATGTTAGGCATGCACACGAGCTAATTCTTTATAACGAGCCTTTCCTAATCAAAACCAATGTTTTATACTGATAAAAGTACGTTTTACTACCAATCGGGTTTTACTCACTAATTATGTTGAATAATATAGCTCTTAAGGATGGTTCCTATAGGCTTTTTTCTGTATACGGTCTTTGATACCTCGACTATGAAAGTAAGATACGTTGTCTGGAACTTGGTAACCTTTGTCTGCATATAATTCTCTGGGTTTATACCCTAGTTTAGTTATTAATAGCATTAAAACCCTCTACTATCATGCTCATTGGTTGCTAAGCTATATATTACTACTATAATTCCATTTTTATCCATTCTTATGTGCTTTTTTTATCCTAGTAGATTTTCCCTGATTTTTTGAGCCGTTTTTTTTGAGAGTCTACTCCTGGAGTCTACTCCTGATTAATTCTCTTTTTATTCCTTGCTTTTCTTTGATTGATTTGCTTTTTCCACTCTTTCTTCCTATCCTATACTACGCTAGGTAGGATTGCCCCTTTGAAGAAAAAGGCCTAACTGTAATATTGGAATCTACGTATTACTTCTATTTTAACTACTTCCTGATGCGTTTCTAACGCCTTATTGATCTTTTTCAGTAAAATTTCATATATTTTTTGTCTACTATTTCATTGCGAAATCTGTATAGAGTCGTATGATCTGGGATCTGATCTTCTAATAGAAAACCAAAAAAGCGTACGCAGCCTATGGAATCTTTCACCAATTCTTCCGTTCCTACATCACTGAGATCATACCAGTGACTCAAAAGCATCATCKTAAATAACGATNATTCCACTGTAAGCAGGTTGGCCTTTTATTTCCTRGYCTTTTTGATATATTTTTCTTATTNTTTTTCYANCCCCTTCCCAGTGGATCAAGGTGTTTAAYCTTTTGNAAAMCTCACTCCWTCTGGTARAACGTTCCATATATAGTTCACTAAAGYTTATTTGTRCGGKGCTTCTRAGCATAGAGCCGAANTTTTTTATTTYATAYTCYANNAATATACGAAACAATATATTGATTTACAAATATTTTAACCTCCTTCTTCCATGCAACGTTCTCGCAACGTTCCCTCTTCACCTTCTTCGATGAAGCCATCTAGGAGGCTGAATAAACGTAATCCACTATAAAAAATGGACTAAAATCAATTAAATAGATCTAATAAAATAAAAAATATCATTTAAACCGGTACTCCCTAAAAGAATTAAGAAGCACACACAAGCCCTTTCAGATAAGCTCAACGAGCGCGTTTACACCATACATAAGCCCGAACGCGAAAAGCATATGGAATCTCTCGCCTGATCTTTCGTAAATCATCCTCACAACTTTTTTTATAAAGATAATTTCCTAAATACAACTTGTAATCAGGATTTTCAAATTTTAATTCCGGATAAAGATCAGGATATATATCGATTAACTTCTTAAGTTTCTCTTGAACAAGATATCGATCTTTTGTACTGAACACCTGTATCTTATACCCACGTTTCTTAAGCGTAGCCGCACAATGGTCAACGCTCTTTATAACAGACCCCTTATTCATACGATCCGCAAAAGACTCCCGTTTTTCATTTCTATTCCATGAATTAAGCAGAATGTCCACGGCAGGATCCACATCTAGAATCACACTATCTTGAATTCCTTGAGCCGATACCAAACGGATAATAGCAAATACGATAAAAAATAATCTCAATTTCATAAAAATATCTTTTTAGATTACTAAAATAATGATAAGGAAACAATTTAGGAGTAAATCTATTATTTAGAATGGTTATAAATTTTATTCAATATGAGCAAATTAAGCTCCTAGACCATTGTTTTTTTTTTCTTTATTCTACTTTTGTTAGCCTAAAAGCAGGTCAAAACTAGTGCCAACGAATCTTATCTTAATCAAAAACATACAGAAAAAGATCAGCTCAGTTTATGTCTTAGGTCTTTTTTTTTCTATGGTTTTTCAATTCACACTCGTTGCACAAGAGCAGGTCAAAGGCAATGCTGAAAATGGAGCCAAACTCTTTAAAAAAGAATGTACAGCCTGTCACTCAACAGACCTGACAAAGAAACTTATCGGGCCAGCTCTGGAAGGCGTAACGGAAAAAAGAAGCCGAGAATGGCTGCACCGATGGATCAAAGACAATAAAGCCTTCAGAGAAAGTGGAGAAAAAGATGCCGTAGCCATGTACGAAGAGTACGGAAAGTTGGAAATGAACCTTTTTCCGAATCTCTCCGAGCAAGACATTGATGACATATTAGCTTTCATAAAAAAAAAACCTGCCCTCGACGAACAAAAAAATTCAGCTGTAGCAGAAACAGCGAATGCACAACAAAACGACGGAGGCCTCATGACCAATATTATTGTATTGGGATTCATTCTATTAGCGGTCATCTTACTTATAATACTCTTCAAGCTTTACGTTTTGATCCGATTGATCAATGCCAAAACATTCGAAGAATATCAAGAGCAAAAACCTGCAATCAAATTCTCGATTGATCTATCGAAAACCCTGCAAAAATACCGTCTCGCAGGCTATGCTCTGATAGGCCTTTTATTCCTGATTTCCCTTTTCGGTGTATGGAGCTTTATGATGAGGCTTGATGTCAACAAAGGATACCGACCTCAACAACCTATTTATTTCTCCCATAAAGTGCACTCCGGAATCAACAATATTGATTGCCAATACTGCCACTCCAGCGCAAAATACGGCAAGGTATCAGGTATTCCTACAACCAACGTTTGTATGAATTGCCATATGACTATCAACGAATACAAAGGCGACTATGTAGAAGAAGGCAAGAGTAAAGAATTTTACACCAAAGAAATTCAAAAAATTTACCAATCCGTAGGTTGGGATCCCGAAACACGAAAGTATTCAGGAAAGACCCAGCCGATACGATGGGTGCGCATCCATAATATGCCCGACTTTGTCTACTTCAACCACTCTCAACACATAGTAGTCGGAGAAGAATCCATAAAAAAAGCGAAAAACGTAGACATCGTTTGTAAGGCCTGTCACGGACAAGTACAAGAAATGAACGAAGTGGAAATGGCTAACGACTTCACTATGGGATGGTGTATCAATTGTCACCGTACGACGGAAGTAAATACAGCCAACAAATATTATACGGAATACTTCAGTAACCTGCATGACAAGCTGAAGAAACAATACGGTAATGGAAAAAAAGACATCAAGCTTACGGTAGACGCCGTCGGTGGGATAGAATGTGGAAAATGCCATTATTAAAAAATTACAGACCGATGATAATGAATTCAAAAAGGAAGCATTGGAGAGGTCTCGCCGAGCTGAAAGATGAGACGCTCAGAGATCAACTTGCCACTAAAGAATTTGCCCAGCAGATCCCTGTAGAAGTCTTCCTATCAGATCAAAAAAAGCTCGAAAACAGTAAAGTCTCACGACGTGATTTCCTTAAATGGATGGGTTTCAGCACAGCAGCAGCCACTCTGGCCGCCTGCAAAGGCCGCGTTGTTCATTCCATACCTTACGTAGTCAAGCCCGAATCCATCACTCCGGGAATCCCAACATATTACACCTCCACGATGTTTGACGGTTCTGACCTGGGGAGCGTCTTGGTCAAAACACGTGAAGGACGTCCGATTAAATTAGAGCCCAACACCACAGCCAAGCATTTCAATACCACTTCAGCTCGGATACAAGCATCTTTGCTCTCTCTGTACGATTCCGAGCGAATCAAAGACCCGCACATCAAAGGTAAAAAAGCTTCTTGGAAAGAAGTGGATACCTATGTCATCGAACGGCTAAAAAAAGTTACAGAAAGTGGCGAACAGATTGTCATACTCACTGCATCCTTGCCTAGCCCTTCGACCAAAAAGTTGATCTGGGATTTTTCTCAAATTTACCCTAATACAAGAGTTGTCACCTATGACGCACTCTCCTATTCTCAAGCGTTGGACGCTGCGGAAGAAGTTCTCGGTTTCCGAGGATTTCCTCATTACGATCTGTCTCAAACGGAACTGATCGTATCATTTGACGCCGATTTTCTAGGAGACTGGAGTCCCGAAAGCCTCGAAAGCTCCTATGTACAAGGAAAAAAACCGGGTCCGAATATGCTGAGACACATCCAAATCGAAAGCAATATGACCCTCTCAGGAGCAAACGCAGACACACGTGTCCCGCTCAAGCCCTCTGCAGTGAAAAAAACACTGGATGAGGTGTACAAAGCACTTAAAGGACAATCAAAAGATAAGCTAGCTCAAAGCATTGCCAAAGAAATTCAATCCAAAGGCCCCAAAGCCGTGGTATTGGCTGATAGTAGCAAAAAAACACACGCTCTGGCGTTACTAATCAACAAACAGATCCAGAGCAAAGCTTTATCCGAAGATAAATTCATTCTGGCCAAAGAAAGTGACGATAAAGCATTTTATCGTTTCCTTCAAGACCTTAAAGACGGACACGTCGGTGCTGTTCTGGCCTATCAAGCCAATCCTCTCTATAGTTTTCCCCAGGCCAAAGAACTCAAAACTGAATTGAAAAAACTAGAACTCAGTATCTCTTTCTCGATGAAAGAAGATGAGACTTCCGAAGTGATGAAAATATGGGCACCGACACACCACTGGCTTGAAAGTTGGGGCGATGCACACCCAATAACGGGTATGTACAGTCTGACGCAACCCACCATACAACCTATATTCAACACCCGACAATTTCAAGACTCTATAATCTCCTGGAAAAACGACCAGGAAAGGAGTTCTAGAGATACTTCAGGGGAGGACGACTCTAATAACCCCGCTAATATCTCTGCAGGTTTCAAAAAATATGACGCTAATGTTAAGAGCTATTATGATTACCTTAGAAAATTCTGGGAACAAAATATTCTGCCTCAATCTAATATAGACTCTTTCAAAAAAGCTCTATTTAATGGTGTAGTCGAAACTCAAGAAAAGGCTCCTCAAAAAACTGTTACGGTACGGGCGGATAATTATTTAAACCAAATATTATCATCTGAAACGCAGAAAGGTTTTGAGCTAAAACTATACACTAAAACCGGTATCGGAGACGGGACACAAGCGAACAACCCCTGGTTGCAAGAACTTCCCGATCCGATCACACGTACTACTTGGGACAATTATCTTACCGTCTCTTCGGCAGACGCTAAAAAGTTAGGATTGGAAAATTGGCATATCGGAGACGGAGCAATGAACGGTCATCGAGTCAACCTGACTGCTTCGGGAATCAAGATTAAAAATATTCCTGTCTACATCCAACCCGGTCAAGCTATTGGTTCGGTAGGTCTGGCCCTGGGATATGGACGCAGCAAAGGTAAGGTTGCCCGACAAGGCGGAGGTATCAACGCCTATACCCTTTACAAAGATTTCAATCTTGTACAAAGCAATGTCACCATAGAGAAAACCGACGGAGATCATAAATTTTCCTGTATCCAGCTACAACATACGATGGTCGGAAGGACTTCCATCGCTCGAGAAACCAACTTGGATACCTTCCTTTTCAAGCCTAAAGAAGTTTGGAATGAAGAAGAGAAAATCGGAACTTACAAAGGGAAATTACCCGCAGAAAAGGTTACCCTCTGGAAAGAACGTGATCGCACTCAAGGCCACCATTTCAATCTGTCAGTGGATCTAAACTCCTGTACAGGATGCGGCTCCTGCGTGATTGCCTGCCATGCCGAAAACAACGTTCCGGTCGTGGGCAAAGAAGAAATCCGAAAATCGCGCGATATGCACTGGCTACGAATCGACCGCTATTATTCCAGCGGAGAAGATTTTGAATCATTAGCGGAAAAAGGTCTCTCACAGAAAAACATGTTTTCGGAGCCTGAGATGTACACACATCTGCTCGAACCCGAGGCCAACCCGGAGGTTGTTTTCCAACCAGTGATGTGTCAACATTGCAACAATGCCCCCTGTGAGACCGTATGTCCCGTAGCCGCCACCTCACATGGACAACAAGGTCAAAACATGATGGCTTACAACCGTTGCGTAGGTACACGATATTGCGCCAATAACTGCCCTTATAAAGTTCGTCGTTTCAACTGGTTCAATTATGCAGAAAACGACAAGTTCGACTTCCATATGAACAATGATTTGGGTCGAATGGTCCTGAATCCGGATGTAGTAGTCCGCAGTCGTGGCGTGATGGAAAAATGTTCCATGTGTATACAGATGACCCAAGAAGTGGTGCTGAAAGCAAAAAAAGAAGGAAGAAAGGTCAAAGACGAAGAGTTTCAAACAGCTTGTACCCAAGCCTGCCCTACCGGAGCTATGAGCTTCGGAGACATCAACGACAATAGCAGCGAAGTATTTCAGAAACTCAAAGACAACAGGAGTTATAAAATATTGGATTTCATTGGAACACGTCCCAACGTGTTTTATCAAGTGAAGGTAAGAAATCCGAAGAAGGTTTAATTTTAAAAACGATAATCGAGAGATATGTCTGGTCATTACGAAGCTCCTATACGAGAAGCGTTGATCTTGGGAAACAAGACCTACCACGATATCACAGAAGACGTAGCTCGTCCGGTAGAGTCTAAAGCCGGAAAGCTATGGTGGACGGTTTTTTTGATTGCCCTTTCCGCATTGGTATGGGGGGTGGGCTGTATATTTTATACGATAGGTACGGGCATCGGAGTATGGGGCTTGAACCGTACGGTCAACTGGGCCTGGGACATCACAAACTTCGTATGGTGGGTGGGTATCGGTCACGCAGGTACGTTGATCTCGGCAGTATTGCTCTTATTCCGACAAAAATGGCGTTTATCGATTAACCGTTCGGCTGAAGCTATGACAATTTTTGCTGTAGTGCAAGCCGGTTTGTTTCCCATCATACACATGGGAAGACCATGGGACGCTTATTGGGTTTTACCTATACCTAACCAATTCGGAACGTTGTGGCCGAACTTCAATTCTCCTCTTTTGTGGGATGTGTTCGCTATCAGTACTTATTTTTCGGTATCGACGGTCTTCTGGTTTATGGGATTAATCCCGGACTTTGCGATGATTCGCGACCGAGCTACAAAGCCCATTCAAAAAAAGATTTACAGTATATTAAGCTTCGGATGGGGTGGAAAGGCCAAACATTGGCAACGATTTGAAGAGATATCTCTAGTTCTTTCCGGTTTATGTACTCCCCTGGTGTTCTCGGTACACACTATTGTATCTTTTGATTTCGCCACTTCAGTGATCAAGGGTTGGCACAGTACAGTGTTTCCTCCATATTTTGTCGCAGGAGCAATATTTTCGGGTTTTGCTATGGTACAAACACTCTTGGGTATAGCACGCAAAGTGTTGTACCTGAAAGACTACATCACTCGAAAACATATCGAATACATGAATATTGTGATTGTGATTACAGGGGGGATGGTTGCTGTAGCTTATATCGCGGAATTTATTTTAGCTTGGTATTCAGGAAGCCCTTTTGAAGATTTTACTTATTTTTCCCTGGGCGCCGCTACGGGTCCATTCTGGTGGGCCTTCTGGGCATTGATCATTTGTAATGTATTAATTCCTCAAGTATTGTGGTTTAGATCGATGAGACGAAGTTTTTTCTGGTCTTATGTCATTTCGATATTCATCAATATTGGGATGTGGTTTGAACGATTCGATATTATCGTGCTAAATCTCAGCCATGATTATCTTCCATCTACTTGGACAGGATTTCTGCCATCTTTTGTAGATGTTGGAATATTTATAGGAACCAACGGTTTTTTCTTTATCCTTTACCTTTTGTACGCGCGGACTTTCCCTGTGATAGCGCAAGCAGAACTGAAGACTATATTGAAATCATCAAGTGAAAGATATAAAAAATTGAGAGATGAGCAAGGCCACCACTAAGATCATATACGGACTATATGATGATGATGACATATTGCTCGAAGGGATAAAATCCTTGCAAGGCAAGGGTGTGAAGATCCATGAAGTATATACTCCATTCCCAGTTCATGAATTGGATAAAGCTTTGGTATTGAAGGAAACACGTATATCCAAATTAGCTTTTTTCTATGGTTTTTTCGGAGCTACCTTGGCCTCTGTTCTTACCTGGTATACGATGAATCATGATTGGCCGCAAGACATCGGAGGGAAACCGACCTACGCTTGGTATATGAACATACCCGCGTTCGTTCCTATCATATTCGAGCTGACCGTATTTTGTGCAGCTCACTTTATGTGCATTACTTATTTGATTCGTTGTGGACTATTTCCAGGAGCGAAACCTCAAAATCCTGATCCAAGAACTACAGACGACAAGTTTCTTATCGAACTTAGGACGGAACAATACTCTCATGGCTTGATCAATTCGTTAAAAGAAAGCGGTGCCATAGAAATCACCGTAAAAGAGCTTATCTCATGAGAAGAGTGTGTGATATAAATCGAATTTTGATTTTCATTTCAGGATGCTTGATAAGCGCCTGCGGAAGCGACAAGTCCGAACCTAAAAGGGTATACATGCCGGATATGTATGATTCAGAAGCTTATGAGCCTTATGCAGATCCTGTACGGCCTTATACCAATCGAGCTAATGAAGTCCCCCTATTCAAAAAAGGAGGGGTATCTCTTCAACCTGTAGCAGGTTCCGTACCGAGAAATGAAGACAGCCTATTGCCCTACACTCTCCCCAATACGAATACGGGGTATAACACCTCAAAAAAAATCATCGTTTCTCCCTTAGATCAAAGCCAAGCGGCTACCAACATCGAACGAGGTAAAGCAATGTATACGATCAATTGCTCCGTATGTCATGGAGAAAACGGGGATGGACAAGGTGTATTGGTGAAAAACGAAAAGATATTGGGAGTCCCCAATTATAAAGACCGTGACATTACTATTGGGAGTATCTACCACGTGATTATGTACGGAAGGAACAATATGGGAGCTTACGCTTCTCAACTCAACGTAGCAGACCGATGGAAGCTATCCGAATACGTCATGCAACTGAAAAATCAACAACCTTAACAAGAAGTGAATGCCATGTATCAGCCCTCACCCCAATTGAAAAAGCTAGCATATATCCTGATAATCATAGGTGGAGTCCTTTTAGTTTTCGGTTTTTACCAAGGGTTTTCAATAAATTTTGAAGAGGCCTATAATTTCATTCAAGAACATCCGCTTCGATTCGTTGAGGATCATTATCCAGCTGGATTTACCACCGAAGAGGTCAAACAACATCAAACTGAACACACACAGCATCTACTCCATCAAGTGCATAGCCGACCTTGGTCTGCTTTGTATACGGCAGCATTCTATTTCACGGGGCTTTCGCTAGGGGTATTGTTTTTTTTAGCGATACAGCACACAGCACAAGCAGGGTGGTCCATCGTAGTGAGCCGTGTCATGGAAAGCATCGCTTCGTTCTTGCCTTATGGAGGAGTTATCTTATTGATAGTTCTCATCTTGAATGCTTTTGGTCTCGTACATATGTTCCACTGGATGGATCCCTCTCTATTTGACCTGAATTCACCGAATTACGATGAACTTATCGCCAACAAAGAACCTTTTCTTAACAAATTTTTTTATATCATAAGAAGTGTTGTTTATCTAGTAGGGTGGACTTTCTTCCTCTGCTGGATGAAACGCCTATCGAAGAAGCTAGATGAAACACATAGTGTAAAGGATCATAATAAGCTTCATGATGTGTCTGTAGGGTTCATTGCCTTCTTTGCCATGACATCGATGGTCATGGGATGGGATTGGATCATGTCGTTGGATCCACATTGGTTTAGTACACTGTTCGGTTGGTACGTATTGGGAACTTATCTGGTCACGGGGATCACTACGATCGCGTTGGTAGCTCTTTACCTAAAAGATAAAGGGTTCCTTCCGAAATTCAATGACAATCATTTGCACGACCTGGCCAAATACATGTTTGCTACCAGTTTATTGTGGAGTTATCTCTGGTTTACTCAATTCTTGTTGTACTGGTATGGAAATATTCCTGAAGAAGTAGCCTACTTCATAAACAGAGCAGAACAATACAATAACATCCATTTCTGGATGCTTATTCCTAACCTGGTACTTCCATTATTCGGGTTAATAGGAAGTAATTTCAAGAGAAATCCTAGAGTAGTCATCACCTTAGGCTGCATCATCCTCATAGGACATTATATCGATGTATACAATATGATCATGGTCGGAAGTGTAGGAGGGTTTTACGGATTCGGAGCAGCAGAGATCGGAGCTTTATTATTAATAGCAGGGCTATTTATCCTTATCGTAGCCAAAGAGCTAAGCACGTTGGAGCTCGAAGCCAAAGGAAATCAATTATTTCGCGAGAGTGAAATCTATGAATATCCGTATTGAATTATCCGTTCATAAAAGACATATACATCATAAAAACAGGTTGAAAAAGAAAAACATCTGATACAAAATACTATATAAGTATTTATAAAAAAAAAGCTATCAACAAGAAAATTTATATCTTATCAATACTAAAAATAGTAAGACCATTGTGTTAATGGTGTATTACTCTTATTCTTCCCCCTAGAGGGCTTCGTTAGAGAATGATGTAGACTTAGTCTTTTCTATTGTATTATAAAGTTATTGATTATAAATTAATTAAATATATCTATTTTTATGGATAGTGCATAATAATGCCAGGGGAACGATACAAGTTATGCAACATAGCCTCCATAAGATGCTGGGCATTCATACGAGCTAATCCTTTGTAACGAGCTTCCTGATCTAAACAAACGATTTATACTGCCAAAAGTACGTTCTACTACCTATCGGTTTTTACTCACTAATTATATTGAATAATATAGCTATCTCTACTTAAGAGGCGGTTCCTATAGGCTTTGTTCTGTATAGGGTATTTGATACCTTGACTATGAAAGTAAAAGACGTTGGCTGGCTGTATATACTTCTCTAGCTTTATATCCTAATCTGATTATTAATGGCTTTATCCCTATACTATCATGCTCATTGGCTGCTACGCTATGTATTGCTAGTATCATTCTATTTTTATCCTCCACTATGTGCTTCGAGAACGTTGCATGGGAGAAGGTTTTAAAACATTTGTAAATCAATATATTGTTTAGTCTATTTTGGAGTAGAAAATAAAAAAATTCGGCTCTATGCTCAGAAGTACCGCACAAATAAGCTTTACTGAAGTATATATGGAACGTTCTACCAGAAAAAGTGAGTTTTTCAAAAGGTTAAAAACCTAGTGATCCACTGGGAAGTGGATGGCGAAGAAATAAGAAAAATATATCAAAAAGGCTAGAAAATAAAAGCCAACCTGATTACAGTGAAATATTGTTATTTAAGATGATGCTTTTGAGTCACTGGTATGATCTCAGTGATGTAGGAACGGAATAATTGGTGAAATAATGCTTGAGCTGCATGTGCTTTTGTGGTTTTTGATTGGAAGATCAGATCCCATATCATACCACTCTATGCAGAGTTCGCAATGAAATAGTAACCAAAAAGGCATATGAGCGCTTATTGAAAAAATAAATAAAGAATTAGAAAAGAATTAGGAGATAGTTAAAACAGGAGTGATAGTAGATACCAGTATTACAGTGAGGCCTTTTGCTCCAAAGGGAGATCCTATTTACGTAGTGGAGGATCGGAAGGAAGAGGGCAAAGTAAATCAGTCAAAGAAAAGAAAGGATAAAAAAAGAGACTCAATCAGGATTATAAACTTAAGGAAAATGGCTTAAGAAATCAGATAAACTCTATTACGGATATAAAGAAGCTCATAGGGGTCGATAAAAATGGAATGATACTGCTGTACATAGCGTAGCCGCCAATGAGCATTGATAGTAGAGGGCTAGAGACATTAATAAGCAAACTAGGATATAAAACCAGAGAAGTATATGTAGGTAAAGGTCCAAGTTCTAGCTAACGTGTCTTATTTTCATAGTCGAGGCATCAAAGATCGTATACAGACGAAAGTCTGTAGAAAGTATACCTTAAGTAGGATAGCTATATTATTCACTATAATTAGTGAGTAAAAACCGATGGGTAGTATAAGGTACTTTTGGCAGTATAAAGCGTTGGTTTGGATTAGGAGGGGCTCGTTACAAAGTATTATATCGTTTGAATGACCAGTATCTTATGGAGGCTATGTCGAATAATTTGTATCGTTCCACTGGCTTTATTATGAGCTCTCTATAAAAATAGATATAATTAATTAATTTATAATCAATAATTTTCGAATACAATGTGAAAGGCTAAATCTACATTTTATCTAACGAGCTATCTAGAAGGCTGAATAAACGTAATCTACCATTAAAACAATGGTCTCGCTTCTTGTATCCGTACTAGAGTTTCCCCGATTTTTTAAGCGATTTTCCTTGAGGCTTACTCCTGATTGAGTCTCTTTTTTTTGCTTTTGCTTTTCTTTGAGTGATTTGCTTTATCCCCTCTTCCTTCCGATCCTCTACTACTTAGGTAGTAGTTTCTCTTTGGGAAAAGGGATAACTGTAATACTGGCATCTACTATCACTCCTGTTTTAACTATATTCTAGTTTTTCTAATACCTTATTGATTTTTTTCAGTAAGCGCTGATATGCCTTTTTGGC
Organism: Flavobacteriales bacterium Tduv; assembly: GCA_047528255.1. Lineage (GTDB taxonomy): Bacteria > Bacteroidota > Bacteroidia > Flavobacteriales > Blattabacteriaceae. Next base: position 966,419 of record CP180024.1, on the reverse strand, counting down.
TACTATTTCATTGTGAAATTTGCATAAAGCCGAACGATCTGGGATCTGATCTTCTAATCGAAAACAAGAAAAGCGAATGCAGCCCAAGGATTCTTTCACTAATTTTTCTGTTCTTATATCACCGATATTGTACCAGTTACTTAAAATAATCGTTTTAAATAACGATATTCCATTGTAAGCAGGTTGGCTTTTATTCCCTGGCCTTTTTGATATATTTTTCTTATTTCTTTAGCCATCCATTTTCCAGGGGATCAAAGTTTTTAACCTTTTGAAAAATTCACTTTTTCTGGTAGAACGTTCCATATATACTTCACTAAAGCTTATTTGTGCGGTGCTTCTGAACATAGATCCGAATCTTTTTATTTTCTACTCCAGAATATATGAAATAATATATTGATTTACAAATATTTTAACCTATTTCTTCCATGCAACGTTCTCAAGCTTTTTTTTACAAAAAAATGGAATGATTCTTATTATTCATCAATAAAAATCTACCGGAATACAAAGATCAATACTCTTTCTTTTGATCCATCAAAATTTCCAAGGCTAATACCAACGCATCGATATCTTCTTTTTGATTGAATACTCCAAAAGATATCCGTAAAGGGGTAGTGTTTTCCACCTGAACCGGATCACAAATGGCCTCGATAACATACGAACTCTTCCCGGATCCTGATCCACAAGCGCTCCCTTGCGAAACAGCAATTCCTTTCAAATCCAATTCAAAACCGAGTAAATCATTTTTGACAGGAAGAGAAACACTCAAAATAGTATAAAGACTCCGCAAGATATCGTCCGAAAGCCCGTTAAAAACAATCCCTGGAATAGTTTGCTTGAGCAATAAAATACAATAGGATTTAAGCTCTTCTATACGTTTTCTATCCTCATCCAAATGAAGACAAGCCAACTCCAAAGCCTTTGATAAGCCTACGATACCATATGTATTCTCTGTTCCTGCGCGCATACTACGCTCTTGATATCCGCCCGTGATTATCGGCCTCAACCTTACCGCCTTACGTATAAAAGCGAATCCTATTCCTGCCGGTCCATGAAATTTATGAGCGCTGGAAGAAGCAAAATCAAAAGGTAATCGACTCATATCCATCGGGTAATGACCGATAGCTTGGACCGTGTCCGAATGAAAATAAGCTCCGTGTTTTTTACAAATTAAGCCAAAACTGTCTACATCCAGAAGATTACCGACTTCATTATTTCCGTACATTAAACTCACCAAAGTTGGGATGGAATCATTCTGTAGTTTTTTATCCAAATCTTTCAAATCGACGACTCCTTTTTCTTTTAATCTAACCAATTCCACTGTCACCCATCCGCTACGTTCCATATCCAAAACCGTTTCCAGGACAGCTTTGTGCTCCAAAGGAGATGTAATGATACGCTTGACATTCAAATCCCTCACAGAAGAACGCAAAATAAGATTGTTAGCTTCAGTACCTCCCGAAGTAAAAATGATCTCGGAAGGAAGCGCATTAAGTTTCCTCGCTACCGATATCCTGGATTCTTCAATAAAAGAACGCACTTCTCTTCCAAATTGATGACTAGAAGACGGATTGCCGATAGATGTTCTCAAAGAGCTTGTCATGGCTTCTACCACCTCATCCCTTATGGGAGTTGTGGCTGCATTATCTAAGTAAATTCTCTCCATTTATGTGATTTTCTTTTTCAAAAAAAATTGAATGAATTTCATCGAAATTCTCTTATAATCCTTATTTTTTCCTTGTGGAAGGATATCAAAAATCCATTTTTTTTGAAAAAAAACGGCAGTGTTTTATTAATTGAGAATTTTGAATGAGAAAAGGTGTCTAAAATATTTGCAAATCAATATATTGTTTTGAGACCATTGTGTTAATGGTGGATTACGTTTATTCTAGCCCCTAGATAGGCTTGGTTAGAGAAAATGTAAATTTAGTCTTTCACATTGTATTCAAAATACTATTGATTATAAGTTAATTAATTATATCTATTTTTATGTACAGCGCATAATAATTCCAGGTGCACGATACAAATTATGCGCCATAGCCTCCATAAGATGCTGGGCATGCACACGAGCTAAGCCTTTGTAACTAGCCTTGCCTGATCCAAACCAACGCTTTATACTACCAAAAATAGGTTCTACTACCCATCGGGTTTTACTCACTAATTATATTGAATAATATAGCTATCCCTACTTAAGGGACGGATCCTATAGGCTTTCTTCTGTATACGGTCTTTGACGCCTCTACTATGAAAGTAAGCCATGTTGGCTGGACTTGGTAACCTTTGTCTGCATATATTTCTCTGGGTTTATATCCTAGTTTGTTTATTAATGGCTTTAGCCTCTACTATCATGCTTATTGGCTGCTACGCTATGTACAGCTAGTATCATTCCATTTTTATCTTCCCCTATGTGCTTCTTGTATCCGTAGTAGAGTTTACCTGATTTCTTAAGCCATTTTCCTTGAGTATCTACTCCTGATTGAGTCTCTTTTTTTACTCCTGCTTTTCTTTGACTGATTTGCTTTTTCCCCTCTTCTTTTCGATCCTCTACTACGTAGGTAAGGCCTCTTTGGAGCAAAAGGACTCACTGTAATACTGGAATTCTACTATCACTCCTGTTTTAACTATCGCCTGATGTTTTTCTAATTCCTTATTGATCTTTTTTAGTAAGCGCTCATATGCCTTTTTGGCTACTATTTCATTGCGAAATCTGCATAGAGTTGTATGATCTGGGATTTGATCTTCCAATCGAAAACCACAAAAGCGCATGCAGTTCAAGGATTCTTCCACAAATTCTTCTGTTCCTACATCACTGAGATCATACCAGTTATTCAAAAGCATCATCTTAAATAAAGATATTTCACTGTAAGCAGGTTGGCCTTTTATTCCCTGGCCTTTTTGATATATTTTTCTTATTTCTTTTTCCATCCCTTCCCAGTGGATCAAGGTGTTTACCATTTTAAAAACTCATTTCTTCTGGTAGAACGTTCCATATATAATTCACTAAATCTTATTTGTGCGGTGCTTCTGAGCATAGAGCCGAATTTTTTATTTTTTACGCTAAAAATATGAAAGTATATATTGATTTACAAATTTTTAAATTCCTTCTCTTATGCAAGATTCTCGATCCAAATAACTTGGAAAAGTAAAATGATAGTCAAAGAAGCCGATATATATTGTAGGATCGAATAATAAAAAATACCGTCAAAGAATCGGATATCCGCCAAAGGAATAGAACAAAAACTTGCTTGATACAAGGTTTCTGTAATCGGCTTTTCAAGTTTGACAATATCAGTAAAAACATCAAAAATATTACCCATAGGATCACTTTTTCCCATGATTTCCACCTACATCATACCCTTCTCCTTCATTATAGGTTAATTTGAGAAAGGGCGATACAGGCCGTAATTCAGGGATCCTGAATATGACGTACATAATAGACTTGGATTAATCGATATTTTTATGTTTCGAATTTCTCGTTTTTAAAAATTTTGACAGCGTTATGATGATGTATTGCTGAAAAATTTATTAATTTAGCAAGCTCATGAACCGGGACAAGTTCCCAAACTTGCATTTATGTCGATAAAAATTCGTTTACAGAGACAAGGTAGAAAAGGAAAACCTGTTTATCCTATTGTAGTAGCTGATGTGCGTTCCCCGCGCGACGGTAAATTCATAGAAAAGTTGGGAACTTACAACCCCCACAACGACCCACCTATAGTGGTGTTAGATAGAGATGGAACCGTAGCTTGGCTACAAAAAGGAGCGATCCCCACTGATACTGCCAGGGCTATTCTTTCGCATCAAGGAGTATTATTGAAAAAACACCTTTTAGACGGAGTGAAAAAAGGGGCTTTTGAGGAAGCAGAAGCCGAGAAGCTTTTCCAAAAATGGCTTGAAGAAAAGAAAATTAAAGTTCAAGACAAGAAGAAAGAGTTTTTGAATAAAAAAACGGAGGAAGAAAAGGCTAAGCTTCAAGAATCAGAAAAAAAGCTCAGGTAGTCCGTATTGAGGCTGAGACGCCAAAGGAGTAGCTTCCAAAGCTTTAGGAGTAGTCGTAGAAACCTTGTTTGAAAACGGAGGTATTCGAGTATGCCGTAGCTCTTACAGAAAATAAAGAAGAAAACTAACCAACCAAGTAAAATATTTTTTTCATGCAAAAACATGATTGTTTTTATTTGGGAAGGGTAACCAGATCTCATGGCATTAAAGGAGAATGGGTGATTCAACTCGATACCGATGAACCTGAAGCTTATGACCAGTTAGATTCAGTATTTGTGGAATCAGAAGGTATGCTGGTCCCATTTTTTTTACGTTCGTGTCAAGCTTTTCCAAAGGATAGGCTTCTGGTCGAGTTTGACTCTTCTACAAACGAGGAAGATTTTACCGGAAGAGCTCTTTATCTGCCTCTTACATCATTGCCTCCCCTTAGCGGAAATCGATTTTATTACCATGAGGTCATCGGTTTTCAGGTAGAAGACCTCCATAGAGGTCCAATAGGCATTATAAAAATTATTAATGACACGGCTCCGCAAGCCTTGTTTGAAATCGATTTTAAAGGAAAAAAAATCTTGATTCCCGTAACCGATGCTTTCATAAAAGAGGTCAATAGAGATAAGCGATCTATATTGGTAGAAACCCCTGAAGGGTTAATCGATTTATTCTTGTAGTAGGTAATTGTTTTTCAAAAGAGAAGGGTAAGCATTCTCTACCGAGAAATTTCCAATTCGTTCCCTCCTCAAGGAGGTAAGATACCCTCCGCTGCGAAGAGCTTTCCCAAAATCATAAGCGAGAGAGCGGAGGTAGGTTCCTTTTCCGCAGCGTGCGGAAAAATTTACATAAGGCATTTCTATTTCATTTATTTTGAATTCTTCGATTCTCACTCGTCGAGGCGTTACTTCCACTTCGATCCCTTTTCGCGCCCATTCATATAATCGTTTTCCCTCTTTCCGCAAGGCGGAAAACAGAGGAGGGGATTGATTGATTTCGCCTAAGAATTGTTGAGAAACCTCTCGGACGGTTTCTCCTGTAATGTGATCGGTAGGAAATAATTCGGATTCGTCTGTCTCCGTGTCGTAAGAAGGAGTTACGGCCCCCAATTTGATTATGCCGGTGTAGACTTTTTCTTGTCTTTGAATTAGATTGATTTTTCGGGTTGCTTTTCCCGTGCATACGATCAACAGCCCCGTAGCTTGGGGATCTAGTGTTCCTGCATGTCCTACTTTTATCTTTTTGATGTCGAAGGAGTTCCTGATATTCCAGCGAATTTTGTTGACCACATCAAAAGAAGTCCACGTCAAGGGCTTGTCGACCAAAAGTATTTTTCCCTCCTGCAGTTCTGACAATGTCATTTTTAGTGTCAAAATGTGTTCAGAGACTTGATGAAAAAGTGTACGATCAGTAGAGTAGTTCCAAGAATGATCCGATAGTAACCAAACCATTTAAATCCGTTTTTTCTCAGGTAAGCTACGAAAGAGCTTATAGCTAACATACCCACGAAAAAAGCTGTCGTGTTTCCAATCAAAAGTAGCTCGAGCTCTTTGATAGATATCTTGCTTTCGATAGTGGCTATTAGTTCGGAAAGTCGGAATGGTTGATGTTCTCTTTGGATGTTTTGAAAATATTCTTTGGTGTAATGATCGAACAGTTTTTTTCCTGTAGCACCAAACATGGTAGGAACGGCTAGAAAGAAAGAGAATTCGGCTGCAGTCTTTCGGTTCAAGTTTTGCACCATCCCTCCTATGATAGTAGCCGCGCTGCGAGATACTCCAGGGATCATCGCGATGCATTGGAACAGCCCTATGATGAAGGCTTTGAAATAAGTTACTTTAGTTTCTTTTCTACGACTTCGATCTCTTCGATCGTCTATATTGATCAAGACCAAACCGCCGATTAATAGCGAGATAGCTACCGTGATAGGACTTTCTAACAGGGTGTCTATCTTTTTGCTGAATAATATCCCAAAAACGACCGAAGGTATAAATCCGATAAGAAGTTTACCGTAAAAATTCCCACCTTTAACAAAGCGTTTTCTGTATAAAACCACCACCGAGAGTATTGCTCCGAGTTCAATGGTTACGGTAAACAGCTTGGTAAAATCGTCTTGAGCTATTCCCATCAAAGATGAGGTGATTATCATATGACCGGTAGAAGATACTGGTACGAATTCAGTGAGGCCTTCAATGATAGCGAGTATCATTGCTTCTATATAATTCATGATTTAATTTTGTCCGTATTTTTCGGTTCAGTCCATAAGGCCCATATTTCCATCATAAATCCCAAGACGATCAATAGGGGAGCCAGACGAATGCGGCGGAAGCTGAATATGTTCTCATTGAAATAATTAGGATCGAATTTTCCTTCAGAGGTTGTATTGGCATCGGGTCCGGTCATCAACAAAAATCCCGTTGAGATGCAAGCCAATCCGATCAGCATTACTAGGTAGTTCTTTCGTTGAAAGACAAAATTTCGGTCCAATTTATATACGGTCTTCTTTTTTTTCATGAGTAATGTAATTCGTCCGAAGTGGATCTAAAATATTTTCGTACGGTCAAGTAGGAACTGCTTGAAGCGATAATCATTCCCAGAAGGAGAATTCCCGATGCCAGGACGCTCAAGGCGTAATAATCTTGTTTGTATGGAAAATGGATGACTTGAAGCAAGTAATATCCGGATATTGTCAAGGTTATTAGTGCTATACATCCTCCAATCATACCCCACCAAAGGCTGATCCTCAAAAAGGGAGCATAGATAGCTCTTCTTTTGGCACCTACCAGCTGCATACTTTTAATGATGAAGCGCTTTGAGTGAATGCTGAGTTTTATGGCGTTGTGAATTAATATTATAGCTATGATCAAGAACAGAATAGAGTAACCGGCCAACCTGACGCTCCACTTCTCTATGTTGGTATGCATTTCTTGTAAGAGATCTCTGGGATATTTTATTTCATCTACGATGGTAAGGTCTCCCATCCCTTTTATGATTTGATCCATGTGGATTGGATCAGTATAATCTGCTTGTAGAGTCATTTTTATGGAAGCTGGGAAAATGTGGCGTTCAAGAAGGCTTTCGTCGTGGATATTCAATTCTTTTTGAGCTATTTTCATAGCTTTATCTTTGTCGATGTATTGGAAAGTCTTTACGAACTTGGACGATTCAATCGCTTTTATAAGTACATAAATTTCTTCGTGAGAGATGCTTTCTTTGAGGAAGATTTCCACGGGAAATTGTTCCTTGATGTGGAGACTTATTGTACGTGCGTTGATCAAGAGCTCTCCTAATATCCCAACCATGAAAAGGACCAAAGTAATGCTCAAGATAACAGAGGCATAAGAAGATTTTATCCGAGTTGTATGCTTGTTGTTTTTCAATTTTGTGAAAATTTATTCAAAATTTTATAAGAGCAGTTTGCTTCTTGAACAGATTTTATGCGTCAATATGAGCATAGAGGGCGTTTTTCTCTATGAATTCTTTGCGTGGGGGGACGTCGTCTCCCATAAGCATCGAGAAGATGCGGTCTGCTTCCGTGGCGTTTTCGATACTTACTTGACGAAGTGTGCGATTTTCGGGATTCATCGTAGTTTCCCAAAGTTGCTCTGCATTCATTTCCCCCAGACCTTTGTAACGTTGTACATTTACTCCTTTGCTTCCTCCGAACTCCTCTATGATCCACTCTCTTTCCTTATCGTTCCAGGCGTAGCTTTGTTTGTTTGCTCCCTTTTTGATTAGGTATAATGGTGGTGTGGCGATGTAAATGTAGCCGTTTTCTATTAAAGGTTTCATGTAGCGGAAGAAGAAGGTGAGGATTAGCGTGGAAATATGACTTCCGTCTATATCGGCATCTGTCATGATGATGATTTTTTGGTAACGGAGTTTACTCATATTTAATTCTTTGCTGTCTTCTTCCGTTCCGATAAATACACCCAAAGCGGTGAACATATTTCGAATTTCTTCGTTTTCTAGCACTTTGTGTTGCATGGCTTTTTCTATGTTGAGTATTTTTCCGCGAAGAGGAAGTATAGCTTGGAAATTTCTATCGCGTCCTTGCTTGGCCGTTCCGCCTGCAGAGTCTCCCTCGACCAGGTAGATTTCGCAGATTTCGGGATCATTGGAAGAGCAGTCGGCCAATTTTCCGGGTAGGCTTCCGCTACTCATCGGATTTTTTCGTTGCACCAACTCGCGAGCTTTTTTTGCTGCTTGGCGGGCTTTGGCTGCTATTATGATCTTTTCTACAATCTTTTTGGCTTCGCTGGGATGCTCTTCGAGGTAGTAGTTGAGCATGTCTCCGACTATTTTATCTACGGCTCCGCTCACTTCGCTGTTTCCCAACTTGGTTTTGGTTTGTCCTTCGAATTGAGGCTCCATCACTTTAACGGAAATTACTGCCGTGAGCCCTTCTCGAAAATCGTCTCCGGTGACTTCGACTTTTTCTTTGGTGAGCATTCCGGACTCGTCGGCATATTTTTTCAGCGTGCGGGTGAGAGCTCTACGGAATCCGGCTAGGTGTGTTCCTCCTTCATGGGTATTGATATTGTTGACGTAGGAATGGACATTTTCGTTGAAAGAGGTGTTGTACCTCATGGCCACTTCTACGGGGATGTCTTCGCGTGTTCCTTCCATATAAATGACATCTTGGTTGAGGGCTTCGCGATTGTCGTCTATGAAAAGGATAAATTCTTTCAATCCTACTTCGGAAAAAAAGGTGTCTTTTCTGGGGTTTCCCTGGGAATCGGTTTCTCTCTCATCAGTGATGAATATCGAGATACCTTTGTTCAAAAAAGCTAATTCTCTCAGGCGAGCGGCTAGCGTGTCGTAATTGTAGGTTATTATTTCGAATATGGTTTTGTCGGCTTGAAACGCTATTTCGGTGCCTCTTTTGTCGGTTTCTCCTATGATTTGAACGTCATTAAGAGTTCTTCCGTGGGCGTATTCTTGGATATATATTTTTCCGTCACGATAGACGGTGGCCGTGAGTTTATTTGATAGGGCGTTGACGCAGGATACTCCGACGCCGTGCAGCCCTCCGGATACTTTATAAGAATTTTTGTCAAACTTTCCTCCCGCTCCGATTTTGGTCATTACGACTTCAAGGGCGGATTTTCCTTCTTTTTTATGAAGATCTACAGGGATGCCTCGGCCGTTGTCTAGTACGGTTACAGTGTTGTCTTTTTGTAGGGTGATCCATATTTTGTCACAGTAGCCTGCCAGAGCTTCGTCTATAGAGTTGTCTAGTACTTCATACACTAGGTGATGAAGCCCCCTCGGACCTACGTCTCCGATGTACATGGAGGGGCGGAGACGTACGTGTTCAATTCCTTCTAAAGATTGAATATTGTCGGCAGTATAAGTGGTTTGTTGCATGTGTATAAAAGTCTTTCGAGAATTCTGGTGAAGCCTACAAATTTATGAATTCTTTACGGCTTGGCGTATTATTGGATGGGACATCTCAGGTTTTGATCGGAAGGATTTTCGTATTTATACTTGGGAGAAACGGGGGAAGGTGTTTTGGAGTCGTTCAAGATTTTTCGAGGCACTATCCTATAAAGTGAGATCATTGTATTAAGCTGGAATACGTTTATTCAGTCTCCTAAATGGCTTCATTGGAGACGATGTAGATTTAGTCTTTTATATCGTATTCGAATGTTATTGATTATAAGTTAATTAATTATGTTTATTGTTTATTCACGGTTTATAATACCTCCCAGGGGAACGATACAAATTATCCCATAGCCTCCCTCTGTAAGATGTTGGGCATGCACACTAGCTAATCCTTTGTAACGAGTTTTTCCTGATCCAAACCAACGCTTTATACTTATCAAAAGTAAGATCTACTATCCATTGGGTTTTATTCGCTAATTATATTGAATAATATAGCTATCCCTACTTAAGAGGGACGTTTTCTATAGGTTTTCTTCTGTATAAAGTCTTTGATTCCTCGACTATGAAAGTAAGGAGGTTGACTGAAACTTGCTAATCTTTGTTGCATATAACTTTCTGAGTTTATAACCTAGTAGGTTTCTTATTAATGGATTTATACTTCTACTATCAATGCTTATTGACTGCTACGTTATGTACTGCTAGTATCATTCCATTTTTATCTCCCCCTATGTGTTTCTTGTATCCGTAGTAGAGTTCATCTTATTTCTTGATCCATTTTACTTGATTGTCTACTCCTGATTGAGTCTCCTTTTTACCCTTTCTTTTCTTTAACTGATTTGCTTTTTCCCTTCTTCCTTCCGATTCCCTCCTACATGGGTAGGATCTTCCTTGGGACTAAAAGGATTCATTGCAATACTGTCATCTACGATCACTCTTGTTTTAACTATAGCTTGATGCTTTTCTAATTCTTTATGGATCTTTTTCAATAAGCGTTCATATGCATTTTTGGCTACTATTCCATTTCGGAATCTGCATAGAGGCGTATGATCTGGAATCTGATCTTCCAATCGAAAACCATAAAAACGTATGTATCTCAAGGGTTATTTCACCAAGTCTTCTATTTCTATATCACTGAGATTATACCAGTAACTCAAAAGCATCATCGTAAATAACGATATTCCACTGTAAGCAGGTTGGTCTTTTATTCCCTGGCCTTTTTGATACATTTTTCTTATTTCTTTATCCATCCTTTTCGAGTGGATCAATGTTTTAATCTCTTAAAAAACTCACTCTCTTCTGATAGCACGTTCCATATATAGTTCACTAAAGATTGTTTTCGAGGTGCTTCTGAGCATGGAGCCGAATCCTTTTTTATTTTCTAATCCAAATAGAAAAAATAATATATTGATTTATAAATATTTTAAGCTCTATTTTTTCATGCAGTGTTTTCGAAATATTATAAATTTGATAATCAAATATTTATATATACTTCCTCCTTGGATTCAACCATGAAAAAAATACCGGTTCTAATCTACACTATATGAGACGGGATCACAAGAACAAATCAGATTTCGATCACCATAAGCCTCGTCGATACGGGCCACTGTAGGCCAAAATTTCCGTTCTCGCACCCAACTCAATGGGTAAGCCGCCTGTTTCCGAGTATAAGGATATTCCCAATGATCGTGAGTCAATGATTTTAAAGTATGAGGAGCATTTTTCAACACATTCTTGTTCTGATCCGATTTCCCCTCAGCAATTTTGTCAATCTCCTTTCGGATACTGATCAAAGCTTCAGCAAAACGATCTAATTCCTCTTTGCTTTCACTTTCTGTAGGCTCGATCATCAACGTTCCCGGAACGGGAAAAGAGACCGTAGGCGCATGATAACCGTAGTCCATCAACCGTTTGGCGACATCAACTACTTCAATCCCCAGAGTCTTGAATCCTCTACAATCGACAATCATTTCGTGAGCAACCGTACCATTGTCTCCCGTATATAAAATATTATAATACGGCTCCAAACGCGCCTTGAGATAGTTGGCGTTCAAAATAGCGGTTTCCGTACATTTCTTGAGCCCCTCAGCTCCTAACATACGGATGTATGCATAGGAAATTGTCAAAACCAAAGCCGAACCGTAGGGCGCGGCAGATACCGCATTCAGAGAATCTCTATCAGCATCGATAAAAGGATGTGATGGAAGGAAAGGTTTCAGATGCGCTGCCACACAGATCGGTCCCATACCCGGACCTCCACCTCCATGAGGAATGGCAAAAGTTTTGTGAAGATTCAGGTGACACACGTCCGCTCCGATCAAAGCTGGATGAGTAAAACCTATTTGAGCGTTCATATTGGCACCGTCCATATAAACTTGTCCTCCGTTTTCATGAACAATACGCGTAATTTCGAGAATTCCAGCTTCATACACCCCATGGGTAGAAGGATAGGTAATCATCAACGCAGCGAGTTGCTCCCGATGTTTTTCCGCCTGAGTCTTCAAGTTCTCTATATTTATATCTCCCTTCTCCGTAGTCTTGATCACGACAACCTTCATACCTGCCACTACTGCCGAAGCAGGATTAGTCCCGTGAGCCGAAGCGGGGATTAGCACAATATTACGTTGATCCTCAGAGAGCGATTCATGATAGGCTCTGATGATCATCAAACCAGCGTATTCTCCTTGAGCTCCTGAATTAGGCTGCAAAGAGGTTGCGGAAAAACCGGTGATGACGCTCAAATAACGCTCTAATTCTTGAATGACCTGAAAATATCCACCTGTCTGATTTTTAGGGGCAAAAGGATGTATGCTGACCCATTCAGGTCTGCTCAAAGCAAACAGGGTAGCCGATGCATTAAGCTTCATCGTACAAGATCCGAGCGGAATCATTGAATGATTAAGCGAAAGATCTTTTCGTTCAAGACGTTTAATATAACGCATCAACTCGGTCTCGGTATGGTATTTTTGAAATACTTCATGAGGCAAAAACGGAGAAGTTCGCCCTAATGATTCAGGAATACGATTTTCAATCCCATCCTCACCAAGAAGAACGGGATTGTTTTTCGTGTCAAGCGCTTGAGAAAATACGGCAATAATGTCACCAAGATCTCGTTCGGAAACTGTTTCATTCAGACTGATTCCAACAGTGCAAGCATCAATATAACGGAAGTTCATCTCATTTTTTTCAGCTACGGATCTGAGCTTTTCTACGGATAAACTTCCCAAGTTGACCCTTAAAGTATCGAAATAAAAGGGATTTATTTGCTTTAGACCGAGCTGATATAAAGCTTTTTCCAATCTTTTCGCAGAACGATGGATTTTTCGAGCGATATCTTGCAATCCCTTTGGGCCATGATATACAGCGTACATACCGGCCATCACGGCCAAAAGAACTTGAGCCGTACAAATGTTGGATGTTGCGCGCTCGCGTTTGATGTGTTGTTCTCGAGTCTGTAGAGCCATGCGAAAAGCCTTGTCTCCTTCTCTATCGACAGATTGCCCGATTACCCTACCGGGAATAAAACGCTTGTATTTCTCATGAGTGGAGAAATAGGCTGCATGCGGGCCACCGTAGCCCATCGGGATTCCGAAGCGTTGAGTAGTACCTACCACTACATCCGCGCCCCAAGCTCCGGGAGATTCGAGTAACGTCAGTGCCAACAGATCTGCGGCTACAGCAACTCCAATATCTTTTGATCCCGCTAGCTGAACGAGTGATCGATGATCATGAATCTCACCCGAAAGAGCAGGATATTGAACCAATATTCCAAAAAAACTATCATCATAAGAAAAATGTTCTTCGGAACCGACAACGAGCACGATTCCCCAACTGTACGCTTTGGTCCTCAATACGGCAAGTGTCTGAGGAAGAATATCTTCCGAAACGAAAAAACGAATGGCATTTTTTTTCTTTTTCGATCGGGTCTGATAAAGCATTTGCATTGCCTCTGCAGCGGCTGTTGCTTCATCAAGCAAAGAAGCGTTGGCTAGCGTCATTCCGGTGATCTCTATGACCATCGTCTGGAAATTGATCAAAGCCTCCAAACGACCTTGAGAGATCTCCGCTTGATAAGGAGTATAGGCAGTATACCAGCCGGGATTTTCCAGAATATTTCTTTGGATTACAGGAGGAAACACCACATCATGATATCCCAATCCTATATATGAGCGGAATTGTTTGTTTTTTACGCCCAATTTTCGTAATTGTTCCAACCACTCGTATTCAGAAAGAGGAAGAGGGAGATCCAATTCTTTTTTCATTCGAATGTCCGAGGGAATTACCTTATTAATCAACTCATCTATAGAGTTATATCCGAGCTCTTGAAGTCTTTCACGCGGTACATCGGAAGTGAGACTGATATGACGGGAATAAAAATTTAGCAAATCCATATTGGGTTTATGTACTTTAGGCCAAAGTTAATCAAATATTTTAACGGTATGAGGTCCTTGCATTAAGAAGTTTTCTCTTTAATCAAGATTCTAGAAAACTTCTTTTTGGGAGAAGATGAATACTTAGTTTTTCATATGTTATTCGAGTAATTATTTATTACAAAATAATTAACCACATTTATTTTTATAAAAATCACATAATATACCTAAGGGGACAATACAGATTATTTGCGATAGCCTCCATAAGATGTTGGGCATGCACACGCGCTAATCCTTACCAACGCTTTATACTGCTAAAAGTGGTTCTACTAACCATCGGGTTTTACTCACTAATTATGTTGAATAATATAGCATCCCTTACTTAAGGGATGGTTCCTATAGGCTTTCTTCTGTATACGATCTTTGATGCCGCACTATGAAAGTAAGACACGTTGGCTGGAACTTGGTAACCTTTGTTTGTATATACTTCTCTGGTTTTATATCCTAGTTTTCTTATTAATGGCTTTAGCTCTCTACTATAATGTTCATTGGCTGTTACGCTATGAGAACGTTGCATGGAAGAAGTAGGTTAAAATATTTGTAAATCAATATATTGTTTCGTATATATTGGAATATAAAATAAAAAAATTCGGMTCTATGCTCARAAGCMSCGCACAAATAASCTTTAGTGAACTATATATGGARCGTTCTACCAGAAGGAGTGAGTTTTTCAAAAGGTYAAAAACCTTGATCCACTGGGAAKAGATRGAAAAAGAAATAAGAAAAATATATCAAAAARKCCAGGGAATAAAAGGNMAACYTKCTTACAGTGGAATATCGTTATTTAAGATGMTKCTTTTGAGTCACTGGTATGATCTCAGTGATGTAGNRACRGAAGAATTGGTGAAARAATYCTTGRWCTGYAYGCGMTTTTTKRGTTTTCGATTGGAAGATCAGAKCCCAGATCATACGAMTMTATGCAKATTTYGCAATGAAATAGTASCNMAAAAGRCATATRAGYGCTTACTGAAAAAGATCAATRAGGAATTAGAAAAGCATCAGGCKATASTTAAAAWAGGRGTGATAGTAGNTKCCAGTATTACAGTNAAKCCCCTTKSTTCCMARRGGCNCCTACCTACGTAGKGGAGRATCGGAAGKAAGAGGKRWAAAAKCNNANNANTCAAAGAAAAGAAAGGGTNAAAAAAAGAGAMTCAATKAGGAGTAGACACTCAAGGAAAATGGCTCAAAAAATCAGGTAAACTCTACTACGGATATAAGAAACACATAGCTGAGGATAAAAATGGAATGATAAGTTTGTACATAGTGTAGAGCAGACAATGAGCATCATAGTAGAGGTTTAAATCCATTAATACGCAAACTAGGATATAAGCTAAAGAAGTATATGCAGACAAAGGTTACCAAGTTCCAGCCAACGTTTCTTACTTTCATAGTCGCGGCATCAAAGATCGTATACAGAAGAAAGCCTATAAGAACCGTCCCTTAAGTAGAATAGCATATTATTCAATAAATTAGTGAGTAAAAACCGATGGGTAGTAGAACGTGTTTTCGGCAGTATAAAGCGTTGGTTTGGCTTAGGCAAGGCTCGTTACAAACGATTAACTCGTGTGTATACCCAGCATATTATGAAGGCTATGGCTCATAATTTGTATCGTTCCCCTGGAATTATTATGAGCTATCTATAAAAATAGATATATTTAATTAATTTATAATAAATAGTATTTCGAATACAATGTGAAAGACTAAATCTACATTTTATTTAACGAAGCCATCTAGGAGGCTGAATAAACATAATCCACCTTAAAACAATGGTCTCATAACATAATCCCTCTAAGGAATAAATAAGCGATAGAAAAATAGATCACGATACCGGTCACATCTACCAAAGTTGCCACAAAAGGAGCAGAAGAAGTCGCAGGATCTCCCCCCAGTTTTTTGATTAAAATAGGAAGCATCGAACCGCTCAAAGTACCCCAAAGGACAATGCCGAGTAAAGAAAAAGCTACCGCCATCGCTACAAGCAACCAATTCGGACCATAATCATAAAGATGAAAGCTTTGCCAAGTGGCGATACGAACAAAGCCTACAAATCCCAAAATACTACCCAAAGAAAGACCGCAAATGATCTCTCGACGCATCACGTGCCACCAATCTTTCAATCGGACACCACCAAGAGCCATCGCTTGTATGATTAAACTGGCCGCTTGAGATCCGCTATTTCCTCCGCTGGACACAACTAAAGGAATGAACAGCGAAAGCACTACAGCCTTCTCAATGGCTCCAGAAAAATGCTGCATTGCCGTAGCAGTAAACATTTCCCCGAGGAAGAGAATAATCAACCATCCGGCTCGTTTTTTTATTAAGCCGATTAGAGGCACATCAAGATAAGCCTGATCGAGAGCTGCCATCCCTCCGATCTTTTGGATATCCTCACTATAATTCTCATTCGCTACCCAAAGTATATCGTCTATCGTAACGATACCAAGCAAAACATTTTGGTCATCCACGACCGGAAGAGCAACCTTATTGTCCATGTTAAAGACTTTAGTAGCCTCTTCTTCCGTATCCGTAACACTTAAACTGATATAACGACCGTCCATTAACTCAGCCACCTCAGTGGAGGGATCCACCAAAAGGAATTCACGTATCCTGATGTCGTCAACTAATTGCCCTTTTTCATTGACAATATAGACCAACTCTATCGTATCACTGTTCTTTCCCTTACGACGGATGTAATCCAACACATGCTCTACCCTCCAAGTGTCACGCACAGCGATATAATCAGGAGTCATCAGACGCCCGACGCTATCCTCAGGATAACCCAAAGAAATCAGGGTTTTACGCTTTTCTTCTGGACGCAGGTATTTGATCATTTCTTTGACCGAATGTTGAGGCAACTCCTCCAAAAACGCCACACGGTCATCTACGGGTAACTCATTCAGAAGCTCAGCCACTTTGACTACCGGGAGGTCATTTACGCTCTCTCTCTGTAGAGGGGAATCCAATATTTTGAACAAACTGATAGCCCGATGAATATCCAACGCATTTATTATAGATGTAGCTCTCTCGGGATATTGTTGAATAAACTCAACTAAATCACTAATATTCTGATCATTCAAGCATTCACCAAGCTGTTTTAAATGACCTTGATCCAAGGTCTCTTTTAGTTGTGCCTCTAATGAATCAAAGGCTTCCATCATAACGGATTTTTTGGAGATTGAACATGCACCGCATGAAAAAGATTGCACGATTACCCGAATCAGGCGGTTGCATAATTAAGCAAATTTGTAGTTAACACAAAAAAGCCTATGGAAAAATTTATACTTTTGTATAAAATTTTTACAAATCAAAAACAGTTAGGAAGGAAACATGCTATACGACTTCAAAACGATCGAAAAACAGTGGCAAGAATATTGGGAAAAACACCGGACATTTCAAGCTGAAACGGTTAGCAAGAAGCCAAAATACTATGTTTTAGATATGTTTCCCTATCCCTCCGGAGCTGGGTTGCATGTAGGGCATCCATTGGGATATATAGCTTCTGACATCTATGCCCGATATAAACGCTCCGAAGGTTATAACGTCCTTCATCCCATCGGATTTGATTCCTTCGGGTTGCCGGCCGAACAATATGCTATACAAACCGGACAACATCCTGCCAAAACCACGGAGATTAATATCAAACGCTATAAAGAACAATTGAAAAAATTTGGATTTTCCTTCGATTGGAGCCGAGAAGTCCGCACTAGCGATTCGACTTACTATCGATGGACACAATGGATCTTCATCCGATTTTTCAACTCTTGGTATAACCAAGAAGCCGATCAAGCTCGCCCCATAGACGAGCTAATCAAAATTTTCGAAAAAGAAGGAAGTAACTCCATCAAAGCATTCGGAACCTCTGCAACGACATTCACTGCCGAAACATGGAAAAATCTTACGGCAGTGGAAAAAGAAGATATTTTACAAAATCACCGTTTGGCCTTTCGCTCGGAAACCACCGTCAACTGGTGTTCCGATCTGGGTACTGTTTTGGCCAATGACGAAGTTAAAGACGGAAAAAGCGAACGTGGCGGGTATCCCGTCTACCAAAAAAAAATGATGCAGTGGAGCATGCGTATCACCGCTTACGCCGAGCGACTCTTGAAAGGATTAGACGAACTCGACTGGCCCGAACCTCTCAAAGAATCTCAAAATTCTTGGATCGGTAAATCATTTGGAGTACGCATCCTTTTTAAAACTGTTCAGAATCATAATATCGAGATATTCACCACTCGCCCCGACACGATCTTCGGAGCGACTTTCATCGTTTTAGCTCCCGAACATCCTTTGACGCTTCAAATTGCCACATCTGAACATCGCCCAAGCATCGAATCCTATATCGAAACAACACAAAAGCGCAGTGAGCGCGAGCGTATGTCTGACGTAAAAAACATATCGGGTGAATTTACCGGAGCCTACGCCTTGCATCCATTCACAGAAAAAAAATTACCCATCTACGTTAGCGATTACGTACTGGCAGGTTACGGGACGGGAGCCATAATGGCCGTTCCTGCTCAAGATAGCCGAGACCATTGCTTTGCTAAAAAGTTTGGACTGGACATTCTGGAAGTTATTTCAAGCGAACATGGGACCCGAGAAAAAGCTTATGAAAGCAAGACAGGACACTGCGTCAATTCAGATTTCCTTAACGGCCTGGAAGTAGATGCTGCTATCAAAAAAGCCATCGATAAGATTGAAGAAAAAAGCTTCGGAAAAGGGACCGTAAACTATCGTCTGCGTGACTCTGTTTTCTCCAGACAACGCTATTGGGGCGAGCCTATACCTATTTATTACAAAAGAGGTATCGCAACCCCCATCCCTGAGGAAAAATTACCCCTTTTGCTTCCGGAAATCGACAAATATTTACCGAGCGAAGACGGACAGTCTCCTTTGAATCGCTCCCAATTTTGGGCCTGGGATGAAAAACAGAAAAAAATCGTCTCCAAGGAACTCATAGACGAAGATCAAGTCTTTCCGCTCGAGACCAACACCATGCCCGGATGGGCCGGATCAAGTTGGTATTTCTTATGTTACATGGGGTCCGATAATAAAAAAGAATTAGTATCTAATCAAGTGGAGAATTATTGGAAAAACGTTGATCTGTACATCGGAGGATCCGAGCACGTAACTGGGCATTTGCTCTACGCAAGATTTTGGCACAAATTCCTCAAAGACCAAGGTTTGTTAAGCTCCGAAGAGCCTTTCAAAAAACTCATCAATCAGGGGATGATCTTAGGCCGCTCTGCTTTCGTGGCAAGAGAATTCGACACAAAAAAATTCCTCTCCTTTGAGCTGGTCAAAGACCAAGATGTACAAGAATTGTATGTCGATATTCATCTGCTCAAACAAGGAGATGAACTAGACATAGATAAATTCAAAAAATGGCGCCCCGAATTCGCCGAAGCTGAAATGATCTCGAAAAACGGAAAATTCTTATGCAGACGCGAAGTAGAAAAGATGTCCAAGTCAAAATACAATGTGATCAATCCTGATGATATTTGCGAAAAATACGGAGCAGATACCTTACGGATGTACGAGATGTTTCTCGGTCCTATCGATCAAGAAAAGCCATGGAACACTCAAGGGATCAACGGAGTGCACCAATTTTTGAAGAAATTTTGGCGGATGTTTCACCCCAAAGAAGTCTTTCAAGTTGAAGAGCAAGCACCTTCAAACGAAGAGCTTAAAATATTACACCAAACGATCAAAAAAGTTAAGGAAGATATCGAAAATTTCTCGTTCAATACCTCAGTGAGTACCTTCATGATCGCTGTCAATACACTGACAACATTAAAGTGCCATAAACGTGCCATCCTCGAGCCTATGGTCATCTTGATATCGCCCTTCGCTCCACATATCGCTGAAGCCCTTTGGAAAAGTTTGAATCATAAAAATTCTGTTTGCTTCGTGCGCATGCCGGAACACGATTCAAAATATCTGGTAGAAGAAATCATAGAATATCCGATCATGTTTAACGGAAAATTACGGTTCAAAGAAAGATTTCAAGCAGACCGATCAGCAGCTGAAATTGAACGGGAAATTTTTAAACACCCCAAGACACAGGAGTATCTGAAGGGAAGAATCCCGAAAAAAGTAATCGTAGTGCCTAAAAGGTTAGTGAACATTGTATTAAAAACTTAACTGGATAATTCTAACAGAAAAATAAAAGAAGTTTAAGCTTATTTTCAATAAATCAACCCCATCAAAATTATATAAAATCATGTCTACTCACAATCAATCTCCTAACGAAGCTGAATACAGCTTTTTTGAAGGTGTAGAGCGAAACTTTGACAGGGCTTCCCGTTTCGTCCCGTATGAAAAGGGCATTTTGGAACAGATCAAAGCATGTAACTCCGTCTATCGCATGCGCTTCCCCGTCAAGTTCGGATACGAAGTAAAAGTAATTGAGGCCTACCGCGTGCAACACTCTCATCACAAACTGCCTTGTAAAGGGGGGATACGCTATAGTATGGCCGTGAATCAAGACGAAGTAATGGCACTGGCTGCGCTCATGACTTATAAATGCGCAGTTGTAAACGTTCCTTTTGGAGGAGCTAAAGGTGGTATAAAAATCGACCCGCAAACAATATCGGTTGAATACGTGGAAAAAGTCACCCGTCGATACACGGCCGAACTGATTAAAAAGAATTTTATCGGACCCGGTATTGACGTCCCTGCTCCCGACTACGGAACGGGTGAGCAAGAGATGAGTTGGATAGTGGATACCTTTCTATCACTCAAACCTGGAGATGTCGACGCTTTGGCTTGCGTCACCGGAAAACCGATATCACAAGGAGGTGTAAGAGGACGCAAAGAAGCTACCGGCCTGGGCGTATTCTACGGGATCCGAGAACTGTGTCAAATGAAAGATGATATGCGCGCTATCGGATTAGAAACCGGACTTGAAGGAAAGCTCATCATCGTACAAGGATTGGGAAATGTAGGCTATCATGTAGCAAAATTCTTCCACGAAGCAGGTGCTGTCATCATCGCCCTAGCAGAACGCGAAGGAGCTATCTATAACCCTAAAGGTCTCGACGTGGAGCAAGTGATAAAACACCTTAGAGAGACTAAATCCATTCTCAACTTCCCGGGAGCGCAAAACATAAAAAATACGGCTAATGCTCTGCAGATGGAGTGTGATATTCTCATTCCTGCAGCTTTGGAAAATGTTATCAATGGAAGCAATGCCGCGTGCATCAAGGCCAAAATCATCGGTGAAGCGGCCAATGGCCCTTTGACACCAGAGGCTGACGAAATCCTCAACAAAAAAGGAGTGATCATAGTTCCGGATATCTACTTGAATGCAGGCGGAGTGACGGTTTCTTATTTTGAATGGCTCAAAAACCTCAACCATGTGCGCTATGGTCGTATGGAAAAACGTTTCAGCGAAAACATGAATGCCGAAATATTACAAGCCATAGAAAACGTTAGCGGAAAAAAGATCTCGGAAAAAGAACGAAAAATGATCCTCCGCGGTCCCGATGAAATAGATTTGGTACACAGTGGTCTGGAAGATACTATGATTAATGCGTTCCACGAATTACAGAAACTACAAAAGACTAAAAAGATAGAAGACATGCGTACCACGGCCTTTGCACTTGCAATAGAAAAGGTAGGCTATTCTTATCAAAAACTGGGAATCTTCCCATAAATATTTTTTCCGAGGTGACCTACATGCTGAGATGGCATGGACTAATACTTGCTGGGTTAACAGGTTGAGAACGTTGCATGGGAGAAGAAAGTTAAAATATTTGTAAATCAATATATTGTTTCGTCTATTCTAGAGTAGAAAATAAAAAAATTCGAATCTATGCTCAGAAGCAAAGATTAAAAACTAGTGATTCACTGGGAAGGAATGGAGAAAGAAATAAGAAAAATATATCAAAAAATCTAGGGAATAAAAGGACGCTTCTTACAGTGGAATATCGTTATTTAAGATGATGACTTTTGAGTTACTGGTATTATCTCATTGATGTAGGAACAGAAGAATTGATGAAAGAAGCCTTGAACTGCTTGCGCTTTTGTAGTTTCCGCTTGGAAGATCAGATACTAGATCATGCAATTCTATGTATCATTCGCAATGAAATAGTAGCCCAAAAAGCATATGAGCGCTTACTGAAAAAGATCAATAAGGAATTAGAAAAGCATCAGGCGATAGTTAAAACAGGAGTGATAGTAGAGGCCAGTATTACAATAAGAACCTTTGTTCCAAAGGGAGATTCTACTTACGTAGCGGAGGATCGGAAGGAAGAGAGGCAAAAGCAAATCAGTCAAAGAAAAGCAAGGGTAAAAAAGGACTCAATCAGGAGTAGATATTCAAGGAAAATGGCTCAAGAAATCAGCTAAACTCTACTACGGATACAAGAAGCACATAGGGATGTATAAAAAATGGAATGATACTAGCTGTATATAGCGTAGCAGCCAATGAGCATGATAGTAGAGGGCTAAAGCAATTAATAAGCAAGCTAGGGTATAAATCCAGAGAAGTATATTAAGATAAAGGACCAAGAGTTAGTCAACGTGTCTTACTTTCATAGTATAGGCATCAAAGACTCTATACAGAAAAAAACTATAAGAACCGTCACTTAAGTGGAATAGCTATATTATTCAACAAATAAGTGAGTAAAACTCGATTGGTAGTAGAACGTACTTTTGGAAATATAAAGCGTTGGTTTAGATCAGGAAAGGCTGGTTACAAAGGATTAGCTCGTGTGCATTCCCAGCATCTTATGGAGGTTATGGCGCATAATTTGTATTGTGCCCCTGGCGTTATTATGCGCTCTCCATAAAAATAGATATAATTAATTAATTTATAATCAACAGTATTTCGAATACAATATGAAAGACTAAATCTACATCGTCTTTAACGAAGCCATCTAGGAATCTGAATAAACGTAATCCACCATTAAAGCAATGGTTCATTAAAAAATATTCAACATATTATGAGATTCATCCGATTTTGCTCCAAGTAATTTTTTTCCGATAATTTTTGGTGAAAGTTTTGTGAATCATTTGATGTTTGGGTTCGGAAAGTCCGGGATCTTTTTTGAGCAATTCGATGGCTGCTTGGCGTGCTTGGTTCATGATTTGCGTGTCCTTGTAGAGGTTTGCGATGCGTAGTTCTAAAATCCCGCTTTGACGGGTTCCCATCAGGTCGCCAGGGCCGCGTAGTCTGAGGTCTTCTTCGGCTATTTTGAAGCCGTCGTTCGTGTTACACATTATCTGTACGCGTGCTCGGGATTCTTCGCTGAGTTTTTCATCTGTTATAAGGATGCAATAGCTTTGTGCGGAGCCCCGACCGACACGGCCGCGTAGCTGGTGTAGTTGTGATAGGCCGAAACGTTCGGCGCTTTCGATAAGCATCACCGAGGCCTTAGGGACGTCTACTCCGACTTCGATCACTGTGGTGGCTACCATGATTTGGGTTTCTCCTTTTATGAATCGGTTCATTTCGGCTTCTTTCTCTGAAGCTTTCATCCGACCGTGTAAGATGCTGATCCGGTATTGAGGTGATGGAAATGAGCAGTTTATGCTTTCGTATCCGTCGATCAAGTCTTTGTAATTTATTTTTTCGGATTCTTCGATCAGGGGGTAGACGATGAATATTTGTCTTTTTTGAGAAATTTCTTTTTTGAGAAAGCTGAAAACTTCCGAGCGTGCGTGTTCGTAGCAGTGGACGGTTTTCACGGGTTTACGTCCGGCGGGCAATTCGTCGATTGTCGAGACGTCCAGGTCCCCGTAGAGTGTCATGGCCAGTGTCCTGGGGATGGGGGTAGCTGTCATGATGAGCACGTGGGGCGGTTTTTTATTTTTTTTCCAAAGTTTGGCGCGTTGAGCTACCCCGAAACGGTGTTGTTCATCAATTACGGCTAGGCCGAGATTTTGAAAATTAATTGGGTCTTCGATCAGGGCATGTGTTCCGATGAGTATGGGTATTTTTCCGGTTTCTATCCCGTTACGGATTTGCTTTCGGGCGAGTTGGGTTGTAGATCCTGTCAAAAGCGTGGAGGAGATGCCCATAGGCCCGAGCAGTTTTCTCAGGGCGTAATGATGTTGTGTGGCGAGGCCTTCGGTTGGGGCCATCAAACAGGATTGAAAGTCGTTGTCCAAGGCCATGAGCATGGACATTATAGCGATAACGGTTTTTCCGCTTCCTACGTCTCCTTGTACAAGGCGGTTCATTTGGGTGGATTGGCCTAGGTCATGTCGAATTTCTTTGAGCACGCGTTTTTGTGCATTGGTAAGGGTGAAAGGCAAAAAATATCGGTAGAATTGATTGAAGTTTTCTCCTATGTTTAGGAAATTGTATCCGTTCCATATTTTTTTTTGTTTTCTCTTACGTATCAAAAGTGTTAATTGTAAATAGAAAAGTTCTTCGAACTTTAAGCGGTATTGGGCTTTAGATAGGGATTCTAAAGAAGCGGGGAAGTGGATTTGTGTGAAGGCTTCTTTTCTGTTTTGGAGTCGATATTTTTCGAGTATTTCGTGGGATATATTTTCCGTAATCCGGTCTTTGAGCTGCATAACGAGTTCTTGGAGGAGTTTGACCATTATACGGTTGTTTAGTCCCGTTTTTTGGAGCTTTTCCGTTGTGGGATATACTGGATGTAAGGGAATTTTTGGCTTGGCGCGGTAGTTTTTTAGGTCTTCAATGTCAGGATGTACGATTTGGATGCGGTTTTGGAAGGTTTTTACACGACCGAAAACGACTAAAGGGCTGTCTTTTTTGAGAAGGGTTTTGATTGTTTCAATTTTCTTGAACCATATCAGTTCTACGCTTCCGGTTTCATCTTCCAGTTTGGCTATCAGTCTTTTTTTTTTTTTTTGTCCGAGTGTTTCCATTTGTGTGATTCGGCCTACTAGTTGTATTTCGGCTTGTACGGGATTTACTTCGGTTATCTTATAGAAGCGAGAACGGTCTATATAACGATGGGGATATAAAAGGAGTAGATCTTCGTAGGTTTTCACGTTGAGTTCGTTACGAAGCCAATCGGCTCGTTGCTTCCCTACTCCTTTGAGGTATTCTATCGGTGTGTTCAGCAGTTGTGACGACATTCTTTTCAAGCAAGAATGAAGTTAGGAAATTCGTCGCATTTGTTATGAGCGACATTCTTTTTTGAAGTGTGTTGCGAAAAATTTCGTGTCATTTTTTCAGGATGGTCCAGGTGGTGTCTTGAATACGGAAGCTCTAGGGGATTTTTTTATAGGGTTTTGTAATATTTAGATTGACTCGAGGTGAAGCGATAATACGGTCTTTTGGTATGATTATTCCTGGCTCTTCGATCCAGATGACATTACTTGTGAGTGTTGTCTTGTTGTCTTGAAGATCTATCCCTAAGGATTCGGTGACCAGGCTGGAACGGATGTGATATTTCTTTTAGTACGATCTATTTAGCTTCATGTCAACATGATGTTTATTCCTTTTATTAGTTCTAATCCCTTACCAGAACGACATGTGGCGATACCTGCTTTGTGGGTGACGATGTTGAAGAGTTTGTATGAGCCATAGATGAGATAGACGTAAGCAGAGCACCCTCGGAAAAACATCGCTTTGGTGCGGGCCTTCCTCTTGTTTCCGAAGGCGTGGGAGTCGTAATATTCAGGGGATTTGTAGGCTCTGTTTTTACGATCATTCCAGAGGTATATTCTCCTTGGGTATTGGTACAGAGGTTTTTTCCTAAAAAGAATTCAGCCAAAGACACTACGTCTTCTTGCAGGTAAAAGGATAGGATTAATCGTTGTTTTTCCATGTTCTCAAATTGAACCCATTGTATTAAAGTGAATTACATTTATTCAGCCATTCTAGAGCTGCTTCATTGGAGAATGATGGATATTTAGCCTTTCACATTGTATTCGAAAATTATTATATTATGAATAAATTAATCATATTCATTTTATGAAAAGCTTATAAGGAATCCAGGGAAACGATACAAATTATACGTCATAACCTCCATAAGATGCTGTTCATGCATACGAGCTAATACTTTGTAACGAGCCTTTTTTGATCCAAATAAACGCTTTATACTGCTAAAAGTTAATCCTATTATCCGTATGGTTTTACTCACTAATTATATATAAATAATATATTTCCTCCTATTTAAAACGGTCTTATAGGCTTTCTTCTGTATACAGTATTCTATGCTTCGATTATGAAAGTAAGACACGTTGGCTGTAATTTGGTAACCTTTGCTGCATATACTTTTTTGGGTTTATATTCTAGTTTCGTTATTAACTTCTTTAGCAGTATACTATCATGTTCATTGGCTGCTATGCTATGTACTACTAGTATCATTCCATTTTTATCCACCCTATGTGTTTCTTGTATCCGTAGTAAAATTTACCTTATTTCTTGAGCCATTTTCCTTGAGTGTCCACTCCTGATTGAGTCTCTTTTTTTTCCTTTTTTTTTCTTTGACTGATTTGCTTTTCCCCCCTCTTCCTTCCGATCCTCCACTACGTAGGTAGGAGTCTTTTGGGAGAAAAGGATTCACTGTAATACTGGAATCTACTATCACTCCTGTCTTAACTATTGTCTGATGTTTTTTCTAATTCCTTATTGATTTTTTCAGTAAGACTCATATGTTTTTTTTGCTACTATTTCATTGCAAAATTTGCATAGATTAGCATGATTTGGAATCTTATCTTTTCCAATCGAAAACAACAAAATCGCATGCAGCCTATGAAATATTTTACGAATTTTTTCGTTCCTACATCACTGAACTCATACCAGTTGCTGAAAAGCATCATCGTAAATAACGATATTCCACTCTAGTCAGGTTGGTCTTTTATTTTTTCGTCCTTTTTGATATATTTTTCTTATTTTTTTCTCCATCACTTCCCAGTGAATCAATGTTTTTAACCTTTTGAAAAACTCACTCTTTTTGGTATGATATTCCATATCATAGTTCTTTAAAAATTATTTGCGCGATGCTTCTGAGCGTAGATCCGAATCTTTTTTAGATTCTACTCCAAATAGACGAAACAATATGTTGTTTTACAAATATTTTAAACCCATTCTCTCATGCAACGTTCTCAAACTGTTTTCAGTCTTTATGGCAAAAAAATCGATGTAATATAAATATTTTTTTTAATTTCGGTTAAACATTTGTATATCTTTGTTTTCATTCTTTTAATTTTTTCCACTCTTTCAAAACTAGGTGATGACTTACGGTTTTGTTTTTGAAGAAATTAATGAAATATTTTTTTTCTGATTCGGTGGCTTTGAGTTGATTGAGGATGTTGAAGAGATGCATTTTCATATGTCCTTTCTGTATGCCTGTGGTTACTAATGAACGAAGCGCTGCGAAGTTTTGAGCGAGCCCAGAGACAGCGATGATTTCCATCAGTTTTTTAGCTGAAGGGTTTCCAAGCATTTTCAGGGAAAGTTTTACCAGAGGATGGAGGATTGTCAATCCTCCTATAGTACCTACAGCGATGGGTAAATCAATCCAAAAGCGAAAGATTCCGTCTTTCAGCTCGCAGTGTGTAAGGCTGGTGTATTTTCCGTTTTTGGAAGAGTAGGCGTGGGCGCAGGCTTCTACTGCGCGAAAGTCATTTCCTGTAGCTATGACTACGGCATCTACGCCGTTCATGATACCTTTGTTATGAGTTGTCGCTCGGTACGGTTCAATCTCTGCTATATTCACCGCTTGATGGAATTTTCTAGCGAAATCCTCGGCAGTCATTCCAAAATCATCTTTGAGCGCGTTTATCGGGCAGCTCACTTCTGCATCCGCGATACATTCGGGTGTATAGTTGGATAAAACACACATGATCACCTGTAGAGAAATTTTTTCTTCTTCATTGAAATAGTAGCCGGATTCTGCTTCTCTTTTAAGCGTTTGGGCAAATTGTTCTAAACAGGAATTGATAAAGTTTGCACCCATAGCGTCACAGGTGTCGAATAGGGCTTCGATCTGAAAATAATCAACAAGTTCTTCCGATTTATCTTTCAATTTGATATCCAAGATTCCTCCGCCTCGGAGTTGCATCCTTCTTGTTATTTCTTGGGTATCTTTGATAAGTTGTTTTTTCAATACTTTTTCGAAAAATGTATTCAATCGTTCAGCTGTCGTATGCATGAGGAAGTGCACCTGACCAGGTTTTCTCATTGATTGTACGTAAGTTTTGAAACCGCCGCGATCGAACCAAAATTTAGCTGATTTACAGGCAGCTGCTACTACCGAGCTTTCCTCAATGACCATAGGCAAAACGTACGGCTGATCATTGATTAGAAAGTTGGGAGCTACGCTAAAAGGCATATAAAAATTTGATATGGTGTTTTCGGAGAACTCGTCATGCAATTTTTGTAGAGCCTCGTCTTCATGCCAGTAGGCAAGTAAAAGTCTACGAGCATCGACATCATTATCAAAAAAATGTTCGACGAGCCAATTAGCTTTTTCTTCTTTGTTTTTTTTGGAAAATCCATCGATTAATTTTCTGTGCATTCAATTGTGGTATAGATGTTCAAATCTAGTAAAATTATTAATAAATACGATGCCCTTATTAAAAAAAACGAGACCATTGGTTTAAAGTGGATTACGTTTATTCAGCCATCCTAGATGGGTTTTCTTAGAAAAGATGTAGATTTAGTTTTTTATATTTTATTAGAATAATTGTTGATTATTAATTAATTAATTATATCTATTCTTATAGACAGCGCATAACAATTCCAGGGAACGATACAGATTATGCGCCATAGCCTCCATAAGATGCTGGGCATGCACACGAGCTAATTCTTTGTAACGGCCTTTCCCTGATCCAAACTAACGCTTTATACTGCTAAAAGCAGGTTCTGCTACTTATCGGTTTTTACTCACTAATTTAGTGAATAATATAGCTATACCTACTTAAGGTCCGGTTCTTATAGGCTTTCTTCTGTATACGGTCTTTGATGCCTCGACTATAAAAGTAAGACACGTTAGCTGACACTTGGTAATCTTTATCTGCATATACTTCTCTTGGGGTTTATATCCTAGTTTATTTATTAACGGTTTTAGCCCTTTACTATCATGCTCATTGGCTGCTACGCTATGTACTGCTAGTATCATTCCATTTTTATCCCTCCTATGTACTTCTTGTATCCGTAGTAGAGTTTATCTGATTTCTTGATCTATTTTTTTTGAGTATCTACTCTTGATTGACTCTCTTTTTTACCCTTGCTTTTCTTTGACTGATTTGCTTTTGCCCCTCTTCCTTCCGATCCTCCACTACGTAGGTAGGATCTCCCTTGGGAGCAAAGGGCCTCACTGTAATATGGGTTATCTACTATCACTCTTTTTTTAACTATCAACTGACGTTTTTCTAATTTCTTACTGATCTTTTTCAGTAAGCACTCATATGCTTTTTTGCTACTATTTCATTGCGAACTCTGCATAAAGTTATATCATCTGGTATCTGATATTCCAATTGAAAACCACAAAATCGCATGCAGCTCAAGGCTTCTTTTACCAATTCTTCCGTTCCTACATCACTGAGATCATACCAGTGAATCAAAAGCATCATCTTAAATAACGATATTCCACTGTAAGCAGGTGGCCTTTTATTCCCTGGCTTTTTTGATATATTTTTCTTATTTCTTTTTCTTTCCCTTCCCAGTGGATCAAGGTGTTTAATCTTTTAAAAAAACAACTACCTTCTGGTAGAACGTTCCATATATAGTTCACTAAAACTTATTTGTTCGGTGCTTCTGAGCATAGAGCCGAATTTTTTATTTCATATTCCAAATATACGAAACAATATATTGATTTACAAAGATTTTAACATCCTTCTCCTATGCAACGTTCTCTGAGCATGATAGTAGCGGGCTAAAGCCATTAATAAGAAAACTAGAATATTAAACCTAGAGAAGTATATGCAGACAAAGGTTACCAAGGCCCAGCCAACGTATCTTACTTTCATAGTTTAGGCATCAAAGTCCGTATTATAGAAGAAAGCCTATAGGAACTGTACTTAAGTAGGATAGCTATATTATTCAACAAATTAGTGAGTAAAAACAGATGGAGAGTAGATCGTACTTTTGGAAGTATAAAGCGTTGGTTTGGATCAGGCAGGCTCGTTACAAAGGATTAGCTCCTCTGCATGCCCAGCCTATTATGGAGGATATGGCGCATAATTTATATCGTACACCTGGTATTATTATGAATTGTTCATAAAAAAAGATATAATTAATTAATTTGTATTCAATAATTTTTGAATAGAATATGAAAGAGTAAATCTAGATCGTTCTCTAAAGAAGCCCATATAGGAGTGTGAATAAAGGTAATCCATCATTAAAACAATGGTATCGTACTGAGCATATTGCTAAGTTCTTAAGAAAGAAGGCGGATGTTTAAGGGAATTTTGGAAATTGTTTAAAGTCAGGATCTCGTTTTTCCAAAAACGCGTTTTTTCCTTCCTGAGCTTCTTCCATCAGGTAAAACATTAGAGTAGCATCTCCGGCCAGTTGCATTAAGCCGTGTTGGCCGTCTAATTCAGCGTTTAAACAACGTTTGATCATTCGTATAGCCATAGGGCTCCTCTTTTGAATGATCTGGCACCATTCTACCGTGATTTCTTCTAATTTTTTTTGAGGAACTACTTTGTTGATCAAGCCCATATCCAAGGCCTCTTGCGCAGAATATTGCTGACATAGGAACCAGATCTCTCGAGCCTTTTTCTGTCCTACATGACGGGCCAAATAGGAGGAACCGAATCCTCCATCAAAAGACCCCACCTTGGGGCCTGTCTGCCCGAAACGTGCATGTTCCGATGCGATTGTCAAATCACAGACCACGTGCAACACATGCCCACCTCCTATCGCATAGCCATTGACCATGGCTATGACTGGCTTGGTCAGCTCACGTATCTTTTTATGTAGATCCAATACGTTTAAGCGCGTCGCTCCGTCTTTTTCTACGTAACCTCCGGCACCTTTGACATTTTGATCGCCGCCGCTGCAAAAGGCTTTTTCTCCGGAGCCGGTCAATATGATCACGTCGATATCGGTTCTCTCCCGACAAATCTCCATCGACTCGAGCATCTCCGTGACAGTCTCTGGACGAAAAGCATTGTACACCAGTGGCCTATTGATAGTGATCTTGGCAATTCCTTGCCAACATTCAAAGAGAATATCTTTATAAGATTTGATAGAGCCCCAATTTCTTGTTGACATGATTCATGTCTTTTAAGATTAAAGGGCGAAAAGTACGATTTTTACAGTTTGTAAGAAACTCTCTAGCTCTCCTCTCTTACTATTACGAGAACCTTTCATGATAGAAGGGTATTTAAATGTTTATAAATTAATATATTATTTTGTGTATTTGGAGTAGAAAAAATTAGATCTATGCTCAGAAGTACCTCGAAAATAAGATTTAGTGAACTATATATGGAACGTTCTACTAGAAGCAGTGAGTTTTTAAAAGGTTAATAACCTTGATCGACTGGAAGTGTGGAGAAAGAAATAAGGAAAATATATCAAAAATACCAGGAATAAAGCCAACCCGCTTACAGTGGAATATCGTTATTTAAGATGATGCTTTTAAGTCACTGATATAATCTCAGTGATGTAGGAACGGAAAAATTGCTGAAAAAATCCTTGAACTGCATGTATTTTTGTGGTTTTCGATTGGAAAATAATATCCTAGATTATATGACTCTATGCATCATTCGCAATGAAATAGTAGCCTAAAAAGGGATATGAGCGCTTACTGAAAAAGATTAATAAAAAATTAGAAAAGTATCAGGCGATAGTTAAAACAGGAGTGATAGTAAATTCCAGTATTATAGTGAGCTTTTTTTCCCAATGGTGCTTTACCTACGTATTAGAGGATCGGAAGGAGAGGGACAAAAAAAAATTAGTCAAAGAAAAGAAAGGGGAAAAAAATGAGACTCAATCAGGAGTAGAAACTCAAGGAAAATGGCCAAGAAATCAGATGAAATCTAATACAGATAGAAGAAGTACATAGGGGGGATAAAAATGGAATGATACTAGCCGTACATAGCGTAGCAGCTAATGAGCATGATAGTAGAGGGTTAAAGCTATTAATAAGAAAACTAGGATATAAACCCAGAGAAGTATATGCAGAAAAAGCTTATCAAGCTCCAGCCAACGTGTCTTACTTTCATACTCGAGCCATCAAAGACCGTATACAGAAGAAAGCTTATAGGTCCCCTCCTTAAGTAGGATACCTATATTATTCAAAAATAATTAGTGACTAAACCCCAGTGGGTCGTAGAACGAACTCTTAGCAGTATAAAGCGTTGGTTTGGATCTAGGGAAATCTTATTACAAAGGATTAGCCCGTGTGCATGCCAGTGGCTTATGAGGCTATAGCTCATAATTTGTATTATTCACTTGGGATAATTATGAGCTGTTTATAAAAATAGATATGATTAATTGGTTTATAATTAATAGTATTTCGAATACAATGTGAAACACTAAATTTACACCGTTCTACAACGAAGATCATCTAGGATGCTAAATAAACGTAATTCACCATTAATATAATGGTTTTCCATTTATGATTAATTATTTTTACGAGAATGTTAATTTTTCTCTTCAAAACGAAATTTTTTTTACCCGATGGATTTGTTTTGTAGTAAGAAATGAAGACCATGATTTGGATGAGATCAATTACACCTTTTGTGATGATGAGTATTTATTGAAGATGAATCAGATCTATCTTGATCATGATATGTATACCGATGTAATTACTTTCGATAACTCTATGGGTGGAGGTATAGTCGGAGATATTTTCGTCAGCATAGAGCGCGTTGCGGAAAATTCCGTTCAATTGACGCAGAATTTTCAAACCGAACTCAAGCGTGTGATGATACACGGTGTATTGCATCTTTTGGGATACAAGGATAAGGATGAAAATGAGGTAAGGGTTATGCGTAAAAAAGAGGACTTATATCTAAATTTGTTGCATTAAATTTTTTAAACGCTTCACGTGGAACATTTTAGTCGTGTTTTTGAATGAATGTGATGTGATCGTCGTTGGTGGCGGTCATGCAGGGGCAGAGGCTGCCGCTTCTGCTGCTCGTATGGGGTCAAATACTTTATTGGTTACAATGAATCTGCAAACTATCGGTCAGATGTCTTGCAATCCTGCAATGGGTGGGATTGCAAAGGGTCAGATCGTTCGAGAGATTGATGCTTTAGGGGGGAATTCGGGGTTGATCACAGATAAAACGATGATTCAGTTCAGAATGCTCAACCGTTCAAAAGGCCCTGCTATGTGGAGCCCAAGGGCACAATCCGATAGGATGCGTTTTTCCGAAGAGTGGCGTTTGACTCTGGAGCGTCTTCCCAGGTTGTCTTTTTTTCAAGATATGGTAACTGCCTTGATGATAAAAGGAGATCGAGTCGTTGGAGTAGAGACGGTATTAGGCTTGAAAATCAGAGGGAGAGTAGTAATTTTGACCAATGGTACTTTTTTGAACGGCTTGATCCATATCGGTGAAAAGCAATTTGGAGGGGGCAGGATGGCTGAACGCTCCGCTACGGGCATCACTGAACAATTGCAAGATTTGGGCTTTCAATCCGGACGCATGAAGACCGGTACCCCTCCGCGTGTTGACGGGCGTTCTTTGGATTATTTCAAAATGACCGAACAGCCCGGTGATGATGCTCCTCAAAAATTTTCTTATTTTGACACCCCGCGACTTACACATCAGCGCAGTTGTCACATCACGTATACGAGTGTTGAAGTGCATGATCTTCTGCGTAAGGGCTTTTGTCGCTCTCCAATGTTCAACGGAGCCATCCAAAGCATAGGCCCTAGATATTGCCCCTCTATCGAAGACAAAATTCATCGTTTTTCAGATAAAGATCGTCATCAAATCTTTGTAGAACCGGAAGGTTGGAATACGTCGGAAGTATATGTCAACGGCTTTTCAACCTCTCTTCCCGAGGAAGTCCAATATGAGGCTTTGAGTAGGGTTTCTGGTTTTGAACAGGTAAAAATATTCAGGCCGGGTTATGCCATCGAATATGATTATTTTCCTCCGCTTCAACTGAAGCACACTTTGGAAACCAAGATCATTCATAATCTTTTCTTTGCCGGACAGATCAACGGGACTACAGGCTATGAAGAGGCGGCTGCGCAAGGGTTGATTGCAGGTATTAACGCTCATTTAAAATTGCAAGAAGAAGAGCCTTTTGTTCTGAAACGTAATGAAGCCTATATTGGTGTTTTGATCGATGATCTCGTCACCAAGGGAACCGAGGAGCCTTACAGAATGTTCACCTCAAGAGCAGAATATCGAATACTACTCAGACAAGACAATGCTGATCAACGTCTCACTCCTCTAGGCTATCGTTTGGGCTTAACAGATGAAGAGCGAATGCGAAGGGTAGAAGAGAAAGATCATAAGGTCAAGGCTTGTATCGAGTTTTTTGAAAAAAAATCTTTGAAAGCCGAGGAAGTGAATCCTATTTTAAATGAAAAAGGCTCTTCTCCGATCGGAGAACATACAAAAGTGGATGTAATTCTATCCCGACCTCAGGTGACCATGGAAGATTTGCTAACGTTATCCACGGTAGTGGATCATCCTACGGTAAAAGCTTTGGATGAGGAGGCCCTTGAACAGGTCTCTATTCGTATTAAATACAGAGGCTATATCGAAAAAGAACAAGATAATGCCGATAAATTGTTGCGTTTGGAGGGCATTCGTATACCGGATTGGTTCGATTATAAAAAGATAGGGGCATTGTCTTCAGAAGCCCGTGAAAAATTGATGAGTAATCGACCCGAGTCCATCGCACAAGCCTCTCGGATTAGTGGAGTATCTCCGGCAGATGTTAGTATATTACTCGTCCATATTGGACGTTAAAACTATTCATGACGTGAGAGCATTGTATTAAGGTGGATTACGTTTATTTAGCTTTATAGATCATCTTCGTTGGGATGCTGGAGTTTTTTTTTACATCGTATTCGAAATACGATTGATTATAAGTTAATTAACTTATATATATTTTTATGAACAGCGCATAATGATGCCAAGATCACGATATAAATTATGCGCCATAGCATCTATAAGATGCTGGGCATACACACGAGCTAATCCTTTGTAAGTAGCCTTTCCTGATGAAAAATAACGCTTTATACTGCTAAAAGTTCGTTTTACTACCCCATCGGGTAGTATTCACTAATTATGTTGAATAATATATCTATCCCTACTTAATGGATGGTTCCTATAGGTTTTCTTTTGTATCGGTCTTTGAGGCCTCGACTATGAAAGTAAGACACGTTGTCTGGAACTTGGTAACCTTTGTCTTCATATATTTATTTGGGTTATATCCTAGTTTTCTTATTAATGCTTTAAGCCTCTATTATCATGCTCATTAGCTACTACGCTATGTACTTCTAGTATCGTTTCATTTTTATAACCCCCTATGTGATTCTTGTATCCGTAATGGAATTTATCTGATTTTTTGATCTATTTTCCTTGAGTGTCTACTCCTGATTGAGTCTCTTTTTTTACCCTTGCTTTTCTTTGACCGATTTGCTTTTTCCCCTCTTCCTTCCGATCCTCCACTACGTAGGTAGAAGATACCCCATTGGGAGCAAGGGGGCTCACTGTAATACTGGAATCTACTATCAGTCCTGTTTTAACTATCGCCTGATGTTTCCTAATTCCTTATTGATCTTTTTCAGTAAGAGCTCGTATGCTTTTTTGGCTACTATTTCATTTTTAAATCTGCATAGAGTCGTATGATTTGGGATCTGATTTTCCAATCGAAAACCACAAAAGCGCATGCAGCCTATGGAATCTTTTACGAAGATTCCGTTCCTACATCACTGATATCATACAAGTGACCAAAAGCATCATCGTAAATAACGATATTTCACTGTAAGCAGGTTGGCCTTTTATTCCCTGGTCTTTTTGATATGTTTTTTCAAGAACGTTGCATGGGCGAATGAGGTTAAAACATATGTAAATCAATATATTATTTCGTATATTTGGAGTATAAAATAAAAAAATTCGGAATTATACTCAGAAGCACCTACAAATAAGATTTAGTGAACTATATATGGAACGTTCTACCAGAAGGAGTGAGTTTTTYAAAAGGTTAAACACYTTGATCCACTGGRAAGGGATGGARAAAGAAATAANAAAAATATATCAAAAAGGACAGGMAATAAAAGGNMRACYTGCTTACAGTGGAAWATMGTTATTTAMRATGATGCTTTTGAGTCACTKGTATGATATCAGTGATGTAGGAACGGAARAATTSRTNAAAARATWCYWKAKSTTNCATGCGCTTTTRTRKYTTYCGATTGAAAKATMAGATCYCAGATYATACGACTYTATGCAGATTTYAMAATGAAATARTARCCAAAAAGGCATATGAKCGYTTACTGAAAAAGATCAATAAGGAATTAGAAAAGCATCAGGCGATAGTTAAAACAGGAGTGATAGTATATGCCAGTATTACACTGAGGCTTTTGCTCCAAAGGGAGGATCCCTACTTACGTAGTGGAGATCGAAGGAAGGAAGAAGAGGGGAAAAAGTAAATCACTCAAAGAAAAGCAAGGGTAAAAAATAGAATCAATCAGGAGTAGATACTCAAAGAAAATAGCTCAAAAAATCAGGTAAACTCCATTACAGATACAAGAAGCACATAGGAAGGGGGGGATGGAATGATACTAGTAGTACATAGCGTAGCAGCTAATGATCATGATAATAGAGGGTTAAAGCATTAATAAGAAAACTAAGATATAAACCAGAGAAGTATATGCAGACAAAAGGTACCAAGTTCCAGCTAACGTGTCTTATTTTCATAGTCGAGGCATCAAGTACCGTATGCAGAATAAACTTACAGGAACGTCTCTTAAGTAGGGTAGCTATATTATTAAATAAATTAGTGACTAACCCCATATGGGGGTAGAACTCATTTTTAGCAGTATAAAGCGTTGGTTTGGATCAGGAAAGTCTCGTTATAAAGGATTAGCGTGTGTGCATGCTTAGCCTCTTATGGAGACTATGGCTCATAATTTGTATCGTTTCCCTTGGAACATTATGCCTGTTCATAAAAACAGATATGTTTAATTTATTTATAATCAATAGTATTTCGAATACGATATAAAAAACTAAATCTCCATCGTTCTCCAACGAGATCTCATCTAGGAAGCTGAATAAACCTAAATAACCTTAAGACAATGGTCTCGGATTGAGAACTTCGCATGGAATAAGGTTGTTAAAATATTTGTAAATCAATATATTGTTTCGTATATTTGGAGTATAAAATAAAAAATTCGGATCTATACTCAGAAGCACTGCACAAATAACCTTTAGTGAACTATATATGGAACGTTCTACCAGAAGGAGTGAGTTTTTTTAAAGTTAAATACTTTGATCTACTGGGAAGGGATGGAAGAGGAATATCGTTATTTAAGATGATGATTTTGGGTCATTGGTATGATTTCAGTGATGTAGGAATGGAAGAATTAGTGAAAAGACCCCTTGAGTTGCATGCGCTTTTTTGGTTTTCGATTGGAAGATCAAATTCCAGATCATACGATTCTATGCAGATTTCGCAATGAAATAGTAGCCAAAAAGGCATATGAGCACTTACTGAAAAAAATCAATAAGGAATTAGAAAAGCATCAGGCGATAGTTTAAAAAGGAGTGATAGTAGATTCCAGTATTACAGTGAGTCCCTTTGCTCCAAAGGGACCTTCTACCTCCGTAGTGGAGGATCGGAAGAAAGCGGGGAAAAAGCAAATCAGTCAAAGAAAAGAAAGGGTAAAAAAAGAGACTCAATCAGGAGTAGRCACTCAAGGARAATGGYTCAAGAAATCAGGTAAAMTCTACTACGGATAYAAGAARCACATAGGGGTGGATAAAAATSGAATGATACTAGMTGNTAYATAGMGTAGCAGCCAATGAGCATGATAGTAGAGGGCTAAAGCCATTAATAAGCAAACTAGGATATAATTTCAGAGAAGAGTATAGCAGACAAAGGTTCCAAGTGTCATCCAACGTCTCTTACTTTCATAGTTTAGGTATCAAAGACCGTATACAGAAGAAAGCCTATAGGAGTCCTCCCTTAAGTAGGATACTTATATTATTCAACAAATTAGTGAGTAAAACCCGATAGGTAGTAGAACGTACTTTTGGAAGTATAAAGCGTTGCTTTGAATAAGGAAAGGCTTGTTACAAAGAATTAGCTCGTGTGCATGTTCAGCATCTTATGGAGGCCATGGCGCATAATTTGTATCGTTCCTTTGGAATTATTATGCGATCTCCATAAAAACAGATATAATTAATTAATTTATAATCAATAGTATTTCGAATACAATGTGAAAGGCTAAATCTACATTTTCTCTAACGAAGCCATATAGGAGGATGAATAAACGTAATCCACCATTAACACAATGCTCTTGGAGTATGAAATTTAGCCCTTGAGACAAAAACTTTACTTTTGCATTTTAAACCTTTGATAGTATGTCAGGAGGATGTAGTGATTGCGGTAAGGAAGACACTAAAAAGGAAGGATGTCGACATAGAGGAAATTGTAGTCGAGAACAATGTGGTAAACTAGATGTATTCGATTGGTTGGCCAACATACGACCTCCTCGTGGTATGGAATATGATTTTATAGAGGTTCGTTTCAAGAATGATCGAAAGGATTTTTACAAAAATTCAAAGAATTTTCCTTTGCAAGCCGGAGACTGGGTTACCGTAGAGGCCTTTCCGGGTCATGATATAGGAATGGTCACGCTTACGGGTGAACTGGTTCGGGTGCAAATGCGTAATAAAAAAGCTCTTTCTCAAGCAAAGGGCATGAAAAATGTTTATAGAAAAGCATCCGAAAAGGATCTGGATAAATGGAAAGTTTTTAAGGATAAAGAAGCTTACACCATCGTTCAAACCAAACAAATCATCAAAGATTTGATGGTTCCGATGAAATTGTGCGATATAGAATATCAAGGAGATGGAGGCAAGGCTATCTTTTATTATACGGCAGAAGATAGGGTAGATTTCCGGCAGCTTATCAAAGTATTGGCTCAAAAGTTTCGTGTACGGATCGAAATGCGTCAGATCGGTTACCGACAAGAAGCGGCAAAGATAGGAGGAATAGGATCTTGCGGTCGTGAACTCTGTTGTACTACTTGGTTGACGGATTTTAGAAGCGTCAATACTGCAGCTGCCCGATATCAGCAACTCTCAATCAATACCCAAAAGCTTGCCGGGCAATGCGGAAAGCTCAAATGTTGTTTGAATTATGAGCTGGATACTTACCTGGAAGCCATTAGAAATTTTCCAGATTCCAATAGCAAGTTGAATACGGAAAATGGCATTGCTCAGTGTACCAAGATCGATGTATTTAGGAGAACGATGTGGTTTGCCTACACGAAAGATTCGCCCACCTGGTATAAGATGAGTGTTGATGAGGTTCTGAAAATAATTCAGAATAACCTACAAGGGAAAAAAGCGCCTCCTTTAGAGAAATTTCCCATTCGAGATCAATTTGATCATTCTGAAGAGGTATTTCAGGAAACTAATAACGGAAATGTCTCAGCACATCATCTCTCCAAGAAAAAAAAACGTCTTGCAAAAAATACTTAAAAGGAAACGGTTTAAAAAAAAATGGTTTTGTCCATCGGTATATGGGTCTTTACGGTTATTTCTTTTATAGACCAACGATAAACTTTTGGAGCTATAGAAAGATTTGAGATAAAATGAGCCAAAAACGTTCCGGATGTCTTTGATTTCAACATCGATCAAGGAAAGAAGAGTGAAATTTTTATTCGTATTGAGAAACAACGATGCCTATGAATTCAGCAATGTATTTTTTTTTTCTAGAAGCCCAGTTCCTTGACGGAATGAGCAGACGATACATCCTACGAAAATGTTGCGAGAACATTGCATGAGAGAAGAGGTCTAAAGTATTTGTAAATCAATATATTGTTTCGTGTTTTTAGAGTGGAAAATAAAAAAATTTGGATCTATGCTCAGAAGTACAGCGAAACTAGCTTTAGTTAACTATACATGGAATGTTCTACTAGAGGGAGTGATTTTTTTAAAAGTTAGATCCCAGTGATCCATTGGGAAAGGATGGAAAAAGAAATAAGAAAAATATATCAAAAAGGTAAGGGAATAAAGGCCAACCTGCTTACAGTGGAATATCGTTATTTGAGATGATGCTTTTGAGTAACTGGTATGGTCTCATTGATGTAGGAACTGAAGATTTGGTTAAAGAATCCTTGATCACATGCTCTTTTTTGGTTTTCGATTGGAAGATAAGATCCTAGATCATACGATCTATGCATATTTAGCAATAAAATAGTAAGCAAAAAGGTATATGAGCTCCTACTGAAAAAGATCAATAAGGAATTAGAAAGCATCAAGTGATAGTTAAAACAGTATTGATAATAGATTCCAGTATTACAGTGAATATCCTTGCGCACAAGGGAGTTTCTTCTTGCGTAGTGGAGGATCGGAAGGAAGGGGGAAAAAGCAAATCAGTCAAAGAAAAGCAAGGGCAAAAAAAGAGGCTCAATCAGGAGTAGACACTCAAGGAAAATCGCTCAAGAAATCAGGTAAACTCTACTACGGATACAAGAAGGACATAGAGTGGGGATAAAAATGGAATGATACTAGCAGTACATAGCGTAGCAGTCAATGAGCATGATAGTAGAGGCTAAAGCCATTAATAAACAAATTAGGTATAAAATACAGAGAAGTATATGCAGACAAAGGTTGCCAAGTTCCAGCCAGCGTGTCTTATTTTCATAGTTGAGTCATCAATGCCCCATACAAAAAAAGCCTATGAACAGTCCCTTAAGTAGGATAGTTATATTATTCAACAAATTAGTGAGTAAAAGCCGATAGCTAGTAGAACGTAATTATAGCCGTATAAAGCGTTGGTTTGGATCAGGAAAGCCTCGTTACAAAGGATTAGCTGATTAGCTCGTGTGCATGCTCAGCATCTTATGGAGGATATGGCGCATAATTTGTATCATGCCTCCTGGTGTCATTATGAGCTCTTCATAAAAATAGATATAATTAATTAATTTATAATCAATTATATTTCGAATATAATATGAAAGACTAAATCCACATCGTTTCCAACGACCTTCATATAAAAGGCTGAATAAATGTAATCCACCATTAAAATAATGGTCTCAATTTGTATATTGACTCTGTGACTATTATGCGCTGTATCTAAAAATAGATACAATTAATTGATTTATAATAAGTGTTTTTAGAATACGGTGTGAAAAGCTAAATATCCATCGTATCCAACGAAACCTATCTAGGGGGCTGAATAAACGTAATCCGCTTTAAAATAATGGTTTCCCTATAATATAAGAGGCCTATTAAGCTCGACCATAAAGGCGAGTCGTTAGAAGAGTTGGAGCTGGGATCTAAGAAAGAAATAACCTTCTGATTCAAAGAAAAATACTCTATGAAAAAGCTTGACCTTATAAGATTACTATTTTTCAAGGCATGCGTAGAGACACGATCGAAGGAATAAAAGATCTTTCGCTTATCATAGAAAAATATCAACGTTCTCGCACAT
This sequence comes from Flavobacteriales bacterium Tduv, assembly GCA_047528255.1. GTDB lineage: Bacteria > Bacteroidota > Bacteroidia > Flavobacteriales > Blattabacteriaceae. The sequence goes on along the minus strand of CP180024.1, from coordinate 925,100 downwards.
GAAAAAAAAAATTTATTTAAATAATCCCCCTAAACAACAAAGCAAGAAGCAGAAATTTTCAATGCGTAAGTTCATCTTGAATTTTTGGATCGTTTTTTTCGTAGGTATCATTGGGGTTTCCCTAATTTTCTTTTCTGCAACCAAAGGTTGGATTGGACCCCTTCCCAGTACCGAAGATATTGAAAACCCTTCGATGGAAGTCGGTTCTGAGGTATACGATGCTCGAGGTGAACTATTGGGGAAATTTTTTTCCGAGAATCGAATCCTCGTGACCTATAAACAATTGCCGAAAAACCTAATCAATGCCCTTATTGCCAAAGAAGATATCCGTTTTAGAGAACACTCAGGTATTGACAGGAGATCCCTACTTAGGGCCATATCTTTGTTGGGACGTAAAGGAGGGGGAAGCACCATATCCCAACAATTGGCCAAACTGCTTTTTACGGGTATTTCGGCAAAAAATAAATTGCAAAGATTGCATCAAAAACTTCTCGAATGGGTTTTGGCCGTAGAACTTGAGAGACGATATACCAAAGAAGAGATCATTGCTATGTATTTCAATAAGTTCGACTTCCTTTATAATGCCAAAGGAATAGAAACGGCTGCGCGGGCTTATTTCAATAAAGGAACGTCTGAACTTAATCTGGGAGAATGTGCCACTTTGATAGGTATGTTTGAAAACCCGTCGTTGTATAATCCTAAGAATCACCCCGAAAAATCCAAAAAACAACGAAATCTCGTATTGGCTCAAATGAAAAAATACGACTTTATAGATTCGTCCACCTATGAAAAGACTTTGAAAGAACCCTTGAAAGTCAATTTTAAATTGCAAAAAAAAGATTTTGGCTTACTCACTTATTATGCTGATTTTCTGAGAAAAGAAGTGCAACAAGCTTTGGATGAATATCAGAAAGAAACCGGACACCTCTTCAATCTCTATTCTAGCGGTTTGAAAATTTACACGACTATCAACGCTAGGATGCAACGTTATGCCGAGGCTGCGATAAAAAAACATCTCAAGACCCTACAGCCCCTTTTTGACGTGTCACAAAGAGGCAACAAAACCGCGCCTTTCTTCGGTATACCTGTAGAAAAAAGAGAGCGGATATTTTTAACGTCTATGCGCAGGACGCGACGCTATCAAGAGCTCAAACAGAAAGGTATGACGGAGACTGAAATTGTTACTGTATTCAAAAAACCGAAATCTTCCAGAATATTCACTTGGCAAGGTGACAAAGACACGTTGATGTCTCCGTGGAATCTTATTGCTTATCAAAAGAGTATCATTCAATCGGGCATGTTATCGATAGAGCCTTCTACCGGGTACATCAAAGTCTGGGTAGGAGGGGTGAACTTCGATCATTTCCAATATGATCATGTCGCTCAAACCCGACGTCAAATAGGATCGGCCTTCAAACCATTTGTATATACCACAGCCATCAATGAGCTCCACTATACCCCCTGTACGACCATATCGAACGAGCGTTTTACCGCTGGTAAATGGAGTCCCAGAAATGCTGACGGTCGATATGGCGGTTCTCTCACCTTGAAAGAAGCTTTAGCTCACTCAGTAAATACCGTTTCGGCGCGTTTGATTTCGATGACGACCCCTCGTGCGGTGATCAATTTGGTTAGAGATATGGGGGTTCAGTCTCCCATTCCCGAAAACCTTTCCATTGCTTTGGGGTCGGCTGATTTGACGCCTTATGAAGTGACCGGAGCTTTTAACACCTTTACCAATTATGGCGTCTACGTGCGCCCTACCTTATTGCTAAGGATTGAAGATAAGTACGGAAAAGTTCTTAAAGAACATACCCCCATGAGTCGTGAAGTGCTCAGTGAAGAGGTGGCTTATATCATGTTGAAATTGATGCAGGGCGTCGTAGACATAGGTACGGGTAGACGTGTGCGTAGTTATGGCATCACTGGACAGGTCGCGGGAAAAACAGGAACTACCAATGAGCATGCAGACGGTTGGTTTGTCGGTTTGGTTCCCAATCTAACTACTACGGTGTGGGTAGGATGGGAAGACCGTTTTGCTCATTTCCAAAATCTCAGTTTAGGGCAAGGCGCCAGTATGGCTTTGCCGATATGGGGACATTATATGTCTGATGTATATCGAGATAAAAGCTTGGGTTATCAACAAAGCGAAACTTTCGGAAAGGCCGATAATGTATCTTCTCATTGGGATGACTGCGAATCTTACGGTTATGATAGCTTGTTTGAAAATGATGAAAATTCGGAATCTTCGGCTCAAAAGAGAAACACCTCATCAGATATTGACCAAAAGATGAATAAAAAAAGTAGGATCAATTATGATGATTAACGAGTGTTAAGGTAGTATCGATTAATGCCTTTATGTAAACTTCTCGGGGCAATCGGTAGGACTTGATAGTCCTCTTTGATCTCCTAGATTTGTCCTTTGTTCATAACCATAAGGCCGTCGATCATATGTTTTACTACGACCTAATCGTAGGAGATGAAAAGATAAGTCAACCCGAATTCAGTTTTTAAATTGTTTAGTAGATTCAATATTACGACTTGTTCCGATACTTTCCAAGCAGAAAGTATTCATCACAAATAATAAGCTCAGCCTCGAGCTCCAGAGTTCTAGCTATTCCGATGCGTTGCCGTTGTCCTCTGAAGATTTTATGAGGATAGCAGTCGTAATAGTTTGAATTCCAGTCCTACCTGTTTCCCACCGGTAATAAGAGACGTTGCATGGGAGAAGGAGATTAAAATATTTGTAAATCAATATATTGTTTCGTCTATTTGGAGTAGAAATTAAAAAAATTCGGTTTTATGCTCAAAATCACTGCACAAATAAGCTTTACTGAACTATATATGGAACGTTCTACCAGAAGGATAAGTTTTTTAAAAAGTTAAAAACTTTGATTCACTGGGAAGTAATGGAGAAAGAAATAAGAAGAATATATCAAAAAGCCAGGTAATAAAGGCCAAGGAATAAAAGGTCAACCTCTTTACAGTGGCTATCGTTATTTACGATGCTTCTTTTGAGTAATTGGTATGATCTCAGTGATGTAGGAATGGAAGAGTTGGTGAAAAAATACTTGAGCTGCATGTGCTTTTGTGGTTTTGGATTGGAAGATCAGATTCCAGATCATACAAATCTATGCAGATTTCGAAATGAAATAGTAGCCAAAAAGGCATATGATAGCTTACTGAAAAAAATCAATAAGGAATTAGAAAAGCATCACAGGAGTGATAGTAGATACCAGTACTACAGTTAGTCCCCTTGCTCCAAAGTGAGCTCCCACCTACGTAGGAGAGGATCGGAAGTAAGAGGGGGAAAAGAAAATAAGTCAAAAAAAAGAAAGGCTAAAAAAAGAGAATCAATCAGGAGTAAACACTCAAGGAAAATGGCTCAAGAAATCACGCAAATTCTACTACGGATACAAGAAGAACATAGGGGGGATAAAAATCGAATGACACTAGCAGTACATAGCGTAGCAGCTAATAATAACGATAGTATAGGGCTAAAGCCATTAATAAGAAAACTAGGATATGACCCCAGAGAAGTATATGCAGACAAAGGTTACCAAGTTCCAGCTAACGTGTCTTACGTTCATAGTCGAGGCATCAAAGACCGTATACAGAAGAAAGCCTATAGGAACCGTTTCTTAAGTAGGGTAGCTATATTATTCAACAAATTAGTGAGTAAACCCCGATGGGTAGTAGAACGCACTTTTGGCAGTATAAAGCATTGATTTATATTAGGAAAGTCTTGTTACAAAGGATTAGCTCGTGTGCATGCTCAGCATCTTATGGAGGCTATGGAGCATAATTTGTATCGTACCTCTGGTATTATTATGCACTGTCTATAAAAATAGATATAATTAATTAATTTATAATCAAAATTTTTCGAATACAATATGAAAGGATAAGGCTATATCGTTCTCTAACGAATTCCATCTAGAAGACTGAATAAATGTAATTACCATTAACAGAATTTTCTCATGATTATATTCCATTGTAGGCAAGTTGGTTTTTTATTCCCTGGTATTTTTGATATATTTTTCTTGTTTTTTCTTCATCCCTTATACACGAAATAATATATTTATTTACAAGTTTTTAACTACTATTTTTTTCATGCAACGTTCTCGAAGCTATTGATTGAAATTTTGTTAAATAAGGTTATGATTTTTCTTTTTTAATCAATTCAGTTTTTTCCATAAATCGGTATCCGAAATCGCGTATTTTTCCTGCTACGGCTTCGTCCGATGTCGCTCTTTGGTAGGTGTTTCCCATGGAGATGAAAACTTGATGGAAAAATTTTTTCATATCTTCTACAGGCATTTCTTTGGTCCAGAGTTCCATACGTGCAGTCTCTTCTTGGGCATTGTCCCATATGGAGAGCATGAGAGCTTTACAAGGTTTGTTGAATACGCCGCCGTCTTCTGCGCTCCAATGAATTTCTTCGGGAACATGATTTTCATCCAGGATTACTTGGATTTGGATATTGGTCTTTTTTTTGATCATTTTACTTGATGGATAAGCGTGTTTAAAAAAGTGTGGTCTCTTTCGTAGTAAGGGATTTTCTCTTGGGACATGGCTGGATCTATGGCTAGCTACAATTTCCCGGGGGCATATTTCGTAGGATGTATTGGGGGTGTTTTCGTAGGTTTTATCATCAGATTCCAGAAAATTTTCCAAACTGATGAAGAAATATTTTCCCGTATAAAGTACGGGATATATGTAATCCTCTTTCATGTATAAGTATAGGTATTCGGAAGTGAGAAATTTTTGTAGAAATATTTTATTTTTTCAAATAAAGAAGGAAGCTCTTTTTTCAGCGTTTCATTTTCGGGAAATGTCACTTTTTTCTTTGGAAGATTTTCAACTATAAAGCATTGTTTTTTTACTTATCCAGATTGAGTCCGGTGTGTTTGAAGAAAAGAAAAAGGGGGCTTTTTTTGAGTTTTGAAAACTCCATATTTGAATAAAAATCTGCGGAAAAATACGTCATGAACAAAGGGATTTGAAGTATACCTATGCCCTAATTTCCAAGTTTTTTTTGATTTATGGCAAGAGATGATTTCCAAGAAGAAGATCGAAAAAAGCATCAGGCTAAAGTGTTTCACTATCTTTGATATCTCTTTCATTTTAAAAAACGAAATTACGTTTAAAAAAACATGAGGACAAGGCAAGTGATCGATCATATTGTATGTTGGTTTGATGATTATATCGGAAGATCGGGATTAAACGGTTTTGTCGTAGGTATTTCCGGGGGCATTGATTCTGCAGTGACTTCTACATTGGCAGCGAAGACTGGACACCCTGTTTTTGTTTTGGAAATGCCTATACATCAGAATATTGATCAGGTGACTCGCGCACAGGAACACATTCGGTTTTTGAAGGCCCGTTTCACTCAAGTCGAGGCGTTGCGGCTGGATCTTACGTTTGTATTTGATGTACTTTGTAAAAGTATAAAATCTTCTGAAAGTCGAAACCTGAATACTGATTTGGCCTTAGCCAATACCCGGGCCAGGTTACGTATGAGTGTTCTTTATTATTATGCTGGACTTTATGGTTATTTGGTCACGGGTACGGGTAATAAGATCGAAGATTTCGGTGTGGGCTTTTTCACGAAATACGGAGATGGAGGTGTGGACATCAGTCCTATAGCGGATTTGACCAAGACGGAAGTGCGTCAGCTGGCCGAGGTGTTGGAGGTTCCTGCATCGATCCGAAAGGCCAAACCCACCGATGGCTTATGGGAAGATGATCGATCGGATGAGGATCAGTTAGGAGCTTCTTATGAGGATTTGGAATGGGCCATGGATATGGTGGAAAAAGGCTATTCTCCTAAATCTTTCGAAGGCTCCCAACGTGAGCTGATAGAGAAATACTTGAAGCTTCACCAAGCGAGCCAACATAAAATATCTCCGATACCTGTTTGTAAAATTCCGGGCTCTTTTTAGAGCTGGATGAGGGGAAGTACCGATTATTAGGTCTTTACATTATTTTTTCTAAATACAGATGGTTCGTATTCATATTATTAGGCACCATTCTATTAATGTCTATTACGTTTATTCAGCTTCCTAGATGGCCTTATTTAGAGAAGATCTAGATTTAATTTTTCACATTTTAATTGAAAATTATTAATTAATTAATTAATTAGATATATTTTTATGAAAAGGCGTGATAATATCAGGAGAACGATACAAATTATGGCCATAGCCTCCATAAGATGCTGGGTATGCACATGAGCTAATCTTTTGTAACGAGCTTTTCTTAATACAAACCAACTCTTTATACTGCCAAAAGTACGTCTACTACCCATCGGGTTTTACTTACTAATTATGTTAAATAATATAGTTATCCCTAATTAAGGGATAGTTCCTATAGGCTTTCTTTTGTATACGGTCTTTGATGCCTCTAGAACGTTGCATGGAAGAAGGAGTTTAAAATATTTGTAAATCAATATATATGTTTCATATATTTGGAGTACAAAATAAAAAAATTCGGATCTATGCTCAGAAGCACTGCACAAATAAGCTTTAGTGAACTATATATAGAACGTTCTAGCAGAAGGAGTGAGTTTTTCAAAAGGTTAAAGATCTTTATTCAATGGGAAGGGATGGAAAAGAAATAAGAAAAATATATCAAAAAGGCCAGGGAATAAAAGGTGAACCTGCTTACAGTGGAATATCATTATTTAAGATGATGTTTTTGATTCACTTGTATGATCTTAGTTATGTAGGAACGGAAGAATTGGTAAAAGAATTCTTGAGTTGCATTCGCTTTTGTGGTTTTTGAGTGGAAGATCAGATTCCAGATCATACGATTCTATGCAGATTTCGCAATGAAATAGTAGTCAAAAAGGTATATGAGCGCTTATTGAAAAAGATCAATAAGGAATTAGAAAAGCATTAGGAGATAGTTAAAAAACAGGAGTGATAGTAGATAGAGGCCAGTATTACAGTGAATCCCTTGCTCCCAAGGGAGCAATTACCTACGTAGTGTAGGATCGGAAGGAAGAGGGGCAAAAGCAAATCAGTTAAAGAAAAGAAAGGAAAAAAAAGAGACTGAATCAGGAGTAGATACTCAAGGAAAATGGTTCAAGAAATCAGGTAAACTCTACTACGGATAGAAGTACATAGGGCTGGATAAAAATGGAATGATACTAGTTGTACATAGCGTAGCAGCCAATGAACATGATAGTAGAGGGTTAAAGTCATCAATATGCAAACTAGGATATAAACCAAGAGAAGTATATGCAGACAAAGGTACCAAGTGCCTGCCAACGTGTCTTACTTTCATAGTTGAGGCATCAAATATGGTATACAGAAGAATGCCTATAGAACCGTCCTTAAGTAGGATAGCTATATTATTCAAAAAATTAGTGAGTAAAAACCGATGGGTAGTAGAACATACTTTTGGAAGTATAAAGCGTTGGTTTGTATCAAGAAAGGATCGTTACAAAAGATTAGCTCGTGTGCATGCTCAGCGTCTTATGAGCTTATGACTCATAATTTGTATCGTTCCCCTGGTATTGTTATGAGCTATTCATAAAAATAGATATATTTAATTTATAATCAACAGTTTTCGAATATAATATGAAAGACTATATCGACATAATCTCTTTTGATATATTTTTCTTATATCTTTCTCCATCCCTTATCAGTGGATCAATGTGTTTACCCTTTTGAAAAACTCACTTCTTCTGGTATAACTTTCTATATAGTTCACTAAAGCTTATTTACGCAGTACTTCTGAGCATAAATCCAATTTATTATTTTTTATTCCAAGGTTACGAAACAATATCTTTATTTTCAAATATTTTAACATCCTTTTCTCATGCAACATTCTCATTTTTGGTGTTTTAGGTATTCGAATGTAAAAATAACTTTGGGCTAGTCGATTTAATTTTACTGATTAATCAGTAAATTCGTCCCTGATTACCTGAGGGGGTATGCAAGCTACTCATGGCATAAAAACCTAAGCGATTCATGGCCAAAGATATTCGTATAAAAAAAGGCTTGGATATTCCGCTGAAAGGACAGGCGCGAAAAGAGACGAATTATGTTTCTTCGTCCAAAGTTTATTCGCTTATTCCTGATGATTTTCATCATGTCATTCCAAAATTGGAAGTCAAGCTCGGTGACAAAGTCAAGTCCGGTGATGTTTTATTTCGATCCAAAGCAGATCACCGTATTGTGTTTCCTGCTCCAGTGAGTGGAGCAGTGACGGAGATTGTGAGAGGAGAGAAGCGTAAAATATTGCAGATAAAAATATTGCCTGAAACGACGATTGATTATAGAGACCATGGTGTGAAAGATCCTACTGATCTTTCTTCCGATCAAATCAAAGCCTATCTCCTTGAGACCGGTTGTTGGCCTTTCATCAGGCAGCGGCCGTATGATATCATTGCCTTTCCGGACAAATCCCCTAAGGCTATTTTCATATCGGCTTGTTCCACAGCTCCGTTGGCTCCGAATCTCGACTATATTTTTCGAGGAAAGGAGAAGGAGATGCGAACTGCCATCCAAGCTTTAAAAAAATTGACTCCAGGAAAAGTGCACCTCTCCATACCGGGAGAGGCTATCAACAGTCCTTTTCATACTCTGCAAGGGGTAGATATTCACAACGTTTATGGACCTCACCCATCGGGTAATGTCGGTGTGCAGATTGCTCATATAGATCCGATAGATAAAGGTGAAGTCGTCTGGTTTGTCACCCCTCAAGATCTCGTTGTGATCGGTGAATTTTTCCTCACCGGAAAGTGGAATCCCGAGCGTACTGTAGCCGTTACAGGATCTCAAATCAAAGATCCACGTTATATTAAGACGAGGATAGGGGCACAGATCTCTGATTTGATTCGGGAAAACGTTAAAGAAGGAAATAATCGTTACATCAGCGGCAATGTTCTTATAGGGACTAAAGTCAATCCAGAAGGTCATTTGAGATATTACAGTGATCAGATTACGGTAATTCCCGAAGGGGACGATTATGATATGTTCGGCTGGTTGCTCCCTCGACCTGAAAAATTCAGTATTTCACGGGCCAATATGTTTTCTTGGCTCACACCAAAAAAAAAATATGCCCTCAACACCAATTTAAACGGTGAAGAGCGTGCTTTCGTGCTGACAGGTTGGTATGAAAAATACTTCCCCTTTGATATCTATCCTATGCATTTGCTCAAAGCTATACTTACTGAAGATTTTGAAAGGATGGAATGTTTGGGCATTTATGAAGTAGCTCCGGAAGACTTTGCTCTGACCGAATATATTGATATCTCCAAGTTGGAACATCAGCAGATTGTGAGGAAGGGACTGGATTTGATGCTCAAAGAAATAGGTTAAAGAAAATCAAGAAGATGAGTATAAAAGAACGATTGGATCAACTTAAGGAGAAGTATGATGGCACGTCTTTCAGCCCTCTCTTCAACGCTTTCCATACCTTTTTGTTCGTTCCCAAGCATACCACACACACCGGAAGTCATATCCGTGACGCTGCAGATATGAAGCGCACGATGATCACTGTAGTGATCGCTTTGATGCCGTGTTTCTTTTTCGGTGCTTACAATACAGGTTATCAATATTATAGTCAAATCGGTGGAGACACCTCCGTGTGGATTTGTTTTCTATTTGGCTTGGGAAAAATACTCCCGCTTATCGCCGTTTCTTATGGTGTAGGATTGGGTATCGAATTTCTTTTCGCTATGCTCAGGAAGCATGAAGTTAACGAAGGTTATCTGGTCACTGGCTTGCTCATACCGCTTATCTTACCTGTAGACAGCCCCATTTGGATGCTCGCTTCGGCGGTAATTTTTTCTGTAGTAATTGGTAAAGAAGTGTTTGGAGGAACAGGGATGAATGTTTTGAATCCTGCTTTACTCGCGCGCGCATTTTTGTTTTTCGCTTATCCCAAAGAGATTTCAGGAGACAAAGTATGGGTGCATAATGGTGGTTTAGATGGTATATCTGGTGAATCGTTGATTGGTTTTTTGGCCAATGCGAAAGATCAAGTCGAACTTTCCCGACAAGTCGTCTTGCATGGATCGCCCGTTTCGGTTCAAGACATGTTTTTGGGTTTTATTCCAGGTTCTTTTGGTGAAACCTCTGTAATTGCTGTTTTAATCGCTGCAGCTCTCTTAATTTTTACGGGTATAGGAAGCTGGAGGATCATGTTTTCAGCTGTGGTTGGAGCTTCGGTAGTAGGTTTTTTGTTCAATGCTTGGGGTGCCAATGCGTTGATGGCATTTCCGTGGTGGAAACATTTAATCGTGGGAGGTTTTGCCTTCGGCATCGTCTTCATGGCTACGGATCCGGTGTCGTCGGCTCAGACCCAAACAGGAAAGTGGATCTACGGCTTTTTTGTAGGATTTTTCAGCATTTTGATCCGTATTTTTAATCCTGCTTATCCTGAGGGAGTGATGATGGCCATACTTCTGATGAATGTCTTTGCGCCTACCATTGACCATTTTGTCGTTCAGGCAAATATCAATCGAAGAATAAAACGTTTGAAAACTAAGAAATACTTAATCCATGGAAGGGAAATTCACTGAGAAGAATTCATATACGATCGGTTTTTCCATCGCTATGGTGGTGATCGTCGGGGCTGCATTGGCTTTTTCTGCGATCACGCTGAAACCTCTTCAAGACGAGAACAAATCACGCGAGAAGATTCAGAATATTCTGAGCTCGGTAGATGTAAAGGTCAGTATGGAGAAGCTAGGGGAGGCCTATGAGAAATATATCAGACAAGATCTTGTTCTTGATGCTCATGGGAAAGTATTGAAAGCTGAAAAAGCTTTTGATATCGACGTCGTTGCAGAGATGAAAAAACCTCCCTCCGAGCAAAGGATGCCTCTTTATGTAGCCGAAAAGGGTAAAGATCGTTATTACATTATGCCTTTGAGAGGCACGGGACTTTGGGGGCCAATATGGGGATATATTTCCTTGGATCAAGGGTTTAAAGTATCCGGTATCGTTTTGGATCATAAGAGCGAGACGCCCGGACTAGGAGCTGAGATCACTCAAGATTTCTTTGTTAAGCCCTTCAAGGGAGAGCGGATTTTTGACATTTTTGGAAATTATAAAGGAGTTAGGGTGATTAAAGGCTCTTCCGATCTCGGGAATATCAATAAAGAAGACAATCAGGTGGATGGGATAAGCGGAGCGACTATAACCAGTCATGGTGTCGGGGAGATGCTTGTGCGTGGTATGAAATTCTATTTGCCTTATTTACAAACTGTAAAAAAATAAGACTATGGAGACCGATACCTTGTTTAAAGAGAAAAAAACGAGCGAATCATTGTTTTCCAAAAAAAACAGAAAGCTCCTTCAAGATCCTTTGAATGAAAATAATCCGATTACTGTACAAGTTTTGGGTATCTGTTCAGCACTGGCCGTAACGGCCAAGCTTTTACCGGCCATTGCGATGGCCCTTTCGGTAATGGTCGTGTTGACTGTAGGCAATGTGGTCATCTCTTTGATGCGAAATATTATACCGAGTCGTATCCGTATCATCGTGCAGTTGGTGGTCATTTCCGCTCTGGTCATACTTGTTGACCAAGTGTTGAAGGCCTTTGCCTATGATGTGAGCAAACAGCTTTCTGTCTTTATTTCTTTGATCATCACTAATTGTATTATCATGGGCCGATTTGAATCCTTTGCGTTGGGCAATAAACCTTGGCTTGCTTTTTTGGATGGCCTGGGCAATGCTTGGGGCTATGGAATCATTCTGGTCATTGTGGCATTTTTCAGAGAACTTTTGGGTTCGGGAGCGCTGCTGGGGATTCAACTTTTTGGTGATCCGATCGAGAAGACAGGTCTCTACGCTTTGGGGTACGTTAATAATGGATTCATGCTTCTTGCACCGATGGCGTTGATCGTTGTGGGGGGCATCATCTGGATCCAGCGCGGAAGAAGCGTTAAATTGATAGAAAAGTATTGATCCTTTTATGTAAAAATTGATACATTATGGAATACTTGAATATTTTTGTAAAGTCCATTTTCATTGACAATATGATCTTTTCCTATTTTTTAGGGATGTGTTCTTATTTGGCTGTTTCCAAAAAAGTCTCTACGGCCATAGGTTTGGGAGTGGCGGTGATATTTGTCATGTTGGTGACCGTTCCTTTGAATTTTATATTCGACAAATATATTCTGCAGCCAGGCTCTTTGGTTTGGCTTGATCCTTTATTTGAACAGGTCGATTTAAGTTTTTTAACTGTGATCATTTTCATTGCGACTATAGCTACGATGGTCCAACTCGTTGAAATGATTGTTGAGCGTTTTGCTCCGGCTTTGTACACTGCTTTGGGTATTTTTTTACCGTTGATTGCGGTGAACTGCTCCATCTTGGGCGGTTCGCTTTTCATGCAACAGAAAGAATTTGCCAATGTAGCGGAAGCGACAGTTTACGGTTTAGGTGGAGGGATTGGTTGGTTTTTAGCGATATTGGCCATCGCATCCATCCGTGAAAAAATCTGTTATTCCAATGTTCCTGCTCCCTTGCGGGGTTTGGGAATTACTTTTATTTTGACCGGATTGATGGCAATCGGGTTCCTGAGCTTCGGAGGCATCGATCTTCAAATTGAAAAGAAAGAAGCAACACAGGAGTCTAGTTCATCTGCTTCTAAAAACGATCAACAAGAAAAAAAGAAGAATCTTGATTTGAAGGGGCTATCAAATCCCGTTTAACAATGACTCTAGTCACTATTTTTACCGCTGTTATCGCTTTTTTGATCCTTATACTGTTTATGGTAGGGGTTTTGCTAACAGCCAAAGCCAAGCTTTCCCCTTCCGGACCTGTCAAGATCACGGTCAACGGTGAAAGAGTTCTCGAGGTTGAATCCGGTGGATCTTTACTCTCGACACTCACTAATCAGAAACTCTTTTTGCCCTCGGCTTGTGGCGGAAGCGGTACTTGTTTGCAGTGTAAATGTCAAGTTTTTTCGGGAGGTTCAAATATTTTATCTACGGAAGAATCTCATTTTACCAGAAAGGAGAAAGAGCAAAATTGGAGGCTTGGATGCCAGGTCAAAGTCAAACAAGACATGGAAATCGAAATCCCTGAAGAAATTTTCGGAATCAAAAAATGGGAGTGTACTGTCAAATCGAATTACAATGTGGCCTCTTTCATCAAGGAATTTGTCGTGCAGTTGCCCGAAGGAGAAAAGTTTGATTTCAAAGCCGGAAGTTATATTCAGATCGATGTGCCTCGAACTATTGTAAATTATAAAGATATTGATATCACAGCTCATCCTGAGCATCATGACCAGCCCGATAAGTTTCGCTTTGAGTGGGACAAATTCAAGCTTTGGGATTTGAAGATGACCAATGATGAAGGAGTGGTTCGCGCTTATTCCATGGCTAATCATCCGGATACTGGCAATATTATTATGTTGAATATTCGTGTGGCTACACCGCCTTTTGCAAAGAGAATCGGTGGCTGGGACAAAGTGAATCCAGGCATTTCTTCTTCTTATATTTTTTCAAGAAAACCGGGAGATAAGGTGACGATATCGGGGCCTTATGGAGAGTTCTTTATTAATGAAAATTCTCAGGCTGAAATGATTTACGTCGGTGGAGGAGCTGGTATGGCTCCGATGCGTTCGCATCTTTTCCATCTTTTTTACACTGAAAAAACTAGACGAAAAGTTTCCTTCTGGTATGGCGGGCGTTCTAAACGTGAATTATTTTATCTAGAGGATTTTCGTACGATTGAGCGCGAGTTCCCGAATTTTAAATTTTATGTAGTCCTTTCCGAGCCTCTTCCTGAAGATAATTGGACTCCTAAAAAGGATATCAATGATTCTGCAGGGTATGGATTTACAGGCTTCGTGCATCAGGCTTTGATCGATAATTATTTGAAAGACCATGATGCTCCGGAAGATGTCGATTTTTATTTCTGTGGTCCTCCAATGATGAACAATGCTGTAGTGAAGATGTGCGACGACTTCGGCGTGCCTAAAGAAAATGTTCGCTTCGACGATTTCGGAGGATGATATAGAAACTATCTATTTTTTTATATCAAAATATAGGGTCAGAACGTTGCCTGAGAAAAATAGTTTAAAATATTGTAAATCAATATATTGTTTCGTGTATTCTGGAGTAGAAAATAAAAAAAATATTCGGATCTATGTTCAGAATTATTGCGAATACTAAGTTTTAGTGAGCTATATATGGAAGGTTCTATTAGAAGGAGTTAGTTTTTCAAAAGGTTAAATACCAGTGATCCAATGGGAAGGGATGTAGAAAGAAATAAGAAAAATAAATCAAAGGCCAAGGGAATAAAAGGATATCCCTTCTATATAGAAGAATATCGTTATTTAAGACGACGCTTTTGAGTCACTGGTATATGATCTCAGTGATGTAGGATGGAAGAATTAGTAAAAGATTCCATAGACTGCATGCGTTTTTGTATCCTTCCGATTGGAAGATCAGAGCCCATATCACATAGGGTTTTATGCAAATTTTGCAATGAAATAGCAGCCAAAAAGCTATGTGAGGTTTACTGAAAAAGATCAATAAGGAATTAGAAAAACGTCAGGTGATAGTTAAAACAAGAGTGATAGTAGATGATGTCTTATAGTGAGCTCCTTTTCTCCAAAGGGAGTTCCTATCCACGTAGTGGAGGATCGGAAGGAAGATGGGAAAAAGAAATTAGTCAAAGAAAAGAAAGGGTAAAAAAAGAGACTCAATCAAAAATAGACACTCAAGGAAAATGATTCAAAAAATTAGGTAAACTTTACTATGGATGCAAGAAGCACATAGGTGGAATAAAAATGGAATGAAACTGAGTAGTACATAGCATAGCAGCTAATCAATGAGCATGATAGTAGAGGGCTAAAGCCATTAATAAGTTAATTAGGATATAACCAAGAGAACTTTATGAAATAAAGATTACCACCAAGTTCTAGCCAACGTATCTTACTTTCATACTCGAGGCCATCAAAGGCCGTATATAGAAAGAAAGATTATAGGCCCTCTTAAGTAGGATACTTATATTATTCAACAAATTAGTGAGTAAAACCCGATGGGTAGTAGAACGTATTTTTTTGCAATATAAAATATTGGTTTGTATCAGGAAATGCTCGTTATAAAGGATTAACTCGTGTGCTTGCTCAGAATCTTATGGAGGCTATAGTGCATAATTTGTATCGTTCCCCTGGCATTATTATGAGCTCTTCATAAAAACAGATATAATTAATTAATTTATAATCAACAGTATCTTGAACACGATGTGAAATACTAAGCCTCTATCATTCTATAACGAAACTCATTTAGCAGGCTGAATAAAATTAAGCAACCATTACAATGGTCCCGAAACAGTCTTATTGCCAAATTCCTCGGAATTTGGGAAAGAAAGCCAAATAAAAAAGGTTGAAAATAAACTTAAAAAATTCCTTTCACCCTTTCCTATTAGCGGTCTGGACGGGACTCGAACCCGCGACCCCGTGCGTGACAGGCACGTATTCTAACCAACTGAACTACCAGACCTTTTATGGAGCTTCGAATATACTATCTTTTTACTTCTTTAACTACTAAGTAAGAAGTAATTTTTACAATAGAGCATCTAATTTACTGCCTAAGCTTTCTTTTGGAGCTACGCCAACATGTCTGTCTTTCTCCTCTCCTCCCTTGAAAAACAACAAAGTCGGGATGCTTCGGATACCGTATTCGGTAGCAGTATCGGGATTATCGTCAATATTAACTTTTACCACCAACGCCTTTCCTTTATATTGTTCCGAGAGTTCATCAATTTTGGGAGAAAGAGCCATACAAGGCGCACACCAAGGCGCCCAAAAATCCACCAAAACAGGTTGACCTGATTGGAGGACCATTTTTTTAAAATTCGAGTCAGTTACTTCTTGCGCCATAATATGTTTGTTTATTATTTAGATCTGAGCAAATTTATAAAAACGGCCATCAACATTCAAACCAAGACGATCACGTTTTTTGATTACAAAATTGAGCAAATTTATTGAAAAATTTCATCCTTACAACGGATGGGAGAAATTTTCCAGAAGTCGAATATACAGATCAATACCCTCCTCTATTTCAGAAGATAAGATATATTCGTTTGGGGCATGAGAACGAAGACTGTCTCCGGGTCCCATCTTAATCGTAGGGAAACTCATCACACTCTGGTCAGACAAAGTGGGTGATCCGAAAATCTTCCTCCCCAACGCCTGAGCTTTCTTGACAATAGGATGCTCCGGATCAATACGCGATGAGTTTAGATGATACGAACGCGGGCTGATTTCAGAGCTTATTTCCTCACGAATCAAGGTAATCACCTCTTCATTCGAATAGAGATCGTTAGTTCGAATATCGACCACGAAAGAACAAAGATCCGGAACCACATTGTGTTGGATGCCCCCTTGAATCTGCGTCACGGTAAGCTTCAAGGGGCCTAAAAGATCGGAGACTTTTTCAAATTTATATTTTCTTAGCCAGTGTATGTCATCCAAAGCAATATAAAGCGCATTTACGCCTTCATCTCTGGCTGCATGTCCGCTCTTTCCATGGGCCATACAGTCTAATACGATCAAACCCTTCTCTGCGACGGCTACCTGCATCCGGGTCGGTTCACCGACAATGCCCCAATCTATAGATCCCAACTCTGGCAACACTGCCTTGACCCCCCTCTCCCCGGAAATCTCCTCCTCAGCCGTGATGGTCAAGATAAGTTTGTAACGCAAACGAGGTAACCGGCTCAAATAAATAAAAGTGCTGATCAAAGACACTGCCGAAGCCCCTGCGTCATTGCTACCCAACCCGATGATTTTGTCCTCTTCTCGCCATGCCGAGAAGGGATCTGTAGCCCAATTTTCTCCTGGCTTAATCGTATCGTGATGGGAATTGAGCAAGATCGTCGGATCTTTTTTTCCGCTATGATTCGCGTTCACCGCCCAAATATTGTTGAACTTTCTATTGACCTGAATGCCGCGCTTAGTCAAAAAATCGGAAATCAGATCTGCCGTTTTATCCTCCTTCCTAGAGATGGAAGGGGTACCTATTAACTGCGTGAGCAACTCAATGGCCTCTATCTTCAATTTCCTTGTATCTACAGACATAATGAAGTCGTATTTGTAAAATCGGTCAACGACTCGGGCCGTCCCACCGTCACCCGAGACACCCCAGCCCTAAGGGCTTTGAAAGCATTTTCTAGTTTGGGGATCATTCCCTCAGTGATGACTTTTTGTCGTTTAAGATGATAAAAGCTTTTCTCATCGATCTGAGAAAAAAAAGAGCTTTCATCAGAAGGATCACGTAACACTCCTCGCTTCTCAAAAGCATAATGCAACGCCACCTCATGATCTGCCGCCAGAGCGAAAGCCACGACTGAGGCGATAGTATCAGCATTGGTATTGAGAAGGCCACCTTGACCGTCGTGCGTTAAAGCACATAAGACGGGAACGAGACCCTTCTCGAATAAAAAATTCAGAACAAACACATCGACACTGTTTTCTTTCAAATCGCCGACATGACCATAATCGATATCTTGAATGGGACGCCGCACGGCGCGGATTAAATCAGCATCGGCCCCACACAACCCTAAAGCGCGACAACCCAAAGCCTGCAAGCGGGTTACGATCTTTTTATTGACCAAGCCGGCATACGTCATAGTGACGACATCGAGCGTCTCTTTATCAGTGATCCGTCGACCTTCAACCAAGCGCGGACGGAGACCCAATCTTTCGGAAAGCGCACTGGCGGACTTTCCTCCGCCATGGATCAAAACCTTGTTCCCTTTCAACGTATGAAAAACTTCCAAAGAAATTTTTAACAAAACTTCATCATCTATTAGTTTTCCTCCTATTTTCAAGACTTGAATCATCTTGTAGAATGTTCCAAAATTTCCATGAAAACCGTCTGGGCGGCAAATACTCTATTTTCAGCTTGTTGCAAGACTACAGAATCTTCACTTTCCAACACGGCGTCTTCTACAACTACATTGCGCCGAACCGGTAAGCAGTGCATGAATTTGGCCCGATCAGTTAAGGCCATCTTCTCCCGGGTAATCATCCAAGATGTATTGTGAAAAAGAACTTTTCCGTAGTCAATAAAGCTGCTCCAATTCTTTGCATAGATAAAATCAGCTCCCTCGAAGGCTTCCGCCTGATCATGAGTAATGCGCGCTCCTCGGGTAAAACGTTTATCTAAGTCATAACCTTCGGGATGAGCGACAACCAAGTCTACACCCTGTAACTTAGAAGCCCATTGCGCGAAAGAATTCGGAACCGAATGCGGGAGGGCCTTCACATGTGGAGCCCAGCTTAGCACGACCTTGATGAGTTTTTTTGTCGGTCGAAGTTCTTCAATGGTCATCACATCGGCCAGAGACTGTAAAGGGTGTAGTGTAGCGCTTTCCAAGCTCACCAGTGGAACTTTGGAGTAATGCATGATTTTATTGAACAAGACTTCCTGATAATCATGCTCTCGATCGAGCAAGCTTGGGAAGGTACGCACAGCCAAGATGTCACAATAGAGGCTCATCACGGCAATGGCTTCTTTGATGTGTTCCTGACTGTTTTCCATCACTGTTCCGTCATTCATCTCAATCTTCCAAGAATTATGGTCGATATTCAAAACCCAAGTATTCGCGCCGAGATTGAATGCGGCCTTTTGACTGCTTAGACGCGTGCGCAAACTCGGATTGAAAAAAACCAGACCGACGGTTTTATTTTTTTTAAGTTTCTTAAAGGCGAAAGGGGTCTTTTTGACTATTCGAGCCTTTTCGATTAGTCGAGGCAAATTAGAGACGTCGTCTACACTGATGAATCGTTTCATACTTCAGAATTTTGAGGAAAATAAACATCCCAAGCAGATGAATCGAGTTGCTCGGGAGAGAGTTGACAAAAGGCTTGGATAAAGGCCTTTGCCAAACGTGAATTGGTCAATAACGGAATGTTAAAGTCCACAGCAGTGCGCCGTATGGTATAATCATTGTCGAGTTCGGATTTGCTCAAATTCTTGGGAATATTGATAATCAAATCCAACTTTTTTTCTTTGATATAATCGATCACTTGAGGCGATCGACGCTCATCAGGCCAATGCAAATAAATAGAGACAATACCATGATCAGATAAAAACCGGTTCGTGCCTTCAGTGGCGAAAAGGGTGTAACCTTTTCCATCCAAGAGTTTGACCACTTCGAGTAATTCGATCTTGGAACACAACGGTCCTCCAGAGATCAAAATATTTTTCTTTGGGATAGTGTAACCCACAGACAGCATAGCCTTCATCATTGCGTCATTAAAGCTGTATCCGAGGCAACCGACTTCACCGGTCGAGGCCATATCGACACCTAACACGGGATCAGCGCCCTGCAACCGAGAAAAGGAGAATTGAGAAGCCTTTACCCCGATATGATCCAAGATAAGAAAATCAGGAGAGCTTTTCTTCAATGATGGCTCGTTCAAAAGCACTCGTGTGGCTAGATCAATCATATTAAAACGTGAGACTTTGGAAACGAAGGGAAAGCTTCGCGAAGCTCTCAAGTTACATTCGATGACTTGTATGCTGTTATTTTTTGATAAGAATTGAATGTTGAACGGTCCGGAGATATCAAAGTGTCTAGCGATCTTTTGAGCCGTTTGCAGAACTTCCTTTAACGTGGCTATATAAACGTTTTGCGGTGGATAGACCAATGTAGCGTCGCCAGAGTGCACGCCCGCAAACTCAACGTGCTCGGATATGGCGTGATACAAAATTTCTCCATTACAAGATACGGCGTCAAATTCGATCTCTTTGGCTTTCTCTATAAATTCAGTAACCACTACAGGATGTTCAGGAGAAATCGCGACGGCTTCCTTGAGGTATTGTCGCAACTCTTCGGCGTTAGACACCACATTCATCGCTGCGCCCGAAAGTACGTAAGAAGGACGGATCAATACGGGATACCCGACTTTCTCAACAAAATGAGAGATTGAATCGAAATCCGAAAGCTCTTTCCAACTCGGTTGACTGATGCCCAAAGTGTCTAAGGCTTTAGAAAACTTATAACGATCCTCTACCCCATCGATTGAAACGGGAGAAGTTCCCAAGATACTTACTCCTCTTTGATGAAGTTTAAAAGCCAAGTTATTGGGGATCTGTCCACCCATTGAGACCACAGTACCCTTGGGCTGCTCGAGTTCGATTATATCCAGAACGCGTTCAAGACTGAGTTCTTCAAAATAGAGACGATCGCAAACATCAAAATCCGTGCTCACCGTCTCGGGGTTGTAATTGATCATCACGGCTCGATACCCGTTCTTTCGTATGGTTTCGAGGGTATTCACACAACACCAATCAAACTCAACGCTGCTTCCGATCCGATAGACACCTGAGCCTAACACGACGACAGATTGTTTATCCTTTTCGTAAGGAATATCGTGTCGAGAAGCGTGATAACTCAGATAGAGATAATTGGTCCGAGCGGGATATTCGGCGGCTAGTGTATCGATCTGCCGAGTGAAGGGCAATATACCTCGGGCCTTTCGTCGCTCTCTGAGCGATCCGAAAACGGTTGTAAGTACCGATCCAGGTACGGAAAGCCCCACGATCTGTTCATCCGAAAATCCTTGTTTTTTAGCCGATCTCAAGATTTCGTCAGGGATATTGATCCAGTTTCCATAAGAGACCAGAGTTTGTTTCGTACGATGTAAGTTCTCCAACTTATACAAAAACCAGGGATCGATCTGGGTGAGTTCATGAATCTTTTTAACCGTATATCCGGCATTGAAAGCGGACTCTAAGACTTGTATCCTCTGGTCGGTAGGCTCTTTAAGCAAATCTTTGAGCAGCGAGGGATTCAAAGCTTTTTTGTGAGGATTGATGAAACCCTGCAGTCCCACATCGAGCATACGAAGCCCTTTTTGCAAGGCTTCTTCAAACGAACCGCCGATGGCCATCACCTCACCGACACTTTTCATACTGCTTCCGATCTTGTCCGAGACTCCGTAAAATTTTTTAAGATCCCAACGCGGAAGTTTACAGACGATGTAATCCAAGGCCGGTTCAAAAAAAGCCGATGTGGTTTTTGTGACGACATTTTTCAGCTGATGCAAGCCGTACCCCAAAGCAACCTTGACGGCTACGAAAGCCAACGGATAACCCGTAGCTTTCGACGCCAAAGCGCTCGAGCGTGAAAGTCGGGCATTAATCTCGATGACGCGATAATCGGCCGAATGCGGAGCCAATGCAAATTGCACATTGCATTCGCCGACGATACCGAAATGTTCGGCGATGCGCATCGAGAGTTGTCTGAGATTATGATATTCTGCATTGGTCAAAGTTTGAGAAGGAGCTACGACGATACTCTCTCCGGTGTGGATACCGATTGGATCGAAGTTTTCCATATTACAGACCGTGATGCAATTTCCGAAGCTGTCGCGTACCACCTCGTATTCGATTTCTTTCCAACCCTTTAGCGACTCCTCGATGAGGATTTGATCGGCGTATGAAAAGGCTTTGGATGCCAAAACTTTTAGCTCATCCGAATTCTGGGAAAATCCACTTCCCAAACCTCCCAAAGCGTAGGCTGCGCGTATGATGATGGGGAAACCGATTTCTTCAGCCGCCTTCAAAGCATTATCCAAAGAATCTACCGCGATACTTCGCGCAGTCTTTATCCCGATCTCGGTAAGTTTGTTTCGGAAGATATCCCGATCTTCACTTTGTATAATCGATTCGACAGGAGTACCCAAGACTTGCAATTGATATTTTTCGATAATGCCTCTTTTGAAGAGAGCAATGCCGCAATTCAACGCGGTCTGCCCACCGAAAGCCAACAAAAGACCTTGAGGCTTCTCTTTTTTTATGACAGTTTCTACAAAATAAGGGGTGATAGGTAAGAAATAAACTTTGTCGGCGATGCCCTCGGAGGTTTGAACCGTAGCGATATTGGGATTGATCAACACAGTGAAAACAGCCTCTTCCTTGAGGGCTTTTAAGGCTTGTGTTCCGGAATAATCGAACTCTCCGGCTTCACCGATTTTCAAGGCTCCGGAGCCGATAATAAGGACTTTGTCGATTTTCATATGGACAATGGGTTAGCTTTCTTGTACCTTTTGATGGAGGTAATGAAGTTGTCAAATAAAAATTCGGTATCGGTAGGACCTCCTGAGGCTTCCGGATGGAATTGCGCCGAGAAAAAAGGCTTTTTATCGTGGATTATTCCTTCGCAACTCTCATCATTCAAATTTTTGAAAAAAACTTTCCATTCAGGACCCATCCCTTCAGGATCAAGTACATAACCGTGATTTTGTGAAGTAATGAAAGCTCTGTCCGTTCCTACCAAGAGAACTGGTTGATTATGACTCCTGTGTCCGTATTTGAGTTTATGCGTATCGCCACCAGCAGCCAGGCCGAGGAGTTGATTCCCCAAACAAATACCGAAAATAGGTTGATCTTTTTGAAGGGCTGATCGAATGTGCGCAACGGTCTTTTGGTACACTTTTGGGTCTCCCGGACCGTTGGAAATGAAAAGACCATCGTAATCTTCTTGGGTGAAATTATAAGCCCAAGGCACGCGGATCACGGTGCAATCGCGATGGAGCAGACAACGAATGATGTTGTTTTTCACACCGCAATCGACGAGCAAAACTTTATACTGACCATCTCCATAGATCGTCTTTTTTTCAATAGAAACTTGGGCGGCAAGATTTTCCTGATTTGGATCATAAAAGGGAATGTCTTCATCAACGATGATTTTACCGAGCATTGTTCCCTGCTCACGTAGTTTTTGTGTCAACGCCCTGGTATCTAGACCATACAAGGCCGGAATGTAATGTTTCTCAAGCCAATCGGAAAGACTTTCTGACATATTCCAATGGTGAGGTCGATGGGTATAATCCGATACGATCAAACCCACAATGTGAAGCCTGTCCGATTCATAAAAATTGTGTATGGAAGATTCGACGGATGAAATGGGAATGCCGTAATTCCCAATAAGGGGATAGGTATAAACCAAGAGTTGCCCCCTGTATGACGGGTCGGTCAAACTTTCCGTATAACCGGTCATCGCAGTATTGAAAACGATCTCTCCGGAGGCCGATACGGGCGCACCGAAATGAAAGGCTTCATAGTGCGAACCGTCTTCAAGAACCAGAGTGGCTGTTTTCTGTTTCATACCGTAAACGTTCCAAAGCAGTTGTCAGCTTGCATATAAATAGTTGCACGTGATCCGGAGTGATGTTGAGCGGAGGGAGCAATCTCAAAATATTAGGATTCGAAGCTGTTCCAACAAACACTTTTTCTTCTTTTAGAAGGGTCTCTCTCAATCTTTTGACTGGAAAATCAAAGAGCAATCCGAGCATCAATCCCCTTCCCCGAATCTCTTGAATGTCGGGAATTTTTTGCAATGATCTAGTGAGCAACGCGCCGATTTTTCGAGCATTGGCTACCAAATCCTCGTCTCTCATTACCTCCAAAACGACAATTCCCGCAACACAAGCCAAATAGTTTCCACCAAAAGTGGTTCCCAACATTCCGTGAAAGGCTTTAAATTTGGGGTGAATGAGCACTCCTCCCATAGGGAACCCGTTGCCCATTCCCTTGGCCACGGCGATGAGATCGGGATTTATGTCGGCAGCTTGATGCGCAAAAAAATCCCCTGTACGACCGTAACCGCTTTGCACCTCGTCAAGAATAAACATTGCTTGGTGCTTTTCACACAGAGATTCCGCTTGTTTAAGAAATTCTGCCCCCGGGTCGATTATACCTGAAACGCCTTGTATACCTTCAGTGATCACGGCACAAACATCCCCTTCTTGCAACGTGGCCTCCAGCTGATCTACTGCTTGATAATCGATAAAAACGACTTGATGTTGCGCGTTGAAAGGAGTGATTATTTTCGAGTTATTAGTAACGGCTACTGCTCCGCTGGTGCGCCCATGAAAAGCCCCTTTGAAAGCGACTACTTTTCTCTTTCTGGTGTGAAAAGAGGCTAATTTGAGAGCGTTCTCGACTGCCTCCGAGCCTGAATTACACAAAAAGAGCCGATAGTCATCATACCCCGAAGCGGTTCCTAATAATTCAGCAAGCTTTTCTTGTTGAGGAATGTGTATGGCATTCGAATAAAAGCTGACACGCTTCAGTTGGTCTCGTATACATTTGACGTAATGTGAATGCGAATGACCGATAGAGATCACTGCATGACCGCCATAAAAATCCAAATATTGTTCTCCTTTTCTGTCAAAAATATAAGATCCCGTGCTCTTGACTAATTCTATAGGGACGGTAGGATAAACATCAAATAAATTCATTTAATCATATTGATATTGTTTAGAAACCAATTGATTTCAATCTCAGTCCGCAACTTTCTTCCCAATCGTACATGAGATTGAGATTTTGCACGGCCTGGCCCGAAGCTCCTTTGAGCAAATTGTCAATCACTCCGCTGATGATGAGCTTGTCTTTTTGTAGGGAGAGATGCAACAAACATTTATTGGAACCGATCACTTGTTTTAAATGAACGGGTTGATCGGAAAGCCGAACAAAAGGATGAAATTCATAATAAGCATCGTAAAGAGCTTCGTTCTCTTCAAGAGAAAGGGATGAATCGATGTAAACTGTGATCATGATACCCCGAGAGAAATTTCCCCTGTAAGGAACGAAATAGATCTCACTCTTAAAAGACTTTTGACCACGCGTAAGTCCCTCCTTGATTTCATGTAAATGCTGGTGGGTGAATATTTTATAATTAGAGATATTGTTGTATCTCCAACTAAAGTTCGTGCTTTCGCTCAGCCCTCTTCCTGCTCCGGTAGCTCCGGTGATGGCACTGATATGGATATCTCCTTCCAAGCGTTGGGCATGGGCAAGAGGTAAGAGTGCAAGCTGAATGATAGTAGCAAAACAACCTGGGTTGGCGATGTTTTGAGCACCTTTTATTCGATTGCGTTGTTGTTCGGGCAAACCGTAAACGAATTTTTTTCCGTTAAAAACAGATTTTTCGGCCAATCTGAAATCTTGGCTTAGATCGATGATTTTTGTTTTGGGTGGGGTAATTTTCAACGCTTCTCTAGATAACCCATGACCGAGGCAGAGAAAGATAACGTCTAGATCTTCATCGAGTGCATCGGTAAATTTCATATTGGTTTCGCCAAACAGATCGGGATGCACCGTATAAATATATAGTCCGGGGTTACTGTTGCTCAGTATATTTTGGATCACCACTTTTGGATGGTGTATCAGAAGCCTGATCAATTCTCCGGCAGTATAGCCTGCCCCGCCTACAATCCCTATTTTAATCATCGAAAAAATTTTGATCTAAACCATGATAAATTTTCATTTGAGTCCCCAATATTTGGGTAAATCCTTTGACGTCTTCCGCGCTCCAAGCGTGATTCATCTCACCATATTGGGCGGTCTTGGATTGCATCATATCAAATTCGGATCGAATGCCGATCACCTCAAATCTATAGGGGTGCAGGGCTACGGTAACCTTTCCACTGACTCGCTTCTGGCTGTCTTGTAAAAAGGCCTCTATGTTTCGCATGACGGGTTCAAGATATTGAGCCTCATGTAATAACATGCCGTACCAATTGGCCAACTGATCTTTCCAATAGAGTTGCCATTTAGTCAACACATGTTTTTCAAGCAAATGGTGAGCCTTGATGATGATCAGGGCAGCTGCAGACTCGAAACCTATTCGGCCTTTGATGCCCACGATGGTGTCCCCCACATGGATGTCTCGACCGATAGCAAAACGTGAGGCAATTTTTTCTAGTTTGACGATATTTTCTACGGGATTGCTCCTCAAACCGTCTAGGGTGATAAGTTCGCCTTTTTCAAATCCCAATTCTATTTTTTTGATCTCTTTCTCGCTCAAAGGAATAGGGAAAGCTTCTTCGGGTAAACTCTGGTGCGAAGTCAAAGTTTCACCTCCGCTTACGCTGGTTCCCCAAAGGCCCTTGTTTATGGAATATTCGGCTTTTTCCCAAATAAGATCTATGCCGTGGGTCTTCAAATATTCGATCTCCCGCTTGCGCGAAATCTTTCGGTCTCGGATCGGCGTGATGATAAGTTTATCGGGGCATAGGATTTGGAAAACTAAATCAAAACGGACTTGATCGTTACCCGCGCCTGTGCTGCCATGGGCTATGGCTTTGGCTTTTATTTTCTTAGCATATTGAGCGATCCTGATGGCTTGAAAAACCCGTTCGGAACTGACGGAAAGCGGATAGGTTCCGTTCCTGAGGATATTTCCGTAGACGAGATATTTTACGCAACGGCGATAATAGGATTCGGTGGCATCAATAGTACGATGGGAGATTGCTCCGATTTTTAATGATTGTGCCTCGATCCGTGCAAATTCTTCAGGGCTGAATCCGCCTGTATTGACGATAGCTGTATGAACCTTGTATCCTTCCTCGGTGAGGGATTTTAAACAGTAAGAGGTGTCTAAACCGCCGCTATAGGCTAGTACAATGTTATCTCCCGGAGCAAGCTCGGTAGACGGCTTTTCGATTTGAGCATCGTATAACAAACCTGTACACATACACATTTTGTTTTGATTTCGGGTTAATACATCATAATGAACACAGCTTCGACAGCCTTTCCAAAAATCATCGGATCGGGTCAGCTGCTTGAAAGGTACGGAAATAAATCCTAATTCAGTATTCATTTTGATCACTGCAGGGCTGGTGGTGATGCTGATAATTTTAGCTTGAGGAAATTTTTCACGTGAAAGTTTGAAGATTTCGAATTTGATGAGTTTGGACAAACCTTGCTGTCTGAATTCTGGAAAGACGATCAGTCCGGAGTTAGCTACGAACTGCATATCTTGAAAAATTTCGATGTAACTGAAACCGGAAAGGATTCCGTCACAAAAGGCAACGACGGAAATTCCGTCAATCATTTTTTTCTTAATGTATTCAGGATCTCTCTTAGCAATGCCCGTACCCCGGGATTTGGCCGACGCTTCTATCTTCCGACAAATCAGGGAGGCATACTTGGCATCATGGGCTTGCGCTACTCTTACATTTATCTTCATTACTTACTATAAAGCCACTAGTTTGGATAAATATCCTTAAAAAAAATAGAAAGACTTGATATTCTCAAAGTTTACATCTTCATGTTTTTTTTTAAATGCTTGGCAAATTTAATAAGTGTGATGGATTATAAAGAAGGAATTAGCCCTTTGAGTACGCTATATGATAGAACAGCTCTTAATTACATGTAAATCAATATTTTATTTCTAAAATATTGCATGAGAGAAGGAGGTTAAAAACATTTATAAATCAATATATTATTTCCTATACTCTGGAGTATAAAATAAAAAATTCGGCTCTATGCTCAGAAGCACCGAACAAATAAGCTTTAGTGAACTATATATGGAACGTTCTACCAGAAGGAGTGATTTTTTCAAAAGGTTAAAAATTTTGATCTACTTGGAAGTGGATGGAGAAAGAAATAAGAAAAATATATCAAAAATTACAAGGAATAAAAAGCTAACCTGCTTACAGTGAAATATCGTTATTTAAGACGATGCTTTTGAGTAACTGCTATGATCTCAATGATGTAGGAACGGAAGAATTGGTGAAAAAAACTTGAGTTGCATTCGCTTTTGTGGTTTTCGATTGGAAGATCAAATCCCAGATCATACGACTCTATGCAGATTTCTCAATGAAATAGTAACCAAAAAGGCATATGATCGCTTACTGAAAAAGATCAATAAGGAATTAGAAAATCATCAGGCGATAGTTAAAATAGGAGTGATAGTAGATTCCAGTATTACAGTGAGTCTCCTTTTTCCAAAGGGAGCTCCCTATCTACGTAGTCAAAGATCGGAAGGAAGAAGGGCAAAAGCAAATTACTCAAAGAAAAGCAAGGCTAAAAAAAGAGACTCAATAAGGATTATACACTCAAGGAAAATGGCTTAAGAAATCAGGTAAACTCTCCTACGGATACAAGAAGCACATAGGGATGGATAAAAATGGAATGATACTAGCTGCTGTACATAGCTTAGCAGCCAATGATCATGATAGTAGAGGGCTAAAGCCATTAATAAGAAAACTAGCGTATAAACCAGATAAGTATATGCATTCAAAGGTTACCAAGTGCCAGCCAACGTGTCTTACTTTTATAGTCGAGGTATCAAATACCGTATACAGAAGAAGCCTATAGGAACCGTCTCTTAAGTAGGATACCTATATTATTTAACAAATTAGTGAGTAAAAACCGATGGGTAGTGAAAGGTTTTTTGGCAGTATAAAGCGTTGGCTTGGATCAAGAAAGGCTCGTTACAAAGGATTAGCTCGTGTGCATGCCCAGCGTATTATGGAGTCTATAGCTCATAATTTGTATCGTTCCCTTGTAATTATTATGCGCTGTCTATAAAAATAGATATAATTAATTATTTTATAATCATCAGTATTTCGAATTCAATGTGAAAGACTAAATCTATATTGTTCTCTAACAAAGCCCATCTAGGAGGCTTAATAAACGTAATCCACTTTAATACAATGATCTTGCAACGTTCTCCAAACGTAAGAAAACCTACGAAAGCTTCATCTCATGGATGAGATTCTGGATTTTAGAATCCAAAGGGCTCCTTACCGAAGGATAATCTTTCACCCGATGCAAGGGGGCTTTCACGCTAAAATAAAATTTGATTTTCGGTTTAGTTCCTAAAGGGCGGATGGCAATCTTCGTACAGTGTTCAGTACGATAGATCAACATATTGGATTGAGGCAGGGTAAGCTCGCTTTTTGTATCTTCCTGCAAATTTTTTTGACTCCGCATTGATAATCTTCGATAGCGACCACTTTATTTCCAATAAATTCCTTTCGGAGGATGTTCGCGCCATTGTTTGATCATCCAGGTAATCTTGGCAGCCCCTTCAGCTCCTTTACGGACAAGGGAAATTAAAGTCTCTTGATAACATCCTATTTTATTTGTATAAATAAGTAAAAGCTCTCCGTAGAGATTGCTGCCGCGGGCCTTGTCTACGGCTGCTATTTCTGAGATCAGCAACATAGAAGACACCGAATCTTTATCTCGAACAAAATAGCCTACCATGAAACCAAAACTTTCTTCTCCTCCTCCGATGAACGCTTCTACCGAACCGGATTCACGGATCAATTTCGAAATCCATTTGAACCCGGTCAAACTGATTTTACAATTCATACCGAAAACTCGGGCCAAGTCAAAAAAAAATATCGGAACTCACTATAGTAGAGGTAATAAAAGATTGATTGGTCAACTTCCCTCGCTCTTTCCAACGTTCTAAAAGATAATGAACGAGTAGAGTATTAGTCTGATTGCTGTTCAAAAAGATCATATTTCCTTCTTCGTTACGCACGGCTACTCTGAGGCTTTCTGCATCCGGATCTGCGCCTAGGACGATATCGGCTTGACACTCTTGGGCCAATGCTATTGCCATGGAAAGGGCCTCTGTATCTTCTGGATTGGGAGAAGCTACGGTAGAAAAATCCCCGTCGGGAACGACTTGTTCTTCAACGAGAAATACTTTTTCAAAACCCGATTGACGAAAGGCTTTTGGTGTGATAGCAACTGAGGCTCCGTGCAAGGGGGTAAAAACGATCTTCAAGGAATCTTTTCCTTCAGAGGTAAATGAAGCCTGCTCGACACAAGCTTTTATAAAGGCCTTGTCCATTTCCTTTCCGATAGGGTGGATCATTGTTTCATCCACCTTAAAAGAAAGATCTTCCAAACGAACATTCTTTACCTCATCCATGATCTTTCGCTCTTCAGAAGGAGAGACTTGAGCGCCGTCTTCTCCATAGACTTTATAACCGTTATATTCGGCGGGATTGTGAGAGGCTGTCAATACGATTCCTGCTTGACACCCCAACTGACGAACCGCATAAGAAAGCTCTGGAGTAGGCTGAAAGCCCTCGAATAAATATACTTTAATCCGTTTCGAAGAAAGCACGGATGCAACCGTACGGGAAAAAATATCACTATTTCGACGTACGTCATAAGCGATGGTTACACTCAAAGGTTTTTCAGAATATAACTTCTTTAAGTATCTCGCCAAACCCAAAGTAGTGGTCCTTATAGTATACTTGTTCATACGGTTGGTTCCTACCCCCATAACGCCCCGCATCCCTCCGGTTCCGAATTCAATATCCTTGTAAAAGGTATCTGCGAGCCGATCCGAATCGGACTCCATCAAAACCTTAACTTCTTGTCGCCTTTCAGCGTCATAAAGATTCGAAAGCCATTTACGAGCTTTATTCATAATATAGCTCATGAAATCATTTTTTTTCGACACTTCTGCTATATCGTTGGTTTTATAATCTGAGACCATTTTTTTAATGCTGGATTATGTTTATTCAACCTCCTAGATGGGTTTCGTTGGAAACGATGTAGATTTTGTCTTTCACATTTTACTATAAAACTATTGATTGTGAATTAATTATATTTAATTTTATGAACAGAGCATAATAATGCCAGAGGAACGATACAAATTATGCGCCATAGCCTCCATAAGATGCTGGCATGTGCTAATCCTTTGTAACGAGCCTTACCTGATCCAAACTAACGCTTTATACTGCCAAAAGTATGTTCTACTACCCATCGGGTTTTACTCATTAATTATGTTGAATAATATAGCTATTATACTTAAAGGGAAGTTCCTATAGGCTTTCTTCTGTATACGGTCTTTTATGCCTCGACTATTAAAAAAAGACACGTTAGCTGGACTTGGTAACTTTTGTCCGCTTATACTTCTCTAGGTTATATCCTAGTTTGTTTATTAATGGCTTTATCCCTCTACTATCATGCTCATTGGCTGCTACGCTATGTACTGCTAGTATCATTCCATTTTTATCCACCTCTATGTTCTTTTTGTATCCGTAGTAGAGTTCACCTGATTTCTTGATCTATTTTCCTTGAGTGTCTACTCCTGATTGACTCTCTTTTTTTGCTTTTTTTTATTTGACTGATTTGTTTTTGCCCTCTTCCTTCTGATCCTCCACTACGTAGGTAGGAGCTCCCTTGAGAGCAAAGGGACTAACTGTAATACTAGCCTCTACTATCACTTCTGTTTTAACTATGGCCTGATGCTTTTTCAATTCCTTATTGATCTTTTTCAGTAAGAACTCATATGCCTTTTGGCTACTATTTCATTGTGAAATTTGCATAGATTTGTATGATCTGAGGTCTGATTTTCCAATCGAAACCCAGAAAATCGCATGCAGCCTATGGAATTTTTCACCAATTCTTTCGTTCCTACATCACTGAGATCATACCAGTGACTCAAAAGCATCATCCTTAAATAACGATATTCCACTGTAAGCAGGTTAGCCTTTTATTCCCGAGCCTTTTTGATATATTTTTCTTATTTCTTTCTCCATACCTTCCCATTGGATCAAGGTATTTAACCTTTTGAAAACTCATTTCTTCTGGTAGAACGTTCCATATAAAGTTCACTAAAGCTTCTTTGCGCGGTTCTTTTGAGCATAGAGCCGGTTTTTTTATTTACGATTCCAGTAGATACGAAACAATATCTTGATTTACAAGATATTTAACTTTTTTCTCTCATACAACGTTCTTAATCTTATGTTATTGTTTTAGAGTGAATTATGTTTATTCAGTCTCCTAGATGGCTTCGTTGGAGAACGATGGATATTTAGTCTTTCATATCGTATTCGAAAAGATTTGATTTTAAATAAATTAATCATATTGAGACTATTGTGTTAATGGTGATTACGCTTATTCAGCCTCTTAGATAGCTTCGTTAAAGAAAATGTAGATTTAATCTTTCACATTGTATTCGAAAACTGTTGATTATAAATTAATTAATTATATATATTTTTATGGAAAGCGCATAATAATTTCAGGGGAATGATACAAATTATACGCCATAGCCTCCATAAGATGCTGGGCATGCACACAAGCTAATACTTTGTAACGAGCCTTGCTTGCCCCAAACCAATGCTTTATACTGCCAAAAGTACGTTCTACTACCCATCGGGTTTTACTCACTAATTTGTTGAATAATACAGCTATCCTACTTAAGGTAGGGTTTTTATGGGCTTTTTTCTGTATACGGTGTTTGATGCCTCGACTATGAAAGTAAAACACGTTGGCTGGCACTTGGTAACCTTTGTCTGCATATAATTTTTTGGGTTTATATCCTAGTTTGCTTATTAATGGCTTTAGCCCTCTACTATTATGCTCATTAGCTGCTATGCTATGTACATCTAGTATCATTCCATTTTTATCCACGCCTATGTTTTTCGAAAATGTTACATGGGAGAAGTATGTTAAAATATCTTGTAAATCAATATATTGTTTCGTCTACTTGGAGTAGAAAATAAAAAAATTCGGATCTATGCTCAGAAACACCGCGTAAATAAGCTTTACTGAACTATATATGGAATGTTCTACCAGAAGGCGTGAGTTCTTCAAAAGGTTAAACACCTTTATCCACTGGGATAGTATGGAGAAAGAAATAAGAAAAATATATCCAAAAAGGATAGAGAATAAAAGGCCAACCTGCTTACAGTGGAATATTGTTATTTAAGATGATGCTTTTGAGTCACTGGTATGATATCAGTAATGTAGGAACGGAAGAATTAGTGAAAAAATTCTTGAGCTGCATGCGCTTTTGTGGTTTTCTATTGGAAAATTAGCCCCCAGATCATACAACTCTATGTAGGTTTCTCAATGAAATAGTAGCTAAAAAGGAATATGAGCGATTTCTGAAAAATATCAATAAAGAATTAGAAAAGCATCAGATGATAGTTAAAACAGGATTGATAGTAGATATCAGTATTAGAATGAGAGTCCTTTGCTCTCAAGGGGGCTACTACCTATGTAGTGGAGGATCAGGAAGGAAGATGGCAAAAGAAAATCAGTCAAAGAAAAGAAAGGGCAAAAAAAAGAGACTCAATCAAGAGTAGACACTCAAGGAAAATGGCTCAAGAAATCAGGTAAACTCTACTACGGATACAAGAAGCACATAGGGGTGGATAAAAATGGAATGATACTAGATGTTACATAGCGTAGCAGCCAATGAGCATGATAGTAGAGGGCTAAAGCCATTAATAAGAAAACTAGGATATTAAACTCAAAGAATTATATGCAGACAAAGGTTACCAAGTGCTAGCCAACGTGTTTTACTTTTATAGTCGAGGCATCAAACACCGTATACAGAAAAAAGCCCATAAAAACCCTACCTTAAGTAGGATAGCTGTATTATTCAACAAATTAGTGAGTAAAACCCGATGGGTAGTAGAACGTACTTTTGGCAGTATAAAGCGTTGGTTTGGGTCAGGCAAGGCTCGTTACAAAGTATTAGCTCGTGTGCATGCCCAGCATCTTATGGGGGGCTATGGCTCATAATTTGTATCGTTCCTCTGGAATTATTATGAGCTTTCCATAAAAATAAATATGATTAATTAATTTATAATTAACATTATTTTGAATACAAGTGTGAAAGACTAAATCTACATCGTTCTCTAATGAAGCCCTCTAGGAGGCTGAATAAATGTAATAAACCATAAGCACAATGGTCTCATATTTTGAGATTCCTTCTGACCTCAACGATCTTGAAATTGCCCAAAAGTTTCTTTTTCTTTTTCACTTGCCCTCCCCTTGAAACTTTTGATCAGAGGAGAGAATAAAGAAACCTACAAACAATAGCTGACAAACACGATAAAGTACTTTCACACAAACCGTATTGTTATAATTTAAACATATTTATACGAATTTATTCAGAAAACTCTAAATATTAGTAAGGATAATATAATAAGCTACCCCGGTTTTCTGAAAAACAAACCGATTAATACGGAAAGTACGAAATAATATGAAATGCAAAGAAGAGAGTAGATCAGAAAAACCCAAGGATTGAAAAAATTTCCCGAATGTATGGCTGCCACCCGCCCTTCATAAGCAAGCAAGCCATGCTCCCGTACCATTTTAGTCTTGTATCTTTCAAACCAATTGCGAACCATGCCTTCTTGCAAAATATCGACAGCATCTTGACCCCAAAAATTGAAAAATAAAAAAATTACCCCCAAAGACAAAATTCCTCCGATACAAAGCGTCAAAAAGGGAATACCGAAAGATTGCAACAGCGGAAAAGACGAACACCTCCCTCTCACCCGATAAGTGATATACAAGGCAAACAAGGCGTACAACGGTGTGACGAAAAAAGCATTCGCATGAACGGAAGCCAGAAAATAATCCCCGTCTCGAAACAGAAAATAAACTACAAAAAATACGACGAGAGTAATAAAGACCAATAAAAAAATGTATCTGATAGACAATGATGTCTTCATTTTAAATGCTTTTCCCGGTAAATATAGAAAGATCATCAGGAAAACTTCGTACGTTTGCAACGGGCAAGTCCTGCACAACCAGCTCCCGCCAAATCCTCCAGGGTGGGAACGCAGCAAAGGTAAGCGGTTGTAGCGGTGTGATGCAGATCGCTTGCCTTTTTTACTTCAAAAGATTTTTGTAATGAAAAATTAAACATAAAAAGCGAAAAAAATCATGTTTACACATACAAAAACCTTATGAAAAAACACAACGCTCAGATAATCTGGGGAATATTAGCAGCTCTTTTTTCAATAGCTAGTAAGTCTCTTTCTTGCAAGCGATCGGACTCGAAAATATTCATAATGAGTTTGATTCGAATATTTCCATCTTATTCGAGAACTTTCGCATCATGAAGAGGTGTTTTGTCGGATTTTCCTTGTATGACGAGGATCAAAAGCAATACCTGTGCAGGTTACAATGCAGATAAATATTTTACGATAGCTTCCAACACTAACCTGCTTAGTTTCTATACCTGCTTGAAAATTTTGGGAGAAACGCTACCGGAGTTCCGTTATGAGAAACAAAATGGGACCTGATTTTTGTGGAATGGAGCCTTTATTTTTAACATTCCGTACTCAATAGGGAGTAACGCTATATATTTTCTATGAGTTGCGCTACAAAATCTTTATTATTCCTCGGAATAACTACACCGGAAATTTCTACGGCAACGGATGGATGTATGATGATTATAACACGGAATTTTCAACCCGAAAAATCAGAGTTTCCTCTATTGGGAAACGGCGTTAATATATATCGGTAGTACGAGAGAATTGCAAACTACCCGACTTTTTTCAAAAAGGTCTTCACAAAGAAGAATCCTACACACCAAGAAATTTCAAAGTAAATAGTAAGATCGTTCTCTAACGAATTTACCTATCCCGACACCTCCCCTCTTATCAATTTTAAACAAGAGTTCGTCTGGCATACCTATACGAAGTTAACAGAAACCCTGCTGTAGGGTCCTAGCTTAACAAATCGAGACCATTGTGTTAATGGGGCATTACGTTTATTCAGCCTCCTAGATGAGCTTCGTTAGAGAAGGTGTAGATTTATCTTTCACATTGTATTCGAAATACTATTAATTATAAATTAATTAAATATATCTATTTTTATAGACAGTTTATAATAATGCCAGAGGCACGATACAAATTATGCCCATAGCCTCCATAAGATGCGGGCATGCACACGATTTAATTCTTTGTAACGAGTCTTTCTTGATCCAAACCAACGCTTTATACTGCCAAAAGAATGTTCTACTACCAATCGGGTTTTACTCACTAATTATATATGAGTAATATAGCTACCCTACTTAAGGGACGGTTTTTATAGGATTTTTTCTGTATACGGTGTTTGATGCCTCGGGTATTAAAGTAAAAAACGTGGCTATCACTTGGTAACCTTTGTTTGCATATACTTCTCTGGGTTTATATCCTAGTTTACTTATTAATGGCTTTAGCCCTCTACTATCATGCTCATTGGCTGCTACGCTATGTAANAKCTAGTAWCATYCCATTTTTATCCAYCYCTATGTGCTTCTTGTATMCGTAGTAGAGKTTACCTGATTTCTTGAGCCATTTTCCTTGAGTSTCTACTCCTGATTGAGTCTCNTTTTTTACCCTTGYTTTTCTTTGAYTGATTTGCTTTTWYCCYNNTNCTTCYTCCKATCYTYCACTACGTAGGTAGNGANWSCCCTTTGGRGNNAAGGGACTCAYTGTRATACKRKMMTYTACTATCACTCCTANTTTAACTAYCGCCTGATGYTTTTCTAATTCCTTATTGATCTTTTTCAGTAAGCKCTCATATGMCTTTTTGGCTACTATTTCATTGYGAAATCTGYATAGARTCGTATRATCTGGGATCTKATMTTYYAATCGAAAACCAYAAAAKCGYATGAAGATCAAGWRKTYTTTCACCAATTYTTSCGTTCCTACATCACTGAKATCATANCCMGTGACTCAAAAGCATCATCKTAAATAASKATATTCCACTGTAAKCAGGTTGGCCTTTTATTCCCTGAYYTTTTTGATATATTTTTCTTATTYCTTTYKCCATACNCTTCCCARTGGNAKCAAGGTTTTTAAYYTTTTGAAAAACTCACTCCTTCTGGTAGAACGTTCCATATATAGTTCACTAAAACTTATTTGCGAGGAGCTTCTGATTCTAGATCCGAATTTTTTTATTTCCTACTCCAAGTGTATGAAACAATATATTGATTTACAAATGTTTTAACCTCCTTCTCACATGCAACGTTCTCAGATTAGATATTTTTTGATCATTCCTCTACAAGAGGTCTTGATGATTCGAATAAAATTCTTATATTTGTGCTCATTAAATACCGCGGGGTAGAGCAGTGGTAGCTCGTCGGGCTCATAACCCGAAGGTCACAGGTTCGAATCCTGTTCCCGCTACAAATCAATATCTTACAAAGAAAAAGAGGCAACCTAATGGTTGTTTTTATTTTTTATTTACTATTCATAGTAAGGGAAATGAGAACGTTGCATGAGATAAGGGGTAAAGTATTTGTAAAACAAAATATTATTTTGTATATTTGGAATAGAAAATAAAAAAAGACCGAGCTCTATGCTCAGAAGCATCGCGAAAATAAGATTTAGCGAACTATATATGGAGCGTTCACTAAAAAAATTGAGTTTTTCAAAAAAAAATTAACACAAGAACGTTACATGAGAGAAAAGATAGAATATATTGTAAATCAATATATTGTTTCTTTTTTTTGGAGTAAAAAAATAAAAAAAGATTCGGATCTATTCTTAGAAATACCGTGTAAAATAAGATATAGTGACGTATATATGGGATGTTCTCCCAGAAGGATTTAGATTTTCAAAAGGTTAAACACCTTGATACATTGGGAAGATATGGAGAAAGAAATAAGATAATATATCAAAAATTACAGGGAATAAAAGGACATCTGCCTACAGTGGAATATCCTTATTTAGGATGATGTTTTTGAGTCATGGGTATAATATCAGTGAGTAGGCATGGAAGAATTGGTAAAAGATTCCATAGACTGGATGCGATTTTCTGGTTTTTGATTGGAATATAAGATTCAGATCATATGATTCTATGCAGATTTCGCAATGAAATGGTAGTTAAAAGACATATGAGAGCTTACTTAAAAAGATTAATAAGGAATTAGAAAAGAATCAGGCGATAGTTAAAACAGGAGTGATAGTAGAATGCCAGTATTACAGTGAGTCCCCTTGCTCCTATGGGTTTTCATATCCTCCGTAGTGGAGGATCGGAAGGAAGTGATAAAAGCAAATCAGTCAAAGAAAAGCAAGGAAAAAAAAGACCTCAATCAGGAGTAGAGACTCAAGTAAAATGGCTCAAGAAATTAGGTAAGCTCTACTACGGATACAAGAATCTCATAGAGGGGGGTAAAATGGAATAAGACTAGCATTACTAGTGTTGCCACCAATGAGCATGATAGTAGAGTGCTAAGGCATTAATAATCAAACTAAGATATAAACACAGAGAACTGTATGCGGACAAATATTACCAAGTACTAGCCAAAGTACTTGCTCTCATAGTTGAGAAATCAAATGATGTATACAGAAGAATGCTTATAGGATCGCTCCTTAAGTAGTATAGCTGTTTTATTCAATAAATTAGTGAGTAAAACCTGATACGTAGTAGAACGTACTTTTGGTAGTATAAACGCTGGTTTAGATCAGGAAAGACTTGTTATAAAGGATTGACTTGCGTGCATGCCCAACCTCTCTTATGGAGCCTATGGCTCATAATTTGTATCGTGCTCCTGGGGTCATTATTCGCTGTTCATAAAATGTAGATGTAATTAATTGATTTATAATTAATAGTTTTCGAATAGGATGTTAAAAATTAAATATCCATCCTTTCCAACGAGAGGTCATCTAGGAGGCTGAATAGACCTAATTCAACTTAACACAATGGTCTCCTTAGGTGTTTTTTCGGTTAAATCTAGCCATTATTCCTTTCTTTTTCATTAGTTTATAACGTGTAATCTCAATAAAGATGATACAACCTATTCCAATACCTCCACAACCGCTTAAAGAAAATAAAATACTTGATAAACATAACGATGTTCGTGTAGATACCTATTATTGGCTTAAGGAAAGAGAAAATCCGAAAGTCATCCAACACCTTGATGATGAAAACAAATACGCCAAGGTCGTGATGAAGCATACTGAGGATTTTCAAGAAAAACTCTTCAAAGAGATCAAAGCCCGCATCAAAGAAGATGATGAAAGTGTTCCGTATAAACACAACGAATATTGGTACATCACCCGATACAAAAAAGGAGGTGAATATCCGATTTATTCTCGAAAGAAAGGCTCCATAAAAGCTGAAGAAGAGCTGCTTTTCGATGTCAATAAAATGGCTCAAGGTTACAAATATTACAACTTGGGAAAGTTCGATGTCAGCCCTGACAATCAATTGTCATCTTTCGGCATTGATATCCTGGGTAGGAGGCTTTATACCCTATATTTCAAAGATTTGAAAACAGGAAAAATTCTATCTGATCGCATCGAGGGGACTACCGGATCAGTTGTATGGGCTATAGACAATCGAACAGTCTTTTACGTAAAAAAAGATGCCACGCTCAGACCTTTCCAAATTTTTAAACATATTTTGGGAACGGATCCTGCTCAGGATAGTTTGATTTTTAACGAAAAAAATCAGGCTTTTCACGCTTCAATATTCAAGACAAAATCCGAACAATATATCATAATCGGTTCATACAGTACTATTTCCAACGAATACCGTTTCATACCGACCGACCGACCTGACGCAGTATGGAAAATTTTCCAACCTCGTGAGCGAAATCTCGAATATAATGTAGATCATTTCGGAGATCATTTTTATATCGTGACCAACAAAGATAAAGCCACCAACTTCAAGGTGATGAAAACTTCTGTAGATCGCACCGAGAAGAAATATTGGACTGATGTTATCTCACACAGAAAAGAATACTTTATCGAAGATATAGAAATTTTTAAAGAATATCTCGTGATCGAACAACGGCACAACGGTTTGATCGAATTTGAAATTCATCGCTGGGATAAAAGTGGAAATTACAAGCTGGACTTCGGTGAAGAAACATATACCGCTTCCATTGGATTGAACTTGGACTTAGATACTATCGTCTTGCGCTATCATTACAGTTCACTGACTACTCCGTCTTCGGTGATTGACTTCAATATGGAGACCCGACAAAAAGAGATCAAAAAAGAGCAGGAGGTATTGGGTGGAAAATTCAACAAAAGAAATTATATCTCCGAGCGAATCTGGGCTACCACTCGAGATGGTCAAAAAATAGCCATATCGCTGGTACGTCATAAAGATACCAAAATATCTCCCGACACTCCTTTATTGCTTTACGGTTATGGGGCCTACGGTCTTACGGTAAAACCTCAATTCAATTCCGTACGATTGAGTCTGCTCGATCGAGGATTCGTTTACGCTATAGCTCATATTCGCGGTGGGCAATATCTTGGAAGAACTTGGTATGAGGCAGGGAAGATGCTTCAAAAGAAAAACACTTTCCATGATTTCATCGAAAGTGCCCGGCATTTGATTACCCAGAAATACACCTCTTCGAAGCATCTTTACGCCATGGGAGAATCAGCCGGAGGTTTACTCATGGGAGCTGTCATCAACATGGCTCCGGAGCTATTTCACGGAGTGATTGCCGCCGTTCCTTTCGTAGATGTGGTTACCACTATGTTGGATGAAAGTATTCCTTTAACCACCGGAGAATACGATGAGTGGGGTAATCCGAATGAAAAGAAATTTTATGAGTACATGAAATCCTATTCTCCCTACGACAACGTTTCAGTCCTGAATTACCCTAATATGTTGGTCACTACAGGATTACATGATTCTCAAGTACAATATTGGGAACCGGCCAAATGGGTTGCCAAACTTAGAGAATTGAAAAAAGACGACAATAAAATCATCTTGAACATCAACATGGATACGGGGCATGGAGGAGCTTCCGGACGTTTTGAAGTTTTGAAAGAAATTGCTTTGGAATACGCTTTTTTACTAGATTTAGAAGGAATCAAAAATTGAGAACGTTGCATGAGAGAAGGGTGGAATATTTGTAAAGCAATATATTGTTTCGTGTATTTGGAGTAGGAAATAAAAAAAATTCGAATCTATGCTTATAAGCACCTCGAAAATAAGCTTTAGTGAACTATATATTGAACCGAGACCATTGTATTAATTGTGGATTACATTTGTTCAGCTTCCTAGATTGGCTTCGTTAGAAAAGATGTAGATTTAGTCTTTCACATTGTATTCGAAAATTCTTGATTATAAATTAATTAATTATATCTATTTTTATGGAAAGCGAATAATGACCCCAGGAGAACGATACAAATTATGATCCATAGCCTCCATAAGAGAGGTTGGGCATGCACGAGAGCTAATCCTTTATAACAAGTCTTTTCTGATTTAAAGCAGCGCTTTATACTACTAAAAGTACGTTCTAGGTACTTATTAGGTTTTACTCACTAATTTATTGAGTAATACAGCTATACTACTTAAGGGACGATCCTATAGGCATTTTTCTGTATACAGCATTTGATTTCTCGACTATGAGAGTAAGTATTTTGGCTAGTACTTGGTAACATTTGTCCGCGTACAGTTCTCTGGGTTTATATCCTAGTTTGCTTATTAATGCTTTAGTCCTCTACTATCATGCTCATTGGTAGCTACACTAGTAATGCTAGTCTCATTCCATTTTATCCCCCCCCCCCCTATGAGCTTCTTGTATCCGTAGTAGAGTTTACTTAATTTCTTGAGCCATTTTACTTGAGTCTCTACTCCTGATTGAGGTCTTTTTTTCCCTTGCTTTTCTTTGACTGATTTTTTGCCCCTTTTCCTTCCGCTCCTACACTATGTAAATAGGTGCCTCCTTGGGAGCAAAGTGACCCTCTGTAATACTCTCATCTACTATTACTCCTGTTTTAAGTATCTCCTGAGTCTTTTCTAAGTCCTTATTGATTTTTTTCACTAAGCACTCATATGTCTTTTGGCTACTATTTCATTGAAAAATTTGCATAGAGTCGTATGATATGGGATCTGATATTTCAATCGAAAACCAAAAAAGCGCTTGAAGCTCAAGTGTTCTTCCATCAATTCTCCGTTCCTACATCACTGAGATCATACCAGTGACTCAAAAGCATCATCGTTAAATAACGATATTCCATTGTAATAAGCTTGGCCTTTTATTCCCTGGCCTTTTTGATATATTTTTCTTATTTCTTTCTCCATCTCTTCCCAGTGGATCAAGGTGTTTAATCTTTTGAAAAATTCACTCCTTCTGGTAGAGCGTTCCATATATAGCTCACTAAAGCTTATTTGTTCGGTGCTTCTAATCATAGAACCGAATTTTTTTTATTTTTTGATCCCAGAAGAAACGAAATAATATATTGATTTACAAACATTTTAACCTCTTTCTCTCATACAACGTTCTCTTTGTATAAAATCCATACCTTTGACTATTGCCAAACAACTAAGAGTATGGATTCCACACAGATTTTATTGGGCTCTTTCGGAGCCACGGAAATCGTTGTTATAGTGATCTTGGTCATTTTACTATTCGGTGGAAAGAAAATTCCTGAACTGATGAAAGGTTTAGGAACGGGACTCAAAGAGTTCAAGAGAGCTACCCAAAATGAACCCGAACAAAAAGCGAAAACAAATCCGAATAAGGAAATTCAAGGCTGAAGTCTTACATTTAATAATGTATTGAACAGGCTCCAAAAATAATTTATCAGACAACACTCCTTTCTATCGGTCTTTTTCTTATAAGAATCAATGAACTAAAGTATCGAGAATATTGAACGAGATAAGAGGGGGGCTTGTAAATCAACATGTTATTTCGTATATTTGGAGTAGAAAAAAAAAGATTCTGCTATATCCTTAGATGTGTCTCGTAACTAAGCTTTAGTGGCCTATATAAGGAACGTTCTTCTAGAAGGAGTGAGTTTTTCAAAAGATTAAATACCTTGATCCACTGGGAAGGTATGGAGAAAGAAATAAAAAAAATATATCAAAAAGACCAACGAATAAAAGGCTAATCTTTTTACAGTGGAATATTTTTATGAAAACGTTGCATGAAAGAAGAAGTTTAAAATGATTTGTAAAACAATATGTTGTTTTGTCTATTTGTAATAGAAAATACAAAAAATTCGATTCTATGCTTAGAATCATAGAACAAATAAGCTTTAGTGAATTATATATGGAACGTTCTACCAAAAGGAGTGAGTTTTTTCAAAAGATTAAACACCTTGATTCACTGGGAAGGGATGGAGAAAGAAATAAGAAAAATATATTAAAAAACCAGGGAATAAAAGGCCAACCAACTTACAGTGGAATATCGTTATTTAAGATGATGCTTTTGAGTAACTGGTGTGATCTCAGTAATGTAGGAACGGAGAATTTATGAAAGAACACTTGATCTTCAAGCTATTTTGTGTTTTTCGATTGAAAGATCAGATTCCATATCATACTACTCTATGCAGATTTCGCAATGAAATAGTAGCCAAAAAGGTGTATGAGATCTTACTGAAAAAGGGCAATAAGGAATTAAAAATCATCAGGCGATAGTTAAAACAGGAGTGATAGTAGATGCCAGTATTACAGTGATGCCCTTTGCT
This sequence comes from Flavobacteriales bacterium Tduv, assembly GCA_047528255.1. Lineage (GTDB taxonomy): Bacteria > Bacteroidota > Bacteroidia > Flavobacteriales > Blattabacteriaceae. Next base: position 882,172 of record CP180024.1, on the reverse strand, counting down.
CCAAAGGGAGCTTCTACCTACGTAGTGGTAGAATCGGAAGGAAGAGGGGAAAAAAATCAGTCAAAGAAAAGCAAGAGTAAAAAAAGAGACTCAATCAGAAGTAGACACTCAAGGAAAATGGCTCAAGAAATCAGGTAAACTCTACTACGGATACAAGAAGCACATGGGGGCTAAAAATGGAATGAGACTAGCTGTACATAGCGTAGCAGCCAATGAGCATGATAGTAGAGGGCTAATCCATTAATAAGCAAACTAGGATATAAGCCCACAAAAGTATATGCAGACAAAGTTTACCCTAACGGCTAGAAAAAGTATCTCGAACGTTCATAGTAGAGGAATCAAAGACCGTATACAGAAGAATGTCTATAGGAACTGTCTTAAGTAGGATAGTTATATTATTCAATGAATTAGTTAATAAAATCCCCATGGGTAGTAGAACGTACTTTTGGCAGTATAAAGCGTTGGTTTGGATTAGGCAAGGCTTGTCACAAAGGATTAGCGCGTGTGCATGCTCAGCTTATTATGGAGGCTATGGTAAATAATTTGTATCGTATCCCTGGCATTATTATGAGATTTCCATAAAATTATATATAATTAATTGATTTATAATTAACAGTATTTGGAATGCAATATGAAAGAGTAAATCTACATCGTTCTATAATGAGCCTATCTAAGAGGCTGAATAAACGTAATCCGCTATTAACACAATGGTCTCTCCTTATTAATTTTTTTCAGTAATAGCTCATATACCCTTTTTGGCTACTATTTCATTGCGAAATCTGTATAGGGTCGTATGATCTGGGATCTGATCTTCCAATCAAAAAAAACAAAAACGCATGCGGCTCAAGGACTCTTTCATTAAGGCTTCCGTGCCTACATCACCGAGATCATAGCAATGACTTGAAAGCATTATATTAAAAACGATATTCCACTGATTGATTTACAAATATTTTAACATCCTTCTCTCATTCAATATTCTCGTGTCACTCAATATCCTGGATCAAGAATTGAATCTCTCCCGTGAAAAACTGAATTTTTTGAATCCTTAATACGTCCAGGGTATTGGACCGGAAGGTAGTTAATTTATCCTGACTTCCAAAGGACAAGAACGTCTTCCTGTTCAAACAAAAAGAAAAGGACCTATTTCCCAAGGAGAAAACTTTCCTGATCGAATCCTCAATCCCAAACGACAGAAAAACCCCCTTAAAAACGAAAAAAAAGAAAAACTTTTTTTGCCTCTAACAAGTCTCAAAAAAAAAGAAAAAACAGCCCTTACCTCGAAAAATAAAAAAATAAACTCTAAAAATTGAGCAAACTAAACCTCTCCAAAACTTCATCAAAAAGAAGCTCGCCCTCCGTTCGAATAAATGAGATAGCTCTATCCTCTCTTCTATGAAAATCATAAACTTCAGTGAAGTTAGTTGGGATATTTTCAATCAAATCATCCGGGACTATCACCGCTTTGACAACGTTGATGCCCCTATACAAAACCCTATCCGAAAGATGATATTAAACATCTGTTTTATTTAAAGAATTGGATCGATACGGTATAATGGTATCTCGAGGATCTCATTCGAGATCCAGCCATCTACCTCGAAAAAGGTATGGAACCTAAACGTAGAATAGACGCCTACAACCAAAAGCGTACGAACTTGGTCGAATTCATCGATAGCTATTTTTTAGATCAATACAAAAACATCATCCTTTTGAAAGGGCCAAGATCAATACCGAAAGTCCGCTTGGGCCATAGACAGATTTTCAATATTCGAGCTGAAGAACTATCACATGGAGGAAGAAGTCCAAAGATTTAACGTTTCTGCAACGCATAAAGAGGAATGTAAGAAAAAACTATACATATTACAGGACCAACAAAAAGATTTCTCCACTGCCATCGAGAAGCTGCTTGAAGATATTAAAGCTGGAAGGAAGACATAAAAATCTACAAACAGATGAAAATGTACAACGATGAAACATTAAACTCCATTCTCTACAAAAAAATAAAATGCCTCCTGTACAAAATCCGGAACAAAAAAATATCTTGGTCATACGGCTGTCTTCCCTGGGAAGATTTCTCCATTACCGTACGACTGCTAGAGCAATTGTATCGAAATTATCCCGAAGCTGCATCTCATCTTACTGAACAAACAAGAGTTCACTCCACTACTGAACAGGCCGCTTCACATACATATTTATCCTTTTGACTCCCATAAAAAGTACAAAGGACTCTTAGGTCTTTATAAACTTTATCGAGATCTAAAGGAATTAAATATAGAACAAATAGCTGATTTTCATGATGTGATTCGATCAAAAATTCTGAGGAGCTTTTTCTACTTTTCAAAAGTACCCACATCTATTATCGACAAAAGCAGAAAGAAAAAAAAAGCCCTTACCCGACAAAAAAACATTTGACTCCTTTAAAACCTACGATAGAAAGGGATGCAGACGTCTTTCGAAAGCTCAGATTTCAAATACAGTTGAGCCATGCACTGCCCGAAAAGAAAATCTTCCGATAAAAAGTCCATGAAAAAAAAATAAAAACGGATCGGGATTGCTCATTTTTCTTATTATAAAGAGAAGCTTTATCCTTTGGAAAGGATGGAAAAAATTATCGTTCTCCTCAACGAGAAAAAAGTAAAAATCTTTCTCTTCATTGGAGGTCCATTCGAGGAAAAACAAGCGATACAATGGGCTAACAATTCAATAACGTGACCAACCTCGTGTCCAAACTTACACTACACGAAGAGTTGAATATCATTCGATCGCTCGATGTGATGTTGAGCATAGACTTGGCCAACATGCACTTGAATTCTATAGTAGGGACGAGGGTATTGTCAATCTGGGGAGCGACAGCACCCATTTACTGGATTTTACGGATATGGTCAAAATATTGAGGACGCCATTCAAATAGAGGTGGTGTGTTGCCCTGTTCCGTATTTGGAAACAAATCTTGTTGGAGAAAAAATCGAGCTTGTATGGAACTCATCTCCGAAAAGCTGATCACAAATCAATTATTGGACATGATCGACTACAATAACCGATCAATATTTCTGAGTTCCCCTAAAGCCATTCGACTACACAGTGGTCTTTACAATGACGACAAGCACTGTAGTCTCTTTTTTATTCAATGCCAATAGCAATTCATCTCCCTTTTATATTTCATCCATTGATGATGTGAGACCATTGTGTTAATGGTGAATTACATTTATTCAATCTCCTAGATGGCTTCGTTAGATAAAATGTATATTTTAGGTTTTAACATTGTATTCGAAATGCTTTTTATTATAAATTAATTAATTATATCTATTTTTATGTACAGAATATAATAATTCCAGGATTATGATACAAATTATGCGCCATAGCCTCTATAAGATGTTGGGCATGCACATGAGCTAATTCTTTGTGACGGTCTTTCCTGATCAAAATCAACGCTTTATACTGCCAAAAACACGTTATACCACCCATCGGGTTTTACTCACTAATTATGTTGAATAATATAGCTATCCCTACTTAAGGTACGGTTCCTATAGGGTTTTCTTCTATATACGATCTTTGATGCCTCGACTATGAAAGTAAGACACGTTGGCTGGCACTTGATAACCATTGTTTGCATATACTTCTCTAGGTTTATATCCTAGTTTTCTTATTAATAGTTTTAGTCCTCTACTATCATGCTCATTGGCTGCTACGCTATGTACAGCTAGTATCATTCCATTTTTATCTCCCCTATGTGATTCTTGTATCCGTAGTAGAGTTTACTTGATTTCTTGAGCCATTTTCTTTGAGTGTTTACTCCTGATTTATTCTCTTTTTTTGCTCTTTTTTTCTTTGACTGATTTGCTTTTCCCTTTTTTCTTTCGGATCCTCCACACGGAGGTAGGGAGCTTCCTTTGGAGCAAAGGGACCCACTGTAATATTGGCATCTACTATCACTCCTGTTGTTAACTATCGCCTGATGCTTTAATATCTTATTGATCTTTTTTAGTAAGCGTTCATATGTCTTTTTGGCTACTATATCATTGCGAGATTTTCATAGATTCGTATGATCTGGAATCTGATTTTACAATAGAAAAACACAAAATCGCATACAGTCTATGGAATATTTTACCAATTCTGCTATTTCTACATTACGAATCTATGAAAATCTCGCACTGAGATCATACTACTGACTCAAAAGCATCATCGTAAATAACAATATTACCATTGTAAGCAGGTTAGCCTTTTATTCCCTGGCCTATTTGATATATTTTTTTTATTTCTTTCTCCATCCACTTTCCAGTGTATCACTGGTGTTTAACCTTTTGAAAAACTAACTACCTTATGGTAGAAGGTTCTATATATATTTCACTAAACCTTATTTGTGCGGAGCTTTTAAGCATAGAGCCGAATTTTTATTTTAAACTCCAAATATACGAAAAAACATATTGATTTACAAATATTTTAAACTCTTTTCTCATGCAACGTTCTCTCAACATATAAATACCAGGATTTGTATTTTACTCGATTTTTCTTTAATTGAGTAGAGAACACCTACCTTTATCATCATTTTTCAAGCCTTTAAAAAAATATTCGGGATCTCATGTACAGGACACACACTTGCGGCGAATTACGCACAGAAAACATCGGACAAAAAGTAACACTAGCCGGATGGATTCAAAAAGTCAGAGACCTGGGTGCAATGACTTTCATTGACCTGAGAGACCGCTACGGTATCACACAACTCACTTTTTATCAAAACAATCCATTGATACAGAAAGTGCGCCAACTGGGACGAGAATCCATCATCCGAATCGAAGGAGAAGTAATCGAAAGAAGCTCTAAAAACATCCATAATCCTACTGGAGAAATAGAAGTATCCGTCTCAAAACTATACCTGCTCAACATAGCATCCTTACCTCCTTTTACCATAGAAAACCAAACCGATGGTGGAGAAGAACTTCGCATGAAATACCGCTACCTTGACCTGCGAAGAAATCCCGTAAAAGACAAGCTCATTCATCGTCATCATGTAGCCTTAGCTACCAGAAGATACCTCTCTGAGCAAGGATTCATAGAAGTAGAAACCCCCGTATTGATCAAGTCTACGCCCGAAGGCGCTCGCGATTTTTTCGTTCCATCGCGCATGCATCCCGGAGAATTTTACGCCCTTCCGCAATCACCCCAATCTTTCAAACAGCTGCTGATGGTCGGTGGAATGGACAAATACTTTCAAATCGTAAAATGTTTTCGCGATGAAGACCTTCGTGCAGACCGCCAGCCCGAATTTACACAAATCGACTGCGAGATGTCCTTTGTCGAGCAAGAAGACGTTATCGATACCTTCGAAGGATTCATGTGTCATCTCTTCGAAAAAATCCGAAATATCAACTTCGAAAGACCTTGGCCCCGCATATCCTATTCCGAGGCCATGCAACGATACGGATCAAACAAACCAGACATCCGTTTCGGTATGATTTTCGGAGAATTGACGGATTTGATCCAAAACAAAGGCTTTTCCATCTTCGACAATCAAAAATCTATCATAGGGATTGCCACTCCGGACTGCTCTGAATACACCAGAAATCAACTCGATGAACTCACCGAATGGGTCAAACGCCCGCAAATTGGAGCTCAAAACCTGATATGGGTCAAATGTTTGCCCAATGGCACTTTCAAATCATCTGTAGACAAGTTTTTTACTCAAAGAGATTTGAAAGAATGGGCACAACGTCTCAACGCGAAAGCCGGTGATCTATTGTTGATCCTCTCGGGCGACACCTCAAAAACACGAAAACAACTCGGCGAACTCCGACTGGAGATGGCGCGACGATTGAAATTACAAAATCCAGATCAATTCGCTCCGCTTTGGGTTCTAGATTTCCCCCTTTTGGAATGGGACGAAGAAATCCAACGCTATTACGCAACCCATCACCCCTTTACGGCCCCAAAAGAAAAAGATATTCCGTTGCTGGAAAACGCCCCGGAAAAAGTTTGCTCCAAAGCCTATGACATGGTGATCAACGGAATCGAAATTGGAGGGGGATCCATACGCATCCACGAACGAAGGCTGCAAGAAAAAATTTTCAAATGTTTGGGGTTTTCAAAAGAAGAAGCTCTAGCTAAATTCGGCTTTTTGATGGAAGCTTTTGAATACGGTGCGCCGCCACACGGTGGAATCGCTATGGGTTTTGACAGACTCGTAGCTCTCCTTGCAGGACAAGAAAACATCAGAGAGTTTATAGCTTTCCCCAAAAACAATGCTGGAAGGGATGTGATGATCAACACCCCATCAGCTCTCGATACTGACCAATTGAAAGAACTCTGCCTGGAGTTAAAAGACCATCGGAAAGAAACCTAAGAAATATCGGAAACGTTTAAGGGTTTCTTTTATTTTTTCGGGAAAAACATTCTCGTAAAGTTGCCTGTTGCAATATGGGAGAAAGTAGGATCATAAACCAATTGGGCCTTCAAAAGATTTCTCCACATTCTTTTTCCTCAGGAAAAACCTACTTAATCAACGGAATATCAAAGCTTCATTAAAAAAGCACAGATAAAAATATCCTTAACTTTGTCAATAACGGAACTTTCCGTATCCCGGAAAATTATTTTTTAAACCCTGTAAGAGATGTATGTCCTCAAATTCGGAGGCAGCTCAGTAGCCCACACCTCATCCATAGAAAGACTCGTCCAGATCGTGCACGAAAAACCTAAAGACACCTATGCCATCGTCGTCTCAGCCCTTGGAGGTATCACCGATCAGCTGATCGAATGCGGCCGTATAGCGGCACAAGGAAAAGAAACCTACAAAACCTTCTTGGAGGCCATAGAAACTCGTCATCTGAATATCATACGGGAACTTTTTCCACTGACAAACCAAAGCCATTTAATCAGTCGCTTGAAAAAAGGCATTAACAGACTTGAAAATCTTTGTGACGGCATCCTCCAAGTAGAAGAACTCTCCAAACGCTCGCTTGATAAAATCATGAGCTTCGGTGAGTTGACATCCTCTTACTTGATCGCTGAAAAACTCAAACAATCTGGCTTGAACGCCTGTTGGAAAGACAGCCGAGAACTGATTGTCACCGATGCACAATTCGGTTGCGCCCAAGTAGACTTCACCAACAGCAATCATCAGATCAGACAATATTTTCGCCAAGAGAAATCCCCGTATATTGTATTGCCGGGCTTTGTTGCAGCTACCCCCTTACAAGAGACCACAACCCTTGGCCGCGGTGGATCCGACTACACGGCATCCATCCTGTCGGAAGCTCTTCGCACCACATCCCAAGAAATATGGACAGATATCAGCGGCATGATGATTTCCGATCCGAGAATCATGTCACAAGCCTTTCCCATTGAAAAAATTTCCTATAAAGAGGGCATGGGGTTGTTCCATTTCGGAGCTAAGGTCATTTTTCCTACGATACAGCCGATTATGGAAGATTATATTCCCATACAAATTAAAAACACTTTTGTGCCTCACGAAACGGGAACACACCTTTACGAATACCAAGACGCAAGTATCAATGACCCCGTCAGAGACATCTCAGAGATAAAAAACATTGCCTTGCTCACCCTTGAGGGCAGTGGAATGGTCGGAATTCCCGGCTACTCCAAACGTCTGTTTCAAGTTCTATCGCGTGAAAAAATCAATGTTATTTTCCTCATTCAAAGATTTTCAAAATCCTTAATCACCGTCGGTATTCATGAAGATAACATTCTGAAAGCAAAAGAAGCCATAGAAAAAGAATTCGAGCAAGAAATTCACCAAAAATACATCCAACCGTTGAGTGTAGAAAAAGATTTGTGCATCATATCTATCGTGGGAGACAATATTAAAAACCTCTACGGAACCAGTGGGGAAATGTTATCCTCCTTCGACAGAAAGAGCATCAACGTAGGAGCCATAGCTCAAGAATCTACCGAAAAAAACATTTCGGCAGTCATTGAAAAAAAGAATTTAACAAAAGCATTGAATACGTTAGACGAATCTTTCCTTGAAAAGCCTTCTAAACAGATCCACCTTTTCATCGCCGGAGTGGGGCAAGTAGGAAGTAAACTCCTCGAACAAATAAACCAACAACAAACTTATATCCAAGAGACGCTCAAAATACAACTCAAAGTCATCGGGCTGTCTAACAGTAAACAGATGATTTTCAATAAAAAAGGGGTTAATCTCGACGACTGGAGCATCTCCTTGCAAAAAGGGAATACATTGGATATAAATACATTTATAAAAAAAACGGAAGAGTTCAATTTGCGCAACAGTATTTTCATAGACAATACAGCCAATCAAGGGATAGCAACGGTCTACGAAAATTTCTTGCAAAAAGGCATTGGGGTGGTCACTTGCAATAAAATAGCATGTTCATCCGAATACAAATATTATAAAAAACTGAAGACACTTGCTCGACACTTCAACGCCCCGTTCTTATTCGAGACCAATGTAGGAGCCGGCTTACCGGTTATCAGCACTCTCAACGATCTGATCAATAGCGGAGACAAAGTACACACGATTGAGGCAGTGTTATCAGGCAGTCTGAACTTCATCTTCAATCATTTTACAGGAAACCGATCCTTTGTCAAAGTTGTTAAAGAGGCTCAAAATCAAGGATATACAGAGCCAGACCCACGTATCGATCTCAGCGGAGTAGACGTCATGCGCAAAATCCTCATCCTAGCTCGTGAATGTGGCAACGAACTGGAAATAAGCGATATAAATAGAAAATCTTTCCTTCCTCAAGCCTGTTTGAAAGCTCCTTCGGTAGAAATCTTTTACAAACAGTTGGAGGAAGATGCCGATCACTTCAATCAATTACGACATGCTTCTGAAAAAGAAGGAAAACGTTTACGCTTCATGGCGCGATACGAAAAAGGAAAAGCCTCGGTAGGCCTGGAAAGTATCGGACCGGAGCACCCTTTTTATCGACTCGAAGGAAAAGACAACATGGTTCTCTACCTCACACATCGTTATGCCGAACAGCCCCTCATAATCAAAGGAGCCGGAGCTGGAGCGGAAGTCACCGCATCGGGTATCTTTTCGGATATTATCAAGGCAAGCAGACAGTGAAATGAAAAATACCGGACATACGATGAAGAAAATAAAAATTTTCGCGCCCGGAACTGTAGCCAATGTCACCTGTGGTTTTGATGTGATTGGCGTAGCTCTGGATGCCCCCAATGATGAAATATTAATGTATAAATCCGACACCCCCGGCATACGCATCAATGCTATACACGGAGCCGATCTTCCAACCAACCCGAAACAAAACGTAGCCGGTGTGGCGTTGCAAGCCCTAATGAACAAATATCATGAACCGGAGGTAGGTTTTGAAATCGAAATTTCCAAAAACATAAATCCCGGAAGTGGTATCGGATCTAGCGCAGCCAGCGCGGCCGGAGCGGTAATTGGAGCTAATTTATTGTTGGGTAGCCCCTTTACCACCATAGAACTGATTAGCTTCGCAATGGAGGGCGAGCGCTCAGCTGGTGGTAGCGCTCATGCCGACAACGTAGCTCCAGGCATCATGGGAGGCTTTACCTTAGTTAGAAGTTACAGACCGTTGGATATCACACCGCTTCACACACCTTATGAGCTATGGATCAGCGTGATTCATCCAAAAATTGAAGTAAAAACATCTGACTCTCGCGCTATTCTCAAACAAAAAATATTGATGACAGACGCCATACAACAATGGGGCAATGTCGGAGCGTTGATCGCCGGATTGTATCAAGAAAATTATGGACTGATCAGTCGAGCTCTGGAAGACGTCATTGTCGAACCGATACGCGCAATACTCATCCCTGCCTATCATGAACTTAAAATCAAATGCAAAGAAGCCGGAGCTCTTGGAGGAGGCATATCGGGCTCAGGTCCTTCGGTATTTATGTTGAGCCGAGGAGAAAAAAATGCGCGAGCAACGGCTCAAGCCATGGATCATATATACGCTCCATTAGGCGTGGATTACAAAATCTACGTTTCGCCCGTCAATCGAAAAGGTATTCGGTGGACTGAAATTCCGGAATAAACTATGTAATCCACCACCCTTAAAAAAATAATCATGATGTGAGAACAGTGCATGAGATAAGGCGATTAAAATATCTGTAAATCAATATATTGTTTCGTATATTTGGAGTAGGAAATAAAAAAATCCGGATCTTTGCTCAGAAGCACCGCGAAAATAAGCTTTAGTGAACTATATATGGAACCTTCTACAGAAGAAGTGAGTTTTTTAAAAGGTTAAAAACCTTGATTTACTGGGAAGGGATGGAGAAAGAAATAAGAAAAATATATAAAAAAGACCAGGGAATAAAAGGCCAATTTGCTTACACTGGAATATCGTTATTTAAGATTAGGATTTTGAGTCACTGGTATGATCACAGTGATGTAGGAACGGAAGAATTGGTGAAAGAATCCTTGAGCTGTATGCGCTTTTGTAGTTTCCGATTGGAAGATCAAATTCCAGATTATACGACTCTATGCAGAGTTCGCAATGAAATAGTAGCTAAAAATGCATATGAGATCTTACTGAAAAAGATCAATAAGGAATTAAAAAAGCATCAGGCGATAGTTAAAATAGAAGTGATAGTAAATGCCAGTATTACAGTGAATACCATTGATTACAAGGGAGTTCATACCTAGGTAGTGGAGGATCGGAAAGAAGAGGGGGAAAAGCAAATCAGTCAAAGAAAAACAAAGTAAAAAAAGAGAATCAATCAGGAGTAGACACTCAAGGAAAATGGTTCAAGAAATCAGGTAAACTTTACTACGGATACAAGAAACACATAGGGGGGGGTAAAAATGGAATGAGACTAGCTTGTACTAGGGTAGCAGCCAATGAGCATGATAGTAGGGGGCTAAAGCCATTAATAAGAAAAGTAGGATATAAACCTAGAGAAGTGTATATGAAGACAAAGGTTACCAAGTGCCAACCAATGTATCTTACTTTCATAGTCGAGGTTTCAAAGACCGTATACAGAAGAAGCTTATAGGAACCGTCCCTCTTAAGCTAGGATAGCTATATTATTCAATATAATTAGTGAATAAAACCCTAATGGGTAGTAGAACGGACTTTTGGCAGTATAAAGCGTTGGTTTGGATAAGGAAAGAATCGTACAAAGGATTTAGCTCGTGTGCATGCCCAACATCTTATGAAGGCTATGGTGCATAATTTGTATCGTTCCTCTGGCATTATTATGCTCTGTTCATAAAAATAAATATAATTAATTAATTTATAATTAAAAATATTTCGAATACAATGTGAAAGACTAAATCTACATTTTCTCTAACAAAGCCCATCTAGGAGGCTGAATAAACGTAATCCACGATTAATACAATGGTCTTGATTATTCATTGTCTAGAAAAATTCTTTGATAAAATATCTATATGCAGGAAAAACTTCATGATTTATGCATTCTGATCTACCGATTTGGAATCACCCTGAATTCGATTTTTCATTCGAAAGCAAGACAATGGATCAAAGGAAGAAGAGGTCTCTTTGATGCTATCAAAAACAGAATTAACCGACAAGATAAAATCATTTGGTTCCATTGCGCTTCACTGGGAGAATTTGAACAGGGGCGTCCGGTCATTGAAAACATCAAATCACAACTTAATCAATACAAAGTATTGCTTACTTTTTTTTCGCCTTCAGGGTATGAAAATCAAAAAAATTATGCTCATGCCGATATAGTTTCCTACTTACCTCTGGACACGAAAAAAAATATGAAACGTTTTATAAATCTCGTACGGCCCAGAGCGTTGGTATTGGTAAAATATGAGTTTTGGCCGCATATGATCTCGACGCTACACCATAAGGGCATCCCCATTTACGTAATTTCTGCTGTGTTCAGGGAAAATCAAATATTTTTCCGATCCTATTGGAAGGAGATGAGGAAAATTCTAAAAAAAATCTCACACTTTTTTATTCAAAACACAGCGTCTGAGACGCTTTTGCAATCCATAGGCATCACATGCGTCACCGTATGCGGGGATACTCGTTTTGATAGAGTCGCAGAAATCAAAAAGGAATGGTTGCCGTTACCCCTGATAGAAAAGTTCAAAAACAAAACATTTACCTTGATAGCCGGAAGCACTTGGAAAAAAGACGAAGATCTTCTCGTTAATTTCATCAACCGATGTGCACATCCTGTCAAATTCATTTTGGCTCCACATGAAATCCATAGCCATCACATAGAAAATCTCCAAAAAAGAATCTCTAAAAAGACAGTATGTTATTCAAAATGCTCTGAAAGCGATATCGAAAACAGTTCGGTAATGATCATAGACATTATAGGTGTACTGACACGCATATACGGCTCGGAAGATATAGCTTACGTCGGAGGAGGTTTTGGAAAAGCAGGAATTCACAATATTTTGGAGCCTGCTGCATTCGGGATGGCCATACTATTCGGTCCCATACACCACAAATTCGAGGAAGCGCAAGAATTGATTGAAGCGAAAGGAGCCACGGTGATAAAAACTCCTAAAGAATTAGAGACTATTTTAAATCAATTGATTTGCGACTCTCAATTGAGAGCTCGAATGGGAGCATCTGCTTCTGACTACGTACAATGTAAAACAGGTGCAACAGATGTCATCACCACTGCCCTAAAAAAATCCTTGCAAAACTTACCTTTCTTCTTTAAATAGGGAAACTGAGACCATTGTGTTAATGGTGTATTATGTTTATTCAGCCATCCTAGATGGGATTTGTTAGAGAAGATGTAGATTTAGTTTTTCACATTATATTCGAAAACTGTTAATTTTATTAATTAATTAATTATATCTATTCTTATGGAGATCTCATAACAATGCCAGGGGAACGATACAGATTATGCGCCATAGCCTCCATAAAATTCTGGGCATGCACACGAGCTAATCCTTTGTAATGAACCTTTTCTGATCCAAACCAATCTTTATACTGCCAAAAGTACGTTCTATTACCCATCTGGTTTTACTCACTAATTATGTTGAATAATATAGCTATTCTACTTAAGGTCAAGTTCCTATAATATTTTTTCTGTATACGGTTTTTGATGCCTCGACTATGAAAGTAAGAAACGTTGCCTGGAACTTGGTAACCTTTGTCTGCATATATTTTTCTGGGATTTATATCCTAGTTTACTTATTAATGGCTTTAGCCCTTTACATTAAAGGCCGTATACAGAAGAAAATCTATAGGAGCGTCCTTAAAGTAGGATAGCTATATTATTCAACATAATTAGTGAGTAAAACCCGATGGGTAGTAGAACGTACTTTTGGCGATATAAAGCGTTGGTTTGGATCAGGTAAGGAAGTTATAAAAGATTAGCTCGTGTACATGCCCAGCATCTTATAGGAGGCTATGGCGCATAATTTATATCGTTCTCCTGGAATTATTATGCGCTATTCATAAAAATAGATATGATTAATTAACTTATAATCAATATTTTTTGAACATAATGTGAGAGACTAAATCTACATCTTCTCTAATGAAGCCATCTAGGGGGCTGAATGAACATAATCCACTATTAACACAATGGTCTTGAAATAACGTATTGATTTACAAATATTTTAAACCTATTCTCTTATGAGAACGTTCTCATAACGAGGGTTTACTAAAAAATACGGTTATTTTTTTCTAATTATATGGTAGACTCTCGGAGAGAAAAGAAAATAAAAAATTTCATCAAAATCCAGGGCAATAGGGAGCACCCCTCTATCAACAGGGTATAGTACCAATTTTTTCTTTTCGGTGAAGCCCATGCAATCAAACCCGTAGCGACGCAAATTGTTGTTATATATGCCCATTTTGCAGGAGGTAAAGCTTCCGGGTAATTCCATAAAAGTGTACCAGAACACAGCAGACAGATTACGGCAAAGCATTTGGAGCGTTTTATTCCCCAACATTGGGGTAAACTACGCAAAGACGGAGGATCATTATCAATGTCACGAATATCGAAGGGGACGGTCAGCCCCAAGACATATAAAAAGATTGAGACCGATAAAAAAAACTTTGATGATGCCGAGAGCATATCGTTATTCTCCAAAGGAATTCCTGCTATCATACAGCTCCATACCAAAGCGATCAAGAATATTTTCAATGAAGGGATATTCCTCAAAGTCTTTCCTCGAATGGGAATGGCATATCCCAAGCTGATTAAACCAGAAAAAGCCCAAAACATCACTGCTTTCCAACACAGTTGAGACATGGCCCAAATGATCGAAGGGAGACTACAAAGTATGGAAAAAACATAAAGGTATTGCCCGCGAAAAGATTTTTGATAAATCCGTTTCAGGTGAAGAAATGTCAGAGCGTATGCTGCCACGGTAGAAAAAAAGTTGAGGCATATCAAAGATATGTCTCTTATTTTTATAATTTCTTGTATATAAGAGGATAGTGATGTTATAGCCAGGCCTACCCAGATTTGACTTCTTACTAAAAAGAATAAGATTTTCTGTCCCATAGGGATCAAATATACTGAGAACGTTGTATGAAAAAACTTGTGGTGGTAAATATTTGCAAATAAATAGGAACCATTATGTTAAGGTGTATTACGTTTATTCAGGCCCTAGATAGACTTCGTTGGAGAACGATGTAGATTTAGTCTTTCACATCGTATTCGAAATACTATTGATTATAAATTAATTAATTTATATCTATATTTATGAACAGAACATAATGATACCAGGAGCACGATACAAATTATGTGCCATATCCTCCATAAGATGCTGGACATGCACACGAGCTAATCCTTTGTAACGAGCCTTTCCTACTCCAAAACAACGCTTTATACTGCTATAAGCTCGTTTTACTACCCATTGGGTTTTACTCACTAATTTTTTGAATAACATAGCTATTCTACCTAAGGGATATTTTCTCTAGGTTTTCTTCTGTATACGGTATTTGATACCTCGACTATGAAAGTAAGACACGTTGGCTAGAACTTGGTAATCTTTATCTGCATATACTTCTCTGGGCTTTATATCCTAGATTGCTTATTAATGGCTTTAGTCTTCTACTATTATGCTCATTGGATGCTACGCTATATACCGCTAGTATCATTCAATTTTTATCCATCTCCTATGTGTTTCTTATATTAGTAGTAGAATTTATCTGATTTCTTGATCTATTTTTCTTGAGTCTCTACTCCTGATTGAGTCTCTTTTTTTGCCCTTTCTTTTCTTTGAGGATTTTCTTTTCGCCCTCTTCCTTCTGATCCTACACTACGTAGGTAAAAGCCCATTTGGGCAAATGGGAATCAGTGTAATACTGGAATCTAATATCACTCCTGTTTTAAATATATTCTAATGCTTTTCTAATTCCTTATTGATCTTTTTGCAGTAAGCACTCATATGTATTTTTGGCTACTATTTCATTGCGGAATCTGCATAGGGTCGTATGATCTGGGATCTGATCTTTCAATCAAAAATCACAAAAGCACATGCAGCTCAAGGATATTTCACCAATTCTTCCGCTCCTACATCACTGAGATCATAGCAGTGACTCAAAAGCGTTATCGTTAAATAACGATATTCTATTGTAAGCAGGGTTGGCCTTTTATTCGCTGGCCTTTTTAATATATTCTTCTTATTTCTTTTTCCATTTCTTACAAGTGAATCAAGGTGTTAAACTTTTGAACAACTCACTACGTTCTGCTAGAACGTTCCATATATAGCCCACTAAAGCTTATTAGCGAGAGGATTCTGAACATAGAGTCGAATTTTTTTATTTTCTACTACAAATAGACGAAATAAGATATTGATTTACAAATATTTTAACTTACTTCTCTCATGCAACCTTTTCAAAACGTTGGTTTGGATCAGTCAAGGCTCATTACAGAGGATTAGCCCGTATGCATTCTTATGTAGACTATGTCAAATAATTTGTATCGTTCTGCTGGCTTCATTGTTCGCTATTCATAATAGATAGATATAATTAATTAATTTATAATCAAGAGTATTTCAAATACGATCTAAAAAACTAAATCTACATCTTCTCCAACAAAGACTCTCTAGGAGGATGAATAAACGTAATCCATCTTAACAGAATGGTCTTGAATGGGAATGAGAAGTGTATCGTTGTTTGTAATGATAGGGAGATCATTTTTCCCAAACATATCTATCTTTAGGGCAAAATTTTCGTTATGTCTTATCAGTTATTAAAAGGAAAGAAAGGCATCATCTTCGGAGCGTTGGATGAAAATTCGATTGCTTGGAAGGTAGCTGAATATGCATATCAACAAGGCTCCTCTTTTGTTCTGAGCAATGCTCCCATAGCTTTAAAGATGGGCAAGATTGATCAACTGGCGAAGAAAACTCAGTCGGTAGTAATCTCTGCAGACGCTACTTCCATGGAAGATCTCGAAAAACTTTTTGATGAATCTTTAAAGCATTTCGTCGGGAAGATCGACTTTATATTACATTCGATAGGAATGTCCGTCAATGTGCGAAAGGGCCGTCATTATACGGATCTCAACTATGATTGGTTGCAAAAGGGTTGGGATGTTTCTGCCGTGTCTTTTCACAAAGTGATGAAAGCCGCGTGGGACAAGGATGCTATAGATGAGTGGGGTTCTATCGTGGCTCTTACTTATATCGCTGGACAACGGAGTTTTCCGGACTATAACGACATGTCCGATCACAAAGCTTATCTTGAGAGTGTCGCCCGTAGCTTCGGCTATCATTGGGGTTTGAAGCGCAAAGTGCGCGTGAATACCGTTTCTCAGTCGCCTACCTTTACTACAGCCGGGAAAGGGATTAAAGGTTTTGACGGATTTTTGAATTATGCTGAGGAGCTTTCTCCGTTGGGTAATGCTTCAGCTCAAGATTGTGCGGAATATGTGATCACGCTTTTTTCCGATTTGACCAAGAAGGTGACAATGCAAAATCTTTATCACGATGGAGGATTTTCCAGTACGGGAGTAAGCGAGACTATGATGAAACGATTCATGTAAGAAAAATAAGATTGAAATCAGGCCAAAAGAAGGGGTTTTTATATCTGAGACCATTTTGTTAATTATGGATTATATTTATTCAGGCATCCTAGATGACTTCGATTAGAGAACGATCTAGATTTAGCTTTTCACATTGTATTCGAAAACTATTGATTATAAATTAATTATATTTTTTTTATGGACAATGCATAATAATGTCAGGGGAACGATACAAATTATGAGCCATAGCATCCATAAGATGCTGAACATGCACGCGAGCTAATTCTTTTGTAACGGGCCTTTCCTGATCCAAACCACCCCTTTATACTACCAAAAGTACGTTCTAGTACCCATCGGGTTTTACTCACTAATTATGTTGAATAATATACCTATCCTATTTAAGCTACAGTGCCCTATAGGCTTTCTTCTCTATATGATCTTTGATGCCTCGATTATGAAAATAAGAAACGTTGGCTGGCACGTGGTAAACTATGTTCGCATATACTTCTCTGGTTTATAACCTATTTTGCTTATTAATCGCTTTAGCCCTCTACTATCATGTTCATTGGCTGCTATGCTATGAACTATAGTATCATTCCATTTTTATCCATTCCTATGTGCTTTGAGAATGTTGCATGGATGAAGGAGTTTAAAATATTTGTAAATCAATATATTGTTTTGTATATTTGGAGTATAAAATGAAAAATTCAGCTCTATGCTAAGAAGCACCGCACAAATAAGCTTTAGTAAACTATATATGGAATCTTCTACCAGAAGGCTTGAGTTTTTAAAAGGTTAGACACTTTGATCCACTCGGAAGTGAATGGAAAAAGGAA
The DNA here is from genome assembly GCA_047528255.1 of Flavobacteriales bacterium Tduv. Lineage (GTDB taxonomy): Bacteria > Bacteroidota > Bacteroidia > Flavobacteriales > Blattabacteriaceae. Next base: position 864,443 of record CP180024.1, on the reverse strand, counting down.
TAAGAAAAATATATCAAAAAGGTCAGGGAATAAAAGGGCAACCTGCTTACATTGGAATATCGTTATTTAAGATGATGCTTTTGAGTCACTGATATGATCTCAGTGATGTAGGAGAGGAAGGATTGGCGAAATATCCTTGATCTGCATGCTCTTTTGTAGTTTTCGATTGGAATATCAAATCCCAGATCATACGATTCTATGCAGATTTCGCAATGAAATAGTAGCCAAAATGGCATATAAACCTTACTGAAAAAGATCAATAAGGAATTAGAAAATCATCAGGCGATAATTAAAAAAGGAGTGATAGTAGATGCCAGTATTACAGTGAGGGCCTTTGCTCCAAAGAGAGATCCTATCTCTGTAGTGGAGGATCGGAAGGAAGAGGGAAAAAACAAATCAGTTAAAGAAAAGAAAGGGTAAAAAAAGAGACTTGATCAGGAGTAGGAACTCAAGGAAAATGGTTCAAGAAATCAGGTAAACTCTACTACGGATACAAGAAGCACATAGGGGGGGGGTATAAAAATGGAATGATACTAGCTGTACATAGCGTAGCCGCCAATGAGCATGATAGTAGAGAGATAAAGCCATTAATAAGCAAACTAGGATATAAATCCAGAGAAGTATATGCAGACAAAGGTACCAAGTATCAACCAACATGTCTTACTTTCATAGTCGAAGCATCAAAGACCGTATACAGAAGAAAACCTATAGAAACCGGCTCTTAAGTAGGCATATTTATATTATTCAAGAAATTAGTGAGTAAAACCGGATGGGTAGTAGAACGTATTTTTGGTAGTATAAATCGTCGGTTTGGATCAGGAAAGGATCGTTACAAAGGATTAGCTCGGGTGCATGCCCAGCATCTTATGGAGGCTATGGCGCATAATTTGTATCGTTCCCGTGGAATTATTATGAGCTGTCAATAAAAACAGATATAATTAATTAATCTTATTATAAGTGTTTTCGAATACAATATGAAAGACTAAAATCTACATTTTAGCTAACGAATCTCATCTAGGAGGCTGAATAAACGTAAGCCACAATTAACACAATGGTCTCGTTTTTTGTATCCATAGTAGATTTTATCTGATTTCTTGAGCTATTTTTATTGAGTAGCTACTCCTCATTAAGTCTCTTTTTTACCCTTGCTTTTCTTTGACTGATTTGCTTTTTTCCCTTCTTCCTTCCGATCCTCCACTACGTAGGTAGAAGAGCCCTTGGGAGCAAAGGGCCTCACTGTAATACTGGCATCTACCATGACTCCTATTTTAACTATAGCCTGATGTTTTCTAATTCCTTGTTGATCTTTTTCAGTAAGGCTTATATGCCTTTTTGGCTACTATTTCATTTCGAATGATGCATAGAGTCGTATAATCTTGGATCTTATTTTCCAATCGAAAAACACAAAAGCGTATGCAGCTCAAGGGTTATTTCACCAATTCTTCCGTTTCTAGATCACTGAGATCATAGCAGTGACTCAAAAGTCATCATTCTTAAATAAGGATATTTCACTATAAGCAGATTGGACTTTTATTCCCTGGCTTTTTTATATATTTTTATTATTTCTTTTTCCATCCACTTCCCAGTGGATCAAGGTGTTTAACCTTTTGAAAAACTCAATCCTTCCGATAGAACTTCATATATAGTTTAGTAAATCTTATTTGTGCAGTGCTTCTGAGCATAGATTTTAATTTTTTTTATTTTCTATTCCAAAATATCCGAAACAATATATTTATTTACAAACATTTTAACCTCCTTCTCCCATGCAACGTTTTCACTTCTATTGGTTTTATATCCTGGTTTTCTTATTAATGGATTTAGCCACCTACTATAACACTCATTAGCTACTACGCTATGTACCGCTAGTATCATTCCATTTTTATACCCCCCCTATGTGCTTCTTATATCCGTAGTAGAGTTCACCTTATTTTTTGAGCCATTTTCCTTGAGTTTCTACTCCTGATTGAGTCTCTTTTTTGCCCTAGCTTTTCTTTAACTGATTTGCTTTTTCCTCTCTCCTTTCAATTCTCCCCCCCCCTACGTAGGTAGGCTAGGAGCTCCGTTGAGAGCAAAGAAACTCACTGTAATACTGATATCCACTATCACTCCTATTTTACTATCGCCTGATGCTTTTCTAATTCCTTATTGATCTTTTTCAGTAAGCGCTAATATGTCTTTTTGGCTACTATTTCATTGCGAAATCTGTATAGAGTTATATAATCTGGGATCTGATCTTCCAATCGGAAACAACAAAAGATCATGCAGCTCAAGGTTCTTTCACCAATTCTTCTGTTCCTACATCACTGAGATCATACCAGTGCCTAAAAAGTATTATCGTTAAATAACGATATTCCACGTAGATAAAGGTTTTTAACCTTAAAAAACTAACTCCTTCTGGTAGAATATTCCATACATAGTTAACTAAAGATTATTTGTGCAATGCTTCTGAGCATAGAGCCGATTTTTTATTTTCTACTCCAGTATATACGAAAAAAATATATTAATATTACAAATATTTTAACCTCCTTATCTCATGCAGCATTCTCTCAGCTCGTATGCATGCCCAGCATCTTATGGAGGATATGGTTATAATTTGTATCGTTCCTCTGGGATCATTATGTGCTGTTCATAAAAATAGATATAATTAATTAATTTATAATCAATAGTATTTCGAATACGATGTGCAAAACTAAATCTTGATCGTTTTCCAACGAGCCATATAGGATGGCTGAATAAAAGTAATCCATCATTAAGACAATGGTCTCATCGTATAAAACGATTGCTGAGAGCTGTCTATCGATTGAATAAAAATATCCTCAAAAAAATAAGGATAACTCATATCAAATCATCTTCATCTACACAGGAAAAAGCTTGAGCCTTTTGATAAAATAAACGCGACCGTGAAAAAATTATTTGCTTCTTGATCGATAAAAAGCACGATCAATAGGCTTCTTGATTAGTCTCGGTTGCAGTATTTTTTACGGATACTCCCAAGAAATAAATACATTGTCACCAACAGAATACCACACAAAGCGCTACAGACGCCTATGAGATAACAACTCCGATTCGCATCTGAATCGGTTCCCAAAAACATCAAATAGAAATGACCTGCCAATAAAAGGACAAATCCCACTAATACAATGTATAACAATACTTTCATTGATTCGGTTTGAACAGTTCATAAGCATTGGCTGCAAAAAGCTTCACGGCAAAAGCCAGCAAAACGATTCCGAATACTTTCTTCACTACGTTCAACCCGACTTGACCTATTTTTTTTGTGATGACATCAGACCTCCCAATAACAAAATAAGCTACCAACATATTCAACAGCAAAGCCAAAATAATAACCTCAATATCATAAGCAGTGCGCAATGAGATCAATGCAGTCAAAGCCCCAGGACCTGCAATGAGAGGAAAAGCAATGGGGACTATAGAAGGCTGAACATCCTCTCCCGATCTATGAATTTCTATACCTAATATCAATTCTAAAGCTATAAAAAACAAAACAATCGAACCTGCTACTGAAAAAGAATTCACATCGATTCCGATGATATCGAATATAGATTGACCCAAAAACAAAAAAGACAAAAAAATCCCTAACGCCACCAGTACTATTTTCTTAGAATCTATAATGCTTCCCCTTGATTTAAAATTCATTATAATAGGTGTATTTCCTACAATATCTATGATACTGAACAATATCATGAAACAACTCGTTAGAGACTTTATAAATTCCATTTTCAATTTAGTATCATCCGTTAGACGGGTGCAAATATATTCCAATCTTGCCGACTGTAAAACACCAATCTTCCAATGACAGCATACGAAAAAAATCAAGATGTGAGAACGTTGGATGAGATAATGTGGGGTAAAATATTTGTAAATCAATATATTATTTCGAGACAATTATATTAATAGTGGATTACGTTTATTTAGTCTCCTAGAGAGGTTCTCGTTAGAGAACGATGTAGATTTAGTTTTTCACAGTATATTCAAAATACTATTAATTATAAATTAATTAATTATGTCTGTTTTATGAACAGCGCATAATAATACCAGGGGCACGATATAAATTATGAGCCATAGCCTCCATAAGATGCTGGGTATGAACATGAGCTAACCCTTTGTAACGAGCCTGCCTGATCCAAACCAACTCTTTTTATTGCCAAAATACGTTCTACTACCCATTGGGTTTTACTCACTAATTTATTGAATAATATAGCTCCCCTACTTAAGGGACGGTTCCTATAAGCTTCTTCTGTATACGGTCTTTGATGCCTCCATTATGAAAGTAAGACACGTTGGCTGAAACTTGGTAACCTTTTTCTGCATATACTTCTATGGATTTATATCCTAGTTTTCTTATTAATGGATTTAGCCCTCTACTATCATGCTCATTGGCTGCTACGCTATGTACAGCTAGTATCATTTCATTTTTATCCACCCCTATGTACCTCTTGTATCCGTAGTAAAGTTTACCTGATTTTTTGAGCAATTTTTCTTGAGTGTCTACTCCTAATTGAGTCTCTTTTTTTACCCTTGATTTCTTTGACTGATTTTCTTTTTCCCCTCTTCCTCCGATCCTCCACTACGTAAGTAGGAGCTCACTTGGGAGCAAAGGGGCTCACTGTAATACTGGCATCTACTATCACTCCTGTTTTAACTATCGCCTGATTCTTTTCTAATTCCTTATTGATCTTTTTCAGTAAGCGCTCATATGCTTTTTTGGCTACTATTTCATTGTGAAATATGCATAGAATAGTATGATCTGTATCTGATCTTCCAATCGAAAACTACAAAAGCGCATGAAGATCAAGGATATTTCAGCAATTCTTCCGCTCCTACATCACTGAGATCATACCAGTTACTCAAAAAATAGAGAATGTAGCATGGGAGAAGGAGTTTAAAATATTTATAAATCAATATATTTTTTTTATATTTGGAGTATAAAATAAAAAATTCGGATCTATGCTTAGAAGCACCGAACAAATAAGTTTTAGTGAACTATATATGGAACGTTCTACCAGAAGGAGTGAGTTTTTCAAAAAGTTAAAAACCTTGATCCACTGGGAAGTGTATGGAAAAAGGAATAAGAAAAATATATCAAAAAGGTCAGGGAATAAAAGGCCAACCTGCTTACAGTGGAATATCGTTATTTAAGATGATGCTTTTGATTCAYTGRTATGATMKCAGTGATGTAGGARCGGAARAATTGKYGAAAKAKCNCTTRATCTGCATGCGCTTTTGTKRTTTYCGATTGGAARATCAGATCCCAGATCATACGACTYTATGCARATTTCGMAATGAAATAGTAGMCAAAAARKCATATSAGCNCWTACTGAAAAAGATCAATAAGGAATTAGAAAAGMATCAGRYRATAGTTAAAAYAGRAGTGATAGTAGAKGMCMGTATYACAGTGAGTCCCNTTNCTCCAAAGRGMKCTCNCTAYCTACGKAGTGRARGATCNGRAGRAAGANGGGAAAAAGMAAATCAGTCAAAGNAAAGCAAGGGYAAAAAAAGAGACTCAATCAGGAGTAGACACTCAAGGAAAATGGTTCAAGAAATCAGGTGAACTCTACTACGGATACAAGATCTATAGAGGGGGGGATAAAAATGGAATGATATTAGCTGCTACATAGCGTAGCAGCCAATGATCATGATAGTAGAGGATAAATCTATTAATAAGCAAATTAAGATATAAATCCAGAGAAGTATATGCAGACAAAGGTTACCAAGTGTCAGCCAACGTGTCTTACTTTCATAGTCGAGGCATAAAAGACCGTATACAGAAAAAAGCCTATAGGAACCGGCCCTTAAGTAGGGTGCTATATTATTCAACAAATTAATGAGTAACACCCGATGGATAGTAGAACATATTTTTGGCAGTATGAAGCGTTGATTTGGAGTCAGGCAAGGTTCGTTACAAAGGATTAGATCGTTTGCATGCCCAGCATCTTATTTAGGTTATAGCGCATAATTTGTACCGTGCTCCTGGATTTATTATTCTTTGTTCACAACAATAGATATAATTAATTAATTTATAATCAATAGTATTTCGAATTCAATGTGAAAGACTAAATGTACATTTTATCTAACGAGCCATCTAGGATGGTTAAATAAACGTAATCCACTATTAACACAATAGTCTCGAGTCATCGTTAGATAACGATATTCCACTGTAGCATGTGGAATTTTATTCCTTGGCCTTTTTGATATATTTTCCTTATTTTTTTCCATCACTTCCCAGTGGATCAAGGTCTTAAATTTAAAAAAATCACTCCTTCTGGTAGAACGTTGCATATATAGTTCACTAAAGCTTACTTGTGCGGTGCTTCCGAGTATATAGCCGTATTTTTTTATTTTCTACCTCAAATAGAGGAAACAATATATTGATTTACAAATATTTTAGCCTCCTTCTTCCATGCAACATTCTTGGAGGTTGAATAACCGTAATTCACCTTAACACAATGGTTTCAATACTTTTCTTTGAAGAGCTGCGATCTGATTTTTACGGGAAAATCCAGCCGGAGTTGGGCTGGTGAAAGAAAATGATCTGTTGGAAGGCTATTTAGAGGATTGAAAAATACTGGAAATTAAAATTATTTGAAGAATGTTGAGCGACCATATTCTATGAAAAAGAAAAATATACGTTAATTTGCCTTCGTATTCCAAATTGAAAAACGATGTCGAGAGTTTGTAAGATCACAGGAAAAAGACCTATGGTGGGAAATAAGGTTTCTCATGCCAATAATAAGACTAAGCGTCGTTTTAACATCAATCTATCCAAAAGGCGTTTTTACCTTCCTACAGAAGAGAGCTGGATTACACTTAGGGTTTCCGCAGCAGGTGTAAAGATTATTAATAAGATAGGAATAGAAAAGGCTTTGAAGCTCTCAAACAAATCGAAAAGACCAAATAATCTAAAAAAATATGGCAAAAAAAGGAAATAGAGTACAGGTCATTCTAGAATGCACCGAGCATAAGGAAAAAGGTATGCAAGGAATGTCTCGTTATATCACTATGAAAAACAAGAAAAATACGCCTGGACGAATAGAATTGAAGAAATTCAACCCCATTTTGAAAAAATATACCGTCCATAAAGAGATCAAATAAATAAAGTGAGTTATGGCAAAGAAAACCGTAGCTACCCTACAGACAGGAGCTTCTAAAAGAATGACTAAGGTAGTTCGGATGATTAAGTCTCCCAAAACAGGAGCTTACGTTTTTGAAGAAAGAATAGTAAATGCTGACAAAGTCGAAGAGTTAATCTCCCAAAAGTGATTGAAAAATAGGGAGAGATATACTTCCTTAATGAAAGAAAGCCGGTTCATATGTTATTTGATAGGCTATTTAATCTAAGCTACGAGAATGTAGCAGGAGAGACGTATTTTTAAAATATTTTGTAAATGAATATATTTTTTCGTCTACTTGGGGTAGAAAATAAAAAAAGGATTTCAACTCTATGCTCAGAAGCACCGTAAAAAGAAGCTTTAGTGAACTATGTATGGAGCGTTATACTAGAACGGGTAAATTTTAAAGAGGTTGAACATTTTGATCCACTTGGAAAGACTGGAGAAAGAAATAATAAAAATTTATCAAAAGAGCCAGGGAATTAAAAAAACGGCCTACAGTGAAATATCGTTATTTAAGATGATGCTTTTGAATTATTCCTATGATCTTGGTGAGATAGGAAGGGAAGAATTGGTGAAAGAATACTTGTGCTGCATGAACTTTTTTTTTTAGATTGGAAGATCATACCCCAGATCACACGATTCTATGCAGATTTCACAATGAAATAGTATCGAAATAAGGCTATGATAGCATACTCAAGAAAATCAACAAGGAATTAGAGATGGATCAGGTCATAGTGAAAAAAGAGGTGATAGTATATACTTCCATAACAGAGAGTCAATTTAACCCGAGATACCTTTCTACCTATTTGTAGAAGATTGTAAAGAAGGAGGAACGATATCAAGAGAAAATCAATCAAAAAAAAAGAAAAAACAAAAAAATAGATTCAATCAAGACTAGATAAAGAAGGAAAATGACTTAAAAAAGGAGGGAAACTCTACTATGATAAAAAACACATAAAAAAGTGACCAAATGGGGGATAATTCGAGCAGTATAAAGCTCACTAGCCAATCAACACGATACCCATGAAAAGGCCGCTTACATAAAAAGACCTATAAGAACCGTCCCTTAATTAGGAATTATATATATTAATTCAGTAATATAGTGAGTACTCCCCCTCTAGCTGGTAGAACATATTAAGGATTAGCTCGGGTACATGAACAGCATCTAATGGATGCTATGGCACATAATCTGTATCATTCTGATGATATGATTATCTGATGTTTGTAAACAAACATATATTTATATTATTTATAATCAATAATTTCTTAGTCAAGAGGGAAAATACTAAATATAGATCTTCTTCAAAAAAGAGCTTTCTAGATCTTTGATTAAACATATTCCGTCTTAACGCAAAGTTCTCAATGCGTTGGTTTAAAAAAATATTTTCCTCCAAAAAAAAAGATGTCTTATGCAAAGGACTTGAAAAGACTAAAGTTTCTTTTTTTTCCAAGATCAATCGAGCTATAAAAGGAAAGTCCAAAGTAGATGATGAAGTCCTTGATCATCTCGAAGAAGCTCTTATATCTTCGGATGTCGGTGTGAAAACCACTTTGAAAATCCTTAAAAATATCGAAAATAGAGTGTCCCGAGAGAAGTATATCAATACCGAAGAACTCCACGATATACTTCGTGAAGAAATTATATTCCTTTTGCAAGATTCGGTTGAGAGAATCCCTCAAGAGGAACTCTTGATACCTGGCGCGCAGCAGTCTCCTTATGTAATCATGGTCGTAGGAGTCAATGGCGTGGGGAAAACTACTACCATCGGTAAATTGGCCCATCAATTCAAAAGACGAGGGCTTAGCGTCGTTATCGGAGCAGCCGATACTTTTCGTGCGGCAGCCATTGAGCAGTTGACCGTTTGGGCCGAGCGGTCCGATGTTTCCATCGTCAAACGATCTATGGGATCCGATCCTGCTTCGGTAGCTTTCGATACCTTACAATCAGCTAAGGCCAAAAACTTAGATCTTGTACTGATAGACACTGCAGGGAGGCTTCACAACAAGATCAATCTGATGAAAGAACTTTCCAAAATCAAGCATGTCATGGAAAAGGTTATTCCCGACGCACCACATGAAGTCATGCTTGTTTTAGATGGGGCAACCGGACAGAATGCTTTTGAACAAGCTAAGAAGTTTACTGCAGCTACTGAGGTTACTTCTATGACAGTGACCAAGCTCGACGGTACAGCCAAAGGGGGAGTGGTTCTGGGAATTTCCGATCAATTCAATATTCCTGTGAAATATATCGGTTTGGGAGAAGGCATAGAAGACCTACAGGTCTTTGATAAATACGAGTTCGTCGATTCTTTTTTTACTATAAACTCACAGATCGAACCAGCTGTTGAATAAATAGCCATTCCTTACATCTAAAGTATTTAACTATGCGCACTCGATCCATCAAATAAAACAAGGACAACGTCATCATTTTAGAATATTACAAGAATCGAGACCATTGTGTTAATAGTGGAATACGTTATTCAGCCTTCTTATGATGGTCTTCATTGGAGAAGGATGGATATTTAGTCTTTCATATCGTATTCGAAATACTATTGATTATAAATTAATTAATTACATTATATTTTTATAAATAGCACATAATGATTCTAGAGGGAACGATACAGGTTGCCATAACCTCCATAAAAGGCTGGACATGCAGACGAGCTAATCCTTTGTAACGAGCATTTCTTGATACAAACCAACGCTTTACACAGCCAAAAGCACATTCTACTACCGATCGGGGTTTACTGACTAATTTATTGAATAATATAGCTACCCTACTTAAGGGACGGTTTCCCCTATAGGCTTTCTTCTGTTATGAACAGTTGAGACAGGTTGTCCGGAGCTTGGTAGCTTTATCTGTATATACTTCTCTGTACTTGTATCCTAGTTTTTTTATTAATGGCTTTAGCCTTCTACTATCATCCTCATTAGCTGATACGTTATGTATTTCTTGTATCCGTAGTAGAGTTTATTTGATTTCTTGAGCTATTCTCTTTGAGTGTCTACTCCTTATTGAGCTTCTTTTACCCTTGCTTTTCTTTGACTGATTTGCTTTTTCCTCTTTTTCTTCTGATTTTCCACTACGTAGGTAGGATCTTCCTTATGATTAAAGGGCCTCACTGTAATACTGGAATCTATTATCACTCTTGTTTTAACTATCGCCTGATGCATTTTTAATTCCTTATTGATCTTTTTCAGTAAGCGCTCATATTCCATTTTGACTACTATTTCATTGCGAAATCTGTATAGAGTCGTATGATCTAGGGTATTATTTTCCAATCGAAAAGCAAAAAATGCATACAACTCAAGATTCTTTCACTAATTCTTCCGTTCCTATATCACTGAGATCAAACCAGTGACTCAAAAGCATCATCGTAAATAACGATATTTCACTGTAAGCAGGTTGTTCTTTTATTCTCTATCCCTTTTAATATATTTTTCTTATTTCTTTCTCCATCCCTTCCCAGTAGATCAAGGGGTGTTTAACCTTTAAAAAAAATCACTTCTTCTGGTGGAATGTTCCATATATAGGTAACTAAATCTTATTTGTGCGGTGCTTCTGAGTATAGAATTGAATTTTTTTATTTTCTACTTCAAATAGACGAAATAATATATTGATTTACATATATTTTATATTTACTTATCCCATGCAACATTCTCACAATTAGCACAATGATCTCGTATCATTCCCCTGGGATCATTATGCGCTGTTCATAAAAAAATGTAATTAATTTATTTATACTTAATAGTATTTCGAATACAATGTGAAAGATTAAATCTACATACTATACAACGAATCTCATCTAGGATGGTTGAATAAACGTAATTCACCTTAACACAATGGTCTCAAAATTAAGCTCATATACCCAGCGCCCGCAATCCGTTTTCAGTGGCGATTTCGGCCAAGCTATCTACATCATAGTAATGACAAGCCTCGAGCATCACACGCAACTCGGTCCATAGATCACCATCAGAAAAAGGCTTGTAAATGTCACAAATATTATCCGTACCGAAAGCCACGGTGAGCCCAGCAGGAACCATTTCATCCACTGGAGTGATGGAATTATGACTGGGAGCCAAATACTCTGTACGATTGTGATCGATCCAAGCTGTAGGGCAAGAAATAACCATCAAATCAGCCTTCTTCATCAATTCGTACACCTTATGACGATATTTTTTAGGATGAGCCGCCAGAGATATACTATGTATGGCAACCACCCTTCCTTGCATGCCGTGCTCGATCGTTTTTTGAGCCAATTTTTCCGTCTCACACTCCTCATTAGTATTGAATTGGTCGACATGAACGTGTACAAGTTTTCCATGAGTTTTGGCCGTGTTCAACAAAACATCCAGATGGTGGCTTTCCTTACCGAGATCCTTGGCCGGCAACCCTCCGATGATATCGACAAACTCCACTGACATATCAAACCAATAGCGAGCCTGTGGCTCCAATACCCCTTTGAGGACTTGATTGGAAAAACGTATATGAAGATCTTTTCCATAAATATCCCGAAGTTTCTGGGCAGCCTTGAGAGCACGATCTTCAATTACCTCATCCACATCAATAAAAGTACAGACAGCTTGTGTCCCCTGCTCGAGAAAATACTCCACTGCTTTGGCCATACGCGCATAAATGTCATCCACCATAGCCAAACGTTTCATCTCATCTACGAGATACCACTTTTCTTTGAGATAAGAATAAGCATAATTAAAATTGTCTTCTTTGAGCGTATAAGCTCTGTCCAAATGAGCATGAGCATTGACCCAGCCTCCCTTTTGTTTGATCTTTTGGATTACAAGTTCTTTAGGGTCCATATAAATATAGGTTTACTATATAATATAAATTCCATCTCTTCGATGGAATTTGTTCAAATATTGTATTAATCGCCAACTTTCTTTCCCAACAATCGGTTAATAGCTCCCTTAGCATTACTAAAGCAAAAAGATTGCAACGTTCGTTCCATCATTTCTTTGATGTTTTCATTACAAAGATTGCCTATGCTCCCCTCATGCGAGTGCTCCACTCTCGTCAAAGGCTCAAAACGATCTTGCTGAATATCCATCCCTACCTTTTTATAAGCGTCTCTGAATGACATACCCTCTTTCACAAGCCCGTTAACCACCTCCACACTGAAGATGTAACGGTATTTTTTATCCTGTAGGACATCATTTTTCACCTCGATATATTCAAGCATATACCGGGTAATACCCAAACAGTTCTTCAATTGATCGAATACAGGTAAAAAACTCTCTTTGATCAGCTGCAAATCCCGGTGATAGCCGGAAGACAAATTGGTCGTGATCAAAGCAATTTCATTAGGCAAAGCCATCATTCGATTGCAGTGAGCTCGAATCAACTCGAAAACATCAGGATTTTTCTTGTGAGGCATAATGCTCGACCCCGTCGTTAGATGATCCGGAAAACTGATAAAACCGAAATTTTGACTTATGTACAAGCAAACATCCTGCGAAAGCTTGCTCAAAGTGGCAGCCACAGCAGCCAAAGCTTCGGAAACGATACGTTCCGTTTTGCCGCGCCCCATCTGAGCATAGACCACATTATAATTCAGATCTTCAAAGCCGAGAAGTTCCGTCGTCATACGACGAGCCAAAGGAAATGAAGACCCATAACCCGCCGCTGAGCCTAAGGGATTTTTATTCACGATGTGGTAAGCTGTTTGTAACAGCAACAAATCATCCACTAGACTCTCCGCATAAGCGGCAAACCAAAGGCCAAAAGATGAAGGCATGGCTATCTGATAATGAGTATACCCTGGGATCAAAACGTCTTTATAACGCTCGCTGAGAAGGATCAAAGAATCAAAAAGAACCTGTACAAAATCCACGATGTCTCGTATCTCTGCACGAATGAAAAGTTTCAGATCAACCAAAACCTGATCGTTACGCGACCGACCGCTGTGAATCTTTTTCCCCAGTTCGCCCAAACGCTGCGTCAAAAGAAGCTCAACTTGAGAATGAACATCCTCTACGCCCTTCTCTATCCGAAAATTTCCCGCCATGATCTCGGCATGTATCTCGCGTAAAGCGTTGACCAAAAGAGGCAATTCTTCCCTATCCAAAAGGCCTATACTCTCGAGCATATTGATGTGAGCTAAAGTACCGACTACGTCATGCGGAGCCAACAACAGATCAAGCTCACGATCCTTTCCTACAGTAAAACGCTCAATCTCGTTATTGAGCTGAAAATCTTTTTGCCAAAGCTTCACGCGCTAACTATTTTTAAAATGTCATAATCAAAAAAAAATGAATGTGAGACCTGTAAAAATATTGGGTTGAGCCCATTGTTTTTATTGTTTCACATTGTATTCAAAATACTATTTATTATAAACTAAATTAATCATATCTATTTTTATGTCCATTTTTATGAACAGTTCATAATGATTCCAGGGCCCCATAGAAATTATGCCTATAGTGTCCATAAGAAGCTATGCATAGAGATAATCCTTTGTGAGGAGCCTTACTACCTGATCCAAACCAAATATTTATACTGCTATATAAGTATGTTTTACTCCCCATCGGGTTTATTCACTAATTTATTGAATATAATATAGCCATCCTAGCTTAAGGACGCTTCTATACATATAACTTCTGTTTTAATTATAGCCTAATGATCTTCTAATCCCTTATTAATTTTTTCAGTAAGCTCTCGCTATGTCTTTTTGGCCACTATTTTATTACGAACTTTACATAGATTCGTATGATATGGGATCTGATTTTCCAATCGAAAACCAAAAAAGCGCACGCAGCTCAAGGATTCTTTCACCAATTTTTTGTTCTTATATATTGATATCATTCCAGTGACTCAAAAGTCATCATCCTAAATAAGGATATTTCACTATAAGCAGGTTAACCTTTTATTCCCTAGCCTTTTTGATATATTTTCTTATTTCTTTCTCCATCCTTTTCTAGTGGATTCAGGTGTTTAACCTTTTGAAAAACTCATTCCTTTTGGTAGAACGTTGTATATATAGGTCACTAAATCTTATTTATGTGGTTCTTCTGAAGATAGATCCGAATTTTTTTATTTTCTACTCCAAATATACGAAACAATATATTAATTTAATAATTATTTTAAACTTCTTCTCTCATGCAACGTTCTCGCATCATCGTAAATAACGATATTTCACTGTAAGCTGGTTATTTTTTATTCCCTAGTTTTTTTGATATGTTTTTTTTATTTCTTTCTCCATACCTTCTCAGTGGCTCAAGGTTTTTAACCTTTTGAAAAAGTCACTCCTTTTGGTAAAAAGTTCCGTATATAGTTCACTAAAGCTTATTTGTTCGGTGCTTCTGATCATAGATCTGAATCTTTTATTTTCTACTACAAATAAACGAAATAATATATTGATTTATAAATATTTTAACCGCCTTATCCCATGCAACGTTCTCAATATTAGAGATACGGCTGGACGAATCGGGGGACGTAGATAAAAATTCAGAGGAGCAATAATTATCCGCCGTTTTTTGTATCCCGATTCAAAAAACCAGAGCTTCGTTCAGATCATATCCCTCCATGGCCATCAGATACATAGAGCGAGAACGTTGAGAGAACGTTGTATGCAAAAATATGTTAAAATATTTGTAAATCAATATATTGTTTATTATATTTAAAATAAAAAAAATAAAAAATTCTGCTTTATGCTCAGAAGCACTGCACAAATAAGCTTTAGTGAACTATATATAGAATCTTCTACCAGAAGGTAGTGAGTTTTTCAAAAGGTTAAAAACCTGGATCTACTGGAAAGGTCTGGAAAAAGAAATAAAAAAAATATATCAAAAAGGCCAGGGAATAAAAGGCAATCTGCTTACAGTGGAATATCGTTATTTAACGATGATGCTTTTGAATCACTGGTATGATCTCAGTGATGTAGGAACGGAAGGCCTTGGTTAAAAAACCCTTGAGCTGCATGCTCTTTTTTGGCTTTCGATTAGAAGATCAGATCCCAGATTATACGAATCTATGCAAATTCCGCAATGGAATAGTAGCCAAAAAGGCATATGAGAGCTTACTGAAAAAGATCAATAAGGTATTAGAAAAGCGTCAGGATATAGTTAAAAAAGGGGTAATAGTAGATGCTAGTATTACAGTGAGTCTCCCTTTGCCCAAAGGGAGATCCTACCTACGTAGTGGAGGATCGGAAGGAAGAGGGGCAAAAGAAAATCAGTCAAAGAAAAGAAAGGGAAAAAAGAGACTCAATCAGGAGTAGATACTCAAGGAAAATGGCTCAAGAAATCAGATAAACTCTACTACGGATACAAGAAGTACATAGGGGGGATAAAAATGGAATGATACTAGCAGTACATAGCGTAGCAGCTAATGAGCATTAATGCCTCGACCATGAAAGTAAGAAACGTTGGCTGGCACTTAGTAATCTTTGTCTAGATATACTTCTCTGGGTTTATATCCTAGTTTGCTTATTAATGGTTTTAACCCTTATTATCACGCTCATTGGCTGCTACGCTATGTACTGCTAGTATCATTCCATTTTTAGCGTCCTTCTCTATGTGCTTCTTGTATCCGTAGTAGAGTTTACCTTATTTTTTTGAGCTATTTTCCTTGAGTGTCTACCCCTGATTGAGTCTCTTTTTTTGCCCTTGCTGTTCTTTGACTAATTTGCTTTTGACTCTCTTCTTCCGATCCTCTACTACGTAGGTAGGAGTTCCTTTTTGAGGAAAATTACTCACTGTAATACTAGCATCTACTATCACTCCTGTTTTTAAGTATAGCCTGATGCTTTCCTAATTCCTTATTGATCTTTTTCAGTAAGTTCTCATATGCCTTTTTGGCTACTATTTCATTGCGAATGATGCATAGAGTCGTATAATTTGGGACTTGATCTTTCAATCGAAAACCACAAAAGCGCATGCAGCCTATAAATTCTTTTACCAATTCTTTAGTTTCTACATCACTGAGATCACACCAGTGACTTAAAAGAATCATCTTAAATAACGATATTACACTGTAAGCAGGTTACCCTTTTATTCCCTGGCCTTTTTGATATATTTTTCTTATTTCTTTCTCCATCAACTTTCTAGTGGATCAAGGTTTTTAACCTTTTGAAAAATTCACTCCTTCTTGTATATCATTCCATATATAGTCCACTAAAGCTTATTTGCTCGGTGCTTCTGAGCATAGATCCGGTTTTTTATTTTCTACACCAAATAGAAGAAACAATATATTTATTTACAAATATTTTAACATCATTCTCTCATGCAACGTTCTTATTTCGTATATTTGAAGTAAAAAATAAAAAAAATCGGCTCTATGCTCAGAAGCATCGCGAAAATAGGATTTGGTAAGCTATATATGGAACGTTATATCAAAAGGAGTGAGTTTTTCAAAAGGTTAAATACCTTGATCCCACTGGGAAGGGATGGAGAAATAAATAAAAAAATATATCAAAAAAGCTAGGGAATAAAAGGCAACCTGCTTACAGTAAAATATCGCTATTTAAGATGATTCTTTTGAGTCACTGGTATGATCTCAGTGATGTAGGAACGGAAGAATTGGTAAAAGATTCCATAGGCTGCATGCGCTTTTGTGGTTTTCAATTGGAAGATCAGACCCCAGCTTATACGACTTTATGCATCATTCGTAATGAAATAGTACCCAAAAAGGTATTATGAGCGCTTACTGAAAAATATCAATAAGGAATTAGAAAAGCATCAGGTGATACTTAAAAAAGGAGTGATAGTAGTGGATGCTAGTATTACAGTGAATCCTTTTTCTCCAAAAGGAGCTCTTACCTACGTAGTGGGGATCGGAAGGAAGAGGGGCAAAAGAAAATCAGTCAAAGAAAAGAAAGGGAAAAAATGAGGATCGATCAGGGTAAAGACTCAAGGAAAATACCTCAAGAAATCAGAAAACTCTACTACGGATACAAGAAGCACATAGGGGGAGACTAAAAATGGAATGATACTAGCAGTACATAACGTAGCAGCCAATGAGCGTGATAGTAAGGGTTAAAACCATTAATAAGCAAACTAGGATATAAGCCTAGAGAAGTATATGTAGACAAAGGTTACCAAATGCCAGCTAACATGTCTTACTTTCATAGTCGAGGCATCAAATACTGTATACAGAAGAAAGCCTATAAAAACCGTTCCTTAAGTAGGATAGCTATGTTATTTAACAAATTAGTGAGTAAAACCCCGATGGGTAGTAGAACGTACTTATAGCAGTATAAAGCGTTGTTTTGGATCAGGAAAGGGTCTTTACAAAGAATTAGCTTGTGTGCATACTCAGCATCTTATGGAGGCTATGGCGCATAATTTATATCTTGTCCCTGGAATTATTATGAGCTGTTCATAACAAATAGATATAATTAATTGATTTATAATTAATTTTTATTTCGAATAAAATATAAAAGGCTAAATCTCTATCGTATCCAATGAACCCTATATGGGGGCTTGAATAAATGTAAGTTATCATTAGCGAAATGGTCTTAATTTGAATATATATTAGCAATCATCAAAAACTTATACATAATGAAAATAACAATCGTCGGAGCAGGAAATGTCGGAGCTACTTGTGCGGATGTATTGGCCCAGAAAAATATCGTTAAAGAAATCGTTCTGTTGGATATCAAGGAAAACCTTGCTGAAGGTAAAGCCTTGGATATTTGGCAAGCAGCTCCGGTTGTCGGATATAACACACGCATAACTGGTGTGACAAATGATTATTCCAAAACGGCTGGATCTGAAGTAGTGGTCATCACCTCCGGATCCCCTCGAAAACCCGGCATGACACGTGAAGATATGGTCGGCTCCAATGCCAAGATCGTCCGATCAGTTACCGAACAAACAATACGGCATTCACCCGATGCGAAATTCATCATCGTATCTAACCCTCTAGACGTGATGACATATGTCGCTTACCTCACTGCACAAGTAGAGGCTTCTCGTGTTTTCGGTATGGCCGGAGTATTGGATACAGCCCGTTATCGCACTTTTTTGTCTAATGAATTAAATTGTTCTCCTCAAGATATACAGGCCCTATTGCTCGGCGGACATGGAGATACTATGGTTCCCTTGCCTCGATATACTACTGTGGGGGGCATTCCAGTAACGGAATTGATTGCTCAAGAAAAACTCGACGCAATCATTGAACGTACAAAAAAAGGAGGTGGAGAGATTGTCCAACTTTTGGGCATCTCTGCTTGGTATGCTCCCGGAAGCTCTGTGGCACAAATGGTAGAAGCTGTCGTCAAAGATTTCAAACGCATCCTTCCCTGTTCTGCATGGCTGCAAGGACAATACGACATGACGGACATCTATCTTGGAGTTCCGGTAGTCTTGGGGCGAAAAGGAGTAGAAAAAATTATTGAACTGAAACTTAATGAACAAGAAAAAAAATTGCTCAAAGTTTCAGCTGCGCATGTCAAAGAAATAATGGCGGAATTGGATAGAATACGCGGCTAATCTTAAAATGAATCAATAATAGCAACATCTCTTGTCAAATTCCGAGAACGTTGCATGAGAAAAGGAGATTAAAATGTTTGTAATTAATATATTGTTTCGTATACTTTGAGTAGAAAATAAAAAAATTCGGATTTATGCTAAGAAGAACTGAATAAATAAGTTTTAGTGAACTATATATGGAACGTTCTACCAGAAAGAGTGGGTTTTTCAAAAGATTAAACATCTTGATTCACTGGGAAGGGATGGAGAGAGAAATAAGAAAAATATATCAAAAAGGCTAGGGAATAAAAGTCAAGCTTCTTACAGTGGAATATTGTTATTTAAGATAATGATTTTGAGCTACTTGTATAATCTAAGTAATGTAGGGAAGGAAAAATTGGTAAAAGATTTCATAGGTTGCATGCGTTTTGTGATTTTCGATTGGAAGATCAGATCCCAAATCATACAACTCTATGTATATTTTGCAATGAAATGGTAGCCAAAAAGGCATATGAGCGCTTATTGAAAAAGATCAATAAGGAATTAAAAAGCATCAGGCTAAAACAGGAGTGATAGTAGATACCAGTATTACAGTGAGGACCTTTGCTCCAAATGGAGATCCTACCACCCCCAGGTAGTGGAGAATCGGAAGGATGAGAGGGAAAAGCAAATCAGTCAAAGAAAAGCAAGGCTAAAAAAAGAGACTAATCAGGAGTAGGAACTCAAGAAAAATGGCTCAAGAAATCAGGTAAATTTTACTACGAATACAAGAAGCTCATAGGGGGGGGTATAAAAATAGAGTAATACTGCAGTACCATAGCGTAGCAGCCAATGAGAATGATAGTAGAGGGCTAAAGATATAATAAGCAAACTAGGATATAGCCCAGAGAAGTATATGCAGACAAAAGGTTATCAAGTACTAGCCAACGTGTCTTACTTTCATAGTCGAGGTATCAAAGTCCGTATACAGAAGAAGTCTATAGGAACAGGTCTTAAGCTAGGGTAGMTATATTATTCAACAAATTAGTGAATAAAACAAGATGGGTAGTACAACGTACTTTATAGCGGTATAAAACGTTGGTTTGGATCAGGGAAAAATTCCTTATAAAGGATTAGCTCGTGTGCATGCCTAGCATATTATGGAGGATATAGCGCATAATTTGTATCGTGTCCCTGGCATTATTATGAGCTGTCCATAAAAATATGTATAATTAATTTATAATCAATAATATTTCGAATATAATGTGAAAAACTAAATTTACATTGTTCTCTAAAGAAGCCGTCTAAGATACTGAATAACCCTAATCCATCATTAACGGAATGGTCTCAAACTATACGTTTCGTCTGTCAATCGAAAAGGCATCTGGTGAACTGAAATTTCGGAAAAATCTATATATTATACTACCCCTTAAAAAAATAATCATGCTGTACAAAAGTCTGGAAAATCCGAAGCATCGCGTCAGTTTCGACCAAGCCGTCATCAGAGGATTGGCACCGGATAAAGGTCTCTATTTTTCAGAAAAAATCCCTCTTCTCCCAAAAGAGTGGATCAAACATTTATATCGATATGACATCCACACGATAGCTCTTGAAACGATTAAACCATATGTCGGAGACACTATTCCCGAAGAAGCATTGTTATCCATCATACGGGAAACGTTACACTTCCCTTTTCCTTTGCAGAAAATTCATGACAAAATCTATTCCCTAGAGCTTTTTCACGGGCCTACGTTAGCTTTCAAAGACGTAGGAGCCAAATTCATGGCCGGATGTTTAGGTTACTTTCGTAGAGAAAGCAACGAACCGATCACGGTGCTCGTAGCTACCTCAGGTGATACGGGGGGAGCTGTTGCTCAAGGTTTTCATCGGATTGCCGGTGTAGAAGTAGTGATCCTCTACCCTTCAGGTAAGGTGAGCTTACTACAAGAAAAACAATTCACCACTTTAGGGGACAACGTTACGGCTCTAGAAATTCTAGGAACTTTTGATGATTGTCAAAGATTGGTAAAAAGAGCCTTCCTGGATGAGGATCTACAAAAGCAGTATCCGCTAACCTCTGCCAACTCGATCAATGTAGCACGCTGGTTGCCTCAGATGTTTTACTATTTTTCCGCTTATCAACAGCTGAAAGAAAAAAATCAAGAAGTGGTTTTTTCAGTGCCCAGCGGTAATTTTGGAAATCTCTGTGCGGGTATGATGGCCAAGGAAATGGGGCTTCCTGTGAAGCATTTTATAGCGGCGACCAACATCAACGACACCGTGCCTCGATTTTTGAAAACGGGAGAATACAGCCCCAAGAAGGCTCACGCGACCTTATCTAACGCAATGGACGTAGCTGACCCGAGCAACTTTGCGCGCATCTGGAAGATGTATGAAAAGAACCTTTCGGAACTCTGTAAAAAACTATCAGCTTACCCCTTCACTGATGAAGAGACCCTGAACACCATAAAAGATGTCCAACAAAAATACGGTTATATACTCGACCCGCACGGAGCCGTAGGATATATGGGGCTCCAACAATATTTACAAGATTCAAAAGATTCAAGAAGCATAGGAATATTTCTTGAAACGGCCCACCCTATCAAATTCATTGATAAAATCCCTGAAGCCTTGCACAAGGAGGTTTCCCGACCTGAATGCTTGAAGGCCCTCCTTGACAAGGAAAAGAATGCATTCACCTTAGCGAATGACTACGAAGAAGTAAAACGATGGTTATTGAAAAATATAGCATCTCATTAACTATATAACTTGAAAAGTTATTCTTAAAATTTTGAGTCATTAAAAGATATTAAAAATATTCGATAATAACTTTAACTATTACATAGTTATACTTTGATACCATTGTGTTAATTGTTTATTACGTTTATTCTAGCCATCCTAGATAGGTTTCGTTGGATACGATGAAAATTTAGCTTTTCATATCGTATTCGAAATACTATTAATTGAGAATGTTGCATGAGATAATAGGGGTAAAATGTTTGTAAATCAGTATATTTTTTCGATACTATTGTGTTAAGGTGGATTAGGTTTATTCAGATACCCTAGATAAGCCTCGTTGGAGACGATGTAGATTTAGTCTTTCATATTGTATTCGAAATACTATTAATTATAAATTAATTAATTATATCATATTGTTATGAACAGCGCATAATTATACCAAGGCACGAAGCAAATTATGTGCCATAGCATCTCCATAAGATTCTGGGCATGCACACGAGCTAATCGTTTGTAATGAGCCTTGCCTGATCCAAACCAACACTTTATACTGCTAAAAGTACGTTCTACTACCCATTGGGTAGTATTCACTAATTATGTTGAATAATATAGCTATCCCTACTTAAGGGACGGTTCCTATAGGTTTTCTTCTGTAATAAGGTCTTTGATGCCTCGATTATGAATGTAAGACACATTGGCTGGAGCTTGCAAACTTTTGTTTGCATAATATACTTCTCTGGGTTTATATCCTAGTTTGCTTATTAATAGCTTTACCCCTCTACTATCATGCTCATTGGTTGCTACGCTATGTACTTCTAGTATTATTCCATTTTTATTCACTCCTATGATTTTCTTGTATTTGTAGTAGATTTACCTGATTTTCTTGAGGCATTTTCTTTGAGTATCTACTCTTGATTGAGTTTCTTTTTTTAGCCTTTCTTTTTTTTGATTGATTTGCTTTTTCTCCTCAGCTTTCCGATTCCCCACTGCGTGGGGGTAGGAGCTCCCTTGGGCGTAAAGGATCTCACCAGTAATACTGGTATATACTATCACTCTTGTTTTAACTGTCGCCTGATCTTTTTAATTCCTTATTGATCTTTTTCAGTAAGTGCTCATATGCCTTTTTGGCTACTATTTCATTGTGAAATTTACATAGAGTTGTATGATATGGGATATGATCTTCCAATCGAAAACCACAAAAACGCATGCAGCCTATGGAATCTTTTACCAATTCTTCTGTCCCTACACATCACTTAGATTATACCAGTGACTCAAAAGCGTTATCGTTAGAATAACGATATTCCACTGCAAGCAGCTTGGCCTTTTATTCCCTGGTCTTTTTGATGTATTTTTCTTATATCTTTCTCCATCCCTTCCCAGTGGATCAAGATGTTTAATCTTTTGAAAAATTCACTCTTTCTGGTAGAACGTATAGTTCACTAAATCTTATTTATGCGGTGTTTCTGAGCATAGATCCGAATTTTTTTATTTTCCACTCAAAGTATACGAAACAATATATTAATTACAAACATTTTAACCATCTTCTCCCATGTAATGTTTTCATTTTTTGAAAAAACGCTCTACAAGACTAATCCTTTTTCATTTCAAGCTTTATATCATTTGCAGAATAAAACTTTTGAGAGCTGTTTCGATAAGCTTTCACTATCTTTACAGCCATCCAAAAAGCGCCCATGCCTCGAGAAAAGAAATACATCATATTTAATGCAAAATTTGCACAAAACCAGAAACTTAATCGACTTGTATCAAAGTTTTTTGACCAAAACACAACACAAGCTTTCACTTGGCGAGAAATCATGTCCCGATTGGATTTAGCTTTTCCCAAAGATCATAAAGACCTCATTCGGATTTTGGGAAATATGGTTGCCGACGGAAAGCTCGAAAAAGTCTCTAAGGGGAAGTTTCAAAGGACATCCAAACCGATCTTACTGATCGGAAGAATCAAAATCGTCAGTAGCGGATATGCTTTCGTTACTTTAGAAGACTCAGATCAAGAAGTTTTTATCCCCAGGAACAAAACTGGACATGCTCTGGAAGGAGACAAAGTAAGCATACTCCCGAATAAAAAAAAGACGGGTAAACGTCTCGAAGGCGAAGTGATGGAAGTTCTTGAAAGGGAAGAAAAAAATATGGTCGGGACTCTGCACTTGTCTTCTAGAACCCAAAAAGGCATTATCGTGGTCAACAAGCCCTCTATTCACGTAGACCTCTACGTCCCGAAAGATCAACTAAAAGACGTAAAAAACCATGACAAAGTTGTTGCGCGCGTAATAGATTGGCCCGAAGGATCCACTAATCCTATAGGAGAGATCATAGAAATATTAGGAACTTCCGGCCAACATGAGGTAGAGATGCACGCTATATTAGCGGAATACAACCTCCCCTACCGATTTCCTCAAGAAGTCGAAGCTATACAGATCTACACAAAGATTACAAAAGAAGAAATTCGTCAGAGGCGAGATATGAGGTCTGTCACTACTTTTACCATAGATCCTTTTGATGCTAAAGATTTCGATGACGCTCTTTCGATTAAAAAATCAGACAACGGCCATTGGGAAATAGGGGTGCACATCGCTGACGTGTCTCACTACGTCAAAGAGAATACACTCTTAGATAAAGAGGCCTACGAACGCGCTACTTCGGTCTACCTCGTAGATCGTGTAGTTCCCATGTTACCGGAAGGCCTCTCCAATGGATTGTGTTCGTTGCGGCCAAATGAAGAGAAACTTACTTTTTCGACAGTTTTTGAGATGAACGATCAAGCCAAAATATTGAAGAGTTGGTTCGGGCGAACTGTCATCCATTCAGATCGACGCTTTACTTATGAAGAAGCTCAAAAAGTGATCGAAACTGAAAAAGGAGACTTTTCCAAAGAGATCCTTACCTTGAATAGCCTGGCCAAAATATTGAAAAAGGAGCGCATGAAAAAGGGGGCCATCAGCTTTGATACAGTAGAAGTCCAATTCCTATTGGATGAAGCTAGACTACCAATCGAGGTATACCTCAAAGAAACCAATGAAGCCCATCATCTGATAGAAGAATTCATGTTGCTGGCCAATAAAAAAGTATCGGAATTTGTCAGCCTGGACGACAAAGGGCAGCCCTCACAATACACATATATCTATCGGATACATGATGAACCTGATGCGGAAAAACTACAACTGTTGAAGAAGTTCATCCACCCTTTGGGTTATACATTGGATTTAAGAAACCGAGAAACAATTACTCATTCATTGAATGCTTTGCTAGAAGCCGTCCGAGGAAAGCCTGAAAAGAACCTGATAGATACCTTGGCCATGCGTGTGATGAGTAAAGCGACTTATTCAACCCAAAACATCGGACATTATGGGTTGGGTTTCAATTATTATACTCATTTTACCTCCCCTATACGTCGATATCCGGATATCATAGCGCACCGTTTATTGCAAAACCGTCTGCTCGGAGGAAAATCAATGCCAACAACGCTCTACGAAGAATACAGTAAACATTGTAGCCAACGCGAACGTCTAGCCGCCGAAGCCGAACGAGAATCTATAAAATTTATGCAAGTAAAATATTTGAAAGCGTTCATCGGTGAAATATTTGAAGGTATTATTTCAGGAGTTACGGATTGGAGCATTTATATCGAGCTACTTCCAATCCGCGCCGACGGCATGATCCGACTGCGTGACATAACAGACGATACATACGTCTTCGAATCTGATAATCATACTGTAAAGGGAAAAAGACATGGCCGTTGCTACCAACTCGGACAAAAAGTTAACGTCAAAGTGATCCAAGCTGACCTGGAAAAAAAACAACTGAATCTACAATTGATACATTGACCTAATATTATAACCCGTGATGCCGTGCTGGGATTGATTTTATCTGCAATATTTCTTGGAGTAATGTTGAGCCTGTTCTTGATCGGGCCGGTATTTTTCATGCTCATCGAGACCAGTTTATTCAAAGGACCAAAAGCTGCCATCATGCTGGATTTAGGAGTCCTGCTGGCTGATGTGGTTTGTATTGCTTTAGCGTATTACAGCAGCTGGGAAATCTCTGAATATATACAAAATCATCCATCACTTTTTAAGCTAGGAGGTTTTATCATTTTTATCTACGGCTGGTTCATGACCTTTTCAAAGGGAAGCCTTCATTTTAAAAATGAGCTGCCCCCGGCCAATAATTATCTTCACTTAATTTTAAAAGGGTTTCTGCTGAATTTTATCAATATAGGTGTAGTGGTTTTTTGGATTTCAATAGTTTTAGTCATATCAGCCACCTACCCTGAACCTGGTAAATTCATTCTTTATATAGGGATAGTCCTGACTACTTCTTTTTACATAGATTTGATCAAAATACTCTTGGCTGGAAAATTCCACCATAAATTCAACGATCAGTTAGCTTATAAGATCCGAAAGATCATGGGATTGATCTTAGCTGTCTTCGGAGTAATCTTATTCATAAAAAGTTTTTTTCTCACGTCTGAATTAAAAAAAGACATCCCGATCAAGTTTTTTGAAAAATCAACGGATTAAGCATTGTTCCCTTTCAAGTTTGAAAATATAAAAAAGTACTTTTGTGGAGCTATTCAAAAAAAAAATATGGACCAAAAGTCGTTGTTGTTTTCCACACGTAGCAGTTTGAAATTATCAAAAGAGATTGCTAAATATTATGGAAATACTTTAGGCCCCATGCATTTTCTGGAATTCAGTGATGGTGAATACGAACTATCTTTTGAACAATCAGTGCGCGGAGGACGAGTATTCCTGATTGGTTCGACTTTGCCACCGGCAGATAACCTAATGGAGCTTCTTTTGATGTGTGACGCTGCCCAGCGAGCCTCCGCCCAAAACATAACCTTGGTGATACCCTACTTTGGATGGGCCAGGCAAGATCGTAAAGATAAACCGCGAACCTCTATCTCAGCAAAATTGGTAGCTAACCTTATTACGGCCGCCGGTACTACCCGAGTTATGACAATGGATTTGCACGCCGATCAAATCCAAGGTTTTTTTGATATACCCGTAGACCATATCTACAGTTCCGGAATATTTATTGATTATATTCAAAAGCTGGGTTTGGAGAGTTTGACCATTGCTTCACCAGACATGGGCGGAGCTAAACGCGCCAGAAGTTACGCTGGACATTTCGGTACAGATGTTGTCATCTGTTATAAAGAACGCAAAAAAGCTAACGAAATAGAATTCATGAATCTCATCGGTGATGTAAAAGATAAAAACATTATACTCGTCGACGATATTGTCGATACAGCAGGTACTTTAACCAGAGCCTCCGATTTAATACAAGAACAAGGCGCTTCCAGCATTCGAGCCGTAGCGACACATGCCCTACTTTCGGGAAATGCTTGCGAAAAAATAGAACGATCAGCTTTGAAAGAAGTAGTGGTCACCGATACAATTCCTTTGAAAGGGGCACTATCATCTAAAATAAAAGTGTTACCCTGCGCCCCACTTTTTGCGGAAGTCATGCGTTTGGTACACCACAAAAAGTCCATAAGTCACAAATTTATCATCTAACATTTTTCATACTATGAATGCTATCAACATACAGGGGAAGAAAAGAGAAAGCGTAGGAAAAAGCTCCACCCGTTTCTTACGTAATGCTGGACAAGTACCTTGTGTTGTGTATGGGGGAAAAACAAACGTCCAATTTTCTACCCCTATAGAAAGTTTCAAAGAATTGGTGTATACATCTGAAGTGAACACTGTAATAATCGAATTGGATGCCGACAGTAAAAAAATCGGACAAAATATAGAAGCTATCCTACAAGATGTTCAATTTCATCCGGTCTCCGATGAAATTTTGCACGCAGATTTTTATCAATTGGATAAGGACAAACCCGTTACTTTAAACATTCCGATCAAAACTACTGGACGTTCAGTCGGTGTAGCTAAAGGGGGCGAATACAGTGCTCCATTGAAAAAGCTCAAAATAAAAGCTTTACCTGTTGATCTTCCTGATTATATAACATTGGATATCACTTTATTAGAAATAGGAGATCGTATATTGGTTAAAGAATTACGGACGGAAAAATACACCATCTTACATCCGGACAGTACCGTTGTCGCAGCTGTACGAGCTTCTCGCACCTCTATGAAAATAGAGCAAGCCGAAGTCAAAGAAGATAAAAAAAACAACTAATTCGACGAAGATGAAACCTTTTAAGCTTTATCTTTTTTCTTTATGAATTTATAAATGAAGACCATATCCTCTTCCAAGGATGTTGAATGGATGGGACAAGCGTTGAAGGAAGCTATTCACGCTCTGAAACAAGGAGAAGTGCCTATCGGTACGGTCATCACTTATGGAGATAGGGTCATTGCAAAAGGGCATAATCTAACGGAGACCTTGACCGACGTCACTGCTCATGCCGAGATGCAGGTAATTACCGCAGTTTCCGGTTTTTTAGGGGGGAAATATCTACAAGACTGTACCCTCTATGTAACTCTCGAACCTTGTGTAATGTGTGCAGGCGCATTGTATTGGTCGCAAATCAGTCGAGTAGTGTTTGGAGCATATGATTCGAAAAGGGGGTTTTTGAACACCGGTGTAAAGCTACACCCTAAAACATCTCTTGTGTGCGGCATATTGGAAGCCGAATGTCGTCTACTGCTGCAAGATTTCTTTAAGATTAAAAGAAACTAGAACATTGCATGAGAGAAGGAGTTTTTTTTGTAAATCAATATATTGTTTCGTATACTTGGGGTATAAAATAAAAAAAGACTCGGTTATATACTTAGAAGCACCGTGTAAATAAGTTTTGAGACCATTTTGTTAATGTGGATTACGTTTATTCAGCTATCTTAGATGGGCTTTGTTGGATAAGATGTAGATTTAGCCTTTCACATCGTATTCGAAATGTTATTAATTATTTTATAATCAATATTATTTTGAATAGAATGTGAAAGACTAGATCTACATTGTTCTCTAACGCTCCTATCTAGGAGGCTGAATAAACGTTAATCCATCATTAACACAATGGTCTCAAAATATTAGAGGGAATTTTTGAGGGATTAGGGTTACCTTTGATCTCATGAAAGAGTCCTCTTATATTGTTTCAGCCAGGAAATATCGTCCTGTAGATTTTGAAGAGGTGGTAGGACAAAAGGCTATCACCGATACGCTCGAGCAATCTATCGATGAGGGGTGTTTGGCTCAGGCTTTATTGTTTTGCGGACCGCATGGTGTGGGAAAAACTACTTGCGCTCGTATATTGGCCCGGAAGATCAATGAGATTTCCGGACCCTTAGAGGAAGGCGCTTTCAATTTCAATATTTTTGAGCTTGACGCTGCTTCCAACAATTCGGTAGACGACATTCGGAATCTTATTGACCAGGTGCGTTTTGCTCCCCAGCAGGGCCGATATAAAGTTTACATCATTGATGAGGTACATATGCTCTCTCAAGCGGCTTTCAACGCGTTTTTGAAAACGCTTGAAGAGCCTCCTTCACACGCGATATTCATATTGGCTACTACAGAGAAGCATAAAATATTACCTACGATACTTTCACGATGTCAGGTCTACGAATTTAGACGCATTTCCGTCGAAGACATCAAGGTGCATTTAAAAAAAATCGCTCAAAAAGAAGGTATTGAGGCCGGAGATGAAGCTTTTTTTCTCATAGCACAACGGGCTGATGGAGCGTTGCGCGACGCGCTTTCTCTTTTTGATAGATTGGTTTCTTTTTCGGGAAAGGTGTTAACAAAGGAAGTCGTTATGGATCAATTGGGAATATTGGATCGGGATTTTTATTTCAAGATGACGGATCTTTTTTTGAAAAATGATATTCCCCATACTTTGCTTTTGTTTGATGAGGTGTTGCAAGAGGGTTTTGACGCTGAATTTTTTATCGGTGGGTTGACTACACATTTTAGAGATCTTCTTGTGTCTAAAGATCCACGTACTTTTTCTCTGTTGGAGTTTGACGAGAAGACTCGTCAAAGTTATCTCGTTCAAGCAAAGCAGACATCTTCGGTTTTTTTGATCAAGGCTTTGGAATTGTGCAAGCTCGCTGAGATGGGGTATAAGTCGAGCAAAAATCGACGTCTTTCCGTAGAGATCGCGTTGATGCAATTAGTTTCTTTATCAACAGCTCTTTCGGAAGTAAAAAAAAAATTAATATTCTCCCCAGTAAGGGAAAAAATACTCAATCATCTGCTAAAAACGAAAAAAAACTTTAAGCCGGATAGTGTGCTGGAGGAGCACAAGGCAGATGTCGTCTGTCGACAATCCGCTTCGGATAGTACACCAGTTCGGTCTCCGAAACAGCTTATAGAACCTTCTTATCGTTCGCCTTCTTTTAGTATTCATCAGGTTTTGGAGGAGTCGCAGCTTGAAGAACAAACGGAACCGACATCTGTAGATTTTCCTTCCGAAGCGTATACGCTCGAGAATTTTAAACGTTCTTGGGATGCTTTTTTTTCTAATACCACACTGAAGAAAAACATGACTTTGTGGAATATATTGAGTCATTTAAAATGGGACCTTGTTGATAATAATAAAGTTTTTTTGTACTTTTCATCTCATGCGGAGGCAGGAGAGTTTTCCTCTATACAACAAAAATTCCTGGAATACCTTTGGAGAGAGCTTAATAACCATTATATACAGTTTGAGTTGATTGTGAAAGCTGATCAGGAGCCTAAAACAATCTATCCCCCAGAAGAGAGGTACCGCTTTTTGGTGGAGAAATACCCTCACTTGGCTCATTTAAAGGAGCGATTGGGATTGGATTTGTATGATTGAGTGATAAAAAGAAAGTCTTAATTTGGGGATTGTCACAATGGTACGAGAAACGGATACAATGTTTGGAAAAGGACATAAGATGTATTTCTCGACTAGATAGGTTCACTTGGTAGAACCACTTCAAATATTTTTTTTTATAGTTTTTGTTAAAATTATTTAATTATCAGGTATAACGTTGGAGAACGTTGCATGAGAGAAGTAAGTTAAAATATTTGTAAATCAATATATTGTTTCGATACCATTGTTTTAATGGTGGATTACATTTATTCAGCCATTCTAGATGGGATTCGTTAGAGAAGATGTATATTTAACTTTTTACATTGTATTCGAAATACTATTGATTATAAATTAATTATATGTATTTTTATGGACAGTGCATAATAATGCTAGGGGAACAGTACAAATTATGCGCCATAACTTCCATAGGATACTGGGCATGCACACGAGCTAATCCTTTGTAATAAGCCTTTCCTGATCCAAACCAACGCTTTATACTACCAAAAGTACGTTCTAATACCCTATCGGGTTTTACTCATTAATTTGTTGAATAGTATACGCTCTTTCTACTTAAGAGACGGTCCTATATGCTTTCTTTTGTATACGGTATTTGATACCTCATTATGAAAGTGATACACGTTGGCTGGAACTTGCTAATCTTTGTCTACATATACTTCTCTGGGCTATATCCTAGTTTGTTTATTAATACTTTAGACCTCTACTATCATACTGATTGGCTGATATGCTATACAGCTAGTATCATTCCATTTTTATCCACCTCTATGTGCTTCTTGTATTCGTAGTAGAGTTTACCTGATTTCTTGAGCCATTTTCTTTGAGTGTCTACTCCTGATTGAGTCTCTTTTTTTGCCCTTGCTTTTCTTTGACTGATTTGCTTTTCCCTCTTTTCCTTCTGATCCTCCACTACGTAGGTATGAGAGCTCCTTTGGAGCAAGGGTACTCACTGTAATACTAAGTGTCTACTATCACACCTGTTTTAACTATCGTCTAATGCTTTTCTAATTCCTTATTGATCTTTTTCAGTAAGCATCATATTCCTTTTTGGCTACTATTTCATTACGAAATCTGAATAGAGTCGTATGATCTGGGATCTGATCTTTCAATCGAAAACCACAAAATCGCATGAAGATCAAGGATTTTGTTAGCAATTCTTCCGTTCCTACATCACGGAGATCATAGCAATGACTCAAAAGAATCATCGTAAATAACGATATTCCACTGTAAGCGGTTGACCTTTTATTCCCTGTCCTTTTTGATATATTTTTCTTATTTCTTTCCCCATCCACTTCCCAGTGGATCAAGTTGTTTATCTTTTAAAAACTCACCCCTTCTGGTAGAACGTTCCATATATAATTCACTAATTCTTATTTGTGCGGTGCTTCTGAGCATAGAGCCGAATTTTTTTATTTTCTACTCCAGATATACGAAACAATATATTGATTTACAAATATTTTAACCTCCTTTTCCCATGCAACGTTCTCGTTTCCTATATTTGGAGTAGAAAATAAAAAAAAAGATTAGGATCTATACTCAGAAGTACCGCGTAAATAAGCTTTAGTGAACTATATATGGACCCTTCTACCAGAAGGAGTGATTTTTTAAAAGGCTAAACATTTTGATGCACTGGAAAGTTTATGGAGAAAGAAATAAAAAAATATATCAAAAAGCCAGGAGATAAAACGTCAACTTTTCTACATTGGAATATTATTATTTACGATGATTATTTTGATTCACTAGTGTGATCATCGCTGATGTAGGAAAGAAAGAGTTGATAAAAGAGTCCATAGACTGCATGCTATTTTGTAGTTCTTGATTGGAAGATCAGATTTCAGATTATACGACTCTATGCAAATCATCGCGATGAAATAGTAGCCAAAAAGACATATGAGAACTTACTAAAAAAGATCAATAAGGAATTAGAAAAGCATTAGGCTATAGTTAGAAGAGTAGTGATAATAGAGCCAGTATTACAGTGAGGGCCTTCGCTCCAAATGGAGCTTCTACCTACTGTATTGGTAGGATCGGAGGAAGGAAGAAGGCAAAAGTAAATCAGTCAAAAAAAAGAAAGGGGGAAAAGAAGATCAATAAAAAATAGATACTCAAGTAAAACATCTTATAATTTGTTACAAACTTTCGGATTGGTTTTGTTTTATATGAATATTTGCCTTAATTTGCGTTTTTTTAGTAAATATCACATTATTCCTTAATAGTATGCTACGATTGAAAAGGTGTCATAGTGACAGTTTTTTTGATAGTTAACTTTTATTTTTATACATGTGGCACAATTCCTGTTTCTGAAAACATAGATGTGTACGATTTTGTAACTTTAGCCTATTATGATGAACGATAATTTTTCACCGAGACTTCAAGAGGTAATCACTTATAGTATGGAAGAATCTTTACGTCTCGGTCACGAAAAAATCGGTACAGAGCATTTAGTGTTGGCTATTATTCGTGATGGAGAGAGTAAAGCAGCTAAGATCTTGCATGCTCTCGATGTCAATCTACAAGAAGTCCGTAAAAAAATAGAAGCGATCATACCTGCTAAGACTGTTTTGATTGAGGAGAATAAGTCTAATATTGAGCTGACTAAACAGGCTGAGCGGGTCTTGAAAATGACTTATCTGGAAGCCAAGTTATTTCAAAGTGCAGAGGTTGATACGATTCATCTGCTTTTATGCATATTGCGTGATGATCAAAATCCTGTAAACAAGGTCTTTAAATATTTCAATATGGATTATGACACAGTGAGAGAAGAATTTAAATCTCAATACCAAGATAATAATATAAGAAGGACTTTTTCGAAGTCGGCTTATCCTGATGAAGATATTGAAGGAGCTGGAAACAATTTTGGGAGCGGAGGAGTTTCTGGAAGCGGGTATTCGGGGAGTACGTCTACAAAAAGTCGCACGCCGGCGTTGGATAATTTCGGTAGAAACCTGACGTTAATGGCTTTGGAAGGAAAGTTAGATCCTGTTGTGGGGCGTAATAAAGAGGTAGAACGTGTCTCCCAAATATTAAGCAAGCGCAAGAAAAACAATCCCTTGCTTATTGGTGAGCCCGGAGTGGGAAAATCAGCCATTGCTGAGGGCTTGGCTTTACGCATCGTTCAACGCAAAGTTTCTCGAGTGTTATATAACAAGCGCGTAATTACTTTAGACTTGTCTGGGATGGTTGCCGGAACCAAATACAGGGGGCAATTTGAAGAAAGGGCAAAAGCTATATTGAATGAGCTAGAGAAAAACGCGGACATCATTATATTCATCGACGAAATCCATACCATAGTCGGGGCCGGAGGTACCACAGGCTCACTGGACGCTTCCAATATATTTAAGCCTGCTTTAGCTCGTGGAGAGATACAATGTATCGGAGCCACTACCCTTGATGGGTATAGACAATACATAGAAAAAGACGGAGCGCTTGATCGCCGTTTTCAAAAAATCCGTGTAGAGCCTACTTCAGAGGAAGAAACCCTTGATATATTAAACCAAATAAAAGATAGATATCAAGCGCACCATAGTGTTATTTACACGGATGAAACCATCAAAGCCTGTGTTTATCTTACATCCAGATACATTACGGATCGACATCTTCCTGACAAGGCAATCGATGCTTTGGACGAGGCGGGATCACGTGTGCATATCAAAAACATCAAGGTTCCCCCTGAAATCGTTTCTCTGGAAAAACAACTTGAAGATATCCGCGAAGAAAAATCCAGGGTAGTCAAGAGTCAAAAATATGAAGAAGCAGCTCGACTCAGAGACACTGAGAAACGTGTAGAGAAAGAGTTGACCGAAGCTCAAAAACTTTGGGAAGAAGCTTCCAAAGAAAATAGAGAAATTGTATCGGAAGAAAACGTAGCTGAAGTGGTCTCGATGATGAGTGGAATACCTGTTCATCGTGTAGCTCAGGCCGAGATGAAAAAATTGGCCCATATGTTCAGACTGATAAAAGAAAAAATTATAGGGCAGGATGAAGCGGTAGAAAAAGTAGTCAAAGCCATCCAACGCAATAGGGTGGGATTAAAAGATCCTAACCGCCCGATAGGTTCCTTCATCTTTGTAGGAGATACCGGTGTGGGAAAAACTCAGTTGGCCAAGGTTCTTGCCAAGGAACTATTCGATTCCGAAGATACCCTTGTGCGTGTCGATATGAGTGAATACATGGAAAAATTTTCCGTTTCGAAATTGCTCGGAGCTCCTCCGGGATATGTCGGTTATGATGAAGGAGGTCAATTGACCGAAATTATTCGCCGCAAGCCTTATGCCCTAATCCTCTTGGATGAGATGGAAAAGGCGCATCCCGATGTATACAATCTGTTTTTGCAAGTAATCGATGATGGAAGCATTACGGATAGTTCCGGTCGAAAAATAGATTTCAAGAATACGGTGATTATTATGACCTCAAATGTAGGAACGAGACAATTGAAAGATTTTGGAGGAGATATAGGTTTCGGAACTACCCTCAGAAAAAACACTTCTGACGCACATGTTAAAGTTACGATAGAAAATGCTTTGAAGCGCACCTTCGCTCCGGAATTTTTGAATCGTATCGATGATGTTATTTTATTCAATTCGTTGCGACAAGAGGACATCGATCGTATCATTGATATTGAGCTGGAAAAAATCCTCAAGCGAATTTCTCAGTTAGAATTCAAATTGAAAATCCCCTACACAACGAAGAAATTCATTGCTGAAAAAGGATTTGACAAAGCATATGGAGCGAGGCCGTTGAAAAGGGCCATACAAAAATTTGTGGAGGATCCTATAGCGGAATACATTCTCAGTAGAGAAATACAAAAGGGAGATGAATTGCTATTAGAATTGAGTAAAGAAAAAGAAGCTACGGTGGTTTTCGTTAACAAAAAAAACATTGAAAACAACATGTGAATTTTGTTGTCATCGTAAAGACCTCTTTTTGGGCGAAAGCCTTTTAGGAGGATTTGGAAATATTAATCGGTTGTTGTGTAACCAGATTATCTCTAACAAATGATTTGTGATGCGCTTTTCGGAGAGAGTTGCATACAGGTCTTATTATTTCTCTAACAAGATTTGTATTCCGAATATGCAACAGGGAGAGACACTCTACCTCTATTTGAATGGCCTTCTCAATATTTGACCATAGCTGTAAAATCCAGCAAATGGGGCGGCGATTTCTCAGATTGACAATACCCTCGTCCCTATCGAATACAAGCCAGGTGCATATTGGATGAGTCTATACTCAACGAGAATGTTGCATGAGAGAAGGATGTTAAAATATTTGTATATATCAATATATTTTTTCGTACATATGGGGTAGAAAAATAAGAAAAATTCGGTTCTATGCTCAGAAGCACTGAGGAAATGACCTTTAGTGAACTATATATGGACGTTTTACCAAAAGATAGAGTTTTTCAAAAGTTTAAACACTTTGATCCACTGGGAAGGGATAGCCTGAGAAAGAAATAAGAAAAATATATCAAAAAGGCTAGGGAATAAAAGGCCAACCTTCTTACAGTGGTAATATCATTATTTATGATGATGCTTTTGAGTCACTGGTATGATCTAAGTGATGTAGAAACGGAAGAATTGCTGAAAGAATCTTTGAACTGCGTGCTCTTTTGTGTTTTTCGATTGGAAGATCAGATCCTAGATCATACGACTCTACGCATATTTCGAAATGAAATAGTAGTCAAAAAGGAATATGAGTGTTTACTGAAAAAGATCAATAAGAAATTAAAAAAGCATCAGACGATAGTTAAAAAAGGATTGATAGTATATGCCAGTATTACAGTAAGTATCCTTGCTCTCAAGGGATCTCCTACCTATGTAGTAGTAGATCGGAAGGAAGAGAGGAGAAAGCAAATCAATCAAAGAAAAGCAAGGGCAAAAAAGTGGCTCAATCAGGATTAGCCCCTCAAGAGGAAAATGGATCAAGAAATCAGGTAAACCCTACTACGGATAAAAGAAGCACATAGGGTATATAAAAATGAAATGATACTAGTGGTATCATACCGTAGCAGCCAATATGCATGATAGTAGAGGGGGAGAAGTATTAATGAGAAAACTAGGATATAAACCCAGAGAAGTATATGCAGACAAAGGTTACCAAGTTCCAACTAACGTGTCTTACTTTCATAGTCGAGGCATCAGATATAGCATGAAAAAGAAAGCCTATAGGAACTGTCCCTTATGTAGGATATCTATATTATTCAACATAATTAGTGAATAACACCCGATGAGTAGTAGAATGTATTTTAGTAGTATAAAGCGTTGGTTTATATCAGTAAAGGATCCATACAAAGGATTAGCTTGTGTGCATGACCAGCATCTTATAGGATCTATGGTGCATAATTTGTATCCTTGCCCTGAGATCATTATTCGTTGTCCATAAAAATAGATGTCATTAATTTTTTATAATTAATAGTATTTCGAATACAATATGAAAGACTAAATTTCCCTCGTCTCCAATGAAGCCATCTAGGCGACTGAATAGACGAATCCACCTTAAAACAATAGTCTAGCAATGTTTTTTTGGGAATTATTTTATACATAAAATCCGTGGCAGGTCTTTATATCCATATCCCCTTTTGCAAGAAGAGATGCAGCTATTGTGATTTCCACTTCTCAACAATTCTTAATCGAAAAGAAGCAATGGTCGTAGCATTGCTTCGAGAACTTGTGCTGCAACAGGTGTTTTTGTCCGGAAAAAAGCTTGAAAGCATCTACTTCGGTGGAGGGACCCCATCCCTTTTGAATAACGGAGAGCTTGCCGAACTTTTGAACACTACCGACAAACATTATAACATTTCCGAAAACGCCGAAATCACGTTGGAAGTCAACCCTGATGACCTCTCAAAAGAAAAATTGAATGACTTACACAACCTCGGGATCAACCGATTGAGCATCGGCATACAATCATTTTTTAAGAAAGATTTACAGTTTATGGGACGCATCCATACGGCCTCAGAAGCACAACGTTGCATTTCTGATGCTCAAGACGCAGGCTTTTCCAACATTAGCATCGACCTAATCTATGGCACGCCTACAATGACTGACTCAGCTTGGTTGAAAAATATCGAAAAAGCCCTTGAATCCGAGGTGACACACCTTTCTGCTTACGCCCTGACCGTTGAGCCGAAAACGGAATTATACCATCGGATATGGTCAAAAAAAAACTCGTTGGATGAAGAAAAACAAGCCCGTCAATATAAATTACTGACAAACATGATGTCCGCCGAAGGATTCGTACAATACGAAGTGTCCAACTTCGGAAAAGAGGGATATTTTTCGCGGCATAACACGAGCTATTGGAAAGGTTTCTCTTACTTGGGAATAGGTCCTTCAGCCCACTCCTTTGACGACTATACCAGACAATGGAACGTCCAAAACAACTCCCGTTACATCGAAGCATTGAGACAAGATTTGATCCCCGCAGAAAAAGAAATCTTGTCTCCTTCAGATCATTACAATGAATATATCATGACCGGGCTTCGCACCATTTGGGGAATAGATCTCGATAAAATAAAAGTCGAATGGGGGCGGAAATATCATGATCATTTGCTGCAAGAAGCGAAATTTTTTTTAGAACAAAAAGCTTTGCTCAGACAAGACCGATTCCTATTTCTCGCCAAAACACATTGGCTGTATGCTGACGGTATAGCATCCGATTTATTTTTCATCACGAAAAAATGTAATTGTTAAAAAATGGAGCCATTAGCTCGTATAGGCATCTCCTAATCAGAAGTATAAGGCCTCACCGTGTCCCAAGAGATTAAGCAACGAGACCATTGTGTTAATGCTAGAAAACGATATAGATTTAGTCTTTCACATTTTATTCGAAATACTGTTGATTATAAATTAATTAATTATATCTATTGTTATGTACAGCGCATAATAATGTCAGGGGAACGATACATATTATACCCATAGTGTTTATAAGATACTGGGAATGAACACGAGCTAATCCTTTGTAACTAGCCTTGCCTGATCCAAACTAACTCTTTATACTGCCAAAAGTATGTTCTATTATCCATCGGATTTTACTCACTAATTATGTTGAATAATATAGCTATCCCTACTTAAGGGACGGTTCCTATAGGGCTTTCTTCTGTATACGGTATTTGATGCCTCGACTATGAAAGTAAGATATATTGGCTGGCACTTAGTAATCTTTATCTGCATATATTTCTCTGGGTTTATATCCTAGTTTGCTTATTAATAGAGTAGCCTTCTACTATCATGCTCATTGCCTGCTATGCTATGTACTGATCATTCCATTTTTATCCTTCCCTATCTGATTTTTGTATCCGTAGTAGAGTTTACCTGATTTCTTGAGCTATTTTCCTTGAGGGTCTATTCCTGATTGAGTCTCTTTTTTTACCCTTGCTTTTCTTTGAGTGATTTGCTTTTTCCCCTCTTCCTTCCGATCTTTGACTACGTAGGTAGGAGCTCTCTTGTGAGAAAGGGAACTCACTATAATATTAGCATCTACTATCACTCCTGTTTTAACTATATCCTGATGCTTTCCTAATTCCTTATTAATCTTTTTCAGTAAGCTCTCATATTCCTTTTTGGCTATTATTTCATTGCGAAATTTGCATAGAGTCCTATGATCTGGACTCTGATCTTCCAATCGAAAAGCACAAAAGCGCGTGAAGCTCAAGTATTCTTTCACCAATTTTCCGTTCCTACATCACTGAGATCATACCAGCTACTCAAAAGAATCATCGTAAATAACGATATTCCACTGTAAGCAGGTTGGCTTTTTATTCCCTGGCTTTTTTGATATATTTTTCTTATTTCTTTTTCTATCTTTTCCTACTGGATCAAGGTGTTTAACCTTTTGAAAAACTGACTCCTTCTGGTAGAACGTTCCATATGTAGTTCACTAAAGCTTATTTGTACGGGGCTTCTGAGCATAGAATCGAATTCTATATTATAGAATCCAAATATACGAAACAATATATTAATTTACAAACACTTTAACCTCCTTCTCCCATGCAACGTTCTCGGAGAGGGTATAGGGGTATCTCATTTATTCTAACGGAGGGCGAGCTTTCTTTTTGATGAAATTTTGGAGACGCTTAGTTTGCTCAATTTTTGGAGCTTTATTGTTTGTTTTTTTTGTTTTTCGGGATAAAGGTTTGTTTTTTTCTTTTTTTTGAGACTTGCTAGATGCTAACAAAATTTTTCGTTTTTTTACCTTTTTAAGTTTTTTTTTCTGTCGTTTGGGATTGAGGATTGGATCGGTAAGGTTTTTTCCTTGATCGTATAGGGCTTTTTCTTTTTGTTCGAACAGGGCGATCTTGTCTTTGGGAAGTCTCAGGAGAAATTGACCTCCTTCCGGTACGATCCCTAGGAAGTATTGAGGATTTAAAAAATTTAGTTTTTCACGGGATAGATTCAATTCTTGAGCTAGGAGGTTGAGCGATACTTTTTTATTGACGGGTATGAGCTCGGTTTGATCATACTTTAAGTGAGACTGCTCAGGTAGAATGTTGTGTTCCTTGTAATAATTCAGTACGTAGCTTACGGCAATGAATTTGGGAACGTAATTTCTTGTCTCTATTGGCAGGTAAGATTGTAGGCTCCAGAAATCTTTTTTACTTCCGGAGTGTTGTAAGGCTCTTTCTATCGTTCCGGGTCCTGCGTTATAGGAGGCTAAAACCAATGCCCAATCTCCGATGCGGTCGTAGAGGTCTTTGAGATACTGACAGGCGGCCTCCGTAGCTTTGATTGGATCGTTCCTGTCGTCATAGATTTCTGTTTTTTGAAGCGCATATAATCTGCCCGTTTGTGGCATAAACTGCCAAAGTCCTTGCGCTCCTGTTCTTGAGGTGGCTTTTGCGTTGAGGTTCGACTCTACTATGGCAAGGTATTTCAATTCTTTGGGGATATTGTATTTGCTCAATATTTTTTCAAAGAGGGGAAAATAGAATTCGGCCAGAGCAAATACATTCCCTAAATGTTTTCCCATGCGGAGATAGCTTTCTACTGCGGCATGTACGGTAGTGTTGTATTGAAGCATATCTGTTTGGAACTCTTGGTTGAGTTTTTGAATCCGTTCCTTAAGTAGTTCGGCTTCTATGGTGGTGATGAGTTCCCCGTTGATGTCCTTTCCGGAGAAGATCTCGGATTTTTGAAATCTGTTACGCCATATGTTGTCTATATCCTGGATATAATTCAAATCCGTTCCGAAGAGTGTATCGATTTGGCGTTGACTTGAGGGTGTGTCTTTTTTTGAACCTCTAGGGACTTGATCTTGTAACCAATAGCAAGACAATAAAAATATCAGGATAAAAAAATTTTCAACCATAATTCTATTTCAATGGATTGATCCTGATAAGGAAAAGACCGATAGGAAGGGATGTTCTGTGATAAATTTTCTTAGAAGCTTGTCAATACATTATTAAACCTAAGACTTCAGTCTTGAATTTCTTTATTCGGATTTGTTTTCGCTTTTTGTTCGGGGTTGTTTTGGGTATCTTTCTTAAACTCTTTGAGTCCTGTTCCTAAATCTTTCATGAGTTCAGGGATTTTCCACCGAACAGTAAAAGGGATAAGGTCACTATAACAACAATTTTCATGGTTCCGAAAGACACCAATAAGATCTGTGTGGAATCCATACTCTTGGTTGTTTGGAAATAGCCAAAGATATGGATTTTATACAAAGAGAACGTTGCATGAGAGATGGTTTCTAAAGTGTTTGTAAATCAATATATATGTTTCATATACTCTAGAGTAGAAAATAAAAAAATTCGGATCTATGATCAGAAAAACCGTACAAATAAGATTTAGTGAACTATATATGGAACGCTCTACCAGAAGGAGTTATTTTTTCAAAAGGTTAAAAACCTTGATCCACTGGAAAGGATGGAGAAAGAAATAAGAAAAATATATCAAAAAGACCAGGGAATAAAAGTCAACCTGCTTACAGTAGTAATATTGTTATTTAAGATGATGCTTTTGAGTCATTGGTATGATTTCAGTGATGTAGGAACAGAAGAATTAGTGAAAGAATCCTTGAGTTGCATACGATTTTGTGGTTTTCGATTGGAAGATCAGATCCCATATTATACAACTCTATGCATCATTCGCAATGAAATAGTGAGACCATTGTATTAATAGTGGATTACGTTTATCCATCCATTCTGGATGGGCTTCTTTAGAGAAGAATATAGATTTATTCTTTCACATTGTATTCAAAAACTGTTGATTATAAATTAATTAATTATATCTATTTTTATGGATAGCGCATAATAAATCCAAGGGCACGATACAAATTATGCGCCATAGTCTCCATAAGATGCTGGGCATGCACACGAGCTAATCCTTTGTAACGAGTCTTTCCTGATCCAAACCAACGCTTTATACTGCCAAAAGTCCGTTCTACTACCTATCGGATTTTACTCACTAATTATATTGAATAATATAGTTACCTCTACTTAAGGGACGGTTCCTATAGGATTTTTTCTGTATACGGTATTTGATGCCTCGACTATGAACGTAAGATACGTTGGCTGGAACTTGGTAACATTTGTTTGCATATACTTCTCTAGAGTTATATCCTAGTTTGCTTATTAATTGATTTAGCCCTCTACTATCATGCTCATTGTCTGCTACGCTATTGTACAGCTAGTATCATTCCATTTTTATCCAACCTATGTTCTTCTTGTATCCGT
The DNA here is from genome assembly GCA_047528255.1 of Flavobacteriales bacterium Tduv. Classification (GTDB taxonomy): domain Bacteria; phylum Bacteroidota; class Bacteroidia; order Flavobacteriales; family Blattabacteriaceae. The sequence continues at coordinate 822,724 of CP180024.1, read as the reverse complement.
TAGTAGAATTTACTTAATTTCTTGAGTCATTTTCTTTTGCCCCTCTTCCTTCCGATCCTTCACTACGTAGGTAGGAGCTACTTTGGGGGCAAAGGGCTCACTGTAACATTGGAATCTACTATCACTTCTGTTTTAACTATAGCCTGGATGATTTCCTAATTCCTTATTAATCTTTTTCAGTAAGCTCTCATATACCTTTTTGGCTACTATTTCATTGCAAAATATGCATAGAGTCGTATGATCTGGGATCTGATTTTCCAATTGGAAACTATAAAAGCTCATGCAACTTAAGTATTCTTTCACAAATTCTTCCGTTCCTACATCACTGAGATCATATCAGTGACTCAAAAACATCATCATAAATAATGATATACCACTGTAAGCAGGTTATCCTGTTATTCCTTGAATTTTTTGATATATTTTTTTTATTTTTTTTCTATACCTTCCAAGTGGATCAAGGTTTTAACCTTTTGAAAAATTGACTCCTTCTGGTAGAACGTTCCATATTTAGTTCACTAAATCTTATTTGTTCGCTGCTTCTGAGAATAGATCCGAATTTTTTATTTTATTACTCCAAATATACGAAATAATATATTGATTTACAAATATTTCAACCTCCTTTTCCCATTCAACGTTCTCAGTGAGTCCATTTGCTTCCAATAGAGATCCTACCTACGTAGTCGTAGGATCGGGAAGGAGAGAGGAAAAAGCAAATCAGTCAAAGAAAAGTAAGGGTAAAAAAGAGACTCAATTAGGAGTGGCTACTCAAGGAAAATGGCTCAAGAAATCAGGTAAACTCTAGTACGGATGCAAGAAGCACATAGGGATGTGTAAAAATGGTAATGATACTAGCAGTACATAGCGTAGCAGCCAATGAGCATGATAGTAGAGGGCTAAATCTAATTAATAAGCAAACTAGGATATAGCCCCAGAGAAGTATATGCAGACAAAGGTTATCAAGTTCCAGCCAACGTGTTTTATTTTCATAGTCGAGGCATCAAATACCGTATACAGAAGAAAGCCTATAGGGGACTGTCCCTTAAATAGGGTAGATGTATTATTCAACAAATTAGTGAGTAAAACCCGATGGGTAGTAGAACGTACTTTTGGAAGTATAAAGCGTTGGTTTGGATCAGGAAAGGTACGTTATAAAGGATTAACTCGTGTGTATGCCTAGCATCTTATGTAGGATGTGTCGCATAATTTGTATCGTTTCTCTAGTATTATTATGCGTTTTTTCATAAAAAAAAGATATAATTAATTAATTTATAATCAATAGTTTTTCAAATACGGTGTAAAATACTAAATCTACATAATTCTCTAACGAAGCCTCTATAGGAGGCTGAATAAATGTAATCCAGTATTAAAACAATGGTCTCATATTTTGCTTATTTCTTTCTTCATTCCTTCTCATCGGATCAAGGTATTTAAGCTTTTGAAAAACTCACTCTTTCTGGTAAAACGTTCCATATATAGTTCACTAAAGCTTATTTGCGCGGTCTTTCTCAGCATAGATCCGATTTTTTATTTTCTATTCCAAATAGACAAAACGATATATTGATTTACAAATATTTTAACCTCCTTCTTTCATGCAACGTTCTCGTTTTCTTCATGAGTAAGCCTATATTTCAGAATCAAATTTCTGAAAAAAAATTTGCACCCGAAAATTTTGAAAAACAGGATTTGGCTATATTTGCCATGCTTTAAAAGCTTTTATGATGATTGTTATCTATTGATATGAGGTAGCGATAAAGGCGATGTTGCAAATTTAGTAGAAGAATTAAAGCGAAAAACTTGAAAACAAGGGTATACAAATTCGGAGGAGCTTCCATAAAAGATGCTGAAAGCATTAGGAATGTGGCGCATGTTTTGAAAGTTGCGGGGTTTGAGAGGACTTTGATGATCGTTTCTGCCATAGGAAAGACAACCAACGCTCTGGAAGAGGTCGTCGAGCGTTATTTTGCACAAGACGCTACCGATGCCAGAATCGGTGAGATTTCTCTCCGTCATCTTGAAATTTCTGTTGAACTTTTTCCCTCTGATCATGGTGTTTTTCGAGAAGTTGAGGTGTTTTTTGAGAATATGAGGGCTTTCTTGAGGCGTAACAAATCGTTGAAATACGATTTTGTCTATGATCAAGTGGTCGCGTGCGGCGAATTGATCTCGACAAGAATTGTCAGCGAATATCTTAATCTGATAGGCATTCAAAATACTTGGATAGATGTGCGTGATTATATTAAGACGGATAGTTCTTATCGTGAGGCTCGTGTAGATTGGGAAGAAACGGCCAATCATATTCGTACGCTTGACAAGACCAAATTTTATATAACTCAAGGCTTTTTGGGATCGGATCCGAATTGTTTTACGACGACCTTGGGCAGGGAAGGCTCTGATTATACAGCGGCCATTTTTTCTTATTGTTTGAATGCAGAGCAACAAACCATTTGGAAAGATGTCCCGGGTGTATTGAATGCGGATCCGCGTTACTTTTCGGATGCAAAACTTTTACACAATATTCCTTATGAGGAGGCTATTGAACTGGCTTATTATGGGGCTTCGGTCATTCATCCGAAAACTTTGCATCCCCTGCAAGAGAAAGGTATTCCGCTTTATGTGCGCTCCTTTCTTCAACCCGATCAACCGGGAACTGCAGTGACTCATAGGGCCTCTATAGAGCCGCTTTTGCCTTGTTATATTGTGAAGAAGGATCAAGTCTTATTGTCATTTTCAAGTAGAGATTTTTCCTTCATCGCAGAGAAGGACCTCAGCGAGCTGTTTCAATCTTTGGTAGCCCATCTAATGAAGGTCACTTTGATCCAAAGTTCAGCTATCAGTTTTTCGGTTTGTGTAAACGATAAGCTTGATCAGCTGGATCTTTTGGTGGAAAAACTCGGTTCTAGATATAAAATAAAAGTTTCAAAAGGAGTGTCTCTATATACCATACGGCACTATAATGAAACGGTTGTATCAAAATTTACTGAAGATAAGATGATTTTATTACAGCAACTTACTGTAGATACGGCACAGTGGATAGTTAAAGAATAACGTCGCTGATCACAGAAAAAGAAGTCAAAGAAGCTATCGATTTGCCCCGTTATGGCAAGATGAGCGATTGGGGCAGTCGAGGCTTGACTGATTTAGTTTTTTCCATCTTTTTTTTGATTCTCAATTAACGTAGGTAGGATCCCTTGGGAGAAAGGGCTCACTGTAATACTGGCATCTACTATCACTCCTTTTTTAACTATCGTCTGATGCTTTTCTAATTTCTTATTGATCTTTTTCAGTAAGCTCTCATATGCCTTTTTGGCTACTATTTCATTGCTAACTCTGCACAGAGTAGTGTGGATCTGGGATCTGATCTTCCAATCGAAAAAAACAAAAGAACAGGGAGATCAAGGTTTCTTTAAGCAATTTTCCGTTCCTATATCACTGAGATTATACCAGTGACTCAAAAGCATCATCGTAAATAACAACCCCATTGTTTTAATAGTGGATTACGTTTATTCAGCATCCTAGATGGCTTCGTTAGAGAAAATGTAGATTTAGTTTTTCACATTCTATTCGAAAACTGTTGATTATAAATTAATTAATTATATCTATTTTTATGGATAGAGTATAACAATTCCGGGGGAACGATACAAATTATGCGCCATAGCCTCCATAAGATGTTGGTCATGCACATGAGCTAATCCTTTGTAACGAGCCTTGTCCTGATCCAAACCAACGCTTTATACTGCCAAAAGTACGTTCTACTACCCATCGGGTTTTACTCACTAATTATGTTGAATAATATAGCTATCACTACTTAAGGTAGTGGTTCCTATAGGCTTTCTTCTGTATACGGTCTTTGATGTCTCGACTATGAAAGTAAGACACGTTGGCTGGAACTTGGTAACCTTTGTCTGCCTATACTTCTCTGGGGTTATATCCTAGTTTGCTTATTAATAGCTTTAGCCTTCTACTATCATGCTCATTGGCTAGCTACGCTATGTACAGTTAGTATCATTTCACCCCCCCCCTATGTGTTTCTTGTATCCGTAGTAGATTTTACCTAATTTCTTGAGCTATTTTCCTTGAGTGTTTACTCCCGATTGAGTCTCTTTTTTTTTCCTTTGCTTTTCTTTGACTGATTTGCTTACCCCTCTTCCGATTCTCTCTACGGAGGTATAATCTCCCTTTGGTTCAAGAAGACTCACTGTAATATTGGCATCTACTATCACTCCTGTTTTAACTATCGCCTGATGCTTTTCTAATTGCTTATTTATCTTTTTCAGTAAGAGCTCATATGCCTTTTTGGCTACTATTTTATTGCGAACTCTGCATAGAGTCGTATGATCTGGGGTCTGATCTTCCAATCGAACCCCACAAAAGCGCATGAAGCTCAAGGATTCTTTCACCAATTCTTCCGTTCCTACATCACTGAGATCATACCAGTTACTCAAAAGCATCATCTTAAATAATGATATTCCACTGTATGCAGGTTTTCCTTTTATTCCCTAGCCTTTTTGATATATTTTTCTTATTTCTTTTTCCATACCCTCCCAGTATATCAAGGTTTTTAACTTTTAAAAAATCTACCTTTCTGGTAGAACGTTCCATATATAGTTCACTAATGCTTACTTGTGTGGTGCTTCTGAGCATAGAGCTTATTTTTTTATTTTATACTCTAAATATACGAAACAATATATTGATTTACAAATATTTTAACATCCTTCTCCCATGCAACGTTCTCGAAGCATCAAAGACCGTATATAGAAGAAACCCTATAGGAACCGTCCTTAAGTAGGTATAGGTATATTATTTAACAAATTAGTGAGTACCCCCCGATGGGTAGTAGAACGTACTTTTGGAAGTATAAAACGTTAGTTTGGGTCAGGAAAGGATCGTTACAAAGGATTAGCTCGTATGCATGACCAGCATCTTATGGAGGCTATGGCGTATAATTTGTATTGTTTCCTCATTATTATTCTTTTTTCATAAGTAATAGATATAATTAATTAATTTATAATCAATAATTTTAGAATATAATATGAAAGATTAAATATACATCGTTCTCTAACGAATTCCATCTAGGAGGTTGAATAAATAAGAATCTTGCATGAGAGAAGGGGGGGGACGTTTGTATATCAATATATTTTTTCGTACATTTGGGGTATAAAATAAAAAAAGATTCGGATTTATGATCAGAAGTACTGAACTAAATAAGTTTTAGCGAACTATATATGGAATTTTCTACCAGAAAAGGAGTGATTTTTTCAAAAGGTTAATACCTTGATTCACTGGGAAGGTATGGAGAAAGAAATAAGAAAAATCTATCAAAAAGGCCGAAGGAATAAAAGACTAACCTCCCGCAGTGGAATATCATTTTTAAGATCAGGCTTTTGATTCATTGGTATGATCTAAGTGAGGTAGAAACAGAAGAATTGGTAAAAGATTCCATAAGCTGCATGCGATTTTTTTATTTTCGATTGCAAGATCAGATATCAGATTATACGACTTTATACAGATTTCATAATAAAATAGTGTCAAGAACACATATGATAGCTTACTTAAAAAGATCAATAAGGAATTAAAAAATCATCAGGTGATAGTTAAAACAGACTGACAATAGATGTCAGTATTATAGTGAATACCTTAGTCCTAAAAGTGAGTTCTACCTGCGTAGTGGAGGATCGGAAGGAAGAAAGGTCAAAAACAAATCACTCAAAGAAAAGCAAAGAAAAAAAGGGTAATCAGCAGTATATATTAAAGGAAAATGGCTCAAGAAATATGGTAAACTTTACTACGGATAGAAGAATGTAGATAGGGGGATAAAAATGGAATGATATTAGCTTAGTTACATAGCGTAGTAGCCAATGAGTGTGATAGTAGAGGGCTAAAGCCATTAATAAGCAAAGTAGGATTACCCCTATAGAAACATATGCAACAAAAGGTTATTAAGTTGCTAAACAATGTGTCTTACTTTCATAGTCGAGGCATCAAAGATCGTATACAGAAGAAAACATATAGGAACCGTCTTTAATTAGGATAGCTATATTATTCAACAAATTAGTGAGTAAAAACCGATGGGTAGTAGAACGTGTTTCTGGAAGTATAAAACGTTGGTTTGGATTCAGAAAAGGTTCGTTACACAGGATTAGCTCGTGTGCATGCCCATCCTCGTTATGGATACCTATGGCATATATTTTGTACCATTGTCCCGGTATTATTATGTGTTGCTCATAAAAATAAATATAATTAATTATTATATAATTAATAGTATTTCGAATACAATGTGAAAGGTTAAATCTACATTGTCTTCAACGAGCCCATCTAGGATGCAGAATAAACGTAATCCACCATTAATACAATAGTCTTAGTATTATAATTGGGCCTTTTTTCGTTATTATACCGTAATGCATAATGAATCGTAGAATTTTTATAGAAAAAAAGGGCCCTTTTGATGTTCATTCCTTAAATCTCTTCAGGGAGTTGAAAGACTTGGCGCAGCTAGAAAGTGTCAAAGTTTACGGTATTTATGACCTCTTTGGAATCAGTCAGGAAGTTTATGAAAAATCTTTATACCACGTTTTTGCCGATCCTGTTACCGATCTTGTCCATGAGCATCTCGAGCTACCTCATCCGAATTTTGCCGTAGAATATCTCCCCGGGCAGTATGATCAACGAGCAGATGCTGCCTCAAATTGTTTGATGCTCATCGTTCCGGGCGCTTCCGTTCTTGTACGGACAGGTCAGCTCATTGAGTTGAAAGGATTGCTACCTGATGATCTTCCGATGATCAAAAAATATTGTATCAACACAATAGAATCTCGTGAGAAAAACCTTGAAAAAATCGAGATATCCTCTTATTTCGAGCCTCATCCTGTACCGATCGTTGAAGGATTTACTGCCTTGTCCGTTGATCAGCTTGCATTGTTTCATCAAGAGTGGAATTTTTCCATGGGGTTGAATGATCTACATTTCGTACAGGAATATTTTCAGCAAGAGCGGCGTGATCCTACCGAAACCGAGCTTCGGGTGATCGATACTTATTGGTCAGACCATTGCCGACATACTACTTTTTTGACAGCCTTAAACGATATCCGTTTTGAAGGCGGTTTTCAACAAACATTACAATCTATCTTTCAAGATTATACGGAAACCTGCAGAACGCTCGGGAGATCGGAGAACCCCATTACCCTGATGGATCTGGCTACCATATCGGCTAAAGCACTTCGTGCTCAGGGAGATCTGGAAGATTGGGTAATTTCTGAAGAAATCAATGCCTGTACTTTATCTATCAAAGTTGATATGGGAGGAGTGGAAGAGAAATGGCGTCTTTTGTTTAAGAACGAAACACATAATCATCCCACTGAGATCGAGCCTTTTGGAGGAGCTTCTACCTGTATCGGAGGTGCCATACGTGACCCTCTCTCCGGTCGAGCTTTTGTTTATCAGTCCATGCGATTGAGTGGAGCGGCTGACCCTACCGAACCTCTTAATCAGACACTTGAAGGTAAATTACCTCAACGTAAGATCAGTCAATCCGCAGCCCGAGGTTATAGTTCGTACGGAAATCAGATCGGACTAGCTACTACTCACGTCTCCGAGATTTACCACCCAGGTTATAGAGCCAAACGTATGGAAGTTGGTATGGTAATCGGAGCAGTCAGAGAAGAAGACGTATGCCAGAAGATTCCTCGAAAAGGCGATATCGTCCTTCTGGTCGGAGGGGCTACAGGTCGTGATGGTATAGGTGGGGCTACAGGCTCCTCAAAAGAATACGGAAGTCGATCCATTAAAGAGTTGAGAACCGAGGTGCAAAAGGGAAATGCTGTTGTCGAGCGCAAGATTCAAAGGCTCTTTCGTCGCCCAGAGGTCAGCTCTCTCATTAAGAAATGCAACGATTTCGGAGCAGGAGGCGTAGCCGTAGCTGTAGGCGAATTGAGCAGAGGTATCTCGATCGATCTGGATCGAATCCCTTTGAAATATAAAGATCTGAACGGAACTGAGTTGGCCATTTCCGAATCTCAAGAGCGTATGGCCGTATTGGTTTCTACCTCAGATGCAGATGGCTTTATCCGATTGGCTCGAGAAGAAAATCTTTTGGCTGTTCCGATAGCTCGAGTTACTGATGACGATCGCTTGATAATGCATTATCAAAATCGATCCATTGTCGATTTGAAGAGAGATTTTTTGGATACCAATGGTGTTCCTAAAAAAATGGAGGTTCAAGTAATTTCTACAAAAGATCCGAACCCTCTTCGAGAACACGAAGCTTTCAGCAAAAAATCTTTTTTGGAAAAACTTTCCGGGTTGAATGTGGCCTCTCAAAAAGGTCTCGTGGAGATGTTTGACAGCACTGTAGGGGCCACTACCGTATTGATGCCCTTCGGGGGAGAGTATCAATTGACTCCTTCCGAAGGCAGCGTACAAAAAATTCCCGTTTTAGAACATTCCACTGAGACGGTAAGTATGGCTTCTTGGGGATTTCATCCTGAACTTTCGGCTTGGAGTCCGTTGCATGGTGGGGCCTATGCCGTGGTAGAGTCTGTAGCAAAGATCGTCGCCATGGGCGGGGACTATCGAAATATACGTTTCAGCTTCCAGGAATATTTCCAAAAGCTTGGCTCTGATCCGAAAAATTGGGGGAAACCCTTTGCTGCCCTTTTAGGTGCCTATCAAGTGCAGAAGGCGTTTGGTTTAGCCGCCATTGGAGGAAAAGACAGCATGTCTGGAACTTTTAATCAATTGCATGTGCCTCCCACGCTCATCGCTTTTGCTGTGGCTGTCGGAAAAGTTTCCTGTGTCGTCTCTCCTGAATTCAAAAAGGCCGGAAATATCGTTTCGCTCTATATCCACCGCCCTCTGTCGGATGAAATGCCTGATTTCGACACCTTGAAAAGAGCCTACGTCGAAGTACATGATGGCATTCGTCAGGGTAATATCCTCTCTGTAAAAACGGTCAAATACGGAGGTGTTGCAGCAGCTTTAGCGCAAATGTCTTTCGGCAACAACTTGGGTGCCTCAATAAAAACTGATGAAGATTTATTTGAAACTTCTATAGGGTCGTTGATTGTGGAGTCCATTGCGTCTCTATCGGAAAACTTTGTCCCGATAGGTAAAGTCAGTCTGTCTCCGAAGCTTCATTTCAATACGGTGGAGATTCATCTTAAAGAAGCTTTACAGGCCTGGACCAAAACTTTCGAGTCTATTTTTCCTTCTTTCATATCCTCTCATAAAAATGAATGTCTCTCTAATGTAAACCATACCCTCCCTCCCATAGTATGGGGTGATAGAAAGAGAGGAATTCCTCAAGTGTTTGTTCCTGTATTTCCCGGAACAAATTCCGAATACGAGTCCATTTGGGCTTTTCAACAAGAGGGAGCAAGAGTCAGCAACATCCTCTTTCGAAACTTGGATTACAAAGATATTCAAGAGTCTATTCAGGAATTTGAAAGACAAATCAATGATTCTCAAATTATTATGCTTTCAGGAGGGTTTAGCGCAGGCGATGAGCCGGACGGTTCGGCCAAGTTCATCACTGCCGTATTACACAATCCCTACATTCGTCAAGCCATTAATGAACATTTACAAAAAAATGGCTTGATTCTTGGAATTTGCAACGGATTTCAAGCGCTCATCAAGTCAAGTCTGTTGCCGTATGGCCAAATCCGTTTGCCTGATGCTCAAGCCCCCACCCTCACCTTTAATGAAATTGGGAGGCACATTTCTCAATGTGTCCGAGTAAAGGTAGTCTCGGATAGTTCGCCCTGGTTGAGCGGTATGAAGGATCAAATATTTACGTTTCCTGTTTCTCATAGCGAGGGGCGTTTTCATACAAATGAAGAGAAGGCCAAAGAGTTATTCGATAATGGGCAGATCGCAACACAATATGTGGACCTTAATGGACTTCCAGCTTCAAGCAGTCCGGATAATCCCAACGGATCGGCTTATGCTATAGAAGGGTTGATCAGCAAAGACGGGAAAATTTATGGTCGCATGGGGCATCCGGAGCGTTGGCGTCCCGGTCTGCTCAAGAATATCCCTCGAGCCGGGGAGAATCCTATATTTCGAAATGCAGTAAGATATTTTTGTGAATAACAAATTGAGATTTGTTTAAAAATGATATTAAGAAGATGAAAGTCGTAATTTTGTTTGGAAGTCTTTCTGACAAACTGATCATGCAAAAGGCCGCTAACGTCTTAAAAGAATTTGGTATAGACTATAACGCCTACACTATTTCTGCTCATCGCTTGCCCGAAGTGCTTTCCGAAAAGCTCAAAAATTTTGAATCCTTCGGTGTTGAGGTCATCATTGCAGGTGCAGGATTGGCAGCGCATTTGCCTGGTGTGATTGCTTCGAAGACGACTATTCCGGTAATCGGCGTTCCGATCAATGGTGCTTTGGACGGCTTGGACGCTTTGCTTTCGATCGTACAGATGCCTAAAGATATTCCTGTAGCCACAGTGGGCATTGATAATGCTCGAAATGCGGCCTTCCTGGCCGTGCAAATTCTCGCATTGAAATATCCCGAATATAAAGACCGTCTACTTTCCTATCGTCAAAAAATGAGGGATGAGTTGGTCCTACAAATTGAACAAGAATTATGAGTGTATATAAGAGAGATTTTCTTTACGAAGGAAAAGCTAAACAGATCTACGCTACGGATGATCCCGAATTGGTGATCATCCATTATAAAGACGATGCGACGGCTTTTAACGCTCAGAAAAAAGGAACGGTGCAAGACAAGGGCATTTTGAACAACGAGATCAGCTCTTTGATCTTTACATATCTCGAGAAACAGGGTATCCAAACTCATTTTGTTGAAAAAATTAACGAGCGTGAACAATTATGTCGTCGAGTTAAAATCCTTCCACTTGAAGTGATCGTTCGTAACCTGATTGCGGGTAGCATGGCTAAGCGTCTCGATATTAAGGAGGGAACTAAACCTCCAAATACCATATTTGAGTTAAGCTATAAAAACGATGATTTGGGTGATCCGTTGATTAATGATCATCATGCTGTAGTCATAGGTGCAGCTACTTACGAAGAATTATTTTATCTTTATGAACTTTCTGATAAAATCAATAATTTACTTAAGCTTCACTTTTTCAACGAGGATATTATTTTAGTCGACTTTAAGATAGAGTTTGGAAAGGATATTGAGAGGAAGATTCTTTTGGCTGATGAGATAAGTCCTGATACCTGTCGTTTTTGGGATAAAAAGACGATGAAAAAACTCGATAAAGACCGTTTTCGAAGGGATTTGGGAGATGTGCGTGAGGCCTATGTAGAGATTCTCCAACGTCTGAATTTGAAATAACAGGTCAAACAAGATATATGTCGGGTATGAAGATCGGGTCTATCGTTGAAAGTGATGCTCCGAAAACAATAATTATCATGAACGAAAAGGAAACTCTAGAAAAGCTTCATGAAGAATGTGGTGTTTTTGGTGTCTTCTCTCGTGAAAAAATTGATACCCTTTCTCTGGTGCAATTCGGACTTTTCGCTTTACAGCATCGTGGACAAGAAGCCTGTGGATTTTCTGTTCTTCGAGACGATTTGATTTATACTTACAAAGGGGAAGGATTGGTTTTGGATGCTTTTAGGGAGATAGAACGCTCCGAGGATTATCATGGGCATGCTGTCATAGGGCATACTCGTTATTCTACAGCTGGAGGGCAGAGCAAACAAAATATCCAACCATTTTTTGTTAAAAATGAAGAAGGTCAAGGTGTGCTTTCTGTGGCACATAACGGTCATTTGGTCAATGCTAAAGAACTCCGAGAGGAGTTGATAAAGGAAGGTGTGACCTTTGTTTCAGATCAATCGGATTCTGAGGTTATCCTTCGTCTGATCCAAAAACATATGTTATTGGGTTTGGAGGAAGCTATTCAGATGACTGTTAAACGTATACGAGGCGCTTATTCAGTTTTGGTTCTTACTCAAAATGAAATGGCCGTTTTCAAAGATCCCAATGGGATACGGCCCCTTTGTTACGGTTTGCTCGACGAGCATACCCATGTCTTTAGTTCGGAAACATGCGGGCTTGACGCCATAGGAGCCCATTTTATGCGTGATATACGACCCGGTCAATTGGTCATAGCTGGCTCCGGAGGATTGCGATTTTCTATGGTCACTCGCTTTCCCAAACGTCGGATTTGTTCATTTGAGTACATCTATTTTTCACGTCCGGATTCGATGATCGACGGTATTAATGTCTACAAAATCCGAGAAAAGTGTGGGCAAAAGCTCTATGAACAGTATCCGGTCAAGGCCGATGTAGTCATAGGGGTTCCTGATTCAGGCGTTCCGGCAGCGGTCGGCTATTCCAAGGCTTCAGGCATTCGCTTCAAACCTATCCTAGTTAAAAATAAGTACGTAGGACGTTCTTTTATAGCTCATAGCCAAAAATTACGTGAACGCATTGTCAATCTCAAGCTCAACCCTATTTTGAGTGAAATATCAGGTCGGAAAGTCGTCATCATCGACGATTCTATCGTTCGCGGAACGACCAGTCTGCGACTCGTCGATATCCTGAGGAAAGCTGGTGCTGAGGAGATACACTTCCGAAGCGCTTCGCCTCCGATCATTGCTCCCTGTTTCTTGGGAGTGGATACTCCGAGCAAAAAAGATCTAATCTCGGCCAATCATAGCAAGGCGACTATCAAAGAGATGTTAAGGGTGGACAGTCTCGAGTTTTTGAGTGTCGACAATTTGAAAGAAATTTTAGGTGGTTCGGACTATTGCTTCGGTTGTTTTACGGAAAAATACCCTATAGATATAAAATCGGATACATAAATATGACCTACGTTTATGGCTACTTATAAGGAATCGGGTGTGGATAAAGAAGAGGGATACCGAACCATATCAAAGATCCGAGATGCCGTTCAGCGAACCCACAATCGCTATGTCCTCAACGGGTTGGGAAGCTTTGGCTCTTTTTACAAGATTTCCGGTTATCAAACGCCTGTATTGGTGTCCGGAGTAGACGGTGTTGGTACAAAACTTCGTTTGGCTCTGGATCATAAAAAGTATGAAACCATCGGTATCGATTGTTTTGCTATGTGTGCCAATGATATTCTTTGTCATGGAGCCAAGCCCTTATTTTTTTTGGATTATTTGGCTTGTGGAAAACTTGACGCAGATGTTGCCTCGGAAATCATTCAAGGAATGGCTAAGGCTTGCGAAAGCACCGGAGCCGCATTTATCGGCGGGGAGACTTCAGAGATGCCCGGCATGTATCAAAACGAAGATTATGATGTGGCAGGCTTTTGTGTAGGTGTTGTGGAACATCAGTATATCATAGATGGATCTCAAGTCCGTCAAGGTGATGTGTTGATAGGTTTACCCTCATCTGGTGTACACAGTAACGGCTTTTCGCTCATCCGAAAGATTTTTTCGAAGGATGATCTTTCAAAAGATTTTGGAGGGAAACCTCTGTATGAAACGCTTCTGGTCCCCACACGTCTTTACAATGGGATCGTCCATGGACTTTTGGGTAATTTTTCCGTTCATGGTCTGGCGCACATCACGGGAGGTGGACTGTATGAAAATGTGCCGCGCATCATCCCTAATGGTTTGTCCGCCGTGATCCGAAAGAAAAAAATCCCCGTCCCTCCGGTATTCGATTATATTCTGAAGATAGGCTCCGTTCCGGATTCGGAGATGTGGGGAACTTTCAATATGGGCATCGGTATGGTTCTCGTTGTTGCTCCGAAGGATCAATCGTCCGTATTGGCGCAGCTCGATGCATTAAATGAGGAAGCCTTCGTGATCGGAAATATAAAAAAAGGAAACCAAAAGATCACATTGATATAATAACAAAATCATGATCTGATAACGTTGCATGAGAGAAGGATGTTAAAATATTTATAAATCAATATATTGTTTCGTCTATTTGGAGTAGAAAATAAAAAAATTCGGCTCTATGCTCAGAAGCATTGCGCAACTAAGCTTTAGTTAATTATATATGGAATGTTCTACCAGAAGGAGTGAGTTTTTAAAAAGGTAAAACAACTTGATCTACTGGGAAGTGGATGGAGAAAGAAATAAGAAAAATATATTAAAAAGACTAGAGAATAAAAGACCAACCTGCTTACAGTGGAATATCGTTATTTAAAATAATGCTTTTGATTCACTAGTATAATCTCAGTGATTGTAGGAACGGAGAATTGGTGAAAGAGTCCTTGAGTTGCGATCATACGGCTCTGTTCAAATTTAGCAATGAAATAGTAGCCAAAAAGATATATGAGTGCTTACTGAAAAAGATCAATAAGGAGTTAGAAAAGCATCAGGTGATAGTTAAAACAGGAGTGATAATAGATGCCAGTATTACGGTTAGGCCTTTTTCTCCCAATGGAGCTCCTACCTACGTAGTGGAGTATCGGAAGGAAGAGGGGAAAAAACAAATTAGTCAAAGAATAGCAAGCGCAAAAAAAGAGACTTAATCAGGAGTAAACACTCAAGGAAAATGGCTCAAGAAATAAGGTGAACTCTACTACGGATACAAGAAGCACATAGGGGGGGGTAAAAAAAAGGAATGATACTAACGTACATAGCGTAGCCTCCAATGAGCATGATAGTAGAGGGATAATGCCATTAATAAGAAAATTAGGATATAAACCGAGAGAAGTATATGCAGATAAAGGTTACCAAGTTCTATCCAACGTGTCTTACTTTCAWAGTTGAGGAATTAAATATCGTATACAGAAGGCCTATAGGAACCCTACCTTAAGTAGGATAGCTATATTATTCAACATAATTAGTGAGTAAAATTTGATGGGTAGTAGAACGTATTTTTGGTAATATAAAGAATTGGTTTTTATCAGGAAAGTCTCGTTACAAAGGATTAGCTCGTGTGAATGCCCAGCTTTTTATGGACGGTATAGTGCATAATTTGTATCGTTCCCCTGGAATTATTATGTGCTGTTTATAAAAATAGATATAAGTTAATTAATTTATAATCAACACTCTTTTGAATACAATGTATAAAGACTAAATTTACATTTTCTCTAACGAGCTTATCTAGGATGGTTAAATAAACGTAATCCACTATTAATACAATGATTTTAATCTTTACGTTGTTATACACCTTTAAGTTTTTACCTTGATGAAAAAAAAAATAATAACATCCGTATGCCGACTCGCTAGTATCCCTACTTTTTCTCAGACCAATGAATTTGTCGTCAAGTAAAAATTTTTAGATTGATGAGAGTAGCTGTTTTGGTTTCTGGTAAGGGGAGTAATCTACAACGAATTTTTCAAGCGATTGAACAGGGAGAGTTGTCTGACTTGTGCGTGAGCCACGTGATAGCGGATAGAGATTGTACTGTCCTTGAGCACGGTTTGGATAGAGATGTTCCGACTTTTTCCCTTGAGCGTAGCCCTTATTTATCCAAAGAAATTGATGAGATTTTGACCGGTGAGGCCGATTTGATTGTGTTAGCAGGTTTCCTCTCGATACTCGAAGGGTATTTTTGTAGAAAATGGCATGAAAAACTTATCAATATTCATCCTTCACTTTTGCCTCAATACGGTGGCGAGGGTATGTACGGCATGCGGGTGCACCGAGCCGTATTGAAAAATCGGGAAAAGGTTTCTGGAGCTACGACTCATTATGTTATCCCTGAAGTTGACTCCGGGGAAATAATTCTTCAAAAATCCTGTTCGATCAGTTCGGATGAAAGTCCTGAGTCTTTGGCGAAGAAAGTGAGGAGTGTCGAGCATGAGATTTTGATTGAAACGATTCGAAAACTGTCGGCTGATTTTTTAGCTTCTCGAATTTGATTGGATCGAGAACATTGCATGGGCGAAGGAAGTTAAAATATTTGTAATATCAATGTATTATTTCGTCTACTTGGAGTAAAAAATAAAAAAATTCGGATCTCTGATGCAGAAGCACCTCGTAAATAAGCTTTAGTGAATTATATATAGAACGTTCTACTAGAAAGAGTGAGTTTTTCAAAAGGTTAAAAACTTTGATTCACCAGGAAGGAATGAAGAAAGAAATAAGAAAAATATATCAAAAAGGTCAGGGAATAAAAAACAACCTGCTTACAGTGGAATATCGTTATTTACAATGATGCTTTTGAGTAATAAATATAATCTCAGTGATGTAGGAATGGAAGAATTGGTGAAAGAATCCTTGACCTGCATGCGCTTTTGTGGTTTTCGATTGGAAGATCAGATCCCAGATAATACGAGTCTATGCAGATTTCGCAATGAAATAGTAGCCAAAAAGGCATATGAGTGCTTACTGAAAAAGATCAATAAGGCATTAGAAAAGCATCAGGCTGTAGTTAAAAGAGGAGTGATAGTAGATGGCTAGTATTATAGTGAGTCTCTTTGCTCCAAAGGAAGATCTTACCTACGTAGTGGATGATCGGAAGGAGGAGGGGGAAAAGTAAATCAGTCAAAGAAAAGCAAGAGTAAAAAAAGAATCAATCAGGAGTAGAGACTCAAGGAAAATAGCTCAAGAAATCAGGTAAACTCTACTACGGATACAAAAAGCACATAAGGTTGGATAAAAATGGAATGATACTACTTGTACATAGCGTAGCAGCCAATGAACATGATATATTAGAGGGCTAAAGCCATTAATAAGAAAACTAGGATATAAATCCAGAGAAGTATATGCAAAAAAAGGTTATCAAGTGCCAGCTAACGTATTTTACTTTCATAGTTGAGGCATCAAAGACCGTATACAGAAGAAAGCCTATAGGAATAGTCTTTTAAGAAAGATATCTATATTATTCAAAAAATTAGTGAGTAAAACCCGATGGGTAGTAGAACATACTTTTGGAAGTATAAAGCGTTGATTTGCATCAGGCAAGGTTTGATGCAACGGTTTAGCTCGTGTGCATGCCCAGCATCTTATGGAGGATATGGTGTATAATTTCTATAGTGTCTCTGGTATTACTATGCGCTGTCCATAAAAATAGATATAATTAATTAATATATAATCAACAGTATTTCGAATATAATGTAAAAAAATTAAATCTATCTCGTCTTTAACGAGCTCATCTAGGATGGTCTGAATAAACGTAATCCACTATTAAAACAATGGTCCCGACCTGTAATTAGAGAGTCATTTTTTTTGATCATATGAAAAAGAGAGCTTTAATTAGTGTTTCCGATAGGAAATATTTGGCCGAATTCGCTCATTTTTTGGCGGATCGAGGGTATGAAATCATTTCTACGGGAGGAACTTTTCGTTATTTAAAGAAACAAGGTCTGGAGCCTGTGGAAATATCGGAAGTGACTGGTTTTCCCGAAATACTTGAAGGGCGGGTCAAAACTCTCCATCCCTACATCCATGGTGGGATCTTGGCCAAACGTAGCCAATCCGAACATATGAAAACTCTTGATAACCATTTAATTATACCGATAGATTTAGTCGTAGTGAATCTCTATCCTTTTTTCGAACAACATGATCAAGATCTTGCGTTTGAGGCTCAGCTTGAATTCATTGATATTGGAGGGCCGACGCTACTTCGTGCTGCGGCTAAGAATTTTATTGACGTTACCGTGATTACTGAAACGATTGATTATGATTCGGTTAGAGAAGAGATCGACCGACTCGGTGAGACCTCTTTTCCGTTGAGAAAAAAATTGGCCGGGAAAGTTTTCAATCTCACGGCAGCTTACGACTCAGCTATCTCTCAATGGCTTCTCGAGGAGGATTTTCCAACTTATTTCAATGCATCCTATCAAAAGCGTATGGATCTGCGCTATGGTGAAAATCCCCATCAAAAAGCGGCTTATTATATCAACACTGCTCACGGAGGCGCTTTTCGGGATTTTGAACAATTGAATGGTAAGGATCTTTCGTTCAACAATCTACGTGATATGGATGCAGCTTGGAAAGTGGTGGCTGAATTTTCAGAACCGGCTTGCTGTGCTGTTAAGCATGATACGCCCTGCGGTGTGGCACTGGGACAAGATATAGTCGATGCTTGGGAGAAGGCGCACGCTTGTGATCCGGTTTCGGTTTTCGGAGGAATAGTTTCCGTTAATCATACGCTGATCGAAACCGCTGCAGAGGCGATGAGCAAAATCTTTTTGGATATTGTTTTGGCTCCGGACTATGAATTGGAGGCTTTGGATGTATTAAAACGGAAAAAAAACTTAAGAGTGATCCGAATCAAGGATGCCGTTCGAGATACTCTTGAGTACGTTAAAATTGATGGAGGGCTTTTAGTGCAACAACGCGATGATTATTTCTCTTCGGATTATCAAGTTGTAACAAAAAAACAGCCTACAGCCGAGCAGTTGCAATCTTTGATATTTGCTCAGAAGGCAGTCAAACACGTCAAGTCAAACGCTATCATCGTTGCTCGAGGAAAACAAGCTCTGGGTATTTCCTCGGGGCAGACTAATCGTATCTGTGCGGCTCGGCAAGCCATTGAACGTGCATTGGAAAAATCTTCAGGAGATTTGGTGCTTGCTTCCGATGCTTTTTTTCCCTTCCGTGACGTGGTGGATGAGGCGGCGCAGCGTGGTATCAAGGCCATCATACAACCTGGCGGCTCGTTTCGGGATGCTAACTCTATCCAAGCCTGTGATGAATATGGAATTGCTATGGTCTTTACAGGTATTCGGCACTTCAAGCATTAGATCTTTTTTGGATGGGAGGGAAGAACATGAAGAACAGCATCTCTTTTGTTTCTATTTTTCCCCTTCTCATACTAAGAGAATGTTGCGAGAACGTTTCATAGGAAAAGAAGTTTAAAATATTTGTAAATCAGTATATTGTTTCGTATCTACTGGAGTAGAAAATAAAAAAATTAGGATCTATGCTCAGAAGCACCGAACAAATGAGCTTTAGTGAACTAGATATGGAACGTTCTACCAGAAGGATTGAGTTTTTCAAAAGGTTAAACACTTTGATCCACTGGGAAGGGCTGGAGAAAGAAATAAGAAAAATATATAAAAAAGTCCAGGGAATAAAAGGCTAAGCGGCTTACAGTGGAATATCCTTATTTAAGATGATTCTTTTGAGTAACTGGTATGATCTCAGTGATGTAGGAACAGAAGTTGGTGAAAGACTCCTTGAGCTGCATGCGCTTTTGTGGTTTTTGATTAGAAGGTCAGATATCATATAATGCGACTCTATGCATTCATTCGAAATGAAATAGTAGCCAAAAATGTATATGAGAGCTTACTTAAAAAGATCAATAAGGAAATAGAAAGTATCAGGCGATAGTTAAAATAGGAGTGATAGTAGATATCCATATGACAGTGATTACCTTGTACCAAGGCACTTTCTACCTCTGTAGAAGGAGGATAGGAAGGAAGAGGGGAAAGCAAATCAGTCAAAGAAAAGAAAGGGTAAAAAATAGACTTAATCAGGAGTAGACACTCAAGGAAAATGGCTCAAAAAATTAGCGAAACCCTACTACGGATACAAGAAGCACATAGGAGGTGGATAAAAATGGAAGGATACATTAGTACATAGTGTAGCTGCCAATGAGCATGATAGTAGAGGGCTAAGGGCATTAATAAACAAACTAGGATATAAACCTAGAAAATTATATTCAGACAGAGGTTATCAAGTGCTAGTCAACGTGTTTTATTCTCAGTAGAGGCATTAAAGACCGTATACAAAAGAAATCCTATTGGAATCGGTCCTTGAGTAGGATAACTGTATTATTCAATAAATTAGTGAGTAAAACCCGATGGGTAGTAAAACGTACTTTTTGAAGTATAAAGAGTTGGTTTGGATCAAGTAAGGTTCGTTACAAAGAATTAGTTCATGTGCATGCCCAGCCTTTTATAGAGGCTATGTCCCATAATTTATATCGTGCTTCTGGTATTATTATAACCTGTTCATAAAATAGATATAATTAATTAATTTATAATCAATAGTATTTCGAATATAATGTGAAAAACGAACACACATCGTTCTCCAACGAAGCCATTTAGGAGGCTGAATAAAGGTAATCCACAATTAACACAATGATCTCACAATGGTCTCTAAGCGTAATACATCCTAATACAAGGGTCTCATTCCGGAACAAAATTCTCGAATCCTCGTTGTTGGCATAGCTGCTCTGGTCTTTCCTCAGCTCAAAAAACTGGGTTATCCTGTTCGTATATTTAATAAATACGGAAATTTTATTTTCACTCCGTGAAAGAAGTTTTTGTGGTTTTTGTAGGATTATTTGTATACAAAACTTCCTACATTTGCAAAAAGGTAGGTCATGATTATGACAGCACAGGAAATTCAGAGGCTTAGTGAACAAATTATCTCCGTATTGAAATCTATTTATGATCCTGAAATACCCGTAGATATTTACGAGTTGGGCTTGATTTATGACGTTCAAGTAAATGATGAGGCAGATATAAAAATCGTCATGACCCTCACTACTCCGAATTGTCCCGTAGCTGAAAGTTTGCCCGAAGAGGTCAAAGAAAAAGTTAAGGCTGTTGAGGCGGTGAGAAATGTTGATCTCGTTCTTACTTTTGACCCTTCTTGGGGCACTGAAATGATCAGCGAAGAGGGGCGTTTGGAATTGGGCATGCTTTGAGTCGTTTTTTGAACTTCAAAAATTATAAAAAATGTTATTGAGTATTTTTTCTTTGATTATCTACGTTTTTTTTGCTGTTTTGTTCTTTTCCGGAGTGGCCAGTTTTCTTTTTATCGTAAAACAACAGACGGCTGTGGTCGTCGAGCGGCTTGGAAAGTTCAATAGCATTCGTCAAGCCGGTTTGCAGTTGAAACTTTCCGTAGTAGATAATATAGTTGGGGTGGTCACTCTAAAAATACAACAACTTGATGTGGTTGTAGATACCAAGACCAAGGACAATGTTTTTGTTCGCCTGAAAGTCTCCGTACAATTTCAAGTAATCAAGGATAAGGTATACGAGGCCTTTTATAAGTTGGACAATCCACATGCTCAAATCACGTCTTATATTTTTGATGTAGTTCGGGCCGAAGTCCCCAAGATGCGACTTGACGATGTTTTTGAGCGTAAAGACGACATTGCTTTGGCTGTTAAGGGAGAGCTTGAAGAAGCGATGGAAAACTATGGTTATGATATCATCAAGGCTTTGGTGACTGATATCGATCCGGATGAGCAGGTCAAACAAGCGATGAATCGCATCAATACTGCAGAACGTGAAAAAGTAGCTGCGGAATACGAAGCCGAAGCCGAACGTATTAAAATCGTTGCCAAAGCCAAGGCCGAAGCCGAAAGTAAGAAATTGCAGGGGAGAGGTATTGCCGATCAACGTCGAGAAATAGCTAAAGGTTTGTTTGAGTCCGTAGAGGTGCTCAACAATGTAGGAATAAACTCTCAAGAAGCCTCTGCTTTGATCGTTGTGACTCAGCATTATGATACGCTCCAGTCGATGGGTGAACACTCGGATACCAATCTGATACTCATGCCTAATTCTCCAGGGGCAGCCGGAGAGATGCTAAATAGTATGGTGGCTTCTTTCAGCGCTTCGAGTCAGATTGGAGAAGCCATAAAGCGTCAGAAGGAAAAGAAAGAAGACCACAAGAAATAATCATTTAAAAATATTGTCATGGAAGTGTCAGGTAATGTAAAAAAAACATTAGATGTACAAACCTTTCCAAGTGGATTCAGAAAACGTGAGCTTATTCTCACTACTGACGAACAGTATCCACAACACCTTTCTATCGAATTCGTTCAAGATAAGGCAGACCTCTTGAATGAAATCAAAATCGGAGATGAGGTAAAGGTATCGATTAATCTGAGAGGTAGGGAGTGGACCACTCCCGAGGGGGTTACCAAATATTTCAATACCATACAAGGTTGGAGGATCGAGAAAAATCAACCACAAATTGTGGGAAGTAGGCCCTCTCCATCGTCTACGCCTTTTGATAGTCCGGCGCAGTCTATGGGGGGAGCTTCTCCTACGGAAGAGTTTGACGATTTGCCTTTTTAATAGGGTCAAATTCTTACCTTGTCTGTAGAGTTTTTTTAGTGAGCATATGTGAATGTGGTGTCAACGTTCGTTCATGTTAATGGCTTGAGCGATGATATCCTTTTTAAGTTTCCAACCACGTGCCGGAGCATATTCTCTGCCGTAATAGATGATCTGTAGATGTAGTTTATTCCAGAGCCTTTGAGGGAAGAGTTGTTTGGCTTCTTTTTCCGTTTGTTCCACATTTTTTCCGTTGCTCAACCCCCATCGAAACATCAATCGATGAATGTGTGTGTCCACTGGAAACGCTGGCTGACCGAACGCTTGACACATCATAACTGAAGCTGTTTTATGCCCTACTCCGGGCAAGGCCTCCAGCTCTTCAAAAGTTCGGGGTACTTTGTTCTGGTGTTTTTCAACCAAGATGTTGGAGAGTTCATGGATATTTTTAGCTTTACGGTTGTAAAGGCCTATTTTTTTTATCAAACTTTTGATCTCTTCGACAGATATTTGCGCCATTTTTTTCGGAGTGTCAGCTTTCGTAAAAAGTTGCGGAGTCGTTTCGTTCACTTTTTTGTCCGTGCTCTGTGCCGATAGCAACACTGCGATGAGTAAGGTGAATTCGTCCCGATGCTGTAGGGGGATCGGGGGATCTGGGAAAAGTGATTCCAGAATGTTTATGATCAACATTGCTTTTTCTTTTCGGGTCATGTATTTAATAAAATTTTCATCATGTCAAAGCTAGCATAGATAAAACCTTGAGCCGTATTCATATCTGCTAGAAAACCTTATCTTTATTTGCTTAAATTTTATCAGCTTTATGTTACAACAAGGAGATAAAGCTCCTGAATTTGAAGGAGTCGATCAAGATGGTAATCTGGTCAGATCTTCAGATTATCAGAGCAAGAAATATGTAGTTTTTTTTTATCCCAAAGCTAATACTCCCGGTTGTACTTCCGAGATCTGTGATCTGAGAGATCATTATGCCGAGCTTAAATCGAAAGGTTATGACCTGCTTGGGGTGAGTGCCGATACGGTGGCGAAACAAAAGAAATTTCAAGAAAAATACCGTTTCCCTTTTCCTTTGTTAGCTGATGAAGGAAAAGATATTATCCAAGCTTTTGGTGTTTGGGGACGTAAAAAATTCCTGGGCATAGAGTTTAACGGTATTCTTCGGAAGACATTCATCATCAATGAGCAGGGCTTTATAACCCGTGTCATTGAAGATGTAAAGACCAAAGCACACGCTGCACAAATATTGAATCAAGAACGTTGCATGAGAGAAAAAGGTTAAAATATTTGTAAATCAATGTATTGTTTCCTATATTTGGAGTAATAAATAAAAAGAAAGATTCAGATCTATGCTCAGAATCAACGCTCAACTAAGCTTTAGTGAGCGATATATGGAACATTCTACTAAAAGGAGTGAGTTTTTCAAAAGGTTAAACACGGTGATCCACTCGGAAGGGATGGAAAAAAATAAGAAAAATATATCAAAAAGGCGAGGGAATAAAAGGAATCTGTTTACAGTGGAATATCGTTATTTACGATGATGATTTTGAATAACTGGTGTGATCTTAGTGATGTAGAAACGGAAGAATTGGTGAAAGAATCTTTGATTTGCATGCGCTTTTATGGTTTTTTATTGGAAGATCATATACCAGATCGTACGGTTTTATTTGTATTTTGCAATGAAATAGTAGCCAAAAAGGCATATGATCGCTTACTGAAAAAGATCAATAAGGAATTAAAAAAGAATCAAGCGATAGTTAAAGAAGGCGTGATAGTAGAGACGAGTATTACAGTGAAGGCCACTTGGCACCAAGTGGGATTCTACCGCGTAGAAGAGGATAGGAAGGAAGAAGGAAAAAGCAAATTAGTCAAAGAAAAGCAAGGGTAAAAAAAGAGATTCAATCAGGAGTAGACACTCAAGAAAAATGGATCAAGAAATAAGTTAAACTTTACTACGGATACAAGAAGAACATAGGGGGGAATAAAAGGAATGAGACTAGTACTATATAATGTAGTGTCAATGAGCATGATAGTAGAGGGCTAAAGCTATTAATAAGCAAACTAGGATATAACCCAGAGAAGTATATGCAGATAAAGGTTACCAAGTGCCAGCCAACGTTTTTTACTTTCATAGTTGAGGAATCAAAGTTCGTATACGGAAAAAACCTATAGGAACCGTAGCCTACGGTATAATGCTATATTATTCAACAAATTAGTGAGTAAACCCTGAGGGTAGTAGAACGTTTTTTGCAATATAAAGCGTTGGTTTGGATCAGGCAGGTCTGTTTATAAAGGGTTAGTTCGTGTGTATGCCCAGCCTCTTAATAGGTGTATGGATCATAATTTGTATCATTACCCTGGAATGATTATAGCTGTCCATAAAAATAGATATAATTAATTAATTTATAATACAATAGTATTTTGAATACGATGTGAAACCCTAAATCTCTATCATTCTCCAACAAAGTCATTTAGGAGGCTGAATAAACGTAATCCACCATAATACAATGATCTCGGATGATTAATAAGCATTTGAAATATGAGTGAAAACTTCGGATAAAAGAAAAAATATTTGCTTTTTTTCTTGGACAAGAATGGATAAAGTCTATGGCAATGGCACGGTAATC
This sequence comes from Flavobacteriales bacterium Tduv, assembly GCA_047528255.1. Taxonomy (GTDB): domain Bacteria; phylum Bacteroidota; class Bacteroidia; order Flavobacteriales; family Blattabacteriaceae. The sequence continues at coordinate 798,209 of CP180024.1, read as the reverse complement.
AGTATGGCGATTCGCTCGTAGAAGAAGTGAATCCATTTCGGATCTTTGGGTTTAGATGTATTTCTAAAAGCGGGGAGGTATGCTAGAAGGTATAGCGTGGAAATTTGCGATCCTGAATTTTCGGGGAAGATTATTTTGACGTTGCAGGCATTGCACATACCCTAAGAAAATCAAGGATTGGCTGTTTTCATTGATTCGGGCATGCCTTGATCTTGTGTATGTTCAAAAGTTGTATATAGATGTAGAGACCTTGATCATTTTTCAGCCGGAAAACGGAGAACAAGTCCTGGAAGTACTTGATAATCTGATTCTTTCCAGTGCTATTGATATTATCATGATCGACTCAGTAGCTGTTTTGCTGCTTAAGAGTGAGATTGAAGGTGAAATAGGTGATTCCAAAGTCGGGTTGCAAGCCAGTATCATGTCTCAGGATTTTAGAAAGTTGACTACCAGCATCAGCAATAGTAAATGCACAGAGATATTGATCAACCAGCTCAGAGAAAAAATCGCTGTGATATTCGGAAATACCGAAACGGCTACCGGAGGCAATGCTTTGAATTTTTATTCCTCCATACGGCTTGATATCCGTCGCGGAATTCAGATCAAGAACGCTGATGAGGTTTTCGGTAATCGAACTAAAGTGAAAGTAGTCAAAAATAAAAATTCTCTACCGTTTCAGAACGGACGAATTTGACGTGATGTATGGAGGAAGGTATCTCAAGAGTAGGAAAAGTTCTTGACTTGGAGGTTGAATTGGAGTTACTCAAAAAGAGAGTCTCGTGGTTCAGTTATGGAGATACCAATTTCGGTTAAGGGAGGCTATGCCGTCAAAGATCTTTTAAAAGATAATGAAGATACTTGACGAGAAGATCGAAATATAAATAAAGCAAGTATTTACCCTATAATAAAATAGCCTCAAAGTATATATTGCTTTTATGAAAATCCACTTTTTGGGTACGGGGACGTCTCAGGGAGTGCCTGTAATCGGTTCTAAACATCCTGTTTGTCTTTCCGAAGATCCTAGAGATAAGAGGCTTAGAAGCTCTGTCTTGATCGAGAACGAGGGTAAGATGTTTTTGATCGATTGTGGTCCGGATTTTCGTTATCAGATGTTGCGTGGCGGACATGAACGGATAGATTTTATTTTGCTCACGCACGAGCACAGTGATCATACATTGGGTTTGGATGATGTTCGTCCGATCAATTTTATGATGCAAAGGACTTTGCCCGTATTCGGCTTGCCACGGGTATTGGATGAAGTAAGGCAGCGATTTCCGTATTTTTTTTCAGAAAAAAAGTATCCCGGTATCCCTGACATCACGCTTTGTGATCTGAAACCCGGTTGCTCCGAGTATATAGAAGGTATAGAAATACTTCCTTTGACGGTATCGCATGGAGGTTTGTCGATTCTAGCCTATCGTATGGGAAGTTTTGCTTACATCACCGATGCGAGCTTTTTATCTGAGGAAAGTTTATGTGAGTTAGAGGGGTTAGATCTTTTGATCTTGAATGCTTTGAGGAAAACACCTGAGCATCCGTCTCATTTTACTTTATTTGAAGCATTGAAAATTGTTACGCGATTACGTCCTGTTCAGACATATTTGACTCATATCAGTCACCTGTTGGGGTTTCATGAAAAAGTGACGCAGGAGTTGCCCTCCGGTGTGCATCTGTCCTATGATGGTTTGACCCTGACGATTTGATACTATTGTTTTAAGGTGGATTACGTTTATTCAGCCTCCTAGATGGACTTCGTTGGAGACGATGTAGATTTATTCTTTCATATCGTATTCTACGATAATTAATTAATAAATTAATTAATTATACCTATTTTTATGAACAGTTCATAATTACTCCAGGGGAACGATATAAATTATGAGCCATAGCTTCCATAAAATGCTTGGCATGCACATGAGCTAATCCTTTGTAACAAGATTTTCCTGATCCAACCAACCTTTATACTGCTATAAGTATCTTCCACTACCCATCGGGTTTTTCCATTAATTATTTTGAATAATATAGCTATCCTTACTTAAGGGCCGATTCCCTATAGGGTTTCTTCTGTATAAGGTCTTTGATGCCTTGACTATAAAAGTAAGACACGTTGATTGGTACTTGGTAACTTTTTGTTTGCATATACTTCTCTGGGTTATATCCTAGTTTTTTTATTAAGACTTTAGATCTCTACTATCATGCTCATTGGCTGCTACGCTATGTATTGCTAGTATCATTCTATTTTATAGCCCTCCCTATGGTTTTCGAGACCATTGTGTTAATGGTGGATTATATTTATTCAGCATCCTAGATGAGCTTCGTTAGAGACGATGTAGATTTAGTCTTTCACATTGTATTCGAAATACTATTAATTATAAATCAATTAATTATATTTATTTTTTATGAACAGCGCATAATAATGCCAGGGGCATGATACAAATTATGCGCCATAGTTTCCATAAGATGCTGGGCATGCATACGATATAATTCTTTGTAACGAGCCTTTCCTGATACAACCAAGGCTTTATACTGAAAAAAGTATGTTCTACTACCCATCGGGTTTTTACTCACTAATTTATTGAATAATACAGCTATCCTACTTAAGGAACGGTTCCTATAGGCTTTCTTCTGTATGCGGTATTTGACCCTCGACTATGAGGGTAAGACACGTTGGCTGGATTTGGTAACCTTTGTCTGCATATACTTTTTTTTGGTTTATATCCTAGTTTGCTTATTAATGGCTTATCCATCTACTATCATGCTCATTGGCTGCTATGCTATGTACAGCTAGTATCATTCCATTTTTATCCTCCCCTATGTGCTTTTTGTATCCGTAGTAGAGTTTACCTGATTTCTTGAGCTTTTTCCTTGAGTGTCTACTCCTTATTGATTCTCTTTTTTTACCCTTGATTTTCTTTGAGTGATTTGCTTTTGCCACTCTTCCTTCCGATCCTTGACTACGTAGGTAGGGCTCTATTGGGCGCAAGGGGACTTCACTGTAATACTAGTATTTACTATCACTCCTGTCTTAACTATCGCCTGATGCTTTCCTAATTCCTTATTGATTCTTTTCAGTAAGATCTCATATTCCTTTTTAGCTACTATTTCATTGCGAAATCTGCATAGAGTCGTATGATCTGGGATATAATCTTCCAATCGAAAACCACAAAATCGCATGCAGTTCGAGGCTTCTTTTACCAACTCTTTCGTTCCTACATCACTGATAACATACCAGTTACTCAAAAGTATCATCTTAAATAACGATATTACTACTGTAAGCAGGTTCGCCTTTTATTCTCTGGCCTTTTTGATATATTTTTTTTATTTCTTTCTCCATGCCTTCCCAGAGGATCAAGTTGTTTAATCTTTTGAAAAACTAACTCCTTCTTCTAGAACGGGTCATATATAGTTCATTAAAGCTTATTTGTGCGGGCTCTTGGCATAGATTCGAATTTTTTTATTTACTACTTCAGTATATACGAAACAATATATTGATTTACAAATATTTTAACCTCCTTCACTCATACAACGTTCTCTTTTCAAGGTTTGTCCTGATAGCCTTTTTGGGCTGTAAGCACTGCGATTGAGTAGGTAACGAATCGTCATGTAGAGGAGTTCGATGGCATTTGTGGTTGTTTAGTTTTTGATAGGGAAAGATCTATCATGTCCGTTTTTTTGGGAATGAGAATAAAGTTTAGATTTTTGTTTTTTTTTCTCAGGATCGTATATTTTTGGGAAGTTTTTCTATCGATGTATAAAGTTCAACCTAAAAAAAACTTGGGACAACATTTTTTGATTGATGGAAACATCACGGAAAAGATTGTGGGCTGCCTTTCTTTTGAGGGTTATCATTCGGTGGTCGAAGTTGGCCCGGGTATGGGTGTGCTCAGCCGTCATTTGCTTGAGTGTTGTGATGATCTCTTTTTGATTGAGATCGATGGAGAGTCGGTGGTTTATCTGCAGGCTTATTATCCTACTTTGGCGAACCGTATCATCCAAACTGACTTTTTAAAGTGGAATCCTGTCCCATTAGGGTTGTCGTGTTTTGCTTTGATCGGGAATTTTCCGTACAACATTTCGACTCAAATTTTGTTTCGGTTGCTTGCGTTGCGGCAATATATCCCTGAATGTGTCGGCATGTTTCAAAAAGAGGTTGCCGAGCGTATCGCTGCTCGAGAAGGAAGCAAAATCTATGGAATACTTTCAGTGTTAATGCAAGCGTTTTACAAAGTGGAGTATCTCTTTACGGTAAATGAAAACGTTTTTCATCCTCCGCCTCGGGTAAAATCTGCTGTGATTCGTTTGCGCAGAAGGCTTCAAGAACCTGATTGTAATAAGATTTTATTTTTTACACTTGTCAAAACTGCTTTCAATCAGCGTCGGAAGACTCTTCGGAATGCGCTTAAACTTTTGCGTCGCTCTGATGCTTTTTATCGTCTTCCGATTTTGGACAAGCGGGCAGAACAACTTTCCGTGAATGATTTTATTGTTCTGACTCGCGTTGCTGAGGTTGAATTGTAAATGTTTACTTTTGCCTTGATGTTTTTGATGTATGACTCAACTTTTAGATGGAAAAAAATTAGCCTTGAAACTGCGTGCGGAGATTGCTAAAGATGTCCGACAATGGAAGAAGCAGGACAATCGTACGCCTCATTTGGTTGCTGTTTTGGTGGGTGATGATGGCTCCAGCGTAGCTTATGTTAACAGCAAGGTCAAAGATTGTGAGAGCGTAGGGTTTCAATCTTCATTGTTGCATTTTCCTGTCACTATCTCTGAAGAGGAATTGCTCGAAGAAATCCGGAGGCTCAATCATGACGATTTTGTTGACGGATTCATTGTACAATTGCCTTTGCCTGCGCGGATAAATCAGGAAAAAATTATTTTGGCGATTGATCCAGATAAGGATATCGACGGTTTTCATCCGTTGAATTTCGGAAAATTGGCTTTGGAGATGCCTACGTTTATCCCGGCTACGCCTTTTGGAATCTTGACATTGCTTCAGCGTTACAGAATCCAAACTCGAGGCAAGCATACTGTAGTGATCGGTCGCAGTCGTATCGTCGGTAAACCCATGAGCCTTTTGATGGGGAACAAAGACTTTTCGGGTGATAGTACAGTTACTCTTGCTCACAGTCGTACTCCTGATGTAGCTTATTATAGTCGTCAGGCTGATATCGTGATAACGGCCTTAGGCGTTCCCGGATTTTTAAAGGCGGATATGATCAAAAAGGGAGCCGTGGTGATTGATGTAGGCATTACTCGTGTTGAAGATCCTTCCGGTTCGAAAAGGTATAGGCTTGCCGGTGATGTTGATTTTGAAAGTGTCTATGGCAAGGCTTCTTATCTTACTCCCGTTCCCGGAGGGGTGGGGCCTATAACCCGTGCTATGTTGTTAAAAAACACCCTATTAGCTGTAAAAAGGAGGTGTTCAAACCTTTGATAAGGTTTTATTCTTTATGTCTGTTTTGGATCAGATAAAAAATTTTGATTCTTTTCGTGTGCTTAGTGATGAGAAGAATTTACGTTTTCCGGTGATGGAAGCCTTTTATTCTATTCAAGGAGAGGGGAGTTATTCGGGTGTCGCGGCTTATTTTATCCGCCTTGGGGGGTGTGATGTAGGTTGCCATTGGTGTGATGTCAAGGAGAGTTGGGTGACTAAAAAGCACGAATTTTTATCCGTAGATCAGATCATCGGTCGTGTCGATCCCGGGGCGCAGATTGTGGTCATCACCGGAGGGGAGCCTTTGATGTGCGATTTGGGGCCTTTGACTGAGGGGCTTAAGACGAAGGGGTATCGTATTCACTTGGAGACTTCGGGTGCGTACCCTCTGAGTGGCGTGTTCGATTGGGTTTGTCTTTCTCCCAAGAAGCGAAAACTTCCGTTTGAGGCCGTATATCAAAAGGTGAATGAATTGAAGGTAGTCGTTTACAATCGGCATGATTTTTTCTTCGCCGAGGAGCAATCGGCCTGTGTCAGCGCGTCGTGTGTACTATTTTTTCAACCTGAATGGAGCCGTTCGGCCGTAATGTTGCCGCTGATCATAGATTATGTAAAGGCTCACCCCCGTTGGCGGGTCTCTCTACAGATTCATAAATTTCTTGATATCCCTTGATAGGAAGTTTGTTATTTTCTACGAATAATATATTGAAAATATTTTTTAACCTCCTAAAGGTATCGTTCTCGAGTTTCCGAAAGATGAAGGGGGGAGTGGATAGGCTATTTGTATTTTTTCGAACGAGAACGTTTCATGAGAGAAATATGTTAAAATATTTGTAAATAAATATATTGTTTCGTATGTTTATGGAAAATAAAATAAAAAAAGATTCGGCTCTATGCTCAGAAATACTGTGTAACTAAACTTTAGTGAACTATACGTGGAACGTTTTAGCAAAAGGATTTAGTTTTTCAAAAGGTTAAAGAGGCTGCATGCGCTTTTGTTGTTTTCGATTGGAAAATTAGATCCCAGATCATACGACTCTATACAGATTTCGCAATGAAATAGTAGCTAAAAAGGTATATGAGATCTTACTAAAAAAGATCAATAAGGAATTAAAAAAGCATCAGATATAGTTAAGACAAAAGTGATAGTAGACACCAGTATTATAGTGAGTCCTTTTTGCTCTCAATGGGGGGTTCCTACCTACGTAGTGGAGGATCGTAAGGAAGAGGGGGAAAAGCAAATCAATTAAAGAAAAGCAAAGGCAAAAAAAAGATCCTCAATCAGGAGTAGATACTCAAGGGAAATCGCTCAAGAAATCAGAGAAATTCTAGTACGGATACAAGAAGCAGATAAGGGTGGATAAAAATGGAATGATATTAGCAGTACATGGCGTAGCTGCTAATGAGTATGATAGTAGTGAGCTAAAGCCCTTAATATGCAAACTAGGATATAAACCCAGAGAGGTATATGCAGACAAAAGGTTACAAAGTGCAAGCCAATGTGTCTTACTTTCATAGTTGAGGATCAATGAGCTTATACAGAAGAAAGCCTATAGGAAGAACCCTCCCTTAAGTAAGATTAGGTATATTATTCAACATAATTAGTGAGTAAAACCCGATGGGTAGCAGAACTCATTTATGTTAGCATAAATCGTTGGTTTGGATCAGGAAAGACCCTTACAATGGAGACTATGGAGCATAATTTATATCGTCTCTCTAGGACGATTATGAGTTGCTCATAGAAGTAAATGTGATTAATTGGTTTATAACGAATAATATTTCGAATACGTGTGAAAGACTAAATCTACATCGTTCTCTAACGACCCCATTTAGGAGGCTTAATAAATGTAATCCACCAATAACACAATGGTCTCAAAATTTTATCTGATGGTACGATATCTTCCGAATGCGTTGACATTATCTAATCTCTTTTGCGGGTGTGTTGCTGTAGTCCTCTTGTTAAAAGGGCCATATTATATGTGCGCTGCCTTCATGATAGCTTTTTCATTAATCTTTGATTTTCTGGATGGTGCGGTTTCGCGCTTACTTAATGTAAAGAGCCTAATCGGGAAGGAGTTGGACTCTTTGGCAGATATGGTCTCTTTCGGATTGGCTCCTGGAGTAATCGTATTCACTTTTTTGAATGATAAATCTTTGCAGGGGGGGGGGGGGGCAAGCTATGCATGGATGGCTTTTTTCATTCCTCTTTTTTCGGCATTGAGATTGGCCCATTTCAATTTGGATAACGTCCAAAGCGAAAACTTCAAGGGGCTGTCCACTCCGGCCAATGCTTTGTTTTTTATCGGTTTAACAATAATAAGTCCCGGAACTCCGGGCTATGATTGGATTCGTGAAATCATATCTAGTCCTATATTGATCCTGATTCTTATTTTCTTTTCCTGTTATCTTTTGGCTTCAAAGATTCCTATGTTTTCGCTCAAGTTCAAATCTTTTTCTTGGGCCGAAAACAAACATCGTTATCTGTTTTTAATGTTGTCCGGTCTCCTTTTGATTGTTTTACGCACTTCAGCCTTGTCATGTATTATCATATTATATATCATATTTTCAATATTTTTCAAAAAAAAATTGCTTTAATTTTATGAATCTCCAACTTCACCGTCCGATCTGCTTCTTTGACATAGAAGCAACCGGGATAAATATCGTGAAAGACCGTATCATTGAAATTTCTTTATTGAAGGTTTACCCTAATGGCGATAAACAGGAAAGAACTTATCGTGTACATCCTGAAATGTCCATACCTCCCCAAGCAACAGCCATACATGGTATCCAAGACGCTGATGTGGCTGACAAGCCTCCGTTCAAAACGATAGCTGGAGAGATTTGGAAGATACTCGAAGGCTCTGATTTGGCTGGATATAATTCCAACCGTTTCGATATCCCCTTGTTGGGCGAGGAATTGCTCCGCGCAGGCTTCTCATTTGATTTGCAAAAACACAAGACTATAGATGTACAGGTCATCTTTCATAAGATGGAGCCTCGTACATTGACGGCGGCATACAAGTATTATTGTAAAAAAGAACTTACAGAAGCTCATAACGCTACGGAGGATGTTTTGGCTACTTATGAGGTGCTTCAAGCTCAGCTGGAAAAATACCAAAATCTCAAAAAAGATGTAAAAAGTCTCGACGAATTCTCCTCCCATCAAAATATGGTTGATTTGGCTGGATTTATAGGTATCGACGAGGCAGGCGATGAAATTTTTAATTTCGGTAAGCATAAAGGCAAAAAAGTGTCTGACATTTTTGAAAAAGATCCCGGTTATTATGGATGGATACAAAATGCAGATTTCCCTTTATATACAAAAAAGATATTAAAAACGGTAAAGCTTAGAAAATTCAGAGCTTGATTTTTATACCCTTTTCGGAAATCTTTACGTCGAGAATGTTTCGAGATCATTGTTTTAATAGTGAATTACATTTATTCAGCATCCTAGATGCTCTTCGTTAGAGAAAATGTAGATTTATTCTTTCACATTGTATTCGAAAACTGTTGGTTATAAATTAATTAAATATGTTTGTTTTTATGGACAGCGCATAAAAATACCAGGGGTACGATACAAATTATGCCCATAGCATCCATAAGATGCTGGGTATGCACACGATCTAATCCTTTGTAACGAGCCTTGCCTGATACAAAACAACGTTTTATACTGTCAAAAGACCTTCTACTACCCATTGGGGGTTATTCACTAATTATGTTGAATAATATAGCTATAGCTACTTAAGGAACGGTTCCTATAGGCTTTTATTCTGTATACGTTCTTTGATTCTTCTACTATGAAAGTAAGCTACGTTAGCTGGCACTTTGTAACCTTTGTCTGCATATACTTCTCTGGGCTTATATCCTAAGTTTGCTTATTAATGGCTTTAGCTCTTTACTATCATGCTCATTGGCTACTACGCTATGTACTGCTAGTATTATTCCATTTTTATCTACTCCCATGAAATTTTTGTATCGGTAGTACAGTTTAGCTAATTGCTTGAGCAATTTTTTCTTGAGTGTCTACTCCTGATTAAGTCTCTTTTTTTCCCCTTTCTTCTCTTCGATTGATTTGCTTTTTCTCATTTTCCTTATGATCCTCAACTACGTAGGTAGGATGTCTCTTGGGAGCAAAGGGCTCACTGTAATACTGGAATTTACTATCACTCCTGTTTTAATTATAGCCTGATGCTTTTCTAAGTCCTTATTGATTTTTTTTAGTAAGCGCTCATATGCCTTTTTTTCTACTATTTCATTGCGAAATTTGCATAGAGTCGTATGATTTGGGATCTAATCTTCCAATCGAAAAAAACAAAATCGTATGCCGCTCAAGGATTCTTTCACTAATTCTTCCGTTTTTACCTTACTGAGATTATACAAGTGACTCAAAAGCATCATCTTAAATAACGATATTCCACTGTAAGCAGGTTGGCCTTTTATTCCCTGACCTTTTTGATATATTTTTCTTATTTCTTTCTCCATCATTTCCCAGTGTATCAAGGTGTTTAATTTTTTGAAAAACGCACTCTTTCTTGTAGAACGTTCCATATATAGTTGAGTAAAGCTTATTTGTGCGGTGCTTCTGAGCATAGAGCCGAATTTTTTTATTTTCTACTCCAGAATATACAAAACAATATATTGATTTACAAAATATTTTAAACTCTTTCTCCCATGCAACATTTTCGTTATTTAAGATGATTTTTTTGAGTCACTTGTATGATCTAAATAATGTAGGAACGGAAGAGTTGGTGAAAGAATCCTTGAGCTTCATGCGCTTTTGTGGTTTTAGATTGGAAGATCATATTCCAGATCATACAACTCTATGCAGATTTCGCAATAAAATAGTAGCCAAAAAGGCATATGAGCTCTTACTGAAAAAGATCAATAAGGACTTAGAAAAGTATCAGACTATAATTAAAATGGAGTGATAGAGACTATAGTGTTACAGTGAGGGCCTTGCTCTCCAATGGAGAACACCTACCTCTGTACTGGAGGATTCTGAAGGAAGAGGGGAAAAAGAAAATTAGTAAAAAAAGAAAAGGCAAAAACAGAGGCTCAATTAGGCCTAGATACTCAAAAAAATGGCTCAAAAAATCAGGGAGCCCCTACTACGGATAGAAGAAGTAGATATACGTGGATAAAGATGGAATGATACTAGCATTATATAGTTTAGCAGCTAATGATCATGATATTAGAGATCTAAAACCATTATAACTAAATTAGGATATAAACCTAGAGAAGTATATTTAGACAAAGGTTACCAAGTCCTAAACAAGGTATCTACTTTCATACTTGAGGTATTAAAGACCGTATACAGAAGACCCCCTATAGGAACCGTTCCTTAAGTAGGCTAGGTTTATTATTCAAGCAATTAGTGAGTAAAAACCGATGGGGAGGGGGAGAACGTACTTTTGGTAGTATAAAGTGTTGTTTTGGATTAGGAAGTCTCGTTACAAAGGATTAGCTCGTGTGCATGCTCAGCCTCTTATAGAGGCTATAGCGCATAATTTATTGTATCGCGAACCTGGGGTCATTATGAGTTTTTCATAAAAACGGATATTATTAATTAGTTTATAATCAATAGTGTTTAGAATACGATATGAAAGAATAAATATCTCTCTTCTTCAAAAAAAAGTCTAGGAGGCTGACTAAACGTAATTAACCTTAACACAATGGTCTCATCACTATATCCCTCCCTTTTCACCTTTCTTAGAGTTCAAGAGCTTATATTTGTTCGTTCATTGATAAAAAAACACCACAAATATGCGAGGAAAAGGCTTTATAGCATTCGTGTCGATCACCCTGTCTTTAATCTGTCTTTATTATCTAAGTTTGACTTATTACACCTACAAAGTCGAGCGAGACGCAGCCTCTTACGCCCAAGGAAATGTCCAAAAGGAACAAGAATATTTAGACTCAATATCCAAGGATACGGCTCGATTCTCATTTCTGGAATATAATTATTCAGATGCCAGAAATTTAGTCTTGAACTTAGGCCTCGATCTCAAAGGGGGTATCAATGTCATGCTACAAGTTTCTGAGAGAGACCTATTGCTCAGCCTTTCCGAAGGATCTCAAGAACCTACTTTCTTGGCAGCCTTAGAATCGGCAGATCAAAAGCAGAAAGCCAGTGGATCAGCTGATTACCTTTCCCTCTTTTTCAAATCCTTTCAAGAACAGAAAAAAATACGAAAATCCAATATTCCTTTAGCCTCTCCTGATATTTTCGGTAAAAAATCTCTGGTCGAGAAAATAAGTTACAATAGTACGGATCAAGAGGTAAAAAAAGTAATCAGAGAAAAAATAGAAGCATCTATATCTACAGTCTATGACGTCATCCGTTCGCGTATCGACCGCTTTGGCGTTACCCAACCCAACATCCAACGCATCGAACGATCGGACCGTATCTTGGTAGAATTGCCTGGAGTAAGAGACGTTGAGCGTGTAAAAAAACTCCTTCAAAGCACTGCACAGTTGCAATTTTATGAGGTATGCGAACCCCACGAAGTATTGCCCTACCTCCAGATCTTGGACAGATTATTTGCCGAAACACCCACTCAACAGGATAAAAATTCGGAGAAAACAAGTATAACAAAAACCGAGGAAAGCAGTGTAGAAGTTCTTTTAGATAAAAAAAACTCCGAAAAGAAAACTCTTGAATCCTCGAAGGCCTCATCAAGGTCTTTATTCACCCTATTGAATCTCTCGAAAAAAAAACAAGACAATGCCATCGGTTGGGTCGACGTTCTCGACACGGCCCGAGTCAATCAGATTTTGAATGATCCTAAAATCCAAGAAGTATTGCCCGCCCATCTGCGGACGATCAAATTTCTGTGGGCGGCCAAACCGGACGAATCCAAAAAGAATTTATTGCAATTATATGCCATCCGTACCGAACCTGACGGAAAGCCTGTCCTGAGTGGAGACGTAATCATTAACGCAGAAAAATCCTTCGGGCAATTCAACAATGTGGTGGTTAACATGAAGATGAACACCGAAGGCACACGCCTTTGGAAACGCCTCACCGAGAAAAACCTGGGAAAGAGCATCGCGATCGTTCTGGATGATTTGGTCTACACCGCACCTAGCGTCAACATGCCCATCCCAAATGGACGCTCGGAAATCTCCGGGAATTTCACCGTACAAGAAGCCGATGACTTGGTTAACGTTCTCAACGCAGGAAAGTTACCTGCTCCGGCCCGAATCATCCAAGCGGAAATTGTGGGGCCCTCTCTCGGAAACGAAGCCATACAGAGTGGTTTGGTCTCGTTTCTCATAGCATTGGGCCTCGTATTCATATGGATGATTTTTTACTATATGATGGCCGGTGTTTACGCTGACCTGGCCTTGGTTTTCAATCTACTTTTCATTTTTGGTATTTTGATTTCCCTAGGAGCCGTGTTGACATTACCCGGTATCGCCGGTATCGTGCTAACCCTAGCTATGGCCGTAGACGCGAATATTTTGCTTTACGAACGCGTTAAAGAAGAACTCCACAAAGGCAAATCGCTACGGCGAGCCATCGATGAAAGTTACAGTTTCAAAGGAGCCTTTTCTTCCATTTTCGACGGACAATTGACTACGCTTTTGACGGGAATCATCTTGTTCATCCTCGGAAAGGGACCGATTCAAGGCTTTGCTACAACACTCATCATCGGGATCTTCACTTCGATCTTTTCATCCGTATGGTTGGCGCGATGGTTCATAGAATGGCATTTCAACTGTAGCAAAGGCATCTCTTTTTTCAGCGGAATCACCGAAAACTTTTTGAAAAACATCCAATGGGATTTTTTGTCTAAAAGAAAATACGCCTACATCTTTTCGACATTTTTGATGCTCATCGGCTTGATTTCTTTATTTACTCGTGGACTAAATTTAGGGGTTGATTTCGTCGGAGGACGGACTTATATGGTTCGTTTTGACCGTCCTGTAGCCCCGGAAAAAATAGAGGAGGACTTAGGCCAAACACTTACCGAAAAAGGTGTTTTTTCCCTACCGGAAGTCAAGACTTTTGGACGAAATAATCAAGTGAAGATCACCACCAAATACAAAGTGGATCAAGACAATCCTCAAGTGGACGAAGAAGTAATAGAAAAACTTTATACAGGTTTGAAATCATACCTGCCCACCGGCTTGAGCCTTGAACAATTCAGAAACGTAGAAGACGGACATGTTGTCGGCATTCTCTCTTCGGTAAGAGTAGGCCCCACAGTAGCCAAAGATATTACCAAAGGGGCCTTCTGGGCAATTCTATTCTCGTTACTCGGTATCTTTCTTTACATTCTGATTCGATTCAGAAGATGGCAGTTCAGTATCGGAGCGATTATCTCCTTATTACACGATTCCATTGTGGTTTTGGGCGTTTTCTCACTCTTTTACGGTTTCTTTCCGTTTTCTCTGGAGATTGATCAAGCCTTCATCGCCGCAATTTTGACAGTAATAGGCTATTCAATCAACGATACGGTAATCGTTTATGACCGCATTCGAGAATATGTCGCGAAAAACCCTCGAACGCCTTTCCGACAAGTTGTCAATCAATCTATAAACAGCACCTTGAGCCGCACAGTCAATACCTCTTTGATCACGGTCTTTGTCGTCTTCGTTATCCTCCTCTTCGGAGGAGAGACCATACGGAGCTTTATGTTTGCCTTATTGACCGGTATCGGCTTCGGCACGTACTCTTCAATCTTCGTATCTACTGCAGTAATGTATGATTTTATTAAAAATAATAAAAATTATTTATAAAAATATTAGTATTAATTACCTAAATATCTTAATTTTATACAAATAGAATCTAAAAAAAATATGATATTATTGTTCTTCAGTTTTGAAGAAGGCTTTTTTATCGTACTTGTGGCCGTTTTGCTCTTCGGACCGAAAAAAATACCCGAAATAGCTCGCGGACTAGGCGAAGGATTGCGCCAATTGCGTAACGCTACGCAAGAAATTAAACAAGAGATTTGGGAATCTGGTAAAAAGATGGAAGAACCGATCCAAAAAATAGAGGAAGAAGTTCGAGACATTAGGCAAGATCTCAATGAAGATTCCTCGGGTCCCGTAAAGCGTAAAGGCTGATGTTTATTCTCGATGAAGTGCTATAAGTGAATCAAATAAATATACAGTTAAAAGCTATCCCCTTTTCTGGGATCCCGATATCGGAGCTCAAGTAAGATTATCTCAAGGTTTTTGCGACGACGTTACGGTTTTTATTCCTCACATGCAGCCAACCGATTTATGTTTTAGCCTTTTTTTTATTGCATAATACATACGTCCGTATGTCCGTTATACACCATTCGAGAGCATTTTCTTAATGGTGGATTACATTTATTCAGCCTCCTAGATAGCTTCGTTGGAGAAGATGGTTTTTAGTCTTTCATATTTTATTCGAAAATAATATTAATTATAAATATAATTATATCTATTTTTATGAGTATATCATAATAATACCAGGAGCACGATCAAATTAGGAACCATAGCCTTCATAAGATGCTGGGCATGCACACGGGTAATCCTTTGTAACGAGCGAGAACGTTGTGAGAACATTGCATGAGAGAAGGAGTTTAAAATGATTTGTAAATCAATAATATTGTTTCGTATATTCTGGAGTAGGAAATAAAAAAATTTGGATCTATTCTCAGAAGACTATTCAAAATGGAATGTTCTACCAGAAAGAGTGATTTTTTCAAAAGGTTAAACACCTTGATAAACTGGGAAAAGATGGAGAAAGAAATAAAAAAAATATATCAAAAAGGTTAGGGAATAAAAGCTCTCTGATTACAGTGGAATATCGTTATTTAAGATGATGTTTTTGAGTCACTGGTATGATATCAGTGATGTAGGAACGAAAAATTGGTAAAAGATTCCATAAGCTGCATGCGCTTTTTTGGTTTTCGACTGGAAGATCAGATCCCAGATCTCATAGGCCTCTATGAAGATTTCGCAATGAAATAGTAGCCAAAAAGACATATGATTGCTTATTGAAAAAGATCAATAAGTAATTAGAAAATCATCAGGTGATAGTTAAAACAGGAGTTATAGTAGATTTCAGTATTACAGTGAGTCCCTTTGCTTCAAGGGGAGCTCCTATCTATGTAGTGAAGGATCGGAAAGAAGAAGGAAAAAAGCAAATCAGTAAAAGAAAAGCAAGGTTAAAAAAAGAGATTCAATCAGGAGTAGACACTCAAGGAAAATTGCTGAAGAAATTAGGTAAATTCTACTACGGATACAAGAAGCTCATAGGGGAGGGATAAAAATGGAATGATACTAGCTGTACATAGAGTAACAGCAAATGAGCATGATAGTAGAGGGTTAACTCGATTAATAACCAAAATAGGATATAAATCAAGAGAAGTATAGGCAGACAAAGGTTACGAAGTGCCACCCAACGTGTCTTACTTTCATAATCGAGGCATGAAAGACCGTATACAGAAGAAGCCTACAGGAACCCATTCCTTAAGTAGGATAGCTATATTATTCAACAAATTAGTGAGTAAACCCCGATGGGTAGTAGAACGTACTTTTGGTAGTATAAAGTGCCTGGTTTGTATAAGGCAAGGCTCGTTACAAAAGGTTAGCTCGTGTGCATTCCCAGCATCTTATGGAGGTTATGGAGCATAATTTGTATCGTTCCACTGGAATTATTATGCGCTGTCCATAAAATGGATATAATTAATTAATTTATAATCAATAGTATTTCAAATACAATGTGAAAGACTAAATCTACATTTTCTCTAACTATCCCATCTAGGATACTGAAGAAACGTAATTCACCATTAACACAATAGTATCTTGAGTGTCTACTCCTGATTGAGTCTCTTTTTTATTTTTTCTTTTCTTTGATTGATTTGTTTTTACCCCTCTTCCTTCCGATCCTAGACGACATAGTTAGGACCTCCCTTACGAGCAAAGGCCTCATTGTAATACTGACATCTACTATCACTCTTGTTTTAACTATTGCCTGATGTTTTTTTAATTTTTTATTGATTATTTTTCAATAAGAGCTCATATGCTTTTTTGGCTACTATTTCATTGTGAAAATTGCATAGAGTCGTATGATATAGGATCTAATCTTCTAATCGAAAACCAAAAAAGCGCATGCAGTTCAAGTCTTCTTTCACCAATTCTTCCGTTCCTACATCGCTGAGATCATACCAGTGACTCAAAAGCATTATTTTAAATAACAATATACTACGGTAAGCAGGTTGGCCTTTTATGCCTTGTACTTTTTGATATATTTTTTTTTATTTCTTTCTCCATCTACTTCCAAGTGGATCAAGATTTTTAACTTTTTGAAAACTTACTCTTTCTGGTAGAACGTTCCATATACAGTTCATTAAAATTTATTTGTTCGGTTCTTCTGAGCATAGATCCGAATTTTTATATATTACTCCAATATATACGAAATAATATATTGATTTACAAATATTTTAAACTCCTTCTCCCATGCAACGTTCTCGCTATATTATTCAACAAATTAGTGAGTAAACTCTGATGAGTAGTAGAACGTATTTTTAACAGTATAAAGCGTTGGCCTGGATCAGGCAAGGTCTTTACAAAGAATTAGCTCGTGTGCATGCCCAACCACTTATGGAAGGATGGGCATAATTTTTATCGTGCCCTTTGCATCATTATGCGCTGTTTATAAAAATAAATATAATTAATTAATTTATAACCAATAGTATTTCGAATCACGATGTGAAAGACTACATTTCCATCGTTCTCCAATGAGCCGATCTAGGAGACTGAATAAATGTAATCCACCGTTAAGACAATGGTCTCATGTTATATTTGCTCACGTATATCCATAAAGTCTCTTTGGTAGAATGTTGTATAAGAGAAGGAGTTTAAAACATTTGTAAATCAATATATTGTTTCGTATATTTGGAGTATAAAATAAAAAAATTCGGATCTATGCTCAGAAGTACCGAATAAATGAGCTTTAGTGAACTATATATGGAACGTTCTACCAGAAGGAATGAGTTTTTTAAAAGGTTAAACACTTTGATCCACTGGGAAGGGATGGGAAAAGAAATAAGAAAAATATATCAAAAAGGCCAAGGCATAAAAGGTCAAGCTGCTTAAAGTGGAATATCGTTATTTAAGATGATGCTTTTGAGTCACTGGTATGATCTCAGTTATGTAGGAACGGAAGAATTGGTAAAAGAATTCTTGAGTTGCATGCCTTTTTGTGGTTTTTGAGTGGAAGATCAGATCCCAGATCATACAATTCTATGCAGATTTCGCAATGAAATAGTAGTCAAAAAGGCATATGAGCGCTTATTGAAAAAGATCAATAAGGAATTAGAAAAGAATCAGATGATAGTTAAAACAGAACTGATAGTAGATGCTAGTATTACGGTGAGTCCCCTTGCGCCCAAGGGCCCTCCTACTTCTGTAGTGGAGAATCGGAGGAAGAGGGAGAAAAGCAAATGAGTTAAAGAAAATCAAGGGTAAAAAAAGAAGCTCAATCAGGAGTAAACACTCAAGGAAAATGGCTCAAGAAATCAGGTAAACTCTACTACGGATATACGATGTACATAGGGGGGGATAAAAATGGAATGATACTAGCTGTACATAGAGTAGCTGCCAATGAGTATGATGGTAGAGGGTTAAAGCCATTAATAAGCAAACTAGGATATAAATCTAGAGAAGTATATGCAGAAATAGGTTACCTAGTTACTGCCAACGTGTCTTACTTTCATAGTCGCGGCATCAAAAATATTATACAGAAGAAGGCCTATAGAAACCGGACCTTAAGTATGATAGCTATGTTATTCAACAAATTAGTGAATAACCCCCG
This sequence comes from Flavobacteriales bacterium Tduv, assembly GCA_047528255.1. GTDB lineage: Bacteria > Bacteroidota > Bacteroidia > Flavobacteriales > Blattabacteriaceae. The sequence goes on along the minus strand of CP180024.1, from coordinate 779,976 downwards.
ATGGGTAGTAGAAGGTACTTATGGCACTATAAAGCGTTGATTTATATCAGAAAAGGTTAGTTACAATGGATTAGCTCGTGTGTGTGCATGCCCAGCATTTTATGGAGGCTATGGCGCATAATTTGTATCGTTTCCCTGGAATTATTATGCACTGTACATAAAAATAGATATAATTAATTAATTTATAATGAACAATTTTATAATTCAATGTGAAAGACTAAATTCACATCATTCTCTAAGGATCCCCATCTAGGAGGATGAATAAACGTAATCCACCATCAAAAAAATGGTCTTTTTGAGATATTAAGAGTTGAATCCTCAAAGAAAAATGGAATCAAGTAAAAAGTCTGAACAGGCCCCATTGCTGTATATCCCACAAAAATCCTTTGCACAGTGCTTCCACTTTCTCAATAAAGTCGGAAAGGAACGGCAAGACCCGAGACTCAGAAAACCTGTCTGAAGGAGAACCCGCTTGTATCTTATTATTTGGGAATAATAAGCTAAACCGGAACATCAAGATATTCAGCATACATAATATTCACTATAAAACTACTCGCGCGCCAAAAGCCTTTACCGATACCGTTCCCCGTACCATGATGATTAAAAATAAAATATTACGTTATGAGCATCACCAAAGAACGTCTTGCCTTCAAACCTTTTCAATATCCATGGGCTTATGACTACTGGTTCAAACAACAAAATGCCCACTGGTTGCACACGGAGATCAATATGCAGTCTGATATAAAAGATTGGAAAGAAAATCTCTCGGAACGAGAAAAAAACGTTATCGGCGACCTTCTGAAAGGTTTCGCACAGACCGAAACCGAAGTAGGGAATTATTGGTCCGAGATGGTTCCACAATGGTTTCCAGTACCTGAAATAAAAATGATGGGCCAAACCTTTGGCGCATTCGAGACCATACACGCAGTGGCCTACGCTTATCTAAACGACACGCTAGGCCTGGATGATTTCGAAGCCTTCCTCAAAGACAAGGCAACGATGAACAAGCTCAGTTTATTGATGGACGTACGTCACAATCAAAACGACACTTATGTCCTGGAAGATATCGCCAGAAGTTTAGCTCTCTTTTCAGCAGCGGCCGAAGGTGTCCAATTGTTCTCTGCCTTTGCCGTTTTGCTCTCTTTTAGAAAATCTAATCGACTGAAAGGCATCGGTCAACAAATGATATTTTCAATAAGAGACGAATCCCTACACTCAGAAGCCGGATGCAAGCTCTTTAGAGTACTCTGTGAAGAAAACACTGAGCTACTCCCAAACATCGAGACCTCGATCTATGAAGGTATTGAACTGGCTCTGAAAAACGAATTCACCTTCATAGACCACCTCTTTCGAATGGGAGATCTGACAACGATCAGCAAAGACCAACTGAAAAATTTCATGAAAGACAGAGCCAACAGAAAACTCATCGAACTAGGTCTGAGCGAAAAACATCAAACCGACTCATACCTATCAGAACAGATGAGCTGGTTTTATGTCACTGTATCGGGAGAGCAGCAAACCGATTTCTTTGACAATCGTGAGACCGGTTACAGCAAGCCCAATAAAGACTGGAACACCGATCTTTTTTAATATAAAAAATGAAAACACATCCTATCGCAGAAAAACTCGGCTGGAGCGTCGAAAAAGAATTCCCTCTCTGGGGTAATAACGAATTATACCTCACCACAATAAAAGGAGGTTATTTACTCAATAATGAAGCTCCCGTTGACGCTTACAAAAGATTGGCGCGAACCGCTGAAAAAATTCTTAAAGAACCTACACTGGAAGAAAAATTCTTTAACATTCTTTGGAAAGGTTGGTTGATCCCCTCCACACCGGTAATGGTCAATCTCGGAACCGAAAAAGGTCTTCCGATTAGTTGCTTCTCAAGTCGAGTAGGCGATAATATGTACGAAATCTATCGCAAAAATCTCGAAATGGCTATGCTCAGCAAACACGGAGGAGGAACCGCCTACGACTTCAGTCTCATTCGCCCCATAGGAAGTCCGATAAAAAATGGAGCATTGGGCACCTCCGACGGGATCATTCCCTTCATCAAATCCTATGATAGCACTATCATCGCCAGCAAACAAGGTCGAACACGTCGTGGAGCCGTAGCAATCTATCTTGATATTAAGCACAAAGAATATTCACAATTCCTCGAGGTTAGAGAACCCAAAGGCGACATCAATAGACAATGTCATAATATTCATCAAGGAGCAGTCATTTCCGATGCCTTCATGGAAAACGTCCTCTCACAAGACGGAAACGAAAGAAAAATTTGGCTCGAAACACTCAAAAAACGTGTAAAAACAGGAGAACCCTACTTGTTTTTCATCGATAATGCCAATAAAAACCTCTCCGAAAACTGGAAAAAAAACGGTTTGAAAATCTGGAACAGCAACCTCTGCTCGGAAATCATGCTCCCAACAGACGAAACACACACACTTGTCTGTTGCCTTTCCTCACTCAACCTCTACCGATATGAAGCATGGAAAGACACTGACACCGTTTTCTTGTCCATTCTCTTCCTCGATGCAGTCATACAAGAATTCATCAACAAAGGAAGAGAAATCCGTGGAATAGAAGACGCCGTACGTTTTGCTAAAAAAAGTCGAGCGCTGGGACTTGGAACGCTCGGTTGGCATTCACTCCTCCAATCCAAAAACATTCCCTTTGCTTCAATACAATCAAATACCCTCAACAAACAAGTCTTCAAAAATATCCGGACCGAAGCACAAAAAGCCACTCGTTATCTCTCAAAAAACTATGGTGAATGTGAATGGACAAAAGAAACCGGAAAACGAAATTTGACGCTTATAGCCATTGCTCCCAATCGAAGTTCGGCCAAACTTGCCGGAGGACTCTCTCAAGGCGTGGAACCCATTGCAGCCAATATTTACGTCGATGATGACGCAAAAGGAATGCACATCCGAAAAAATCCCCAGCTAGAAACCCTATTGACAAGAAAAGGGATGAATATAGCAGAAGTATGGGCTCAAATTGCCGAAGAAAAAGGATCTTGTCTCTCACTAAATTTTCTTACCGACGAAGAAAAAGAAGTATTCAAATGTTTTAAAGAGATAAACCAACTCGAATTGGTCAAACAAGCAGGGCTACGTCAACGATATATCGACCAAGGACAAAGCATAAACTTAGCCTTTCCTCAAGATGCTCCCGCAAAATTTATCAATCAAGTTCACATTGAAGCTTGGCGAATGGGGTTGAAAAGTTTGTATTACTACAGAAGTGAAAGTATTTTACGCGCCGAAACCAAAATGCGTGACCTATATGCGGAATGCCTCCTATGTGAAAGCTGAATAAGGCAGGAGACTGTTGTACGAGAAAAAGGGTTTAACTGTTTTTAAATTAGAATATTATGTTAGACATTTTGGAGTAGAAAATAAAAAATTTGGATCTAGTCTCAGAAGTTCCGCGCAAATAAGCTTTAGTGAACTATATATGGAATGTCTACCAGAAGTAGTGAGTTTTTCAAAAGGTTAAAACCTTGATTCACTGAAAAGGTATGGAGAAAGAAATAAGAAAAATATATCAAAAAGGCAGGGATAAAAGGCAACCTGCTTACAGTTGAATATCGTATTTACGATGATGTTTTTGAGTCACTGATATGAACTTAGTGATGTAGGAACCGAATAATTTATGAAACAATCATTGATATTCAAGCACTTTTGTAGGATTCGATCGGAAGATCAGATCTCAGATCATACGACTCTATGCAGATTTCTCAATGAAATAGTAACTAAAAAGATATATGACTCTTACTGAAAAAGATCAATAAGAAATTTAGAAAGGAATAAGGCGATGGTTAAAACAGGTGTGATAGTAGATTCTAGAATTACAATGATTCCCCTTGTACCCAAAGGGACTCCTATTTACGTAGGAGAGGATAAGAAGGAAGAGTGAAAAAAGAAAATCAGTGAAAGAAAAGCAAGGAAAAAAAAGAAACTTAATCAGGAATAAACACTCAAGGAAAATGGCTCAAGAAATTAGATAAAATCCGACTATAGATACAAGAAGTACATAGGGTGTGGATAAAAGTGGAATAATACTAGCTGTACATAGAGTAGCAGCCAATTAGCATGATAGTAGAGGGTAAAGCCCCTTAATAAGCAAACTAGAACATAAACCAAGAGAAGTATACGTAGATAAAGGTTACCAAGTTCCAGTAAACGTCTCTTACTTTCATACTCGAGGATCAAAGATCGTATGCAGAAGAAAGCCTATAGGGGCCATCCCTTAAGTAGGACAGTTATATTATTCAACAAATTAATAAGTAACCCCTGAGGGTAGTAGAACGTATTTTTATCAGTATAAATTGTTGGTTTGGATAAAAGAAAGGTTCGTTAGAAAGGATTAGCTCGTGTGCATGCCCAGCATCTTATAGAGGTTATGGCGCATAATTTATATCGTTCCAGTGGAATTATTATGCGCTGTCCATAAAAATAGATATAATTAATTATTTTATAATCAACAGTGTTTCGAACACAATGTGAAAGACTAAATCTACATTTTCTCTAACGAAGTCCATCTAGGAGGTTAATTAAACGTTAATCCACTATTAACATAATATTATCAAAGCTTTGGTTTGGATCAGGCAGGGCTCGTTACAAAGGATTCAGCTCGGTGTGTATGCCCAGCATTTTATGGAGGCTATGACGCTAATTTGTATCGTTCTTCTGGAATTATTATGAAATGTTCATAAAAATAGATATAATTAATTAATTTATAATCAATGGTGTTTCGAATACAATGTGAAAGACTAAATCTATATTTTCTCTAACGAAGCGTCTAGGAGCCTGAATAAACGTGATTCACCATTAACACAATGGTCTCGAAACAATATATTGATTTACAAAATATTTTAACCTCCTTTTCCCATGCAAGGTTCTCGAAACGTTCTCGCTTCCTGAGATTGATTGAAGTTATCAATTCAATTGATGAATTCGAAGTATTTTTTTAATATATGTTCATTTTTTTGGTCTCGTGTGTTTATTTCGAGTAGCCGGGGAGATTTGGAAATGTTCCAGAAACTTTCTAAGTTTTTGGAGAGCGTGGCGGTGTCATCGGCTTGATAGTATTCCCAACGGTATGTTTGACAGAGGTGTTGAGCGGTGAGTGAGTGTTTGGTTTCGAAATAATCTTCTAAAGCCGGTGAGCTGCTTGGCCCGGGGATGAATCGAAAAATATTTCCTCCACCATTATTGATTAGGATGATCCGAAAGTTGTGAGGGGTGTACTTGTTCCAAAGGGCGTTGCTGTCATAAAAAAAACTCACGTCTCCGATGATCAGTGTAACAGGACGGTTGCTAGTTACGGCGGCTCCTATGGCGGTAGAGACTAATCCGTCAATTCCAGCCGTGCCACGGTTGCAATGGGATGTTACCGAAGACTTTTGGTCGAAAAGTTGTTGATATCGAATTATGGTGCTGTTGCCCAGCTGAAGATTTGTGTACGGGGGGATTTTTTTAAGGATTTGATTGAAAACTTTAAGGTCCGAGAATTTTACATCTTTTAAAAAAAGATCGTGTTTTTTTTGACGATAATCTTTGAGTTTCGTCCATTTTTTTCCGTAGTCGGAGTTTTTGTTCGTTTTTCCTTGAAGTTTTTCTAAAAGATCTTCCGGAGATGTGATCCAGTGAGATGTCAGATGTTGGTAAGTATCTGGGTTGTGTTCTCTGATGGGTTCTACGTGCCAGTGATGTAGGTAGGAGGTGATTTTCAATAGATCTTTGATTTTTTTCGAGATGATGTTTTTCCCAACGGTCAATAGAATTTCTGGTTGGAAGTTATTCCATTCTTGCTCTTTCATGGGGAAGATCATTCGATCTATATGAGGGATGAAATTTCTATGATGAACATTTGCTAATGTTTCCGTCAGTATGATTATTGAAGGGTCTTGAGTTAGGTCTTCCAAGGCTTTTTTCAGTCGTTGGCTCGGGTTGTTTTGTCCGACAAGGATCATCTTTTTTTTGGACCAGTTCCATATTTTTTTATGGTTTTCCAGAGTTTTTTTATCGATCAAAGGTGTCGTACCCGGAATGTCGATGATTTTTGGTTGCGTTTGTAATCGATTTATGGTGTCGTAGAGAGGTTCGGAGAGAGGGACGTTAATGTGCACGGGTTTTTGTTTCAGTAGGGCTTCGTTGAGGGCTTCGTTGATCAGACGTTCGTTATGCCATAGACCTTTTTCGATTTCATCTTCCGTGAGTTGCACGGATTTCACCGTGTGGGCTTGAAAAAAGTTTTCTTGACGAATGGTTTGTCCTTCGAACAAGTCGATAAATTCCTTGGGGCGGTCTGCCGTTATTATGATCAGGGGAATGTCTTGGTAAAAAGCTTCCGTGATGGCGGGATGATAGTTGGTTAGGGCTGATCCGGAGGTGCAATTAATCGCTACGGGATTTTTCAATGATTGAGCCATTCCCAAAGCGAAAAAGGCAGCGCAGCGTTCATCTACAATACTATAGGTTTTAAATACCTGTTGCTGAGTAAATTGTAGGATCATAGGAGCGTTTCTCGAACCGGGTGAGATAACCATGTGGTGTATACCTTTGACTTTGAGAATTTCTCCGAGGCTTTGTATGATTTTTTTGTTTGAATACATTAAAGTCAGAAATTCATGCCGCCGTTGACGTTCAATACTTCTCCGGTGACGTAGGTTGATAGGTCCGAAACCAAGAACAGACAGGCGTTGGCGATGTCTTGCGGTGTTCCGGCTTTTTTCAAGGAGATGTCTTTGATCCATCCTTCCAAGATTTTCGGGTCTAGAGAACTGCTCATATCCGTGGTGATGAATCCGGGGGCGATGGCGTTACAGCGGATATTTCTTGATCCAAGTTCTTTAGCGATGGATTTGGTAAAACCGATGATTCCGGATTTGGAGGCGGCGTAGTTGGCTTGCCCTGCGTTTCCTCCTATACCTACGACGGAGCTCATATTGATGATTGAACCGCTGCGTTGTTTCATCATTGGCTTGATTGCGGCTTGTGTCATATAAAATACTGAGCTTAGGTTGGTTTGGATAACTTTATCCCAGTCTTCTCGGCTCATACGGAGCAATAGGTTATCTCGTGTGATGCCGGCGTTGTTGACCACAATGTCGACGCGCCCGAAGTTTTCAAGTGTTTTTTCTACAATATATTGATTTGCATCTGCGTCAGCAGCGTCAGCTTGATAGCCTTGTATTTTTGTGAGGAGGCTCAGTTCTTCTTCGATCGCGTACGCTTTTTCGGCTGATGCGGCGAAGGTGAAGACTATTTTCGCTCCTGCTCGAGCAAAGGTTTCTACGATCGCTTTTCCGATGCTTCGGGTACCTCCGGTGATGATGGCTGTTTTTCCTTCCAATAGATTCATATGCTTATAGATTATCAATAATTTCTTCTACTTCTCGAGCGATGTATTTCGGTTCGAATGGGGTCAAGTCTTTTTTTTCGGGTAAAAGAGTTTCTTAGTTCTTCATTCGTTATCATTTTTTTGAAGCCTTGATAGAGGCTTTTTTTTGAATTGTTTAGGAATAGGTCCAGTTCTCCTTCTTTTAATACTTTTCTTGTTTCGGTGATATTTGTTGATATAACAAGTTTGTCCAGTATTAGGGGCTTCCAGAATTATATAAGGAAAGCCTTCATGGTGGGAGGACATCATGAAAATATCTGCTTCTTTTAGGTAAAAATATTTTTTTTTGAATCCGAGGAGTTTGACGGTATCTTCCTTCAACCATAATTTTTTTTACCTGGTTTATTAAAGCTTCCCAAAAAGTGAGATATCTCGTTCCTACAATGGAGAGTGTAATATCATCGATCCCTTCTTGTTTCAACTTATAGCAGGTATTGATAAACCTGTCAAAACTCCCGTCCGGGACGAATCGCTCTATAGCTATAAACTTTATTTTACCAGGATCTTTTTTTACGTGGGGTTTCTCTACTTTTTGGATAACTTTCTTGATATTGATTGCTTTGTAGATCACTTGGCTTTTCCCCTTCAGCTCAGGTTCTAATGATAATAGAGCATTTTTAAGTTGTTTTGATATGGTGACAATTTTATCTGGAAGTTACAGGTTTTTCAAGAGATCCCTCTTTTAGGGGATTGGTTTCATATTTTTTTTTTACAAAATTGCTATGAACCCAAAATGTTTTTTTGTATTTTAAAGGGCTCTTGGCCATGTCGGATATAAATATGTATAGCTAGGCTATTTCTATGTCATAGTGGTTGTTTTTTAACTTGTATCTATAGAGTAAATCTGGAAAGATTCTATGCAGATCTAAGATTAGAATTCGATATATTTTCTGTATGAGATAAATAGGAATAATCTTGGAGAAGAGATCTTTACCTTTGACTATATAGTCAAAGAAATTGACTTTTTTTTGGAATTTACTCTGGGAGTACACCTGATTTGTAGTTTAGCAATACGTTTACTAGGTATTTTGAATAATCTAAATGCTGAAGTAAGTTGAGTGAGACCATTGTATTAAGGTGGATTACGTTTATTCAGCCTCTTAGATGGGCTTCGTTGGAGAATATGTGGATTTGTTTTTTTTATATCGTATTCGAAATACTATTGATTATAAAATAATTAATCACATCTGTTTTTATGAATAGAGGATAATTATACCAAGGATAGGATACAAATTATGCTTCATAGCCTCCATAAGATGCTGGGCATGTAAACGAGCTAATCCTTTTTAGAGCTTTGTCTGATCCAGCCCAACGCTTTTTATTTCCAAAATTACATTCTACTATCCATTGGATTTTATTCACTAATTATGTTGAATAATATAGCTATACCTATTTAAGGGAAGGTTCTTATAGGTTTTCTTTTGTACGCGGTCTTTGATGCCTCGACTATGAAAGTAAGACACGTTGGCTGGATTTGGTAACCTTTGTCTGCATATATTTCTCTGGGATTATATTCTAGTTTGATTATTAATGTTTTTAGCCCCTCTACTATTATACTCATCGGCTGCTACACTATGTACGTTAGTATCATTCCATTTTTATCCACCCCTATGTGCTTCTCGTATCCGTAGTAGATTTTACCTAATTTCTTGAGCCATTTTTCTTGAGTGTCTACTCCTGATTAAGTCTCTTTTTTTACCTTTTCTTTTCTTTGACTGATTTGCTTTTGCCCCTCTTCCTTCCGATTCTTCCCTACGTAGGTAGGAGCTCCCTTGGGAGCAAAGGAGGGCTTCATTGTAATACTGGATTTACTATCACTCCTGTTTTAACTATCGCCTGATGCTTTCCTAATTCCTTATTGATCTTTTTCAGTAAGAACTCATATACCTTTTTAGCTACTATTTCATTGCGAAATGATGAATAGAGTCGTATGATTTGGGATCTGATTTTCCAATTGAAAACCACAAAAGCGCATGTAGCTCAAGGATTTTTTCACCAATTCTTCCGTTCTCACATCACTGATACCATACCCGTTACTCAAAAGCATCATCGTTAAATAACGATATTCCTCTGTAAGCGGGTTGTTTTTTATTCTCTGGTCTTTTTGATATATTTTTCTTATTTCTTTCTCCATTTCTTCCTAGTGGATCAAGGTGTTTAACTTTTTGAAAAACTCACTCCTTTTGGTAGAAGGTTCCATATATAGTTCACTAAATCTTATTTTCGAAGTTCTTCTGAGTATAGAGTCGAATTTTTTATTTTCTACTCCAAATATACGAAACAATATATTGATTTATAAATATTTTAAACTCCTTCTCTCATGCAACGTTCTCGCTTTGGCGAATAGTCGATAAAATTCCCATTGTAGTTCGCTTAGGATCTTTTGTAAGATTCTGATGATATGTTTTTTGAAAAAAAAGTTCTTCCTTCTACCATCTAGAATAGGCCCTCTTTTTTTAGACTTTGGTCAGTTAGATTCCATTCTTTTGATCCAAAAGAAGATCTACTTGATATTTTGAATGGTCTAGATATTGCAAGAGAGTGACAAGAAATTTTTCAGATTCCCTATCTCTCATTTTTTCTATCCTGAACAGACGTTTCTTTTTTTTATCAGGGTTCATTTTAGGATTGATGGATTTTTCTCCAATGCCAGCCGGTAGACGTAATCCAGTTGTACTTCAGCGTACAAATGGGTATTGTCTATTTCTATAGCATCGGAAGGTTTGATTAGTGGGGCATTGGCTCGAGAGGTGTCGATATAGTCTCTTTCTACGAGGTTGTTTAGGACTTTTTCGTAGGTGGTTTTTTGCCCTTTTTCTATGAGTTCTTTGTAGCGGCGATCAGCACGGATGTCCAAGGAAGCGGTCAAGAATATTTTCAATTCCGCGTCGGGAAACACAACACTTCCGATATCTCGACCGTCCATAACGAGGTCTTTATCTTTACCCATAGTCTGTTGGAGATGCAACAGTTTTTTGCGCACTTCCGGGATGCCGGACGTCAAGCTTACTTTTTCCGATACGGCTATTATTCGGATTTGTGTCTCGATATTTTCCCCGTTCAATAGAATGTGTTTGGCTCCTGTATTTTTATTCGTATGGAAACTCAGATTTATATTCGGCAATAGGTCGATCAATTTTTTTTGATCCCAGGGATTTGTATCAAAAAGACGTTCACGCAGGGCCAATAGTGTTACTGCACGGTACATTTCTCCTGAGTCGATATAGTTGTATCCTAATTTTTTAGCGAGCGTTTGTGCCAGGGTGCTTTTTCCTGTAGAGGAATAGCCGTCTATGGTAATGATCATTTTATTTTTCTTAAGCTGACTGATTCACTGTATTTTCGTAATTCGAATTTATAACTGAGTAATTTGTAATATAGTTTGGCCGCTAGAAAAGCTGTGGCGTGTTCGCTTCCGTTTGGTGCGAGCTCCACGATATCAAAGCCGACGACTTGTTTTTTTTCAAAGACGTTTCGCAAGAATTTCAATGTCGGGTGCCATGACATACCGCCCGGTTCAGGCGTTCCGGTCGAGGGTGCGATAGAGGGGTCGAACGCGTCCAGGTCTATGGTGATATAGACAAGACCCGACAAGGTATCGAGTGCTTTTTGCATCCAAGTTTCGTCTTGATGCATTTTTTTTGCGTAAAATATATGACCGGGTTGTATGTATTGTTTTTCTTCGGCATCCATGCTGCGGATGCCGAGCTGTATCAAAGGGTGTTTTCGAGATGCTTCGTATAAAGCGCAGGCATGATTGTAAGGAGTTCCTTGATAGCTTGGTCGAAGGTCTATGTGGGCGTCGAGTTGGAGTACATTGAGTTGGGGAAAATGCTCGCCGAACGCTTGTATACTTCCGATGGAAATTGAATGTTCCCCTCCGAATAGGGTGACGAATTTGTTTTGTGAAAGGTATTTTTTAGTGGTCTCATAAACGCTTTTTGCCATTTTTTCTGGGGTAGCGTCCTCCATAACGGGACTTGTAAGAAATATTCCTTGTCGATAAACTTCCGAATCCGTTTCGATGTCGTAGAGTTCCATGTTTTCAGCTGCTTCCAAAAAGGCTTCAGGCCCTTTTTCGGCTCCTTTTCTCCAAGTGCTTGTACCGTCGTAGGGGACGGGGATCAGGACTGTTTTGGATGTTTCGAGTTCGGCATAGCATCGGGGTATGCTTGCGAAAGTTTTCATTGTGACGTGTTTTTATCTTTTCAATAGCCTAATATCTTCAATACCTTTTTAGGGCTTTGGGATTTTCGGAAGGTTTTATATGTCAATTTGCCTTCAGCGTCGCGATCGATCAGGATGTGCATGGGTTGGGGAATTAGGCAGTGGTGTACGCCGCCGTATCCGCTTATGGTGTCTTGATAAGCACCTGTATTGAAAAAACCGATATAAAGCGGTTCTTTTTCACGGAAGTGAGGCAGATAGATCGCGTTCATGTGTTGCTCGGAATTGTAATAATCGTCGCTGTCGCAGGTAAGTCCTCCTAAAAATACTCTTTCGTAAGCATCGTTCCAACGGTTGATGGCCATCATGATAAAACGGCGGCTGATAGCCCAGGTGTCAGGGAGCGTGGTCATGAACGAGCTGTCTATCATGTTCCACTTCTCGCGATCATTTTGTTTTTTTTGACTGAGTACTTGGTAGAGCATGCCTCCGCTTTCTCCTACCGTATAGGCACCGAATTCTGTATAGATATGTGGTTCGGTTACGTTTTCTTCTCTACAAAATTTTTTGATCTGATAGACGATCTCGTTAGATATGTATTCGTAGTCGTAATTGAAAGACAACGATGTTTTGATCGGAAAGCCTCCACCGATATTGAGAGCTCCGAGCTCCGGAGCGATCTTTTTAAGTCGGGAGTAAACGCGCAGACATTTGAAAAGTTCACTCCAATAATAGGCTGTGTCTTTGATTCCTGTGTTGATGAAAAAGTGTAGCATTTTTAATTCTACTGCGGGATCTTCTTTGATTTTGTAGGTATAAAAGGGAACGATGTCTTTGTATCCGATGCCCAGGCGTGAGGTATAAAATTCGAATTTGGGTTCTTCTTCCGAGGCTATTCGAATGCCTACTTTGAAAGGGTCTTTGATAAATCCCTGTAGTTTTTCGAGTTCTTTGGCATTGTCGAGTATGGGGATGGTGTTGTGGAATCCGGAGTTGATGAGTTCTGAGATATTTTTAAGATAATTGGAGGTTTTGAAACCGTTGCAGACTACTTCTATGTCTTTGTTTACTTTCCCTTTTTGGTGTAAGTTTCTTATGATGTCAATATCATAAGCGTAAGAAGTCTCGATGCTGATATCGTTTTTGAGTGCTTCTGCTAAGACAAATGCGAAATGCGAACTTTTGGTACAATAGCAGTAGGTATAACCGTTGTTGTACGAGTTATTTGCTATTGCTTTTCGAAACCATTGTTTGGCTTGTTGTATATTTTGTGAAATTTTTGGTAAATAATTAAACCTTAATGGGGTCCCGTATTTTTTGATCACCTTCATCAAGGGGATCTTATGAAATTCGAGTAGATTGTTGTGGATTTTGAATTCTTCGGTGGGGAAGTCAAAGGTCTGATCGATAAGGTTTGCGTAACGTATTTTCATTGAATTAAGGCTGCTCTTTTTCCGTACAAAGTAGATGAATTATACTTACATACGGAAATATTTGGTATGAATTTTGTTTTTCCATGTGATGGTTGTTAATTGATTGATCTTTTCCTAAAGATTGACAGCCATGAGGAAATTTTTTAGAAAGGCGTCTATCCCTCCATCCATCACGGCTTTTACATCTGAAGTTTCGTATCCGGTACGCAGATCTTTGACTAGTTTGTAGGGATGCATGACGTAGTTCCGTATTTGTGACCCCCACTCGATTTTTTTCTTTTCGGATTCGATTTGCTCTCGTTTGGCGTTACGTTCTTGAAGCTCCATTTCATAGAGGCGAGACTTGAGCAACTGTAATGCTTTTTCTTTGTTTTGGAGTTGTGAGCGCGATTCGGTATTTTCGATGATGATACCTGTGAGTTGGTGACGTAGGCGGACTCCGGTTTCTACCTTATTTACGTTTTGTCCGCCCGCTCCGCTGGATCGAAAGGTCTCCCAAGTGATTTCGGAGGGTTTGATATCGATTTCTATGGTATCTTCTACAAGGGGATATACATATACGGATGCGAAAGAGGTGTGACGCTTGGCGTTGTTATCAAAGGGAGAAATGCGCACTAGACGGTGCACTCCATTTTCTCCTTTGAGGTATCCGAAGGCGTAAGGTCCTTCAACCTCCAGAGTAACGGATTTGATTCCAGCCACCTCGCCTGCTACATGGTGTATTTCAGTGATTTTGTATCCGTTTTTTTCTGCCCACATCAGATACATCCGCATCAGCATTGAGGCCCAGTCGCAGCTTTCCGTCCCTCCGGTTCCGGAAGAGATCTGCAGCACGGAACTCAGGGTGTCTTCTTTTTCTGAAAGCATGTTTCTGAATTCAATTTCTGAAAGCAGGACCTCTGTTTTATTAAATTGGGATTGTACTTCAGCTTCTATGGTTTCGTCTTCTTTTGAGAGTTCTGACAGAATTTCCAGGTCTTCAATGGCGGATTTTACGGCTTCATAATATTCTACCCATTTTTTTTTGGAGCGCAGGTCTTTCATCAGTTTTTGAGCCTTTCGGGGATCTTTCCAAAAACCGGGGGCTGTGGTCTCCTCCTCTTTGTTGATGATTTCGATGCGTTTCTTTTCGATCTCGAGATACTGGTATAGAGCTTGACAGCGTTCGCTTATCGTTTTGATTTGTTCTTGTGTTATCATACTTTTTTCTGTGTTCGAATACAAATTTAATCCCTTGTGGATTATAAAAAATGAGATCATTGTATATGGTGAATTACGTTTATTCAGCGTCCTAAATGGGCCTTGTTGGAGAAGATAAAGATTTAGTCTTTTACATCGTATTCGATGTATATTGATTATAAATAAATTAAACGTTTATTTTTATGAACAGCGCATAATACCTCAGGAGAACGATACAAATTACAAGCTGAGAACACTGCATGAAATAAGGGGGTAAAATATTTGTAAATCAATATATACGTTCGAGAACGTTGCATGGGAGAAGGCTATTAAAATATTTGTAAATCAATATATTGTTTCGTATATTTGGAGTACAAAATAAAAAAAATCCGGTTCTATGCTTAGAAGCTTCACACAAATAATATTTAGTGAACTATATATGGAGCATTTTACCAGAAGGAGTGATTTTTTTAAAATGTTAAACCATTGATCCACTGAGAATGGATGGAAAAGAAATAAGAAAAATATATCAAAAAGTCCAGGGAATAAAAGCAAATTTGCTTACAATGGAATATCGTTATTTAAGATGAGCTTTTGAGTCACTGGTATGATCTCAGTGATTTAGGAACGGAAGAATTGGTGAAAGAATCCTTGCGCTGAATGAGTTTTTTTGTTTTCGATTGGAAGATAAGATCCAATATTATATGACTCTATGTAGATTTTGCAATGAAATAGTAGCCAAAAAGGCATATGAGCTCTTACTGAAAAAGATTAATAAGGAATTAGAAAAGAATCAGGCTATAGTTAAAACAGGAGTGATAGTAGATGTTAGTATTACAGTGAGTTCCCTTGCTCCCAAGGGGGGGCCTACCTTCGTAGGTGGAGAATCGGAAGGAAGAGGGGAAAAAGAAACTCAATCAAAGAAAGGTTAAAAAAANGAGACTCAATCAGTAGTATACACTCAAGGAAAATGGCTCAAGAAATCAGGTAAACTCTACTACGGATACAAAAAGCACATAGGGGTGGATAAAGATGGAATGATACTAGCTGTACATAGCGTAGCGGCTAATGAGCATAATAGTAGAGGGCTAAAGAAGCCATTAGTAAGTAAACTAGGATATAAACCCAGAGAAGTATATGCAGACAAAGTTTATCAAGTGCCAGCTAACGTGCCTTACTTTCGTAGTCGAGGCATCAAAAACCTTATACAGAAGAAGCTTATAGTAGAACCGTTCCTTAAGTAGGATAGCTATATTATTCAATAAATTAGTGAGTACCCGCCGGATGGGTAGTAGAACGTATTTATTGGCAGTATAAAGCGTTGGTTTGGATCAGGAAAGGCTCGTTACAAAGGATTAGCTCGTGTGCATGCCCAGCATTTTATGGAGGTTATGGGCATAATTTGTATCGTGCCACTGGCGTTATCATGCGCTGTTTATAAAAATAGATATAATCAATTAATTTATAATCAATAGTATTTCGAATACAATGTGAAAAACTAAATTTACATTTTTTCTAACGAAATCCATCTAGGGGTTGGATAATCGTAATCCATAATTAACACAATGGCCTCAAAATAATACATCGATATTACAAATATTTTACCAGTTATCTCATGCAATATTCTCAAATTGTAGGATTTCTTTTTTCAGGTGTGTTATCTTGATTGTTTTTTCTCTTTTTTCAGTGATTTCGGTTGCTTGTCTTCATCGAAATATTCTACCAAAAATTCCAGATTTCTGCATATTTTGTCTAATACGGGAACAACGTTTCCTTTCAGTACCTGACTTAATATTTCTTGTATTTTGAAGATTTCTTGTTGAGGTATATACTTTTTTTGTTCTTCTTGAAATACAGGCAAGGTCCCATGTTGACCTATGATCAAATAATTCTTGTTTTTATTAATTCTATTCGATTTTTTACTGTTTACTTTCGACATTTTTTCTATAAAGCGCACATCGGTGTCTTCATAGAATAAACTATTGAGATCGATCCCCTGAGATAAGAAATATTCGAAATACTTCCTCGGTATGAATTCTTTTTTACCGTTTTCCAATAATGAGACGTCTTTTTGAGAAACACCGATGGTTTCAGCTAGCTCTTTTTGACTC
The DNA here is from genome assembly GCA_047528255.1 of Flavobacteriales bacterium Tduv. GTDB lineage: Bacteria > Bacteroidota > Bacteroidia > Flavobacteriales > Blattabacteriaceae. The sequence continues at coordinate 763,673 of CP180024.1, read as the reverse complement.
ATTTTTAAGACTTTTCTCACCTGCTTGATCTTCTCGAATATGACCATAAAAGTGTTTTTTATAAAAATCCCTATTTAGTATTTGTTGTATATATATTTTTTTGTGCTTAATGAGTAACTAAGTTATGAAAAAAAATATATGTTGGTTTTAATGAGAATATAAAAAAGTTCTTGAGACGTAAATACAAAGATATTTCCGCCGCTTCCGGAAGGTGGAGAATCAAATATGTTTCGAGAACGTTACATGAGAGAACAAAAGTTGTGGTAAAATATTGTAAATCAATACATCTACATTATTGTGTTAAGGTGTATTACGTTTATTTAGCCTCCTAGATGGGTTTCGTTGGAGACGATGTATATTTAGTCTTTCATATCGTATTTGAAATAATATTGATTATATATTAATTAAATATACCTTTTTTTTATGAATAGCGCATAATGATTTCAGGGGAACGATACAAATTATTAGCAATATCTTCCATAAGATGCTGATCATGCATACGAGCTAATTCTTTGTAACGAGTCTTTTCTGATCCAAATCAACGTTTTGAGAACGTTGCATGGGAAAAGTATGTTAAAATATTTGTAAATCAATATATTGTTTCGTATATTTGGAGTACAAAATAAAAAAATTCGGATTCTATGCTTAGAAGCATCGCACAAATAATCTTTAGTGAACTATATATGGAACGTTCTACCAGAAGGAATGATTTTTTAAAAGGTTAATTACCAGTGATCCACTTGGGAGGTATGGAAAAAGAAATAAGAAAAATATATCAAAAAGGCCAGAGAATAAAAGGCCAACCTGTTTACAGTAGTATATCGTTATTTAAGATGAGCTTTTGATTCACTGGTATGATCTCAGTGAGATGTAGGAACGGAAGAATTAGTGAAAGAATACTTGAGCTGAATGAGTTTTTGTGGTTTTCGATTAGAAGATCAGATCCTAGATCCATACGACTCTATGCAGATTTCGAAATGAAATAGTAGCCAAAAAGGCATATGAGCTCTTACTGAAAAAGATTAATAAGGAATTAGAAAAACATCAGGCGATAGTTAAAACAGGAGTTATAGTAGATGTTAGTATTACATTGAATCCCCTTGCTCCAAAGGAGGGGCTATCTAGGTAGTGGAGAATCGGAAGGAAGAGGGAAAAAAGCAAATCAGTCAAAGAAAAGTAAAGATAAAAAAAGAGACTCAATCAGGCGTAGAAACTCAAGGAAAATGGCTCAAGAAATCAGGTAAACCCGACTACCGATACAAGAAACACATAGGGGGGGGATAAAAATGGAATGATACTAGCTGTACATAGCGTAGCGGCCAATGAGCATGATAGTAGAGGGGATAAAGCCATTAATAAGCAAACTAGGATATAAAACCAGAAAAGTATATGCATACAAAGGTTACCAAGTTCCAGCTAACGTTTCTCGATTTTCGTAGTCGAGGCATCAAATACCGTATACAGAAGAAGCCTATAGTAGGAACCGTCTCTTAAGTAGAGATAGCTATATTATTCAACAAATTAGTGAGTACAACCCGATAGGAAGTAAAACGTACTTTTGGCCGTATAAAGCATTGGTTTGGATCAGGAAAGGCTCGTTACAAAGGGTTAGTTCATCTGCATGCCCAGCATCTTATGGATGCTATGGCGCATATTTTGTATCGTTCGCCCGGAATTATTATGAGCTGTCCATAAAAATAGATATAAATTAATTAATTTATAATCAACAGTATTTCGAATACAATATGAAAGACTAAATCTATATTTTCTCTAACGAGCCCATTATAGGAGGCTGAATAAACCTAATTTACTATTAACACAATGGTCTCTCTTTTTTTTACCTTTTCTTTTCTTTGACTGATTTGATTTTTCCCATTTTTTTTCCGCTCTTCCACTACGTAGGTAGTAGATCGCTTGGGAGCAAAGGGTCTCTGTAATATTGGCATCTACTATCACTCCTATTTTAACTATCGCTTGATGCTTTTCTATTCCTTATTGATTTTTTCGGTAAGCTCTCATATGTTCCTTTTTGGCTACTATTTCATTGCGAAATCTGCATAGAGGCGTATGATATGGGATCTGATCTTCCAATCGAAAACCATAAAATAGCATTCAGTTCAAGGATTTTTTTACCAATTCTTCTGTTTCTACATCACTGTAGATCATACCAGTGACTCAAAAGTATCATCTTAAATGACGATATTTCACTGTAAGCAGGTTGGCCTTTTATTCCCTGGATTTTTTGATATATTTTTTTTATTTCTTTATTCATCAACTACCCAGTGGATCAAGGGTTTTAACTTTTTAAAAAACTCACTCCTTTTGGTAGAACGTTCCATATATAGTTCACTAAAGCTTATTTGTGCGGTGCTTCTGAGTATAGAACCGAATTTTTTATTTTACTACTCCAGTAGGTACGAAACAATATATTGATTTACAAATATTTTTAACCTCCTCACCTATGAAACGTTCCCGCGAACGTTCTCACTTTGTCGGATACTGTCGAACAAAAAGAAAAGATCGATCTAAATCTATATGCCTTCGAGAACAAATACAATCGAGCGATTGAAATCTTTAGACATTTAAATCTATGAAATATTTATCAAGCCTCATCATTGGAAATATTTCACTTAATTTTGGAATTCGAAACGACAACAATTCCCAATCTGATGAAAAAAATTGCAACCTCTTTATCGTGGCTTTTGTTCCTTTACATAGGAAACCTCTCCTCACAACAAAAGATAGATGGCATCGCTGCAGTAGTAGGCAATGAAATAATCCTGGATTCGGAAGTTTCGGAAACTATGATGAATAAATCAATGAAGGGTATCAAAACGGAAGACCGTTGCAAAGAACTTGAAAAAATGTTAAGTAATAATATGCTCCTCTACCACGCGAAAAAAGATACCGCAATCACCAAAACGGTTATTGATGCACAAGTACAGCGTGAAGTAGAAGATATTTTAGATGATTTCATCAGACACTCCGGAAACCAAGAAACTCTTTTGAAGCAATACGGCCGAAACACCATCGGAGAAATCCGCGAAGAACTCACCGAAGTGTTGAAAAACAAAGGATACACCCGAGGATATTATCAAATCCTCACCAAAAACATTGACATCAGCCCGAAAGAAGTCAACAGCTACTACGATAAAAATAAAAACCAACTACCCACCGTACCTGAAGAAGTCGAACTCGCACATCTCGTTTTTTATCCAAAACTTACGGATACACACCACAAACAAGTTATCGACGAGCTCAGATCCATGAAAAAAGAGATTGAAAACGGGATAAGTTTTGCCACCAAAGCCATCGCCTATTCCGAAGACCTCGCCTCAGCAGTAGAGGGTGGGCTCATTAAAGGAATCAAACGCGGACAAATGGTTAAAGAATTTGAAGGTGTTGCCTTTGCCCTGGAAGGAGATAAAATATCCGATCCTTTCGAAACCGAATATGGATTCCATATCGTACAATTGGACAAACGACGCGGAGAAGAGCTGGACCTACGCCATATCTTGATCAAACCCAAATACACCGAAGAGGAAATCAAGCGAGTCAAAGTCTTGGCTGATTCAGTCAAAAGCATGATTATTGAAGGAAAAATCAGTTTTGGAGAAGCTGCAAAAAAATATTCTGAAGACAAGAAAACCCAATTCAACGGAGGCCTTATGATTAATCCCAACACCAAATACGAAGATACCCGTTTTGAAAAAGACAAGCTTCCGGTGAAGCTGTCCGTAGCCTTAGCCGGTATAAAAGAAGGTCAACTGACTTCATTCTACGATGAAGAAATCAATGAAAAACAGGCCTATTTCATCGTAAAACTTCTGAGAATAATTCCTTCCCATCAATTATCTTTCAAAGATGACTACCAACGTTTAAAACGTTTTACAGAAGCACAAAAAACTTCGGAAAAATTGAAGACTTGGATCAATACCCACATTCAAGATGTCTTCATCAAAATCAGTCAGGATTATCAATCCTGTTCCTTCGAAAACAATTGGATGAAAAAGTAATTCCCGAGAAAAATTTTTTATCTGTTAACCTCATTTACAATGAGGTAGTTATATTTTTTTAACTCGGCTAAATACAAGAGACTTTTTGCATTCGATCAGTCAAAAATTGGCTTATTCTTTTTTTCTTGATAAGCCTGATATAACCAAGCCGACAGAGCAAGCTCTCTACGGATACAAAAAATATTCCAAACGAGAACCCATATATTAGTGGATTAGGTTTATTCATCCTTCTAGGTGGGTTTTGTTGAAGAGGATAAAGATTTAGTCTTTCACATTATATTCGAAATACTATTAATTATAAAATATAATTAATTACATCTTTTTTTATGAAAAGCGAATAATTCTCCCAAGAGAATGATAGAAAATATGAGCCATCCAGTTCCTCCATAAAATGTTGGGCTACAAGGGGGAACTAATCTTTTGTATAATGAGCCTTTTCTGGATCCAAACCAACGCTTTTTATACTGCCAAAATTTACTCTACTACCTATCATCTGGGGGGCTCACTAATTATATTGAATAATATTGCTGTTCTACCCTTCCTTAGGAACTCGGATCCTATAGACTTTTTTTGTCATACGGTCGATGATCTACACGAGAGTCGAGATACGTGTTTACTGAAACTTGGTGATCTTTTTCTGGATATACTTTCTCTTGGAGAATATATCTAGTTTGGTTATATATGTTCCAATGTAGGCAGATTGCCTTCTATTCCCTAGCCTTTTTGATATATTTTTGCTATCTCTTTCTCCACCTCTTTCTAAGGGGATCAAGTGTTTAACCTTTTGAAAAACTCACGCCTTTTTGTAGAACGTTCCATATATAGTTCGCTAAAGCTTATTTACACGATGATTCTAAGCACAGAGTCAGTTTTTTATTTTATACTCCAAATACACGGAATAATCTATTGATTTATAGATATTTTGCCTTTCTCTCATGCAAGATTCTCTTTATGTGCATTTTCGATCATAAGATCAGATTATAAACTTCTATTTTCTAATTTTCTTCCTTATACAATTTTTGTATAGTTTTTATTTATAATCAATCGTATTTCGAATACGACGTGAAAGACTAAATCTTCATCGTTCTACAACAACTCCACTAGAAGACTGTATAAATATAATCCATCTTAATACAATGGCCTCGAGATTTTGATCAACCGTTGAGCAAATCAAAGGGATTTATTATAATAAATAATTTATTTATGAGTTAATTAATTAAGATTGTTACGAGGTGGCTTTGAGACCCCACAATAAAAAAAAATAGAAAACGGGTGCTCTATCTTATTGAGCTCCCATATAAAAGAAAAAAAGAAACAGAAAAATATCAAGGATATACCTTTGCTCACCGAATTGAATGTAAAAAAAAGAGGACCACTCTCCTTGTCAAATATTTTCTACATGAGAGAGAATAGAAACGAAAGAACGCTTGTTGGTTTTTTTTCGAAAGCAGACAATACCGTTCGTTAGCGCAAACAGGGTATGATCTTTTCCCATACCTACATTAAGTCCGGGATGATGCCGCGTACCTCTTTGACGTATGATTATATTTCCAACTTCCACTTTTTGTCCTCCAAAAATTTTAACACCCAATCGTTTGCTTTTCGAATCACGACCGTTCTTAGAGCTTCCTACGCCTTTCTTGTGAGCCATTTTTCTATTCTTTTAGTGAGTAATGTAATTTATACTTAAACGTCCTGCTATTTTTCAACAATTTTTTTTTCTGAATCCTTCCCTTTAGAGGAGAATTTTTGACCTTGATCAGCTTTAGTTCCTAGTCCGGAGAGAGCGAGCACTTCAATTTTGGTAAGTTGCTGCCTATGACCGCGCTTGACTTTGTATCGCTTCCTTCTCTTCTTTTTGAACACGATGATCTTGTCATCTTGAAGATGTTGCAAGACCTTTACCTGTATGGTTGCTCCCTCTATGAGGGGAGCACCTACGGTAATAATTCCTTCTTGATAGAGCAAACAAACACGGTCAAATAAGATTTCTGCTCCTTCATCTTGTTTCAAACGGGGCACGTATAAAAATCTCCCTTGAGTAACCTTATGTTGTATGCCGGCTATTTCCACGATTGCAAACATGTGGTACGCATTTGATTCTTTCGAGGTGGCGAAGATACATTTTTAAAATCATATTCAAAAACAGATAATTGCATCTCTGATTTTTTTGATAAAAAAAACGAGACTATTGTCTTAAGGTGTACTAGGCTTAGTCTAGCATCCTAGATGGCTTCTTTAGAGAACGATGTAGATTTAGTCTTTCATATTGTATTCGAAATACTATTGATTATAAATTAATTAATTGTATTTATTATTATGAATAGATCATAATAATACCAGAGGAACGATATAAATTATGAGCCATTGCATCCATAAGATGCTGGGCATGCATACGAGCTAATCGTTTGAACCGAGCCTTTCCTGATCCAAACCAACACCTTATACGGCCAGAAGCACGTTCTACTACCCATCGGGGGTTACTCACTAATATTATTGAATAATATAGCTACCCTACTTAAGGGACGGTTCCTATAGGTTTTCTTCTGTATACGGTCTTTGATGCCTCGACTATGAAAGTAGACACGTTGGCTGAAGCATAGTAAGTTTTGTCTGCATATATTTGTCTGGTTTTATATCCTAGTTTGCTTATTAATGGCTTTAGCCCTCTACTATCATCTTCATTGGTTGCTATGCGCATGTACTGCTAGTATCATTCCATTTTTATTCATTCTTCCTATATACTTCGATAAAGTATCATAGGAGAAGGAGGTTAAAATATTTGTAAATCAACATATTGTTTCGTCTATTTGGATTAGAAAATAAAAAAATTCATCTCTATGCTCAGAAGCATCGCACAAATAAGCTTTAGTGAATTATATATGGAACGTTTTACCAGAAGAAGTGATTTTTTTAAAAGGTTAAGCACCTTGATCCACTGGGAAAAATAGGTAAAGAAATAAGAAAAAATATATCAAAAAAGCCAGGGAATAAAAGGCCAACCCGCTTACAGTGGAATATCGTTATTTAAGATGATTTTTTTGAGTCACTGACATAATCTCAGTGATGTAGGAACGGAGAATTGGTGAAAAAAGCCTTGAGTTGCATACGCTTTTTTGGTTTTCTATTGGAGATAAGATCATATATTATACTACTTTATGTAAATTTCGAAATGAAATAGTGGCCAAAAAGGCATATGAGCTCTTACTGAAAAAGATCAATAAGGAATTAGAAAAGCATCAGGCGATAGTTAAAAAAGGAGTGATAGTAGGTTCCAGTATTACAGTGAGGCCCTTTGCTCCCAAGGAAATCCTGTTTACGTATTGGAGGGTCGGAAGAAAGAGAGGAAAAAGAAAATCAGTCAAAGAAAAGCAAGTATAAAAAAATAGATTCAATCAGGAGTAGACACTCAAGGAAAATAGATTAAGAAATTAGGTAAACTCTACTACGGATATAAAAGGACATAGGGGGGGATAAAAATGGAATGATACTAGCAGTATCATAGCATAGCCACCAATTAGCATGATAGTAGAGGGCTAAAATTATTAATAAGCAAACTAAGATATAAACCCAGAGAAGTATATACAGACAAAGGTTACCAAGTACCAGCCAACATGTCTTATTTTCATAGTCGAGGCATCAAAGACTGTTATACAGAAGAAAGCTTATAGGAACTGTCCCTCTTAGGTAGGGATAGGTCTATTATTCAAGATAATTAGTGAATAAAACTCGATGGGTAGTAGAACGTACTTATAGCAATATAAAGTGTTGGTTTGGATCAGGGAAGGCTCGGTTCAAACGATTAGCTCGTGTGTATGCTCAGCATTTTATGGAGGATATGGAGCATAATTTGTATCGTCTCTCTGGGATTATTATGCGCTGTCCATAAAAACAGATATAATTAATTAATTTATAATCAAGAGTATTTCGAATACAATGTGAAAGACAAATCTATATTGTTCTTTAACGAAGCCATCTAGGAGGCTGAATAAACGTAATCCAGCATTAAAACAATGGTCTCAAATTGTGATACTTTTGTTGAATAAAAAAATCTTCCTATGTTGCGCCCTTCCTTTATCCGAGAAAACAAAGAAAAAATTTTAAAAGGACTCGATAAGCGAAATTTTTCGCATGCCGACCGGATCGATGAAATTTTGACGTTGGATGAGAAGAAGAGAAAAACCAAATTTGAATTGGATCAACTTCTGAAACAATCCAATCAACTTTCAGGACAAATAATAGCTCTTTTCAAATCCGGTAAAAAAGAAGAAGCTGAAGCACTGCGTCAGACGTCCAAAAACCTGAAAGAGCAGACAAAAATCCTCGGCGAATACCTGGCTGATATCGGTCAAGCGTTGACGGAAAAACTTCTCCAAATCCCCAACATTCCTACCGAACAAGTCAAAAAAGGTCAAACCTCTGATGACAATGAAGAAATATATAGAGAAGGAGATAGACCATTTTCGAATGATTCTGCCCTTTCTCACTGGGAGCTAGCCAATAAATTCAGACTCTTTGATTTTGAATTAGGCGTGAAGATCATTGGAACAGGGTTCCCTGTTTATACTGGACAAGGTGCTCGACTACAGCGTGGCTTGATCCAATATTTTTTGGATCAGAATACACAGGCGGGCTATGTGGAATATGTACTTCCTCATTTGGTTAATGAGGATTCAGGTTATGCCACCGGTCAGATTCCTGACAAAGAAGGCCAGATGTATCACATCGAAAAAGATGATATTTACCTGATCCCTACAGGAGAAATCCCTTTGATAAATTGCTACCGTGATCGGATCTTGTCTCCTGAAGAACTTCCCATCAAGGCCACAACACATACCCTCTGCTTTCGACGTGAAGCCGGATCTTACGGCTCCCATGTTCGCGGTTTGAATCGTATCCATCAATTTGACAAAGTCGAGATCATTCAGATTACTACCCCTGAAGATTCTTATGCTGCTTTAGAAGAGATGGTCGAGCACATCAAAGAGCTGTTGCGGACTTTGGGCTTGCCTTTTCGCATTTTGCGGCTTTGTGGTGGAGATATGGGATTCACCTCAGCCATGACTTACGACTTTGAAGTATATTCCGCAGCTCAAAAGAGATGGCTGGAAGTAAGTTCAATATCTAATTGTGTTGATTTTCAAACTAATCGTCTTAAATTACGTTACCGTACGTCCGAAGGAAAGACACGACTTTGCCATGCCCTCAACGGAAGCGCTTTGGCGTTGCCTCGCGTTTTGTCCGCTTTGTTGGAAAATAATCAAACCCTTGAAAAAATCATGATTCCCGAGGTTTTAGCTTCCTATACGGGCTTCGAGGCGATAACCTTGCTTTAAATATTTAAAGCTGATGAAACAGGGTTTAAAGTCTTTTTTTTTTAATCATTCAATCTATCTATTCAGATCATTGAGAACATGGTGAGACCATTATGTTAATGGTTTATTACGTTTATTTAGCCTATCCTAGATGGGTTTCGTTAGAGAAAATGTAGATTTAGCCTTTCACATTCTATTCAAAATACTCTTGATTATAAATTAATTAATTATATCTATTTTTATGGACAGCGTATAATAATTCCAGAGGAACGATACAAATTATGAGCCATAGCCTCCATAAGATGCTGGGCATGTACACAAGCTAATCCCTTGTAACGAACCTTGTCTGATCCAGGCAACGCTTTATAGTGCTAAAAATACGTTCTATTACCCATCGGGGTTTACTCACTAATTATGTTGAATAATATAGATATCCCTACTTAAGAGACGGTTCCTATAGGTTTCCTTTTGTATAAGTTCTTTTATGCCTCGACTATGAAAGTAAGAGACGTTGGCTGAAACTGGCTAACTTTTGTCGGCATATACTTTTCTGAGATTATATTCTAATTTTCTTATTAATGTCTTTAGGACTATACTATCATGCTCATTGGCTGCTACACTTATGTACATCTAGTATTATTCCATTTTTATCCCCCCCATATGTGCTTCTCGTCTCCGTAGTAGAAATTAGGTGAATTCTACTACGGATACAAAAAGAACATAGGGGGATAAATATAGAATGATACTAGCTGTACATAGTGTAGCAGCCAATGAGCATGATAGTATAGTCCTAAAGACATTAATAAGAAAACTAGGATATAAACCAAGAAAAGTATATGCAGACAAAGGTTACCAAGTTCCAGCCAACGTGTCTTACTTTCATAGTCGAGGCATAAAAGACCTTATACAGAAGAAAACCTATAGGAACCGTCTCTTAAGTAGGGATATCTATATTATTCAACAAATTAGTGAGTAAATCCCGATGGGTAATGGAACGTATTTTTAGCACTATAAAGCGTTGCCTGGATCAGACAAGGTTCGTTACAAGGGATTAGCTTGTGTGCATGCCCAGCATCTTATGGAGGCTATGGCTCATAATTTGTATCGTGCCCCTGGAATTATTATGCGTTTTCTATAAAAATAGATATAATTAATTAATTTATAATAAAAAGTATTTCGAATACAATGTAAAAGACTAAAATCTACATTTTGTTTAACGAATCCATCTAATAGGCTAAATAAACGTAATACATCATTAACACAATGGTCTTAAATCGTTGGTTTGGATCAGGCAAAGCTCTTACAAAGGATTAGCTCGTGTGCATGCCCAGTCTCTTGGAGATTATGGCGCATAATTTGTACCGTACCCTTGGTATTATTATGCGCTGTTCATAAAAATAGATATAATTAATTAATTGTATAATACAATTCTATTTCGAATACAATCGAAAGATTAAGTCTCCATCTTCTCCAACTAACCCCATCCAGGGGGGGGATAAACGTAATCCACCTTAATACAATATCTCGTCTTGATGGACTTACAAAATCAACATGGCGTCACCGTAAGAATAAAATCTATACTTCTCTTCAATGGCGGTCTTATATACTTTCATTGCTAATTCATACCCTGCGAAAGCGACGATCATCATTAATAAGGTTGATTTGGGCATATGGAAATTGGTAATCATACAATTCGCTATGCTGAAATCATATGGAGGAAAGATGAATTTGTTGGTCCATCCTTCGAAAGGATTAAGCTGCTTGTTTGCAGATACAGAGCTTTCGATAGCGCGCATCGAAGATGTTCCAACGGCGCATATCCGTTTTTTTTGATCGATAGCTTTGTTCACTACATCACAGGTGGATTGACTGATAAAACATTGCTCCGAGTCCATTTTATGTTTGGAAAGATCTTCCACTTCTACCGGAGAAAAAGTTCCTAGGCCTATATACAGTGTGACATAAGTAGCATGTATTCCTTTGATTTCAAGTCTCTTCAATAGATGCTTCGAAAAATGGAAACCTGCTGTAGGAGCTGCTACGGCACCTTCTTTCTTTGCATAGATAGTTTGATACCGCTCTATATCACTTTTCTCTGGAGAACGTTTGATATATTTCGGAAGAGGTGTTTCACCTATTTTTTTGATCCGTTTTCGAAGATCCTCAGGAGAAGCATCTGAAATAAATCGACCGATCCTGCCTCTGGAAGTAGTGTTATCTATGATCTCCAAAATCAAATTATATTGATTATCAACTTTATCTGTAAAATAAATTTTGTTACCTACCCGAACCTTTCTAGCTGGATCCACTAAAACATCCCATGTTTTGTCTTTTCCATTAAGCTGGCGCAGTAAAAAAACCTCTATTTGAGCATCCGTTTTTTCCTTATTTCCATATAATCTGGCCGGAAATACTTTAGTGTCGTTCAATATAAGCACATCATCTTCTTCAAAATACTCTAGCAAGTCCTTGAAGAATTTATGTTCGATTTGTCTCGTTTTTCGATCGATGACCATCAGGCGAGACTCGTCACGCTCTTGTACCGGTCTTTCTGCTAGAAGCTTTGGTGGAAGATCAAAATAAAAGTCTGAAGTTTTCATGTTAAGAGAGCATTGTATTAAGTTGGATTACGTTTATCTAGCCTTCTAGATGGGCTTAGTTGAAGAAAATGGAGACTTAGTTTTTTATATTATATTCGGAATATTATTGATTATAAGTTAATTATATATGTTTTTATGAACAGCGCATAATAATGCCAGGGGCACGATACAAATTATGAGCCATAGCCTCCATAAGAGGCTGGGCATGCACAGGAGCTAATACTTTATAACGAACCTTTTCTGATCCAAACCAACGCTTTATACGGCTAAAAGTACGTTCTACTATCATCGGTTTTTACTCACTAATTATGTTGAATAATATAGCTATCCCTATTTAAAGGCCGGTTCCTATAGGCTTTCTTCTGTATAAGCTCTTTGATGCCTCGACCATGAAAGTAAGACACGTTGGCTGACAACTTGGTAACCGTTGTCTGCCTATACTTCTCTGGGGTTATATCCTAGTTTGCTTATTAATGGATTTAGCCCTCTACTATCATGCTCATTGGCTGGCTACGTTATGTATTGCTACTATCATTCCATCCCCCCTATGTTCTTTTTGTATCCGTAGTAGAGTTTACTTGATTTCTTGAGTCCTTTTCCTTGAGTGTCTACTCATGATTGAGTCGCTTTTTTTAACCTTTATTTTCTTTGACTGATTTGATTTCCCCCCTCTTCCTTCCGAGCCTACCACTACGTAGCTAGGAATTCCCTTTGGGAGAAAAGGGACTCACTGCAATACTGGAATCTATTATTACGCCTGTTTTAAATAGCCTGATGTTTTTCTAATTCCTTATTGATCTTTTTCAGTAAGCTTTTATATGTCTTTTTGGCTACTATTTCATTGCGAAATTTGCATAGAGTCGTATGATCTTGGATCTGATCTTCCAATCGAAAACCACAAAAGCCATGCAGTTCAAGTATTCTTTCACAAATTTTCCCGTTCCTACATAATTGAGATCATACCAGTCACTCAAAAGAATAATCTTAAATAACGATATTCTGCTATAAGCAGGTTAGCTTTTATTCCTTGGTCTTTTTGAGATATTTTTCTTATTTTTTTTCTTCATCACTTCTGAGTGGATCAAGGTGTTTACTTTTGAAAAACTCACTCTTTCTGGTAGAATGTTCCATATTTAGTTCACTAAATCTTATTTGCGTGGTGCTTCTGAGGATAGAGCTGAATTTTTTTATATTTTACTCCAGAGTATACGAAACAATATATTGATTTATAAACACCATATCTCCACCCCTCCCCCATTATTTCATACAACGTTCTCACTTTTTTAATGATTTCAAAAATTGTCGGTGAAGTTTTTCACCTAACTCGGGATTGTATTTTTTCAGGGTAAAAAGTATACCGTTTTGAGCGGTGAGGAGCATCGTCCAGGCTTCTTCATATGCTGATCTTTCTTGAAGATTATACGAAAATACGATCAATTTGTCAACGCGATCGCTGATCTCTCGATAAGCCTCCAGGACATATTTTTCAGTTTGATCTTTTTGTCCTATTTTGGCATACGCGTCTGAAATCTCACTGATGAGATACGAATATTTGTAGGCGATATATTTCATTTCACGACCTATAGAAATTTGAGCGTCTTGAGGCAAGCTCATATAATAATCGATCTCTTCCAAAGCATTTTTAGCATATATATAAGCTATTTTCATCGCTTTATTTTCTTTACCGATCTTGATATAATTCTTGGAGATTTTGACCAAAGGCAGATTGTCTTCATAAAAGGTTTGCGGTATCTCCTTCATGACCGAATCCATAAGCTCTTCGGCTTTTTGTTTCGCTCCTTGAGCGATCAACGCTTCAGCTGTCCTGCTCACAACCGTGCGATAAGTGAGTATATTTTTCCGACTGTTAGCGTCAAAATAGCCTTGAGGATCTTTGTAATTAGCCCAATGAAGCTTTTTCACTTTTCGATAAAGCTCCTCGGTATCGATACGTCCCAATTCTCCATTTTCATGGGACAGGGTACGGATAGGCGTCAATTTGTAATGAAAGCCTGTATATTGTAAATAATCGGTCAGGTATAAAATATTGGCCGAATTATACCCCCATCCACTGCTGAAATAAATAGGTCTGTCCCATTTGTAATTAGCCAACATATCAAGCATCATCAAAGCATTTTTATACAAATAGACAGCCTGTCCTCCCTTGACGGGAATTTCGAAAAGGATATACGGAAGGATTTTATCAGCATCCTCCGGAGCTACGATTTTATGCTTGAGCACGGCCTCTTTATCCACCGGCAAGATCAATTTATTGGTAGGAAGAAAATCTAATTTTTTTTGATCTCCGAGATATTCAAATTTAGCCGTTTCCTTTTTTTCATCATCTCTCGCGATCCACGCCATAGCCTCCTGCACGGTGATTGCTTTTTCATTGGGAGCAATAAGAATAGCGTCTCTCGTGCCCTGTCGATATTGTTCATGTTGCAAGGTCATGGGTATAGCCGGAGCATTGTTGATTTTACGCCGTGCTTGATCAATATACCAAGCGGTACCCAAAAGGGTATAATTCAACACGCGAATATCGTCTCTGTAGTTTTCCGTCTCTTGTAACGCCCATAACGGATAAGTATCATTATCTCCGTAAACAAAAAGCACGGCGTTCGGATCGCAACCGTCCAAATAATTCCGAGCAAAATCTCTAGCATCTGAAATATGCGACCGATCATGATCATTCCAGTTTTGATAGCCCATGAGCAAAGGAATACCCATCAAAAAGGTAGACAGACTTAAAGCCAAACAGAAATTACTCGGTCGTTTTAAAAGATGAAAAAGAGCCGACACCCCCAAACCGATCCAAATGCCGTAAGCATAAAACGCGCTCACCACGGCATAATCCCTTTCACGCGGCTCAAAAGGCTTCATATTGGTATAAATATTGATGCCGATACCCGTAAGACAAAAAAGAGCTAACAGTGCATAAAAATCGTCAAATTTATTCCGGGCTTGATAAAAAAGTCCGATCAGCCCCAATATCAAAGGAAAAAAGTAATAAGTATTGTTCGCCTTATTGTTTTTGAGATATTGAGGCAAAACATCCTGTGGACCAAGCCTGAGCTCATCAACAAAAGAAATTCCGCTCTTCCAATTTCCTCTGGTTATTTGACAATTTCCCTCAAGATCATTTTGCCTCCCCGCAAAATTCCACAATAAATATCGTAGAAACATATACCCTATCTGATAGTCGAAAAAGAAATAAAGATTTTGCCCTAAGCTCGGTTTCTTATAATGTAACGTTTCCTTTCCCGTAACGGGATCTAATTCCATATAAACCTCAGGTTTTCCAGCAATAGTCTGATAATTAGCAATATGATCTTCACTGTTATGATACATCCGAGGGAAAAAGCCCACATGATCCGGATTATATTTATAAGAAGTGATCCGGTCGACTTCGATATATTTTCCCGACTTTTCATCTTTCTCGTAGACAGATCCTTCCTGATCATAGCCGATGATCCCCTCCTTGTCTAAATACGCCGTATACATCGGCCCGTAAAATATCGGCCAATCTCCATATTGCACAGATCGAGTATAATAACCCAACATAGAAATGGCGTTGTCAGGATTATTCAAATTGATAGGAGTATTGGCACTGGCACGTATTGGAAGCGTCAACCATGAAGAAAAACCAATAAAACTATAAAGGATGCACAACGTGATTGTATTCAAAAGAGGATAATTGTTCCTGTGTGTAAAGCGAATCAAAAAGAAAAACAAAGCCACGAGTGATAAAAAAGCGATAACCGTACCCGAATGAAAAGGCAATCCGACTATATTGATAAAAAAGATCTCGGAATAACCGAAGAAATACATCAAAGAAGGAAAAAGCCCTTTGAAATAAATCCCTAACAAAAGCAAGATGATCAAATGAGTGACAAAAAAACTCTTGAGAGTAAGCTTATATTTTTTGTAAAAATAAATAAAGCCTAAAGTAGGAATGACTAACAACGCCATCAAATGCACGCCCACGGACAAACCGAGCAAAAAAGAGATCAATATTAACCACTTATTCGATCTAGAATGCGTCACGTCATTCTCCCACTTGCAGATGAGCCAGACGATGAGAGCCGTAAACATGGAAGCCATAGCATACACCTCTCCCTCAACGGCTGAAAACCAAAACGTATCGCTGAACATAAAACAAAACGCTCCGATGAGACCGCTGCTGAAAACGACAAAATTTTGCGCCCGCGATACCTCGGAAATTTTTCTTGATGCATTGACCCTTAAAACAAGTTTCCGAGCCAGATGCGTGACCGTCCAAAACATAAAGAGAACGGCGAAAGCACTGCACAAAGCAGACTCGATATTGATGATTAACCCATATTTAGCAGGATCACCAAAAGCGAAAAGAGCTATCACCGCTCCCAAAAGCTGAAAAGTGGCAGCTCCCGGAGCGTGTCCCACTTCTAACTTCACCGATGAAGCTATATACTCTCCGCAATCCCAAAAACTCAAAGTAGGCGCTACGGTAGAGATGAAAACATAAGCAGCAATAAAAAACACAAACCAACCTAAAATATTGTTCGACCGTCTAGCAGACAACCTCATACACATATTTTTACTATTAAACATCGCTAAAATTAAACAATATTCCCCTCAAAAAAAACAACTCAAAAAAACGCGAGAGTGTATGGAAAGTAAAAAAAATAATACATTTGCTCCCTGTTTTCAGCAGACCTGTGGTGTAACGGTAGCACAGCAGATTTTGGTTCTGTTAGTTGGGGTTCGAATCCCTGCGGGTCTACTTGATAAACTTCCTATTTTATAATAATAAAGCGTTTAAAAAATAAAAGATTGCAGACTTTGATAATCGATTATTAAAAGTCAATGTTCAATATCTATCCTTCCGCTTCATGCCCCACCCCACAGTCGAGACTCCTAACAGCGGATAACGACCAAACCTGATTCTTTCGTATGGAAGTATCAGGTCAAAAGCTGCTTTTTAAAAGTTAAAAACGTTGCGTGAGAGAAAGATATTAAAATATTTGTAAATCAATATATTGTTTTCTATACTACTAGAGTAGTAAATAAAAAAATTTCGGCTATATGCTCAGAAGCACTTCGAAACTAACCTTTAGTGAACTATATATGGGACCATTGTTTTAATGGTAGAATACGTTTATTCAGCCTCTTAGATGGAGTTTGTTAGAGAAAATGTGGATTTAGTTTTTCACATTGTATTCTAAATCTGTTGATATTATCAATATAATTATATATATTTTTATGGACTGCGCATAATAATACCAGGGGCACGATACAAATTATGCGACATAGCATTTCCATAAGATGCTGGGCATGCATACGAGCTAATCCTTTGTAACGAGCCTTGCCTGAACCAAGCCAACGCTTTATACTACCAAAAGTACGTTCTATTACCTATCGGGTTTTACTCACTAATTTGTTTAATAATATAGCTATCCCTACTTAAGGGATGGTTCCTATAGTATTTTTTCTGTATACGGTCTTTGATGCTTCGACCATGAAAGTAAGACACGTTGTCTGGCACTTGATAACCTTTCTCTGCATATATTTCTCTGGTTTTATATCCTAGTTTGCTTATTAATGGCTTTAGCCTCTAGTATTATACTCATTCGCTGCTACGCTATATACAGTTAGTGTCATTCCATTTTTATCTACCCCTATGTGCTTCGAAAACGTTGCATGGAATAATGAGATTAAAATGTTTGTAAATCAATATGTTTTTTCGTATATTTGGAGTATAAAATAAAAAAATTCGGCTCTATGCTCAGAAGCACTGCACAAATAAGCTTTAGTAAACTATATATGAAACTTTCTACCAGAAAGAGTGGTATTTCAAAAGATTAAACACCAGTGATCCCACTGGGAAGGGATGGGCAAGAAATAAGAAAAATATATCAAAAAGGCCAGGGTATAAAAGTCCAGCCTGCTTACAGTGGAATATCGTTATTTAAGATGATGCTTTTGAGTCACTGGTATGATATCAGTGATGTAGGAACGGAAAAATTGGTGAAAAAATACTTGATCTTCATGCGCTTTTGTGGTTTTCGATTGAAATATAAGATCCCAGATTATACGACTCTATGCAGATTTCACAATGAAATAGTAGCCAAAAAGGCATATGAGCGCTTACTGAAAAAGATCAATAAGGAATTAGAAAAGCATCAGGAGATAGTTAAAACAGACGTGATAGTAGATGCTAGTATTACAGTGAGTCTCTTTGCACCCAAGGGACTCCTTCCTACGTAGTGGGGGATCGGGAAGGAAGAGGGGCAAAAGCAAATCAGTCAAAGAAAATCAAGGGTAAAAAAAGAGACTCAATAAGGAGTAGACACTCAAGGAAAATGGCTCAAGAAATCAGATAAACTCTATTACGCATACAAGAATCTAGTATCATTCCGAACTATTCTGTTAATGGTGGATTACGTTTATTCAGCCTTCTAGATGGCTTCGTTATAGAAAATGTAGACTTAGTCTTTCACATTGTATTCGAAATGTTGTTGATTATAAATTAATTAAATATATCTATTTTTATAGACAGCGCATAATAATGCCAGGGGAACGATACAAATTATGAGCCATAGCATGCCCATAAGATGCTGGGCATGCACACGAGCTAATCCTTTATAAACGACGAGCCTTGCCTGATCTAAACCAACTCTTTATACTGCCAAAAGTATGTTCTACTACCTATCGGTTTTTACTTACTAATTATCTTGAATAATATAGCTATCCCTACTTAAGAGACGGGGTCTATAGGCTTTCTTTTGTATACTGTATTTGATCCCTCGACTATGAAAGTAAGACACGTTGGCTGGAACTTGATAACCTTTGTCTGCATATACGTCTTTGGGTTATATCTTAATTTCCTTATTAATGGCTTTAGCCTATACTATCATGCTCATTGGCGGTTACGCTATGTATAGCTAGTATCATTCCATTTTTATCCACTCCTATGTGCTTTTTGTATCCGGAGTAGAGTTTACCTGATTTTTGAGCCATTTTCCTTGAGTGTCTACCTACTCCTATCGAGTCTGTTTTTTACCCTTGCTTTTCTTTAATTGATTTGCTTTTGCCTTCTTCCTTTCGATCATCCACTACGTAGGTAGGATTTCCCTTTGGAGCAAGGGGCCTCATTGTAATACTGGCATCTACTATTACTCCTGTTTTAACTATAGCTTGATGCTTTTCTAATTCCTTATTGAGCTTTTTTAGTAAGCGCTCATATGCCTTTTTGGCTACTATTTCATTGCGAAATCTGTATAGAGTCGTATGATCTGGGATTTGATCTTCCAATCGAAAACCACAAAAGCGCATGCAGCTCAAGGATTCTTTCATCAATTCTTCCGTTCCTATATCACTGAGATCATACCAGTTACTCAAAAGCATCATCTTAAACAACGATATTCCACTGTATGCAGGTTGGCCTTTTATTCCCTGTCCTTTTTGATATATTTTTCTTATTTCTTTTTCTATCCCTTCCCAGTGGATCAAGGTGTTTAACCTTTTGAAAAACTCACTCCTTCTGGTAGAACGTTCCATATATAGTTCACTAAAGCTTATTTGTGCGGTACTTCTGAGCATAGAGCCGAATTTTTTATTTTATACTCCAAATATACGAAACAATATATTGATTTACAAATATTTTAAAATCTTTCTCCCATGCAACGTTCTCGAGGCATCAAAGACCTTATACAGAAGAAGCCTATAGGCATCGGCTCTTAAATAGGATAGTTATATTATTCAAAAAATTAGTGAGTACCTCCAAATGGGTAATAGAACGTACTTTTTGCAGTATAAAGCATTGTTTTGTATCAGGAAAGTCTTGTTACAAAGGATTAGCTCGTGTGCATGCCAGTCTCTTATGGCTTTATTATGAGTAATTTGTACCATTCTTTGGTATTATTACTATCTATTTATAAAATTAGACACAATTAATTATTTTATAATTAATAATATTTCGAATATAATAAAAAGATTAAATATAGATTTTCTCAAACGAAGGCCATCTAGGGCCTGAATAAATCTAAGTAAATATTAACACAATGCTTTCGAAACAATATATTGATTTACAAATATTTTAACCCCCCCCCCACACACATACACATACACTTCGCTTATGCAACGTTCTCGTGGAATGAATGAGATTGTGTGAAGGGTGAGTCTGCCATTTAGGTTGTGCTCAGACGTAGCGGTGAAGTTTTTTGTTGATCTGAATTTTAAGTTTGGTGAGACGCATGATTTTTTCTCGGCTCTTGGTGTTGTTTTCTAGTGAAGATTGATTTTTCATTTCATTCATAAACTTTTGGATCAGTTTGGAGAGATAGTGCGACTTGTAGCGTAACAGAACTTCGGTGAGGTGCTCGCCCAGTTTTTGTTCTTTTGGGATGACGTAGATCTCTTTTATTTCCCACCGGGCCAGCTGGTAGCGTTCGGTTAGTAGAGAGGAGAGTGTTTGATTGATTTGTTCGTCAAACATTTTGAAGAAGAATGCTCCAGTTCTAAGTTCGCCTTGTTGGAACCCCTCTCGTACTTGAACGAATATTTTTTGATAGAAGTCCAGTGAAAAATTTAGATGATCTGTTTCAAATTGGTGTAAGATTTCTCCGATGACGGTGCTTTCATACTTTTCTTGGGTTGGAGAGGCGTAGTCTTCCAGCGTTACGATTTTGTCACCATAGGCTAGGATAAGCTGAATGAGTGTTTCTTCAGCGATAAGTAACGGATCGATTCCTTTCGTAGTGTCCGATACGGCTTCGAGGGGTCTTTGTTCGGTTTCTTTTTTGAATTTCTTTTCGCCTTCTTCTCGGTTTTTTCTATCGATTTGGGCCAGTTCTTGGTAGAGGAGGCTTTCTCCGATTTGCAATAATTTGTCCGTTTCTTGTACGTATATTTCTCGGCCGATATTGCTCGGGATCTTTGAAATGCTCTCGACGATATCGCGGATCAGGCTTACTCTTTTGATCGGGGTATCTTGTACTTCTTTCAAAAGCAGGCGTGTCTTGAAGTGGATGAAATCTTGACTGTTATCTTTTATGAACGTAATCAGTTCGCTAGAGGAATGTCTTCGAGCGAAAGTGTCTGGATCTTCACCGTTAGGAAAAAGCACGACGCGTACGTTCATCTCTTGCTCAAGAATTAGGTCAATTCCGCTCAATGAGGCTTTGATTCCGGCGGTATCTCCGTCGTAGAGCAGGGTAACGTTAGGCGTAAGTCGTTTGATCAGTCGAATTTGGTCAGGAGTAAGGGAAGTTCCTGAGGAGGCCACCACGTTTTGTATGCCGCTTTGGTGTAAGGAGATTACATCGGTATAGCCTTCTACCAGGTAGCAGAGCTCTTCTTTTAAGATGGCTTGCTTGGCTTGGTAGAGACCGTAGAGGATTCGGCTCTTGTGGTAGATGTTGCTTTCGGGTGAGTTGAGGTATTTTGCCGTATCCGGTGTAGTTTTTAGTATCCGACCTCCGAAGCCCAAAACTCGCCCTGATAAGCTGTGTATCGGGAAGATTATACGTTCGCGAAAGCGATCGAATTGTTTGTTTTCTTTGACAATGGTTAGCCCGGATTTTTCCATGTATTCGATCTTGAAACCTTTTTGCAAGGCCGTGTCGGTGAACGTTCTCCAATCTTTGGAGGCATAACCGAGTTCGAATTTTTCGATTACCTCGTCTCTGAAGCCTCTTTTTTTGAAATAGCTCAGCCCAATTGCGCGCCCTTCTTCACTCTCGTGCAATTGCTCGATGAAAAAATGTTTGGCAAAGTCTTGTACAACGTAGAGACTTTCTCTTTCGTCGGCGGCTTTGGTTTCTTTTTCATTGGGTTTATGATCTTCTTGGATTTTGATATTGTACTTTCGGGCCAGCCAACGTAGCGCTTCCGGATAGGTGAAGTGTTCGTGTTCGATGAGAAAACTGACTACGTTTCCTCCTTTTCCCGAGCTGAAATCTTTCCAGATCTGTTTGGACGGAGAAACCATGAAAGAGGGTGTACTCTCGTTAGAGAAGGGGCTGAGTCCTTTGTAATTACTGCCGCTTTTTTTCAATTGAATGAAATCGCCGATGACTTCCTCTACATTGGCGGAAGTAAATATTTGATCTATGCTTTCTCTCGAGATCATGAGGTGAATTTAAATCGGATGAAACAAAAACTTTACGGTTTCGAGGGGGGCTTTTTGATAGAGATATCGGACTTGTTCTATATTTTTTGGAGAGGTGTTTTTGGGTAAAGATGATCAAATTATCCCGATATGATGGAAGCCAATGTCATGCCGTAGCTATATATGCGTTTGTCACCCCTGATAAGGATGTAGGTGACTTGACAATAGATCATCAATTTAGAGAGACCATGTTTCGAGAACGTTGCATGGGAGAAGTAGTTTAAAATATTTTTAAATCAATATATTGGTTTGAAACTATTGTGTTAATGGTGGATTAACGTTTATTAAGCCTCTTAGACGGCTTCGTTAAAGAAGACGTAGATTTAGTCTTTCATATTGTATTTTAAGATTATGATTATAAATTAATTAATTATTTCATATGCTTATGAACAGCGCATAATAATGCCAAGGGCATGATACAAATTATTAGCCATAGCCTCCATAAGATACTTGGCATGCCACACGAGCTAATCCTTTGTAACGAGTCTTTCCTGATCCAAACCAACGTTTTATACTGCCAAAAGTACGTTCTACTACCCATCGGGTTTTATTCACTAATTTATTGAATAATATAGCATCCCTACTTAAGGGACGGTTTCTATAGGCTTTTTTCTGTATACGGTCTTTGATCCTCGACTATGAAAGTAAGACACGTTGGTTGGCACTTGGTAACCTTTTTCTGCATATACTTCTCTGGGTTTATATCCTAGTTTGTTTATTAATGGCTTTAGCTCTTTTATCATTTTCATTGGCTGCTACGCTATGTATAGCTAGTATAATTCCATTTTTATACCCCTATGTGCTTCTTGTATTCGTAGTAGAGTTTACTTGATTTCTTGAGCCACTTCCTTAAGTGTCTACTCCTGATTAAGTCTCTTTTTTTACCCTTGCTTTTCTTTGACTGATTTTCTTTTTCCTTTTTCCTTCCGATCCTCCACTACGTAGGTACGAGTCCCTTGGGCGCAAAGAGACTCACTGTAATACTGGCATCTACTATCACGCCTATTTTAACTATAGCCTGATGCTTTCCTAATTTCTTATTGATCTTTTTCAGTAAGCTCTTAATATGCCTTTTTGGCTACTATTTCATTTCGAAATCTGCATAGAGTCGTATGATCTGGGATCTGATCTTTCAATAGAAAACCACAAAATCGCATGAACATCAAGTATTCTTTCACCAATTCTTCCGTTGCTACATCACTGAGATTATACCAGTGACTCAAAAGCATAATCTTAAATAACGATATTCCACTGTAAGCAGGTTGGCCTTTTATTCCCTGGCTTTTTTGATATATTTTTCTTATTTTTTCTCCATCCCTTTCCAGTGGATCAAGGTTTTTAACCTTTTGAAAAAACTCAATCCTTCTGGTAGAACGTTCCGAGACCATTGTGTTAATGGTGGATTACGTTTATTCAGCCTCTTTAGATGGCTTCGTTAGAGAAAATGTAGATTTTAGTCTTTCATATTGTATTCTAAAAGCGTTGATTATAAATCAATTAATTATATTTATTTTTATGGACAGCGCATAATAATGTCAAGGCATGATATAAATTAGGCTCCATATCCTCCATAAGATGCTGAGCGTGCACACGTGCTAATTCTTTGTAACGAACCTTTTCTTAATCCAAACAAACGCTTTATACTGCTAAAAGTACGTTCTACGGCCCATTGATTTTTATTCACTAATTATGTGAATAATATAGCTATCCCTACTTAAAGGCCGGTTCCTATAGGCTTTCTTCTGTATAGAGTCTTTTATGCCTCGACTATGAAACTAAGACACGTTGGCTAGTACTTGGTACCTTTATCTGTATATACTTCTCTAGGAGGGTATATTCTAGTTTGCTTATTAATGGGGTTAGCCTTCTACTATATCATACTCATTGGCGGCTACGCTATGTACTGCTAATATCATTCCATTTTTATCCATATCTATCTGCTTCTACGTATCCGTAGTAGAGTTTACCTGATTTCTTGAGTTATTTTTCTTGAGTCTCTACTCCTGATTGAGTCTCTTTTTTTGACCTTGCTTTTCTTTGACTGATTTGCTTTTACTCCTCTTCCTTCCGCTCCTCTACTACGTAGGGAGGAGCTCCATTGGGGGCAAAGAGATTTACTGTAATACTGGTATTTACTATTACTATTGTTTTAACTATCGCCTGATGTTTTTCTAATTCTTTATTGATCTTTTTCAGTAAGAGCTCATATGCCTTTTTGGCGATTATTTCATTGCGAAATCTGCATAGAATCGTATGATCTGGGATCTGATCTTCCAATAGAAAACCACAAAAGTGCATGAAAATCAAGTATTCTTTCAACAATTTTTCTGTTCCTAGATCACTGAGATTATTCCAGTGAATCAAAAGAATCATCGTAAATAACGATATTCCATTAAGCAGGTTGGCTTTTTATTTCCTGGATTTTTTGATATATTTTTCTTATTTCTTTCTCTATCCCTTCCCAGTGGATCAAAGTGTTTAACCTTTTGAAAAACTCACTTCTTCTGGTAGAACGTCAATATATAGTTCACTAAAGCTTATTTGGGTGGTGTTTCTGAGCCTAGAGGCGAATTTTTTATTTTCTACTTCAAATACACGAAACAATATATTAATTTACAGGGTTTTAACTTATTTCTCTCATGCAACGTTCTCTTTACGTATATTTGTTACTTCGGAACTGTATCTGCCGATGGGTATATCAAAACCTCGTTTTTATGTTTTTTTGGTCAACCTACTTATCGCAGGAGGTGTCATGTATATCATAGCTCAAGCCGTTTTTGGTTGGTTGTCCGTTTATACCAAGCATGATCGTTACGTTACGGTTCCTGATCTGTCTTCTTTGACACTTGGTCAAGCCACCTTACGCTTGAAGGAATTGGGTTTGAATTATGAAGTGGACACTTCTCGATACGATCCGGACTTCGTACCGTATCACATCTTTTCCTTCGCTCCACAAACAGGAGACCGCGTCAAGAAGAACAGGATAATATTTATTCAAGCCAATGCAGGAACTTTCAAGTTTACGACCTTACCGGATATCATTTATAAAAACAAACGTTTAGCCCTGAGTCAGCTTGAACTCAAACATCTCCTAGTTAAAGACATCACCTATGTTCCTGACATCTCCAAAGAGACTGTATTGAAAGTAATATACAACGGCAAGCCTATACATCCAGGAGCTGTTTTACCTTATCGAGCTGAGTTAGATTTAGTCATCGGGAAAGGGTACAAGAAAAACGTTGCCATACCGGATGTCATAAAGATGGATTTATCTTCCGCGCAAGCCCTCCTAGAGGAAAATCAATTCACTGTAGGAAAAATTTCCTACGATCAACCCAAAGACACAGCTGATGCAAAAATCTACCGTCAAGACCCTCTTCCCGGAGAGGTATATGATCAAGGGCAATATATAAACCTATGGTTGACCGTCACGTCACAGGATAGCCTCAACAGTCTGATCCAAGAACACAGGTCAAAAGAGAAAAAGAATCAGGATATTTCAGGAGACTTGTCCGTTGATGAGTCCACTTCCTTTTTTGAGTAAAAAAAGAAAACAATATCAAAAGATTTCCCCAAGCTCCTACCTGATGCAAATATTATCATAGAATGAACGATTAGATGGATCCGACAAGACCTGACGACCTGAATAAATTAGAAGAGCAAGACGCTTTATATGAAAATTTTTTATTTATCTCTGATAAAGGACAAGTCCCTCTTCGAGTGGATAAGTTTTTGATTAACTTCATAGAAAACAGTACTCGAAACAAGATTCAAAACGCTATAAAGTTAGGAAATGTTCGGGTCAACGGAAAGGTGGTGAAATCCAACTATCGCGTCAAAGCACTCGATACGGTACAAGTTTTGATAGTTCATCCGCCACGCCTGACCGAACTCATCGCCGAAGACATTCCCTTAGATATCGTCCATGCTGATCAAGATCTTATCGTGGTGAACAAACCTGCCGGGATGGTCGTTCACCCCGGACACGGGAATTATAGTGGGACACTCGTCAACGCTTTGAAATATCATTTTGAGGGATTGCCCATCTCAAACAACGATTTGGATCGCCCGGGTCTGGTGCACCGTATAGACAAGGATACTTCAGGCTTGCTCGTCGTGGCAAAAAACGAATACAGTTTACAGGATCTAGCTCGGCAGTTTTTCTTCCGTACCACTCAAAGGAAATATCTCGCTCTTGTATGGGGAGATTTTTCTGAAGAAAAAGGAACGATCATAGGTCATATCGGTCGCAGTCTGCGCGACCGCAAACAGATGGATGTATTCCCGGAGGGAGACCATGGTAAACATGCCGTGACGCATTACGAAGTCTTGGAACGATTTCGGTACGTGACTCTCGCAGCTTGCCGTTTGGAAACAGGTCGTACACATCAGATCCGCGCTCATTTCAAATATCTGGGTCACCCTCTCTTCAATGATGCCCTCTATGGCGGGGACAAAGTTCTCAAAGAAGTGATCTTTTCGAAATACAAACAATTCGTAGAAAATTGTTTTGCAGGATTACCTAGACAAGCTTTGCACGCAGCGTCTTTAGGGTTCGTACACCCGGTGAGCAAGAAGCGGCTTCTCTTTGAATGTCCTCTTCCGGAGGACATGCGCTCTACGTTGGAAAAATGGCGGACCTACACCGGAAACGGAGCAAACAATCAATAATCGGCGAGTGACGATCATAAAGATCGGACAGAAAGCTTACGGGCATCCAAATACTCACCCTGAACAGCCGTCTGATTGTTTATTTTTCAATACGAGACTATTGTGTTAAGGTGGATTACGTTTATTCAGCCATCCTAGATGGGATTCGTTGGAGAACGATGTATATTTATTCTGAGAATGTTGCATGATAGAAATAGATTAAAGTATTGAGAACGTTGCATGGAAGAAGGGTGTTAAAATAGTGTAAATTAATATATTGTTTCGTGTATTTGGAGTATGAAATAAAAAATTCTACTACTATGCTCAGTAGCACCGCACAAATAAGCTTTAGTGAACTATATATGGAACGTTCTACCAGAAGGAGTGATTTTTTCAAAAGGTTAAAAACCAGTGATCCACTGGAAAGAGATGGAAAAAGAAATAAAAAAAATATGTCAAAAAGGTCAGAGAATAAACGCCACCTGCTTACAGTGGAATATAGTCATTTAAGATGATACTTTTAAGTCACTGGTATGATCTCAGTGATGTAGGAACGGAAGAATTGGTGAAAGAATAATTGAGATACATGCACTTTTGTGGTTTTCGATTGGAAGATCAGACCCAGATCATACGATTTTATGTAGATTTCTCAATGAAATAGTAGCGAAAAAGGCATATGAACGCTTACTGAAAAATATCAATAAGGAATTAGAAAAGCATCAGGCGATAGTTAAAACAGGTGTTATAGTAGATGCCAATATTACAGTGAGTCCCTTTTCTCCAAAGGGAGCTCATGCCTCCGTAGTGTAGGATCGGAAGGAAGAGGGGCAAAAGCAAATTAGTCAAAGAAAAGGAAGGGTAAAAAAAGAGACTCAATCAGGAATAGATACTCAAGGAAAATGGATCAAGAAATCAGGTAAACTCTACTACGGATACAAGAAGCACATAGGAGGGAATAAAAATGGAATGATACTAGCTGTACATAGCGTAGCAGCCAATGAGCATGATAGTAGAAGGCTAAAGCCATTAATAAGCAAACTAGGATATAAGCCCAGAGAAATATATGTAGAAAAAGGTTACCAAGTGCCAGCCAACATGTTTTACTTTCATAGTCGAGGCATCAAAGACTGTATACAGAAGAAAGCCTATAGGAACTATCCCTTAAGTAGGATGCCTATATTATTCAACAAATTAGTGAGTAAAAACTGATGGGTAGTAGAACGTACTTTTGTACGTATAAAACGTTGGTTTGTATAAGGAAAGGCTAGTTACAAAGGATTAGCGCGTGTGCATGCCTAGCATCTTATGATGGATATGGCGCATAATTTGTATGGTTCCCCTGGAATTATTATACGCTATCCATAAAAATATAGATAATTAACTGTTTTATAGTTAACGTTTTTTTGAATACAATATGAAAAATTAAATCTACATTTTCTCTAACGAAGCCATCTAGGAGGTTCAATAAACCTAATCCACCATTAACACAATGGTCTTGTATTGTAAATCAATATATTGTTTTATGTATTTTAAGTAGAAAATAAAAAAATCAGTTCTAGGCTCAAAAGTACCGCGCAAATAAGCCTTAGTGAACTATATATGGAACGTTCTACCAGAAGGTAGTGAGTTTTTCAAAAGGTTAAAGACCTTTATCCACGGGGAAGGGATGGAGAAAGAAATAAGAAAAATATATCAAAAAGGTCAGGGAATAAAAGACCAATCTGCTTACAGTGGTATATTGTTATTTAAAATAATACTTTTGAGTCACTGCTATAAACATCAGTGATGTAGGAACGGAAGAATTGGTGAAAGACTCCTTGAGCTGCATGCGATTTTGTGGTTTTCGATTAGAAAATCAGATCCCATATCATACGCTTCTATGCAGATTTTGCAATGAAATAGTAGCTAAAAAGCTATATGAACGCTTACTGAAAAAAAATCAATAAGGAATTAGAAAAGAATCAGGAGATAGTTAAAATAGAAGTGATAGTAGAATGCCAGTATTACATTGATACTCTTTGCTCTTAAGGGGGCGTATAGCTACGTAGTGAAGGATCGGAAGGAAGAGGGGAAAAGCAAATCACTCAAAGAAAAGCAAGGGTAAAAAAAAGAGATTAATCAAGGAGTAGACACTCAAAGAAAATGCTTTAAGAAATCAAGTAAACTAACTCTACTACGGATACAAGAAGTACATAGGGATGGATAAAAATGGAATGATATGTAGCAGTACATAGCGTAGCAGACAATAAGCATGATAATAGAGAGCTAAAGCCATTAATAAGAAAATCTAGGATATAAACCCAGAGAAGTATATGCAGACAAAGGTTACTAAGTTTCAGCCAAACGTTTCTTACTTTTATAGTCGAAGCATTAAAGATGTATACAGAAGAGTCCCTATAGGAACTGTCTCTTAGGTTAGTATGGTTATATTATTTAATAAATTAGTGCGTAAAACCCGATAGGTAGTAGAAGGTACTTTTGGCAGTGTAAAACCTTGGTTTGTATTAGGAAAGGCTATTACAAATGGATTAGCTCATGTGCATGCTCAGCTTCTTATTGACTTGTGGCATATAATTTGTATCGCTATTTTGGAATTATTATGAGCTGTTCATAAAAAAAATAGATATAATTAGTTTATAATCAATATTATTTCAAATACAATATGAAAAGCTAAATCTATATCGATATTCAACGAAACTCATCTAGGAGACTGAATAAACGTAATCCACTATTAACACGATAGTTTCGATTTAAAAATATTTTAACATCCTTTTCTCATGCATCTCTCTCAAAGAGAGAGTTATAAAAAAACTCAACCTCTTATAAATCAGTTTAATTGTAAAAATATAAAAAATATTCATCATCTTTCTTTGAAAGATTCAAATTCATTTTTATATTAGCACTCGCTAATGCGAAGGACGTTTATTGAATCGTTCTCTGAAAAAACAGTTTTTAATCGATTTCTTTTTTGGAGAAATAGTTTTCTGAAAAGAAATCTAAAAAAACTGGATGTTTTTTTTTAGCAAAAAAAAATATGTATATTTGCAGCACGTTTCGATGGGAAACAAAACAAATGGACGTTCATTCAAATCAAAATAAAAAAACAAAGACCTTGAAAGTTCCTTTGAGGTGGATCGAAACTTCGAAAGTATTTAATAAAACAACAACGGAGAGTTTGATCCTGGCTCAGGATGAACGCTAGCGGCGGGCCTAACACATGCAAGTCGAGGGGCAGCATAGAATAAGCTTGCTTATTTGTTGGCGACCGGCGAACGGGTGAGTAACACGTACGTAACCTACCTTTTGCTGGAGAATAGCTTGAGGAAACTCGAATTAATACTCCATAACACAATGATACCGCATGGTTATATTGTTAAAATTCCGGTGGCAGAAGATGGACGTGCGTCTGATTAGTTAGTTGGTGAGGTAACGGCTCACCAAGGCCACGATCGGTAGGGGGCCTGAGAGGGTGATCCCCCACACTGGTACTGAGACACGGACCAGACTCCTACGGGAGGCAGCAGTGAGGAATATTGGTCAATGGAGGAAACTCTGAACCAGCTACGCCGCGTGCAGGAGGACGGCCTTATGGGTTGTAAACTGCTTTTGTAGGGGAATAAATTTTTCTACGTGTAGAAATTTGAAGGTACTCTACGAATAAGTATCGGCAAACTCCGTGCCAGCAGCCGCGGTAATACGGAGGATACGAGCGTTATCCGGATTTATTGGGTTTAAAGGGTGCGTAGGCGGCTTATTAAGTCAGTAGTGAAATCTTGCAGCTTAACTGTTAAAATTGCTATTGATACTGATAAGCTTGAGTGAGACTGGAGCAACTGGAATGTGTGGTGTAGCGGTGAAATGCATAGATATCACACAGAACACCAATCGCGAAGGCAGGTTGTTAAGTCTATACTGACGCTGAGGCACGAAAGCGTGGGGAGCAAATAGGATTAGATACCCTAGTAGTCCACGCCGTAAACGATGATCACTAGCTGTTGGGTATTTTATTCAGTGGTCAAGCGAAAGTGATAAGTGATCCACCTGGGGAGTACGATCGCAAGATTGAAACTCAAAGGAATTGACGGGGGCCCGCACAAGCGGTGGAGTATGTGGTTTAATTCGATGATACGCGAGGAACCTTACCAAGGCTTAAATGTACTACGAATAAACTGGAAACAGTTTAGTTCTTCGGACGGAGTACAAGGTGCTGCATGGTTGTCGTCAGCTCGTGCCGTGAGGTGTTAGGTTAAGTCCTTCAACGAGCGTAACCCCCATTGTTAGTTGCCAGCGGGTAATGCCGGGGACTCTAGCAAGACTGCCGACGTAAGTTGAGAGGAAGGTGGGGACGACGTCAAATCATCACGGCCCTTACGTCTTGGGCTACACACGTGCTACAATGGCCGGTACAATGGGAAGCCACTGGGCGACCAGGCGCTAAT
>CP180024.1:0-727500 GCA_047528255.1 Flavobacteriales bacterium Tduv | reverse complement strand
AAATTCGGCTCTATGCTCAAAAGTACCGTACAAATAAATTTTAGTGAACTATATATGGAACCTTCTACTAAAAGGAGTGAGTTTTATTAAGGTTAAATACCTTCATCCACTTGGAAGGGATGGAGAAAGAAATAAGAAAAAATATATCAAAAAGACCAGGGAATAAAAAGACAACCTGCTTACAGTAGAATATCGTTATTTAATATGATGCTTTTATTCACTACTATGATCTCAGTTATGTAGGAACGGAAAAATTGGTGAAAGAATCCTTGAGCTTCCTGCACTTTTATGTTTTTCGATTAGAAGATCAGATCCCAGATTATACGACTCTATGCAGATTTCGAAATGAAATAGTAGCCAAAAAGGCATATGAGCTCTTACTGAAAAGAGATTAATAAGAAATTAGAAAAGCATCAGACGATAGTTAATACAGGCGTGATAGTAGATGCCACTATTACAGTGAGTCCCCCTCCTTACCAAGGAGAGATCCTACTCACGTAGTGGAGGATCCGAAGAAAGAGGGGGAAAAAGCAAATCAGTCAAAGAAAAGCAAGGGTAAAAAAAGAGACTCAATCAGGAGTAGACACTCAAGGAAAATGGTTCAAGAAATCAGGTAAACTCTACTACRGATAYAAAAAGMACATAGGGGGGGGTAAAAATAGAATGATACTAGTAGTACATAGCGTAGCAGCCAATGAGCATGATAGTAGAGGTCTAAAGCCATTAATAAGCAAACTAGAATATAACCCAGAAAAGTATATGCAGACAAAGGTTCCCAAGTACCAGACAAGGTATTTTACTTTCATAGTCGAGGCATCAAAGGCCGTATATAGAAAAAAGCCTTATAGGACTCGGTCCTTAAGTAGGATAGCTATATTATTCAACATAATTAATGAATAAAAACCGATGGGTAGTAGAACATACCTTTGGTAATATAAAAGGTTGTATTGGATCAAGCAAGGTTACGATTAGCTCGTGTGCATTCCCAGCATCTTATGGATACTATGGCGCATAATTTGTATCGTGCCTCTGGCATTATTATGCGCTGTTCATAAAAATAGATATAATTAATTAACTTATAATCAATATTATTTCGAATAAAATCTAAAAAGATGAAACTCCATCGTTTTCAATGAGCCATCTAGGATGGCTGAATAAACGTAATCCACCTTAATATAATCTTATCGACCCGTTTCTTAAAAAATTATAGAGCATAGAGAAAAAAAACTCTTTAAAGAGCTGGAAGACATAAAAAATATAGAAGAAATGGAAAAATAAAATTTCCAAAAAGTCAAGTTATATTTGACCCTATAAATTTTTTGTTGTTATGAACCTGGAAAAATCCGAATCCCAACAACTATTAGCCACATCCGTGAGAGATTTCGCAGAAAAAAAAATCCGTCCATACATCATGAAATGGGACGAAACACAAAGTTTCCCCATAGAATTATTCAAAGAGATGGGCAAGATGGGATATATGGGAGCCCTCGTTCCGGAAAAATTCGGAGGAGCCGAGTTATCCTACTTCGAATATGTCAGCCTGATCGAAGAAATATCGAAGGTAGATCCAGCCATTGGCTTATCAGTAGCAGCACACAATTCTCTTTGTACGAGTCATATCCTTTCATTCGGAAACGAAACTCAAAAAAAACAATGGCTGCCCAGACTAGCCTCCGGATCTTGCATCGGGGCCTGGGCCCTTACCGAAACGGTTACAGGCTCTGATACCAGAAACATGAGCACCACCGCCCTTCGTGACGGAAATGAATGGCTATTCAACGGAACGAAAAGCTTCATCACACATGCTATCAGCGCAAAAATCAGCGTAATCATCGCTCGAACTGGAGAAAAAAACGACAGCCACGGAATGACAGCCTTTGTTGTAGAAAAAGGAACTCCCGGCCTCTCTGGTGGACGCAAATTGAACAAATTAGGAATGCGCGCCTCAGAAACAGCTGAACTTATTTTAAATGATTGCCGTATCCCTGACAGTCAACGACTGGGAGAAATAGGGGAAGGCCTTATTCAAGCGATGAAAATTCTCGATGGGGGCAGAATCTCCATTGCTGCTCTCTCATTGGGCATTGCCAAAGGAGCCTTTGAAGCAGCCTTAAAGTATGCCCAAGAAAGAAAACAATTTGGACAATTTATCGGTGATTTTCAAGCAATTGGATTCAAGTTGGCCGAAATGGCCACAGAAATCGAAGCAGCCGAACTCTTAATCTATAAAGCTTGTGATAAAAAACAAAAAGGCCAACCGATGAGCATAGAAAGCGCAATGTGTAAATACTATACTTCGGAGGCCTGTGTACGTATTGCCAACGAGGCGGTACAAATCTTCGGAGGATATGGGTATACAAAAGATTTTCCGGTAGAAAAATTCTATCGCGACGCCAAACTATGCACCATAGGAGAAGGCACCACCGAAATCCAAAAACTGGTCATATCAAAAAAATTGATGAAATCAATCCATGATTAATTATGAGAAGGATGGTTTGAGATAAGTCCAGACGCTTTACTACAAGTATACATCTTCTTTTATTCTACTTTATTTATGAGACCGTTGCATGGGATAAGGAGGTTAAAATTTTTGTAAATCAATGTATTGTTTCGATACCATTGTGTTAATGGTGGATTACGTTTATTCAGTCTCCTAGATCGGATTCGTTAGAGAACATCTAGTTTTAGTCGTTCACATTGTATTCGAAATAGTGTTGATTATAAATTAATTAATTATATCTGTTTTTATGGAGAGCACATAATAATTTCAGGGTCACGATACAAATATATGAGCTATATCCCCCATAATATGCTGGGTATGCAGACGAGAGCTAATCCTTTGTAACGAGACTCGCCTGATACAAACCAACGCGTTATACTGCCAAAAGTACGTTCTACTACCCAATCGGGTTTTATTCACTAATTATGTTAAATAATATAGCTA
The DNA here is from genome assembly GCA_047528255.1 of Flavobacteriales bacterium Tduv. Taxonomy (GTDB): domain Bacteria; phylum Bacteroidota; class Bacteroidia; order Flavobacteriales; family Blattabacteriaceae. The sequence continues at coordinate 724,556 of CP180024.1, read as the reverse complement.
TCCTACTTAAGGGTCGGTTCCTATAGGCTTTTTTCTGTATACGGTCTTTAATGCCTCTACTATGAAAGTAAGACACGTTGGTTGGAACTTGGTAATCTTTGTCTGCATATATCTTTTCTGGGTTTATATCCTAGTTTTCTTATTAATGGATTTAGCTCTTTACTATCATGCTCATTGGTTGCTACGGCTATGTACAGATGTATTATCCCATTTTTATTACCCCCTATGTTCTTTTTATCTTCGTAGTAGAGTTTACCTGATTTCTTGAGCCATTTTACTTGAAGGTCTACTTCTGATTGAGTCTCTTTTTTTACTCTTGCTTTTCTTTGACTGATTTGCTTTTTCCCTCTCTTTCTTCCGATCCTCCACTACATGGGTAGGATCTCCCTTTGGAGATAGGGGGGCTCACTGTAATACTAGCATCTACGATCACGCCTGTTTTAACTATCGCCTGATTCTTTTCTAATTCCTTATTGATTTTTTTCAGTATGCCTCATATGTCTTTTTGGCTACTATTTCATTGTGAAATATACATAGAGTCGGATGATCTGGGATTTTATTTCCAATCGAAAACCACAAAATCGCATGCATCTCAAGGATTCTTTCACCAATTTCTCCGTTTCTACATCACTGAGATCATACTAGTGACTCAAAAGCATAATCTTAAATAACGATATTACATTGTAAGTAGGTTGGCTTTTTATTCCCTGTCTTTTTTGATATATTTTTCTTATTTCTTTTTCCATACCTTCCCAGTGGATCAAGGTGTTTAAGTTTTTGAAAAATTCCTTCTTCTGGTAGAACGTCCATATATAGTTTAGTAAAATTTATTTGTGCGGAGCTTCTGAGCATAGAATCCGAATTTTTTATTTTATATATCCATATATATACGAAACAATATATTTGATTTACAAATATTTTAAATTCTTTCTTCCATGCAACGTTCTCGTTTCGTCTATTTGGAGTAGAAAATAAAAAATTCGGCTCTATACTCAGAAGCTCCGCACAAATAAGCTTTAGTGAACTTTATATGGAACGGTCTAACAGAAGGAGTGAGTTTTTCAAAAGATTAAACACCTTGATTCACTGGGAAGGGATGTAGAAAGAAATAAGAAAAATATATCAAAAAGGAAGGGAATAAAAGGCAACCTGCTTACAGTAGAATGTCGTTATTTAATATTATGCTTTTGAGTCACTAGTATGATCTAAGTGATGTAGGAACGGAAGAATTGGTGAAAGAATTCTTGAGCTGCATGCGCTTTTGTAGTTTTTGATTGGAGATAAAATACCAGATCATCCGACTCTATGTATATTTCGCAATGAAATAGTAGCTAAAAAGGCATATGAGATATTATTGAAAAAGATCAATAAGGAATTAGAAAAGTATCAAGCGATAGTTAAAACAGGAGTGATAGTAGATGATAGTATTACAGTAAGTGTCCCCCCATTTCGCTCAAGGGAGATCCAACCCACGTAGTGGAGGATCGGAAGAAAGAGGGGAAAAGCAAATCAGTCAAAGAAAAGCAAGGGTAAAAAAAGAAATTCAATCAGGAGTAGACACTCAAGGAAAATGGCTTAAGAAATCAGGTAAACTCTACCATGGAGACAATAAGGACATAGGGGTAGGGTAAAAATGTAATGATACTAGCAGTACATAGCGTATCAGCCAATAAGTATGATATTAGAGGTCTAAAGTACTAGGATGTAAACTTCAGAGAAGTATAGGTAGAAAAAGGTTACCAAGTTCCAGCCAAAGTGTCTTACTTTCATAATTGAGGCCTCAAAGATCGTATACAGAAGAAAGCCTATAGAACTTACCTTAAGTAGGGATAGCTATATTATTCAACATAATTAGTGAATAAAACCTAATGGGGAAGTAGAACGTACTTTATGGCAGTATAAAGCGTTGGTTTGGATCAGGAAAATATCATACAAAGGATTAACTCGTCTTCATTCCCAGCATTTTATAGAGGAATGGGCATAATTTGTATCATGCCTCTGGTATTATTATGCGCTGTTCATAAAAACATATATAAGTTAATTAACTTATAATCAATAATTTTCGAATACAATATGAAAGATTAAATCTACATCTTCTCTAACAAAGATCCTCTAGGAGGCTGAATAAACGTAATCCACCATTAACAGAATGGTATAGCTATATTATTCATCAAATTAGTGAGTAAGCCTCGATGGGGGTAGAAAGCAATTTTAGAAGTATAAAGTGTTGGTTTAAATGAGGAAGGCTGGTTACAAATGATTATCTCGTGTGCATACCCAACCTCTTAATATAGGCTATGAATCTTAATTTGTATCGTTCCCCTGGGGGCATTATGCGCTGTTGATAATAATAGAAGTAATAAATTACTTTATAATCACCTACTTAGAATGCGATATGAAAGACTAAATCTTTATCGTTCTCCAACGAAACCCATATAAAGGAGACTGAATAAATCTGATCTACCATAATACAATGGTATCGAAACAATATATTGATTTACAATATATTTTACCCTTCTTTCATTCAAAATTTTCGACTCTTCTTTAAAGGCTTTTTTTTAATTATAAAATAATTCTCCCTTTTACATTAAAGCGTATTTGATCCTTTGAAAAGCCTCTTTCAATTTTTCTTCCGAAACAGCATAAGAAATCCGCAAGCAATTTTCATCACCGAAGGGAGCTCCGCCCACTGTAGCTACATGAGCCTTATCGAGTAGGAACATCGCCAAATCATCAGAATTTCGAATAAGACGATTGGAAAAAGTTTTTCCGAAAAGATCCGAAACATTCGGAAAAACATAAAAAGCTCCTTGAGGCACATTCGCCCGAAATCCGGTCTGGTTAGCAAGTAATCTTAAAATCAAATCTCTACGATTTTCAAAAGCCTTGATCATGTATTTAATATGTTCCGGAGAAGCTTCCAAAGCAGTGATGGCTGCACATTGAGCAATGGCGTTTGGCCCTGAAGTAGTCTGACCTTGAACCTTATCACAAGACTTGGCCAACCATTCCGGAGCGCCAATGTAACCGATGCGCCAACCTGTCATTGCAAAAGCTTTTGAAAGACCGTTAAGCGTGACGGTTTGTTCATACATCTCAGGGAAACTAGCTATACTTGTGTGCGTTCCGGCATAATGGATGTGCTCATAGATCTCATCGGAAATGATGATCACGTCAGGATGTTTACGAAAGACTTTGACCAACGCCTTCAATTCATTCCGTGAATAGACACTTCCCGAAGGATTGCAAGGCGAACTAAAGATGAAAGCCCTCGTCTTAGGCGTAAGGGCCTTTTCCAATTGTTCGGACCTGATCTTGAAATCCGTTTCGATTCCCGTTGGAATTACCAGGGGAACCCCTTCACAGAGCTTGGCCATTTCATAATAACTCACCCAATAAGGAGCTGGAATGATCAATTCATCACCCGGGTTGAGCAACGCCAAAAGCACGTTGATGATCGATTGTTTCCCCCCGGTAGAAACGACAATCTGAGAGGGTGTATAACACAGCTCGTTATCACGTTGAAATTTCTTACAAATGGCCTCGCGAAGACCAAGATAACCCGATACTGGGGTATAATAATGATGCCCCCCATCTATCGCCTTTTTGGCTGCATCGAGCACAAATTCAGGAGGCGTGAAATCAGGTTCGCCTACACTCAGACTGATTACATCATGTCCCTGAGCGCGTAACTCTCGGGCTTTGGCTGCCATAGCCAGAGTTTGCGAATAACTCATGTTTTGTAAACGATGGGAAAGTCTTGACATAATTTTTTAGGTCTGAAATAAAGACAAATCTAGTAAATTCGGCCATGAAAACCAGTAACTGCACAAAAAATTCTTATGGAGTCTATCAAAAAATATTTCCCCGATCTCACTCCGCAACAGATTGAATGCTTGACCCACATGGAAAATCTCTATCACTATTGGAATGCGCGCATCAATCTAATTTCGCGAAAAACCATAGAAGCTTTCTATCAACAGCACGTACTACACGCCTTAGGCATTGCCAAAATACTCCAATTTTTACCCGGAACACATATCATGGATGTAGGAACGGGAGGCGGATTTCCTGGTGTTCCCTTGGCCATCGCATTCCCCGAATGCCAATTTTTTCTCATCGATTCCATCATCAAAAAGATAAAAGCCGTGCGAGTTATCATACAAGAGTTGGGTTTGAATAACGTGGAAATACGCTGCGTACGAGCAGAAGATATAAACGAAAAATTCGACTTTATTACGAATCGCTCCGTGACACAAATGCCCCAATTTTATTCATGGGTGAAAAATAAATTACGTCTTGAATCCCAACACCAATTACGAAACGGTATTCTCTCCTTAAAAGGAGGCGACCTTACCGAAGAATTGAAAAATTTTCCCCAAGCAATAGAATTCTCCCTAAAAAATCACTTCAAAGAATCCTTTTTCAAAAGCAAAAAAGTGATCTACTTGCCCACAAGTATATCATAGCTAAATACATTTGAGTATCCTACCAATTTAATTAACTTATCCCTTCTCATATTATGAGAACATTGCATGATAGAATAGGTTTTAAATATTTGTAAATCAATATATTGTTTCGTATATTTGAAGTAGGAAATAAAAAATTCGGCTCTATGCTCAGAAGCCCCGAACAAATAAAAGTTAGTGAACTATATATGGCCCCTTCTACCAGAAGGAGTAAGTTTTTCAAAAGGGGAAACACCTTGATCCTCTGGGAAGATATGGAGAAAGAAATAAGAAAAATATATCAAAAAGACCAAGGAATAAAAGGCCAACTTGCTTACAGTTGAATATCGTTATTTAAGATGATTCTTTTGAGTAACTGGGATGATCTCAGTTATGTAGGGATAGAAGAATTGGTCAAAAAATCCTTGAACTGTACGTGCATTTGTTCTTTTCGATTGAAATATCAGATCCCTTATATACGACTCTATGAAGATTTCGCAATGAAATAGTAATCAAAAAGGCATATGATCACTTACTGAAAAAGCTCAATAAGGGATTAGAAAAGCATCAGGCGATAGTTAAAACAGGAGTGATAATAAATGCCAGTATTACAGTGAGTCCCTTTGCGCCAAAGGGAGCTCCTACCCACGTAGTGGAGTATCAGAAGGAAGGGGGAAAAAGCAAATTAATCAAAGAAAAGAAAGGGTAAAAAAAGAAACTCAATTAAGAGTAGACATTCAAGGAAAATGGATCAAGAAATTAGTTAAACTCTACTACGGATACAGAAACACATAGGGGGGGGATAAAAATGGAATGATACTAGCAGTACATAGCGTAGCAGCCAATGAGCATGATAGTATAGGTCTAAAACCACTAATAAGGAAACTAGGATATAACACCAGAGAAGTATATGTGGACAAAGGTTACCAAGTGCCAGCCAACGTATCTTACTTTCATAGTCTAAGCATCAAAGACCGTATACAGAAGAAATCCTATAGGAACCGTCCTATAAGTAGGATAATTGTGTTATTCAATAAATTAGTGAGTAAAACCCGATGGGTAGTAGAACGTACTGCAATAAAAAGTTTTGGTTTGAATCAAGTAAAGCTTCGTTACAAAGGATTAGCTCGTTTACATGACCAGCATCTTATGGAGGCTATGGTGCATAATTTATATCGTGCCCCTGGCATTATTATGCGCTGTTCATAAAAATAGATATAATCAATTAATTTATAATCAATAGTATTTCGAATACAATATGAAAGACTAAGATCTACATCGTTTTCCAACGAAGCAATCTAGTAGACTGAATAAACGTAATTCACCATTAACACAATGGTCTCATAATGATATTCCACTGTAAGCAGGTTGTCCTTTTATTCCCTGTACTTTTTGATATATTTTTTTTATTTCTTTCTTCATTCCCCCAGGGGATCAAGATATTTAACCTTTTGAAAAAATCACTACCTTCTGGTAGAAGATTCTATATATATTTCACTAAAGCTTATTTGCGTGGTGCTTTTGAGTATAGAGCCGAATTTTTTTATTTTCTAATCCATAACATACAAAAAAATATATTGATATTACAAATATTTTAACCTTCTTTTTTCATGAAACGTTCTCTCTAAAACATTTATTCAGGTTTTTTAAAATTCACTTACCTTACATGTCACCATGCAATCCACTTATAGCCAAGATGAACGGAACGAGATCACAAAAAGGTACAAGGATATCTTGTCCGATACATATCTTACCTTAAACAAGGAAGATAAAACTCTTATACATAAGGCCATGGAGATCTCCATGGCCGCACACGAAAATCAAAGAAGACGCTCCGGAGAACCTTATATCTATCATCCCATAGCTGTAGCTAAGATCGTATCCCAAGAAATCGGTCTAGACTCCACGTCGATCACCTCTGCCCTACTCCATGACGTATTGGAAGACAGCGATTATACTTTAGAAAATATAGAACACGTTTTCAATAAAAAGATTGCCACCATCATCAACGGTTTGACAAAAATAGCCGTGATCAAAAATCAAGCTGTTTCCAAACAAGCCGAAAACTATCGAAAACTCCTTTTCACGCTATCCGAAGACATCAGGGTGATCTTAGTGAAAATAGCCGACCGCCTGCACAACATGCGCACCATGGAGTTCATGTCGCCGGAAAAACAAAAAAACATATCTTCCGAAACCCTATACATCTTTGCCCCCTTGGCCCATCGCCTCGGATTATACGATATAAAAATGGAGCTGGAAGACCTCAGTCTTAAATATGTAGAACCCGATGCCTACAATCAGATCAGTAAAAAATTAGAAGATAGCAAAGAAAAAAGAGAACAGTACATTGATGAATTCACCCGAAAAATCAAACAACATCTAGACAAAGAAGACTTGGATTATGAAATTAAAGGACGTCCAAAGTCCGTCTTCTCAATACGGCGTAAGATGCTTTTACAAGATATTCCGTTCGAAAACATCTATGATATCTTTGCCATACGAATCATCTACCGAACAGACACCAAAAACGAAAAATTCATAGCCTGGAAAATATACTCCATTGTCGCAGATCTTTATTACCCCAATCCCAAACGTCTCAGAGACTGGATTTCACAACCTAAATCTACCGGTTACGAATCCCTTCACACCACAGTTATGGGCCCACAAGGCCGATGGGTAGAAGTACAAATCCGCTCCGAACGAATGAATGAAATTGCCGAAAAAGGTATTGCCGCACACTATAAATACAAACATGGTTTTGATCAAGAAGAAAACGGGCTTGATGGCTGGCTCAACAAAGTTCGAGAAGTATTGGAAAGCGATGAAAACAATACCTTTGATCTAATTAATAATTTCAAACTCAATCTATACTCTAAAGAAATTTACGTCTTCACGCACAAAGGCGATTTGATCTCTTTACCTAAAGACCCTACAGCTCTGGATTTTGCCTATAATATTCACTCCCGTGTCGGAGAAACCTGCCTAGGAGCGAAAGTAAACGGAAAGCTGGTACCCCTGGGGCATCCCTTACAAAGCGGAGACCAAATAGAAATCATCACTTCTCCAAACCAAAAACCAAAAACCGACTGGTTGAATATTGCCACTACTTCCAGAGCAAGATCCAAGATAAGAAACGTACTCAACACAGAAAAGAAAAAGATCGCCGAAGAAGGAAAAGAAATCCTTGAAAGAAAACTTCGCCACTTAAAAATCAATCTCACCGAAAGCACTGTGAATTCTTTGGTCAGGTTCTTTAAAGTACGAACCAATCAGGAAGTATTTTACAAGGTAGGTATAGGGGCTATCGACAATAAAGAGCTTAAGCAATTCGCTAATCAGACCACTAAAGGCATCTACAGAATCCTGAACAAATTCAGCAGAAGATCCTCCTCCATACCCACACCCGAACCGGAAAAAACAGAGAAAAAAAATAATCTGCTCGTATTCAGCTCCAACGAAGAAGTTCTGAATTACACTCTGGCCAGTTGTTGCAACCCCATTCCAGGAGACCCTGTATTCGGTTTTGTCAGCATCAATAAAGGAATCAAAGTACATAGAGAAAGCTGTACTAATTCTGTTAGTCTACGCGCCAACTATGAATACCGCGTCATCAAAGCCAAGTGGGGCGAGTCCTCCATTATAGACTTCAACGTAGTTATCAATATAGACGGGTTCGATCGCATGGGGCTAATTAAAGATATTACCGAAATCGTCACACAAAAAATGAATTTGAACATCAAAAACATGAACGTGACCACGGAAAGCGGTTTTTTCAAAACAAGTCTTACTTTACAAATCAAAAACAAAAATCAGCTCGAAAAAGTTACCCATAAGCTGAAAAATATTGAAGGAGTTACAGATGTCAAACGTATCTATCAAAAAAATACTGTTCTCAAATACCGTTAGAAATGTCCATTTTTAAACACCTTGCCCATCAACAGAATAATTCTAAATTTGTGAAAATCCTAAAACAGGATTAATACCTATGGATGAGTCAACAAAAACCAATTACCTCGAGAAAGTAAAACAAATTTTTACCGATTACCTCGAAGAAAACGGGCATCGCAAGACTCCCGAGCGTTACACTATTCTCGAAGAGATATACACCACCTCCGGTCATTTCGATGTAGACACACTCTACCTCAATATGAAACAAAGGAATTATCGCGTTAGTCGAGCCTCCTTATACAACACCATTTACTTGCTGCTCAGTTGTAATCTCGTCAGAAAACACCGGCTCGGAGAACAACAATCTCAATATGAAAGAGCCTATTTTGACACACAACACGACCACATTATTCTTACCGATACCGGAGAAGTCATAGAATTCTGTGACCCTAGGATACAAATGATTAAAGACACCATAGAAGAACTCTTTGACGTGAAAATCCAAAGACATTCCTTATATCTCTACGGAATCAGAAACAAATGAATTCCAATCCCTTCAAAAACCTCGTAACCCTATTTTTGTTCACCCATTTCTGTCTTTTACAAAGCCAAGTCCATCCCTTCAAAAAAATTCGACTGATCCATGCAGATCTCACCCAAAAGAATGCCAATATCGACCCGTACGCCTGGTTTTTGAAGGGGAATGTTCAATTCGAACACGAACAAACTACCCTCTCATGCGACAGCGCTACATATTACAAAGAAAAAAACCGATTTCACGGCCAAGGTAACGTCAAAATGCACTCGGAAAACAGGAGTCTCCATTCCCGATTCATCGAATATAACGGAAATACAAGCATTTCTAAAGCCTATGGAAATCCTGTAGTCCATGAAGGAGATACCGAGCTAAGGGCCGATACCCTAATCTACAACGCTCAAACCAAACGATCTCAAGCCGTCGGGAAGGCCATTCTTGTAGACGGTAAAACACGATTGAGCACTGAACTGCTTGAATACGACAGCAACACCCGTCAATCCTATTACAACACCGGAGGAACGATTTATGACGGAGAAAACACACTCTTCAGTCGAAAGGCTACCTATTTTTCCATAGAAAAAATAGCCCGATTCACTACAAAAGTACGCCTGGTTAACAAAGAACAAACCCTGCAATCAAGACAAGCAGACTACCATATCAAGCCCAAACGCATCGACTTCTCCGGCCCCACCTTCATAGAAAAAAACGAAAACCCCAAAGACTTCATATACACAGAAAACGGAAGCCATTACACCGAGAAAAAAATATCTTATGCTCATACCCCCCCCTCGAGCATACACATCAACGGAAAAACCATCAAGGCGGACAGCCTCTATTTTGATCATATCAAAGGCTATGGCTCCGGAACCGGAAACGTATGGGTGGAAGACCCCGAAAAAAAACGATACCTCACTGGAGGCCATGGAGAAGTCTATCAAACCCCTGACTCAGCTATACTTACAGACCGCCCCGTAGTCATCAAAGTATTGGAAAACGATAAAGTATACATCCACGCCGACACTCTGACCGCTATACAACAACCCGACAGCACATACATTATCAAAGCCTCCCCTTTTGCCAAAATGTTCAAAACCGACACACAAGGAAAATGCAATTCCATTATCTACAAAGAAGCCTCCGGAGTGATCGAATTCCATATAGACGCGATTCTTTGGGTCCAAGAAAATCAACTCACTGGAGACACGATGTATGCCTATATTAACAAAAAAAAAGAAATCCTCGATTCAGTCGACATCATAGAAAACGCTTTTGCCGTTAATAAAGTGGACAAACTCAACGAAAAAGAATTCAACCAGATGAAAGGAAGAAAGATGACCGGATTCTTTGAAAACAACCAAATGAAAAAACTCATCGTCAAAGGCAATGCCCAAATCCTGTTCTATGTAGACGACGAAGACGAGAAAACCCGAAAGAAAAAACGCATCGGCATCAATAAAGCCACCTGCAACATCATAGAAGCACATCTCAATCAACGCAAAATTCAAAAAATCTCCTGTCAAGAAAAAGCCCAATCCGAACTCTCGCCCGAATCTAAGGTCCCGGAAGAACAACGTTTCCTCTCCCAATTCCATTGGTATGAAAAAGAAAGCCCCCGAGAAATGAAAGAAATATTCATACCAGACCTTCTGAAATACAGGAACGAGCAAAAAGCCGAGCAGCGAGCAATAGAAAAAATACAAAAAGCCTCCGAAGACAACGATTAAGAAGGCCCCACAAAAAAATGGTCAAAAAATTGAAGAAACTTCGCCTTTACAATGAATCCACTCAAAAATAAATTTTTACAATACCAAGCGCAGATTAGCCCTCACCCCATTGCCCTGCAGATTGATCGAGCCAAAGGCAACTATATCTACGATATCGAGGGCAAATCCTATTTAGACTTTGCAGCAGGCGTGTCAAGCAATACCCTCGGACACGGGCACCCGAAAATTGTAGAAGCCATTAAAAAACAAATCGAACGCCACATGCACGTAATGGTCTACGGCGAATTCATTCAAGAAGTCTGCGTACAGTTATGTCAAAATATGGCCCAATATACACCCAAGCCGCTCGAAACCACCTATCTCGTAAATTCAGGAGCCGAAGCTATAGAAGGAGCTCTAAAGCTAGCCAAACGCCACACCGGTCGCGAAGAAATCATAGCCTATAAAATGGCCTATCACGGAAATACCCACGGTGCAATGAGCATCATGGGAAATGAATCCCTTAAAAGATCTTTCCGCCCACTCCTACCCATAGTGCAATTCATTACGTTCAATGACGAAAAAGACCTTTTAGCCATCACTGAAAAAACAGCCTGCGTAGTCCTCGAGACGATACAAGGAGCCGCAGGGTTCATCTTGCCCCAAAACGACTATCTCAAAAAAGTAAAAAAACAATGCGAAAAAACCGGAGCTTTGATGATCCTCGATGAGATACAACCCGGCTTCGGAAGAACAGGAAAGCTCTTTGCTTTTGAGCACTATCAAGTCGTCCCTGATATTCTAGTTATGGGAAAAGGCATGGGCGGAGGTATGCCTATCGGAGCGTTTATGGCCTCTCAAACACTCATGAAATGCCTCACGCACGACCCCATGCTCGGACATATCACTACCTTTGGCGGTCACCCCGTGATAGCAGCCGCAGCATTGGCAACCCTTACCGAACTCATCGACGGTTCCTGGATGAATCAAATCGAAGAAAAAGAAGCACTCATCCGCCGGCTGCTCGTACATCCCGAAATCAAAGGAATACATGGAAAAGGACTGATGCTTGTTTGCGAACTTGCAAACAAATCCTACACCCTGAAAATAGCTCGACGCTGTATGGAAAAAGGACTGATTGTATTTTGGCTGCTGTTTTCGAGCGAATGCCTACGTCTCTCTCCGCCACTGACCATTACAAAAGAAGAAATTCAGAAAGCCTGTAACATCATCATAGAATGTCTCAACGAAACACCTTCAATCTCGATCCATGAAAAAAATTAAGTTTCCTCTCAAAGAGATCAACGGAGCAATAACCGTCATCTTGCAAGACTATCGAACGAAAATCATACTTGACACAGATAAAATGGATCAAACAGCATTGGAAAGAACCATTAAAAGCAATTGTATCCATCTCAGAAAAACTACTAAAGAACAAAAGACTAACAACAACTACTTGCAAATCAAACAGATTCATCTCAACAAAAACCAAGATACACTGTTGATTCAAGTCATTCCCACGCAAAAATATCAAACCACAGCATGGGGAGAAATCAATGAAAAAAATAACAAATTTGATTTCATAAACGAACTCGAAAAAATCATTGAAAATCGTAGACTGTACGGTGACGAAAAATCATACACTTCTTCCTTATTTAGAAGCGGTCTAAACAAAATCGCACAAAAAGTAGGAGAGGAAGCCACCGAATTCATTATCGAAGCCAAAGACCAAAATAACGAAAAAGCCTTTTTAAATGAAGGAGCCGATTTGATCTTTCATTTTTTGGTCCTATTGAACTTCAAAGGATTTCATTTCAAAGACATCGTAAAAGTCTTGAAAAAAAGACAAGAACGCGGAAAGATCGTCCACAAAATAGACAACCTCAAAAACAAGATTCACCGATGACCCCCCGTTTCTACATCTAAAACCTTACGTACGAAATCCAATATTCCTTCCCTATCTTCTACAGAAAACCAAGTAAGAGAAGCATCTCTCCTATACCAAGTGAGCTGATGTTTGGCATAACAACGAGTATTTTTTTTGATCTCCCCAACCGCCTCTGAAAGCGTAAATTCCCTCTCTATATATTGGAAAAGCTCCCTATACCCTATCGTTTGTAAAGCATTCAAATTCTTGTAAGAATACCATTGTTCAGCCTCCTGTAGCAGCCCCCTTTCCATCATCTCATCCACCCTCCGATCGATACCTCGGTAGATTTGATCTCTAGGCAAGGTCAGCCCGATCCTGACCAAACGAAAATTACGCGGAGCAAGCGATTTTTTACGAAAGGACGAAAAAGGTCTTCCCGTAGTCTCTATCACCGTCAAGGCACGAATCAACCGATGAGGATTGTGAAGATCTACACTTTGATAATAGCTCAGATCTCTGTGTCTGAGCGTTTCCTGCAAAAAAGTCAATCCTTTTTCCTTTAACAAGGAAACCCAACCCTCTCTAATAGCTGAAGATACCTCAGGAAAATCATCCAACCCCTCTGTCACAGCCCGCTCATACAAACCTGAACCACCGACCATAACGACCATATCAAACCTTGAAAACAATTCACGAAGTTTTTGTAAAGCGTCTTTTTCAAAATCCCCAGCCGTATATAATTGATGCACACTCAAATGTCCCACAAAATGATGAGGAGCAGTATCAAGCTCAGCAGCGGAAGGCATGGCTGTTCCTATTCTCAATTCCTTGTAAAACTGCCGTGAGTCACAAGAAAGAATCTCCGTATCGAATACTCGAGCCAAAAAAACAGAAAGCGATGTTTTTCCGACAGCCGTAGGCCCTACTATTGAAATCAAAGTCTTCATGGCCTCAAAACGCCAATAAAGATTCCAATTTTTTCATAACCTGATTCTTATCTGGAGTCTTAGTTCCCAATTTTTCTACACTGATTACTCCATTTTTAGCAATGAAAATCCATGAAACCTTGTCCGTCTTGATGAGTTTATCAATGGGAGGATCGATAGGATAATACACATTTATAGTATACCCATTGGTTCTCATAAACTCAAAAACTTTATCTTGTTTTTCATCTTTAGATACAAGCAGAAAAGTCACTTTATCCTTATAGGTATCATAAAGATCTTGCATCAGCGCGATTTTTTGAAGACAAAGCTCGCAAGAACTGCTCAGAAAATGCATCAAAATAACTTTACCTCTAGCTTGGGAAAAATCCATAATGCTCCCGTCCATTGCCCTTAGTCTCGATTGAAAATCAGACTCTATTAACACATTTCGCGGACTGATGTTTTTATTCGAATTAACAGTTTTTTCACCTGATAGCCAATTTAAAAAATTTTGTCGAATTTTATTACCGGGCGGTGTGTATATAATCCACCACATGATAATCAACGGGACAATGATATCCAAAATATGACGCCACTTCATTTGAGAGTAATTTAAATTTGGAGTAGGTGAACAGATCGATTAATAATTTAGAAAAGGTATTTAATATATTAATTATATCTATTTGCGTCGCAAAACGCACGTAAAGTTATAGATCTTTTCAGATATAAATATTTAAGCGATATGGGTTCATTTATTGAGACCATTGTGTTAACGATGTATTAGGCTTATTAAAAGCCTAGATGGTTTCATTGGAGACGATGTAGATTTAGTCTTTCATATTGTATTCGAAAAACTATTGATTATGAGTTAATATAACTATATTCATTTTTATGAACAGCGCATAATAATGCCAGAGTAACGATAAAAATTATGAGCCATCGTCTCATAAGAGACTAGGCCATGCACATGAGCTAATCCTTTATAACGATCCTTTCCTGGTCCAAATCAACGCTTTATACTGCCAAAAGTACGTTCTACTACCTATCGGGTTTTACTCAACTAATTTATTGAATAATATAGCGATACCATTGTGTTAATGGTGGATTACCTTTATTCAAGCTCCTAGAACGGATTCGTTAGAGACGATGTAAATTTAGTCTTTCACATTATATTCGAAATCTGTTAATTATAAATTAATTAATTATATCTATTTTTATGGACAGTGCATAATAATACCAGGATTCGATACAAATTATGCACCATAGCCTCCTCCATAAGATACTGGGCATGCACACGCGCTAATCCTGTAACGAACCTTTCCATATCCAAACCAACGATTTATACTACAAAAAGTACGTTCTACTTCCCCATCGGGTTTTACTCACTAATTATGTCGAATAATATAGCTATCCATACTTAATGGACGGGGCCTATGGACTTTTTTCTGTATACGGTCTTTGGATGCCTCGACTATGAAAGTAAGATACCAATTGACAGCCAACGTGTCTTAGTTTCATAGTCGAGGCATAAAAGACCGTATACAGAAGAAAGCCGATAAGAACCGTCCATTAAGTAGGATAGTTATATTATTCGACGAATTAGTGAGTAAAACTCGATGGGGAGTAGAACGTACTTTTTGTAGTATAAAGCGTTGATTTAGATCTGGAAAGGTTCGTTACAGGATTAGCGCGTGTGCATGCCCAGCATCTTATGGAGGAGGCTATGGTGCATAATTTGTATCGCATTCTGGTTTTATTATGCACTGTTCATAAAAATAGATGTAATTAATTAATTTATAATCAATAGATTTCGAATACAATATGAAAGATTCAATTTACATCGTCTCTAACGAAGCCGATCTAGGAGCTTGAATAAAGGTAATCCACCATTAACACAATGGTATCGAAACAATATATTGATTTACAAATATTTTAATCTACTTCTCCCATGCAACGTTCTCATGGAATGATACTAGTAGTACATAGTGTAGCAGCCAATGAGCATGATAGGAGAAGGCTAAAGATATTAATAAGCAAACTAGAATATAAGTCCAGAGAAGTATATATAGACAAATATTACCAAGTTCCAGCCAACGTTCCTTATTTTCATAGTCGAGCTATCAAAGATCGTATATAGAAGAAAGTCTTAACACCTCCATTAAGCTAGAATAGCTACATTATTCAACAAGTTAGTGAATAAACCCTATGGGTAGCAGAACTACTTTTGGCAGTATAAAGCGCTGTTCCTGGATCAGAAAAGGCTAGTTAAAAAGGACTTAGCTCGTGTGCATACCTAGTCGCTTATGGAGGCTATGTCGTATAATTTGCATCGTTTCCCTGGGATCATTATGAGCTGTTTATAACAATAGATATAATTAATTAATTTATAATCAATAGTATTTCGAATACAATGTTAAAGAATAAATCTAGATCATCTCCAACAAAGCCAATCTAGGAGCTTGAATAACCGTAATCTACCCTTAATAGAAGGCTCTCACACCTCAAAAAGAAAAGGAAAAAGAACGCCGCTTAAACCATAGAGTCGTTCTCGAACTTAGAGATATTTGAAGTTATGATCTGGACGGATCTCCTTCAAGGTTTCAAACATGAGATGAATCACTTGTTCGACATCTTTTTTTTGCACCATCTCTACAGTAGTGTGCATGTAACGAAGCGGTAAAGAGATCAAAGCAGAAACGACACCTCCGTTTGAATAAGCAAAGGCATCGGTATCGGTCCCCGTATATCGAGACGAGGCCAATCTTTGGAAAGCCAATTTGTACTTCTCTGCCACATCGATGATGAGCTTTCTCAAATTGTTTTGTACAGCAGGGGAATAACTGATCACCGGGCCTAAACCACATTTGATATCCCCCTGCACCTTTTTGTCGATCATCGGTGTAGAAGTATCGTGAGACACATCTGTGACGATGGCCAAATCGGGGCGGATCGTGTGTGCAATCATCTCGGCTCCTCTCAAACCGACTTCTTCTTGCACGGAATTGACCACATAGAGACCAAAGGGCAGATCGATCTTGTTTTCTTTGATCATACAGGCCACTTCAGCAATCATAAAGCCTCCTATGCGATTATCCAATGCGCGACAGACGAAATTCCGATCATTCAAAATAAAAAATTCATCTGGATAAGTGATCACACACCCCACATGGATTCCGAGTTTTTCCACTTCCTTTTTGTCGGCAGCGCCTACGTCGACAAAAAGAGTATCCACACTGGGAGACTTTTCTTCAGATGGTTTTCTCGTATGTATGGCAGGCCAACCGAAAACACCGTCCACCATTCCTTTCTCCGTATGGATGTGGACACGCTTGGACGGAGCAATCTGATGGTCGGATCCTCCATTGCGAACAACGTAAATCAAACCATCATCCGTGATATAATTTACATACCATGAGATTTCATCGGAATGGGCTTCGATAACCACTTTATAATCCTTCTCTGGATTGATGACCCCTACAACAGTGCCGTAAGCGTCTACCCGAATCTCATCGACATAAGATTTTATGTAAGACTTCCAAACTTTTTGCCCGGAGCTCTCGTAGCCGGTAGGAGAAGCTGTATTTAAGTACTCCTCTAAAAATTGTACTGCGTTTTTTCCGATCGAATAAGATAATGGGCTACTCATGATAAAATTTTTTAGCCAAAAATAAATATTTCCCCTAAAAAGGCTATTTATTTGAAGAAATAACCTTAGCTGAATGAATAGAAAAAACTATTGCATAGTAATCTTATTGTAGACAGAATTTTTACTATATAGCTAATCCTCAAGTAGATATATTTCTTATCAAAAGACAATAAAAAAAATAGAGACCATTGTTTTATTCATTTCCTAGATGAGATCTCATTAGAGAAAATGTAGATTTAGGCTTTCACATTGTATTCGAAAACTGTTGATTATAAATTATATTAATTATATCTATTTTTATGGAAAGCGCATAATAAATCCAGGTAAGCGATACAAATTATGCGCCATAGCCTCCATAAGATGATGGGCATGCACACGAGCTAATCCTTTGTAACGATCCTTTCCTGATCCAAACCAACGTTTTATACTGCCAAAAGTACGTTCTACTACCCATCTAGTTTTACTCACTAATTATCTTGAATAATATAAGTATCCCTACTTAAGGGACGCTTCCTATAGGCTTTTTTCTGTATAAGGTCTTTGATGCCTAGACTATGAAAGTAAGATACGTTGGCTGGCACTTGGTGGCCTTTGTCTGCATATACTTTTCTGGGGGTTATATCTTAGTTTGCTTATTAATGGTTTTAGCCCTCTACTATCATGCTCATTGGTGCTATGCTATGTACACTAGTATCATTCCATTTTATCCACCCTATGTGCTTCTTGTATCCGTAGTAGAGTTTACCTGATTTCTTGAGCCATTTTCCTTGAGTGTCTACTCCTGATTGAGTCTCTTTTTTACCCTTGTTTTTCTTTGAAAATATTTGCTTTTTCCCCTCTTCCTTTCGATCTTTCACTACGTACGTAGGAGCTCCCTTTGAAGCAAAGGGACTCACTGTAATACTGGCATCTACGATCACTCCTTTTTTAACTATACCTGACGCTGTTCTAATTCCTTATTGATCTTTTTCAGTAAACGATCATATGCTTTTTTGGCTACTATTTCATTGCGAAATTTTCATAGAATCGTATGATATGGGATCTAATCTTCCAATCGAAAACCACAAAAACGTATGCAGTTTATAGAATCTTTTACCAATTCTTCCGTTCACTACATCAGTGAAATCATACCAGTGATTCAAAAGCATCATCGTTAAATAACGCTATTCCACTATAGCCAGGTTGGCTTTTATTCTTTGTTTTTTTGATACATTTTTTTATTTCTTTTTTCATCACTTCCCAGTTTATCAAGGTGTTTAAGATTTTGAAAAGCTGAATTTTATGGTAGAACATTCGATGTATAGTTCGCTAAAACTTATTTGTGAGGTGCTTCTCAGCATAGAGCCAGATCTTCTTTTATTTCCTAATCCAAATAAAGGAAACAATATATTTCTTTACAAATATTTTACCCCTTCTCTTATGCAACATTATTCAGTCATTTGAATTACACTTATATTAAGAAATCGTGTAACTGGTGGATCAAAGAATTCTTTACTCCTGCCAATAATGCATTATAAATAAAAGAGCTAATTTCTGCCTATAAACTGATGCGCTAGAGCATAGGAAAAAAGTATTCCGCCAAGAAAAAGAGCTACACGTGCTATGACATCCCCATAAAGGGTATAAAAAGTTTTTTCATTATTAGCCTGAATACTACAGCGTATTCCCCCCTCTTCGCCATAAGGGAGTGAAGCAATGACATCCCCCCTCTGATCGATAAAAGCTGACACACCCGTATTAGCCGAGCGAGCGATAGACCGTCTGTTTTCAATGGCTCGTAAACGAGCGTAAGCGAAATGCTGTTTGTGGCCTTCGGACGTCGCCCACCATGCGTCATTGGTAAGAATACAGATGTATTGCGCACCGTTTAGAACTGATTGACTGACGTATTCTCCGAAAACAGATTCGTAGCAGATTATGGGAGCAATATTGATTCCGATTTTAGGGCACTCCAGCATTAAGGAAGCTATCTTATAACTATGGCCCATCACTGTCCCTCCGAAATCAAGCAGAAGATTTCCCAACAAGGGTTCGAAGATCCTTTTATAGGGAAAGATTTCTACTCCAGGTACAAGCTTAGATTTGTGATAGATTTGCAAATTATCGGAAGCGTCAATCAGCATGGCTGAATTGAATACATCTATCCAACGGTTGATTTTCGGGATGAAGGTAGCAGATTCTCCGGCAACTTCCCGTGTGGTGTATTCATCATACAATTCTATCCCCATAATGAAAGCTAGTTGAGGGTGTTTTCTCAAATAATTTTTGAGTAGAATCACGCCACTATTATATTCCAAATCACGGATTCGAATTCTTCCGTATCCCGGTAAAGAAGTTTCCGGAGCCAACACAAAAGAAGTCCTATCGGTAATCGAGCTTTGGGCTAAACGGGTTAATTGTTGAGCAAGCTCACCGGATGAAGTCGAGTATTTATTAGCATATGGATCGACATTAGGCTGCAAAACGACAAATTCAAATTCCGGCCCTTTTTCTTCATAGCAGTCATAAATCCAATAAGAAATACCGATAGGTATAATAATCAAACCCAAATTCAAGGAAAGATTTTTGTATAGAGCCATACGATTCCACGTGTTTCGATACCTCTCAAAGGCGTTAAAAAACCCTAAGTTGACCAGCAAAACCCATAAAGACCCTCCCAAACTACCCGTATACTCGTACCATTGTATCCATCGATTGTGATCAGCCAGTCCATTACCCAAATTCAACCACGGCCAGGCAAACTCCCATTCGAAATGAAGCTTCTCAAAAGAAATCCAAAGACATAACAAAAAAAGCTGTCCTAATTTCTTGCCTAATCTCTTTCTTGCCCAAGTGTACAACAAAAATATTACAGTCATAAGCAGCGCGTTGAGCACTACAGGAGGGATATAAGCTTCCCATGCATATGAGCCATCAGGATGCTGGGCATAATGTAACCAACACACCGTTATGGCATTCCATAGAAAAAAAGCCGAATAAGCCGAGGCGAACAAACAAAAAAACTTTCGTTTTCTCGTTTCTTCTATCCATCTTTCTACAGCCCACAACAACGGAACAAACCCAACGAAAATCAACCATGTAAAGCCCTTAGTTGGCCAAGCAAGCCCCATCAATATTCCGGTACACATAGCGAAAAAAAAAACCTTCATCATCCTGTTTTCGGACAAATGTACTCGAAATAGCCTGCAAGAACAAGAAAACAATTCGGAATGAGATTCCGAATCTCTGAAGCCATTGTTTTAAGGTGGATTACGTTTATTCTAGCCTCCTAGAGGGCTTCGTTGGAGATTATATAGATTTAGCCTTTCATATTGTATTCGAAATACTATTAAGTTTCGTATCTCTAGAGTAGGAGATAAAAAAAACGGATCTATGCTCAGAAGCACAGCATGAATAAGATTTAGTGAACTATATCTGGAATGTTCTACAAGAAGAATTTATCTCTTCAAAAGATTAAACATTTTGATTGACTGGGAATTGGATGGAGAAAAAATAAGAAGAATATATCAAAAAGGCTAGGGGGATAAAAGCAACCTGCTTACAGTGGAATATCGTTATGAGAAGGTTGCATGAGAGAAGTTTCTAAAATATCTGTAAATTAATATATTGTTTCGTGTATTTGGAGTAGAAAGTAAAAAAATTCGGTTCTATTCCCAGAAGCACCGAACAAATAAGCTTTAGTGAACTATATATGGAACGTTTTATCAGAAGGAGTGAGTTTTTTAAAGTTAAACACCTTGATCCACTGAGAAAGGATGGAGAAAGAAATAAGAAAAATATATCAAAAAGGCCAGGGAATAAAAGGACAACTTGCTTACAGTGGAATATCGTTATTTAACGATGATGCTTTTGAGTCACTGGTATGATCTTAGTGATGTATGAACGAAAGAATTTGTGAAAGAGCCTTAAGCTTCATGGGATTTTTTGGTTTTCGATTGAAAGATCAGATCCTAGATCATACGACTTGAGACCATTGTATTAATGGTGGAATACGTTTATTCAGCCTTCTACAAGGGCTTTGTTAGAGAAAATGTAGATTTAGTCTTTCACATTATATTCGAAAACTGCTTATTATAAATTAATTAATTATATCTATTTTTATAGAGAGCTCATAATAATTCCAGAGTAACGATACAAATTATGCACCATAGCCTACATAAAATGAGGGCATGCATACGAGTTAATCCTTTGTAACGTGCCTTGCCTGATCTAAACTAACGCTTTATATTGCTAAAAGTACGTTCTACTATCCATCGGATTTTACTCATTAATTATGTTGAATAATATAGCTATACTACTTAAGGTCCGGTTCCTATAGGCCTTTTCTGTATACGGTCTTTGACGCCTCGACTATCAGAGTAAAACACGTTGGCTGGAACTTGGTAACCTTTGTCTGCATATATTTCTCTGGGTTATATCCTAGTTTGCTTATTAATGTTTTCTTTAACCCGTTACTATCATGCTCATTGGCTGCTACGCTATGTAGCAGCTAGTATCATTCCATTTTTATCCCCCTTGTGTCCTCTTGTATCCGTAGTAAAGTTTACCTGATTTCTTAAGCTATTTTCCTTGAGTGTCTACTCCTGATTGAGCCTCTTTTTTTATTCTTGCTTTTCTTTGACTAATTTTCTTTTTCCCTCTTCCTTCCGATCCTCCACTACGTAGGTAGGATCTCCCTTATGATCGAAGGGACTCACTGTAATACTGGAATCTATTATCATTCCTGTTTTAACTATCGCTTGATGCATTTTTAATTCCTTATTGATCTTTTTCAATAAGAGCTCATATTCCATTTTGACTACTATTTCATTGCGAAATCTGAATAGAGTCGTATGATCTAGGATCTTATCTTTCCAATCGGAAAGCAAAAAAGTGCATGCAACTCAAGATTTTTTCACTAATTCTTTCGTTCCTACATCACTGAAATCATACCAGTGACTCAAAAGCATCATCTTAAATAACGATATGAGAAGGTTGCATGGGATAAGGAGGTTAAAATATTGTAAATAAATGTATTGTTTCGTAATATTTGGATTATAAAATAAAAAAAATCGGATCTATGTGCATAAGCACCGTACAAATAAGCTTTAGTAAACTATATATGGAATGTTCTACCAAAAGGATTGAGTTTTTAAAAAGGTTAAACAGCTTGATTCACTGGGAAGAGATGGAAAAAGAAATAAAAAAAATATATCAAAGAAGCCAGGGAATAAAAGGTCAACCTGCTTACAGTGGAATATCGTTATTTAATATGATGCTTTTGAGTTACAGGTATGATCTCAGTAATGTAGGAATGGAAGAATTGGTGAACGAATCCTTGAGCTGCATGCGATTTTGTGGTTTTCGATTGGAAGATCAGATTCTAGATTATACGACTCTATGCAGATTTCGCAATGAAATAGTAGCCAAAAAGGCATATGAGAGCTTACTCAAAAAAATCAATAAGGAATTAGAAAAAAGCATCAGGCAATAGTTAAGACAGGAGTGATAGTAGATGCCAGTATTACAGTGAGTCCTCTTGCTCCCAAGGAAGCTCTTACCTACGTAGTGGAGAATCGGAAGGGAATAGGGGAAAAAGCAAATGTGTCAAAGAAAAGAAAGGGTAAAAAAGAGGATCAATCAGGAGTAGACACTCAAGTAAAATGGCTCAAGAAATCAGGTAAACTCTACTACGGATACAAGAAGCACATAGGGATGGATAAGAATAGAATGATACTAGCTGTACATAGCGTAGTAGCCAATGAGCATGATAGTAGAGGGTTAAAGCAATTAATAAGCAAACTAGGGTATAAGCACAGAGAAGTCTATGCAGACAAAGGTTAAAAAATGTTAGCCAACGTGTCTTACTTTCATAGTCGAAGCATCAAAGATTTTATACAAAAGAAAGCTTATAGAATCAGTTCCTTAACTAGGATAACTATATTATTTAAGAAATTAGTGAATAAAACCCGATGGGTAGTAGAACGTACTTTATAGCAGTATAAATCGTTGGCCTGGATCAAGCCAAGGCTCGTTACAAAGGATTAGCTCGTGTGTATACCTAGCATATTATGGGGAGGCTATGGCGCATAATTTGTATCGTACCCCTGGTATTATTATGCGCTGTCCATAAAAATAGATATAATTAATTAATTTACAATCAACAGTTTTCGAATATAATGTGAAAGATTAAATCTATACCGTCTCTAACGAAGCTAATCTAGGAGACTGAATAAATGTAATCCAACTTAACACAACGGCCTAAATTTGTAATCGATAATTCGAAAACATCTAATTATTAGAAACAATTCCACTTGAATAGTGGACATTACCGGATTCGAACCGATGACCTCTACCCTGTCAAGGTGGCGCTCTAAACCAACTGAGCTAAATGTCCGGGCGGGGGGAGAAAAGAGTTCTTGAAACTCGGTAGCAAATTTAATATAAAAATTTAGACCATTGTGTTATGGTTGAATTATGCTTATTCAGCCTATTAGATTGGCTTCGTTGTAGAACGATCGAGATTTAATCTTTCATATTCTATTCGAAATATTATTGATTATAAATTAATTAATTATATTTATTATTATGGATAGTTCATAATAATGTCAAGGACACGATACAAATATATGAGCTATAGGCTCCATAAAATGCTAGGCACGTACACGAGCTAACCCTTTGTAAGGAGCCTTTCCTGATCCAAACCAATGCTTTGAGCACGTTGCATGAGATAAGGTGTTTAAAATATTTATAAATCAATATATTATTTCGTTTACTCTGGAGTAGAAAATAAAAAAAATTGGATCTATGCTCAGAAGCACCGAGCAAATAAGCTTTAGTGACCTATATATGGAACGTTCTACCAGAAGGATTTAACCTTCAAAAGGTTAATTACCTTGATCCACTGGAAAGAGATGAAGAAGGAAATAAGGAAAATATATCAAAAAGGTCAGGGAATTAAAAAAGCAACCTACTTACAGTAGAATATCGTTATGAAAACGTTGCATGGAAGAAGGCGGTTAGAATATTTATAAATCAATATATTGTTTCGTATATTTGAAGTATAATAATAAAAAAATTCGACTATATGCTCAGAAGCATAGCATAACTAAGCTTTAGTGAACTATATATGAAACATTCTACCAGAAGGAGTGAGTTTTTTAAAAGGTTAAACCCTTAATTTCACTGGGAAGGGATGGAAAATGACATAAGAAAAATATATCAAAAAGGACAGGAAATAAATGGCAAACCTGCTTACAGTGGAATATCGTTATTTAAGATGATGCTTTTGAGTAATTGGTCTGATCTATTTCAGTGATGTAGGAATGGAAGAATTGGTGAACGAATCCTTGATCTGCATGCGATTTTATGGTTTTCGATTGGAAGATCAAAACCTAGATCATACGATTTTGTGCAGAGTTCGTAATGAAATAGTAGCCAAAAAGGCATATGAACGCTTACTGAAAAAAATCAATAAGGAATTAGAAAAACATCAGGCGATAGTTAAAATAGGAGTTATAGTAGATGTCAGTATTACCGTGAGTTCCCTTACCCTCAAGGGAGCTCCTACCTACGTAGTGGAGAATTGAAAGGAAAAGAGGAAAAAGCAAATCAGTCAAAGAAAAGAAAGGGTAAAAAAGAGACTCAATTAGGAGTAGACACTCATGGAAAATGGCTCAAGAAATCAGGTAAACTTTACTACGGATACAAGAAACATATGGGGGTGGATAAAAATGGAATGACACTAGCTGCTACATAGCGTATCAGCCAATGAGCATGATAGTAGAGGGCTAAAACCATTAATAAACAAACTAGGATATAAACCCAGAGAAGTATATGCAAACAAAGGTTACCAAGWGCCAACCAACGTGTCTTACTTTCATAGTCGAGGCATCAAACATCTTATACAGAAGAAAGCCTATAGGAACAGCCCTTAAGTAGTATAGCTATATTATTCAACAAATTAGTGAGTAAAAACCGATGGGTAGTAGAACGTACTTTTAGCAGTATAAAGAGTTAGTTTGGATTAGGAAAGACTCGTTACAAAGGATTAGCTCGTGTGTATGCCTAGTATATTATGGAGGCTATGGCTCATAATTTGTATCGTGCTCCTGGTATTATTATGAACTGTTCATAAAAAAAGATATAATTAATTAATTTATAATCAACAGTATTTCGAATACAATGTGAAAGACTAAATCTACATTTTATCTAACGAAGCACATCTAGGAGGATCAATAAATGTAATTCACTATTAACACAATGGTCTTGGAATGATAACTAGCAGTACATAGTGTAGAAGCTAATGAGCATAATAGTAGAGGGCTAAAGCCTTAATAAGGCAAACTAGGATATAAACCCAGAGAAGTATATACAGAAAAGGTTACCAAGTGCTAACCAACGTGTCTTACTTTCATAGTCGAGTCGAGAAATCAAAGACCGTATACAGAAGAAAGCCTATAGGAACCGTATCTTAAGTAGGGATAGCTATATTATTCAACATAATTAGTGAATAAAAATCGATGGGGAGTAGACCGTATTTTTCGTAGTACAAAGCGTTGGTTTGGATCAGGAAAGGCTCGTTACAAAGGATTAGTTCGTGTGCATACCGAGCTTCTTTATAGAAGGCTATGGCGCATAACTTGTATCCTGCCCCTGGCATTGTTATGAAATGTTCATAACAATATATATAAAATTAATTAATTTATAACACAATAGTATTTCGAATACAATCTAAAAGACTAAATTTACATCATCTCTAAGGAAGCCATATAGGGGGCTGAATAAACGTAATCTACCATTAACACTATGGTCTAAATACTTGATCATAAAAAATCTTAAGAAGATCGAAAATATAAATATCTTCACTCTGCTAGATCAATACTGTTACCAGTTTCCAAAATAATAAATCCATAACCCTTCAAAAATATCACTTCTCAGAAGCTGTTCCTCTCGTTCGATAATAAGCCAAAACAGAAAGGGACAACACAGCGGTCACGGTATAATAAATCCATGTAGGGACAGGGACCGGATCGCCTTTTGCATAAGAATGCAAACCCGAGAGATAATAATTCACTCCGAAGTAAGTCATGATTATAGAGCTGATAGCCAATAAACCGGCCAGATTGAAGGCAAAGGCTCCTCTAAGTCCGGGAACCAAACGCATATGCAACACAAAAGTATAAACAATAATACTGATAAAAGCCCACGTCTCCTTTGGATCCCAACTCCAATAACGCCCCCAGCTCTCATTAGCCCAAATCCCGCCGAGAAAAGTTCCAACTGCCAACAAAAAAACCCCTACTGTAAGCGTCATCTCATTGATGATGATCAGCTCCTTGATCGAAACGTTGATGAGTGCCTGTCGAGATTTCCCTTTGATAACGTACAAGACCAATACGACAAGCCCCAAAAAGGCCCCCGTGCTCAAAAAACCGTAACTCGAAGTGATGACCGCCACATGGATCATCAACCAATACGACTTGAGCACAGGAACCAGATTGGTCACCTCAGGGTCCATCAGATTGCCGTGAGCCACTCCGAGCAGAGCCGTAGCTGATAAAGCCGTGATCGCTGGGACGAAGACATTCCGATTTTGATAAAATAAAAATCCTGACAAAATCGTACACCAGCTGATGAAAACAGTCGACTCATATCCATTGCTCCAAGGAGCGTGACCGGAAACATACCAACGCAAAACCAGCCCAAAGGAATGATAAAGAAAAAAAAACAACAAAAGACCGATAAAAATTTTGACCAAAATACCGATCCCTCTGAAAGGAGCGAATATTTTCACAAATGCCAAAACAAGTAACAAACTGCCCAACGCTAAATAACATAGCATCACACGATAAAAGACATTCAGACGATTATATAAAATTTCAGCCTCGACCCTATTTGCGGAAGGTATAACCTCATGACCATAAAGGTTTTGATAGTTTCGGATCTTATCCAAAGCCTTATTCGCCGGAGCCCAATCCTGTGTTTGCTGCGCATGAGAGAAGGCTATGAAATAATTGCTCAGCAGAATAAAAGCCGAGGAATTTACCCGAAGATCAGGTGTCATCCAACTTGTCCAAGTATTTTTCGGATCATTGAGTACGGGAAAAATTCGCAGATATTGCCCCTGAAACATCCCAGAAATGATGCTTACACGTTCACTCAGATTGATTAAAGCCTTATCATATTCATCCCTCTGCGCAGGACTCTTGGCGAAGGAACTCTCATACTCACGTTCGAAAACAAAATTTACCTCTCCTGTACTTGGATCGGCTCGATAAAGTTCCATCAATGAAGTATACCCGTCCTGATCAGCTCGAGTCAACTCGAGAAAGTCTTTTCCTCCCTTCGATCCTACTTTGACGAAAGGGACTTTCGCCCAACCGATACTTCCCCGACGGACGGAAACTAACCAGCCGTCTTGAGTCATAGAGATCATCCACTGAGTAGCGTCAAGCCCTTCGATATGATCTTTTTTATAAACCTTTCTCAAAAGTTTCAACGCCATGGTATGAATTGGATTGACCCGCCCTTGCAGATCTTGAACAAGTAGACGACCGAATTTTTCCGCATGATCTTTCGGAATCTTTATCGTAGTGCAAAAACTATCTATCGATACCCTTTTGATTTTCTCAGGCCCATGCTGAGCGCTAAGCATACTACTGAACAAAATAAACAAAAAAGTAGATCTCCGAGCTAATGCTCCGAACGCTTGACGCAACTTGTCAAAACGAGTTCCTTTCCAAAACAATGTGAAAAACATACCTACTCCCAAAAGAAAATAACCGAAATAAGAAATCCATGTGCCCCAATCGTCATGATTGACAGAGAGACGAGTTCCGTTTCCGTCAGGATCATACCCCGACTGAAAAAATCGATATCCCCCATAATCAAGCACATGATTCATGAAAATACGATGATTCTCTTCCCTATCTCCATCGATCACGGTGACTTCGCTGGCAAAAGAAGACGGACTTTCGGAACCGGGATATTTTTTGAGTTCAAATCGATTCAAGCGTATCGCGAAAGGAACATCCAAAAATATTGAGCCGTAACCGATATCCACTTGCTTCCCGTCCAAAAGCACTTGTCCCCCCATACCCGTAACGCCTTTATTTCCCAAAAATGTGACTCTTTGGGATTGCCCTCCGGAGGATATCTCGGCCGTAACGGCATCCGCATATTTTTTTTTATCCTTCTCGGAAGGAACGTATTTCACTGTTCCTCGACGAACCCCATCCGGAAGGACAAACCGAATCCCCCCTACACGATATAAAGTGCGCAAATGCAGCTCGGAAAGTGTTCTTTTAGGTAAAATGCCTGCTTGTTGCGTGGCCATGACAAGATAATCACCCTCAAACGGAGATGTGATGTACAACTTGCCTTGACGCTCGGAAATCTGAACGGCTCTTTCCACATTCTTATCAAAGCTGACCAAGATGCCTCCGAAGTTTTTCACTTGACCGGATCGGAGAAAATTTTCCGCCCGATCACTCTTATCCGTAGTGATAATTTTAAGTGTTTTTCGCCCCTGAGTATCCTCAAAAAAAGTCTCCTTAGCATAAGGGACATAATCGACCACCTTAACTTGAAAAATCTGATTCTTGAAAGCAAACTTTCCCTTATAACTATAATGAAAAGGAGAAAGAACATACGGCTCATGATAAGCCATCATTTCATCACTTTCGGAAATCTGTAATTTTATATAGCTCCTGTCCGAGATGATTTGCTGCGCCGTATCCCCCTGACGGATCAGCATCATCCCTTCAAAACCAAAATATCTCGAAATTGCCCCACCGACAAAAATCAAAACAAAGGCCAAATGAAAAACGAGCAAAGGCCACTTTTCCTTTTTCAAAAGGTGATACCTTCCAATATTCCCCATAAAACTGATGATCAAAAGCAGCATGACGGTCTCGAACCAAGTGGATTGGTAGATGAGAGCTTTGGCCGTATCCGTAGAATAAACTTGCTCCACAAAAGTGGCCACCGCCATGGATAAGGCATAGACCAACAAAAGAACAGCCATAAGTCTCGTAGAAAAAAGAAGATAAAATATTCGGAGCATATTTCGATTTTAGCAGTGTAAAAGTAATTAAAATCCGCTCAGATGCACTGATTTTCTACTGTTTCTGAACTTTTCCTCTTTTTACAAGGATGTTATCATACAAATTGAGAATTATAAGATCAACTTTACAATCTGACCCCAGAAAGAACAGCGAAAAAAACTAATTTTACAGGAAAAATTTTGATGATTTTTTTTTCTGATTATCAGTCTCTTATTGATCAAAAAATCAAAGAGCACCATTTTAACGGATCTCCTACAGAACTTTACGATCCGGTCAATTATATCATCTCAATTGGTGGAAAACGCGTCCGACCGGCCTTGTGTTTGATCGGGACAAGCATGTTTCAGGATGATCTCACCAACGCCATTCAACCGGCTTTAGCGTTGGAATTTTTTCACAATTCCCTACTAGTTCACGATGACATCATAGACAAAGCTCCACTGCGCAGAGGTCATCCGACCATACACGAAAAATGGGGAAACAATAGTGCCATCCTTTCGGGAGACACTTTATTGGTAAAGGCCTATCAGTTCTTCGAAGCTCTCGAGTCCAAGGTTTTCCGAAAAGTAATCCTTGAATTCTCGAACATGGCCATCAAAGTCTGCGAAGGCCAACAAATGGATGTGAATTTCGAAGAAACTCAAGAACCAGATTTTGATCAATACATACAGATGATCACCTACAAAACTGCTATCCTAATCGGATCAGCCTTAAAGATCGGCGCCTTTATTGGAAGGGCAGGAGAGCAAGACGCTACACATCTGTACGAGACGGGGAAAAACATCGGTATCGCCTTTCAAATACAGGATGACTTGCTTGATGTATTCGGAGATTCAGAAAAATTTGGAAAAAAACATGCCGGAGATATTTACGAAAACAAGAAAACCATCCTTTATTTCAAAACGCTCGAAAAGGCTAACGAAAAACAAAAAGAAGAGCTACTTTACTGGTACTGTATCAAAACAGACAATATTGATAAGGTATATGCTGTAGAATATCTCTTTAAAAAACTCTGCATCATAGAAGAGGTAAAAAAAGAGCTCAAGCACTATCGAGACAAAAGTCTGGAAAGCCTTTCCAAAGTTTCAGCCCCTGCAGAAAAGAAAGATATCCTGCTTCAATTTATAAAAGACTCCATTATACGCACCCAATGATCAAATCGAAAACGTTACATGAAAGAAGGAGGTTAAAATATTTGTAAATCAATATATTGTTTCGTGTATTTGGAGTATGAAATAAAAAAATAGCCTCTATGCTCAGAAGCACCGTACAAATAAGTTTTAGTGAACTATATATGGAACGTTCTACTAGAAGGAGTGAGTTTTTCAAAAGGTTAAAAACCTTGATCTACTGGGAAGGGATGGAAAAAGAAATAAGAAAATATATAAAAAAGGCCAGGGAATAAAAGGACAATCTGCTTACAGTGGAATATCGTTATTTAAGATAATGATTTTAAGTCACGGGTATGATCTCACTGATGTAGGAACGGAAAAAATTGGTAAAAAAGCTCTTTGAGCTGCATGCGTTTTTGTGTTTTTCGATTGGACAATCAGATCCCAGATCATACGACTCTATGCATATTTCGCAATGAAATAGTAGCCAAAAAGGCATATGAGCGCTTACTGAAAAAGATCAATAAGGAATTAGAAAAGCATCAGGCGATAGTTAAAACAGGAGTGATAGTAGATGCCAGTATTACAGTGAGTCCCTTTGCTCCAAAGGGAGTTCCTACCTACGTAGTGGAGGATCGAAAGAAAGAGGGGCAAAAGCAAATTAGTCAAAGAAAAGAAAGGGTAAAAAAAGAGACTCAATCAGGCATAGACACTCAAGGAAAATGACTCAAGAAATCAGGTAAACTCTACTACGGATACAAGAAGCACATGGGGGGGGTAAAAATGGAATGAGACTAGCAGTAGTACCTAGCCATAGCTAGCCAATGAGCATTGATAGTAGAGGGGCTAAAGTAATTAATAAGCAAACTAGGATATAAACCTAGAGAAGTATATGCAGATAAATGTTATCAAGTTCCAGTCAACGTATCTTATTTTCATAATCTAGGCATCAAAGACCGTATACAGAAGAAAGCCTATAGGCACCTTCCCTTAAGCTAGGATAGTTATATTATTCAACATAATTAGTAAGTAAAACCCAATGGGTATTAGCACGTACTTTTTGCGGTATAAATCGTTGGTTTTGATCAGGAAAGGTTCGTTACAAAGGATTAGCTCGTATGCATGCCTAGCCTTTTATGGAGGCTATGGCCATAATTTACATCGTACCCTGGAATTATTATGAGCTGTTCATAACAATAGATGTAATTAATTAACTATAATTAATATTATTCTGAATCTAATGTAAAAGACTAAATATCGATCTTCTCCAACAAAGCGTATCTAGAAGGTTGAATAAACGTTTTTTTTACTATTAATACAATGATCTTAATTTTTTTTACTTATTATATATATTAATGTAATAATATTTATGTACATAAATGATAATTAGCTTAAAAGTATAGATTTTTAATTCTAATAAAGATTAAAAATTAATCTATTTAGCTTGTCTCAATATATCATACAGGAGAAATACATTCAATGTGATGATGATAATAGCAATGGTCCAGGCCAATAATTTTAAAGGGAACCCATTGGCAAAGCTTCCCATCTTTTGTCGATCATTAGTGAAGTTGATCAAAGGAACGATGGCAAAGCTCAATTGCAGAGAAAGTATCACTTGGCTCAGTACAAGAAGATCAGTTGTTCCCTTTTCTCCGTAAATGATGGCTACGGCCATTGCCGGAATGATGGCGATCAATCGAGTGATGAGTCTTCTTATCCAAGGTTTTAGGCGTATATTAATGAAGCCCTCCATGACGATTTGTCCGGAGAGTGTTCCTGTCAAGGTGGAATTTTGTCCTGATGCTAGCAAGGCTATAGCAAAAAGTGAGCTTGCTAAGGTAGATCCTATCAACGGGGTGAGCAGTTCATAAGCTTCGGTGATATCCGATACCTCTGTATATCCTGTTTTGTGGAAAGTAGCTGCCGAAACGATTAAGATGGCTGAGTTGATGAAAAAGGCTAAAAATAGAGCCCAAGTGCTGTCTATGGTAGCATATTTGATCGCCATCTTTTTTCCTTTCATGTTGCGTGGATAGTTGCGTGTTTGTATAAGGCTTGAGTGCAGATAAAGATTGTGTGGCATCACAGTGGCTCCCAGTATACCTACAGCGATGTAAAGCAAACGAGAGTCGGTGATGATTTCAGGTTTGGGGATCAGACCCTTGAGCATCGGAAGAATGTCGGGTTGAGAGTTGATGATTTCAAAGCCGAAGCAGATCGAGATTGTTAAGATCAGCGCAGCTACTACGGCTTCGATGTATCGGAAGCCTTTGTATTGGAAGAAGAGAATGATCAGCACATCCAGCGCCGTGATGGCCACTCCATAGGCCATGGGTAGACCAAAAAGTAGGTTCAACGCCAACGCAGACCCGATCACTTCTGCTAGGTCACAAGCTGAGATGGCTATCTCACACAGTATCCATAAAATAAAATTTAGTGCAGGTGGATAATGATCTCGGCAGGCTTGGGCTAAATCACGTTCGGCTACCACGCCTAATTTGATGGCTAGATGTTGTAGTAGTATAGCAAATAGATTCGAGATCAATATAACCGATAAGAGTGTATATCCGAATTGAGCTCCTCCGGAGATATCCGTAGCCCAGTTTCCTGGGTCCATGTACCCTACGGCAATCAAAAGGCCCGGTCCAGTGAACGCAAAAATTTTCTTCCAAAATCCCCCTCTTTTTGGGATGGGTATAGAAGAGAAGGATTCCGAGAGTGAGGGATGTTTATTTTCTTTTCTCCATCCTGTTGAAGTGGTGCTTTCGGGCATAAAATTCAATAAATCTTTCAGGCAAAAATATTAAAAAAAATGGTGCTAGAACGTTGCATGAGAGAGGGGTATTTGTAAATCAATAATCCACCATTGTATTAAGGTTATTACGTTTATTCATCCTACTAGAGAGGCATTTTTGGAGACGATGGTATTTAGTTTTTTATATCGTATTCGAAATATTATTGGTTATAAATTAATTAAATTTATCTATTTTTATGAACAGATCATAATAATGCAGGAGAACGATACAAATTATGAGCCATAGCCTTCATAAGATGCTGGGTCTACCCAAGAGCCAATCCTTTGTAAGGGCCTTTCCTGATCCAAACCAACGTTTTACTACTAAAAGTACATTCTGAGACCATTCTTTTAATGGTGAATTACGTTTATTCAGCTTCCTATATAGCTTCGTTTGAGAACGATGTAGATTTAATCTTTCACATTGAATTCGAAATACTATTGTTTATAAATTAATTAATTATATCTATTTTTGTGTACAGCGCATAATAATGCAAGGGGAACGATACAAATTATGATCCATAGCCTCCATAAAACGCTGGGCATGCAAACGAGATAATCCTTTGTAAGGAGACTTGCCTGATCTAAATCAACGCTTTATACTACCAAAAGTGATCTATTACCTATCTGGTTTTACTTACTAATTTATTGAATAATATAGCTATCCATATTTAATGGACGGGGCCTATAGGCTTCTTTTGTATAAGGTTTTTGATGTCTCGACTATGAAAGTAAGACACGTTAGTTGGCACTTCGTAACCTTTGTCTGCATATACTTCTCTTGGTTTATATACTAGTTTGCTTATTAATGGTTTTAGCCCTCTACTATCATGCTCCTTGGCTGTTACGCTATGTACGGTTAGTATCATTCTATTTTTATCCACCCCCTATGTGCTTCTTGTATCCGTAGTAAAGGTTACCTGATTTCTTGAGTCATTTTACTTGAGTGTCTACTCCTGATTGAGTTTCTTTTTTTACCCTTTCTTTTTTTTGATTGATTTGCTTTTTCCCCTCTTCCTTTCGATCCTCCACTACGTAGGTAGGCCAACCTTAGGAGCAAAGGGACTCACTGTAATAATGTCATCTGCTATCAGTCCTATTTAATCTCCTGATGCTTTACTACTAATTCCTTATTGATCTTTTTCAGTAAGCGCTCATATACCTTTTTGGCTACTATTTCATTGCGAAATTTGCATAGAGAGTCGTATGATCTGGGATCTGATCTTCCAATCGAACACCACAAAAGCGTATGCAGCTCAAGGAGTCTTTCCCCAATTTTTCCGTTCCTATATCACTGAGATCATAGCAGTGACTTAAAAGCATCATCGTAAATAACGATATTCCACTATAAGAAGGTTAGCCTTTTATTCTCTGGCCTTTTTGATATATTTTTCTTATTTCTTTCTCCATCCCTTCCCAGTGGATCAAGGTTTTTAACCTTTTGAAAAATTACTACCTCTAGTAGAACGTTCCATATATAGTTCACTAAATCTTATTTGCTCTGGTCTTCTGTGCATAGATCCGAATTTTTTATTTTCTATTCCAGATATACGAAATAATATATTGATTTATAAATATATTAACCTCTTTATCTCATGCAAGGTTCTCATTCTGCTACTATCGGGGTTTTACTCACTAATTTATTGAATAATATAGCGAAAACGTCGGATGGAAGAAGGTGGTTAAAATATTTGTAAATTAATATATTATTTCGTCTATTCTGGAGTAGAAAATAAAAAAATTCGGATCTATATTCAGAAGAAATGAGCAACTAAGGTTTAGTAAACTATATATGGAACGTTCTACTAGAAGTAGTAAGTTTTTTAAAATGTTAAACCCTTGATCCATTGGGGTATGTAAAAGAAATAAGAAAAATATATCAAAAAGTTCAGGGAATAAAAGGCCAATCTTTTTACAGTGGAATATCGTTATTTACGATGTTGCTTTTGAGTCACTGATATGATCTCAGTGATGTAGGAACGGAAAAATTGGGGAAAGACTTCTTGATTTTCATGCGCTTTTGTGGTGTTCGATTGGAAAATAAGATCTCAGATCATACAACTCTATGCAGATTTCGCAATGAAATAATAGCCAAAAACGTATATGAGCTCTTACTGAAAAAGATCAATAAGGACTTAGTAAAGTATCAGGAGATAGTTAAATAGGACTGATAGCAGATGACATTATTACAGTGAGTCCTTTTGCTCCTAAGGTTGACCTACCTATGTAGTGGAGGATCGGAAGGAAGAGGGAGAAAGCAAATCAGTCAAATAAAAGCAAGGGTAAAAAAAGAGACTTAATCAGGAGTAGACACTCAAGTAAAATGGCTCAAGAAATCAAGTAACCTTTACTACGGATACAAGAAGCACATAGTGGCTGGATAAAAATGGAATGAGACTAGCAAGTACATAGCGTAGCAGCCAATGAGCATGATAATAGAGAGCTAAAGTCATTAATAAGCAAACTAGGATATAAACCTCCTAGAAAAGTATATGCAGACAAAGGTTACCAAGTGCCAGCCAACGTGTCTTACTTTTATAGTCTAGGCATCAAATACCGTATACAGAAGAAAGCCTATAGGAACCGGGCTTTAAGTAGGATAGCTATATTATTCACAATAATTAGTGAGTAAACCCGATGGGTAATAGAGCACTTTTGGTAGTATAAAGCGTTAATCTGGATCAGGAAAGGCTCCTTACAAAGGATTATCTCGTTTGTATGCCCAGTCTCTTATGAACGTTATGGTTCATAATTTGTATCGTTCCCCTGGGATTATTATAAGCTGTTCATAAAAATAGATATGGTTAATTAGTTTATAATTAATAGTATTTCGAATGCGATATAAAAAAATAAATATACATCGTTCTCTAATGAAGCCTATCTAAGAGTCTAAATAAACGTAATACACTTTAACACAATGGTATAGAAAAATATATTGATATTACAAATATCCCCCCCCCCGTTTTATGTAACATTCTCAAGCCGAGCTAATAAAGATACGGTGTATTTTACGTACATTTGCTTTTCAAATTTTCTTCCGAAAACTGTAGCTTTTGGATTAGGAGGGGTATACTGTACATTAATTACCCCGTAACGTTTATTGCCTCAGTTATTCTGAAGAAAGCCCTTAACATTTATGAAAACTTTTGAAGAAGCTAATTTAAATCCTAAAATTGTCAAAGCTTTAGAAGCTATAGGTTTTACAATTCCTACCCCGATACAGCAACAATCCATCCCTTATCTATTGAGTTCCGATAGAGATTTGATCGCCTTGGCTCAGACTGGGACAGGAAAAACAGCTGCCTTCGGCTTGCCTCTGATCCACAAGATAACTCCCTCATTAAAGACCCCGCAAGCTTTGGTTCTTTGTCCTACACGTGAATTGTGTTTGCAAATCACACGCGATTTTATGCGCTTTGCACAATACTTGTCTGAGATAAAAATAGTTTCCGTATACGGAGGGGCCAATATCAAAAATCAGGTCATAGCCTTGCATAAAGGAGCACACATCATTGTGGGAACGCCAGGCAGGGTAATAGATCTCATGCGTCGAGGAGATCTTCAATTGGGCTGCATACGTTATTTGGTACTTGACGAAGCCGACGAAATGCTTAATATGGGTTTTAAAGACGATATTGACACCATAGTGGAACGATTACCCGTTGAGCGTCAAAGTTTATTATTTTCCGCCACCATGTCTCGTGAAATGAATGGCATTGCCAACTCTTATTTGGAAGATCCGATGGAAATGACGACAGGGAAACGCAATTTGGCTTCTGATGATGTCCAGCACGTTTATTATATGGTGAGCAACCAAAACAGATATCTAGCTTTGAAACGTATCGCTGATGTTAATCCGGATATTTACGGCATCATTTTCTGTCGTACCCGTCGAGAAACCAAAGAGATCGCCGACCGCCTCATTCAAGACGGATATAATACCGATGCTCTCTATGGTGATCTTTCGCAAGCGCAACGCGAGTCCGTGATGCACCGTTTTAGAGAAAAAAGATTACAGCTCCTCGTAGCCACAGACGTAGCTGCCCGTGGGATAGACATCAGCGACATCACTCACGTTATCAATTATAACCTGTCTGACGAGAACGAAACCTACGTTCACCGTAGCGGTCGCACAGGACGCGCGGGCAATCAAGGGATCTCTATCTGCCTTATCCATTCAAGACAGGGCCGCAGAATCAAAGATATCGAACAAAAAATAGGAAGAAAGTTTGAACGATTGATGGTACCCACTGGTAGAGAGATTTGCGAAAAGCAGCTCTTCCATTTAATAGAAAAAATAGAAAAAGTCGTTGTAGACGATCATTCGATAGCTCCCTATCTGTCGATGATACATGAAAAATTGAGTGCGTTAGACCGTGAGCAGCTCATCAAACGTTTCACTTCAGTAGAATTCAATCGTTTTTTAACTTATTATAAAGGAGCTAAAGACATCAACGTTTCAGAATCTTTTCATCCTGTCGGTGGAACTATTGAGAGAAAAAAACGCGATTTTGTCACAAAAGGAAGACTCACGGGATTTTCAAGACTCTTTTTAAATCTGGGAGCCAAAGACGATCTAACCAAACTCGGCTTGATCCAATTAGTGAACCAGGCTACCAACACTCGAAATATTGACATTGGGCGTATCGAGATATCAAGCAAATCTTCATATTTCGAAATCGACAGTCGCCATGAAGATAAAGTATTGAGGGGATTGAATCGCATGCAACATCGAGGTCGATCCATTTCCGTAGGACTGAAGAATTAAAAGGCATTATGGCAGGGAACACTTTTGGACGATTGTTTAGACTGACCACTTTCGGAGAAAGTCACGGACCGGCTTTGGGCGGTGTGATTGACGGGTGTCCTGCAGGTTTTACTCTCGATTTTAAACAGATTCAATATGATTTAAATCGCAGGAAACCAGGCCAGTCTACACTCGTGACTCAGCGAAAAGAAAGCGATACTGTGACCTTCTTCTCTGGTATCTTTGAAGGAGTGACTACGGGTACGCCTATTGGGTTTATGCTGCCAAACGAAAATCAAAAATCTCAAGACTACGAGCACCTCAAAGAAGTCTATCGTCCTTCACATTCAGATTTTACTTATGATAAAAAGTACGGTCTTAAGGATTATCGCGGCGGGGGACGCTCCTCTGCGCGGGAGACGGTTTGTAGAGTAGTGGCAGGGGCCATTGCTAAACAATTTTTGAAAGAGATTAAGATCACAGCCTACGTCTCTTCCGTCGGACCGTTAACCCTGGAGAAAAGCTATCAAGAACTTGATCTTTCCACAGTGGAGGATACCCCAATACGTTGCCCTGATCCGAATTCGGCAGCCGAAATGACGAATCTGATCAAACAAATCCGAAAGGAAGGAGACACCGTAGGAGGAACCGTAAGTTGCGTGATCGAAAACGTTCCGATCGGTCTGGGAGAACCCGTTTTTGACAAGCTGCATGCCGAATTGGGAAAGGCTATGCTCTCGATCAATTCGGTCAAGGGCTTTGAATACGGAAGCGGTTTTTCCGGAACACGGATGAGGGGCTCCGAGCACAATGATCTTTTTGAGGCTAACGGGAAGACAGAAACCAATTTTTCCGGAGGAATTCAGGGAGGAATATCCAATGGGATGGACATCTACTTTCGAGTAGCTTTTAAGCCTGTTGCTACGTTGATGCGGTCTCAAACGACCATTGATAGGCAAGGCCATGCTGTCGTAGTAGAGGGGAAGGGGAGACATGATCCCTGTGTCGTGCCTCGTGCCGTTCCTATCGTAGAAGCGATGGCTGCTTTGGTTTTGGCTGATCATTGGCTATTCAATCAGTCCCAAAATTTCTTCAAAAGCTTGATGGTGTTCAAAAAATGAAGGGATTAAAAAGTATTTTATACGATTCGTACTTAAATTTTTTATTTAATTTAAGATATTTTTTACACTTTTTAAGTGTAAAAAATTGAGGTCTTCATATTAAGGTTGATTACGTTTATTCATTCTACTAGATGGCTTCGTTGGAGAACGATAGAGATTTACGATTTCATATCGTATTAAAAAAGGATTGATTGTAAATTAATTAATTATATCATATTCTTATGAAGAGCGCATAATTATAACAGGGGAACGATACAAATTATGAGCTAGCCTCCTATAAGATGTTGGACATGTCACGAGCTAATACTTTGTAACTAGTCTTTCCTGATCCAAACCAACGTTTTAAAAAAGAGCGAGAACGTTGCATGGGAAAAAGATTGTTAAAATATTTGTATATCAATATATTGTTTTCTATACTTGGAGTAGAAAATAAAAAAATTCGGATTTATGCTTAGAAGCACCGCACAAATAAGCTTTAATGAACTATATATGGAATGTTTTACCATAAGGAGTGAGTTTTTCAAAATTTAAACACTTTGATCCACTGTGAAGTGGATGGAGAAAGAAATAAGAAAAATATATCAAAAAGACCAGGGAATAAAACGGCAACCTGCTTACAGTGGAATATCGCTATTTAAAATGATGTTTTTGAGTCATTGGTATGATCTCAGTGAATGTAGGAACGGAAGAATTGGTGGAAGAATCCTTGAGTTGCATGCGCTTTTGTGATTTTCGATTGGAAGATCAGATCCCATATCATACGACTCTATGCCGATTTAGTAATGAAATAGTAGCCAAAAAGGTATATGATCGCTTACTGAAAAAGATCAATAAGGAATTAGAAAAGCATCAGGCGATAGTTAAAAAAGGAGTGATAGTAGAAGTCAGTATTAGAGTGAGTTCCCTTGCTCCCAAGGGAGATCCTATCTACGTAGTTGAGGATCGGTAGGAAGAGAAGGAAAAACAAATCACTCAAAGAAGAGAAAGGGAAAAAAAAAAGAGACTCAATCAGGAGTAAAGACTCAAGGAAAATGGCTCAAGAAATCAGGTAAACTCTACTACGAATACAAGAAGCACATAGAAGGGGCAAAAATGGAATGATACTAGCAGTATATACCCTAGCAGCCAATGAGCATGATAATAGAGGGCTAAAACCATTAATAAGCAACTAGCATATACCCCTAGAGAACTATTGGCAGAGAAAGGTTACCCCCAAGTGCCAGCCAACGTTTCTCACTTTCATAGTGAGGCATTAAAGACCATATACAGAAGAAAGCCTATAGGAACCATTCCTTAAGTAGGGATAGCTATATTATTCAACATAATTAATGAATAAAACCAGATGGGTACTAGAAATCTCTATTTTTGGCAGTGTAAAGCGTTGATTTGGATCAGGCAAAGGCTCGGGCTATAAAGAATTAGTTCGTGTGCATGCGCAGCATCTTATGGAGGCTATGGGGCATAATTTGTATCGTGTCTCTGGCATTATTATGCTCTGTTCATAAAAATAGATATAATTAATTAATGTATAATACAATAGTATTCGAATACAATGTGAAAAACTAAATCTACATCGTTCTCTAACGAAGCCCTCTAGGAGGGTTGAATAAATATAATTAAATATTAACATAATGGTCTTGACGTTTAAAAGATCACAATTTACTCTGTCTTATATCTATGAGATATTAGGCTCAGGATTATTTATCGAATAAGATGTTTTTTATTTAAAATTTTATAATTTTAAATAAATTAATAAAATACATGTATTTCTCTGATTTGAATAATGATAAACAAACTAAAACTATTGTGTTAATGGTGGATTACGTTTATTCAGCTTTCTAAAGGGCTTCATTAGAGAAAATGTAAATTTAGTCTTTCACATTGTATTCGAAATATTATTAATTATAAATTAATTAAATATATCTATTTTTATGAACAACGAATAATAATACCACGGTACGATACAAATTATGCAACATAGCTTCCATAAGATGCTGGAATGCACACGAGCTAATCCTTTGTAAGAGCCTTTCCTGATCCAAACCAACGCTTTATACTGCCAAAAGTCCGTTCTATTACCCATCAGGTTTTACGTACTAATTATGTTGAATAGTATAACTACCCCTAGTTAAGGGACGGTTCCTATAGGCTTTCTTCTGTATACGGTATTTGATGCCTCGACTATGAAAGTAAGAAACGTTGGCTGGCACTTGATAACCTTTGTCTGCCTATACTTCTCTGGGTTTATATCCTAGTTTGCTTATTAATGGCTTTAGCCCTCTA
Organism: Flavobacteriales bacterium Tduv; assembly: GCA_047528255.1. Classification (GTDB taxonomy): domain Bacteria; phylum Bacteroidota; class Bacteroidia; order Flavobacteriales; family Blattabacteriaceae. The sequence continues at coordinate 683,427 of CP180024.1, read as the reverse complement.
CTATCATGCTCATTAGCTGCTACGCTATGTACAGCTAATCTCATTTCATTTTTATCCCTCGCCTATCTGCTTTTTCTATTCGTAGTAGAGTTTACCTGATTTCTTGAGCTATTTTCCTTGAGTTTCTACTCCTGATTGAGTTTCTTTTTTTTACCTTTGCTTTTCTTTGACTGATTTGCTTTTTCCCCTCTTCTTTTCGATCCTCCACTATGTAGGTAGTGCTTCATTGGGAGCAAGGTTACTCACTCTAATAATGGTTTCTATTATCACGCCTGTTTTAACTATCGCCTGATGCTTTTCTAATTCCTTATTGATTTTTTTCAGTAAGAGCTCATATACCTTTTTGGCTACTATTTCATTGCTAAATCAGCATAGAGCCGTATGATATGGGATCTGATCTTCCAATCGAAAACACAAAAGCGCATGCAGCTCAAGGATTATTTCACCAATTCTTCCGTTCCTATATCACTGAGATCATATCAGTGACTCAAAAGTATCATCTTAAATAACGATATTTCACTGTAAACAGGTTGGTCTTTTATTCCCTGGCCTTTTTGATATATTTTTCTTATTTTTTTTTCTCCATCCCTTCCGAGTGGATCAAGGTGTTTAACCTTTTGAAAAACGCACTACGTTCTGCTAGAACGTTCCATATATAGTTTACTAGAGCTTATTTATGTGATGCTTCTGAGTATAGATCCGATTTTTTTATTTTATACTCCAAATATACAAAATAATATATTGATTTACAAATATTTTAAACTCCTTCTCCCATGCAACGTTCTCATATTGTTTTATTTATTTTCAGAACGCATGTGTGGGAAAAATAAAACTTCTTGTATAGAGCGTTGTCCGGTTATCAACATGGCCAATCGGTCGATACCTATTCCTATTCCTGCTGTGGGAGGCATTCCGAATTCCAATGCGCGTATGAAATCGTGGTCAATGAACATAGCTTCATCATCGCCTCTTTCGGTGAGCTTGAGTTGTTCTTGAAAGCGTTCAAGCTGGTCAATCGGGTCATTGAGCTCGGAGTATGCGTTGGAGATTTCCTTTCCGTTTACGATGAGTTCAAAGCGTTCCGTAAGATTTTTTTTCTCACGATGTTTTTTACTCAAGGGGCTCATTTCTATGGGATAGTCGATAATGAAAATAGGTTGTATATAATGTGCTTCACATTTTTCGCTGAAGATGGTATCAATGAGCTTCCCTTTTCCCATATTGCTTTGTGTCTCGATACCCAAATTTTCGCAAACTTCTCGGAGTTCTTTTTCATTCATCCGGTTTACGTCAAATCCGGTATGTGTTTGGATTGCTTCGAAAATCGGAACACGTGGAAAGGGAGGCTTGAAGCTGATAGATTGCCCTTCTACTTGGAGTTCCGTCGTACCTTGTACTTTGAGGAAAGTGTATTCCAGCAGGCGTTCGGTCAAATCCATCATCCAGCGATAATCTTTGTAGGCAACATATAGTTCCAATATGGTAAACTCTGGGTTGTGCGTACGATCCATGCCTTCGTTTCGGAAATTTTTGGAAAATTCGTATACCCCTTCAAATCCGCCGACAATGAGTCTCTTTAAATACAATTCGTTGGCGATTCGTAGATAGATCGGGATGTCGAGCGCATTATGATGAGTGATGAAAGGGCGAGCAATAGCCCCTCCGGGTATGGGTTGTAAAATAGGTGTTTCTACTTCGAGGTAGTCTTGATCGTTCAAAAATTGACGTATAGCCTGAATCATTTGGCTTCGTTTGATGAAGATTTTTTTAGTTGGCTCGTTCACGATTAGGTCTACGTAACGCATTCGGTAGCGTTGTTCGGGATCGGTAAAAGCGTCGTGTATCCGTCCTTTTTCATCGATTTTTACTTGAGGTAGTGGACGTAAAGATTTGGATAAAAGCGTAAGAGACTTGGCGTGTATGGTGATTTCGCCCATCTGCGTCTTGAACAAGAAGCCTCGGATTCCGATGATGTCTCCGATGTCGAGTAGTTTTTTAAAAACTGTATTGTAGGCCGTTTTTTTCTCATTGTCGGAGATGTCGTCTCGGCTGACATAGAGTTGTATGTTACCCGTGTGATCTTTAAGTTCTGCAAAGGAGGCTTTTCCCATTATTCGCATGCGCATCAGTCGTCCAGCGATGCAAACTTCTTTTCCTTCTTTATAATGATCAAGGATTTCTCGGGTAGTGGTATTTACGGGGTAGCCCGCTGCCGGATACGGATCTGTTCCTAAACCTTTGAGTTGTTCGAGTTTGTTTCTACGTACTATTTCTTGTTCTGATAATTCTTGCATTGATAAGCGCTTTGATAAGCTACAAAAATAATTGAAGTTCGATACGATTGTTTTAATTGTGGATTACATTTATTCAGCCATCCTAGATGGACTCGTTAGAGAAGATCTAGATTTAGTCTTTTACATTGTATTCGAAATACTGTTGATTATAAATTAATTAATTATATCTATTCTTATGGACAGAGCATAATAATTCTAGAGGAACGATACAAATTATGCGCCATAGCATCCATAAAATTCTAGGCATGCACACGAGCTAATCCTTTGTGAAGATCCTTGCCTGATCCAAACCAACGCTTTATACTGCTAAAAGTATGTTCTACTACCCATTGAGTTTTATTCACTAATTATGTTGAATAATATAGCTATCCTACTTAAGGAACGGTTCCTATAGCCTTTCTTCTGTATACGGTCTTTGATGCCTAGATTATGAAAATAAGATACGTTGACTGGAACTTGATAACATTTATCTGCATATACTTCTCTAGGTTTATATCCTAGTTTGCTTATTAATTACTTTAGCCCCTCTACTATCAATGCTCATTGGCTAGCTATGCTAGGTACTACTGGTAGTCTCATTCCATTCCCCCCCCCCCCCCCCCATGTGCTTCTTGTATCCGTAGTAGAGTTTACCTGATTTCTTGAGTCATTTTCCTTGAGTGTCTATGCCTGATTGAGTCTCTTTTTTTATCCTTTCTTTTCTTTGACTGATTTTTTTTCCCCTCTTCTTTCCGATCCTTCACTACGTAATTAGGAGCTCCTTGGGTGCAAGGGGACTCACTAGTAATACTAGCGTTTACTATCATTTCTGTTTTAACTATGGCCTGATGTTTTTTTAATTCCTTATTGATCTTTTTTAGTAAGCGCTCATATGCCTTTTTGGCTACTATTTCATTGCGAAATCTACATAGAGTCGTATGATCTGGGATCTGATCTTCCAATCGAAAACCACAAAAGCGTATGAAGCTCAAGGATTTTTTTACCAATTCTTCCGTTCCTATATCACTGAGATCATACCAGTTACTCAAAAGAGTCATCTTAAATAACTATATTCCACTGTAAGCAAGTTGTCCTTTTATTCCCTTGATTTTTTGATATATTTTTCTTAATTTCTTTTTCCATTCCTTCCAAATGGATCAAGGTATTTAACCTTTTAAAAAACTCACTCTTTCTGGTAGAACGTTCTATATATAGTTCATTAAAATTTATTTGTTTGGTTCTTTTGAGTATAAATTCGAATTTTTTTATTTTCTACTCCAAATAGACGAAATAATATATTGATATTACAAATATTTTAACAGCCTTCTTTCATGTAACGTTCTCATCTTGTATTCAGAAATTCGTCAAAAATCAGATCATACGTTGTATATGAGCGTTCAGCCAGGTGGAGACCGTGGCGAAGGCTACTACGGAGATTGAACTCAGAGGCATCAATATGGCTGCTACGATGGGCTTGAGATGACCGCTCATTGCGAAACTAAGGCCTACTACATTGTACAAAAGGCTGATGATAAAGTTTATTTTGACCAGTCTGACGCCGATTTTCGATAATTTCAAAAAGCGTGGAATATGATCGAAATATTTGGCGTCCATCAAGACGTCGCAGTGGGGTGAAAAACTGTTGAAGTTTTCGGATATGGCTACTCCCACTTCGCTTTTTTCGAGAGCTCTGGCGTCGTTCAGGCCGTCTCCGAACATCATCACCTTTTCTCCGCGATTTTGTAGACCTTTGATCAAATCGAGTTTGCCCTTCGGATCTTGGTTAAAAAACATTCTACTATTGACCGGAAGAATTGGTTTCAAATATGGTTTTTCCGAGTCGTTATCTCCCGATAGTATGTATATTTTATATTTTGTTAAGTTTTGAAAAGTTTTTTTCAATCTTCTACGGTAGCGGTTGTGGAAAATAAAATGCCCCGGAATGTATCCCTTGATTGAGATGAATACTCTTGTTTTCGAATCATAACCATCGATATCTTCTCCTATGTAGGAAGCTGATCCCGCTTTGATCAGGGTTCCGTTGATCAAGGCTTCCAGGCCTTGACCTGGAATTTCTCGGAAATGACTGATCGGGTCATGTTTCCCGGTGTTGAGCTGTTTGTAGAGCATCTTGCTCAAGGGGTGGTTTGAATTTTTCAACAATGAAGCGATGTTTTGCCGTTGCGTCTCCGTCAACGGATCACCGATGAAAGTGATTTCAGCTTTTTCGGTTTCCGTTATGGTTCCTGTTTTGTCAAAAACCAAAGATTGGACTTTTGCGCTGCGTTCGATGGTATAGATGTCTCTTACGAAAAATCCTTTTCGGTCCAGAATACGCATTATATGGCCTAGAGTAAAAGGTGTGGATAGGGCCAGGGCGCAAGGACAAGCGACGATCAGCACTGCGCAGACTGCTTGCAGCGTTTTAGAGGAATCGATGACGCTCCAATACAGTCCGGCAATCAAAGCTAGACTGAGCACGATCAGGGTAAAATAATGGCTCCAACGGTTGACCATGGTATTTATCGAGGGCCCTTCTTTGTTGAAGGTTTCTTGGTTCCAAAGCTGTGTCAGGTAGCTTTGATCCACTTCTTTGATGATTTCCAGTTCGATGGTTTCACCTTTTTGTTTGCCTCCGGCGTAGATGCGCTCTCCTGAATTTTTGGGTATGAGTCTTGATTCTCCGGTGATAAAACTGTTGTCGATCGTTGCCGAACCTCGGATTAATATAGCGTCTGCGGGGATGATTTCTTCGTTTCGGATGAGAATACGATCGTATTTTTTCAGTTCGGAGAGGAGAATATTCTCTTCGATTCCTTCTCGAATTCGGGTTATGGCGATGGGGTAAAAAGATTTGTAATCTCGATCAAAAGATAGGGCTTGATTCGTTCTTATTTGGAAATAGCGACCGGCGAGCAGAAAGAAAACCAAACCGGATAGACTGTCGAAGTAGCCCGGACCCAAGCCACAAGCTACTTCGTAGAGACTTCGAAAAAAAAGCGTCAAGATACCCAATGAGATTGGAACGTCAATATTGATAAAACCGTGTTTTAGACCTGTATAGGCGGATTTGAGGTAATCGGTGGCGGAAAATGATATTATGGGAAAAGAGAGAATCAGCATTAACCATCGAAAGAAGTTTTTATTGTTCAACAACCAGGTGTCTCCTTCTGCGCCGACGTATTCAGGGAAGGCCAGGAGCATGATGTTTCCGAAACAAAAAAAGGCTATGACTAGTTTATAAAGAGGGTAACGGTTTCGGTTTTCTTTTTCTTTGTGCAGTGATTGTAAATTGATTACGGGTTTGTATCCGAGTCGGGTGAGAAATCGGGCCAACTCGCTCAGTGGGCATTGATCGGTTTTAAAGTTGACTTGTAATGTTTTTCGGCTGAAGTCTACTGTAGCGTGCATGATATATGGATGGATCTTCGGCAAGCTTTCCAAAAGCCATATACAAGAGCTGCAGTGTATCGAAGGAATGAAAAAGTGAATAAAGGTAATGACTTCGTCTTCAAAATCGATGAGCTTTTCTCTGATCTCTGGAGTATCAAGAAAATCAAATAGATTGATATCTCTTTCGTCGGGGATCGTCCCCGGATTTGGGTTGAGTTCATAAAATTTTTCGAGGCCGTGGGTGTGGAGGATTTCATAAACGGTTTGACAACCTTTGCAACAAAAGGGATTATTATCAAAGAATACTTCATCTAAGCAGTTTTGCCCACAGTGAAAACATCTTGAATCATTCATGCCTTTATGTTATTTTATTGAATGCTTGTTTTTTTTAGAACAAAAATCTATAGAAAATATAATGATGAGCAAAAATACGTATCCTTCACCTGGATTGAAATTTGAGGGAACTTTTTCGACGGTCTTAGTTCGGAAAAGAGACAGGACTGGAGATAAAGAAAAAGGAATTTTTTTCATAGAAAGGGGGAGAGCCTTATTCAAAAGAAGTTTTCTTCTTTTGGGGATATTGCTTGTAGATCATTTTGTTAATGGTGTATTATGTTTATTGAGTCTCCTAGAGGATCTTCGTTGAAAAACGATGTAGTTTTAGTCTTTCATATTGTATTTGAAATACTATTGATTATAAGTTAACTAATAAAATCTATTTTTATAAACAGCGAGAACGTTGCATGAGAGAAAGATTTTAAAATATTTGTAAATCAATATATTAATTCATATACTTTGGAATAGAAAATAAAAAAAATCAGATCTATCCTCAGAAGCACTGCACAACTAAGTTTTAGTGACCTATATATGGGACCTTCTAGCAGAAGGAGTGAGTTTTTTAAAAGATTAAACACCTAGATCTACTGGGAAAGGATGGAGAAATAAATAAGAAAAATATATCAAAAAGGGCCAGGGAATAAAAGACCTGCTTACAGTAGAATATCGTTATTTAAGATAATTCTTTTGATTCACTGGTATAATCTCAGTGATGTAGGAACGGAAGAATTGGTTAGAGAATACTTCAGCTTCATTCGCTTTTGTGGTTTTCGATTGGAAGATAAGATTCCAAATCATACGACTTTATGCAGATTTCGTAATGAAATAGTAGCCAAAAAGGCATATGAGCGCTTACTGAAAAAGATCAATAAAGAATTAGGAAAGCATCAGGTGATACTTAAAACACGAGTGATAGTAGATGCCAGTATTACAGTGAGACCCTTTGCTCAAAAGGGAGATCCTACCTACGTAAGAGAGGATCGGAAAGAAGAGGGCAAAATCAAATCAGTCAAAAAAGCAAGGGTAAAAAAGGAGACTCAATCAGGAGTAGACACTCAAGGAAAAATGGATCAAGAAATGAGGTAAACTTTACTACGGATACAAGAAGCACATAGGTGGGGTATAAAAATGGAATGATGTAGCTGCTACATAGCGTAGCAGCCAATAAGCATGATAGTAGAGGGCTAAAGCTATTAATAAGCAAACTAGGATATATATCCAGAGAAGTATATGCAGACAAAGTTTACCAAGTGCAGCCAACGTGTCTTACTTTCATAGTCGAGATATCAAAGACCGTATACAGAAGAAAGGCTATAGGAACCATTCCTTAAGTAGGATAGCTATATTATTCAATAAATTAGTTGGTAAAACCCGATGGGTAGTAGAACGTACTTTTGGCAGTATAAAGCGTTAGTTTGGATCAAGCAAGGCTCGTCACAAAGGATTAGCTCGTGTGCATGCCTAGCATCTTATGTAGGCTATGGAGCTAATTTGTATCGTTCTCCTGGAATTATTATGAGCTGTCCATAGAAATAGATATAATTAATTTATTTATAACCAACAGTATTTCGAATACAATGTGAAAGACTAAATCTACATTTTCTCTAATGAGCGTATCTAGGAGGCTGAATAAACGTAATCTACTATTAAGACAAAAGATTAGATCGTGTACATACCCAGTATCTTATGAAGACTATGGAGCATAATTTGTATCGTTCCCCTTAGCATTATTATGCGCTATCCATAAAAATAGATATATTTAATTGATTTATAATTAATAGTATTTTGAATGCAATGTGAAAGATTAAATCTACATTGTTCTCTAATGAGCTCATCTAGGAGCTGAATAAACGTAATCCACTATTAACAATAATGGTCTCATAAAGATATTCAACTGTAAGCAGCTTGGCCTTTTATTCCTTGGCCTTTTTGATATAGTTTTCTTATTTCTTTCTTTATCTCTTCCCAGGGAATCAAGGTTTTTAATCTTTTGAAAAACTTAGTTCCTCTAATAGAACGTTCCATATATAGTTAACTAAAGCTTATTTGAGCGATTCTTCTGAGCATAGATGCGAATTTTTTATATTCTACTCAAATATATACGAAACAATATATTGATTTACAAATATCTCCATTCTTTCATGTAACGTTCTCAATCTGTTAAACAAGAGATATGAAGGCTACGGCTATTATTACAACCAACCCTACTATTTCCATCAAGCAGGCCTTCATTTTTTAACCGGACTGAAAATTTAATTTTGAACAAAAAACAAAGATGATCAGGCAAACAGTAGATCGAAAGGAAGACGATTCAACAAAACGACCAAAGATAAAACAAACAAAGTCGCTACTTTAGAGCTAAAGCCCTCTTTCTTCAACCTTACATGAGCCAAAGTAGCCAAAATCACTGCCAACAACATCATAAAAGGATGTTCGAAGATCCTATAGCGTAACAATGGATCTTTCATAACACTGCCCAATGAGACCCCGTTTCCTTGAAGAATAGAAATCATATGCCCTATCAGCATAAGCCCAAAAAAAACTTGAGTGTGCAAACTCGCGATCATCGCTATACTCAACCCTTTTCCGATTCGGAGAGATCCGGAACCGAGGGCCCTGACATAAAGAGTATAGACAGAGACAATGACCAACAATATTAAAGTCAAAAAGGCTAAATAATGATGCACTGCCAACAAGTTGATCATACGTCGTTCTTATATAATTCATTCACTCAAAAGAATGCGTGCTGCTGAAACAAAAAAAAATAAGTTAAATAAATAGAGATCACACAAGAATTAATCCTCTTTTTATTTCAATTCTTTAGTAGCCCATAGGGGAATCGAACCCCTCTTTTCAGAATGAAAATCTGATGTCCTAACCGCTAGACGAATGGGCCACCTTTATGATGAGTTATCACCCCTCGTGAGCCAACTGATTTACCTTTTTGGCCAATTGACTCTTAAGCCTAGAAGCCTTGTTTTGATGTATAATATTTCTCTTAGCGAGTTTATCTATCATTGAAGATGTTATACAAAGTTGTGAACTTGCCGCTTCCTTATAGCTTTCAGCCTTCAAGTTTTTGATTGCGGTGCGCGTAGATTTATGATCATATTTGTTACGCAAGCTTCTAAGCTCACTCTGACGTATCCGCTTTAATGCTGATTTATGATTTGCCATACTTTTTTAAATAAGACACTTTTGAATAAGACATTAGTAATTTCAGTAGCCCATAGGGGAATCGAACCCCTCTTTTCAGAATGAAAATCTGATGTCCTAACCGCTAGACGAATGGGCCAAAACGTCCGCAAATTTAGCATTTTTTGTCTTCTACACAAGTATTTTATCTATTTTTGAAACGACTCCTTAATTGTAAAACCCGCTTGAAAACGGAATACCGAAGATCATGAAATTGTTTGTAAAACAATATAAAAAAGTACTGACCATCATATTTTTTTGCTTCCCTTTGAGTTCATGCGGCACAAGCTCCTGGGCAGTAGGCTTTAACACCTCTTCCGGGAAGAAACGTAAAATATTGACAGCTTCGAAGAAATCGAAAAAACGAAAGATCTATCCGAAAAAAAGCAATGATCAACCCAAACGTCCCGATGAAATACAAATCAAACCAGTCTCGTCCGCACAAATAGATCAACTCGTTGAAGAAGCCAAAAGCTACCTCGGCACTCCTTATCAATACGGAGGGAATTCCAGAGAGGGCATCGATTGTTCTTCTTTTATTATCAACGTCTTTAAACTTTACAACGTCACCTTGCCTCGTATTTCTTCCGAACAAGCCCGAGAGGGCGCGTCGATATCAAAAGACCAAGCGAAAAAGGGAGACCTTCTGTTTTTTGCTACGGGACGCTCAAAAAAAAGGATCAACCACGTTGGAATCGTCGTGGAGACGGAAGATGAGGACATCTTATTCATCCACGCCTCCTCATCCGGAGGGGTGAGCATCTCCCGAATAAAAGGATCTTATTGGGAAAAAAAATTTATCGTCGCACGTCGGATCTTGAGCGATGAGTTGACGGACGGGGCCATTGAGCTGACACACTCCGACTCCACCTCTCAAAAATCGGGATTTTCTTCCCAAGAAGACGTTATGTTCGATCAATAGAAAACCTTAGAGCTTTCAAATCTTCCCAAAAATTAGGGTAAGACTTCTCAACGACTTCGGGCTGTCGGATGCGAATGGGAAAGAGCAAAGCCAAAGACGCAAAAGACATGGCCATTCGATGGTCTTGATAAGTTTCTATAGAAAAATCACTCCGCCTCGGACCGAAACCGATTAGCTCGAGAGAATCAGAGGTGACGTGCGCCTCTGCTCCAATTTTGATCAATTCGTTTTGTAAAGCTTGCAAGCGATCCGTTTCTTTGATCTTGAGTGTCTCGAGGCCCGTCAAAAGGCATTTAATCCCCAAGCCGGAGCAGGTGACTGCGATAGTCTGAGCGATATCAGGCGTAGCGTTGAGATCCAACGCTATGTGATCCGGAAGCGCATGATGTATATTTTTACGCAAACGAATCAGCCCCTTCTTAAAAATGGTATCGACTCCGAAATGCTCCTGATAGATATCGGAAACGGCACGATCACCTTGTAGGCTGTTTTCTCTGTACACGGCTAGATCAAGCGAGCAGTCTTCAGATAAGGCCGCCAGAGCGTAATAATAAGAAGCCGAGCTCCAATCAGACTCGACCGAAAAAATTTGCTCACCCTTCGGACACCCGGGATAAATGTGAATGTGGCGATCCTGCCACGAAAGCGTCAGACCGGCTTTTCGCAACAAATCAAAAGTCATTTGGATGTAGGGCGATGAGGTGATCCTTCGTGAAAGGAAGATCTCCAAACCTTCTTCAAAAGCGGAACCGACCAGCATCAGCGCGCTGATGTATTGACTGCTTACTTTTGCGTTCATCTCGATGCTACCTCCGCGGAGCTTTCGGCCTCGGATCTTGAGCGGTGGGAAGCCTTCATTTTCCGAATAATCGATCTCGGCGCCTAAAGTGCTCAAAGCATCGACCAGGATAGCGAGGGGCCTTTGCTTCATCCGATCCGAACCGGTGAGGATGACTTCCGTGTCGGCCCTTGCAGCAAAATATGCGGTGAGGAATCGCATGGCTGTTCCTGCGTGCTGGATGTCGATCGGGTTTTTAGCCGAGGAAAGGGCTTTTTGCAAGACTTCCGTATCGGCGGATTGGGAGAGATTTTCGATACGGATTTGCTTAGGGTAAAGGGCTTGTAAGATAAGCAAACGGTTGGACTCGCTTTTGGATCCGGTGACTTGCGCTGAGCCTTCAAGCTTTTGATCGTTTTTTTTAAGTATGAGGTCTTGCATGTTTTACTTGAGCTTTTCATTGTTTTTATGACGGTCTTGATCACGCTCGGTTTTGGCGGAGAGTTTTTCGTAAAAGATCTTCTCGAGATCGACGCCGGTCTGATTGGACAAACAGAGCAATACGAATAAGACATCAGCTAACTCTTCACCGAGGTCTTTTTTTTTGTCTTCTTCTTTTTCGGACTGCTCTCCATAACGCCGGGCGACGATGTGCGCTACCTCGCCTACTTCTTCGGTGAGTTGGGCCATATTGGTGAGCACGTTAAAGTACCGCACACCGTGATCTTTTATCCAATCGTTTACGAACTTTTGAGCTTTATTGATATGCATGTTCCTATTTTTTTTAATGATGCCAATTTAAGAGAATCATTGCTGATGTGGATGGGCCACAGGAGATTTCCGACAAAAAAAAACTCTACTTTCGGAAAAAACTTTCCGTGACTTTTTGCTTGGCTCAACCGACCTAATCCACAATTATATTGTATTTTATACACCTTATAGATAGATATAAACAATTCCGAGACTTCTTCAGTAAACGTTATCTGGACTGCTATGATTGTCATTAGTCCGTATGGTAACCAAAAAGCCCTTTACATTTCCGTTAAAACTATCTCACAAAGTGAGAACTTTGCATGAGAGAAGGAGTTTAAAATATTTGCAAATCAATATATTGATTCGTATCTATTAGAGTAGAATAATAAATAAATAGGATCTATTCTCAGAAGCACCACGCAAATAAGATTTAGTGAACTATATATGGAACGTTCTACCAAAAAGAGTGAGTTTTTTAAAAGGTTAAACACTTTGATCCATTGGGAAGGGATGAAGAAAAAAATAAGAAAAATATATCAAAAAGGCTAGGGAATAACAAGGCCAACCTGCTTACAGTGGAATATCGTTATTTAAGATGATGCTTTTGAGTCACTGGTATGATCTCAATGATGTAGGAATGGAAAAATTGGTGAAAGAATCCTTGAGCTTCATGCGCTTTTGTGGTTTTCGATTAGAAGATCAGATCCCAGATCATACAACTCTATGCAAATTTTGCAATGAAATAGTAGCCAAAAAGGTATATGAGAGCTTACTGAAAAAAATCAATAAGGAATTAGAAAAGGATCAGGCGATAGTTAAAATAGGAGTGATAGTAGAAGATAGTATTACAGTTAGGACCCTTGCTCCCAAGGGAACTCCTACCTCCGTAGTGGAGGATCGGAAGGAAGAAGGAAAATGCAAATCAGTCAAAGAAAAGAAAGAGTAAAAAAAGAGACTCAATTAGGAGTAGACACTCAAGGAAAACGGCTAAAGAAATCAGTAAACTCTACTCCGGATACAGAAAGAACATAGGGGTGGATAAAAATGGAATGATACTAACTATACATAGCGTAGCAGCCAATGCGCATGATAGTAGAGGGCTAAATTCATTAATAAGCAAATTAGGATATAAGCTCAGAGAAGTATATGCAAAAAAGGGTTACGAAGTTCTAGCTAACGTGTCTTACTTCCATAATCGAGGCATCAATCAAAGACCGTATATGGAAGAGTCTTATAGGAATTGTCCCTTAAGTAGGATAGCTATATTATTCAAAATAATTAGTGAATAAAACTCGATGTGTAGTAGAACGTACTTTTGGCAGTATAAAGCGTTGGTTTGGATCAGAAAAGGCTCTTTACAAAGGATTAGCGGAGTGTACATTCCTAGCATTTTATGGAGGCTATGGCGCATAATTTGCATCGTTCCCCTGAAATTATTATGCGCTGTCCATAAAAATAGATATAATTAATTGATTTATAATCAACAGTTTTCGAATATAATGTAAAAGACTAAATATACCTCGTCTCCAACGAAGTCCATGTAGGAAGCTGAATAACGTAATCCATCTTAAAACAATGATTTCAAAATTTAAGCCGGCCCATTTTCTAAACAAATACCCGCTCCTTGGATGAAAAGGTTAACTTTATCCCCGATAAAATAAACCGCTATAAAACATGCCTTCAAGCGTTATCGTTGGCCTTCAGTGGGGCGATGAAGGAAAAGGAAAAATAACAGATCTATTAGCCAAAGGATCCAATTATGTCGTACGTTATCAAGGAGGAAACAATGCCGGACATTCTCTTCACGTCGACGGTCGCGGTTTCGTATTACATCTGATCCCTTCTGGAGTGATCCATCCAGGAAAAAAATGCATCATCGGACCGGGGGTAGTTCTAGACCCTGCAGCGCTCATTAAAGAACTCAACGCTCTCGAGTCTCACGGGGTAGACACCTCACAAGTCTACGTTGCCCAACGCGCGCACCTGACCCTTCCCTACCACCACCTGCTCGATCAATACAAAGAAGAACTGCGCGGAGAGAGATCCATAGGAACCACCCGTCGAGGCATCGGCCCGACTTATGAAGACCAAATAGCCCGCATCGGAATACGCTCTGTAGACCTGCTAAACCTTGAAATATTTCGTGAAAAGCTCAACCAAAACATTGAATGTAAAAATCGTATCATCACCCAAATCTACGGTAAGCCCGCTCTGAATTTTGAAACCATTTATGACGAATATGCCCGATATGCCGAGACGCTTCGTCCACGTATCATCGATGCTGTACACGAAATCCACGATGCCCTCGATCAAGGAAAAGAAATACTCTTTGAAGGAGCCCAGGCCATCTTGCTCGATATAGCTTACGGCACCTATCCCTATGTGACTACCTCTTCCCCATCCACCGGAGGAGTGTGCACAGGAAGCGGAATCCCGCCCACAGCCCTAAAAGATTTGATCGGGGTAGCCAAGGCCTACTGCACACGAGTAGGGTCAGGCCCCTTCCCGACGGAATTGACCGATAAAGTGGGAGAAAAGCTACGAGAAATAGGACACGAGTATGGCTCCACAACACAACGCCCCAGACGCTGCGGATGGCTGGATCTGGTCGCTTTGAAATACGCCTGCATGATCAATGGGATTAATCACCTGGTCATTACAAAACTCGATGTACTGAGCAAATTCAAAAAGATACAGATTTGTACAGTTTATCAGACAGCCGAAGAAGCGAAGATAGATCGTTTTCCCGTCGCTACTGAATCACTTGAAAACGTACGTCCCATTTACGCCAATCTACCCGGATGGCAAGAAGATATCTGCCACATCACTCGGTACGAAGATCTACCGGAAGCTTGTAAAAAATATCTTGAATTCATCGAAGGTCAGCTTGGCATGAATATATCTATCATATCGGTAGGCCCCGAACGTAATCAAAATATCATAAAAAAGAAAATTGGATCTGAAAAATAGACTGATTAACACCGTAATTCTTTATTCGACTTTGATAATAAATTTTCCTCCATGGACGTGTATGAAAACCCTCTGGTAGAACGATACGGAAGCGCAGAGATGCTTTATAATTTTTCTCCAAAAAAAAAATTCACCACCTGGCGCAGGCTTTGGCTGGCCCTGGCAGAAGTTCAAAAAGAATTGGGCTTGGACATTTCCGACGCGCAACTCCAAGAGCTCAGAGACCATTTGGAAGACATCGATTTTGACAAAGCCCGAAGTTACGAGAGAAAATTCCGTCACGACGTGATGGCTCACGTGCACACACTGGGCGATGCGGCCCCATTGGCGCGACCGATCATTCACCTAGGAACCACGAGCGCTTTCGTAGGGGACAACACCGACCTGATCCAAATCCATGAAGGCCTGGAAATCATCCTAAAAAAACTGGTTAACATCATCAGTCAGCTCAAAAATATTGCCCTAACATATAAAGACCTGCCCACACTCGCTTTTACACACTATCAACCAGCTCAGCTCACTACGGTAGGAAAGCGCACCACGCTCTGGTTGCAGAGTTTATTGCTCGACCTGGAAGAATTAGAATTTCGCTCAAAAAATTTACGCTTTCGTGGCGTGAAAGGAACCACAGGAACGGCAGCCAGCTTCAAAAAACTTTTCAACGCAGACTTCGAAAAAGTTAAAAAACTAGACAAACGGCTTTCGGAAAAGTTCGGCTTTCAAAAAATATTCACCGTAACTGGACAAACCTATGACAGAAAAGTAGACGCTCAAATACTGGAACTTCTCTCCAATCTAGCCCAATCCGCACACAAATTCACCAATGATCTGCGCCTGTTACAAAATCTCAAAGAGATCGAAGAACCCTTTGAAAAAGGACAAATCGGGTCAAGCTCTATGGCTTACAAACGCAACCCGATGCGGAGCGAACGTATCGCAGCTCTGGCTAAATACGTGATTTCTCTAGCAAGCAGTTCGGCCATGGTCGCCTCCACCCAGTGGTTTGAACGAACCTTGGATGACTCGGCCAATAAACGTTTGGTTGTGGCTCAAGCCTTCTTGGCAACCGATGCAATCCTGCTCATCTGGAATAACGTGCTCGACGGGCTGGTGGTCTACCCCAAAATGATCGAGAAACACATCAACGAAGAACTACCTTTTATGGTTACTGAAGACATCATCATGGAGGGTGTAAAAAATGGTGGAGACCGTCAAGAACTTCACGAACGCATTCGTCTACACTCTATGGAAGCAGGACAAAATGTCAAGATAGAAGGGAAAGAAAACGACCTCATATCTCGTGTGCTCCAAGATAAAAAAATCTCTATCGACAAAGAAAAAATGATGAGATTTCTTCATCCCGAAGAGTTCATAGGATTCGCTCCGGAACAAACGGTAGATTTCATCGAGAAAGAAGTTAATCCTGTATTGAAAAGATTTCAAGATTTTTTGGGGATTGAAGCAAAGCTCAAAGTGTAAAACCCTTTGAAAATTACTAATTCAGAAAAATGATATACAAACATCCCACCAAATAACCGAGCACAGCCAGCCAGCTAATTTTTTTCAAATACCAAAAGAAATTGATCTTCTCCATCCCCATGGCAGCCACGCCTGCAGCCGATCCTATGATCAACATACTGCCTCCGGTTCCCCCAGCATAAGCGATGAAATGCCACAATTCATGATCGACAGACTCGGAAAACATTCCTATGGCAGCAGCCACCAATGGAACATTGTCAATGATGGCAGATGCAGATCCTAAAATCATTACGACCAAATCGTCAGAGGGAACTGCTCCATTGATCCATTTCGTAAAATGAAACAACTTACCCAAAGATTCCAGCGTTCCTACTGCCAGAAGTATACCAAGGAAAAAAAAAATGCTGGATAATTCTATACGTCCCAAAGCCTCATGCACGGAAAATCTATGAGGTATATTTTTTTTTTCTCTAAGGGTCTTGATATAATCAGCCACCATCCAGACCACGCCCAGAGCAAGCATCATACCCATATAAGGAGGAAGATGTGTCAAGGTTTTGAATATCGGGACAAATAATATCATTCCCAAACCCAAATACAACATCAAAGAGCTGCTTTTGAATTTTTGATCAGACAATCGGGATCGATCCATTGGAAAATTCCCTTTGAAGACAGGAAAAAAAGAAGCGATCAAAGTTGGAACGACCATACACAGTACAGAAGGAATGAAGATGTGCTCAATGAGCCTGAGAGGCGTTACCTTATCCGCAATCCACAGCATGGTAGTGGTAACATCTCCGATAGGAGACCATGCTCCTCCGGCATTGGCTGCTATGACAAGGAGACCTGCGTAATAGAGACGATCTTCACGACGAGAGATCAATTTTTTCAACAACGTGATCAAGACAATGGTCGCAGTGAGGTTGTCAATTACAGCAGAAAGGAAAAAAGCCAACACGCTCAATACCCACAACAATTTGCGTTTGCTACGGGTCTTCACCATAGCCTTCAAGGAATTAAACCCCAGATGCATGTCGACGATCTCCACGATAGTCATTGCTCCGATCAAAAAAATTAAGATCTCGGCAGTCTTTCCCAGATGATGAAGCAATAATTTTTGCATTCCTATAGGCTCCAACTCCTTCAGAGCTGTATTCACCTCAAAAACGGGCAAGCCTCCCAAAGAGATCAACGCCCAACAAAGCGTAGCCATAATCAAAGCCGGAACGGTCTTATCCAAACGCAAAGGGAGCTCTAAAGTGATGGCTAAATAACCGATGATGAAAATAAAAACTACTGCTGAATCCATACAAAAAAAATTATCTTATGGCTCTTACAAATCCAATTAATTACAAAAGAGTCTTCAAACGTTTTTTCATTCCCGTCTCGGATTCTATCAATTCGCCGAGCGTTTGTATCGGAACTCTTTTTTGTGTCATGGTATCCCTAAAACGAACGGTCACGGCTTCATCTTGCAAACTATCGTGATCCACAGTTATGCAGAGCGGAGTACCGATGGCATCCTGACGGCGATAACGCTTCCCGATAGACTCTTTGTCCTCATATATCAACTGATGATCCCATTTGAGAGTTTGAAAAATCTTATCAACTAGTTCGGGTAACCCGTCTTTTTTGACCAAGGGTAATATGGCGGCCTTTACCGGAGCTAGAGCCGGAGGCAATTTCAACACCAAGCGACTCGTTCCGTCTTCTAGGGATTCTTCTTGAAAAGCTGAAGAAAGAATGGCTAAGAACATACGATCCAAACCGAGCGAAGTTTCCACGACATAAGGGGTATAATGTAGCCCTTGATCCGGATCAAAGTATTGCATTTTTTTTCGAGAATATTCCTGATGCTTCTTCAGATCAAAGTCAGTACGGGAATGGATACCTTCCAATTCCTTGAATCCAAAAGGAAATCGAAACTCGATATCGGTAGCAGCATTGGCATAATGCGCTAATTTATCATGATCATGAAAACGGTATTTATCTGCCCCTAATCCCAAAGCCAAATGCCACTTAAGGCGAGTCTCTTTCCAATATTCATACCACTGTATCTCTTGACCGGGAGCGACAAAAAATTGCATCTCCATCTGTTCGAATTCACGCATACGAAATACGAATTGTCTGGCAATGATCTCATTGCGAAAAGCCTTACCAATCTGTGCAATGCCGAAGGGGATTTTCATCCTTCCCGTCTTCTGCACATTGGAGAAATTGACGAAAATACCTTGAGCTGTCTCCGGACGCAAATAAAGATCCGTAGCTCCCTCCTCCAAAGATCCGACCTTAGTGTGAAACATTAGATTGAATTGTCGGATATCGGTCCAATTCCTCGACCCCGTATCGGGGTCGGCGATGCCCAGTTCATCGATCAAATCTTTGACGTCCGACAAATTACCCGCCTCTAGAGAGCGAGACATGCGGCGTAGGATCTTTTCTTTTTCGGAGCGGTAAATAGACACCTTGCGGTGTGTAGCCAAAAATCGAGCTTCATCAAAGGTTTTTCCAAGACGCTTGAAAGCTTTATCTATTTCTTTATCAATCTTCTGCTGAAGTTTTTCAGTATATTCTTCAATCAAAACATCGGCGCGGTAGCGACGTCGGCTGTCTTTATTATCAATCAAAGGATCATTGAAGGCGTCGACGTGACCAGAGGCCTTCCAAGTGGTCGGATGCATCAATACGGCAGTATCGATCCCAACAATATTTTCATGCAATTGCACCATAGATTTCCACCAATATTCCTTGATGTTGTTCTTGAGAGCTGCTCCATTTTGACCGTAGTCGTACACGGCGCTCAAACCGTCATAAATATCACTGGAGGGGAAGACAAAACCGTAAGCTTTAGCATGAGAGACCACCTCTCTGAAAATAGCGTCAGTATTTTTCATAGATTTCAATGCTTGGTGGACAAATATAATGAAAGTGTCAAGCATCTTCTTGGCTTGACACACCTAAAAAAACAGCCTTCTCAAGGCCTACCGGATTTATTTAAAATATTTAATTGATCCTCGATTGAAAGGCTTCGGTCAGGGGATTTATTTAAATAAAAAATCGACACCATTGTGTTAATGGTAGATTACATTTATTCAGCCCCATCCTAGATGGGGCGTTAGATAAAATGTAGATTTAGTCTTTTACATTGTATTCGAAATACTATTAATTATAAATTAATTAAATATATCTATTTTTATGAACAGCATATAATAATTCCAGGGACACGATACAAATTATGCGCCATAGCGTTCATAAGATGCTGGGCATGCACACGATCTAATCCTTTTTAACAAGCCTTTCCTGATCCAAACCAACTCTTTATACTGTTAAAAGTACGTTCTACTACCCATCGGGTTTTATTCACTAATTATGTTGAATAATATAGCTATCCTACTTAGGACCGGTTCCTGTAGGCTTTTTTTTGTATAAGGTTTTTGATGCTTCGACTATGAAAGTAAGACACGTTGGCTGGCACTTGGTAACCTATGTTTTCATATACTTTTCTGGGTTTATATCCTAGTTTGCTTATTAATGGCTTTAGCCCTCTATTATCATGCTCATTGGCTGCTAGGGTATATACTGCTAGTGTCATTCCACCCCCCCCTTTTTTATGTGCTTCTTGTATTCGTAGTAGAGTTTACCTGATTTCTTGAGCCATTTTCCTTGAGTATCTACTCCTGATTGAGTCTCTTTTTTATTTTTTCTTTTCTTTGACTTATTTGTTTTCCACCTTTTTTCTTCCGATCCTCCACTACGTAGGTAGGAGCTCTTGGGCGCAAAAATCTCACTGTAATATTGGCATCTACTATCATGCTTTTTTAACTATCGCCTGATGCTTTCCTAATTCCTTATTGATCTTTTTCAGTAAGGTCTTATATTCCTTTTTGGCTAGTATTTCATTGCGAAATTTGCATAGAGATTGTATGATCTGGGATCTGATCTTCCAATCGGAAACTACAAAAGTGCATGAAGATCAAGTATTCTTTT
Source organism: Flavobacteriales bacterium Tduv (assembly GCA_047528255.1). GTDB lineage: Bacteria > Bacteroidota > Bacteroidia > Flavobacteriales > Blattabacteriaceae. The sequence goes on along the minus strand of CP180024.1, from coordinate 663,341 downwards.
ACCAATTTTTCCGTTCCTACATCACTGAGATCATACCAGTGAATCAAAAGTATCATCTTAAATAACGATATTCCACTGTAAGCAGGTTGGCCTTTTATTCCTTGGCCTTTTTGATATATTTTTCTTATTTCTTTCTCCATCCCTTTCCAGTGGATAAGGTGTTTAACCTTTTGAAAAACTCATTCCTTCTGGTAGAACGTTCCATATATGGTTCACTAAATCTTATTTGTGCGGTGCTTCTGAGTATAGATCCAAATTTTTTTATTTTCTATTTCAAAAAAACGAAACAATATATTGATTTACAGACACTTTAACCTACTTCTTCCATGAAACGTTTTCGAAAGATTATAGGAACTATCCCTTAAGCTAATAATAGCTATATTATTCAATAATATAGTGAGTAAAACTCGGTGAGTAGTAGAATGAATTTTTAAAAGTATAAAGTATTGATTTAAAATATGAAATATCCTTACAAAGGGTTAGCTCGTGTGCATGCCCAGCATCTTATGGAGGTATGGCTCATAATTTGTATCGTGCACCTGGGATCACTATACTCTGTTCATAAAAATATGATGTGATTAATTATTTTATAATCAATATGTTTTCGAATAAAACATGAAAAACTAAATTTCTATCGTCTCCAACGAAGCCCATTTAGGAGGTTGAATAAACCTAATTCATCTTAACACAATGGTATCTAAGCTTTATCTTTGGAGCGACGTAAGTATTCTGTATGGCTGAATATCATTTGATCCTCCCTGCTATGGGAGAGAGTATTGCTGAAGCTACCATCATTCGTTGGTTGAAAAACGAAGGAGATCCCGTAGAGGAAGAAGACATCCTTGCAGAGATTGCCACGGATAAAGTGGACTCCGAGGTTCCTTCACCTGTGAGCGGTATTTTGAAGAAAAAATTATTCGCTCCCGATCAGGTGGCTCAGGTAGGCGCTCCCATTGCCATATTGGAGGTTGCGAGTAAGGCGGATCAAAACCGGACCACAGAGGATTTTTCTGCTACGTCGGAAGAAAAAAAACATAAGGTCTCGGGGCATCCAATACAATTCGGTGAAACTTTCAAAGAGAACCCCATTCAAACGAAAACGCGCAGCGATCGATTTTATTCTCCTTTGGTACGTGCCATCGCTCGAAAAGAGGGTGTTGACCTAATTGAGCTTGATCATATCTCCGGAAGTGGTAAAGAAGGCCGTTTGACTAAAAAAGATTTATTGGGGCATTTGAAAACGCGTACTGAGAGACCAGTTCCTTCTCGAAATATTACTTTTTCCGTTGTTCCTACTTCATTTGTCCAAGACGAAAATCACGAGATGATCGAAATGGATCGGATGCGAAAACTTATAGCCACCCATATGATCGAGAGTAGGCGTATCGCTGCTCACGTCACTTCTTTTGTAGAGGCTGACGTGACTTCTATCGTGCTATGGAGAGAGAGGCTTAAGGAGGTTTTCAAGCGGAGCACAGGGATTCGATTGAGTTTTATGCCTATCTTCGTACAAGCGATAGTGAGGGCTATCAAGGATTTTCCAATGATCAATATTTCCGTAGAAGGTGATAAAATCATCAGAAAAAAGGATATACATATCGGTATGGCCACGGCGCTTGCTGACGGCAATCTTATCGTTCCGGTGATCAAAAATGCAGATTCTTATAATTTTACGGGATTGGCTATGATTATCAATGATTTAGTCGACAGAGCTCGTTCTAATCGACTTCAATCAGACGAAATTCACGGCGGAACGTATACGATCACGAATATTGGGAGCTTCGGAAATATATCAGGAACGCCAATAATTCATCAACCACAGGTGGCCATCATGGCCGTTGGGGTTATACAGAAAAACCCTGCGGTGATCGAAACACCTGAGGGGGATCTTATAGGGGTGCGTCACAAAATGTATCTTTCTCATTCTTATGATCATCGTGTGGTGGACGGTGCTCTTGGAGGTAACTTTGCCAAACGTGTGGCTACTTATTTGGAGAATTTTGATCCTGATATGAGGATATGACGTAAAATAAAATTTTTCATTCCCTACTGAATCATTGAGAGGAAGATTCAAGGGGAAATTTGATAAGAAAAAGTCGCTACCTAAAGCATGGACGCATTAGTACTTGTTTAATCTGACCTTTATCGTATACATATTCTAAATATTCCATTGATAATCTCCACTTTATCACGCTATGAGACTGTTTTATTAATGGTAGAGTACGTTTATTCAGCCTCCTAGATGGCTTCGTTGGAGAACGATGTAGATTTACTCTTTCACATTGTATTCGAAATATTATTATTTATAAATTAATTAATTATATTTATTTTTATGAAGAGCCATAATAATACCAGAGGCACGATACGAATTATGGCATAGCCCCTCCATAAGGATGCTGGGCATGCACACGAGCTAATCCTTTGTAACGAGCCTTGCCTGATCCAAACCAACGATTTAACTACCAAAAGTTACGTTCTAATACCCATCGAGGTTTACTCACTAATTATATTGAATAATATAAGCTGTCCTACTTAAGGAACGGTTCTTATAATCTTTTTTATGTATGCGGTATTTGATACCTCGACTATGAAAGTAAGAAAGGTTGACTGGAACTTGGTAACCTTTGTCTGCATATACTTCTCTAGGTTTATATCCTAGGTTGCTTATTAATAATTTCCCCTCTCTACTATCATGCTCATTTGCGCTATGTTATATACAGTTAGTATCATTCTATTTTTATCCCCCCTATGTGCTTCTTGTCTTCGTAGTAGAGTTTACCTGATTTATTGAGCCATTTTACTTGAGTGTCTACTCCTGATTGAGTCTCTTTTTTTACCTTTTCTTTTCTTTGACTGATTTGCTTTTACGCCTCTTCCTTCTGATCCTCCACTACGGAGGTAGGATGTACCTTGGGAGCAAGGAGCCTTACTGTAATATTGGCATTTATTATCACTACTGTTTTAAGTATCGCCTGAGTTTTTTCTAATTTTTTATTGATCTTTTTCAGTAAACTCTCATAGCCCTTTTGGGCTATTATTTCATTGAGAAATATGCATAGAATCGTATGATCTGAGATCTGATCTTCTAATCGAAACCATAAAATCGCATGCAACTAAAGGATTTTTTCACCAATTCTTCCGTTCCTACATCATTGAGATCATACCAGTGACTTAAAGGCATCGAGAACGTTGCATGAGAGAAGGTACTTAAAATGTTTGTAAATCAATATATTGTTTACTATATTTGTAGTAGGAAATAAAAAAATTCGGCTCTATTCTCAGAAGCACCGCACAAATAAGATTTAGTGAAGTATATATGGAACGTTTTACCAAAAGGCGTGATTTTTTCAAAAGGTTAAACACTTTGATCCACTGCGGAGGGATGGAGAAAGAAATAAGAAAAATATATCAAAAAGGCCAGGGAATAAAAGCTAACCTACTTACAGTATAATATCATTATTTACGATGATGCTTTTGAGTCACTGGTATAATCTCAGTGAGATACGAACGGAAGAATTGTTGAATAAATCCTTGATCTGCATGAGTTTTTTCTTTTAGATTGGAAGATCAGATCCCAGATCATATGACGCTATGCAGATTTCGAAATGAAATAGTCGTCAAAAAGATATATAAGCGTTTACTGAAAAAGATCAATAAGGAATTAGAAAAGCATCAAGAGATAGTTAAAACAGAAATGATAGTAGATGCCGGTATTACAGTAAGGGCCCTTGCTCCCAAGAGACATCCTACCTCCGTAGTGGAGGATCGGAAGGAAGAGGGGCAAAAGCAAATCAGTCAATAGAAAAGCAAAGGTAAAAAAAGAAACTCAATCAGGAGTAGACACTCAAGTAAAATGGCTCAATACATCAGGTAAACTCTACTATGGATACAAGAAGTACATAGGGGGGGGTAAAAATGGAATGATATTAGCACTACATAGCGTAGTAGCCAATGAGCATGATAGTAGAGGGCTAAAGCTATTAATAAGAAAACTAGGATATAAACCCAGAGAAATATATGCAGATAAAGGTTACCAAGTACCAGCCAACGTCTCTTACTTTCATAGTCGAGGCATCAAGGACCGTATACAGAATAAAACCTATAGGAACCAGTCCTTAAGCTAGGATAGCTATATTATTCAACAAATTAGTGAATCCCCCCGATGAGTAGTAGAACGTACTTTTAGTAGTTAAATCGTTGGTTTGGATCAGTAAAGGCTCGTTACAAAGGATTAGCTCGTCTGCATGCCCAGTATTTGGAAGTTATAGCGTGTAATTTGTATCGTTCCTTTGGCATTATGGTGATTTTATTTTATGGCGTCGGGAATTTGTGGTAACGTTGCCTGAGCGCCTCGAAGATTATGACAGAGGTGGCGTTGCTCAGGTTGAGTGAATCGATCTTTCCTCGCATGGGGATTTGTATTTTTTCGTCGGCCGCTTTTAACCAGTGATCCGGTAGGCCTAGGTCTTCTGTTCCCATGACGATAGCTGCGGCGGTTTTTATGTCGGTTCGGTATAGGTCTTTGGTATTTTTGTCGAGTGCTGTGGCCAGGATCCGGATGTTGTTTTTTTTGAGCCAGGAAATGGTTTTTTCGGCTGTTTCCATGATGATGGTCATGGTGAATATCGTGCCCATGCTGGAGCGTATGACGTTGGGGTTGGAGAGGTCTGTTTTGGGATCACTGAGGATTACGGCATCTACTCCGGCAGCTTCGGCTGTTCGAAGTATCGCCCCGAGATTTCCGGGTTTTTCTATATTGTCTAAAATCAAAAGCAGCGGTCGGTCAGGCAGCTTCAGTTTTTCTAAATGCAGGCGTTCTGGTCTGCAGAGGGCTATGATACCTCCGGTGGTTTTTCTATAGGCTAATTTTTTGAATACTTTCGTACTGATTTCAGTGATTTGTGTCCGGGGCGGAAAGATATTTTTGGCTGAGAATATTTCCTTGCAAAGGAAGACCTCTTTTACAATATGGCCGCCTTGCAGGGCCATTTGGATTTCTTTGACTCCTTCAATGATGGACAGATTTAGTGAAATGCGCTCTTTTGATTTTTGTTGGATCTTTAAAAGGTTCTTGATCTTCGGATTGGAAGGGCTGGATATTTTCATGTTTGCAAAAACTGTCCAAATTTAGTCATTTGTAAGATAGGACAGTTTGATTTTATGTTTTGAGAATGTTGCATGGGAGAAGGCGTTTAAAATATTTATAAATCAATATATTGTTTCGTATATTTTGGAGTAGGAAATAAAAAATTCGGCTCTATGCTCAGAAGAACCGAACAAATAATCTTTAGTGAACTATATATGGCCCTTTTTACAGAAGGAGTGAGTTTTTCAAAAGGTTAAACACCTTGATCCATTTGGAAAGGATGGGAAAGAAATAAGAAAAATATATTAAAAAGGCCAGGGAATAAAATGCCAACCTGCTTACAGTGGAATATTGTTATTTAAGATGATGCTTTTGAGTCACTGGTATAATCTAAGTGATGTAGGAACGGAAGAATTGGTTAAAGAATCCTTCAGCTGCATGAGTTTTTGTGGTTTTCGATTAGAAGATCAGATTCCAAATCATACGACTCTATGTAGAGTTCGAAATGAAATAGTAGAAAAAAAGGCATATGAGCGTTTACTGAAAAAGATCAATAAGGCATTAGATAAAGAATCAGGCGATACTTAAAACACGAGTGATAGTAGATGCTCGTATTACAGTGAGCCCCTTTTCTCACAAGGGCGTTCCTCCCTACGTAGGAGAGGATCGGAAGGAAGAGGGGCAAAAGCAAATCAATCAAAGAAAAGCAAGGGTAAAAAAAGAGACTCAATAAGGAGTAGACACTCAAGAAAAATGGATCAAGAAATCAGGTAAACTCTAGTACGGATAAGAAGCACATAGGGATGGATAAAAATGGAATGATATTAGCTGTACATAGCGTTAGCAGCCAATAAGCATGATAGTAGAGGGATAAAGCAATTAATAAGCAAACTAGGATATAAGCCCAGAGAAGTATATGCAGACAAAGGTTACCAAGTTCTAGCCAACGTGTCTTACTTTCATAGTCGAGTCATCAAAGACCGTATACATAAGAAAGGCTATAGGAAGCGTTCTTTAAGTAGGATAACTATATTATTCAACAAATTAGTGAGTAAAACCGATGGGTAGTAGAACGTACTTTTGGTAGTATAAAGCGTAGGTTTAGATCAGGCAAGGCTCGTCACAAAGGATTAGCTCGTTCCCCAGGATCTTATGGAGGTTATGGCGCATAATTTGTATTGTGCCCGTGGTATTATTATGAGCTTTTCATAAAAATAAATATAATTAATTAATTTATAATCAGTAGTTTTAAAATACAATATGAAAGACTAAATCTACATCGTCTCTAACGAATACCACCTAAGAGGTGAATAAAGGTAATCCACCATTAACACAATGGTATCGTTCTATATACAGTTTGCTAAAGGTTATTTCGAAGTACTTCTGAGCATAGAGCCGGATTTTTTATTTTCTATTCCAAATAGACGAAATAATATATTAATTTATAATTATTTAAAACAATTTTGCTTACGCAACGTTCTCAGTTAATGAAATGTTGTCTCATCATTAAAACAATGATCTCGATTTTTCTTTCGCCTCTATTTTTCTCTGTGCTATTGGATAGCATCATTATCGGAATTCCTTGGGGATAGAAAACCCCAAAAGGGGCACCTTATTCTATCCCTTTTCAGGGAGGGGGACCCAACCTAAAGCCTTTTTTTTAACCATACTTAAAAAAGTTTCCGGCCAACCAAGTATCTTTGCAAGCATCTAAAAAACGACCTTTATCCATGGACTTTAAAGAAGAAATCGCGCGCCGAAAGACTTTCGGAATAATCTCACATCCTGATTCGGGAAAGACGACCTTGACTGAAAAATTTTTGCTTTTTGGGGGAGCTATACAAGAAGCCGGAGCAGTAAAAAGCAATAAAGTTAAAAGATCCGCCGCATCCGATTTTATGGAGATCGAACGCCAGCGCGGTATATCGGTAAGCACCTCGGTATTGAGTTTTGAATATAAAAACAAGAAAATTAACATATTAGACACTCCGGGGCACAAAGATTTCGTGGAAGAAACCTTCCGCACTCTCACAGCCGTTGATAGCGTCATCGTTGTGATAGATGTAGCGAAAGGCGTAGAAGAACAGACCGAAAAATTGGTAGAAGTATGTCGGATGCGTAACATCCCGATCATCGTATTTATCAATAAACTTGATCGAGATGGCAAAGGAGCCTTTAATCTTCTCGATGACTTGGAAGAGAAATTAGGCTTTAACATCGTTCCGCTTTCCTGGCCTATCGGTATGGGGATTGACTTTCAAGGTATCTATAACCTATGGAAGAAAAATATTTTGCTCTTTTCTGGAAAAAAAAAGCAAAAAATAGAGACTGCTATCGAATTGATAGATCTCCACGATCCGAAATTGTACATATACATAGGGAATGATGCGGCAGAAAAATTGCGAGAGGATTTACAATTTATCCGCGAAGTATATCCTCTATTTGAACGAGAAGCTTATTTGAAAGCGGAATTGCAACCAGTTTTTTTCGGTTCGGCATTGAACAATTTCGGTATACGTGAACTATTGGACGCCTTCATTGAAATCGCTCCCGCTCCGCTTCCCAAAGCCGGTGAAAAACGCCTGATAAGAGCCGAGGAAGAATCCTTCACCGGCTTTATTTTCAAGATCCACGCCAACATGGATCCGAAACACCGCAATCGTATTGCTTTCTTGAAAATAGCTTCAGGCGTCTTCAAACGCAACACGTCTTATTTACATGTACGCTTGAGAAAAAAATTCAAATACGCCAACCCCAATACCTTTTTTGCCGAAAAAAAACAGCTTGTTGAGCAAAGCTTTCCGGGAGATATTATCGGATTACACGACACTGGAAATTTTAAAATAGGCGACACACTCACCGAAGGAGAAATCCTCCGATTCAATGGGATCCCGAGTTTCTCCCCCGAACACTTCCGATACATTAACAATGTCGACCCGATGAAATCTAAACAGCTTGAAAAGGGCATTAACCAACTGATGGATGAAGGTGTAGCACAGCTTTTCACGCTCGAAAAAACCAGAAGAAAAATCATCGGTACCGTAGGAGCACTGCAATACGACGTGATCCAATACCGTCTCGAACATGAATACGGGGCTAAATGCACCTACGAGCCTCTGTCCGTTTATAAAGCTTGTTGGATAGAGGTTGACGATGAAAAAGAACTACATTTTCAGGAATTCAAACGAATCAAACAAAGCTTCTTGGCTGAAGATAAAGAAGGACAACCGGTATTTCTGGCCGAATCGGCCTTCAGCATCGAAATGGCACAAAAAAAATATCCCAAAGTGCGATTGCGCTTCACCAGCGAAAAGATTCACCCGGTAGAGACCCTCTATACGATAGAAAAATCGTAAACCTTTACGAGGTATAAGAAGAAATATTTTTATATCTAGGTTCTAGAAGGCTCTTTTAGAAGAAGATCGAGATGAGAACGTTGCATGAGAGAATATGATTAAAAAAATGTAAAATAACACATTATTTCGGAACCATTATATTAATATTGAATACATTTATTCAGTCATATTAGATCGTCTTCATTAGATACAATGGAGATTTAGTTTTTTATATTTTATTCAAAATACTATTGATTATAAATTAATTATATATTTTTTTTATGAAAAGCGATAATAATGTCGGGGACACGATACAAATTATACGCTATAACATCCATAAGATGTTGGGCAACGAGCTAATCCTTTGTAACGAGCCTTTCCTGATCCAAACCAACTTTTTATACTGTCAAAAGTAGGTTCTACTACCCATCGGGGTTTAGTTACTAATTATATATGAATAATATAGTTACCTTACTTAAGGTATGAGTCCTATAAGCTTTCTTCTGTATAAGGTCTGAGAACGTCGCATGGGAGAATTAGGTTAAAATATTTTTAAATCAATATATTATTTCGTATATTTGGAGTATAAAATGAAAAAATTCGGCTCTATACTCAGAAGCACCGCTCAAATAAGCCTTAGTGAATTATATATAAAACGCTCTATCAGAAATAGTTAGCTTTTTAAAGCTTAAAAACCTTGATCCACTGGGAAGGGATATAAAAAGAAAGTATGAAAAATATATAAAAAAGGCCAGGGAATAAAGGTAAACCTGCTTACATTGGAATATCTTTATTTAAAATGATGCTTTTGAGTCACTGGTATGATCTCAGTGATGTAGGAACGGAAGAATTGTTGAAAGAATCATTGAGCGGCATGCGCTTTTGTGGTTTTCGATTGAAAGATCAGATTCCAAATCATACGATTCTATGCAAATTTCGCAATGAAACAGTAGCCAAAAAGGCATATGGGAGCTTATTGAAAAAGATCAATAAGGAATTAGAAAAACTTCAGGCTATAGTTAAAATAGGAGTGACAGTAGATGTCCAGTATTACAGTGAAACCCTTTGCTCCCAAGAGATCTTCTACCTACGTGGTGGAAGATCGGAAGGAAGATGGGCGAAAAGCAAATCACTCAAAGAAAAGCAAGAGTAAAAAAGGAGACTCAATCAAGAGTAGACACTCAAGGAAAATCTCTCAAAAAATCAGGTAAACTCTACTAAGGAAACAAGAAGCACATAGGGGTGGATAAAAATAGGATGATACATCTGTACATAGCCGTAGCAACTAATATAAGTATGATAGTATAGGGCTAAATCCATTAATAAGCAAACTAGGATATAAATCCAGAGAAATATATGCAGACAAATGTTACCAAGTACCAGTCAACGTGTCTTACTTTTATAGTCGAGGTATCAAATACCGTATACAGAAGAATGCCTATAGGAACCATTCCTTAAGTAGGATAGCTATATTATTCAATAAATTAGCGAGTACTATCCGATATGGGTAGTAGAACGTACTTTTGGCAGTATAAATCGTTGGTTTGGATCCGGAAAGTCTCGTTACAAAGGATTAGCTTGTGTGCAGGCCCAGCATCTTATGGAAGATATGACGGATAATTTGTATCGTGTCCCTGGAATTATTATGAGCTGTTCATAAAAATAGATATAATTAATTAATTTATAATTAATATTTTTCGAACAGAATGTGAAAAACTAAATCTACGTTTTCTCTAACGAGCCCCATATAGGGGGCTGAATAAACGTAATCCACTATTAACACAATGGTTTCGTCGTATGATCTGGAATCTGATTTTCCAATCGAAAAGCGTAAAAGATCATGAAGTTAAAAGATTCTTTCATTAATTCTCCGTTTCTATATCACTAAGATCATACCAGTGACTCAAAAGCATCATCGTAAATAACAATATTCCACTGTAAGCAGGTTGGTCTTTTATTTCCTGGTCTTTTTGATATATTTTTTTATTTCTTTTTCCATCCCTTCCCAGTAGATCAAGGTGTTTAAGCTTTTAAACAACAACTCCTTCTGGTAGAAGGCTTTATATATAATTCACTAAGGCTTATTTGAGCGGTGCTTCTGAGCATAGAGCCGGATTTTTTATTTTCTATTCCAAATATACGAAAGAATATATTGATTTACAAATACTTTAACCTCCTTCTCTCATGCAACGTTCTCACGACTCTATGCAGATTTCGAAATGAAATAGTATCCAAAAAAGAATATGAGCGTTTACTGATAAAGATCAATAAGAAATTAGAAATGCATCAGGCGATAGTTAAAAAAGGAGTGATAGTAGATACCAGTATTAAAGTGAGTCGCCTTGCTTCCAAGGAAGATCCTACCTACGTAGTGGAGGATCGGAAGGAAGAGGGAAAATCAAATCAGTCAAAAAAAAGCAAGGGTAAAAAAAAGAGACTCAATCAGGAGTAGATATTCAAGGAAAATGGATCAAGAATCAGGTAAACGCTACTACGGATACAAAAAGAACATAGAGGTGGATAAAAATGGAATGATACTAGCAGTAGATAGCGTAGCCGCCAATGAGTATGATAGTAGAGGGCTAAATCCATTAATAAGAAAACTAGGATATAAACCCCCAGAGAAGTATATGTAGACAAAGGTTACCAACTGCTTGCCAACGTGTCTCACTTTCATAGTAGAGGAATTAAAGACCGTATACAGAATAAATTCCATAGGAACCCTCTCTTAAGTAGGGTAGCTATATTATTCAACAAATTAGTGAGTAAACCTGATAGGTAGTAGAACGCACTTTTGGCAGTATAAATCGTTGGTTTTGATTAGGAAAGGCTCGTTACAAAGGATTAGCTCGTGTGCATGCCCAGCATCTTATGGAGTCTATGGCGCATAATTTGTATCGTAGCCCTGGAATTATTATGGGCTTTCTAGTAAGAATAAATATAAGTTAATTAACTTATAATCAACAGTATTTTGAATGCAATATGAAAGACTAAGATCTACATTTTCTCTAACGAAGCCATCTAGGATGGATGAATAAATGTAATAGACCATTAACACAATGGTCTCGGTTTATGATTTATATCGTTCCCCCTGGGATCATTATGAGCTGTTCATAAAAATAAATGTGATTAATTAATTCCTAATCAATAGTTATTTCGAATAAAATATGAAAGATTAAATCTTCATCGTTTTCTAATGAGAACTGATCTAGGAGACTAAATAAACGTAATTCACCTTAAAATAATGATTTCCCACTATCAATTATTCCATAAAATGGCTAGCTTTAGGTGCCAAAAAATCAGTCGTGCACATTTTATTCAACCAAAGAGAAAATCACAATAAACTTTTGGTTTCCGAACTCAATCGGAAGCTCAAACAGATCAAACAAGGTGTTGACAAACAAAAGATTGAAAAAGAACACTCCAAAGGAAAGATGACTGCCCGAGAGCGTATCGCTTATCTACTCGAAAAAGACCGTCCATCCATCGAAATCGGAGCCTTCGCCGGCTACGAAATGTACGAAGTCCACGGAGGATGCCCCGCAGCAGGCGTTATTGTAAAGCTCGGATATATTAAAAACAGATTATGCCTCGTCGTAGCCAATGACGCAACGGTAAAAGCCGGAGCATGGTTCCCTATCACCGCCAAGAAAAATCTACGTGCACAAGAGATTGCTATGGAAAACCGACTACCTATCATCTATTTAGTTGATAGCTCCGGCGTTTACCTCCCCATGCAAGACGAAATTTTCCCTGACAAAGAACATTTTGGTCGTATTTTCAGAAACAACGCCCGGATGAGTGCCTTAGGTATTCCCCAGATCGCGGCAGTCATGGGAAACTGTGTAGCAGGCGGAGCCTACCTCCCTATCATGAGCGATGAAGCTCTGATCGTAGAAAAAACCGGGACTATCTTTTTAGCCGGCTCCTACCTCGTAAAAGCCGCCATCGGAGAAGATATCGACAACGAACAACTCGGAGGAGCAACCACCCATTGCGAAATCTCTGGAGTTACCGATTACAAAGCCAAAAATGACAAAGAAGCCCTAGACAAAATCAAAAATATCATCGAAAAATTCGGAAACTTCGAAAAAGCTGGATTCAACCGAAAACATCCCACCCTTCCCAAGAAAAACCCACAAAAAATCTACGGTCTCTTGCCAGTTTCCCGTACCGAATCCTACGACATGCATGAGATCTTAAACCATTTGATCGATGGTTCCTTTTACGAAGAATACAAAGCTGACTACGGAAAAGCCATAATATGCTGCTATGCTCGAATAGACGGATGGGCTGTAGGTATCGTAGCCAACCAACGTAAGATAACCAAAACCGTAAAAAAAGAAATGCAATTTGGTGGCGTGATCTACTCCGACTCAGCAGACAAAACAGCACGGTTCATCGCTAACTGCAACCAAAAAAAAATCCCCCTGGTTTTTCTGCAAGACGTGACAGGCTTTATGGTAGGGTCAAGAGCCGAACACGGAGGCATCATCAAAGACGGCGCAAAAATGGTCAATGCTGTGGCCAACTCAGTAGTCCCCAAGTTCACCATTCTCATCGGAAACTCTTATGGTGCAGGTAACTATGCCATGTGCGGTAAGGCGTACGACCCTCGACTGATTGTCTCTTGGCCTTCAGCTGAATTAGCCGTCATGGGAGGCCCGCAAGCAGCTCAGGTTTTGCTTCAAATCAAAAAAAAACGTTTAACCTCCAAAGGAGAAAAATTGAACAAAGCCGTTGAAGAACAACTTTTGAAAAAAATAACCGAAGACTATCAACGACAGACCACCCCCCATTACGCTGCCGCACGATTGTGGACAGATGCCATCATCGACCCCCTAGACACTCGCTTGTGGATCAGCCTTGGAATCGAGGCAGCCAATCATTCCCCAATCCGAGAGAAATTCAACCTGGGCATAATCCAAACTTGAAAAAAAATAAAACATGTCTTTTTGTTATTATTCGAGTGAATTATTTCAAATAAATCAGATAAAAAATCTTTATTTATTTTAAATAAAATCTTGGAATCTGATCTGAATCAGAAGCGATCAAAAGATTATTAACCCATAATTACTATGAATATAAATAAGTTAACAATAAAATCACAAGAGGCTATACAACAAGCCCAACAAATAGCTCTGACCCAAAGCCACCAATCAATCGACTCATCCCATATTCTCAAGGGTATAATAAAAGTCGACGAAAACTTTATACCCTTCATACTGAAAAAACTTAAAGCTAGCCTTCAATCCCTCGATCAAGGTTTGGATCGACTGATGAACAATCTCCCAAAAGTTAGAGGTTCCTTAACACAACATCTGAGTATACAGGCTATACAAGTATTTAACGATGCCGAAACACTTGCCAAAGAACTAAATGACGAATTCATCTCTATCGAACACTTACTCTGGGCCATTTTAAAAAGCGGAGACGCCACTTCCCAGTTTCTGAAAGAACAAGGGATCGTCGAAAAAGACCTTAAGAAAATTATTGAAGAAATTCGAAAAAAAGACGGAAACGTCACCTCCCAATCTTCTGAGAGAACCTATAATTCCCTAGCTGAGTATGCTAAAAATCTCAACCAATTGGCCCGCGAAGGCAAACTCGACCCTGTCATTGGACGCGATGAAGAAATCCGGCGCGTACTGCAAATCCTGTCCCGACGCACCAAAAATAACCCCATCCTCATCGGAGAGCCCGGTGTAGGGAAAACAGCTATCGCCGAAGGCTTGGCCCATCGCATTATCAACGGTGATGTTCCCGAAAACCTGAGAGACAAAGAAGTTTTTTCACTAGACATATCAGCAGTGATCGCTGGCGCTAAATACAAAGGAGAATTTGAAGAACGACTCAAAGGTGTAATCAAAGAAGTAATCCAATCCACCGGAAAAATCATCTTGTTCATGGACGAAATCCATACTCTTGTAGGAGCCGGAGGCGGTGAAGGAGCCATGGATGCCGCAAACATTCTCAAACCTGCCCTGGCGCGAGGAGAGCTGCGAACTATCGGAGCCACCACACTCAACGAGTATCAGAAGTATTTTGAAAAAGACAAAGCTCTCGAACGGAGATTTCAACAAGTCTATGTCGACGAACCAGACACCACATCTGCCATATCTATCCTGCGCGGCATTAAAGAAAAATACGAGACCCATCATAAAGTCCGCATCAAAGATGAAGCTATCATTTCCGCGGTAGAACTTTCTCAACGTTACATCAGCGAAAGATTTCTACCCGATAAAGCCATCGACCTTATCGACGAAGCCGCTTCCAAACTCCGCATGGAGATCAATTCCAAACCCGAGGAGCTCGACACTTTGGATCGTAAAATCATGCAGCTCGAAATTCAAATCGAAGCTATCAAGAGAGAAAACGACGAAAAACAACTCGCTGAGCTTAAAGGCGAACTCTTCCAGCTTAATGAAGATCGCAACGAGCTCAACGCCAAATGGCAAGGAGAAAAAGAATTGGTGGAAGATATACAAAAAGCCAAAGAAAATATCGAAGGTTTCAAATTTGAAGCCGAACAAGCTGAACGTACCGGAGATTACGGCAAGGTAGCCGAACTCAGATACGGAAAGATCAAAGAAGAAGAAATAAAGGCCAAGACTCTGGAAGAAAAACTCCACCGGAAATATCGAGACAAAAAAATGATTCAAGAGGAAGTTACCCGAGAAGACATTGCAGAAGTAGTCTCCAAATGGACTGGAATCCCGGTGACAAAAATGTTGCAAAGTGAGTGCGAAAAACTTATCGGACTCGAAGACGAATTACACCATCGCATCATCGGACAAAATCAAGCCATAGAAGCAGTATCCGACGCTATACGACGCTCACGCGCAGGTCTGCAAGACGAAAAACGCCCCATAGGTTCCTTCCTGTTCATGGGAACTACAGGCGTAGGAAAAACGGAATTAGCTAAAGCCCTGGCTGAATACCTCTTTGACGACGAAAACAATATGGTACGCATAGATATGAGCGAATACCAAGAGCGACATTCAGTGAGCCGACTCATCGGAGCGCCTCCCGGATACGTAGGCTATGACGAAGGAGGACAACTCACCGAAGCTATACGCCGTCGCCCGTATTCCGTTATTCTTCTCGACGAAATCGAAAAAGCCCATCCTGACACTTTCAATATTCTATTGCAGGTGCTCGATGATGGCCGTTTGACAGACAACAAAGGGCGCACGGTGAATTTCAAAAACACCATCATCATCATTACCTCCAACATCGGAGCGGATATAATCCGAGAAAATTTTGACCGCCCAAACAATATCTCCTCAGATCGATTAGTAGAAAGTATCAAAGAACAGTTGATCGATCTCTTGAAAAATGTCGTACGACCGGAATTTTTGAACCGCATTGACGAAATCGTTCTGTTTACACTTTTGACCCGAGAAGAAATCCGACACATCGTGCAATTGCAATTGAAAAAGCTCACCGAGCTTCTCTCTCAAAGAGAAATCACTTTGGAATACACACCGGAAGCCATCGAATATCTTTCAGAGAAAGGCTATGACCCTCATTTCGGAGCGCGCCCGCTAAAACGAGTCATTCAGCACGATGTGTTGAACTCCCTCTCAAAAGAGATTCTCAAAGGAAATATTATAGATAATAGTTTAGTACTTTTGGATTACTTTAAAGAACAAGGCATCGTCTTTCGAAAGATCGAAAGCAAAGTCTAATGATAAGAAAAAACGAATAAAATTCATTCTTATAAAAAAAGAGCCTTTTTTTTTGAATTCTACAAACGCAGAAGTATCGAACCCATTCTGTTAATGGTGGATTACGGTTATTCAACCATCCTAGATGGACTTCGAGAACGTTGCATGAGAGAATGCTTTTAAAATATTTGTAAATCAATATATTATTTCGTATACCTGGAGTAGGAAATAAAAAAATTGGCTCTATGCTAAGAAGAACCACGCAAATAAGCTTTAGTGAACTATATATCGAGAACGTTGCATGGGAGAAGGAGGTTAAAATATTTGTATATTAATATATTGTTTCGTAATATTTTAAGTATAAAATAAAAAAAATTCAGCTCTATGCTCAGAAACACCGCACAAATAAGCTTTAATGAACTATATATGGAACGTTCTACCAGAAGGAGTGAGTTTTTCAAAAAGGTTAAACATCCAGTGATCGACTGGGAAGGGATAGAAAAAGAAATAAGAAAAATATATCAAAAGACCAAGGAACAAAAGGTCAACCTGCATACAGTGGAATATCGTTATTTAAGATGATATTTTTGAGTCACTGGTATGATTTGGTAGTATTATTCCATTTTTATCCCCTCCTATGTGCTTTTTGTATCCGTAGTGGAGTTTACCTGATTTATTGAGCCATTTTCCTTGAGTGTCTACTCCTGATTGATTCTTTGAGAACGTTGCATGAGAGAAGGAGGTTAAAGTATTTATACTTTAATATATTGTTTCGTATATTCTGGAATAGAAAATAAAAAAATCTGGCTTCTATGCTCAGAAGCATAGCACAAATAAGCTTTAGTGAACTATATATGGACGTTCTACCAGAAGGAGTGAATTTTTTAAAAGTTAAAAACCAGTGATCCACTGGAAAGGGATGGAGAAAGAAATAAGAAAAATATATCAAAAAGCCAAGAAATAAAAGGCCAACCGGCTTACAGTGAAATATCGTTATTTAAGATGATGTTTTTAAGTCACTGGTATGATCTCAGTGATGTAGGAACAGAAGAATTGGTGAAAAAATCCTTGAGCTGCATGCGTTTTTGTTGTTTCCGATTGGAAAATCAGATTACAAATTATACGATTCTATGCAGATTTTGTAATGAAATAGTAGCCAAAAAGGAATATGAGTTCTTACTGAAAAACATCAATAAGGAGTTAGAAAATCATCAGGAGATAATTAAAAAACAGGAGTGATGATAGATGCTGTTATTACAGTGAGTCCCCTTGCTCACCAAGGGTGATCCTACTTACGTACTGGAAGATCGGAAGGAAGAGAGGAAAAAGCAAATCAATCAAAGAAAAGAAAGGATAAAAAAGAGACTAAATCAGGAGTAGATATTCAAGGAATATGGTTCAATAAATTAGGTAAACTCTACTATGGATACAAGAAGCACATAGTGGGGGATAAAAATGGAATAAGACTAGCAATACATAGCGTGGCTGCCAATAAGCATGATAGTAGATTAAAACCATTAATAAACAAACTAACATATAAACCCGGAGAAGTATATGCAGACAAATGTTAGCAAGTACCAGCTAAGTGTCTTACTTTCATAGTAGAGGAATCAAAGACCGTATATAGAAAAAATCCTATTGGAACCGGCCCTTAAGTAGGATAGCTATATTATTCAACATAATTAGTGAGTACTTACCGATGAGTAGTAGGACGTCCTTTTTGAAGTATAATGCGTTGGTTTGGAACAGGAAAGGCTCGTTACAAAGGATTAGTTCTCGTGTCCATGCCCAGTATCTTATGAGGCTATGGAGAATAATTTGTATTGGTCCCTGCAATTGTTATGCATTGTTCATAATAATATATAGTTAATTAATTTATAATCAATAGTATTTCGAATATAATATGAAAGACTAAATCTATATCGTCTCTAACGAAGCTATCTAGGATGGCTGAATAAGATAATCTACCATTAACACAATGGTCTCGTATCTTACTTTCATGGTCGAGGATCAAAGACAGTATACAGAAGAAAGCCTATAGAAATCATCCCTTAAGTAGGTATATCTATTTATTCAACAAATTAGTAAGTAAAACCTGATGGGTAGTAGAACGTACTTTTGGTAGTATAAAGTGTTGGTTTATATTAGTAAAGGAGCGTTACAAACGATTAGATTGTGTGAATGCCAAGCATCTTATGGAGGCTATGGCTCATAATTTCTATCGTATCCCTGGCATTATTATGAGCTGTTCATAAAAACAGATATACTTAATTAACTTATAATCAATAATTTTCGAATACTAATATGAAAGACTAATGTTACATTTTATCCAACGAAATGCATCTAGGAGGTTGAATAAACGTAATCCATAATTAACATAATGGTCTCGAGTTATAACTATGTAATAGTTAAAGTTATTATCGAACATTTTTGAGCTTTCAATAATTCAAAATTATTTAGAATAACTTTTCAAGTTACACAGTTAATGAGATGCTTCCGTATTGTGAATCACCAAGTTTCAATCGCTTTTAGTCGTGAGGCATGTCAAAAATATTTCGCAAGTCCATACCTCGAATTTATATTTTTTATTCAATGACTCTAATCATAAGTTATGGGCGGATAAAAAATATTATCCGAAAAGCTCACCCTTCTCCAACCATGCCTTACACCAATACGAAAGGGTTTTTACCCACGCCTCGCGAGTGTTCAGACAAGGGATGTAGGTAAAATTCTCACCGCCAGCCTGTAAAAAAATTGACTTCCCTCCTATAGCAATCTCCTCAAGCGTCTCCAAACAATCTGTAGTAAAGGCAGGAGCCACCACGGCAAGATTTCTCACACCGGAATCCGCAAGGCTCTTCAAAATCTCATCCGTATACGGTCTAAGCCAAGCATCATTACCCAATCGCGACTGAAAAGAAGTAGAATACCGAGCCGAAGGAAATCCGAGCCGAGCCACAACCCCTCGAGTCGTCTCATAACACTGATGACGATAGCAATAAACATGAGCTTCAGAAGCTGCTCCACAACAAACATCATCGATCTTGCAATGCCCCGTCCTGTCTGTTTTATAAATATGTTTCTCAGGCACACCATGATAAGAAAACAAAATATGGTCTACTCTTTCAGGCAAGACAGCAAGGATACTCTCCTCGAAAGCATCGAGATACCTCTGAAAACGATAAAAAGGCGGAAAAAAAGAAATCTTCATATTCCTAAAATACTTTTTCCGTATACGAAGAACTTCAACTATCACACTTTCGGAAGTGCTCATCGCATACTGCGGATATAACGGAAAAATCAATACATCCCAAATTCCCTGTTCATAAAGATCATTCAACCCCGAAGGTATAGTGGGATTTCCATAACGCATACTCAAAGAAATCGGAACGGGAAGACGTTCAGACAACGCTTCCTTCAACCGTTGAGAAATCACGATAAGCGGAGATCCCTCAGCCAACCATATCTTTTGATAAGCTTCAGCCGAACGCTTCGGTCTCCTGGGCAATATCAATGCCTCAACGATAAATTTTCGAATCAAGTAAGGAGCTGTGACCACCCGACTGTCAGACAAAAACTCTCGGAGATACCTCTTCACATCAGCAGAAGAAGGAGAATTCGGAGAACCTAAATTTACTAACAGAATACCCTTTTTTTCCAGATCAATATTTTTCTTCAAATCCCTTACTGAAAGCAAAGGTAGCATCTACCGAGCTAATCCGAAGAAATCGATCGATAAAATTCCGACAAGCCGATCACCTCACGAATACTAAGCCTCTCGAATAAAAAACTGAGACTATTGTGTTAATGCTGAATTACGTTTATTCAGCCTTCTAAATGGCTTCGTTGGAGATGATGTAGATTTAGTTTTTCACATTGTATTCGAAATACTATTAATTATAAATTAATTAACTATATCTATTTTTATGAACAGCTAATAATAATAGCAGGGAAACGATACAAATTATGCTCTATATCCATAATAAGATGCTGGGCATGTATACGAGATAATTCTTTGTAACGAGCCTTTCCTGTTCCAAACCAACGCTTTATACTTCCAATAGTACGTTCTATTACCCATTTGGTTTTACTCACTAATTTGTTGAATAATATAGCTATCCTATTTAAGGGCAGTTCTTATAGGTTTTCTTCTGTATACGGTCTTTTATGCCTCGACTATGACAGTAAGACACGTTGACTGGAACTTTATAACCTATGTCCGTATATACTTCTCTATATTTATATCCTAGTTTGTTTATTAATGGCTTTAACCCTCTACTATCATGCTCATTGGCGGCTACACTATGTACTGCTAGTATCCTTCCATTTTTATCCTCCCCTATATGCTTCTTGTATCTGTAGTAGAGTTTACCTGATTTTTTGAGCTATTTTCCTTGAGTGTCTACTCCTGATTGAGTCTTTTTTTTTACCCTTGCTTTTCTTTGACTGATTTGCTTTTCCCCCTCTTTCTTCCGATCCTCCACTACGTAGGTAGGAGCTCCCTTTGGAGCAAAGGGATTCACTGTCATACTGACATCTACTATCACTCCTGTTTTAACTATCGCCTGATACTTTTCTAATTCCTTATTTATCTTTTTCAGTAAAAGCTCATATGCCTTTTTGGCTACTATTGCATTGCGCAATATGCATAGAGGCGTATGATCTAGGATCTGATCTTCCAATCGAAAACCACAAAAGTACATGCAGCTCAAGGATTCTTTTACCAATTCTTCCATTCCTACATCACTGAGATTATACCAGTTACTCAAAAGCATCATCTTAAATAACGATATTTTACTGTAAAAAGGTTGGCCGTTTAGGCCCTGGACTTTTTGATATATTTTTTTTATCTCTTTCTCCATCTCTTCCCAGTGGATCAAGGTGTTTAACCTTTTGAAAAAGTCACTCCTTCTAGTAGAACGTTTCATATATATTTCACTAAAGTTTATTTTGTGAGATGCTTCTGAGCATAGATCTTAATTTTTTATTTTCTACTCCAAATACACGAAATAATATATTGATTTAAAAATATTTAGATCAAATTCTCTCATGAAACGTTCTTGATATAATCAAAAAAGTAGCCCAATTCAAAAGTTACGTTTTTTTCTTTGACAAGGTCAGAAGTTTGAATATGTTGTATTCAGATCCTAAATTTGACGTCACAATCAATGTGTTTAAAAACTAGGAATCGCATGAAATAAAAAATAAACCCATATGAAACCCGATTAAAATCAAATTATATGAAAAAAAACACCATCTTACCTACTCTATTTTTGTTAGCCGGAGGAGTTGCATCAGTAATGGCTCAGAACACACCCCAAAAAATTGTTTGCGTCAATAGCTCCGAGATCATTCAAAAAAACCCGGAATTTTCCGCTGCCGAAAAACAACTGAAAAACCTCACCGAAATCCATGACGCTGAGTTTCAGAAACTGGTAAATCAGTTTCAGAAAAAATCTGAACAATACGAACAAGAATCCACATCAAAAAAACCTTCCGAAAATAAAAAGCGTAGCGAAGAATTGTTTTCTCTACGAAAAAGAGCTGAAAAATATCAAAAAACAGCAACTGAAGACTTGGAAAAAAAACAAAACGAACTCCTGAATCCTGTCTATAAAAAAGTAGAAGAGGCCATTTCTAAAGTAGCCGATAAAGACAAAACCATCACACGAGTAGATGATTGTAGCCCCGGAAAATGTGTTTTGATCAATAAAGGAGTAGATATCACAGCTGATGTTCTTAAAGAGTTAGGTATCAAACAATAAGTATCGAAAAGGTTATAAATAAAAAGTCGCCTAAAGCGGCGGCTTTTTTAGATACTATCCCACAAAGTGAGAGCATTGTGTTAATAGTGGATTACATTTATTCAGTCTCCTAGATGGCTTCGTTAGAGAATGACGTAGATTTAGCCTTTCACATTGTATTCGAAATACTTTTGATATAAATTAATTAATTATATCTATTTTTATGGACAGCGCATAATAATTCCATGGGAACGATAAAAATTATGATCCATAGCGTCCATAATATGCTGGGCATGCAAACAATCTAATCCTCTTGTAGTAAGCTTTTTCTGATCTAAACCAACGCTTTATACTGTCAAAAGTACGATCTACTACCTATCGAGGTTTACTCACTTATTTGTTAAATAATATAACTCCCCTACTTAAGGACGGGCCTATATGTTTCTTCTGTATACGGTCTTTGATGCCTCGACTATGAAAGTAAAATATGTTAGATAGCACATGGTAACCTTTGTTTGCATATACTTCTCTGCGTTTATATCCTAGTTTGCTATTAATAACTTTAGTCTGCTACTATCATGCTCATTGTCTTCTACGCTATGTAGCAGCTAGTATCATTCCATTTTTATCCACACCTATGTGCTTCGAGAACATTGCATGGGATAAGGAGTTTAAAATATTTGTAAATCAATATATTGTTTCGTATATTTGGAGAATGAAATAAAAAATTCGGATCTATGCTCAGAAGTACCGTACAAATAAGCTTTAGTGAACTATGTATGGAACGTTCTAGTAGAAAGAGTGAATTTTTCAAAAGGTTAAACACCTTGATCCACTGCGAAGGGATGGAGAAAGAAATAAGAAAAATATATCAAAAAGTCCAGGGAATAAAAGGTCAACCTGTTTACAGTGGGATATCGTTATTTAAGATGATGTTTTTGAGTAACTAGTATGATCTCACTGATGTAGAACGGAAAAATTAGTGAAAGAATCCTTGAGCTGCATGCGTTTTTGTGGTTTTCAATTGGAAGATCAGATCCCAGCTCATACGACTTTATGCAGATTTCGCAATGAAATAGTTTCCAAAAAGGCATATGAGAGCTTACTGAAAAAGATCAATAAGGAACTAGAAAAGCATCAGGCGATAGTTAAAACAGGAGTGATAGTAGATGCCAGTATTACAGTGAGGCCCTTTGCACCCAAAGGAGAGCTCCTACCTCCATAGTGGCGGATCGGAAGGAGAGGGCAAAAGCAAATCAGTCAAAAAAAGTAAGGATAAAAAAAGAGACTCAATCAGGAGTAGACACTCAAAAAAATGGCTTAAGAAATCAGGTGAAATCTACTACGGATACAAGAAGCACATAGAGGTAGACAAAAATGGAATGAGACTAGCTGCGCTACATAGCGTAGCTGCTAATGAAGCATGATCGTAGAAAGCTAAAGCCATTAATAAACAAACTAGGATATAAACCCATAGAAGTATATGCAGAAAAAGGGGAGCAAGTACCAGCCAACGTGTCTTACTTTCATAGTCGAGGCATAAAATACCGTATACAGAAGAAAGTCTATAGGAACCATCCCTTAAGTAGGGATGCTATATTATTCAACAAATTAGTGAGTAAACCCCGATGGGTAGTAGAACGTACTTTTAGCTGTATAAAGCGTTGGTTTGGATCAGGAAAGGTTCGTTACAAAAAATTAATTCATGTGTATGCTCAGCATATTATGGATGCTATGGACATAATTTTTATCGTTCCCCGGCATTATTATGCTTTGTACATAAAATAGATATGATTAATTAATTTATAATCAACAATTTTCGAATACAAGGTGAAAGACTAAATCGACATCGTTCTCTAACGAAGCCCATCTAGGAGGCTGAATAAACCTAATTCATCTTAAAACAATGATCTCAAAATTATTAATAAGCTTTGATCCAATGGGATGGATCTTGCTTTGAAGTGTTGTACCAGATCTGAAAATTAAGTAGAGTTTCTTCATTGGAATTAGTGTATACCCTGCCTAAGGATTGCCCTATTTTTACTTTGCTTCCTTTCTGAACGTAAGTCTCTTGAAGATTGTTGTATACGCTGTAATAGTTTCCGTGTTGAATCAATACGGCTTTCACGCCGCTGGTAATTGAGTATACTGCGCTGACGGTTCCTTGAAAGATGGCTTTTGCCAAGCCTCCTTTTGAGGTAAGAATGTCTACTCCACTGTTGTCGATATAGACGCCTTGTAGGCCGGGATAGGTTTGCTTACCAAAGTGTTTCAATACGGTTCCTTGGGATACCGGCCAAGGGAGCCTTCCTTTATTTTCGGAGAAGTCTGAAGTTAGTTTGCTTTGTTCTATAGATAATAGACGGGTAGAGGAGGCTTCTTCCTTTTGTTTTTTTGCAATTTCCGGGCCTTTTCTGGAAAGGTCTTCTTTTAGCCGTTTGATTTTTCTTTTTATTCTGAGTTTGGCTAGTCGGATTTCATTAGCAATCAATCCTTTAATCTGCTGGTCTAACTTTCTCGCTTTGGCTTGTTTCTTTCGGATTGAAATAGCCAAATCTTTTTGCTTTTTTTGTAGAGAACTCATCAGCTTATTTTGTTCTTTCGTTTCGGATTCAAGTTCTCCTTTCTCTTTTTCTCGTCGTTGGATGAGTGTTTGTTTTTCTTTTTTGTTCTCTTGTAGCTTTTGTACGCTAGCGATCAACAGGCCTTGTTTTCGGCTGATTTTTTCGGCACTTTTTTTTTGAAAGTCGTCGTATTTTTCAAGGTACTTCAGTCGTTTAAAAGCTTGTTCAAGGTTGTTTGAGGACAATAATAGCAGGAATTTTTGTTGAACGGCCCTATTTTTATAGGGTTTTATTAGCACTTCATTGTATTCTCTTTTTAAGGTGAAGAGATCTTTTTTTAGTTGTGATACTTGATGTTGCTGTTGATTTATATTGTTTTCGATGAGGCTTTTTTCTTTTTCAATATTAGATATGAGTTGGGTGCGAACAGAGATTTTTTTGTTGAGTGTGTTTAGATAACGAGACGTTTGCCTAGCTTTTTTTTTTGTTTGTTGAGCTTGTATATTGAGCTTTTGTATCTCGGATTTCAGGTCTTTGCTTTTCTTTTGTAAGGCGGATTTGTCTTGAGACCACATTGATTCGGCAAGAAAAGTAAAAAGGATACTCAACTTTATAACGACTAATAAGAGGTGTGCTTTATCCTTCATTTACCAATTTCTTTCTTTGTATTCTTCCGGGATGTAAAATGATGTGTTCATCGGGGAATTAGTCTTGATCCTTGTGGCTTCTATAGAAAATACAGGATGTGATTTTTCGTTAACGAATATATGAACTTTCTCGGGGAAGAGTTGATTGTCTACTTTTTTCCAATCATCATAGATGATGATAAGTCTTTCCGGAGAGTCTGCTTTTTTGACGGACTCTTTTCTGATGCAGAGATTACCGTCTATTTCCAATGAATGAATATATCCTTTCACGTTTTTTTCCGTATGGGTGAGCAGTATGTCGCTTTTAGAAGCCAAGATGTAGAGATTATCGGTTCGATTTTGGAGTAATTGATAGTTTTCTCCATCTAATTTGAATAATGATTTTCCCAGAAATAATCTCTCGAGTTGGGTATAGTCAAAAAAGTCGGTTTTGAGATACCTATTGGCTAGGGAAAAATCACTTTTTAAATAGGTTTTTTGTATTTTCTCATAGGCTGCTACCTCATTGGGTGTAATTAGGGCTCTTGCTACGGGAAATCCTAAAAAATAAGCGTTTACCAATATTTTTTGACCGGGTTGTATATGAATATTGGAATAAAGGGTTCGCTCTTCTTCTTTTTTTATTATCGTTACTTTTCCGCTGATGCTAATGTTTTGAGAAAATTCCGGATGAACGCTTTGGTAAGAATCAATGATTTGATTTATCTGTGACAAACCTATCTTTTTGCTCGGAAGAGATTTTGGGTTTGTACAGGCCAGTTTCATAGCTAAAAGGCACCATAGTGGTGCATGAAATTTACTCCGGTACATACTTTTTGGGTCTTTGTCATTAAAATCCGAGTACTGAATAATCTCCCAAGCTGATTTCTCTAGATAATCCTATATAAGAAGTGTTGTTTCCTATCATCGAATTGGATAGATTAGCGTGGGTGATTTTTGTGTAGTCTTGTATCAGAGAACTCTCTATATTGCTGTTTTTCACTATAGTATGTTTCCCTATGGAAACGTAGGGGCCGATTTTACTATTTTCAATCATTGCGTCAGCGCCAATGAAGCAGGGGGCGATGATCAGGCTGTTTTTGATGCATGCTTGGGAATGGATCAGGTCTGTTTTGCCTCGTTCGAACTCGAGGATTTTGGAATTGGTTTCGATTATGGCGTTTTTGTTTCCGCAGTCCATCCACTCGTCAACTTCCTTTGGTAGGAATCGAACGCCTTTTTTTCTCATGTTTTCCAGGGCATCGGTGAGTTGATATTCCTCGTTTTGTTTGATATTTTGGTCGACTAAATATTGAATTTCGTTCTTCAAGACAGAACTATCTTTGATGTAGTAGATGCCGATGATGGCTTTGTTCGAAACAAAGATTGTGGGCTTTTCTACAAATCCCGTTATATATCCTTTAGCATCACACTTCGCTACGCCATAAGCATTGGGATTTTTAACTTCTTTTGTCCAAATCAGGCCATCGACCTTGGTATCCAAATCGAAATTGGCGCGAAATAGTGTGTCCGAAAATGCGATAACCATTGGTCCGTTAAAAGCATTTTTGGCGCAGAGCAACGCATGTGCCGTGCCTAAGGGTTGTTCTTGACGATATACGCTTGCTTTTGTGACCAAGTTCTTGGCCACTTGCATCAGTCCGTCTTCGACCTCTTCGCCAAAGTCTCCTATAATAAAGGAAATTTCTTCAATAGGTTTCTTGACTGCTTTTGCGATGTCTTCCACCAATCGTTGTACGATGGGTTTTCCTGCGATAGGTATCAAAGGTTTAGGAATGGTGAGGGTATGAGGACGCAGGCGGGAGCCTTTTCCTGCCATAGGGATAACGATTTTCATGATGAAGTGAATTTAGTAGGCATAAACTTTTTTTTTCAAATTCCGGTGCTTCCGAAGCCGTTTTTTCCGCGGTCGTTTTCGTTGAGTCGGTTGCTTTCTTTCCATTCAACGGAAATGTAAGGAGCAATGACAATTTGTGCGATCCGGTCTCCATTTTTGATAGTAAAAGCTTCTGATGAAAGATTGATCAAAATAACCATAATTTCTCCACGATAATCGGAATCGATTGTCCCGGGGCTGTTTAAGCAAGTGAGTCCATTCTTGAGAGACAGTCCGCTTCTCGGACGGATTTGCGCTTCGTATCCTTGGGGCAATTCGATACTTATTCCTGTAGGAATCAGTTTTCGTTCGAATGGATTCAATATCAAGGAAGTATCGATGGACGCCTGTAGATCCATTCCTGATGATCCTTGACTCTTGTATTGAGGAAGGGGATTTCCGGAGATATTGATAATTTTTATTTTCATTCTGATTTTTTAAATATTTTTTTCACTTGGCTTCTTTCGATGAAAAATATTCCGGTCAAATATAAGAATTGTCCTATAACGTTAAAAATCCCCGTTTCTTTAAGCAAGAAGTAACTTGTAAAGATTGCTAGTCCCATGTGGATGCTCATTCTGTTAATCAGGTAGGGAACAGGATAATTTTTTTGTCCCCATATGTAGGAAATCACCAGCATAGCACCGTAAGAAACCAGAGTTCCCCAGGCACAGATCATAAAATCTGCTTCGGGCAATAGTAGCAAGAGGTTGAAGGAAATCGTGACCAAAGCTCCGATCAAGGAAATATACGTTCCGATAATAGGTTTGTCTGTTACTTTATAACCTATCGACAGATTAGTATAGATACCTAAGAAAAGATTGGCCATAAGTACAATTGGGACGATCATTAAGGCATCATGGTATTTTTGATTAATCATGATTTGGACAATCCATTTCAGATTGGCGCAGATCAGCACATAAAATATATTGCCCAATAAGGTGAAGAGATAAGTCAATTCGGCATAAGTTTTTTTTGCATCGATATCTTCAGCCTTTTTGAAAAAAAAAGGTTCAATCCCTATACGAAAGAAAGTGATATACAAGCTCATAAAGGATGCGATTCGATAGCAGGCGGCATAGGTACCGTTGGCATCGTCAGAAAGCCACCTTTTAATCAGCAGTTTATCAAGATTTTCGTTGATGGAGAAAGCTAGCGTTCCAAACATGATCGGAGATCCGTAAGCTAACATTTTGAGAGCAAGGGAACTGTTGAATTTTTTTGGATGAATTTTGAGAAACAAAGGAGATAAACAAATCAGGCTCGTCAATGAAGCCACTACATTGGAATAAAAAATACACCCTGTTTTGTCCGTGTATTTTGTGATGAATGTCAGAGGTGAGAGAAATACTCTGAGTAATTCAAAGTCCCCTCGTTCATTTGACCATACCATCAAGTATGTAATCATGAAAGATTGTATAAAGACGTTGAGGATATGCACGATCGAATATTTTACCGGCATGCCATGCGCTCGGAGCCAGGCCATGGGAAGAGTGCAAATCGTATCACAAAAAATGATCAAAAAAAACATTGAAAAATATTCCGGATGTTTTTCATAACCTGCCATGGAGGCGATAGGTGTCAAGAAGATAAAGCCGAATGCCAAGAAAAACGAGGAGATCAATAGGAGGGCAATCATTCCCGTGGAGAAGACTTTTCGTCGGTCTTCCGTTTCCTTTTTATATAAAAAGCGGAAATAAGCGCTTTCCATCCCGAAAGTCAAAAAACCGATCATGATGAAAGAGATCGCATACATGTCAGTATAAAGCGAATACTCATTACGTGCCAAGGTTGATGTGAAAAGCCTTAGAAACAAATAATTAATAACCTTGGGTAGCACGGCACCCACTCCATAGATAGCTGTCTGATAAAGTGTTTTTTTATACAATTACAAGTCTTTTTTTTGTCGTACAAAATTGAGCTTTTAAATCAGATCGACACTATCACACAAAGTGAGAACGTTTCATAAGATAAGGAGGTTAAAATATTTGTAAATCAATATATTATTTTGTATACTTTGAAGTAGGAAATAAAAAATTTGGCTCTATCCTCAGAAGCACTGCACAAATAAGCTTTAGTGAACTATATATGAAACGTTCTACCAGAAGGTAGTGAGTTTTTCAAAAGGTTAAAAACTTTGATCCACTGGGAAGGAAATGGAAAAAGAAATAAGAAAAATATATCAAAAAGTACAGGAAATAAAAGATTAACCTTCTTATAGTGGAATATCCTTATGAGACCATTGTGTTAATGTTGGATTACGTTTATTCAACTATCTTATATAGGGTTCGTTAGAGACGATGTAGATTTAGTCTTTCATGTTATATTCGAAATATTATTGATTATAAATTAATTAATTGTGTCTATTTTATGAATAGCGCATAATAATGCCAGGGGCACGGTATAAATTATGAGCCATAGCCTCCATAAAATACTGGGCATGTACACGCTCTAATCCTTTGTAACGAGCCTTTCCTGATCCAAACCAACGCTTTATACTACCATAAGTACGTTCTACTTCCTATCGGGTTTTACTCACTAATTTATTGAATAATATAGCGAGACCATTGTGTTAATGGTGGATTACATTTATTCAGCCATCTTAGATGGGCTCGTTAGAGAAAATGTAGATTTAGTCTTTCACCTTGTATTCGAAATACTGTTGATTATAAATTAATTAAATATATCTATTTTTATAGACAGTGCATAATAATGCCAGAGGTACTATACAAATTATCCGCTATAGCCATCATAAGATGCTGGGCATGCACACGATCTAATCTCTTTGTAACGAGCATTTCTTGATCCAAGATAACGTTTTATACTACCAAAAGTAGTCTACTACCCATCAGGTTTTACTCACTAATTATTGTTGAATAATATAGCCATCCATACTTAATGGACGGTTCATATAGGCTTTCTTCTGTATACGGTCTTTGATGCCTCGACTATGAAAGTAAGACATGTTGGCTGGCTCTTGATAACCTTTGTCGGCATATACTTATCTGGGTTTATATCCTAGTTTGCTTATTAATGCCTTTAGCCCTCTACTATAATGCTAATTAGCGACTACGCTATATAGCAGCTAGTATCATTCCATTTTTTATCCGCTCCTATGTGCTTCTTGTATCCGTAGTAGAGTTTACCTGATTTCTTGAGCCATTTATCTTGAGTATCTACTTCTGATTGAGTCTTTTTTTTACCCTTTTTTTTTGACTGATTTGCTTTTGCCCCTCTTCCTTCTGATCCTCCACTACGGAGATAATAATAGGAGCTCCCTTAGGTAAAAGGGACTCACTGTAATACTGGCATCTACTATCACGCCTGTTTTAACTATAGCCTGATGCTTTACTAATTCCTTATTGATCTTTTTCAATAAGCTCTCATATGACTTTTGGGATACTATTTCATTGCGAAATCTGCATAGAGTCGTATGATCTGGGATCTGATCTTCCAATTGAAAAATAAAAAAGCGCATGCAGCTCAAGGATTCTTTCACCAATTCTTCCGTTCCTACATCACTGAGATTATAGCCGTCACTCAAAAGCATCATCGTTAAATAACGATATTCCACTGTAAGAAGGTTAGTTTTTATTACCTAGCCTTTTTGATATATTTTTCTTATTTCGTTCTCCATCCTTTCCCAGTGGATCAAGTTGTTTAACCTTTTGAAAAACTTACTACCTTCTGGTAGAATCTTCTATATATAGCTCACTAAAGCCTATTATCGCGATACTTCTGATCATAAATTCGAATCTTTTTTACTTTTCACTCTAAATCTAAGAAAAAAATATTGATTTAAAAATATTTTAAAACTCTTCCCTCATGCAACGTTCTATAATAATGAATTATAATCGAAGGTACAAATGGAATGAAGTGAAAAAAAATAAAAGATAAAGAAAAAAATAAAAACGAATCATATTGTTTCCTTTAACAAGATCTATCAGATAGACATCAAAGCATCTTCAAAAAAATGATTTCCTTTTGCGTCAAAGTTCTCCATTGCCCTCTTTTGACATTCTTATTAGTAAACCCACCAAGGGAGACCCGATCGAGCTTGTCTACTTCATACCCCAGTGTTTCGAAAATACGTCGCACTACTCTATTCCACCCGATATGTAATTCAAGCCCCAGCTCATTTTTCGGGGAACCTTGCACATAAGAAACGGTATCTACTATCGCTTTACCTTCTGATAGGTAAACACCTTTCCGGATTTTTTCGAGATCTGAACTCTTAACTTTTTTATCCAACACCACATGATATACTTTCTTGACTTGATTCTTGGGATGCGTAAGTTTATTTGCTAAATCTCCATCATTGGTTAAAAGTAAAACCCCTGTAGTCTGACGATCTAAACGCCCCACAGGATAAATTCTGCAGGATGGAGCCTTAGATACGAGATTCATAACGGTTTTACGCCCTTTCTCATCTTGAGTAGTAGTAATGAACCCTTTAGGTTTATTAAGCAATATGTACACTTTCTTCTCCGGAGAGAGATAACGCCCGTCAAACTTCACCTGATCCGTCGGTAAAATTTTATGTCCTAATTCGCTAATAACTTTTCCATTGACCTGTATCACACCAGACTTGATCAATTCATCCGCCTCACGCCTGGAAGCTAAACCTGCATGAGCTAAATAACGATTTAAACGAATGATCCCTTCGAAAGGAATGGAAGAAGCTTTAGAGCGACGAACCAAGGGTTTTCTGGTTTTCGATGATGCTCCGTAATGTTGTAATGGGGTTCGAAAAATCTTTTTCACAGGAAATATTTCTTTAAATTTAAACGTTTTGCGCTTATCAAACTGATACAACACATACCAAAAAAATCAATACAGTGTAAAGTATTAGAATGAACTTATAATATATCTCAGAACATACATTCCAAAGTAACACTAAAGATCCACCTATGAGCAAAACACTTGAAAGAAAATAAAATCTCATCAACTCTTCTTTGACATAAAAAGCCAATAACAATGCATTCAGCATAAAAAGAACAATCAAAGAGCTTAACACATATTTTGCATTTTTTTCTCCATATCTCAACGGAAGCGTGGAGTAATTAAAAATAAGATCCCCTTTTTGTGTAGAGAGATCTTTCAATATATCTCTGATCAATAACAAAAGAAACAAAAAAGACGCATAGATGAAAATACCGAGATCATAATTTTTATAGCGTACGAAAAGGACAAAAAACGGAACTATGGAAAGTATGGTAGACACCAAATTATTCCATAAAGTCTTCTTGCTGATTTTGTGAGAATACAACCAGATTCCGATCTGGTAAAATAAAAAAAATATCAATATTTTCCAAGAAACAAAAGCCCCAAACCCCAAAGCCAAAAGATTCAGTAAAAGATAAAGACGGAAGACCAAGGCTTGTCCGACAAAATAATAAATCCTTACACGAAGCGGTTTATGAATACTGTCTTTTTCCGAATCATAAAAAGCATTGATCAGATACCCTGCAGCTACATTACAAATAGAAGCCAAAATCAATAAGTGCAAATAACTGTCGTAAAGAAAATCCTTTAAAGAAGTTTTCTTTCCAAGAAGAAAATAAACTACCAGATATTGTGTGACAACCAACAAAAAAATATTAGCCCCCCTGACCACAGCAAGCAATCCTATTACTTTTCGAAAGACATGTCTCCTATTCATTTCTAATTTATTATTTTCAGATCACGCCTAACTTCAAAATCGGAATATCACCTCAGGTGCATATGCTCTCAGTTTATATCTAGCTGTCTCATAATCAGAAGTGAATCCCAATAAAAACCCCCCTCCTCCGGAACCGCACAACTTAAGATAATAATCATTTGTAAAAAGCCCATCTTCCCAAATCTCCCACAAAGAAACTGGAATCATTGGACGAAAATGACTATAAGCCCAAATAGAAAGCCGTTTCACGTTTTTCAATAACGGCTTGAAATCCCCTTTGAGAAAAGCCTCTATGCATTCATCATTACACTTTATAAATTCCTCCTTCAGCATTTTTCTGAACCCATCCTGCTTTAATTTTTCAAAGAAAATTTGCACCATATCCGAGGTGCTGCTCGGAGCTCCCGAATCAATCAGAAAAATAGCCCCATTTCCCTGCTGTTTTTCAGGGATACCTATAGCAGAAATATCTGTAGAAGAACGGATTAGCAAAGGCAATTTCAAATAACATATTAAGGGATCGATTCCGGAACTTTTTCCGTGAAAATAGGATTCCATTTGACCGAATATCTGCTTTAACCTAAACACTCCCTTCTTATTAAAATCTGCACCTGAAAAAAACTTATCCTGAGCATAACGGTCATATACAGCCGCTACCAAAGCCCCGGAACTTCCGACACCATACCCTTTAGGAATATTTGAATGAAAATACATTCCTTTTTGAACATCTTGAAGAAAAACCTCTATGTGGAATCGAACCGGAAAATCTCCTTTTTCAACCAGAAATTTCAAAAAATCATGATATTTTTTCAGTTCAACATTGGAATATAGACCCTCAACATTTTGAACATCTAAATTAAACCTAAATGCCCCTTTATAAAAACCGTGTGGGATGGAAAGCCCTCTCGAATCTTCCATAATACTGTATTCTCCAAAAAGAAGAACCTTTGCAGGAAACAAAGATTGATTCATATGCATATACTTGAAAAACAAAGGCAAATCTAACTAAAAACTGATCAATATCCGTTTTTAATTAAATTTGAAAGCTGTTTCATAAAACTGAAAAAAATTCTTTTCAGTTTATTTCCCTGACGCATTTCCTCCTGATATCATGATGAAAATAGCTATATACGGACAAAAATTAGAAAAGAAGAATATAATATATCTTTCACAGTTTTTAGATTATGTTCACAGACAATCGATAGAAGCCCACATTGAAAAAAAATTTCTGGCCATTTTAAAGTCTTTTGAAGATTTTGAAGATTTAGATCTCCCAACATTTGTCCGTCATGAAGAATTGTGTCAAGAATTTTATCTGATGTTCACCTTCGGCGGAGACGGAACCATTTTATCCGCTATCACACTGATCAGAGATCTGGGTATCCCCATTGTAGGAGTAAATACGGGAAATTTGGGTTTCTTGGCCAGCTTCAATAAAGATATTTTCATTAAAAAAATAGACCATATTTTCAATCAAAAGCTTACCCCTATACCCCGCAGTCTCCTTTGGGTAGAAACTTCCACAGGAGACCTCTTGCCCGATGACTTCCTAAACTTCGCTTTGAATGAGGTAGTGATATTACGCCGAGAGACGGTTTCTATGATGACCATCGACGCTTATATAAGCGATGTTTTTTTAACCTCCTATTGGACTGACGGACTGATCATCTCAACTCCCACAGGCTCCACAGGTTATTCTTTGAGTTGCAGCGGTCCCATCATCATCCCAGAGAGTAAGAATTTCGTCCTCACCCCCATTGCACCACACAATCTCTTTTCACGTCCGCTGGTCATACCTGATCACGAAAATATTCGCTTGAAAATTCACAGTCACGCAGACACCTATTCCCTTTCAATGGATACCAGACTGAGCTTACTAAACATCAACACTGAGCTATATATTAAAAAAGCTTCTTTTTATGCCTACATTATTCAAGAAGAAGAACAAAGCTATTTCAAAACTTTACAAGAAAAACTGCTTTGGGGTTCAGATCGAAGAAATTAATTTTTAGATTGCTATAGAATTCAGCCAAGACTAAAAGCTTATCACAGATAGAATTGCCTATATTTTTGTTTTTGTTTCTATGTCCTTCAGTCATTCCAAAGTATGCGAATAGAATCGAGAAGGTGCATAAGAGAAGGGGAGGTAAAATATTTGTAATATCAATATATTGTTTTGTATAGTCTGGACTAGAATCTAAAAAAAGATTCGGATTTTTTCTCAGAAGCACCACATAAATAAGTTTTAGCGAACTATACATGGATATTCTAGCAGAAGAAGTGAATCTTAAAAAGATTAACACATTGGTCCAGTGGGACTGGGATAGAGAAAGAAATAAGAAAAATATATCAAAAAGACTAGGAATAAAAGCTCAACTACCTACAATGGAATATCGTTATTTATGATGACGCTTTTGAGTTATTGGGATGATTTCAGTGATGTAGGAACTAAAAAAATTGGTAAAATACCCATAGGATGCATGTGATTTTATGCTTCTCTATTAGAAAGGTTAGAACTGGATCATACGATTCTATGCAAATTTTGCAATGAAATAGTAGCCAAAAATACATATGATATCTTACTGAATGAAGATCTAATAAGGAATTAGAAAAGCATCAGGTGATAGTTAAAACAGGAGTGATAGTAGATGACAGTATTGCAGTGAGTTCCTTTATGCACTAAGGGAGAAAATCACTACCTCACATAGTGAGGTCATTGTGTTAAGGGTGGATTACGTTTATTCATCCTCCTAAATGGCTTCTTTGGAAAAGAATGTAGATTTAGTCTTTCACATCGTATTTAAAACACTACTAATTATTAATTAATTATATTTATTTTTATGAATAGAGTATAATGAGATCAGGGGAACGATACAAATTATGTGCTATAGCTCCATAAGAAGCTGCGACTGCAGATAGGATAATCCTTTGTAACGAACCTTGACTGATCCGAACCGACGTTTTATACTACCAAAAGTACGTTTTACTACCCATCTGGTTTTACTCACTAATTTGTTAAATAATATAGCTATCCGACTTAAGGGGCGGTTTCCTATAGGTTTCTTCTATATAAGGCATCTTCGATGCCTCGACTATGAAAGTAAGACACGTTGACTGGCACTTAGTGATAACCTTTCTCTGCAGATACTTCTCTGAGTTTATATGCTAGTTTTCTTATTAATGGCTTTAGCCCTCTACTATCATGCTCATTGGAGGCTACGATATTATACTGATAGTATCATTCCATTTTTATCTCCCCTATGTGATTCTTGTATCCATAGTAGAGTTTATCTGATTTCTTGAGCCATTTTCCTTGAGTGTCTACTCCTGATTGAGTTTCTTTTTTTTCCCTTTCTTTTCTTTGAGTGATTTGCTTTTCCTTCTATTCCTTCTGATCCTACAACTACGTAGGTAGGAGACCCTTGGGAGCAAATAGAATCACTGTAATACTGATATTTCTACTATCACCCCTGCTTTAACTATCTCCTGATTCTTTTCTAATTCCTTATTGATCTTTTTCAGTAAGACTCATATGCCTTTTTGGCTACTATTTTATTTCGAAATCTGCATAGAGTCGCATGATCTGGCATCTGATGTTCCAATCGGAAATCATAAAATCGCATGCAGCTCAAAGACTCTTTCACCAATTCTTCCGTTCCTACATCACTGACATCATGCTAGTTACTAAAAAGCATCATCGTTATATAACGATATTCCACTGTAATCAGATTGGACTTTTATTCCCTGGCCTTTTTGATATATTTTTCTTATTTCTTTCTCCATCCCTTCCCAGTGAATCTGGGTGTTTAATTTTTTGAAAAAGCCACTTCCTCTGGTAGAACGTTCCATATGTAGTTCACTAAAGCTTATTTTCGCAGTACTTCTGAGCATAGATCCGGTTTTTTTTATTTTCTACTCCAGATAGACGAAATAGTATATTAATTTACAAATATTTTAATCCATCTCTCATGCAACATTCTCACAGTTTTTTTAAGAATGACATGGCCTTACTTTTTTAAAGAATTACAGATTACGTCCTATGATGAAATGTGTTTGCCATTTTGACTCAGTATTCGCTGGCTTGTCAAAGCCATAACCAAAGTCAATCCCCAGAAAACCGAAAACCGGCATATAAATCCTCACGCCTGTTCCGATAGCTCTTTTTAATTGAAAAGGTTTGTAATCTTTATAATCGATTACTGTATTTCCCGCTTCGAAGAAGCCCAGCGCCCATATTTTTGATATTTCGCTTATGACGAGTGGATAACGTAGCTCCGTAAGTAGTTTATTGTACACTACTCCTCCACCTTTAGGGGAGATCGTCCCTTGATAACCAGCGTCAGGGTATCCTCTTAGAGGGATGTAATCTCTTTCTCCCAATTGATAGCTTAATATGCCTGTTCCACCTAGGTAAAATCTTTGAAATACTGGAACACCTTTTGCTGAGTTGTAGTATCCGAGGAATCCGAATTCTCCTCCGATTTTGGCCACAAGCTTCCCTAAAAGCTCTTTGTACCAATAGGCGAGAAACTTGAGTCTGTAATATTCAAGCCATTTGTATTTGTCCGTTCCTATATTTTTTTTGAATAGGGAATAGGGAAGTGTGAAGGTTCCGGTGAGATCGAATTCTGAGCCACTGGTCGGAAAAATGGGATCTGGACCTTCGGAAATGCGGCGAAATGAAACTGTATAGTTTAGATCATTGGATATTTTTGTTTTAGGTAATTCTTTGATGAAAAAATCATTTTTTTTACGATTGTAGCGTTCGTACTTGGAGGATAAGGAAAGATAAAAATAATCGTCCGGCCAAGTCAATTGTTTGTCAATTCCTATGGATAACCGTATGGTATTTAAAAAACTTCTACCTATGGGATATGATGGGGCGTACTTCGGGTTGAAATTGCTATTGAAACCGGTGCTTCCGAATTCTTGAAAAGGGGTGTAGTACGAGTCTCTGAAGGATGTTTTTGAATAATTCAGCGCGAAGTTCAATGAAGTAGGCGTTTTACCACTTATCCAAGGTTCTGTAAAGGAGAAACCGTAATATTGAAAGTGAGAGCCGGATTGAGCTGAAATAGAAAGCCTTTGGCCGTCTCCTTGAGGAATGGGATTCCATGATTTCCCCTTGAAAAGGTTTTTGATGGAAAAATTTCCGAAGGTCAAGCCGAGACTTCCGATGAATCGACCAGCTCCGTGACCGCCTTGTAATTGGATCTGGCTGGAGCTTTTTTCGGTGAGTTTCCATTCAAGATCTACTGTATTGGTGAGGAGACTAGGTTTGATATTTGGCGTGATCTTTTGCGGTTCGAGGAAGCCTGATCGGGCAAAACGAAACATGGTGCGCTTGATATTAATTTTAGAGAATAAATCTCCCGGGTAAGTCATTAACTCTCGAGCAATGACATGATCTTTCGTAACAGTATTTCCTGAAAATGTAACTTTGTTGAAAACGGCCGCTTTTCCTTCCATGACTCGAATTTCTATATCGATCATGTCGTCTTTGACGGAGGTTTCTATCGGGATGATTTCTACGAACAAATAACCTTCTTCTAGATAAGCTGAAATGATGCTGGTGTCGTTTTTTCCGTCTGAGACATTTTTTTGAATACCGATCAGGTCGTAGGGGTCACCTTTTTTGTAGGTCAGAAGCTGGTTCAGTATTTCGTTTTTGAATACGGTATTTCCTACGAAGGTGACATTACCTAGAAAGTATCGTTTGCCCTCGTCTACTTTTATTTTCAGAATATAGTTTTTAGGATCTTTTTTCCAGATGGAATCCGAAACGATTCGAGCATCTCTGAATCCTAAGGATTTATATTTTTCAATGATGCTTTTTCGATCTTCTTCAAA
This sequence comes from Flavobacteriales bacterium Tduv, assembly GCA_047528255.1. Lineage (GTDB taxonomy): Bacteria > Bacteroidota > Bacteroidia > Flavobacteriales > Blattabacteriaceae. Next base: position 624,907 of record CP180024.1, on the reverse strand, counting down.
TTTTTCGGGGATGTATTTTGAAGACTTAAAGATGTTGGCGAAGAATCTTTTTCTTTTTGTATTGTTCATTGCACTACGCAGTTGGCTATCTAATAACTCTTTATTACCTTCAAAGATAATTTCCTTGATTTTGACGCGAGGTCCTTTGTCTACGTGGATCTTCAACACGGTTTTTTCAGTCGAGTCTTTGGTAGTTTTGAATGTGGTGACCACGTCAAGATATCCTTTATGGAGATAATGTTTTTTGATATCGTTTTTGAGGGTATTGATCAAGTCTTCAGTGATCTTTGTTCCAAATTTTAGTCCGCGATCTTTGGTGATTTTTTCAAACATGGATTTTTTGATTCCGGTTACCTCTACGGAGGATAGTTCGGGCAGGCCTTCCAGATGGATCTGCAGGAAGATTCGGTTTCGTTCTGTTTTATTGGTATAGATAGCCACGTTGCTGAAAAGCTTGGTGCTCCATAATTTCTTGATGGCGTAGTTGATTCGTGTCCCCGGGATTTGAATTTCGTCTCCAATATGGAGGTGGATGAAATCGAAAATTTGATTTTTGCTGTATTTGGTAACGCCTTTGATCTCGATATCACCCAGGATATAAGTCTTCACATTGTTGTAATAGTCGAATTCTGAATGTTGCGAAAATGTATCAGGATCCTTTTGAGCTGAGAGGTTTTGTAGGGCGCATATGAGCAGGGAGTATAAAAAAAATCGAATTATTTTCATAAAAATGGAGAATTAAACTTGAACTCCGATCTTCCCGAATCGACGTTCTCTTTTTTGATAATTTATAATGGCTTCAAAAAAATCTTTTTTTCGAAAATCAGGCCATAAAACATTTGTAAAATATAATTCCGCATAAGCAGCTTGCCAAAGCAAAAAGTTGCTTATGCGTTGTTCTCCGCTGGTTCGAATGATCAAATCTACGTCAGGAATATTTTTTGTATAAAGGTGCTCTTCAAAAGCATTTGTATCAATATCATCTAAGTTAAGGGTTCCGTTACAAACTTTTCGGGCGATGGCTTTTGTGGCTCGTATAATTTCGTCTTGCGAGCCGTAGTTCAAGGCTAAGATCATTGTACCGCTTTTGTTGTATTGTGTTGATTGAATCATGTTATTCAATTCTTGTTGGATTCTCTCGGAGAATTTTTTCGTATCTCCTATGGTCAGAATCCGAATATCTTTGTCTTGTAGCTCTTCCAATTCTTGCTTTAGGCTATCACAAAGCAAGCTAATTAAAGTTCCGACTTCTTCTTCAGGTCTGTTCCAGTTCTCCGAGGAGAAAGCATATAGGGTGATGTAAGGGATCCCTAGATCTTTACTTGCCCTCAGGGTGTCTCGGATAGATTCTTTGGCATTTTTGTGACCGAAGGTACGTAACATACCTCTTTTTTTTGCCCAACGACCATTACCGTCCATGATGATAGCTATATGGCGCGGAAGGTGATCAAAGTCTATTTCATTCAATAAATCTTGCATATGTTGTTATTAATCACAATAACAAGATGGTCGGACGAAGATTTATATGAATGAAAATCCCTGAATACATACTAATTTTTAGATTGGGTATTCCTAATTTTTTTTTCATCGATGAAGCTCTGAGTCTGTATTTGTATTTCAATTTGGGGGCATCTTTTTTTAAGCTTATTTTAATAGTTTGTTGGGTTTTCGGTGTTTTATGATCATTTTTTTTCGTTCCTGTAATCGTTATTCCTGTTTTAGAGCTGATCACCCAATTATAAAATAAGTTTATTTTTGTACCCGATCCCGAAAAGTATTATATGCGAAAGGTCGTGGTGTTTTTTGATCTTTTGATTCTTTCTAAATCAGTGTCGGACGTCAGTTTTATAAGCGTGCCATTAGCATTCGTTAATTTGCGATACTTGAGCAGAAAAGTCTTGTGTTGATAACCGACCAAACCGATCCCTGCAAATATAAAGGGTGTGCTCTTTTTTTTTGTGCGTCGTTGAAATCAAAGAGGTTGAAATCAAATACGTCTGAGGCTTCTCCGATATATTTTTGAACGGATTATGAGTGGTTTTTTCGGTATTTCTCTGAGTTTTTAGCTCTATGTCGCTAATTCCAGCCCGCTTCAAATTTAAACGTATTGAATATCTGGGGTTCAAGTTGTATCGATACTGTATACCAAAAACACGATTGTTAGAGGATATATAATTACTTGCGCCCGTATCTTCTATGAAGATTCTTCCTCCTGATAAGGTTCCTATTTCAAGCATTTGCAACACCATGAAAGTCCCTGTAAGGCTGGGTAAAATAATCCATAAGTGTTTTTTCATTTGATTGATTCGAGACCATTTTGTTATGGTGGATTATATTTATTCAACCTCCTAGAGGGGCTTCGTTGGAGACGATAGATATTTCTCCTTTCATATCGTATTCGAAATACTATTGACTATAATCTAATTAATCATATCTGTTTTTATGAATAGCTCATAATAATTCCAGGGGACGATATAAATTATGCTCCATAACCTCCATAAGAGGCTGGGCAGGAGCACACGGACTAATCTCGAGACCATTGTGTTAATAGTGAATCACGTTTATTCAGCCTCCTAGATGGACTTCGTTAAAGAAAATGTAGATTTAGTCTTTCACATTGTGTTCGGTATACTATTGATTATGAATTAATTAATTGTATCTATTTTTATGGACAGCGCATAATAATGCCAGGGGAACGATACAAATTATGCCCATAGCCTCCATAATATGCTGGGCATGCACACGAGCTAATCTTTTATAACGAGTCTTTCCTGATCCAAACTAACGCTTTATACTGCCAAAAGTACGTTCTACTACCCATCGGGGTTTACTCACTAATTATTGTTGAATAATATAATTATCCTACTTAAGGGCTGTTCCTATAGGCTTTCTTCTGTATAAGGTATTTGATGCTTTGATTATGAAAGTAAGACACGTTGGTTGGATCTTGGTAACTTTTGTTTGCATATACTTCTCTGGGTTTATATCCTAGTTTGTTTATTAATGGTTTTAGGCCTCTACTATCATGTTCATTGGTTGCTACGCTATGTAGCAGCTAGTGTCATTCCATTTTTACCCCCCCCCCTATGTGCTTCTTGTATCCGTAGTAGATTTTACTTGATTTCTTGAGCCATTTTCCTTGAGTGTCTACTTCTGATTGAGTCTCTTTTTTTATCCTTGCTTTTCTTTGACTAATTTGCTTTTGCCCCTCTTCCTTTCGATTCTCCACTACGAGCTAGGGGTCTCCCTTGGGAGTAAAGGGCCTCACTGTAATACTGGCATCTACTATCACTTCTATTTTAACTATCTCCTGATTCTTTTCTAATTCCTTATTGATCTTTTTCAGTAAGTGTTCATATGCCTTTTTGGCTACTATTTCATTGCGAACTCTGCACAGAGTTGTATGGATTTGGGTTCTGATCTTCCAATCGAAAAACACAAAAGCGCATGCAGCTCAAGGATTCTTTCACCAATTTTTTCGTTTCTACATTACTGAGATCATACCAGTTACTCAAAAGCATCATCTTAAATAACGATATTTCACTGTAAGCAGGTTTTCCTTTTATTGCCTGCTTTTTTTGATATATTTTTCTTATTTCTTTTTCCATCCCTTCTCAGTGAGATTAAGGGTTTAAACTTTTAAAAAACTCACTTCTTCTGGTAGAACGTTCCATATATAGTTCACTAAAGCTTATTTATGCTGTGCTTTGAGCATAGATCCGAGTTTTTTTATTATTATACTCTAAATATACGAAACAATATATTGATTTATAAACATTTTAACATCCTTCTCTCATGCAACGTTCTCAAGTCGAATGTTTGTATATTGTGAAAATCTTTAATACATTTGCATTCCGTTATGGAAAGCTGTATTATTATACATAGTTTTCTGATAGCTAGGTCATATATAAGCCGGTGTAGCTCAGCTGGATAGAGCACGTGATTTGTAATCTCGGGGTCGGGGGTTCGAATCCCTTCGCCGGCTCAGTCTTTTGACAAATTTGGGGAGATACTCAAGCGGCCAACGAGTACAGACTGTAAATCTGTTGGTGTATACCTTCGCAGGTTCGAATCCTGCTCTCCCCACGCCTCTGGATTTAGAATGAAAAATGCGGGAGTAGCTCAGTTGGTAGAGCGTCAGCCTTCCAAGCTGAATGTCGCGGGTTCGAATCCCGTCTCCCGCTCAAGGATCTGGCCGATGTAGCTCAGAGGTAGAGCGCTTCCTTGGTAAGGAAGAGGTCACGGGTTCAATTCCCGTCATTGGCTCAAGGGACCAAACTATTTAATTTGAAAAACTAACACAAACTATCGATTATGGCAAAGGAAACATTCAAGAGGGATAAGCCCAATTTTACCATCGGAACAATAGGTCACGTGGACCATGGGAAGACTACTCTTACTGCGGCTATTACAAAAGTTTTAGCGGAACAGGGGTTGGCAGAACTCAAGCGTTTTGATCAAATCGATAATGCTCCGGAAGAAAAAGAGCGAGGAATTACTATCAATACTTCTCACGTAGAATACCAAACGGGGAAGCGTCATTATACTCACGTAGATTGTCCCGGTCACGCGGATTATATCAAAAATATGGTTACCGGTGCCGCTCAGATGGATGGATCTATTTTAGTAGTCGCTGCTACAGATGGACTTATGCCTCAGACACGTGAACATGTTTTGCTTTGTCGTCAGGTGAATGTGCCCAAGATCTTAGTGTTCATGAATAAGGTAGACATGGTGGATGATCCTGAGATGTTAGAATTGGTGGAAATGGAAATACGCGAATTACTCTCCAAATATGAATATGATGGAGATAATGTTCCTATTACTCAGGGATCTGCGCTAGGAGCTCTCAATGGAGAGACTCAGTGGGTGGAAAAAGTCAACGAATTGATGAAAGTGGTAGATGATTATATGCCAGACCCTGTTCGTGATATAGACAAGCCTTTTTTGCTGCCTGTAGAAGATGTTTTTACTATTACGGGTAGAGGTACGGTATGTACCGGTCGTGTTGAGAGAGGAGTATGTAAGACAGGAGACTCTATAGATATTGTAGGTATGGGAGATGAAAAATTAACTTCTACCGTTACCGGGGTCGAAATGCATCGTAAATTATTGGACAGAGCCGAAGCTGGAGATAACGTGGGAGTATTGTTACGGGGTATCAACAAAGAGCAAGTTTGTCGCGGTATGGTTATTTCCGCTCCCGGATCTATTACTCCTCACAATAAATTTACTTCGGAAGTATATATCCTTACAAAGGAAGAAGGAGGTCGTCACACCCCCTTCCACAATAAGTATCGTCCTCAATTTTATTTTCGTACAACAGATGTTACGGGAGAGGTTCAACTTCCAAAAGGAGTAGAGATGGTTATGCCCGGAGACAATGTTTCTATTGAAGTGGAATTGCACCAACCCATTGCGCTTGAGGAAGGTTTGCGTTTTGCTATTCGCGAGGGAGGCCGGACTGTCGGTGCCGGACAGGTTACTAATATTTTGAAATAATATCCTCTTTAAAAGGGGATAGTTTAATGAAAGAGGTGGTGGGGGTCCCCTACTATTATAATAGTAGAGTTCCTTGTATATTATGGAAAGGAACGGGCGTAGCTCAGTGGTAGAGCATCGGTCTCCAAAACCGAGAGTCGTGAGTTCGAATCTTACCGCCCGTGCAAAAATGAAGATTGCTCATGAAGAAGCCTAGCTTTTTTACAGATGTGTATGATGAGTTTATGCATCGTATCATATGGTCTAAGTGGAATAAGTTGCAATCATCCACCTTAGTGGTAGCTCTCTCGACGATATTGCTCTCTTCACTTTTATACGGGATAGATGAATTGTTTATCTGGATATTGAAACAATTATTTTCTCTCGGGTTTTGAGCAGTATCGTAGAGACTGAGGAATTACCTTTCAGAAGTCAAAATGAGCCAAGTGGAAAAAAAATGGTATGTGCTGAAAACCATCAGCGGTCAGGAAAATAAAGTGAAGTCCTACATTGAGAACGAAGTTCAGTATATGCAGTACCAGGACTATATAGGTCAGGTATTGGTTCCTGTAGAGAAGGTGCTTCAGATGCGCAATGGAAAGAAAGTACAGAAAGATAAAATTCATTATCCCGGATATGTGATGATTGAAGCCAATTTAGAAGGTGAAATTTTTCACATGATAAAAAGTATACCCGGAGTTGTTGATTTTTTGGGTGAAGGTAAAGGAGGTGTGCCTGTCCCTATGCGTAAGGAGGAGGTCAATAAAATGCTTGGCAAAATAGATGAGTTGGCCGAGAGTGAGGAGATTATTAATATTCCTTTTGTCATCGGAGAGAGTGTGAAAGTTATACATGGTCCTTTTAATGGGTTCAACGGCACTATAGAAAAGATCAACGAAGAAAAAAGAAAACTGGAACTCTCAGTATTGATTTTTGGCCGTAAGACTCCTTTAGAGCTGAATTTCACCCAAGTAGAAAAAATTTAGCGACTTCCAACCATAAGATTTTAAAATATTTGTTAAAAATAAAAAAATGGCTAAGAAAATCATAAAGAAGCTAAGAATAGAAAAAATAAAAGGTGGGGCAGCCAATCCTTCTCCACCTATCGGGCCCATTTTGGGGGGAGCAGGGGTGAATATCATGGATTTTTGCAAGCAATTCAACACTCGAACTCAATATAAACAAGGTCAAGTATGTCCGGTGGTTATTACTGTATATGAAGATAAATCTTTTGATTTCATTGTACGGAATCCTCCTGTAAGTATACAATTGTTTGAGACTGCAAAACTCAAAAAAGGATCTAAAGAACCCAACCGCACCAAAGTAGCGAAAGTCAGCTGGGATCAAATAAAAACCATTGCTGAAAATAAAATGTCTGATTTCAATTGTTTTTCCATTGAGTCAGCTATGTCTATGGTAGCGGGGACGGCTCGATCAATGGGAATTGAAGTATATGGAGAATCCCCTGTACATTCATAAAACTTATATCTCATGGCAAAGTTGACAAAAAAACAAAGAACAGTATATCAAAAAATTGATCGAAACAAGCAATATTCCTTAGAGCAAGCCTCCAAGTTGCTAAAGGAGATTACCTTCACCCGGTTTGACGCCTCAATAGATTTGGCTGTACGTTTAGGTGTAGATCCACGTAAACCCAATCAAATGGTCCGAGGTGTCGTTACTTTACCTCATGGCACAGGTAAAGAAGTACGAACATTAGCATTGGTGACACCCGATAAGGAAGCAGAAGCCAAAGAGGCCAGAGCAGATTATGTCGGTTTGGACGAATATATTAAAAAAATCAAGAATGGATGGTTGGACTTCGATGTCATCGTGACCATTCCTGCAGTAATGGCCAAATTAGGTCCTTTGGGAAGGGTATTGGGTCCAAGAGGATTGATGCCCAACCCTAAAACAGGTACGGTAACCATGGACCCCGGTAAAGCTGTTCAAGAGATAAAGTCCGGAAAAATAGACTTCAAAGTAGACCGCTATGGTATTGTACATGCTTCTATCGGTAAATCTTCTTTTGCACCGGAACAGCTTGAAAACAATGCAGTTGAATTGATCCAAACTTTACACCGTTTGAAGCCCTCTTCAGCCAGAGCTACTTACATAAAAAGCATTTATCTGTCAAGTACCATGAGTCCAGGACTTTCGATAGATCTCAAAAGCGTATAAAAATTCGAGACAATTATGACCAAAGAAAAAAAAATAAAAGCTGTAGAAGAATTAACCACAGTATTGTCTGAGAATCATGCGCTTTATTTGGCCGATCTCTCCGGAATGAATGCACAACAAACCTCCGATTTCAGAAAAGACTGCTTCAAGGCCCAGGTGAAATTACAGGTTGTAAAAAACACCTTGCTCAAAAAAGCTATGGAGGAAGTTAAAGGTAAGAACTTTGATCCTTTTTATGATATACTGAAAGGTAATACTTCTTTGATTACGGCTGAAGTAAATAACGCTCCAGCAAAGATCATCAAGGCATTTAGAACCAGGACAAAGGTTCAAAAACCTCTCCTCAAAGGAGCCTATACTGAAGAAAGTTTTTACTTCGGGGACGAAAATCTTGAGCTTTTGATCAATATCAAGTCTAAGGAAGAGTTGATTGGGGAGATCGTCGGATTGCTGCAATCTCCAATCAAACGCGTGGTCTCCGCTTTGCAATCAAGTATTCAAAAAGTTTCAACTCTTCTTCAGACTTTATCTAAAAAGTAAATTTATTAGAATTTCATTCATTAAATGAAAAGGAGTTTAATCCAGAAAATTAAGTTAAAAATGACAGAAATAGAACAATTAGCAGAGCAGTTAGTGAATTTAACGGTGAAAGATGTTAACGAACTGACGAACATTTTAAAAAAAGAATATGGTATCGAACCTGCAGTAGCAGCTGTAGCTGTAGCTTCTCCTGCAACAGTAGGTTCAGGAGAACAAACAGAAGAAAAATCTACTTACGATATCGTACTTAAGTCAGCCGGAACTGCTAAGCTTAAAGTAATCAAAGCAGTCAAAGAACTTTTGGGAAAGTCTCTTACCGAGGCCAAAGAGTTGGTTGACTCTGCACCTAAGGCTGTAAAAGAAAGAGCAAACAAAGAGGAAGCAGAAGGTCTGAAAAAGCAGCTTGAAGAAGCTGGGGCCGAAGTGGAATTGGTGTAAGCTGTTTAATTATATAGCTTTATCAGAAAATCAAAAACCCAATGATCATTTTTGGGGATCATTCTGTCTTTTATATTCTAATACCATCTAAACTCGTCTCAAGTTGACTGTCACAGGAAATAACTCAGAAAGAATCAACTTCGCCTCAGTCAAAAGGCAAGTGGTGTATCCGGATTTTCTTGATATTCAGATTAAGTCTTTTCAAGAATTTTTTCAGCTGGAAACCAGACCTGAAAATAGGAAACATGAAGGGTTGTTTAAAGCCTTCATGGAGAATTTTCCTATTTCCGATACGAGAAACAATTTTATTTTAGAGTTTATAGATTATTTTGTAGATCCACCGAGGTATTCCATAGAGGAATGTATAGAGCGAGGGTTGACTTATAGCGTTCCATTGAAGGCAAGACTCAAATTGTATTGTACAGACCCTGAGCATGAGGACTTCGAGACTGTTTATCAAGATGTATATTTGGGAACTTGTCCCTATATGACCCCTGCAGGGGCTTTTATATTTAATGGAGCTGAACGCGTTGTGGTTTCTCAATTACACCGTTCTCCGGGAGTTTTTTTCGGGCAATCTTATCACGCTAACGGAACCAAGCTCTATTCCGCTAGGATTATTCCTTTCAAAGGTTCTTGGATCGAATTCGCTACAGATATCAACAATGTGATGTACGCTTATATCGACCGGAGGAAAAAGTTACCGATGACTACGCTCTTACGCGCTATTGGATATGAACGAGATAAGGATATTCTGGAAATTTTTGATCTGGCTGAGGAATTTAAGATCAGCAAAGCTACCTCGAAGAAAGCGTTAGGTCGTACCCTTGCTGCTCGGATCTTGAATACTTGGCATGAAGATTTTGTAGATGAGGATACCGGTGAGGTGGTATCAATAGAAAGAAATAAAGTTATATTAGATCGTGACATCACTTTAGAGCAAAGCCATATCGATCAAATTCTAGATACGGGGGTAAAATCCATACTTTTACATAAGAAAGCTAATAAAAAATCGGATTATTCTATCATTCACAATACCCTTCAAAAAGATCCTACCAATTCGGAAAAGGAGGCTGTGGAATATGTTTATAGACAGCTTCGAGGAACTGAACCTCCTGATGAGGAAACAGCTCGGAGTGTAATTGAAAAATTATTTTTCTCTGATACTAGATATAGTTTAGGAGAAGTGGGCCGCTATCGGTTGAATAAGCGCTTGGGCTTGGATATTGATGTGGATCATCAAGTTTTGACCAAAGAAGATATCATTGCTATTGTGGAGTATTTAAACGAATTATTCAATTCCAAAAAAGAAGTTGACGATATCGATCATCTTTCCAACCGTAGGGTCAGAACCGTTGGTGAGCAGCTTTCCACACAATTCGGGATAGGATTGGCACGTATGGTTCGTACCATACGTGAAAGGATGAATGTACGTGATAATGAGGTTTTTACACCTATTGATTTGATCAATGCAAAGACGTTGTCTGCGGTGATCAATTCCTTTTTCGGAACGAACCAACTGTCTCAGTTCATGGATCAGACTAATCCGCTTTCTGAAGTCACACACAAGCGGAGATTGTCTGCGTTAGGACCTGGAGGATTATCTCGAGAGCGTGCTGGTTTTGAAGTTCGTGACGTAAATTATTCACATTATGGAAGACTATGTCCGATAGAAACTCCTGAAGGACCTAATATTGGGCTGATTTCCTCCATGTGCGTTTTTGCTAAAATAAACGGCATGGGATTCATTGAGACTCCGTATCATGTAGTGCGTGACAGAAAAGTGGATTTTTCCACACCTCCAATCTATCTCAGTGCAGAAGAAGAAGAAGGGAAAGTGATTGCCCAAGCCAATGCTATTTTGAATGAGGATGGAGGTTTTGTCACGGATCGCCTCATTGCACGTAAAGATAGTGACTTCCCTGTGGTAGAGTCCGTGCAAATAGATTATATAGACGTTACTCCCAATCAAATTGCCTCGATCTCCGCTTCGTTGATTCCTTTTCTCGAGCATGATGATGCCAACAGAGCTTTGATGGGATCTAACATGATGCGTCAAGCCGTTCCTTTGTTACAACCGGAGGCCCCGATTGTTGGTACGGGATTAGAAAGGCAAGTGGCCAGAGATTCTCGTATTTTAATAAATGCTGAAGGAGATGGTTTGGTGGAATATGTTGACGCGAATAAAATTATCATTCGTTACGATAGAACTGACGAAGAAGCTCTGGTGAGCTTTGATTCGGAAGTCAAGGTCTACAATTTGACCAAATTCAAAAAAACCAATCAAAATACTTGTGTAACCCTTAAACCTATTGTCAAAAAAGGCATTCGAGTTTTCAAAGGACAAGTGCTTTGTCAAGGATACGCCACAGAAGATGGAGAGTTGGCTCTCGGACGAAACTGTCGCGTAGCTTTCATGCCATTGAAGGGATACAACTTTGAAGACGCGATTGTGGTTAGTGAAAGGGTGATACGAGAAGATTTATTCACATCGCTCCATATTGACGAGTATTCCTTGGATGTACGCGATACTAAGCTTGGTATAGAAGAGTTCACCAGCGATATACCTAACGTAAGTGAAGAAGCCATCAGAGAATTGGATGAAAATGGTATCATCCGCGTTGGAGCGGAAGTAAAACCCGGAGATATTCTCATTGGAAAAATCACGCCAAAAGGAGAATCCGATCCTACGCCTGAAGAAAAATTACTCAGATCCATATTTGGTGATAAGGTAGGTAATGTCAAAGACGCCTCTTTGAAAACAGAGCCTTCTTTGTTCGGAGTTGTTATCGATAAAAAATTATTCTGCCGCAGTGTCAAAGATAAAAAATCAAGATCACAAGACAAGATAGAAATAGAACGTCTCGATGCCGAATACAACAATCAGTTCTCTCAGTTGAGAGATCAGCTTTTGGAAAAACTCTTTATCATCTTACAGGGCAAGACTTCCCAAGGTGTATACAATGAGCTTAAGGAAGAAATTATACCTAAAGGAATAAAATTTACTCAGAAGATACTTGGAAGTATAGAGAACTATATTAATATCTCAGCTTCAGGTTGGACCCCTGATGAACATAAAAACCTTCTTGTAGAAGATCTATTGCACCAATATAAAATTAAGCTCAGTGACTTGCAAGGTATCTTGAAACGAAAGAAGTTCACGATAACTATAGGAGACGAGCTACCTTCAGGAATCGTCAAGATGGCCAAGGTTTACATCGCTAAGAAGCGTAAACTCAAAGTAGGTGATAAGATGGCAGGAAGACACGGTAACAAGGGTATCGTGGCACGAATCGTTCGAGATGAAGATATGCCTTTTTTGGAAGATGGAAGTCCTGTAGACATTGTTTTGAACCCACTTGGTGTACCTTCCCGTATGAACATCGGTCAGATCTATGAAACTGTTTTGGGTTGGGCCGGGTATAAGTTAGGGTGTAAGTTTGCCACACCGATATTTGACGGAGCTTCGATAGAACAGATCACTGAATACACGGATAAGGCCGGTATTCCACATTTCGGGACTACTTATTTGTACGATGGAGAGACTGGTGAACGATTTGACCAACCTGTAACCGTAGGGATTATCTATATGCTCAAGCTCGGCCATATGGTTGACGACAAGATGCATGCACGTTCTATCGGGCCATATTCGCTCATTACTCAACAGCCTCTTGGAGGTAAAGCTCAGTTTGGTGGTCAACGCTTCGGTGAGATGGAAGTTTGGGCGTTAGAAGCTTTTGGAGCTTCTAATATATTGCGTGAGATGCTTACCGTTAAGTCTGACGATGTCGTTGGAAGGGCTAAAACTTTTGAAGCCATTGTCAAAGGAGAATCGCTTCCGGAACCGGGAACGCCTGAGTCGTTCAATGTTTTGAGCAATGAATTAACCGGGTTAAGTATCAATCTCATTTTAGAAGAATAATCTCTCGTTTTTCTTTCTATTTAGACTCTGATAATAAATTTTTGATTGCACAGCAAAATGGCTATAAAATACAGTAAAAGAAGAAGCAAATTCAACAAAGTTACCATCAGTTTAGCTTCTCCGGAATCAATTTTACAAGAGTCCTATGGAGAAGTCCTCAAGCCTGAGACGATCAATTATCGTACGCACAAACCCGAACGTGACGGTCTTTTTTGTGAACGAATCTTCGGCCCGGTAAAAGACTACGAATGTTCTTGTGGAAAATACAAGCGTATTCGTTACAAGGGCATCGTTTGTGATAGATGTGGAGTAGAAGTCACCGAAAAAAAGGTGCGACGCGAACGACTTGGCCATATCAATCTGGTCGTTTCGGTAGTACATATTTGGTGTTTTCGTTCCGCCCCCAATAAAATCGGATACCTTTTGGGATTGCCTTCCAAAAAGCTTGACATGATCATTTATTATGAGCGTTATGTCGTAATCCAATCAGGTATAGCCAAGCATTCTGACGGTAGTGAGATTGAAAGCTTAGACTTTCTTACTGAAGAAGAATACCTGAATATCTTAGATACACTTCCTGTAGAAAATAGATTCTTGGAAGATTCAGATCCCAATAAATTCATAGCCAAGATGGGGGCTGAATGTTTGAAAGATCTTTTGCAACGACTTAATCTTGACAATTTGTCTTATGATTTACGTCATCAAGCACATAATGAAACTTCCAAGCAACGTCGTACGGAAGCTTTGAAGCGTTTGCAAGTAGTGGAATCCTTTCGTGAAGGAGAAAAAAAAGGATCCAGCCCCAGCTGGATGATCGTTGATGTTCTGTCGGTTATACCTCCAGAATTGCGCCCGTTGGTTCCTTTGGATGGAGGACGTTATGCCACCTCTGATTTGAACGATCTGTACCGTCGTGTGCTTATTCGTAACAACCGTTTGAAGCGTTTGATGGAAATCAACGCTCCTGATGTCATTCTTCGTAACGAAAAACGGATGCTTCAAGAGGCTGTAGACTCTCTATTTGATAATTCGAGAAAAGTATCCGCAGTCAAATCCGACGCTAATCGCCCTTTGAAATCCTTGTCGAGTTCCTTAAAAGGAAAGCAAGGCCGTTTTCGACAAAACTTGTTGGGAAAACGTGTGGATTATTCGGCTCGTTCGGTGATTGTTGTAGGACCTCAGCTCAAACTCCATGAGTGTGGCCTTCCCAAGGATATGGCTGCAGAGCTTTATAAGCCTTTTATAGTTCGAAAACTTATCGAGCGTGGCATCGTCAAGACAGTCAAGTCAGCTAAAAAAGTCATTGACAAAAGAGAACCTGTAATCTGGGATATCTTAGAAAATGTATTGAAAGGACATCCCGTCTTGTTGAACCGAGCTCCGACCTTACACAGATTGGGGATTCAAGCTTTTCAACCTATGCTTGTTGAAGGTAAGGCTATTCAATTGCACCCTTTGGTTTGTGCCGCTTTTAATGCTGACTTTGACGGAGACCAGATGGCCGTACACTTACCTTTGTCACCCGAGGCTATTTTGGAAGCTCAAATATTGATGTTGGCTTCTCAGAATATTTTGAATCCGGCTAACGGTTCCCCGATCACCGTTCCTTCACAAGACATGGTGTTAGGGCTGTATTATATGACCAAAGCTTTAAAATCTACTCCCGAACGAAAGATCAAAGGAGAAGGACTTCGGTTTTTTTCTTCAGAAGAAGTACAAGTAGCTTACAATCAAAAGGTTGTCGAACTGTACGCTACAATTAAAGTTAAGACAAAAGTGCTCGAAGGCGATGTGTTAACGGAAAAAATCGTTGAGACCACTGTAGGTAGAGTTTTATTTAATCAAGTAGTTCCTGATTCAGTAGGTTATGTCAATGAGCTATTGACCAAGAAATCTTTACGTGAGATTATCGGTAGAATATTGAATCTGACCAACGTACCTACTACCGCCAAATTTTTGGATGATATTAAGCAGTTGGGCTTTTACAATGCATTCAAAGGTGGATTGTCCTTCGGGTTGGGCGATATCATCGTTCCTGAAGATAAAAAGCACATGATAGCAAGCGCCATCAAGCAAGTAGACATAGTGAAGATGAACTATAACATGGGCTTGATCACTAATAATGAGCGTTATAATCAAGTTATTGATATTTGGACCAATACCAATGCCATGCTCACCGAGAAGGTGATGAAACACATGCGTGAGGATAGAGAAGGCTTCAACCCCGTATACATGATGCTTGATTCTGGAGCACGTGGTTCAAAGGAACAAATTCGTCAGCTCTCGGGTATGCGTGGTTTGATGGCAAAACCTCAAAAGACCGGAGCAGGTGGAGGAGAAATTATTGAAAACCCTATCATTTCCAACTTCTTTGTAGGTCTTACCATTTTGGAATATTTTATTTCCACTCATGGAGCTCGAAAAGGACTAGCGGATACGGCTTTGAAGACAGCAGACGCCGGATATTTGACACGTCGTTTGGTAGACGCAGCACAAGATGTCATCGTCAAAGAAGATGATTGCAAAACCTTGCGAGGAGTTAAGATGTCTGCATTGAAGAAGAACGAAGAAATTGTAGAACCCTTATCCGATCGTATTTTAGGACGTATTTCCTTGAATGAAGTTTATCATTCGACTACAAGTCAGCTGTTGCTGCCTGCCGGTGAAACAATAAACGAGGAAGTTGCCCGTCGGATCGAAGACGTCGGTATAGAAACCGTAGAGGTTAGATCTCCACTTACTTGTGAGTCCAAAATGGGGAATTGCGCCAAGTGTTATGGACGTAATTTAGCCACCGGTCAACTTGTACAAAAAGGGGAAGCCATAGGTGTCATTGCCGCTCAATCTATTGGAGAGCCTGGGACACAGCTTACCCTTCGTACCTTCCACGTTGGGGGTACTGCCGGAAATATTTCTGAATCATCACAGATTCGTGTGAAATACGAGGGTATAATAGAGTTCGAAGACCTCAAAACGATAGAAGTTGGAGATGAGAAAGGGAATAAAATGACTATAGTCGTATCTCGTTCTACGGAGATGAAGTTAATGAAAGGAAACGGTACGGTCCTTATAACCAATAATATTCCATATGGTGCTACTCTATATGTAAGCCATGGAGATCAAGTTAAAAAGGGTGATCAGATTTGCAAGTGGGATCCTTACAATGCAGTGATCATTGCAGAGTTGGCCGGTACTGTAGTGTATGAAAACATAGAACAAGGGCTCACCTATCAAGTAGAGATTGATGAACAAACTGGCTTCCAAGAAAAAGTCATCTCGGAAGTAAGAAATAAAAAACTCATTCCCACCTTGAAGATTGTTGATGGAGAAGATCAGGACTTAAAAGTGTACAACTTGCCAGTAGGTGCTCACCTGGCTGTATCCGATGGAGAAAAGATCAAAGTAGGAAAAGTCTTGATCAAAGTGCCGCGTAAGTCCCCCAAGTCAGGAGATATAACGGGGGGGTTGCCTCGTCTTTCCGAATTGTTTGAAGCTCGTAACCCCTCCAATCCGGCTGTCGTTTCCGAAATAGACGGTGTTGTTACTCACGGTAAAATCAAGCGAGGCAACCGTGAAATTATTATTGAATCCAAAACCGGAGAAATCAGAAAATATCTTGTCAAGCTTTCCAATCAAATCCTTGTACAAGAAAACGATTATGTCAAAGCCGGAATGCCACTATCAGATGGAGCTATCACTCCGAATGATATTTTGAATATCAAAGGCCCTAGAGCCGTACAAGAATATTTGGTCAATGAAATTCAAGAAGTTTATCGCTTACAAGGTGTAAAGATTAATGATAAACACTTTGAAGTCATTGTTCGTCAGATGATGCGCAAAGTAGAAATTGATAATGCCGGAGATACCCGTTTCTTGGAAAGCAGCATTGAATATAAAGACGATTTCATTGAAGAAAACGAACGCATATTCCGCATGAAAGTGGTAGAAGATCCCGGAGATTCCGAGCAATTCAAGGCCGGTCAAATCATCACTTCTCGTGAGCTGCGCGATGAAAATACAACTTTAGAGTATGAAGGAAAGAAGCAAGTGATTGTTAGAGAAGCCCTTCCCGCAACAGCCAAGCCTATATTACAAGGTATCACACGAGCAGCCTTACAAACTAAATCCTTCATTTCAGCAGCCTCTTTCCAAGAGACTACAAAAGTTCTTAGTGAAGCAGCTGTGAGTAGCAAGACTGATTACTTAAATGGTTTGAAGGAGAATGTAATCGTAGGACACAAAATTCCTGCAGGTACAGGTTTGAGAGAATATGAAGATATCATCGTAGGATCCAAAGAAGAAGAATGGGTCCAATTGGTCGATGAAAATGCTTAATGTATTAGTGAGAATTCAGAAAACAAAAAAGGAGGTTTGGATATAGAACTTCGAGAGTATTGTCTTAAGGGTTATTACATTTGTTCAACGATCTAGATGGGTTTCGTTAGAAAACGATGTAGATCTAATCTTTCACATTCTATTCGAAATAGTATTTATTATAAATTAATTAATTATATCTGTTTTTATGAACAACGCGAGAACGTTTTATGGAAGGAGAAGGTTAAAATATTTGTAAATCAATATATTTTTTCGTATATATGGATATATAAAATAAAAAAATTCGGATCTAGCTTCAGAAGCCCCAAAGCGAATAAGCTTTAGTGAACTATATATAGAATCTTCTACTAGAAGAAGTGAGTTTTTCAAAAGGTTAAACAACTTGATCCACTGGGAAGTGGCTGTAAAAAGAAATAAGAAAAATATATCAAAAAGGCCAGGGATAAAAGGTCAACCTGCTTACAGTGGAATATCGTTATTTAAGATGATGCTTTTGAGTCACTGGTATGATCTCAGTGATATAGGAACGGAAGAATTAGTGAATGAATCCTTGAGCTGCATGCGATTTTTTGGTTTTTGATTGGAAGATCAGATACCTAGATCATATGAAATCTATGCAGATTTCGCAATGAAATAGTAGCTAAAAATGCATACGATCTCTTACTCAAACAGATCAATAAGGAATTAGGAAAGCATCAGGCTATAGTTAAAATAGGAGTGATAGTAGATGACAGTATTACAGTGAGTCCCTTTTCTCCCAAGGAAGCTTCTACCCACGTAGTGAAGGATCATAATGAAGAGGACAAAAAATCAGTCAAAGAAAAGCAAGAGTAAAAAAAGAGAATCAATCAGGAGTAGACACTCAAATAAAATGGATCAAGAAATCAGGTGAAATCTACTACGGATACAAGAAGCACATAGGGGTGGATAAAATAGAAGGATAATAGCTAGTACATAGCATATCAGCCAATGAACATGATAGTAGAGGCTTAAAGCCATTAATAAGCAAACTAGAATATAAACCCAGAGAAGTATATGCAGACAAAGGTTACCAAGGTCCAGTCAATGTGTCTTACTTTCATAGTCCAGGCATGAAATACCTTATATAGAAAAAAGTTTATAGGCCCCGTACCTTAAGGAGGTATAGCTACATTATTCAATAAATAAATGCGTAAACCCCGATGGGTAGTAGAATGTACTTTTGGAAAAAAAAGCGTTGTTTTGTATCAGGAAGGCCTCGTTACAAAGGATTAGCTCGTGTGCATCCAGCATATTATGGAGGCTATGGCGCATAATTTGCATCGTCCCCTTAGCATTATTATAGCTGTCCATAAAAATAGATATAATTAATTGATTTATAATAAATCAGTATTTTGAATACAATGTGAAAGAATAAATCTTCATTCATCTCTAATGAATCCTATCTAGGAGATTGAATAAACGTAATCTACCATTAACACAATGGTTTCGAAACAGTGTATTGATTTAAAAATATTTTAAACTCCTTATCTCATGCAACGTTCTCGATATTCCACTGTAAGCAGGTGAGTTTTTTATCCCCTGGCTTTTTTGATATAGTCTTTCTTATTTTTTTCCATCCACTTCCTAGTGGATCAGAGTGTTTAATCTTTTGAAAAGATTACACCTTCTCGTACAACGTTCCATATATAGATCACTAAAGCTTATTTGCACGATACTTCTGAGCATAGAGCTGAATTTTTTATTTTAAAAAAACGAAACAATATATTGATTTACAAATATTTTAAACTCTTTCTCTCATGCAACGTTCTCAGAGAATGTAACCTAACAGAAAAAATAGTGAACTCCACAAGTTTAGACATGACATCATTTTATTCCAGATTTGGAATGACTAAAATAAAAAACTGTTGACAACCAACGTTTCCGACATTAACTGGAAACAAACCTATTTCAAGAAAACAAAGAAGTTTTTTGAAAATCCGATATAAAGATATAAATTAGCAATCGCTATAGGACCATCTATAAAAAACGAGTTAATGCTTAAAAACGTCTATGAAACCGTCATTATAATGACTCCGGTTTTATCTGATAATCAGACCCGAGATATCACCAAAGAATATGAGAATCACTTGAAAAGGAATGATGCGCAAGTCAGATATCAAGAACATTGGGGGTTGAAGCGTTTGGTTTATCCCATACAAAAAAAGCAAAGTGGTTGGTATTGCTTACTTGAATATGACGCGGCTCCCGATTTGATTTTTGAGTTGGATCTCAAATTAAGACGTGATGAGCGTGTGATGCGCTTCTTGACTGTCAAGCTCGATAAAAATGCGCTGGAATATGCGGAAAGAAGAAAGAAAAAAATAAAAAGCAAAGAGGAGAAGGGAACTAAAGAACAAGATGTAGCCTAATCAATAAATAAATTTATGATGGTTTTAGATGATTTGACGAAACAAACTAAGCCGGGAGGTCAGAGTGAGTTGCGCTATTTATCTCCTTTGAAGTTAGAAACCAAGCCTGAAAAAAAGTTGGATTATTTCGATAAGTGTAACATAAAGTATATCGATTATAAAGATCCCGCTTTTTTGATAAAATTTTTGAATGCTCAAGGCAAAATTTTGCCACGTCGCCTTACAGGAACGTCATTGAAGAACCAAAGGGAACTGGCTATCGCTGTCAAGAGAGCCCGTCATCTTGCTCTTTTGCCTTTTATGAGCGATGAGCTCAGGTAAGTTGAGGTAAAAAATATAAAAAGATGAGGATAATTTTAAAAAAGGATGTAGAAAATTTAGGGTTTAAATACGATCAATTGAGTGTTAAGCCGGGTTATGCCAGAAACTATCTCATTCCTAAAGGCTATGCTTTGGTTGCTTCTCCTGGATCCATCAAAGAACTTAATGAAGTATTAAAACAACGTTCTAAGAAGCAAGAGGTTTTAATTCAAGAGGCCAAGAAGACAGTTGAAAAGCTGAACGTTTTGAATGTGAAAATACCTGTTAAAGTAGGAGCAGGAGGTAAGTTGTTTGGCTCGGTTCATAGTAACGATCTGGTTGAAATTTTAGAAAAAGAAAACATTCATATTGATAAGAAATTTATCCGTCTTGGAAATGCAATCAAGGTTATCGGTAAATATCAAGCCAATATACGTTTGAATAGTCAAGTGGAAGTTCAATTTTCTTTTGAGGTCGTTCCTGCAAACGCAGCTAAGGACTCCAAGAAATAAGACGATATTTTTTTCCGAAAGATTCAAGACTACCCCACAAAATATGTAAAGAAAAAAAGTTAGAACAAGAATTTTATAATCTCATCCTATGATTGAGAGTATACATAAATTGGTTAAAAATAATCCCAAGTTTTGGATAGGTATTGATTAATTTTATAGCCTTGTTTCAAGACAGAAACACAGATTTAAGCACAGCGTAATCTGTAGGAAATGTTTTTTTTATTTTGGTTTATTTCCTGATTTTACCATTTACATTTTCAATTAAATTAGTAGTATAAAATATTTTTTGGATTTATAAAGGGAATTAGAAAAAATACAGTAAATTCATCCCAATTTTTTTCTAAGATTTAATAATATAAGAATATTTAGCCCCCTATTTATTTGCAAAATCATTTAAGCTCGACCTGAGCTGATTTTTTAGAGGTAGAACAGATTGAATTGATCCTTCATATAGAAGAAGACGTTTTTTGGTCTTTTCATACCGTATATTTACAGGCGTCCTAATTTGATGGATTATAAAAATTTGAGTTTGAGATTTGGGAAAAAAAATACTGGCGCCTATTGTATTAATCTGAATTACGTTTGGTTTAGCCACTAAATGAGCTTCGTTGGAGAACGATGAGTTTTAGTGTTTTACATCGTACTCAAAACATTATTAATTATAAATCAATTAATAATATTTTTTTATTAAAGGTGTATAATGAACCCAGGGGAACGATACAAATTATGCATCCATAGACGCCATAAGATACTAGGCATGCACACGAGCTAATCCTTTATAACGAGTCTTTCCTGGTCCAAACCAATGCTTTATACTACCAAAAGGACGTTCTACTACCCATCGATTTTTACTCACTAATTTAGTGAATAATATACCTATCCCTACTTAAGGGATATTTCCTATAGTTTTTCTTCTGTATACGGTCTTTGATGCCTCGATTATGAAAGCAAAACATTTTGGCTGGGACTTAGTAACCTTTGTTTACATATACTTCTCTAGGTTTATATCCTAGTTTGCTTATTAAATGGCTTTAGCCCTTTACTATCATAATAAACAAACTAGGATATAAACCTGGAGAAGTATATGCAAACAAAGGTTACTAAGTCCCAGCCAAAATGTTTTGCTTTCATAATCGAGGCATCAAAGACCGTATACAGAAGAAAAACTATAGGAAATATCCCTTAAGTAGGGATAGGTATATTATTCACTAAATTAGTGAGTAAAAATCGATGGGTAGTAGAACGTCCTTTTGGTAGTATAAAGCATTGGTTTGGACCAGGAAAGACTCGTTATAAAGGATTAGCTCGTGTGCATGCCTAGTATCTTATGGCGTCTATGGATGCATAATTTGTATCGTTCCCCTGGCATTATTATGAGCTATTCATAAAAATAGATATATTTAATTAATTTGTAATCAATAATATTTTGAATACAATGTGAAAAAATATACCTCGTCTTCAACCAGCCCATCTAGGAGACTGAATAAACGTAATTCATCATTAACACAATGGTCTCGCTATATTGTTAACAAATTAGTGAGTAAGCCCCAACGGGGAGTAGAACGAACTTTATAAGACAATAAAACGTTGTTTTGAATAAGGAAAGGTTCATTACAAAGGATAGCTCATATGCATGCCCAGCATTTTATAAAGGTTATGTCGTATAATCTGTATCGTTTCCCTGGGAACATTATGCGCTGTTTATAAAAAAAAAGTATTATTAATTAGTTTATAATCAATATTATCCCGAATAAAGTGTGAAAAACTAAACCTCATCGTCTCTAACGAAGCCCATCTAGGAGGCTGAATAAACGTAATCCACTATTAGAACAATGGTCTCGCTATGTTATTAACAAATTAGTGAGTACCCCCCAATGGGTAGTAGAATGAACTTTTAGAACTATAAAGTGTTAGTTTGAATAAGAAAAGGCTCATTACAAAGGAAGTTCGTATGCATGCCCAGCATATTATGAAGGCTATGTCATATAATTTGTATCGTTCCCCTGGGATCATTATGCGCTGTTCATAAAAAAAAGATATAATTAATTAGTTTATAATTAACATTATTCCGAATAAGATATGAAAAGATAAATATCCATCGTCTCCAACGAAGCGATCTAGGAGGGAGAATAAACGTTCCTCCACCTTAATATAATGGTCTACATTATAAAGTATGAAAACATTGCATTGGAGAATGCATTTAAAATATTTGTAAATCAATATATTGTTTCGTATATTTGGAGTACAAAATAAAGAATTCGACTCTATGCTCAGAAGCACCGCATAAATAAGCTTTAGTGAACTATATATGGAACGTTCCACCAGAAGAAGTTAGTCTTTCAAAAGGTTAAACACCTTTATCCAATGGGAAGGGATGGAAAAAGAAATAAGAAAAATATATCAAAAGGCCAGGGAATAAAAGGCCAACCTACTTACAGTGGAATATCGTTATTTAAGACGATGCTTTTGAATCACGGGTATGATTTCAGTGATGTAGAAACGGAAGAATTGGTGAAAGAGCCCTTGAACTGCATGCGCTTTTATGGTTTTCGATTGGAAGATCAGATTCCAGATCATACGGTCTCTATGCAGATTTCGCAATAAAATAGTAGCCAAAAAGGCATATGAGAGCTTACTGAAAAATATCAATAAGGAATTAGAAAAGCATCAAGTTATAGTTAAAACAGGAGTGATAGTAGATGCCAGTATTACAGAGAGTCCCCTTGCTCCCAAGGGAGTTCCTACCTACGTAGTGGAGGATCGGAAGGAAGAGGGGAAAAATCAAATCAGTCAAAGAAAAGAAAAGGAAAAAAAGAGACTCAATCAGGAATAGACACTCAAGGAAAATGGTTCAAGAAACAGGTAAACTGTACTACAGATACAAGAAGCACATAGGGGGCATAAAAATGGAATGATACTAGCTGTACATAGCGTAGCAGCTAATGAGCATGATAGTAGAGGGCTAAATCCATTAATAAGCAAACTAGGATATAAATCCAGAGAAGTATATGCAGACAAAGGTTACCAATAGCCTATCAACGTGTCTTACTTTCATAGTCGAGGTATCAAAGATCATATATAGAAGAATGCCTATAGGAAACATCCCTTAAGTAGTGGTATCTATATTATTCAACAAATTTGTGAGTAAAACCAGATGGGTAGTAGAATGTACTTTTGGCAGTATAAAGCGTTGGTTTAGATCAGGCAAGGCTTGTTACAAAGTATTAGCTCGTGTGCATGCCCAACATCTTATGGAGAGGCTATGGGGCATAATTTGTATCGTGCCCCTGGCATTATTATGCGTTGTCCATAAAAATAGATATAATTAATTAATTTATAATCAATAGTATTTCGAATACAATGTAAAAAACTAAATCTACATTTTCTCTAACGAAGCCTATCTGGTAGGCTGAATAAACGTAATCCACTATTAATACAATGGTTTCATAACATATATTTGCACTGCTTTTAGGCGTGGTAGCTCAGCCGGTTAGAGCGTCGGATTCATAACCCGGAGGTCGGGGGTTCGATCCCCCCCCACGCTACGGTCAGTTGTATCTCCGATCGACCCATATAAGGGCCGAGACCATTCTGTTAAACTGGATTAACATCTATTCAGTCTTCTAGATAGAATTCGTTAAAGAACGATGTAGATTTAGTATTTCACATTGTATTCGAAATACTGTTTATTATAAAATAATTAATTATATCTATTTTTATGTAGATCTCATAATAATACCAGGGATACGATACAAATTATGCACCATAGTCTCCATAAGATGCTAGGCATGCACACGAGCTAATACTTTGTAACGATCCTTTCCTGATCCAAATCAACGATTTATACTACCAAAAGTACATTCTACTACCCCATCGGGTTTTACTCACTATTTTGTTGAATAATATAGCTGTCCCTACTTAAGGGACGGTCCTATAGGCTTTTTTTGTATACGGTCTTTGATGCCTCGACTATGAAAGTAAGAAACGTTGGTTGGAACTAGGTAACCTATGTCTTCATATACTTTTCTGGATTATATCCTAGTTTACTTATTAATAGCTTTATCCTCTACTATCATGCACATTGGCTGCTACACTATGTACAGCTAGTCTCATTCCATTTTTATCCCCCTATCTGCTTCTTGTATCCGTAGTAGATTTTACCTAATTTCTTGAGCGATTTTCCTTGAGTGTCTACTCCTGATTGAGTCTCTTTTTTTGCCTTTGCTTTTCTTTGACTGATTTGCTTTTCCCCCTCTTTCTTCCGATCCTCCACTACGCAGGTAGGGAGATCCCTTTGGAGCAAAGGGATCCACTGTAATATTGGAACCTACTATAACTCCTGTTGTTAACTATCGCCTGATGCTTTCCTAATTCCTTATTGATCTTTTTCAGTAAGTGTTCATATCCTTTTTGGCTACTATTTCATTGCGAACTCTGCATAGAGTTGTATAATATGGGATCTGATTTTCCAATCAAAAACCACAAAAGCGAATGCATCTTAAGATTTTTTCACCAATTCTTCCGTTCCTACATCACTGAGATTATACTAGTAACTCAAAATTATAGAAAACGTTCTACTAGAAGGAGTCAGTTTTTTAAAGGTTAAACACCTTGATCGACTGGGAATGGATGGAAAAAGAAATAAGAAAAATATATCAAAAAGGCCAGGGAATAAAAGGTAACCTGCTTATAGTGGAATATCGTTACTTAAGATTATGACTTTTAAGTCACTAGTATTATTCAGTGATCTAGGAACGGAAGAATTGGTGAAAGAATCCTTGAGCTGCATTCGCTTTTGTGGTTTTCGATTGGAAGATCAGATCCCATATTATACGACTCTATGCAGAGTTCGCAATGAAATAGTAGCTAAAAAGGCATATGAGCGCTTACTGAAAAAGATCAATAAGGAATTAGAAAAGCATCAGGCGATAGTTAAAACAGGAGTGATAGTAGTCCAGTATTACACTTAGTCCCTTTGCTCCCAATGAAGCTCCTACCTACGTAGTCAAGGATCGGAAGGAAGATGGGAAAAAGTAAATCAGTCAAAGAAAATCAAGGGCAAAAAAGAGATTCAATCAGGAGTAGACACTCAAGAAAAATAGCTCAAGAAATTAGCTAAACTCTACTACGGATACAAGAAGCATATAGGGCTGGATAAAAATGGAATGATATTAGCAGCACATAGCGTATCTGCCAATGAGCATGATAGTAGAGGGCTAAAACCATTAATAAGCAAACTAGTCTATAAACAAAGAGAAGTATATGCAGGCAAAGGTTACCAAGTTCCAGCCAACGTGTGTTACTTTTATAGTCGAGGCATCAAAGACCGTATACAGAAGAAATCCTATAGAAACTGTCTTAAGTATGATAGCTATATTATTCACTAAATTAGTGAGTAAAACCCGATGGGTAGTAGAACGTACTTTTGGAAGTATAAAACGTTGGTTTGGATCAGGCAAGGATCGTTACAAAGTATTAGCTCGTGTGCATGCCCAGCATCTTATGGAGGCTATAACGCATAATTTGTATCGTTCCCCGGCATTATGTACGAGTTTTTTTATAAAAATAGACATATTTAATTAATTTATAATTAATTAGTATTTTAAATACAATGTGAAATATTAAATCTACATCGTTCTTTAACAAAGCTTATCTAGGATGGTTGAATAAACGTAATCCACTATTAACACAATGGTCTCAAACCAAGAAATCGTCACCGAAAAAAGCCCCTCAAATATTGCACTGATCAAGTATTGGGGCAAACATCATGACCAAATTCCAGCCAACCCCTCCATCAGTTTTACGCTGAATAAATGCTATTCAGAAACCGAGATGTCTTATCAAGCTCGGAAAAATAAAGGAGAAAAATTTTCCGTACGACTCCTGTTCTCAGGAAAGGAGCAATCGGAATTTCTTCCAAAAATTTTGAATTTTTTCGAAAGAATTTTACCTTATTCTCCTTATTTGCTCGATTTTGATTTTACCATTGAGACAAAAAACACCTTTCCTCACAGCAGCGGGATCTCCTCTTCAGCCTCTTCCATGAGTGCTTTGGCCTTATGTCTGATCCGGCTTGAACAAAAATCAGGATACCTTTCAGAGCAACAAGACCCTCTACAAAGAGCTTCCTTTTTGGCCCGACTGGGCTCCGGAAGCGCCTGCCGCTCCATATACCCCGGGCTGGCGCTCTGGGGAATTCATGAAAGCATCAAAGGAAGCAGCGATCTGTACGCCATCCCCTACCCATACGAAGTGCATAAAACATTCACAGATTATCGTGATACCATACTGTTGATAGATACAGGAGTCAAAAAAGTATCCAGCTCAGAAGGGCACGCTTTGATGTATCAACACCCTTACGCAAAACAAAGATTTGAGTCAGCTCGTAAAAACTTTGAACGATTCATCTCCATCTTGAAAGAAGGAAATCTTGAAGCCTTCGGAGAAATGATCGAATACGAAGCCTTGAGCCTACACTCTATGATGATGTGCTCTCAACCCTATTTCTTACTGATGAAGCCCGACACCCTACACGTGATCGAAAAAGTTCGGAACTTCAGAGAGCAAACAGGAAAACCTCTTTATTTTACCCTTGATGCAGGAGCTAACGTACATCTGTTGTATACGGCTGAAGAAAAAGAAGTAATCAGATCTTTCATACAAAAAGAATTATTGAAACACTGCCAACAAGGCCAATATATTGAGGACTCTTGCGCTTATTTTTAGGAGTATATTCGAAAAAAAACAAAGAAAAAGTGTAAAACTCTACGAAAATTCACAGAGGCTCTTTACATTTGCACGCGTTATCACGGTGGGCGTAGCTCAGTTGGTTAGAGCATCAGATTGTGGTTCTGAGGGTCGCCGGTTCGAACCCGGTCGTCCACCCAAGCTTAAAGAATTGATTCTTCGATATCATTTTGTTAAGGTGGATTACGTTTATTCAGTCGCCTAGATGGTCGTCTTTGGATAAAATGGAGATTTAATTTTTACGTCGTATTCGAAATATATTTATTATAAATTGATTGATCACATCTATTGTTATGAACAGCCTATAATCATCCCAGAGGAACGATACAAATTATGAGCCATGCTACTATAAGATGCTGGGCATGTACACGGCTAATACTTTGTAACGAGCCTTTCCTGATCCAGGACAACGCTTTTACTGCTATAAGCACGTTCTACTACCCATCGATTTTTATTCACTAATTATCTTGAATAATATACCTATCCTACTTAAGGCCCGGTTCCTATAAGCTTTCTTCTGTATACGGTCTTTGATGCCTTGATTATGAAAGTAAGACACGTTGTCTGGCACTTGGCCCTTTTTTCTACATATACTTTTCTTGGTTTTTATCCTATTTTGCATATATTAATGGCTTTAGCCCTCTACTATCATGCTCATTGGCTGCTACGCTATGTACGCTAGTATCATTCCATTTTTAGCCCTCCCCTATGTGCTTCTTATACCTATAGTAGAGTTTATGTGATTTCTTGAGCCATTTTTTTTGAAAGTCTACTCCTGATTGAGTCTCTTTTTTTACCCTTGCTTTTCTTTGACTGATTTGCTTTTTCCCCTCTTCCTCCGATCTTTCACTACGTAGGTAGTGAGAGCCCTTTGGAGAAGGGACTCACTGTGATACGGTCCTCTACTATCACTCCTATTTTAACTATCGCCTGATGCTTTTCTAATTCCTTATTGATCTTTTTCACTAAGGGCCATATGCCTTTTTGGCTAACATTTCATTGAGAAATATGCATAGAGTCGTATGATCTGGAATCTTATTTTCCAATCAAAAACCAAAAAAGCACATGTAGCTCAAGGAGTCTTTCACAAATTCTTTCGTTCCTACATCACTGAGATCATACCCGTGACTCAAAAGCCTCATCTTAAATAACGAAAATGTTGCATGGGGAAGGAGGTTAAAATATTTGTAAATCAATATATTGTTTCGTATATTTGGAGTATNNNANAAAAAARNTTMRGCTCTATGCTCAGAAGCAYYGCACAAATAAGCTTTAGTGAACTATATATGGRMCSTTCTACCAGAAKSAGTGAKTTTTTCAAAAGGTTAMMCMCYTTGATCCACTRGGAAGNGKATGRAAAAAGAAATAAGAAAAATATATCAAAAAGGCYAGGRAATAAAWGRGAAACYYRCTTACAGTGGAATATYGTTATTTAAGATRAYGYTTTTGAGTMACKGSTATGATMTCAGTGAYGTAGGAAYGGAAGAATTKGTNGAAKAMYYMTTGAGTTKYATGCGYTTTTGTGKTTTTYGATTGRAAGATCAKATYCCAGATCATACGACTCTATGCAGATTTCKCAATGAAATAKTAGCCAAAAAGGCRTATGWGCGCTTAYTNAAAAARATCAATAAGGAATTAGAAAAGCATYAGGYGATAGTTAAAACANGYGTGATAGTAGANGMTNAGTATTACAGTGAGKCCYWTTGCTCCMAAGGGMSMTCCTACCTACGTAGTGGAGGATCGGAAGGAAGAGGGGAAAAAGCAAATCAGTCAAAGAAAAGCAAGGGTAAAAAAAGAGACTCAATCAGGAGTAGACACTCAAGGAAAATGGCTCAAGAAATCACCTAAACTCTACTACGGATACAAGAAGCAGATAGGGGTAGATAAAAATGGAATGATACTAGCTGTACATAGCGTAGCAGCTAATGAGCATGATAGTAGAGGACTAAAGGCCTTAATAAGCAAACTAGGATATAAAGCAAGAGACGTATATGCAGACAAGGTTACCAAATGTCATTCAACCTGTCTTACTTTCATAGTCGAGGCATCAAATCCCGTATAGAGAAGAATGCCTATAGGAACCGGCCCTTAACTAGGATAGCTATATTATTCAATAAATTAGTGAGTAAAACCCGATGGGTAGTAGAACGTACTTTTTGCAGTATAAAGCGTTGGCCTGGCTCAGGCAAGGCTCGTTCAAAGGATTAGCTCGTGTGCATGCCCAGCATCTTATGGAGGCTATGGCTCATAATTTGTATCGTTCCCCTGGCATTATTATGCGCTGTTCATAAAAACAGATATAGTTAATTAATTTATAATTAATAGTATTTTCGGATACAATGTGAAAGAGTAAATCTTTCATTTTCTCCAACGAAGCTCATCTAGATGGCTGAATAAATGTAATCCACTTTAACACAATTGTCTCAAAGCTTATTTCCGCGGTGCTTCTGAACATAGATCCGATTTTTTTATTTTCTACTCTAAAGAGAAGAAACAATATATTGATTTACAAATATTTTAACCTCTTTCTCTCATGCAACATTCTCAAACGTAATCTACATTAATACAATGATCTCATTACATACATGTCTCCATGTAGCTTACATTTTTTTCTCAGGAAAAAATATTTATTTAAATTTGCCGCGAAACATTTATTTTCAATAACATGAAACTGTACGTAGGAAATCTGCATTATCAAACATCAGAACAGGAGGTAAAAGAATATTTTGAATCCATAGGAGAGGTTAATAGTACGAAAATCATTATTGATAGAGATACAGCCAGAAGTAAAGGCTTCGGATTTGTTGAAATGTCTAATGAAGAAGCAGCTATGGAAGCTATAGAAAAGCTTAATGGAGCAGAATTTATGGGAAGGACCATTGTGGTATCGGAGGCTAGACCAAAATCTCCAAGAGAATTTTAAGCCTCTATTTTATGACAAAAAAAGAACTGCATTTCATTAGTTGTACTAATGAGAAAGGTTATTGTTAAAATTTTCACTTATTAAAAACTCAAAAAAAAAACAATAACCTTAAGTATTATTATAGTTATAAATGAATATCAGGAATTAAAAAATAATATTTTTTATAAAAAACTTTAAAAGTAGAGAATATTTAATATAATTATTTAAATTAAATAAACAAGTCGTGTAAAATATGCTCAATGCAGGGTTAAATCTACATACATAGGTACTGAAAAGTATTAAAAAACAACGATAAGTAATTATCGTAACGGTAACGGAACCAAGAAAATAAAATCTTTCATTTGCTGAAAGTGGAATTAAAGTTCTTTGAGATAAAGAAAGTGTTTTAATTTTTCATTGGTTCCGAAAAGAAATAATACTATTGAAAAGATGAAAAATATAATCATTTCCTTTCGTACCAAAGGGATGAAGTATAAGAGATATAGAATGGGAAATTAAATAATTATTATATGATTTCGGTATGTCCACTTTCATCATATCTTGCATTACCAATGCTGTATACAGTGAATCCATTTCCTCCCAGGAAAGCTTATTAGGGGCTCAAGCTTAGTTATTTGTTTGGAAAGAATTGCCTTTAAAGTTCGTAAGAGCTCAAAAGTCACTAGTAAGACGGTTTATTTAATCTTGGAATAAATAGAGAAGGAAGAAAAGAAATTTTAGGAATATGTGACTGAAAAAGAACAAAAATCCAAGATTTTAGATGGAGTTAATCGATTTAAAAGCCTGTTGTGTTGTGCAGGGTAAACTTATTACGTTAAGAGATGATAATGTCAATGGTTTCACCTAAACTATCTAGTCTGTTTTTTTCCAATCTCAAAAACAAAATTAAGTAGTACATCAGATTAGGAACTCCGGTAAATATATGGTCTAGAAATACTGAAAATCATTATTTTGATATGAAGCACATGTTTCACGGTTCCCTCTAAAAAGGCAGCTCATGTCTTTTAAGCTATTTTTTAAATAAGAGGACAGCTAAATATTATTAACACCGTTAAATCTTGGAGAGATAAATGGAATAAGGTTATTGTATTTTTTGAGATACCTTTAGATATCCGAAATATTATTCATACCATTAATTTAATAGAAAATCTAAATGGTAAAATCAGGAAACACATGAAAGTTAAAATATTCCTTCCTACCGATAACACTGTCTTCAAATTCGTATTTTTTACTTTGAAAGAGACTACCAAAAATTGTTCGATCCCTATCTAAGACTGGGGAATTATTCTGAACTAATTTATGTGTATTTTCGATTATAGGCTAAGATTATAAGTTTTTAGCATTTACTTTTCTTCTTACACACTTTGAGGCATTTTTTAATGGTGGATTATGTTTGTTCAACCTCCTAGAGGTTGTTTCGTTGGAGAACGATATAGATTTAGTTTTTCATATTGTATTCGAAATATTTTTGGTTATAAACCAATTAATTACATGTTTTTATAAACATCTCATAATCCCTTCCAAAAGAACGATACAAATTATAAGTTATAGCCCACCATAAGAGGTGGGGCATGCACACGAGCTAATCCTTTATAACGAATATTTCCTGATTCAAACCAACACTTTGCCCCCATTATGTTAATACTGGATTGCGTTTATTGACCGTCTTAGATGGGCTCGTTAGAGAAAATATAGATTTATATCTTTCACATTGTATTCAAAATACTATTGATTATAAATTAATTAATTATATCTATTTTTATGGATAGCGCATAATAATTCCAGGGGAACGATACAAATTATGAACTGTCCATAAAAATAGATATAATTAATTTATAATACGACAGTATTTCGAATACAATGTGAAAGACTAAACCTACATCTTCTCTAACAAGGTCCATCTAGGAGGTTGAATAGACGTAATTCACCATTAACAGAATGGTCTCGTTCCATATATTGACCAAAGTTTATTTGCGCAGTGGATATGAGCATAGAACTGTTTTTTTATTTTCTACTCCAGAGTAGACGAAATAATATATTGATTTAAAAATAATTTTAAACTATTTCTCTCAAGCAACGTTCTCGGCCTGTTTTTTGACCTATATTCAGCAATATACCAAACAAACGAATGAAAATACCGTAACCCTATATGGAGCTCCATATCCCCTGACTCCATAGTGCTTTTCAAAAAGGAAGTACTTTTATGACTTCGAGCAATCCAAAAGAAGAAAACCTATGAAATTCGTCGTTTCTAGCTCTGAACTTCTAAAGCAATTAGAAGTCCTGAGTGGCATGATGAACACCAAAAACACCTTACCCATTCTAGATGATTTTCTATTGGACTTCAAAGAAAAACAACTTACCATAACAGTATCGGACTTAGAACCATTATGATGGGCCAAATGACTGTGGAGTCTGACCAAATCGGACAGATCGCTCTCCCTGATAGATTGATGACCTACGTTTTAAAATCCTTACCCGACAAGCTCTTACTATTTCTATACAAGAGAGAGAAAACATCCTAAAAATAGTATCCCAACAAGGAGATTATGTATTGGCCGTACAAAATGCAGAAGAATTTCCAAAAGCCTGGACGCTGGACAACCCCAGTACGGTGACGTTGATAATGGATATTCTATCGGAACCATCGATAAAACATTGTTTTACACAGGAAATGACGAGCTGGCCTGGTGATGTCCGGAGTATTTTTCGAACTCACTCCCGAAGGAGTCATCTTTGTGGGCACAAAGGCCCACAAGTTAGTGAAATACGTTCGAAACGATATAAAAGCTGAAGAAACTGTACGATTTATCCTTCCAAAAAACAGCGTATCTTCCTGAAAAATATTTCATTCGAAACGAAAGGAGACATTACTATAGAATACAACGAAATTAATACCCACATTTCATTCGATAACAAAATCCTTTTTTGTAGACTCATAGACGGCATCTACCGTAATTACGAAGCAGTCATTCCAAAAGAAAATAACAAGAAAATGACCATCAATCGAACAAGCTTCCTCAATTTTATCAAATGCTTGGCCCTCTTTTCAAATAAAACTAAGCATCAAGTCCGTCTACAACTCTCCGGAAGCGAACTCAAGATTACGGCAGAAAATATCGATTTCTCCAATAAAGAACAGGAACTTCTGATCTGTGACTATAAAAGAGATGAGATCACTATCGGGTTCAACTCTCGCTTTTTGGTCGAGATGTTCTCCAACCTGAATGCAGAAGATATCATCCTCGAAATCTCTGAACCCAACTGCGCAGGAATTCTGAGACCTTTAAACAAGTTGGCAGAAGGT
This sequence comes from Flavobacteriales bacterium Tduv, assembly GCA_047528255.1. Classification (GTDB taxonomy): domain Bacteria; phylum Bacteroidota; class Bacteroidia; order Flavobacteriales; family Blattabacteriaceae. The sequence goes on along the minus strand of CP180024.1, from coordinate 591,831 downwards.
GAAGAAGTATTCATGCTCGTCATGCCCATCGTAGTAAACGTCTAAAAAATAATTATACTCCGAGAACGTTGCATGAGATAAGGATGTTAAAGTATTTGTAAATCAATATATTATTTCGTATATTTGGAGTAGAAATTAAAAAAAACTCGGATCTATGCTCAGAAGCACCGCACAAATAAGATTTAGTGAACTATATAATGGAACATTATTAGCAGAAGGAGTGAGTTAAAAAAAAAAAACACCCAGATCCACTGGAAAGGGATGGAGAAATAAATAAGAAAAATATATCAAAAAGGACAGGGAATAAAGGCCAACCTGCTTACACTGGAATATCGTTATTTAACGATGATGTTTTTGGGTTGCTAGTATGATCTCAGTAATGTAGAAACGGAAGAATTGATGAAAAAAAACTTGAGATGCATGCGATTTTGTGCTTTTCGATTAGAAGATTAGATCGTAGATCATACGGCTCTATGAGAATTTCGCAATGAAATAGCAGCTAAAAAGATATATGAGAGCTTACTGAAAAAGATCAATAAGTAATTAGAAAAGCTTCAGGAAATAGGTAAAACAGGAGTGATAGTAGATGCCAGTATTACAGTAAGTCATTTTGCTCCCAAGGGGGCTCCTATCTACGTAGTGGAGAATCGAAAGGAAGCGGGGCAAAAGCAAATCAGTCAAAGAAAAGCAAGGGTAAAAAAAGAGGCTCAATAGAGAGTAGATACTCAAGGAAAATGGCTCAAGAAATCAGGTAAAATCTACTACGGATACAAGAAGCTTATAGGGGGGGATAAAAATGGAATGAGACTAGCTGTACATAGCGTACAGCCAATGAGCATGATAGTAGAGAGTTAAAGCAATTAATAAGCAAACTAAGATATAAACCCAAAGAAGTATATGTAGACAAAGGTTACCAAGTTCCAGCTAACGTGTCTTAGTTTTATAGTCGAGGTATCAAATACCGTATACAGAAGAAAGCCTATAGGACCGTCCCTTAAGATAGGGATATCTGTATTATTCAATATAATTAGTGAATAAAACAACATGAGTAGTAAAACGTACTTTTGGCAGTATAAAACGTTAGTTTGGATCAAGCAAGAGCTCACAAAGGATTAGCTCGTGTGCATGTCTAGCATCTTATGAGGCTATAGCGCATGGTTTGTATCGTACCCTTGGTATTATTATGCGCTGTCCATAAAAACAGATATAATTAATTAATTTATAATCAATATTTTTCGAATACAATGTGAAAGACTAAATCTATATCTTCTCTAACGAAGCCCTTCTAGGAAGATGAATAAACGTAATTCACCATTAACAAAATGGTTTCATCCCATCATTCAAAGCATCGGAAACACCCCATGAAGATATCCTATAGTTGGTTGAAAACATACCTCGAAACGACATCTGACATTCAAAAAATTGCAGAAATATTGACCGATATTGGTCTGGAAGTAGAAAGCATTGAAAAAAATGACACTATTGAAATCGGTCTCACACCCAACCGAGCAGATGCTATGAGCCATTACGGTGTAGCCCGAGACTTACATGCCGCACTGAAAATTCGTGGCCATGAAGCCCGCCTGATCCCTCCAAAATTACACACCAAAAAAAAAAAACGTCCGCCTTCGAAATCATCATCGAAAACCCCGAAAAGTGTTTACGATATGCAGGCCTCACACTCTCACAAGTACAAGTAGCTCCTTCACCCTATTGGCTACAAAATCGACTCAAATCCATCGGAATCGCCCTCATCAATAACGTGGTCGATGTCACCAACTTCGTTATGCACGAGCTCGGAACCCCCTTGCACGCCTTTGACTCTGATCAAATTGAAGGAGGACAAATACAGGTCAAGACGCTTACAAAAGGAACTCCATTCGAGACATTAGACCATATCCATAGAAAATTGGATGCAGAAGATTTAATGATCTGCGATGCCAAAAAACCGCTATGTATAGCAGGTGTCTTGGGAGGAGTAAACTCAAGTATCACATCAGAAACTCAAAACATTTTCCTCGAAAGCGCCTATTTTCATCCGGTGACAATACGTCAAATTTCGAAAAGACACGGGATAAACACTGAAGCCTCCTTCCGTTTTGAACGAGGAGTAGATCCCGACCAAACTGTATATGCGCTCCAACGGGCTGCACTGCTGCTCGAAGAACTCACTGGATTCCGGTATGTTTCAAAGATCATCGACATTTATCCCCAACCGATCAATCCTTTTGAAGTCACCCTGTATTATAAAAAAATGAACCTCCTCCTCGGAGAGGAAATTTCTTCAAGAACAGTCAAAGAAATCCTATCCCTATTAGAAATAAAGATCCTCTCCGAAACAGAAGAATCATTAAAACTCTCAGTCCCCCCCTACCGTGTAGACGTACAACGCGAAGTCGACATCATTGAAGAAATACTCCGCATCTACGGATATAATCGCATACAAATTCCAGAACGAATGAGCCTGTCCATAAAATCAGGCCCTTCTCGACAAGAAAGAGTCGAAGAAAATACAGCCCGTCAACTGGTCGCACACGGATTCTACGAAACAATCCATCTGTCATTAGACAAAGCAGATCGTCAGGAACCAGCCCAAAATACAGTCAAAATAATCAACCCGTTGAGTCAAGATCTAGCCTTGCTACGCACTGATCTTCTACACGGTATTCTGGAATGCGTCGCTTACAACATTAACAGAAAAAACACCGAACTTAAACTCTTCGAATGGGGAAAAACTTATCACAAAAAAGATCGAGGATTTTCAGAAAAAAAACGCTTGGTTCTTGTTACAACAAGCAAAAAAGGAAATGAGACGAGTACAAAACATCCTTTCCTTTATATAAAAGGTATCGTTGAACAACTCTTACAAGCAGCCGGAATCATCGATCCGAAACAAGTTCCCACTCAACATCCTATTCTCGGGAACAGCCTTACAATCCGATATCAAAATCAAAATCTTGTCGAACTCGGGCAAGTCAAAATAGAGTTTGCAAAAGATCTGGATATCAATCAAAAAATATTTTTTTCCGATATTGATTGGGAATTTTACTCAAAAATCTTTGGACAAAACAAAATACACTTCAAGCCTCTGCCTCGATACCCTGGCTCCAAAAGAGACCTAGCTCTGTTACTCGATGAAGAAGTGCTTTTTGAAGACCTCTACCGATTGGCCAAAGCCACGGAAAAACTACGGATCAAAGACATCCGCTTGTTCGATGTTTATGAAGGCGACCTCCTACCCAAAGGAAAAAAATCTTATGCCCTGAGCTTTTATTTGGAAGATGAAACTCAAACGTTGACCGACGAAATCATCGACCGAACTATGGAAAAAATACAACGAGCCTTTGAAGAAAAACTGGGAGCTCAACTCCGATACCCCCTCTCATATTGAGAATATTGCATGATAGGAAGATGTTAAAACGTTTGTAAGTTAATATTTTGGTTCAAAACTATTATGTTAATGGGCTTACGTTTATTCAACCTCCTAGATGGGGTTTGTAAGAGAAAATGTAGATTTAGTCTTTTACACTGTGTTCGAAATACTATTGATTATAAATTAATTAATTATATCTTTTTTTATGAACAGCGCATAATAATGCTAGAGGAACGATACAAATTATACGCTATACCCTCCCCATAAGATGCTGGGCATACACACGAACTAATCCTTTGTAACGAGCCTTTCCTGATCCAAACCAACGCTTTATACTGCCAAAAGTACGTTCTACTACCCATAGGGTTTTACTGACTAGTTTGTTGAATAATATAGCTACCCTACTTAAGGGACGGTTCCTATAGACATTCTTCTTTATACGACCTTTGATGCCTTGACTATGAAAGTAGACATGTTGCTGGAACTTGATAACCTTTCTCTACATATACTTTTCTGGTTTATATCCTAGTTTGCTTATTAATGGCGTTAACCCTGTACTATCATACTCATTGGGTACTATACTATGTACTGCTAGTATCATTCCGAGAACGTTGTATGGGATAAGGTATATTAAAACAACTGTAAATCAATATATTGTTTTGAAACTATTCTGTTAATGGTTGATTACGTTTATTCAGCCTCCTAGATGGCTTCGTTAGAGAAAATGTAGATTTTGTCTTTCAGATTGTATTCGAAATACTATTGATTATAAATCAATTAAATATATCTATTTTTATAGACAGCGCATAATAATTCCAGGACACGATACAAATTATGCGCCATAGTCTCCATAAAATGCTGGGCATACACACAACATAATCCTTTGTAACGCGCCTTTCCTGATCCAAATCAACGCTTTATACTACCAAAAATACGTTCTACTACCCATCGGGTTTTACTCACTAATTATGTTGAATAATATAGCTACTCTTACTTAAGAGACAGTCCTATATATTTTATTCTGTATACGGTCTTTGATGCCTTGTCTATGAAAGTAAGACACGTTGGCTGGAAATTAGGTAACCTATGTCTGCATAGACTTCTCTGGTTTTATCCTAGTTTGCATATTATATGGCTTTAGCCATTTACTATCATGCTTATTGGCGGCTACACTATGTACAGCTAGTATCATTCCATTTTTACACACCCCTATGTGCTCTTGTATCCGTAGTAGAGTTTCCCTGATTTCTTGAGCTATTTTCCTTGATTGTCTACTTCTGATTGAGTCTCTTTTTTTGACCTTGTTTTTCTTTGACTGAATTGCTTTTCCCCTCTTCCTTCTGATCCTTCACTACGTAGGTAGGGCTCCCTTGGGAAAAAGGGACTCACTGTAATACTAGCATCTACTATCACTCCTATTTTAACTATCGCCTGATGCTTTCCTAATTCCTTATTGATCTTTTTAAGTAAGAGCTCATATGCCTTTTTGGCTATTATTTCATTGCTAAATCTGCATAGAGTCGTATAATTTGGAATCTGATCTTCCAATCGGAAACCACAAAATCGAATGCAGATCAAGGCTCTTTCACCAATTCTTCCGTTCCTACATAACTGAGATCATACCAGTGATTCAAAAGCATAATCTTAAATAACGATATTCCACTGTAAGTAGGTTAGTCTTTTATTCCGTGGCTTTTTGATATATTTTTCTTATTTCTTTCTCCATCACTTCTCAGTGAATCAGGGTATTTAACCTTTTGAAAAATTCACTCCTTCTGGTATAAGGTTCCATACATAGTTCACTAAAGCTTATTTGCGCGGTGCTTTTGAGCATAGAACCGATTTTTTTATTTTGTACTCCAGATATACAAAACAATATATTGGTTTACAAATATTTTAAACTTCTTCTCTCATGCAACGTTTTCGGAGCGTTTTTTGACCTATATTCAACAATATACCAAACAAACGGATGAAAACACCATAACCCTATATGTACCTCCATACTCCCTGACTCCATAGTACTTTTCAAAAAGAAGTACCTTTATGACATCGAGCAATCCAAAAGAAAAAACCTATGAAATTCATCGTTTCCAGCTCTGAACTTTTAAAGCAATTACAAGCCCTGAGCGGTGTGATAAACACAAAAAAAACCTTACCTATTCTAGATAATTTTCTATTAGACTTCAAAGAAAAACAACTCATCATAACAGTATCGGACTTAGAAACCACCATGATGGTCCAAATGACTGTGGAGTCTGACCAAACCGGACGGATCGCTCTACCCGCTCGATTGATGACCGACGTCTTAAAAACTTTCCCCGAACAACCTCTCACTTTCTCCATCCAAGAAGGAGAAAACATCCTGAAAATAGTATCCCAACAAGGGGATTATGTATTGGCCGTACAAAATGCAGAAGAATTTCCAAAAGCCCCTACGCTGGACAACCCAAGCACGGTGACTTTGACAACGGATATCCTCTTGGACGCCATCGATAAAACATTGTTTGCCACAGGAAATGACGAGCTTCGCTTGGTGATGACCGGAGTCTTTTTCGAACTCACGCCCGAAGGAGCTACCTTTGTGGGCACAGACGCTCACAAGTTGGTGAAATACGTTCGAAACGATATAAAAGCTGAACAAGCTGCACGATTCATCCTCCCAAAAAAACCGCTTACCCTCTTGAAAAATATTTCATTCGAAACGAAAGGAGATATTACTATAGAATACAACGAAACTAATATCCGCATTTCATTCGACAACAAAATCCTTGTTTGTAGACTCCTCGACGGCATCTACCCTAATTACAAAGCTGTCATTCCAAAAGAAAACAACAAGAAATTGATCATCAATAGAACAATTTTCCTCAATTCGATCAAACGCTTGGCCCTCTTTTCAAATAAAACCACGCATCAAGTCCGTCTACAACTCTCCGGAAGTGAACTCAAGATCATGGCAGAAGACATCGATTTCGCTAACAAAGCACAGGAACTTCTGATCTGTGACTATGAAGGAGATGAGATCACGATCGGGTTCAACTCTCGTTTTCTGATCGAGATGCTCTCCCACCTGAATGCAGAAGATATCATCCTCGAAATGTCTGAACCCAACCGCGCAGGAATTCTCAGACCTCTAAAAAACTTGGAAGAAGGTGAAGAAGTATTCATGCTTGTTATGCCCATCGTAGTAAATGCTTAAAAAATAATTACTTTCCGAGAAAGTTGCATAGGATATGGATATTAAAATATTTGTAAATCAATATATTATTTCGTCTATTTGGAGTAGAAAATAAAAAATTAGGATCTATACTCAAAAGCACCGCACAAATAAGTTTTACTGAACTATGTATGGACCGTTCTACCAGAAGGATTGAGTTTTTTAAAAGATTGAATACCAGTGATCCACTGGGAAGGTATGGAAAAATAAATAAGAAAAATATATCAAAAAGGCAGGGAATAAAAGGCCAACATGCTACAGTGGAATATCGTTATTTACGATGATGCTTTTGAGTCACTGCTATGATTTCAGTAATGTAGGAACGGAAGAATTGGTGAAAGAATCCTTGAGCGGCATTCGCTTTTGTGGTTTTCGATTGGAAGATCAGATTCCAGATCATACGACTCTATGCATCATTCGCAATGAAATAGTAGCCAAAAAGGCATATGAGGTCTTACTTAAAAAGATCAATAAGGAATTAGAAAAGCATCAAGCGATAGTTAAAATAGGAGTTATAGTCCAGTATTACAGTGAGTTTCCCTTTCTTCCAAGGGAGCTCCTACCTACATAGTGGAGGATCGGAAGGAAGAGGGGAAAAGCAAATCAGTCAAAGAAAAACAAGTTCAAAAAAAGAGACTCAATCAGGAGTAGACAATCAAGTAAAATGGCCAAAAAATAAAGAAAACTCTACTACGAATACAAGAAGCACATAGGGTGGGGTAAAAATGGAATAATACTAGCTGACATAGCGTAGCAGTCAATGTGTATGATAATAAAGAGGGCTAAAACCATATAATAAGCAAACTAGGATAAAAATAGAGAAGTCTATGCAGACAAAGGTTACCAATTGCCAGCCAACGTATCTTACTTTCATAGACGAGGCATCAAAGACCTATACAGAAGAAAATATATAGGACTGTCTCTTAAGTAGAGTAGCTATATTATTCAACAAATTAGTGAGTAAAATCCGATGGGTACTAGAACCTGTTTTTGGCAGTATAAAGTGTTGGTTTGGATCAGGAAGCATCGTTACAAAGGATTAGCTCGTATGTATGCCCAGACTTTCATGAAGGCTATAGTGCATAATTTATATCGTGCCCCTGGAATTATTATGCGCTGTCCATAAAAATAGATATATTTATATTTATTTATAATTAACAATATTTCGAATACAATGTGAAAGGCTAAATTTAGATCTTCTCTAACGGAGCTTATCTAGGAGACTGAATAAACGTAATCCACCATTAAAACAATGGTCTCACCTCATCATTCAAAGCATCGGAAATACCCCATGAAGATATCCTATAGTTGATTGAAAACACATTTCGAAACGAAATCGGACATTCAAAAAATCGCAGAAATATTGACCGATATTGCTCTGGAAGTAGAAGGTATTGAAAAAAATGAACCATTGAAATTGGTCTCAAGCTCAATCGAGCAAATGCCATGAGCCATTACGGTGTAGGCCGAGATTTACACGACGTACTGAAAATCCGTAGCCATGATCCCGCTTGATCTCGCCAAAAGCAGACACAAAAAAAAGATACCAACCAACCGTATGCCTTCGAAATCATCATCGAAAACTCCGAAAAGTATTTACGATATGCAGGCCTCACACTCTTACAAGTACAAGTAGCTCCTTCACCATTTTGGCTACAAAATCGACTCAAATCCATCGGACTCGTTCCTCATCAATAACGTGGTAGGATATCACCAAACCAACTGCGTCATTCACGAGCTTGGAGAACCTTTGCACTCCTTTGAAACCAATTAAATTAAAGGAGGACAAATACAGGTCAAGACGGTCACAAAAGGAACTCCTTCGATACATTAAGCCCTATCCATAGATAAATTGGATGCAGAAGATTTAATGATCTGATATGCCAAAAACAGCTATGTATCACAAGTGTCTTGGGAGGAGCAACTCAGGGATCACATCAGACACTCAAAATGTTTTCCTCGAAAGAGCCCATTTTCATCTGGTGACAATACGTCAAATTTCGAAAAGACACGGGATAAAAACCGAAGCTTCCTTCCGTTTTTAACGAGGAGTATATTCTGATCAAACCGTATATGTACTCGAATGGGGAACTGCTGCTCAAAGAACTCACCGTATTTCTGATACGCTTCAAAGATTATCAACATTTATACCCAACCCATCAATCGTTTTGAAGTCTCCGGAATTATAAAAAAAATGAAACTCTTCCTCGGAGAAGGAATTCTTCAAAAACAGTCAAAGAAATCCTATCCCTGTTAGAAATCGAAATCCTCTCCGAAACAGAAGAATCATTGAAAATCTCACTTCCCTCCTACCGTGTAGACGTACAATGCGAAATCGATATTATTGAAGAAATACTCCGCATATACGGCTATAATCGCATACAAATTCCAGAACGAATGAGCCTGTCCATCAAATAAAGCCTCTCCAACCAAGAAAGAGTCGAAGAAAATACGCCAACCAACTGGTTGCAAACGGATTCTACGAAACGATCTATTATTCATTGAATAAAACAGAACGTTAGGAACCAGCCTAAAATATAGTCAAAATAATCAACCCCGTTGAGTCAAAATCTAGCCTTGCTACGCAAAGATCTTATACACGGCATTATGGAATGCGTCGCTTACAACATCAACAAAAAACACCAAACTTAAACTCTGAGACCATTGTGTTAATGGTGGATTACGTTTATTCAGCCTCCTAAATGAGCGTCGTTAGAGAACGATATAGATTTAGTTTTTCATATTGTATTCGAAATATTATTAATTATAAATTAATTAATTATATCTATTTTTATGAACAGAGTATAATAATTCCAGGTTTACGATACAAATTATGTGCCATAGCCTCCCATAAGATGCTGGGCATGAATAGGGGCTAATCCTTTGTAACGAGCCTTGACTTATCCAAGTCAACGATTTATACTACCAAAAGTATGTTTTACTACCCATTGGGATTTACTCACTAATTTATTGAATAATATAGCTCCCCTATTTAATGGACGGTTGATAGGTTTTCTTCTGTATGCGGTCTTTGATGCCTCAACCATCAAAGTAAGGTACGTTGGGTAGACTTGGTAACCTTTATCTACATATACTTCTCTAGGTTATATCTTAGTTTGCTTATTAAAGGTTTTAGCCCTCTACTATCATGCTCATTGGCTGCTACGCTATGTACTGCTAGTATCATTTCACCCCCCTCTATGTGCTTTTTGTATCCGTAGTAGAGTTTATCTGATTTCTTGAATCATTTTTCTTGAGTGTCTACTCCTTATTGAGTTTCTTTTATACTCTTGCTTTTCCTCCTATTCTTTCCGATCCTCCACTACCTAGGTAGGATCTCCTTTGGGAGCAAAGGGCCTCAATGTAATACGGGCATCTACTATCACTCCTGTTTTAACTATTGCCTGGATGATTTTCTAATTCCTTATTGATCTTTTTCAGTAAGAGCTCATATGCCTTTTTAACTACTATTTCATTTTGAAATCGGCATAGAGTCGTATGATCTGGGATCTTATCTTCCAATCGAAAACCACAAAAACGCATGCCAAGGATTATTTCACCAATTTTCCCGTTCCTACATCACTGAGATCATAGTGTAGCAGCCAATTAGCATGAGAGTAGAGGGCTAAAGCCATTAATAAGAAAACGTAAGATATAACCCTAGAGAAGTATATGCAGAAAAAGGTTATCAAGTGCCAGTTAACGTGTTTTATTTTCATAGTCGAGGCATCAAAGACCGTAGACAAAAGAAAGCCTATAGGAACCGTCTCTTAAGTATTATAGCTATATTATTCAATAAATTAGTGAGTAAAACCTGATGGGTAGTAGAACCTACTTTTGGCAGTATAAAACGTTGGTTTGAATCAGGGAAGGTTCGTTACAAAGGATTAGCTTGTGTGCATGCCGAGCATATTATGGCGGCTATGGCGTATAATTTGTATCGTGCTCCTGAAATTATTATGCGCTATCCATAAAAATAGATGTATTTAAATAATTAATAATCAATAGTTTTTAGAATGCAATGTGAAATACTAAATCTACATTGTACCTAACAAAGTCCAGTATAGGAGACTGAATAAACGTAATCCACTATTGACACAATGGTCTCTCTACATTTTCTCCAACGAAATCCATCTAGGATGGCTGAATAAACGTAACCTATCATAACAGAATGATCTCGTTCGTTTCTTGCCCCTTCCCGGGGGTATTGCTCATCGGTCAGAGTCGGAAATCGGAAAATTCCTCAAAAAAAAAGTAGATACTTGATGGTCGAAATACATCAAGTATTTTGCAATATCATCGCAGCTTCTTTAGCAAAATATGTGGTGATGATATCCGCTCCGGCACGCTTGATGCAAATCAAGCTTTCTATCATAGTCTCTTGTCCGTCCATCCAACCTTGATTTGCCGCCGCTTTAATCATTGCATATTCACCGCTGACCTGATAGACCGCAATGGGAGCATCCAGTCGGTCTCTGAGCAGTCGGACGATATCTAGGTAAGGCAGCCCGGGTTTGACCATCACGATGTCGGCGCCCTCTTCGATGTCTGTTTGGGCTTCTCTGAAGGCTTCATGAGCATTGTGATAATCCATTTGATAAGTTTTTTTATCTCTGAATCCTGGTACTGAATCCAATGCTTCTCGAAAGGGGCCGTAAAAATTGCTGGCGTATTTGGCTCCGTAACTCATGATACCTACGTGAGGGAATCCATTTTCTTCCAAGACTTCGCGTATGGCTCCGATTCGGCCGTCCATCATATCGGACGGAGCGATGAAATCTGCACCTGCTCTAGCGTGAGACAAAGCCATTTGGGCGAGCGTCTCTACCGAAGGGTCATTTAAAATCTCGTTTCCTTCAACGATGCCGTCGTGTCCGTAGATGGAGTACGGATCCAGTGCGACATCCGTCATCACGATCATCTCGGGCAGAGCTTCTTTGATCGCCGAGATCGATCGTTGCATCAAGCCGTCGGGATTCAACGCTTCGGTTCCTTTATTGTCTTTAAGTTCTCGTGGAACTTTAACAAACAACAAAACGGATTTAATCCCCAATTTCCATAAAGATAGGGCTTCTTTTACGGTCAAATCTAAGCTCATTCGATAGTAGTCGGGCATGCTAGCTATGGGTTCCTTTACGCAGGTGATTCCTTCGCAGATGAATAATGGAGCTTGCAAATCATTGGTGATCAATGTGGTTTCTTGGATCATTTTGCGGATGCTCTCTCGAGTACGCAAGCGTCTATGTCTAATATAGGGGTATAACATATTTTGTTTTATTTAAAGTTCTTTTATCGTTTCTATGAATGTTCGTGCGTGATCTACAGGCGTTTGGGGTAAAATACCATGGCCTAGGTTCGCTATATAACGGTGTGTTCCGAAATCCTTAACCATTTTTTGCACACCTTTCTTGATTTCGGATTTAGGAGCCAGCAGTCGTGCAGGATCATAATTTCCTTGTAGTGTCAGGGTTGATTCGGTAAGTCTTCTAGCCGTTTTCGGACTGATGGTCCAATCGATTCCCAGTGCGGAAACACCAGAAGATTTCATTTCGTTCAGGGCGTGCCAGCATCCTTTGGAAAATACGATCACCGGAACTTTCGGACTGAGTCGTTCGACGATTTGATGGGTGTAACGCCAAGAGAAACGGTCGTAATCTTCCGGGGAGAGCACCCCCCCCCAGCTGTCGAATATTTGTATTGCGTCAGCTCCGTATTTTACTTTTTTTAGGAGATATTTTATGGTGGTGTCGGTGATTTTTTGCAGCAATGTGTCGGCTTGATCCGGTTGTGAGAAGCAGAAACCTTTTGCTTGGTCGAAGCTTTTGGATCCTTTACCTTCTACGCTATAACAGAGGATCGTCCATGGCGCACCGGCGAATCCGATTAAGGGAACAGTGTCTTCCAGGGCTTGTTTGGTCAGGCGAACCGCCTCGAAGACGTAGTTCAGGCGATCGGCCACATCAGGAATTTCTATTTTTTGCACGTCTTCGATTGATCTGATCGGATGTTCCAGGAAAGGACCTATATTTTCTTTTATTTGAAAGTCTATTCCCATGGCTTGGGGAACGACGAGAATATCCGAAAATAAGATAGCTGCGTCTACGCCAAGCTGTCTCACGGGCATCAGAGTGATTTCAGTGGCCAACTCCGGGTTTCGGCATCGTGTGAAGAAATCGTATTTCTGTTTCAATTTCATGAAATCGGGAAGATAACGCCCAGCTTGTCGCATTATCCACACGGCCGGTCGTGAGACTTTTTCTCCACGCAAGGCCTTTAAAATTAAATCATTTTTCATTATTGAAATGTTTTTTTACAAGTGTCAAGAGGTTTTTTGAGGTAGGCGTATCGGGGAAAGTTACGTTTTGACGGGTGTATGATGCCAAGGCATTCGCAGTAGTCTTTCCGATAGCGAAAGGTTTTGTTTCCGCTCCGAGTACATTGTTTTGAAAAAAAGTCTTTACGCCTGATGGGCTGAAAAACAGGATTCCATTGTAGGTGGATGACAATGATCTGGGCCTGAGTAGGGTTTGATAAACTTTGTAAGCGTTCAGGCTGATTCCTTTGCTTTTACATACATCAGGTATGTCATCCAGACTTAATGTGCCGCAAAACCAATCGTAAGGCTCGTTGTTTTCCAAACCTTGGGCGAGTTCTAGAGCGTTATTTTGTTGCCTCACGATCTTTCCTCCGAGGTTTTTCAATAATGTTGCTGTGTGATCTCCGACCACGTAGATGTCTTTGCCTTCCAAGATGGTGTGGTCGAAATTGTGAATAAATCCTTCTACCGCATTTTGACTGCAAAAGATAACCTGTTTGTTTAATTCCGGCTTTTCGATAAGTAAGAGTAGCTTTATCGTGATAAAATCACGGCTTTCTATGTGATATCGGGTTTTGGGAAGCAGGTTGAGAGCCTCAATGGGAAGGGTCTTGGTTGCTAAGATATTTATCATCAACGTTTGGCTTTTACGAAGTCCATGATGGAGGTATTGGATCCGAAAAGCACTAATATGTCACCTTTTTGTAAGACGGTCTCTCCGGTTACCAACCCTGATACTTCTTGGGTGGACTCTCCTTTATCCGTCTTTTTACCTGTGTCACACATGACCGTAACCAGAGATACCTTGCATTTTCGAGTCAGATCCAATTCTTTGACTGACTTTCCGACAAAGGTTTCTGGACATATAACCTCTGCGATGGAATGCTTGTTGTTTACTCGAAAATAATCCAAAGCGTAATTGAACGAGATGCGTTTCGTCAATCGGAAAGCTGCATCCTGTTCGGGGTGGAGCACGTCACAAATGCCCATTGCGTCCAGTATGGTGTCATGTATGTCCGAAAGCGATCTGCTCATTATTTTCAGGTGGGCGTATCTTTTCAGGATTGCTGTGGCGACGATGGAGGCTCCTTCATTTTCGCCAATGGCCACAATGGCCAAATCGGCCTGTTGCATAGGCAAGGCGCTATAGGCAGCTTCATTGGTAGCGTCCATACATGTCACGTAAGCGATCTGATCTTTTAGACGCTCTACCCTATCCATTTGATTGTCTACGCCAAAAACTTCATGACCGTTGTCCGTAAGGTTTAATGCCAAGGGGTTTCCGAAATTTCCTAGACCTATAATAATAATTTTCATTCGCTTGTCAGTTGATTAGAATACTTTCTTTAGGATATCTGTGATATTGAGTCCGTATCTTTTTCATCATCCCTACCATAAGGTTGAAAGTTCCGATGCGTCCAAGTAACATCAGGACGATCAAGACCACTTTGCTACCCGAGGTTAGATTGGCGGTGATGCCCAATGAAAGCCCCACGGTAGAGAAAGCTGAAAAAGCCTCAAAAGAAACTTTCAGCATGTTTTCTTCTGGGTCGAATGTCAAAATCATGAGGATGGAAAAACCGATCACGAGCAAAGAGAGAGTGATGATGGCGAAAGCCCGTCGAATTGATGTTGAAGAAATTTGTTTTCCTCTGATTTCCAAATAATTCTTTCCTTTGGAAAGAGCAAAAATATTCAAAAGAGCCAGGGCAAAAGCGCTAGTCTTTATTCCTCCACCTGTAGAGGCCGAAGAGGCCCCTATCCACATGAGGAGCATGGTAAAAAATATCGTAGCTGGAGAGAGCAATCTGACGTCTATCACTTGGAACCCTGCCGTCCTAGGCGTGGCGGAAGAAAAAAATGCAGCTATCCACTTACCTGAAAGTGAACGGTGTTCAGCCAAAGAGTTGTCGTATTCGACTATGTAATAAAAAATCGTGCCTATGAATAATAAAATTATTGTAGTGATCACTACAATATGAGTGTTTAGCGTGACGATCCGAGCCGGATACCTCAGATATTCTTTTTTGAAAACCCTATAAAAATACTTTTTGAGCGTGAGCTTGATATAAGTGTAAAAATTGAACAGAATATTGAACCCAATACCCCCCAGGATCAATAAGCATGCGATGATGAGATGCAAGGTGTAGTTATTCCGAAGTTTCGGGGCGTAAAGGCCTCCTTCACTAAATGTAGAAAAACCAGCGTTACAAAAAGCTGATACTGAATGGAATGCAGCGAAAAAAAAAGGGCCATTTTCCCCGATCTCCGTTTCCTGTATGGAATAATAGATCATGACGGCTCCGACGCATTCTATCGCTAGGGTGACGCCTACCACTTTTACGGCCAAGCTCATTACATTATTCAAAGAATCCGAGCTGAGAAAATTACTCATGTAAAGACCTTCTCTGAAAGAGGCTCCACCCCGAAAAAAATAACCGAAAAACGAAGTGATCGTCAAAATCCCTAAGCCACCTAATTCCATTAATATCATGATGATGACCTTACCTAAAAAGGTGAAATCTTTTGCTGTATCCAATACTACCAGTCCGGTAACGCAAACAGCGCTGGTAGAAGTGAATAAAGCATCTATAAAAGAAATCCCCTGCACCGTAACTTCCGGTAGCAGCAATAGCCCTGTTCCGCCGAGAGCCAAAAATATAAAGCTGGTAACGAAGATGAATGCAGGGTTGTCTATCCGTGTGTACAGCACGCGCATGAGTCGCGTCGTGCGGATCAATATATAGAGTATCAAACCTATGGTCAATACAGTTTTATGTTCAGTCAAACTTTCTAGAACGTCTCCTTTCGAATTGTACCAATAATTCCATCCCAGAATTTCCAAAATTGGGAACCCTAAAACCAGTAGCGAAAAACAGATCATCGCTCGATAGCCTTTTTGCTCTGCTCTTTCGAAGAGTAGTCCTACATGAAGAAGCATGAGCCAGACGACCAAACTGAAAAGTATCGTCGTGTCCAAAAATTCACTGATCCAATGCTCGCGCCATCCTAGACTTAGGATTAAGCATACAGCCGCAGTTATTGTAAAATAAGGCAATATTTTTCGCAGTAGACTTGAGATCATAAGATCTTTTGTTCTGAGTATGCTCGGATGTCTTGCAAGATTTCCCGGCCTCCATGCTCCAAGATTTCTTGAGCGTAATGTGCACCCGACCGATCAAAATTAGGGGTTATTTCATACTTCTCTACCTTACGTTTTCCGTCGGGGCTGAGCAAGGCTCCGTTGAAGTGAATTTTTCCCTCTTTGAAGAAAGTATAAGCACCGATAGGTGCCGTGCATCCACCCTCAAGTTTGTTGAGGAACTCTCGCTCCATGATTACGGCGTCTCGAGTTGGCATATATGACCACGCATCACACATACGGAGAATGTCCTTATCTTTTTTTAAGACCGTTACGGCGATAACGCCCTGAGCGGGAGCCGGTATCATCCAGTCCAAGGTGATGTATTTCAGATTATGATCGGCCAATTGTTCCAGCAGTCCTATACGTTCCAGCCCTGCTTGGGAAAATATGCTTCCGTTCCAATCGTTTTGAATGAGTTTTTGCAAGCGAGTGTTTATGTTGCCTCGTAGGGTGGCGAGGTGATGATGTGGATAATAATTTTTCCAAAAAGCTTGACGGCGTAGACTTCCTGTGGCAATTGTCGTGTTGATCTTACTGTCGTGCAGGAAGGCATCCGAACCTTTATATACCAATATATCTCTAGGATTTCCGCGCTCTAAGCATCCGGTCAGTGCGATTTCATCGGGCAAGATAGTAGGCAAGTCTTTCAGAGAGTGTACGGCGATGTCCACTTCCCCCGAGAGCATTGCTTGAATCAGAGCGCGAGTGAAGATGCCTACTGCATTCATTTCGTGAAAGGGGACATCGATGAATCGGTCTCCTTCGGATGATATGGATACCAGTTCAGAAGTGTGTCCCAAGGCTGTAAACTGTGCTTGTACTTTTTCGGCTTGCCAGAGGGCTAGGGGACTATTTCGCGTTCCGATGCGAATGGAAGTATTCACAGGTAAGAGCTATGGGTTTAGATGAAACATTTTTTGAATGATTTTCATCCCTTTGTCTGCTTCTTCTACATGAGTATGGAGATATTGGGCAAAGCGATTGGTTATCCTTTGGATCATCCCCGATACTATGAGAGATTCTTCGTTTATTTCTATTGGATTTTTTCTTAGGTATTGTATTTTTTCGTGTTCATAAATCCGCCCTAAACTTTCTTTAAAAGCTTGAATAGTAGGAGCATATTGACGTAAATATATCCATTGTAGAAATTCCTCTTTGACATCTTCGATGATAGATTCGGCTTTGGGAATTTCATTTTTTCGTTGTTCCAAGGTATCGTCTACTTGTCTGGTGAGTGCATCGGTGTTGAGCAGTTGGGTATGAGGATGTTTGGTTACGGATCGTTCTACGTTTTCGGGGATGGATAGATCGATGATCAACAATTCTTTTTCTCTATTGGTCAGCATGCTCGATGTGATGGTAGGCTTGTCAGCCCCTGTAGCTACGATAAGAATGTCGGTTCCGGCCAATACTTCTTGTAGATCGGCATGATCTTTGACTTCAATCTGATATTTTGACGCTAAAAGCTCAGCTTTTTTTTTTGTTCTATTAATCAAAGTAATGTGGGGATGCTCGGTATGTTTGACAAGGTTTTCGCAAGTATTGCGTCCTATTTTTCCTGTTCCAAAGAGCAGAATATTTTTATTTGAGACGTCAGGATTTTTTTCCAAGATATGACGGACGGCTGCGTAAGAGACGGATGTAGCTCCGCTGCTTAGACGGGTTTCGGATTTGATAAGCTTACCAGCTTGCAGGACTGAGTTGACCAGTCGTTCTAAGAATGTATTGGTCGTCCCTGATTTTTTAAAAAACGAGAACCACTTTTTGAGCTGCCCGGTGATTTCGAAATCCCCCAGGATCTGACTTTCAAGCCCTGCTCCTACCCGAAACAGAAAGTCTATTGCGGCTTTTTCTCTTTTTATTGTAACGAGCTTTCTGAGTTCATTGATATCTCCTTGAGTGCAATGGAAGAATAATTTGATGACGTCTTGAGATCTGTCGGCAAAGGCGTAAAATTCCGTACGATTACATGTGGAGACTGCGAAAAAGTGATTAACTCCTTTGGAGTTAGAGTAAGCTCTGATGTTTTTACCTTTGTCCATGACGAGACTGTAGCGTCCGCGCGTGGCTGCGTCCGCTGTTCTGTAGTCAAGGCTGACGAGATAAAAGTTCTTCATCGTAATTATCCCGATTCTGAATCGGGAACGACAAATTTAATTTCATCATAATGTGAAAAAATGGGATTAACCATAAAAAAAATAACCCTAGAATGGGAAACCTCTATTTTAGAGTCTTTCTAAATTATTATCTTTATCTTCTTTCTTTAATTTGGGTATTATAAGAGAAAATGAGGGCTTTTGTTTTTCTTGAAGCTAATTTTAGTGATGAAAACTGTAGAAAAAAATACCCATAAAAGTAAGATCAAAGAAATCAAGACGCAGAGCGATACGTATTTTTCTTTGATTGATAATGAGAGTGATCGGACTGATACTATCATGAAGCATATCGGAAAAGAGTTTATTCAATTTTATTTTTGTACCAAAGGGACAGCTTCTCTTCACTTCAATCAGGATCATTATCAGTTTTCTATCCGTGAGGGTGTTTCGTTTTTGTTGTACAACCCTACGAGGGAACTTCTTATGAATTTGAATATCAGTCGTTATTCTAGGGTGGCTATCGTGGTGATATCGGTAAAAGCCTTGCACGCCTTGTTTTTGGATAGTGTTGATCAGATTCCCTTTTTGAATGCCGAAAGCGTCGCCAAAAAATTTTATTCCGAAAAGGAGATATCACCTTCGATTAGACTGGTATTGAGTCAAATGGATCATTATGTATTGAATGCTTCTTTGGAAAAATTGTATTATAATGCTAAGATTTGTGAGCTGTTTGCTCTCTATTTTCGCAATGAGCAGACTGGAGAGGGAAATTGTCCTTTTTTTTCCGATGAAGTAAACATTCATAAGGTCAAGAAGGCTAAGGATTTATTGATTCAAGATGTTTCTAATCCTCCCTCGTTGAGGGTATTGACAGCTGAGGTGGGGCTAAGCAATCATCAGTTGAAGGAGGGCTTTAAAAAGATTTTTGGTACTACGGTTTACGGTTATTTGCTCGATCATAAACTGAATATAGCTAGAGAAAAACTCGAAGAAAAGCGAATGCAGGTTCAGGAGGTCGCTTATTTTTTGGGATATGAAAATCCCAGCCATTTTATCAAGGCCTTTAAAAAGAAATACGGTATAACCCCTAAGAAATATGTAGGAGCTTTGAGGTGAAATTCGGATATATCTTTATACTATTTAAGAACGTTGCATGAGAGAATCCTGTTAAAATATTTGTAAATTAATATATTGTTTCGTCTATTTGGAGTAGAAAATAAAAAAACTTGACTCTATCCTCAGAAGAACCGTGCAAATAAACTTTAGTGAACTATATATGGAACGTTCTATCAGAAGGAGTGAGGCCTTAAAAATGTTAATCCCTTGATAAACTTAGAAGATATCGAGAAGAAATAAGAAAAATATATCAAAAAGGGAGAGAATAAAAGTTCTCCTGCTTATAGTGAAACACCATTATTTAAGATTATGCTTTTGATAAATTTGTATGATCTCAGTGATGTAGAAACGGAAGAATTGGTAAAACATTCTATAGGCTGTATGCGATTTTGTGATTTTCTATTGGAATATCAGATTCCAAACCATATGACTCTATGCAGATTTCGCAATGAAATAGTAGCCAAAAAGGATATGAGACCTATTTAAAAAAATAAATAAGTAATTAAAAAAGCATCAGGCGATAGTTAAAACAGGACTGATAGTAGATCCCCGTATTATAAGGGACCTCTCTTCACCAAGGTCGCTCTCTATCTACGTAGGGGATGATCGGAAGGAATAGGGGAAAAAGCAAATCAGTCAAAGAAAAGAAAGGAAAAAAAAGAGACTGAATCAGGAGTAGACACTCAAGGAAAATGGATCAAGAAATTAGATAAACTCTACTACGGATACAAAAAGCACATAGGGGTGGATAAAATGAAATGATATTAGAAGTACATAGCGTAGCCGCCAATGAGCATTATAGTAGAGGAGCTAAAGCCATTAATAAGCAAACTAGGAATAAACTCAGAAAAGTATATGCAGAGAAAGGTTACCAAGTGCTAGCCAACGTGTCTTGACTTTCATAGTGAAGGAATCAAAGCCCGCATACAGAAGAAAAACTATAGGAACCGTTCTTTAGATAGGATATCTATATTATTCAACAAATTAGTGAGTAAAACCCGATGGGTAGTAAAACTTACTTATGGTAGTATAAAGAGTTGATTTGGATCAGGAAAGGTTCGTTACAAAGGATTAGTTCGTCTGCATACCCAGCATTTTATGAATGATATGGCGCATATATTTGTATTGTTCCCCTGGCGTTATTATGCTCTGTTCATAACAATAGATATAATTATATTTATAATCAATAATATTTCGAATATAATATGAAAGAATAAATCTATATCCTTCTCCAACGAAACCCATCTAGGATTCTGAATAAACGTAATCCACCATTAAAAAAATGGTCTCATATATTTTAAATACATAAGAAAATGGCCTTGATTTTGCATTTGGAAACAGCCACGAAAAACTGCTCCGTAAGCATTGCTCATGACGGAAAATGTTTGGCACTTGTGGAAGAACGTACGGAAGATTACAACCATGCCGAGAAACTACACAGATTCATTCAATACGCTCTGGAAGGAGCAGCTACCGGCCTGCTAGAATTGGACGCCGTTTGCGTAAGCAAAGGACCAGGCTCTTACACAGGTCTGAGAATAGGTGTATCGGCAGCCAAAGGTCTGTGCTACGGTCTTAATATTCCCCTTCTTGCCATCGACACTCTGACTGTGATGACACAAGCAATATCCGTAGAAGCAGATCTGATGATCCCCATGATAGACGCTCGACGAGAAGAAGTATACAGTGCAACGTTTGACCGTCACAAAAAAATACTGAGCCCAATCAGCGCAAAAATATTGGATAAAAATTCTTTTCAAGAATATTCAGGAAAAAAGGCCCTCCTCTTCGGAGATGGAGCCGAAAAAGCTCAAAATATATTAGATGTTAATTTTGAATATTTATACGATTTATATCCTTCAGCCGAAGGTATGAAGACTCTCGCTGAAGAATTGTTTCGGAAAAAATATTTTGAAGACTGCGCTTATTTCGAACCTTTTTATTTAAAAGACTTCTCAAGCTCTCCACCCCAATCCTCTCCCCATTATCAATAAATAGAGACTATTGTGTTAAGGTGGATTATGTTTATCTAAGCTTTTAGATGAGCTTTGTTGGAGACGATGTAGATTTAGTCTTTCACATCGTATTCGAAATATTATTGATTATAAATTAATTAATTATTTATATTTTTGATAATGTTTCAGTTGCATGGGAGAAATATATTAAAATATTTGTAAATCAATATATTGTTTCGTATGTTTCTGGAGTAGAAAATAAAAAAATTTGGATCTATCCTCAGAAGCATCGCACAAATAAACTTTAGTCACCCATATATGGACGTTCTACTTCTACCAGAAGTAGTTAGTTTTTCAAAAGATTAAACACCTTTATCCATTGGGAAGGGATAGAGAAAGAAATAAGAAAAATATATTAAAAAGGCCAGGGAATAAAACTCCAATCTACTTACAGTGGAATATCGTTATTTAAGATGATGATTTTAACTCACTGGTATGATAATCAGTTATATAGGAATGTAAGAATTGGTGAAAAAACTTTATTTGTATGAGCTTTTATGGTTTTCGATTGGAAGATAAGATCCGAGATCTTATGATATTTATGCAGATTTCGCAATGAAATAGTAGCCAAAAAGGCATATGAGCGCTTACTGAAAAAGATCAATAAGGTATTAGAAAAGAATCATGCAATAGTTAAAACAGGAGTAATAGTAGATTCCAGTATTACACTGAGGCCCTTTGTTCCAAAGAGAGAGCCTACCTACCTAGTGGTAGGATTGGAAGAAAGAGGGGGAAAATCAAATCAGTAAAAGAAAATAAAGGGTAAAAAAATAGACTCAATCAGGAGTAGATACTCAAGGAAAATGGATCAATAAATCAGGTAAACTCTACTACGGATACAAGAAACACATAGGGTGGGATAAAACATGGAATGATACTAGCAGTACATACCGTAGCAGCTAATGAGCATGATAGTAGAGGGCTAAAGTCATTAATAAGCAAACTAGGATATAGGCCCAGATAAGTATATGCAGAAAAAGGTTACCAAGTTCTAGCCAACGTATCTTACTTTCATAGTCGAGGTATCAAAGAACGTATACAGAAGAATGCCTATAGGACCGCCCCTTAAGTAGTATACCTATGTTATTCAAAAAATTAGTGAGTAAAACCCGATGGGTAGTAAAATGTACTTTTGGAAGTATAAATCGTTGATTTGGATTAGGTAAGTCTCGTTACAAAGGATTTTCTCGTGTGCATGCCCAGCATCTTATGGAGGCTATGGCGCATAATTTGTATCGTGCTCCTGGTATTATTATGTGTTGTTCATAACAATAGATATAATTAATTTATAATCAATAGTATTTGGAATACAATGTGAAAGACTAAATCTACATCGTCTCTAAAGATCCCATCTAGGAGGCCGAATAAACGTTAATCTAGCATTAACACAATGGGATCAAAACAATATATTTATTTGCAATATATCCCTCCCCTTTTCTCATGCAACGTTCCCAAGAGGTCTGTCCGTTAAACAGCTTCGCTCAACCTACAGAGTCTCTTTTATTGCACCTACAAGACGAGACTTGTTTGGATTTTTCAAAAAAAAAAGATTGGGAAGACCTTTTTCAAGAAATCAGCCCTGAAACTAGCCAAATATACAAGGTTCAAACATGACATCAACTACATCAAATGTTCAGAAAAACAGACCATAACCTATTGATATTCGTATCTTCGCTCAGAATTTCAAATATTTAAAAAATTGGAGACCAAAGAAAAAATATATACTCCAAAAGATTTCGCCTCTGACCAAGAAGCCAGATGGTGCCCCGGTTGTGGAGATTATTCGATATTGAAGCAGATGCAATCCGTATTGCCTGAAGTAGGAGTTGACAAAGAAAATATTGTTTTCGTATCCGGAATTGGTTGTTCTTCACGCTTTCCATACTACATGAACACCTTCGGGGTACACGGAATTCACGGACGAGCTCCTGCCATCGCTACAGGAATCAAATTGGCTCGACCTGAACTGAGTGTTTGGATCATCACCGGAGACGGAGACGGACTCTCTATTGGTGGAAATCACTTCATCCACCTATTGCGCCGAAATCTTGACGTGAATATCCTATTGTTTAACAATCAGATATACGGTTTGACCAAGGGCCAATATTCTCCCACTTCAACTTTTGGATTAAGAACAAACTCCTCTCCACTGGGCACAATCGACTGTCCGTTCAATCCTTTGACCTTGGCTTTAGGTGCTCAAGCTACTTTCGTTGCTCGAGCAATGGACAGAGATCCTAAGCACCTGAGAGAAATGCTTTTGAAAAGTCATCAACATAAAGGCACATCATTCTTGGAAATTTATCAAAATTGTAATATCTTCAATGATGGAGCATTCAAAGCTTTTTCCGAAAAAGAAAGCAAGCTAGATCATACAATATTTCTTGAGCAGAGCAAGCCCTTGATTTTCGGAATGAACTATTCTAAAGGGATACGCCTCAACGGCCTACAACCTGAGGCTGTAGACTTGGAAGAAGAAAGTTATTCCTTAGATGATTTATGGATTCATAATGAAAGAGATCGTACTAAAGCAGACCTTTTGGCAAGGTTCTTTGATAAAGCGCAAGAAAACGGCTTGCCTCGCCCCTTCGGTATCCTCTACGCGGAAGATCGACCATGTTATGAAACACTCTTCTACCAACAAATAGCAGAAACAGATACCCTAGACGAACTCCTTACCGGATCAAATACTTGGGAGGTAAAAGACTGAGCAATCAGTAAATCCTCTCAAAACAAGAAACAAGACCATTGTATTAATGGTGGATTACGTTTATTCAGACTCCTAGATGGATTCGTTAGAGAAAATGTAGATTTAGTCTTTTATTTTTTATTCTAAAACTATTGATTATGAATCAATTAATTATATTTATTTTTATAGACAGCGCATAATAATGCCAGGGGTACGATACAGATTATGAGCCATAGCCTCCATAAGATGTTGGGCATATACATGAGTTAATCCTTTGTAACGAGTCTTTCCTGATCCAAACCAACGCTTTATACTGCCAAAAGTACGTTCTACTACCCATCGGGTTTTACTCACTAATTTGTTAACTAATGTTAACATAATGGTTTCAGATTTTTTAGCTTTGTAAAAAGCCAGATGTCCATATACCATGACTACAAAATCAAATTATATCTTTCATGAAGAATACATCGTAAAAAAAACCGATGAAGAAATTGACGAAAAAAAAGCGAATACAAAATACATAACCACTCTCTTTGAGGATATGGACACCGAACAACTCCTCAGAACATTCAGTGAGCTGATCAAATAAAACCCCAAACTAGATAAACACATCCAAACCAAAGGTCAAGAACTTCGTCGTGTTTTCTAAAAAAAATAACAACAATCTAAAAAAAACTGGAATAATTCCTTACGAATAGAGGAAACAAAGAAGATTTTCTTTACAACGCTTCCTCTATCAACCAGTTCAAAATTCTCTATCAAACATACAGTGAACAACTCAAAACCTATCGAAAAGAAACCGAAAAAAACAAAAAAAGAATTTCGAAAAACGTTTTGAAATCATTGAAGAGCTCAAAAAACTCTATCTCTTCCGACAAGAAGAAGACAACCCTCCGACATCTTGCACTGGTTCAGAACCCTAAAAAAAACTTGCTATGATCTTAGAAAAGCACCTCATTCCAAATCTAATGAGATTCACAAAATTTATCACCATTATCTGGAGAATTTTTATTACTATCTGAAGCTGAACAAAAAACTTCAAGAAGAAGAATACAAACACAATCTTGAGCAACGCAATACCATCATATTTAGAGCTGAAGTTCTCCTTAGAGACATTAATATATAAAAAGGCCTCAATGAACTTCAGTATCTTCACCGTATCTGGAAAGAAGATGCTGTGCCAGTTTCCGAAGAACATAGAGAACCCACCTGGAAAAAATTCAAAGAACTCAGCAATAAAATCTATATCCGAAAAAGTGACCTGATCACAAAAGTAGAACAAGAACACAAGAAACCCTCCATAAAAAAAGAGAGCTTATCGAAAAAATTCAAGATTTGATCTCTGAAAAAACCGATCAATCCACCCAATGGTGAAATTTAACCCACCAAATAACACAACTGCAACAAAATTTTCTCCTCACAGGAAAAGTTTCCCCCGAAGAAAACCAAAACATTTGGAAACCTTTCAAAAAAGTCATCAAAACATTCCATCATCAAAAGAGGAAGTTTTTTAGATTTCAGGAGAAAAACCGACAAAAAAGTCTCGAAGCAAGATGAAACTTATTGCAGAAGCCGAACGCCTGAAAAACAGTGAAGATTGGAAAGGTACGCACAGATTTTCAAAAAAATACAAGACGAATGGAAAAAATTAGGTCCTGTGTCCCTTAAACATTCAGAAAAAATATAGAACGGCTTCCAAACCGCTTGCAATCAATTCTTTTAACGTTACAAAACGTACCGAATCCGGGAAGAAGAAGACTCTAAAAAAACATGACAAAAAGCTAGAACTTCTGATGAAAATAAAAAAATTCAGCTCTCTTCAGACGAACAAAAGATAATACAGTTAATCCTTCAATTGCACGAACGATGGAAAAGTTTCGAGAAAACACCTTATAATAAATCGGATCTCAACACGGATTTCCTATAAATAATAGATCAACTCATTGAAACCCTTCCACTGGATGAAGAAAGACTAAAAGAAATACACTATCAGATCTAAAGGACGTAACTTATAGAAGGAAAAGACTACGAAAAACTCGAAGACAAAATTCGAAAAATTCGTAGAAAAATCGACAATTCGGGACTCAGGCTGATGCAGTTTGAAAACAATATGCAACTCTTTTCCAATACTAATCAAAAAAAAACTCTCATAAAAGGCATTCAACAAAAGCTCCTCTAAAAAAGGGAGACCCTTGAGATGTCGAAAAAGAAATACCGAAATCTCATGAACATCCGTTCAAAAACTTTAAGATAAAACTGACAAGCAGCCGAATTACAAGAAAGCTTAAAATAAAATAACCCCCATCCGACCAATGATCGATAATCACGATATTTTTATGCAAAGAGCCCTCCAATTGGCCGAAAACGGACGAGGCCACACCATGCCCAACCCTATGGTAGGCTGTGTGATTGTACGAAACGGATCCATCATAGCAGAAGGTTGGCACTACAAAAGTGGCGCGCCACATGCCGAAGTTCACGCCATACACGCCGTAAAAGATTCTTCCCTATTATGCAAAGCCACCCTCTACGTCACATTGGAACCTTGTACCCATCACGGGAAAACCCCCCCATGCATCGACCTCATCCTCAAAAAAAAGATCCCCCGAGTAATCATCGGTATTCAAGATCCATACTCCAAAGTAAATGGCCTCGGAATACAACGACTCAAAGAAGCAGGCGTCGAAGTGATAGAAAATATATTAAAAACAGCCTGCTATGCTCTCAATCGACGATTTTTCACATTTCATCAAAAACACCGACCTTACATCCTCCTGAAATGGGCACAAAGTCTCGATGGATTCATCGATATTTCACGTGACGAAAACACTTCAAATACCCCATTTTGGATCAGCAATATCTATTCCAGGCAATTGACACACAAGTGGCGCACGGAAGAAGCAAGCATTCTAACGGGCACAAGAACCGTCTTGGACAACAACCCGCAATTGAACGCCAGAGATTGGCACGGAAAAAATCCCATACGAATCATACTGGACCGACAACTGTCCATTCCCGAGTCTTATGCCATCTATGACAACAAACAACCAACCTTGATTTTCACCGAAAAAGAAAAAAAGTCAGACCGAGAAAACGTAACATTCATACCTATGAATTTCGACCGAAATCTTTTAAAAAATTTGATCGATCAACTCTACAAGAGAAACATTCAATCAATAATCGTAGAAGGAGGAAAACAAACCCTCGAGGAATTCATCCAAAAAGGACTCTGGGATGAAGCTAGAATCTTTACTGGAGAAATTCTATTATACAAAGGACTCAAAGCCCCGAAAATCAAAGAAAAAATCCATTCCAAAACCAAAATCGATACCGACACTCTTCTGACATTAACCCCTGACTGATGCATACCAACTCCGACACTTTTTCTCAATTCTATCCCCTGTAGAAGTTATATCTACATGGAAAAACAAATAAGTTTCTGAGCTATTCCTACTCCGTAACCGGATCTGAAAAACAATCCAAAGCCATATAGCGAGAACGTTGCATGATAGAAGGGTTCTAAAATATTTGTAAATCAATATATTGTTTCCTATATTTATAGTGAAAAATAAAAAAATTTGGCTCTATGCTCAGAAATACCGCACAACTAAGCTTTAGTGAGCTATATATGGGACCTTTTACCAGAAGAGAGTTATTTTTTCAAAAGCTTAAAAACCTTGATCCACTGGGAAAGGATGGAGAAAAAAAATAAAAAAAATATATCAAAAAGGCCAGGGAATAAAATGCCAACCTGCTTACAGTGGAATATCGTTATTTAAGATGAAGTTTTTGAGTCAGTGGTATGATCTCAGTGATATAGGAACGGAAGAATTGGTGAAAAAATTCTTGAACTACATACGCTTTTATGGTTTTCGATTGGAGGATCAGATCCCAGATCATACGACTCTATGTGGATTTCACAATGAAATAGTACCCAAAAAGGTATATGAGACCTTATTGAAAAAGATCAATAAGGAATTAGAAAAGTATCAGGAGATAGTTAAAACAGGTGTAATAGTAGAGGCGAGTATTACAGTGAGTCCCTTTTTTCTCAAGGGAGCTCCTACCTACGTAGTGGAGGATCGGAAGGAAGACGGGAAAAAGCAAATCAGTCAAAGAAAAGAAAGGGTAAAAAAAGAGACTCAATCAGGAGTAGACATTCAAGGAAAATATCTAAAGAAATCAGGTAAACTCTACTATGGATACAAGAAGCACATAGGGAGTGGATAAAAATGGAATGATACTAGCTGTACATAGCGTAGCAGTCAATGAGCATGATAGTAGAGGGCTAAAGTCATTAATAAGCAAACTTAGGATATAAACCCAGATAAGTATATGCAGACAAAAAGGTTACCAAGTTCTCGCCAACGTGTCTTACTTTCATAGTCTAGGCATCAAAGAACGTATACAGAAGAAATCCTACAGGAACCGTTCTTTAAGTAGGATGCTATATTATTCAAAATAATTAGTGACTAAAACCCGATGGGTAGTAGAACGTACTTTTGGCAGTATAAAGTGTTGGCCTGGCTCAAGCAAGGATAGTTACAAAGGATTAGCTCGTGTGCATGCCCAGCATCTTATGAGGCTATGGCGCATAATTTGTATCGTGTCTCTGGCATTATTATGCGCTGTACATAAAAATAGATATAATTAATTGATTTTATAATCAATATTTTTCGAATACAATGTGAAAGACTAAATTTAGATGGTTCTCTAACGAAGCCATCTAGGAGGCTGAATAAATGTAATCCATCATTAACACAATAGTCTAGCTTTATTACTGCTAAAAACACGTTCTACTACCCATTAGGGGTTACTCACTAATTTATTGAATAATATACCTATCCTACTTAAGGTAGGGGGCTCTATAGGCTTTCTTCTGTATACGGTCTTTGATTTATCGACTATAAAAGTATGACAGGTTGGCTGGTACTTGGTAACATTTGTCTGCATATACTTCTCTGAAGTTTATAACCTAGTTTGCTTATTAACAGCTTTAACCCTCTACTATCATACTCATTGGCGGCTACGCTATGTACTGCTAGTATCATTCCATTTTTATCTACTCCCCTATGTGCTTTTTGTATCCGTAATAGAGTTTACCCGATTTCTTGAACCATTTTCCTTGAGTATCTACTCCTGATTGAGTCTCTTTTTTTGCCCTTGCTTTTCTTTGACTAATTTGCTTTTGCCTCCTCTTCTTTTCGATCCTCCACTACCTAGGTAGGTAGTCCCTTAGGAGCAAAGGGCCTCACTGTAATACTGGAATCGACTATTACTTCTGTTTTAACTATCGCCTGATGCTTTTCTAATGCCTTATTGATCTTTTTCAATAAGCTCTCATATTCCTTTTTGGCTACTATTTCATTGTGAAATCTGCATAGAGTCGTATGATAGGGTATCTGATCTTTCAATCGAAAACCATAAAAGGTATGCAGTTTAAGTATTTTTTCACCAATTCTTTCGTTCCTACATCACTGAGATCATACCAGTTACTCAAAAGCTTCATCTTAAATAACGATATTTCACTGTAAGCAGGTTGGTCTTTTATTCCCTGGCCTTTTTGATATATTTTTCTTATTTCTTTCTCCATTCCTTCCCAGTTGATCAAGGTTTTTAATTTTTTGAAAAAGTTACCTTCTGGTAGAACGTTCCATATATAGTTCACTAAAGATTATTTTTGTAGTGCTTCTGAGCATAGATCCGAATTTTTTATTTCCTACTCCAGGTATACGGAAAATATACTGATTTATAATATTTTAAACTCCTTCTCTCATGCAACGTTCTCTCTTCTAAAAATATCCCGGGACTCTTCATCTTTAAAAGAAGGTGAAAAGCTCTTTTGTGTTTACTTTTACAAAGTATTTTATTTGTCGTAATGAAAAGATTACTTGCACCAAGGATATATAACAAATGGTACGCGGTCTTGATCGCTTTATTCATGTTGATCATAACCTTTTTGGTATCTAAGGGCCTGGTCGAAAAATTAAAACAAAAAGAGCAAACAAATATCGAAATCTATACCCGAGCCTTGGAGCTTTATATGAATCCGAAAATAACGAATCATAAAGTAAAACAATTTTTGATTGACATAATTTCATTAAACCAAAGTCTCCCTATATTAGTTGTAGATAAAAATAAAACAGCTAAATTCTGGAAAAACATTCCGGACCAAAGAGTAAATGAAAAAAATATAGAAAGAACACTTAATCATATGCGGTCACTCTATGCCCCTATTCGATTAAATCCTATAGATAGCCAACTTTTATACGTTTTTTATGAAAACCCCATTTTTTTGGACGAACTCAGATGTTCTATCATTATATTGATTTTTATTCTGGTATTGTTCAGTTTCTATAGTTATTGGAGTTTCCATACTCTGAAAAAATCCGAAAAATACCATCTCTGGATAAGGATGACAAAAGAAACCGCTCACCAAATCGGAACACCGCTCTCAGCGCTTATAGGCTGGGTGGAATTATTGAAAAATGAGAACAAACATACCACAGATATCACAGCCACAGCCAAAGCCATACAAGAGATAGAAAAAGACGTGCAAAGACTGCAATATATCACTGAACGTTTCTCGAAAATAGACTCTGAACCAGAACTTTCCTATCAAGACATCATAGAAGCCACCAAAAACTCCATAGAATATTTAAAACCTCGCATCTCTCCGAAGATTCATTTTCAATTTGAAAGTAATAAAGAAAAAATACTTATACCTTTGAATGTGACATTATACGGTTGGGCCATAGAAAACATATTGAAAAATTCGGTAGACGCTATGAAAAATAAAGGAATTATCGATATTACAATCACCGACAAGAAAGACAAGGTAGAAATCGACATTAAAGACGAAGGAAAAGGAATGCATCCCTCAAAACTCAGAAAAATATTTGAAGCAGGATACTCGACAAAAAAAAGAGGTTGGGGGTATGGCCTCTCTTTTACCAAAAGAATCATCGAAGAATATCATCCAAAAGGGAAAATATTTATCGCCTACTCAGGAAAAATCAATGGAACCATCACCAAAATCATTTTTCAACTCGATTCTGAAATTTAACGACCCGAAACTTTGCTAAATTCCGCTGCGATTTGACCGGATAAAACCAAGAACTCTTCCTTAGATAAAAAAAACCTCGGATTGGAAAAATTAAGATCCTGCTCTTGATCTATCGGAACAAGATGCACATGGGCATGAGGGATTTCAAATCCCATAACAATCAAACCTATACGATGTGATAGAACTACTTGCTCAATGCTTTTGGCTACATTATGCACGAATCGCATTAGTTGAACAAAGTCCTCTTCTTCAAGATCAAAAAGCTTATCAATCTGTCTTTTTGGAATGACCAAAGTATGGCCCTTTTTCAAAGGAGAAATATCCAGGAAGGCCAAATGACACTCGTCTTCGGCAACCTTGTAAGCTGGAATCTCTCCTTTGACTATCTTGGTAAAAACAGAATCCATCAGTTGAATTTTATATCCAAAATTTTAAACTCAAGCGCCATACCGTTAGGTAAACGTATTTGAGCGGTTTCCCCAACATGCTTGCCCAACAAACCGATAGAGATAGGAGTATTCACGGATATCTTTCCTGCTTTGAGATCCGCCTCACCCTCAGGAACCAAAGTATATACCTGTTCGCCGCCATGAGTAAGATTTTTCACCTTGACGGAGGAAAGAATGGACACCTTGGAGTGATCCAGTTGCGAGCTGTCTATCACACGAGTATTGGCAAGCTTTTCCTTCATTTTAGCGATCCGCATTTCCAAGAAACCCTGAGCTTCTTTGGCGGCGTCATACTCGGAATTTTCTGAAAGATCACCTTTGTCCCTTGCCTCGGCGATTTGTCGCGATATTTTCGGACGCTCTACGGTCTCCAATTGCCCAATTTCTTGACGCAATTTTTTCAAGCCTTCTTCGGTAATATATTCCGGCTTTGTCATGTCATTCAACTTTTAAATAAAATAGGTCTGGGGTATCTTTCTACAAAGATAATCTTTTTAAAAACAATAAAACTGAGGAAATCTGTCGTATACTACATTTAATATCAGAAATGAAAGCGGTGCGGATTGACTTGAAGAGAGCATTGTTTTAATGTTTATTACGTTTATTCAGCTATCCTAGATGGGCTTGCTTGGAGAAGATGTAGATTTAGTGTTTTACATCATGAGCACGTTGCATGGAAAAAGGAGGTTAAAATATTTGTAAATCAATATATTGTTTCGTATATTTGGAGTATAAAATAAAAAAAATCCAGAGCTATGCTTCAGAAGCAGCGCATAAATAAGATTTAGTGAACTATATATAGTCTGTCTACCAAAAGGAGTGAATTTTTAAAAAGGTTAAAAACCGAGATCCACTGGGAATAGGATGGAGAAAAAAAATAAGAAAAATATATCAAAAAGGCTAGGAAATAAAATGTCAACCTGCTTACAGTGGAATATAGTTATTTAAAGTGATGTTTTTGATTCACTGGTATGATCTCAGTGATGTAGGAACGGAAGAATTGGTGAAAGAATCCTTGAGATGCATGCTCTTTTGTGGTTTTCAATTGGAAGATCAGATGCTATATCATACGACTCTATGCATATTTTCGCAATGAAATAGTACCTAAAAAGAGCATATGAGAGCTTACTGAAAAAGATCAATAAGGAATTAGAAAGCATCAGGAGATAGTTAAAACAGGAATTATAGTATACACCAGTATTACAGTGAGGCCCTTTGCTTTAAAGGGAGATTCTTCCTATCTAGTGGAGATGCGGAAGGAAGAGGGGCAAAAGCAAATCAGTCAAAGAAAAGAAAGGGTAAAAAAAGAGACTCAATCAGGAGTAGACACTCAAGGAAAATGGCTCAAGAAATCAGGTAAAATCTAGTACGGATACAAGAAGCACATAGGRTAGATAAAAATGGAATGAGACTAGCTGTACATATCGTAGCAGCCAATGAGCATGATAGTAGAGGGCTAAAGCCATTAATAAGCAAATAAGATATAACCCCCAGAGAAGTATATGCAGAAAAAGGTTATCAAGTGCCAGCCAACATGTTTTGCTTTTATAGTAGAGGCATCAAAGATCGTATACAGAAGAAGCTTATAGGAACCGTCTCTTAAGTAGAGATAGCTAATATTATTCAACAAATTAGTGAGTAAAAACCGATGGGGCGTAGAACGTACTTTTGGTAATATAAAGCGTTGGTTCGGATCAGGCAAGGCCCCGTTACAAAGGATTAGTTTGTGTGCATACCCAGCATCTTATGGAGGCTATGGCTCATAATTTGTATCGTTCCCCTGGAATTATTATGCGCTGTCCATAAAAACAAATATAATTAATTAATATTATAATCAATATTTTTTGAGTATAATGTATAAAGACTAAATTTACATCGTTCTCTAACGAAGCCCATCTAGGAGGCTGAATAAACGTAATCCACCATTAACACAATTGCCTAGATACAAATTATGCACCATAACCTCCTTCATAAAATTCTGGTCATGCACACGGCTAATCCTTTGTAACGAGCCTTGCCTGATCCAAACCAATGCTTTATACTGCCAAAAGTACGTTCTAGTACCCATCGGGGTTTACTCACTAATTTGTTGAATAATATTAGTTATCTCTACTTAAGAGGGGGCCTATAGGATTTCTTCTGTATACGGTCTTTGATGCTTCGGCTATGAAAGTAAGACACGTTGACTGGCACTTGGTAATCTTTGTCTGCATATACTTCTCTGGGGGTTATATCCTATTTTTTTTATTAAGGGTTTTAGCCCTCTACTATCATGCTCATTGGCTGCTACGATATGTACAGCTAGTCTCATTCCATTTTTATCTATCCTATGTGCTTCTTGTATCCGTACTAGATTTTACCTGATTTCTTGAGCCATTTTCTTTGAGTGTCTACTCCTGATTGAGTCTCTTTTTTACCCTTTCTTTTCTTTGATTGATTTGCTTTTCTCCTCTTCCTTCCGTACCTACACTACATAGGCAGGATCTCTCTTTAGAGCAAAAGGCCTCACTGTAATACTGGCATATACTATCATTCCTGTTTTAACTATCGCATGATGCTTTCCTAATTTTTTATTAATTTTTTTCAGTAAACATTCATATGCTTTTTTGCTACTATTTTATTGCTAAATTTGCATAGAGTCGTATGATCTGGAATCTAATCTTCCAATCGAAAACCAAAAAAGCGTATGCAGATCAAGGATTCTTTCACCAATTTTTCCGTTCCTTCATCACTGAAATCATATCAGTGACTCAAAAGTATCATCTTAAATAACGATACTTCCACTGTAAGTACGTTGGCTTTCTATTCCTTGGCCTTTTTGATATATTTTTCTTATTTCTTTCTCCATCCCTTCCCAGTGGATCAAGGTTTTTAACCTTTTTAAAAATTCACTCCTTCTGGTAGACGAAGCCATATATAGTTCACTAAAGCTTATTTGTGCACTGCTTCTGAACATAGTTCCGATTTTTTTTATTTTATACTCTAAATACACGAAAGTGTATATTGATTTACAAATATTTTAAACTCCTTCTCACATGCAATGTTCTAAACACAATGGTCTCATAACCGCGAAAGTTACGAAAACATCAGAGTTGTTTTAGGTTTCTGATTTGATAATATTGTCAAAGACAAAATATTTACTACATTAGCAGACGCTAACCCAAGAAACTATTCAAAGCGAAGAGTATGTACTTAACCGAAGAAAAAAAGAAAGAGATTTTTTCAAAATATGGAAAATCCGAAGCCGATACAGGAAGCCATAAAGGACAAGTAGCTGTTTTTACTTTCAGAATCAACCACTTGACCAAACATCTCAAATTTCATAAAAAAGACTTTAATACAGAACGTTCTTTGATTAAAATGGTAGCTAAAAGAGCCAAGTTGCTTAAATATGTCAAGAAGGGCGATCTGAATGCTTATAAAGAAGTTATTCAAGAGTTAGGAATAAGAAAATGATTAAAAATAATCATGAGTCAATCAATTTAGGGGGGGGCAAAAAATGTCCCTTTTTTATTTAAAAAAATTACTGTAATAAAAAAAAAGATTACGGATATGACATTAGAAATAATAAGAGAAACTATCGCATTGAAAGACGGCCGTACCATTGTCATAGAAACTGGACAGTTGGCCAGACAAGCGGATGGAGCTGTCGTCGTGCGTATGGGTGATACTATGCTATTGTCCACGATAGTTGTCGGAAAGGAGTCCAAAGAAGGTCTAGACTTTCTTCCGTTGACAGTAGATTATAGAGAAAAATATGCAGCCGGAGGTAAAATCCCCGGAGGATTTATCAAACGTGAGGGAAGGCCTTCCGATGAAGAAATATTGACCATGAGGTTGGTAGATCGTATGTTGCGGCCTCTTTTTCCGAGCAATTTTCATCGAGAAGTTCAAGTGATGATCTCGCTTCTTTCTTATGACAAGAGTGTATTGCCCGATGGCCTGGCAGGTTTGGCAGCCTCTACAGCTCTTGCCATATCAGGGATACCTTTTAACGGACCTGTATCCGAGGTACGTGTCATACGCGTAGATGGGCAGTTTATAGTCAATCCGGGGCTTGAGCAAGTCAAGAAAACAGATATGGATTTAGTTGTTGCAGCTTCCAAAGATTCTGTTATTATGGTTGAAGGAGAGATGAAAGAAGTCTCTGAATATGAAATAATTCAGGCCATACAAGAAGCACACGAAGTGATAAAATTACAGATAGAAGCACAGCTTCTTTTAGTCAAAAAATGCCCTTCCAAAACAGAGCAAGTTGCCGCTGACGAGTCGCTCAATAAAGAATTGAAGAAGAAAATTTTTGACTTCGCTCACGAAAAAATTTATCAAGCATCTAAAAAATTTTCCGATAAAAAAACTCGTTCAAATGAATATGAAGAGATCCTAAAATCCTTTAAGTTAGAATATTCAGAAGAGGAGCTTCAAAAGAATGAGCCTACCATCGATAAATATTATTCGGAAATTAAAAAGGATGTCGTCCGTAAGATGATCCTTGAAGAGAAAGTTCGTTTGGATGGACGGACTCCCGAACAAATTCGTCCGATATGGAGTCAAGTGGATTATCTACCGGGAGTCCATGGCTCGGCTGTTTTCACCCGGGGAGAGACTCAATCTTTGACTACGGTCACCTTAGGATCTTCACTCGATGCTAATCGAATCGACAACGCCATCATGGAAGATCAAGAGAAATTTTATCTACACTATAATTTTCCGCCTTTTTCTACCGGAGAAGTACGCCCTCTTCGTGGGGTTTCGCGACGTGAGGTGGGGCATGGCAACTTAGCCCAGCGTGCTTTGAAAAATGTCATTTCAGATGAAGTTCCTTATACCATTCGTGTAGTATCCGATATTTTAGAATCCAACGGCTCATCTTCGATGGCTACGGTATGCGCAGCCACGTTAGCGTTGATGGATGCCGGAGTATCGATCAAAAGGCCTGTTTCAGGTATCGCTATGGGGTTGATCATCAATAAAAATTCAGGAAAATGGGTAGTGCTTTCAGACATTTTGGGCGATGAAGATCATCTTGGCGATATGGATTTTAAAGTCACTGGTACCGAAAGCGGAATCACGGCTTGCCAAATGGACATCAAGATTGGTGGTTTGACTTATGATATCTTGGAAAAAGCTTTGAATCAAGCCCGAGAAGGGCGTTTTCATATCTTGAAAAGGATGCTTGAAACGATTTCGGAATCGCGCAAGCGACTGAAACCCAACGCTCCGAAAATTTTTACATTCGACATACCCAGAGACTTTATAGGCGCGGTAATCGGGCCGGGCGGGAAGGTTATCCAAGAGGTTCAAGCCGATACCGAAACAACTATCTTCATTGAAGAAAAAGGAAACCTTGGTCTCATTGAAATTTTAGGTAAGGATTATGACAAGATAGATCAAGCCGTAAATCGAATCAAGGCGATTGCTTTTATCCCTCAAGTTGGAGAAGTATACAAAGTCAAAGTAAAGGCCATCAAAGAATTTGGGGCCTTTGTAGAGCTGGCTAAAGGAGTTGAAGGTCTACTTCATATCTCCGAAATTGAGCACAAGAGATTGAACAAAGTCGAGGACGCTTTGAGGTTGGGCGATGAGATAGATGTTAAATTATTGCAAATAGATCAAAAAAACGGTAAAATGAGACTTTCTCGTAAAGCTCTCTTGTCTCGTCCACAAGATGCTCTTGAAAGTTCAACTCGGGAATAAAAAATTGTCAATTTTTGTTTATTGCTTTGTTACGTAGGACCTCTAATTACAGGTGTAACATTTTTTAAAAAAGTTACGTATATCCCAATATTGTTTAATCGAGAATTACCAATTAAACGTTTATGAGACAATTGAAAATCACCAAGCAGATCACCAATCGTGAGTCTGAATCTTTAGACAAGTATCTCCATGAAATCGGAAAGATCGATCTACTTACCCCGGAAGAGGAAGTTGAATATGCTCGTAGAGCTCGAGGTGGAGATCAGGCTGCGATAGAAAAGCTCACCAAAGCCAATCTGCGTTTTGTGGTCTCTGTGGCCAAGCAATATCAAAATCAAGGATTGAGCCTCTGTGATCTGATCAATGAAGGTAATTTGGGTTTGATTAAAGGCATTTGTCGCTTCGATGAAACCAGAGGTTTCAAATGTATTTCTTATTGTGTGTGGTGGATTCGTCAGTCCATTCTTCAAGCTATAGCTGAGCAATCTCGGATCGTGCGAAATCCTACCAATAAAATAGCTTTGAGCAATAAAATTCACAAAGCTCAGGCTCAGTTGGAACAAGAATTTCAAAGATTACCGTCTAT
Organism: Flavobacteriales bacterium Tduv; assembly: GCA_047528255.1. Classification (GTDB taxonomy): domain Bacteria; phylum Bacteroidota; class Bacteroidia; order Flavobacteriales; family Blattabacteriaceae. Next base: position 554,069 of record CP180024.1, on the reverse strand, counting down.
TAGAGAAATCTCCGATTTCTTAGAGATGAATGAAAAAGACGTAGAGGATGCTTTAAGAAGCTCGGGTAAGCATGTCTCTATGGACGCTCCTTTGGTGGAAGGAGAGGACTCCAACCTTTATGATGTGATTCGTTCGGATGAATCTCCTCGTCCTGACTGCGATCTTGAGAGGGAATCGCTTCGTAAAGATATTAATAGAGCTTTGGATACGCTTACGGAGCGTGAGCGTCTTGTGATTCGTCTGCATTATGGTTTGGATGGTTGCGCCCCGATGACTTTGGAAGAGGTTGGACAAGAATGTAGTTTAACGCGTGAGCGTGTCAGACAGATCGAAAACACTGCCTTGAAAAGGCTTAAACATTCGTCTCGAAATAGTATACTAGTTCCTTATTTGGCTTCTTGAATTCAATTGTTGTCTCTAAAAGAATAAAATCTCTCATTTTTGATTTTTTTTATTGAGATCGGTTTTGGTCGGAGGGCGGGAGTTGAGTTAATAATGCAGACCATTGAGAACATTGCATGGGAGAAGGATGTTAAAATATTTGTAAATCAATATATTGTTTCGTGTATTTGGAGTATAAAATAAAAAATCCAGCTCTATGCTCAGAAGCACCGTACAAATAAGCTTTAGTGACTATATACGGACCTTCTACCAGAAGGTAGTGAGTTTTTCAAAAGGTTAAACACCTTGATCCACTGGGAAGGGATGGAAAATGAAATAAGAAAAATATATCAAAAAGGCCAGGGAATAAAAGGCCAATTTGCTTATTTTATAAAGGATGTCAAAATAATTCCGGACAAAGTTGAAGTGATCGGGTTAGTCAAATCACAATAAGTTTTCGACACTTATGTATGTAGTAGGACTTACCGGAGGTATAGGCGCAGGGAAAAGTACTGCGTCGTATTTCTTTTCTCAGAAAGGCCTTCCCGTATATAATTCGGATTTGTCAGCCAAAATTCTCATGGAACAGATAGACTCACTCAAATCAGATATCATAAAGGCCTTTGGAAAACAAGCTTATCAAGCAGGTGGATTGAATACAAAGTATCTCTCTCAAAAGGTTTTTGAAAATCCTTTACATTTGAAATGTTTGAACGCTTTGGTTCATCCTTGGGTTTCATTGGACTTCAAGAACTGGATGTGTCGTCATGAGGCTCCTTATTGTATCAAAGAAACAGCTATATTATTCGAAGTCGGAATTCACCAATTGTGTGATTTGATTATCACGGTAACGGCACCTCTGGATATAAGGATCAAACGCATTATACAAAGAGATAAATTTGATCAAGCGGAAATTCTCAAGCGTATAAAAAATCAATGGACTGATCGGGAAAAAGTCAGCCGTTCGGATATAATTATTGAAAATATGGGAGATATAGAAACATTGAGAGAAAAAGTGGATAAACTTCATGTGCTAATTTTGGAACTCTTTCGAAAGAAAATATTATATGTTATAAAAGAATATGATTAGTGTATGGTTTGTTAAAAAATTATTTACTCTGATGAGTATGGCCCTCATCGGGTGCATTCTTAATCTAGTTCTACTTTTCTCATAAAAGTGTTGAATATCAATGAGTTTTTTTAAAGAAATATGACGACAGCTTTTAGGGAAGCTACTGAGAAGTTGAGAGATCAAGAGTCCTTTTTTATCTTAAGAAGTTTGAAGAGATATCTCGGCGTTACCGAGAAGATTTTAGAGAAGAACAATAATCTTAGACCTATTACGGAAGATAGGATTTCTTTACATCGGATAGAAGATACGAGACCATTTTTTTAATGGTAGAATTACGTTTATTCAGCCTTCTAGATGGCTTCGTTAGAGAAAATGTAGATTTAGTCTTTTACATTGTATTTAAAACGCTATTGATTATAAATTAATTAATTATATCTAGTCTTATGGACAGTGCATAATAATTCCAGGGGAACGATACAAATTATGCGCCATAGCCTTCATAAAATACTGGGCATGCACACGATCTAATCCTTTGTAAAGGCCTTTTTTGATTCAAACCAACGCTTTATACTTCCAAAAGTACGTTCTACTACCCATCGGGTTTTACTCACTAATTATATTGAATAATAGAGCTATCTCTAATTAAGAGATAGTTTCTATAGGCCTTCTTCTGTATACGGTCTTTGATGCCTTGAGTATGAAAGTAAAACACGTTGGTTGGCACTTTATAACCTTTCTTTGCATATACTTCTCTGGGTTTATATCCTAGTTTGCTTATTAATGGATTTACCCTCTACTATCCATGCTCATTTCCTGCTATGCTATCTACAGCTAGTATTATCCCATTTTTATCCCCCCCCCTATGTGTTCTTTTATCCGTAGTAGAGTTTACCTAATTTCTTGAGCTATTTTCCTTGAGTGTATACCCCTGATTGAGTCTCTTTTTTTACCCTTGCTTTTCTTTAGACTGATTTGCTTTTTCCCCTTTTCCTTTCGATCCTCCACTACGTGGGTAGGAGATCCGGAGCAAAGGTCCTCACTGTAATAGTGGTATCCATCTACTATCACTCCTGTTTTAACTACCGCCTAATGCTTTCCTAATTCCTTATTGATCTTTTTCAGTAAGCACTCATATGCCTTTTTGGCTACTATTTCATTGCGAAATTTGCATAGACTCGTATTATCTCTGGGATCTGATCTTTCAATCGAAAACCACAAAAGCGTATGCTGCTCAAGGATTTTTTCACTAATTCTTCTGTTCCTACATCACTGAGATTATACCGATAACTCAAAAGTATCATCTTAAATAACGATATTCCACTGTAAGCAGGTTGGCTTTTTATTCCCTGGCCTTTTTGATATATTTTTCTTATTTCTTTCTTTATTCTTTCCTTGTGAATCAAATTTTTTAACCTTTTGAAAACTCTATTACTTTCTAGTAGAACGTTCTATATATAGCTTACTAAAGCTTGTTTACGCGGTGCTTCTTACCATAGATCCGAATTTTTTATTTTCTACTCCAAATAGACGAGATAATATATCTGGTTTACATATATTTTATCCCACCCATTTTCTCATGCAACGTTCTCAGTTAATGAAACACTTTCGAAGCAAATAAAAAGCAGGCCTGTAAGCCGGGTTCTGTTCCCTTCCATTCATTTGGAAGTCCCTTTATCATTTATCTAGGACAAGAGTTACCCCTTATCTCAAACTGCCTACCCCCCGAAATTGGTCGAGTCGACCGTATAGCTCCGGTATACATGGCATTTCACCGCGCAGAGTTTACCTGATTTCACTACAGCTGAACTGTACTTGCTTTCTGTTGCACTGGTCCTCGCCTCACGACGGACGGGCGTTACCCGCTGCGCTACTCTATGGTGCCCGGACTTTCCTCATCCCGCTCGAGGTGAGACGCGATAAAGCGGCCTGCTTTTTTATAAAATTGTTATTATTTCAAAAATCAACGATCTTTTTCCAAAAAGGGATAATGATAATTTTTATCCGGAACAAAGGTCTCTTTGATTGTTCGTACGGAAATCCATCGGAGCAAATTCATTGCCGATCCTGCCTTGTCATTGGTCCCGGAAGCCCTTCCTCCACCGAAAGGTTGTTGCCCAACCACGGCTCCCGTAGGCTTGTCATTGATGTAAAAGTTTCCTGCCGCGTCCGTCAGAGCTTTGGCCGCTTCTTCGATTACATAACGGTCACGCGAGAAGATTGTTCCGGTCAAGGCATATTCGGAAGTGCTATTGACCAACTCGAGACTTTCCCTCCATTTTACGTCTTCATAGACGTATACGGTGAGTACCGGACCGAAAATCTCTTCAACCATACTCTTGTAACGAGGATCGGTGGTTCGGATCACTGTCGGGCGGATAAAATATCCTTTCGAGTCATGACAGCTCCCTCCGATTATGATTTCCGCATCTTTGCTCTCTTTAGCTCGGTCGATATAACCCTTGATTTTTTCAAAAGATTTTCTGTCGATCACGGCATTTATGAAGTTTGAGAAATCTCTCGGAGACCCCATTTTCATTGAATCTACTGCCTGCGTAAGATGTTTTTTGATATCGTCCCAGCGGCTTGCGGGAAGATAAGCTCTCGAAGCTGCCGAACATTTTTGTCCCTGGTATTCAAAAGCCCCGCGCGCAAGCGCCGTGGCTACCTCTTTGGAACAAGAGCTCGGGTGAGCCCAGACGAAATCTTTGCCTCCCGTCTCTCCGACTATGCGAGGATAGGTCTTATATCTAGGGATATTTTTTCCGATTTTTTGCCACATCTGCTGAAAGACTCCCGTAGATCCGGTGAAATGCACTCCTGCAAAGTCCGGATGTCCGAAAGCGATCTCTCCTACGGTGACCCCATCGGTTAGCACCATATTGATTACCCCATCAGGAAGGCCTGCTTTTTGAAAAACTTCCATGATAACTTGGGCTGAATAGATCTGCTTGTCCGAAGGCTTCCATACGACGACATTGCCCATCATTGCCATACAAGAGGGGAGATTACCTGCGATGGCAGTGAAGTTGAAGGGAGTTACGGCTAGAAGAAAACCCTCTAAAGGGCGGTATTCGACACGATTCCAGATGCCGGGTCCGGAGAGAGGTTGATCGTTGTAGATCTGCTCCATGTATTGGACGTTGAAACGGAGGAAGTCGATCAGTTCACAAGCCGAATCGAGCTCGGCCTGAAAAGCGTTTTTTGACTGGCCGATCATTGTAGCCGCGTTGATCTTGGCTCTGTAGGGACCTTCCAAGAGTTCGGCTGTCTTGAGAAAAATCGAGGCGCGGTGTTCCCAAGAAAGAGCTACCCAATTTTTTCGGATTGCTAGCGCAGCGTCGATGGCTTTGGTAACATCTTTTCGATCACCTTGATGCCAATGACCTACCGTTTTTTGATGGTCATGCGGCGGATGAATAGCTTGCTTTTGACCACTGAAAATTTTCTCACTGCCGATGTATTGAGGGATTTCTATTTGTTCTTTGTACATCGAGTCATAGACTTGCTGCAACGCTTCGCGTTCGAAACTTTTCGGTCGGTATTCTTTTACAGGCTCGTTGACAGCCTCCGGAACGGAAAATACTCCTTTGGGCATAATGGTTCTATTTTAATAGATTTTTTCGGAAATTTCAGGGTCTAAATTTACAGTCTTATATCGAGCATGACAAGAATTTTATTTTTATAGTTTTTGCGCGATGGTGTTTTTACTTTATTGATGTGCTTTGATGATTTTACGGATGAGTTAGTAATGGATGATATCCGCTTCATCCGAGAAAACGAAACTGATGCCTTCGATTCTTTTGAGGGTTTGCATTGCTTCGATCAGACCAGATCGTTGGCTGCGGGGCAAGTCGACTTATCTGGGTTTTCCAGTGATTATAAACTTGAAGCTTTTCACCGTGAAGGGCAGGTATATTTTTAATCTGAGCATAAGTGTTTTTTGAGCTTCATCGAGAATAATGAAGGCGTTGTCCAGCATGCGACTGAGTATGAAGGTAATCAATTAGCCTGAAGCGACGATACGCTTGCTCGCCCTTTCTTGAAGAGATCCTTTATAGAATAATAAAAAACAGCCAAATTTACGCTCGGCGGCTGAAAATAAAAATAAACCCTTAACGAAAAACACAAGGATAGGTGTGCAAATCTAACCAAAAAAAAGAGAAGTGAGAACGTTGCATAAAAGAATGGGATTAAATTATTTATAAATCAATATATTGTTTCGTCTATTTGGAGTAGAAAATAAAAAAAATTTGGCTCTATGCTCAGAAGCACCGAACAAATAAGATTTAGTGAATTATATATGGAACGTTCTACTAGAAGGAGTTAGTTTTTCAAAAGATTAAACACATTGAGCCACTGGGAAGTAGATGGAAAAAGAAATAAGAAAAATATATCAAAAAGGCCAGGGAATAAAAGGCAACCTGCTTACAGTGGTAATATCGTTATTTATGATAATGCTTTTGAGTAACTGGTATGATCTCAGTGATCTAGGAACGGCAGAATTGTTAAAGAATCCTTGATTTGCATGCGTTTTTGTTGTTTTCGATTTGAAAATCAGATTTCAGGTCATACGACTCTATGCGGATTTCGCAATGAAATAGTAGCCAAAAAGCCATATGGGGCTTATTGAAAAAGATCAATAAGGAATTAGAAAAGCATCAGAAGATAGTTAAAAAAGGAGTGATAGTAAATACCAGTATTACAGTGAGACCCCTTGCTCCCAAGTGAGTTTTACCTACGTAGTGGAGGATAGGAAGCAAGAGGAAAAAAGCAAATCAGTCAAAGAAAAGAAAGGGTAAAAAAATAGGATCAATCAGGAGTAGACACTCAAGGAAAATAGCTCAATAAATCAGATAAACTCTACTACGGATACAAGAAGAACATAGGGGTGGATAAAATGAAATGATATTGCTGTACATAACGTAGCAGCCAATGAGCATGATAGTAGAGGGCTAAATCCATTAATAAGCAAACTAGGATATAACCCAGAGAAGTATATGCAGATAAAGGTTACCTAAGTCTTAACCAACGTGTCTTACTTTCATAGTTCAGGAATCAAAGACCGTATACAGAAGAAGCCTATAGTAACTGTCCCTTAAGTAGGCTAACTATATTATTCAATAAATTAGTGAGTATTACCCGATGGGTAGTAGAATGTCTTTTTGGTTGTATAAATCGTTGGTTTATATAAGGAATGGCTCGTCATAAAGGATTAGCTCGTGTGTATGCCCTCCATCTTATGGAAGATATGGTGCATAATTTGTATCGTTTCCCTGAAATTATTATGATCTGTCCATAAAAATAAATATAATTAATTAATTTATAATCAACAGTATTTCGAACACAATGTGAAAGACTAAATCTACATTTTCTCTACCCCCTCCTCTAGAAGAGGTGAATAAACGTAATCTACCTTAGATAAAATGATATTAGTTAATGAGATACTGCCCGAGTCAGATATGTAGAAAGAATCACTTCCTTTTCAATATCTTTTTTACTTTTTCTTTCACCGCTTCTCGATCGATACGGTATTTTTTCATCAATTCCTCAGGCTTTCCACTTTCCCCGAACGTATCATTGACGGCAATGAATTCCTGTGGCTTGGGTATTGTTACGCTCAACAATCGGGCTATACTCTCTCCCAAACCACCCCAATAATTGTGCTCCTCTGCCGTGACGACGCACCCAGTCTTTGATACGGATCGCAAAATGGTGTCTTTATCCAAAGGCTTTATCGTATGGAGGTTGATCACTTCACAAAAAATTCCCTCTTCATTCAAAACTTTGGCGGCCTCGAGGGATTCCCATACCAAATGCCCCGTAGCGATGATAGTCACATCAGCACCTTCGGTAAGTTGTAACGCTTTTCCTATCTCAAATTTTTGATTTTCATCAGTGAAATTAGGAACTGCAGGACGTCCGAAACGGAGATATACCGGCCCTTGATGATCCGCTATAGCTAGGGTAGCTGCATAAGTCTGATTACAATCACAGGTATTGATGACAGTCATCCCAGGAAGCATCTTCATCAAGCCGATATCCTCCAAAGATTGATGTGTAGCTCCATCCTCCCCCAAAGTCAACCCCGAATGGGAAGCGCATATTTTAACGTTTTTTCCGGAATAGGAAATGGACTGGCGTATCTGATCGTATACACGAGCGGTGGAAAAGTTGGCAAAGGTACCCGTGAAAGGAATATATCCACTGATAGTGAGACCGGCGGCCATTCCCATCATATTGGCCTCTGCAATACCGACTTGAAAAAAGCGTTTAGAAAATCTTTTGGCGAATTCGGTCATTACGAGCGAATCGGTCAAATCGGCACACAAAGCAACAATCTTGGGATTGCTTTCGCCTAACTTGATCAGAGCCTGACCGAATCCCATACGCGTTTGTTTAAGACCTTTATTTTCATAAGTTTTCATGATGTAACATTATTTCTCGTTGACGAGAATAAAACGGGTCGGTTTATTACAAATAAAAATATACTTAGAGAGGATAATCCAACAGTGTCTCAAGCAATTGGCTCAATGCTTTTTGGATCTGTTCATTATTGGGAAACTTTCCGTGCCAAATATGAGTTCCTTGCATAAAATCCACTCCATATCCCATTTCTGTATGAAGCAGAACAAGTATCGGTTTACCTTTACCCGCTTGCTTCTTTGCGTTCTCAAGAACATTAATAACTCTCTCCAAATCATTACCCAGAGGCTCCTCAAGAACTTCCCATTTGAAAGATTCAAACTTACCCTTGATATCGCCTAAAGGCAATACTTTATCTGTAGAACCGTCAATTTGTTGACCGTTACAATCAATCGTAGCAATGTAATTATCTACCCCTTTAGCTCCTGCATACAGAGCTGCCTCCCATATCTGACCTTCATTGAGCTCTCCGTCTCCATGGAGACTGTAAATAAGGTGCGGATCTTGATCAAGTTTTTTTGCTTGCGCCGCTCCGATAGCGACGGACATACCTTGACCGAGAGATCCGGACGCGATTCGAATACCAGGAAGGCCTTCATGAGTCGTAGGATGTCCTTGTAAGCGCGAGTTGATTTTTCTGAAAGTTTTCAATTCCTCTAAAGGGAAAAACCCGGAACGGGCCAATACACTGTAATACACGGGTGAAATGTGCCCATTAGAAAGAAAAAATAGATCTTCACCTTTTCCTTCCATTCGGAAATTTTTCGAACTGTAACGCATGACCTCTTGATAGAGGGCTACAAAATACTCTGTAGCGCCTAAAGAACCTCCGGGGTGACCGGAACTGACTGCATGAACCATTCGCAAAATGTCTCTTCGGACTTGCGTGCAGAGCTTTTTTAAATATGAAGTATCCCTCACAACGGGCTTATTTTTACAAACATATATTTTTTTACTTGCGAGACGTAAAATATTATGATCTTCTCTACAGGGTTTCCTCCCTCTATATATCAATATAAAATTATCCTTCAGTTGCGTAATATTTTTCTCGGAGCTCTTTTATATTGGGGTCGGACAAATATTCGTCATAGGTCATATATTTATCAATAAAACCTCCGGGCGTAAGTTCTAGCATCCGATTACAAACGCTTTGAAGCAATTCGTGGTCTTGAGAAGTCAGCAAGATTGTTCCTTTAAAAGAACTGAGTGTGTTATTGAGAGCAGTGATCGACTCGAGATCGAGGTGATTAGTAGGTTCGTCAAACAAGAGTACGTTAGCTTTGTAGAGCATCATACGTGAAAACATGCATCGCATCTTTTCACCTCCGGAAAGAATGGAGGTTTTTTTCAGAGCTTCGTCTCCGCTGAAAAGCATTTTTCCCAAAAATCCGCGAATGTATTCTTTGTGACGTTCTTCATCGTTGTGTGTATATTGTCGAAGCCAATCGACAAGATTGAGTTGATTTTCGAAATAAGAGGTGTTATTGGCGGGCAAGTAAGCTTGTTTAGTAGTGATTCCCCACTTGAAAGTTCCTGCATCCGGAGCTATGCCGTTTGTAAGAATGTCATAAAACGCAGAGCTAGCTTTACTGTTTTTTGATAGGATAGCTACTTTATCTCCTCGTTTTAGATTGATGGATAGATTTTTGAACAGCGGCTCGCTTTCCAAAGATTTGGAGAGGTCTTGTATTTCCAAAATCTGGTCTCCTGCCTCGCGTTCTTGATCGAAAAGGATGGCAGGATATCTTCTCGAAGAGGGTTTGATTTCGTCGACATTGAGTTTTTCAAGCATTTTTTTACGGGCGGTTGCTTGCTTGGCTTTGGCTACATTAGAGCTAAATCTTTGGATGAATTCTTGAAGCTCTTTTCGTTTTTCTTCAGCCTTCTTGTTTTGTTGAGTTTTTTGTTTTGTGGCTAATTGGCTAGCTTCATACCAAAAGCTGTAATTACCGGTAAAAAGATTTATTTTTCCAAAATCGAGATCACAGACGTGAGTGCATACAGCGTCAAGAAAATGACGATCGTGCGACACAACAATAACGGTATTCTCATAGCCGGAAAGGAAATCCTCCAGCCAAGAAATCGTCCTCACGTCCAAGTCGTTAGTGGGTTCATCCAAAATGAGCACGTCCGGATTACCGAATAGGGCCTGCGCCAGGAGCACACGCACTTTAGCCTTGTTATCGATTTTACCCATTAATTTATGATGATCTTCTTCAATAATCCCCAAATTGGATAAAAGAGTGGAGGCCCCGGTTTCGGCGTTCCATCCCCCCATCTCTTCGTAAGCAGCTCCCAACTCCCCCGCTTTGATGCCGTCTTCTTGAGAAAAGTCGGGCTTGGTGTACAAAGCATCCATCTGTCGCTTAATCTCATAGAGATTTTTATTCCCCATGATGACGGTTTCTAAAATAATATATGTATCAAAAGTATGATGCTCCTGTCTGAGCACGGACATGCGCTTGTCAAGCTCAAGATCTATTTGTCCTGTGGTGGGATCCTGCTCTCCGGAAAGGATCCTAAGAAAGGTCGATTTACCGGCTCCATTAGCGCCAATGATACCGTAACAGTTACCCTTAGTAAACTTTATATTCACTTGATCGAACAAAACACGCTTGCCAAATTGTAGAGAAAGATTGGAGACCGTCAGCATTTGTAGAAACTTTAATTTTGTTCAAAATTAGTAATATTTAAGAAGGAGAGAGGGATTGCTATGAAAACTCAAGTGAACATCCAAAACAGAAAGGCCTCATTTGAATACGAATTGTTGGACGAGTATGTCTCGGGAATACAATTGCTCGGAACGGAAATTAAATCCATTAGACAGAACAAGGCAAGTATCTCCGAGAGCTTTTGTCAAATGAAGAACGGACAATTGTATATTTTTAATATGTATATATCTGAATATGATTTAGGTACCAACTCTAACCATGCTCCCAGGCGAGAAAGAAAACTTCTTTTGAAAAGAAAAGAGTTGTTAAAACTCGCGCGAAAATTGAAGGAATCGTCTTTAACTATTATACCTAAAGTGTTGTTTATTAATAATAAGGGGTACGCTAAGTTGCAGATATTTTTGGCTAAAGGAAAGAAGATACATGATAAGCGAGAGTGTATTCGAAAAAAAGACGTAGATCGTGAGAATAAAAGAACTTTGAAGTATCAATAATTTTTTTATACATTTGTTCCATTGGTAATTAAGAAAATTGTAGCTCATTATGAAAAAAATCAAGTTCCTTGTTACTGGCTTGATCGGTTTAGCTGCAAGTGCCTTGTACGGTCAGAATCAACAAAATAGATGGTTGATCGGAGTAGGTGCTCATGCTGTCGATCATTCTGCAGTGCATCCTGTATTCAACAAGTTTTTAAAGACAAAAAACTGGAGTGTAGCTCCTCCATTATCAAAACTTACTGTAGCCCGCAGCTTAACAAATCATTTGGCGGTAGACCTGGCCGCAAGTATGGGAGAAATAGACAACCACAGAGCCGGGTGGGATAGATTTAAGAACGAGCTTTTTTTAAAGGCTGGTTTAGGTCTTCGTTTTTACCCTTTTGCCAAAAACTGTTGGGTTGACCCTTATTTAAAAGTAGGCGCTAACTTTCACAGGTTAGATTACAAAGGGAAAACTTATACCATTTCTCCCTCGAATACATTTACGACTGACAAGAAGAATTTTTTCTTGGTAGACGGAGGTGTAGGAATCAATTTTTGGATAACGGAAAACTTCGGTCTCAACCTGGAAAGCAATTACAACTGGGTTCCTTCTGTAAGGAAGGATTACGCAAATTTCTTTCAACATAGCGCCGGAGTATCTTACCGATTCGGTAAAAAAGACAGGGATAAAGATGGGATTTCTGACGACGAAGACCAATGTCTGAATATTCCCGGATTGAAGCAATTTAAAGGATGTCCTGATACTGATGGTGACGGGGTCCCTCAGCATAAGGATAAATGCCCTAACATAGCCGGACCGAAAGAAAACAACGGTTGTCCTTATAAAGACACTGATCGTGACGGAGTACCTGATAAAAACGATGCATGTCCTAAAGTCCCCGGATTGAAGCAATTCAAAGGATGTCCCGATACTGACGGTGACAGAGTACTTGACAAAGACGATGCATGTCCTAAAGTTCCAGGATTGAAGAGATTCAAAGGATGTCCCGATACTGATGGCGACGGTGTTTCTGACAACTTGGATAAGTGTCCTAAGGTACCCGGGCCAAAAGAAAATGGCGGTTGTCTTTGGGATATCAAAAAAGAGATAATAGAAATCAATCTTAGCTTCAAGGATATTTTATTCGATTTCGGTAAGGCAAAAATACGTGATGAAGCTTCAAGAGAAGTAATTAAAGAAGCTGCCAAGCGAATGAATCAGAGAGTGCCTAACTCCAGGTTCTACGTAGACGGTAACACTGATAACGTTGGAAAACCTGCATTCAACAAGCAGTTGTCTCTAAAACGTGCTAACGCCGTTAAAAATCTATTGATAGAAAATGGTGTATCGAAAGATCGTTTGATATCTAGAGGATTCGGACAAGAACAACCTAAAGTTGTTAACAAAACAACTGAAGATAGACAAACCAATAGACGTGTGGAAATAGTGATCAGAAATGTAGATGAAAGCTTAGAGATCGAGTCTAAAGGTAAAATCAAGAAAAAGCACATTTCTAAAAATAAACCTAGCAAGTATAGAAATAAATAATATATTGCTAAATATTTAATGAAAAGGGCCTCCGTAAGGAGATCCTTTTTTATTTGATGCAAAGGCTATTGTTTGAATTTTAAGATAAAAAAAATGATTTAGAAATTTTTTCTTATGGAAGTATGGATATAAATTCCTGTAGCGCCCCGAACTTATACTTACAGAGAGATATTGTGTTAAGGTGAATTATGTTTATTTCCCGTCCTAGATGAGATTGGTTGGAGATTATATAGATTTAGTCTTTTATATCGTGTTCTAAAATTATTCATTATAAATTAATTAATCATATCTATTTTTATGAACAGCACATAATCATCCCACGGGAACGATAAAAATTATAATCCATAGACTCCATAAGATGCTTGACATTCATTACGAGCTAATCCTTTGTAACAAGCTTTCCCTTCCCTCAAACCAATTCTTTATACTACCAAAAGTTAGTTCTACTACCCATCGGGGATAGTCTCACTAATTTGTTGAATAATATAGCAAGAATGTTGTATGAGAGAAGGAGTTTAAAATATTTGTAATATCAATATATTGTTTTGTATATATGGAGTAAAAAATAAAAAAAAATGGATCTATGCTAAGAAGCACCGTGCAAATAAGCTTTAATGAACTATATATAGAACGAGACCATTGTGTTAATGGTTGGTTATTTTTATTCAGCATCCTATATGGGTTTCGTTCGAGAATGAAGTAGATTTAGTCTTTCACATTGTATTCGAAATACTATTGGTTATAAATTAAATATATCTATTTTTATGAATAGCGCATAATAATTCCAGGGCACGATACAGATTATGCGCCATATCCTCCATAAGATGCTGGTCATGCACTACTAGTTAATACTTTGTAACGATTTTTGCCAGATACCCGCCAACGCTTTATACTACCAAAAGTACGTTCTACTACCTATCGGGGTTTTATTCACTAATTATATATGAATAATATAGCTATCCCTACTTGAGGGATGGTTCCTATATTCTTTCTTCTCTATGTAGTCTTTGATGCTTCGACTATGAAAGTAAGACACGTTGGCTGTCATTTGGTAATCTTTGGTTGCATATACTTCTCTGGGTTTATATCCTCGTTTGCTTATTAATAGCTTTAGCCCTTTACTATCATGCTAATTAGCTGTTACGTTATGTAGTGCTAGTGTCATTCCATTTTTACCCCTATTTTCTTCTTGTATCCATAGTAGAATTCACCTGATTTATTGAGCCATTTTCTTTGAGTGTTTATTCCTGATTAAGTCTCTTTTTTTCCCTTGTTTTTCTTTGACTGATTTGCTTTTCCCATTATCCTTCCGATGCTTCACTACGTAGGTAGGAGCTCCCTTGGGAGCAATGGGCCTCATTGTAATACTGGCATCTACTATCGCTTCTATTTTAAGTATCGCCTGATATTTTTCTAACTCCTTATTAATTTTTTTCAGTAAGCGATCATATGCCTTTTTCGCTACTATTTCATTGCGAATGATGCATAGAGTCGTATGATCTAGGATCTGATTTTCCAATTGAAAACCACAAAAAGGCATGCAGCTCAAGGATTTTTTTACTAATTTTTCCATTCCTACATAACTAGGATCATACCAGTGACTCAAAATGATCATCCTAAATAAGGAGAATGTTGCATGGGAGAAGTAATATTAAAATATTTGTAAATCAATATATTGTTTTGTGTATTCTGTAGTAGAAAATAAAAAAATTCGGATCTATGCTCAGAAGCACCGTACAAATAAGCTTTACTGAACTATATATGGAACGTTCTACCAGAAGGAGTAAATTTTAAAAAAGGTTAGCACCATTGATCCACTGGGAAGTGGATGGGGAAAGAAATAATAAAAATATATCAAAAAGGACAGGGTATAAAAGGCCAATTTGCTTACAATGGAATATCGTTATTTAAGATGATGCTTTTGAATCAGTGCTATGATCTCAGTGATGTAGGAACGGAAGAATTGGTGAAAGAATCTTTAAGCTTCATGAGCTTTTATGGTTTTCTATTGGAAGATCAGATCCCAGATCATATGACTCTATGCAGATTTCGCAATGAAATAGTAGCTAAAAAAGCATATGAGCACTTACTGAAAAAGATTAATAAGGCCTTAGAAAAAAATACGGCGATAGTTAAATAAAGGAGTGATAGTAGATGCTAGTATTATAGTGAGCCCCTTGCTCCCAATGGATCCCCTGATTTACGTAGTGGAGGATCGGAAGAAAGATGGGGGAAAGTAAATTAGTCAAACAAAAGAAAGGGTAAAAAAAGAGACTCAATCAGGAGTAAATAATCAAGGAAAATGGCTCAAGAAATCACGTGATTTCTAGTACGGACACAAAAATTGCCCCAATTGTGTTAATGGTGGATTACATTTATTCAGCCATTCTAGATGGCTTCGTTAGAAAAAATATAGATTTAGTTTTTCACATTGTATTCGAAATACTGTTGATTATAAATTAATTAAATATATCTATTTTTATGGACTGCGTATAATAATTCTAGGGAAACGATACAAATTATGTGCCATAGCCTCCATAAGATGCTGGTCATGCACATGAGCTAATCCTTTCTAATCAACCTTTCCTGATCCAAACAAACGCTTTATACTGCTAAAAGTACGTTCTACCATCCATCGGGTTTTACTCACTAATTTGTTGAATAATATAGCTATCCCTATTTATGGGAGGTTCCTATAGGTTTTCTTCTGTATACGGTATTTGTTGAGCCTAGACTATGAAAGTAAGACACGTTGGCTGGCATTTGATAATCTTTGTTTGCATATATTTTTATGGGGTTATATATCCTAGTTTGCTTATTAATGGCTTTAGCCCTTTATTATCATGATCATTGGCGGCTACGTTATGTGCAACTAGTATTATTCCATTTTTATCCACCCCTATGTTCTTTTTCTATCCGAAGTAGAATTTACCTAATTTGTTAAGCCATTTTCCTTGAGTGTCTACTCCTGATTGAGTCTCTTTTTTTATCCTTTCTTTTTTTTGACTGATTTGCTTTTTCCCTTCTTCCTTCCGATCCTTGATTACCTAGGTAGAAGCTCCATTTGGAGGAAAGGGCTACTGTAATACTGGTATCTACTATCACTCTTGTTTTAACTATTTCCTGATAGCTTTCCTAATTCCTTATTGATCTTTTTCAGTAAGCGTTCATATGCCTTTTTGGCTATTATTTCATTGTGAAATCTGCATAGAGTCGTATGATTTGGGATCTGATATTCCAATCGAAAACCAGAAAAGCGCATGAAGCTCAAGGTTTCTTTCACCAATTTTTCCGTTCCTAGATCACTGAGATCATAGCTCTGACTCAAAAGCATCATCTTAAATAACGCTATTCCACTGTGAGCAGGTTGGTCTTTTATTCCCTGGCCTTTTTGATATATTTTTATTATTTCTTTTTCCATCCCTTCCCAGTTGATGAAGATTTTTAGCCTTTTTAAAAACTCACTCTTTTTGGCAGAACGTTCCATATATAGTTCACTAAAGCTTATTTGTGTGGTGTTTCTGAGCATAGATCCGAATTTTTTATTTTATACTCCAAATAGACGAAACAATATATTGATTTACAAATATTTTAATTGCCTTCTCTCATGAATGTTCTCGAAGCACATGAGGGGGGGGGATAGAATGAATACGAGAGAGTACATAGCGTAGCAGCCAATGAGCATGATAGTATAGGTCTAAATCCATTAATAAGCAAACTAGGATATAAACCCAGAGAAGTATATGCAGATAAAGGTTACCAAGTTCCAGCTAACGTGTATTACTTTTATAGTCGAGGCATCAAAGATCGTGTACAGAAGAAAGCCTATAGGAATCTTCCATTAAGTAAGATGGCTATATTATTCAATAAATTAGTGAGTAACTCCGAAGAGTATGTAGAACATACTTTTGGCAGTATAACCGTTGGTTTGTTCAGGAAAGGCTCGTCACAAAGGATTAGCCCCTCTGCATATCCAGCCTCTTATGGAGGCTATGGCGTATAATTTGTATCGTTTCTCTAGCCTGATTATGCGCTGTTCATAACAATAGATGTGATTAATTAATTTATAGTCAATAGTATTTCAAATAGGACGTGAAAGAGCAGATCTACATATTTTCCAAAGAATCCCATCTAGTATGCTGAATAAACGTAATCCACCATTAAAACAATGGTCTAATAACGATATTCCACTGTAAGCAGGTTGCTTTTTATTCCCTGTCCTTTTTGATATATTTTTATTATTTTTTTCTCCATCACTTCCCAGTGGATCAAGGTTTTTAATCTTTTAAAAAACTCACTCTTTCTGGTAGAACGTTCCATATATAGTTCACTAAAGTTTATTTGCCTAGTGCTTTTGAGCAGCATAGATCCGAATTTTTTATTTTCTACTCAAAATATATGAAATAATACATTGATTTATAAATACTTTAAATTCCTTTTCTCATGCAACGTTCTCGAAGTTTCTATCCATTTTCCTTGGATTTTGAGCGTTTGTTCAATGACATCTCGTACGCAACCTTTTCCTCCCTTTTTTGGAGAAATGTATTTCGATACGGCCTTTACTTCTGCTACGGCATCTTTTGGAGCGCATGGTAGAGCTACGATTTGCATTACCTCGATATCCGGGATATCATCCCCCATGTACAATATCTTGTCCGGTGAGATCCGTTCAAAGACGCAGTAATCTATGAATTTTTCTATTTTATTTTTGATTTTCAGGTAAATATTCCTTATTCCCATATTTTTTAAGCGATGAAAGACCATCAAATCATCTCCTCCAGTGATGATGCAAAGGTTGTAACCTTTTTCTTGAGCTACCCGTATGGCGTAGCCGTCTTTTGTAGACATGTGTCTCACCAGACTTCCGTCTGGGAATAAGCCGAGTGTGCTGTCAGTCAATACGCCGTCTACGTCAAATACGAAAGTATTGATGTCATTCATTATGCTCTTATAATTTTTCATAAGTGGTCATTATAGATTCAGTGATGAGTAGATAGGTGTCTTTTTGTTGTTATTTTTACCGGAGCAATTCAAGCTGTTTGTCGCTTTTTTTAGATCTCTCCTTGATAGCCGGTCCTGTTTGTGCTTGATAGAGATTCAAGATACGTGTTTTTTCAGCTGTTTTCGATATCAACTGAAGTTGAGTATTCGGAAGGGGAGTTGAGCTTGTTCACAAAATGAGACCACTGTGTTAATGGTCGATTACATTTATTGAGCTATCCTAGATGGAATTCGTTGTAAACGATGGAGATTTAGGCCTTCATATATTATTTGAAATAATATTGATTATAAAACAGTTAATCATATTCGTTTTATAAACAGCGTATAATACCCCAAGGGGCACGATACAAATTATGAGCCATATCCTCCATAAGATACTGGTCATGCACATGAGCTAATCCTTTCTAAGGATCCTTGACTGATCAAAAATAATTCTTTATATTACCAAAAGTACGTTCTACTACCCATCGGGTTTTATTCACTAATTTGTTGAATAATATGCTAGCCTACTTAAGGACGGTTCCTATAGGCTTTCTTCTGTATACGGTATTTGATTCCTCGACTATGAAAATAAAACACGTTGACTGGAATTTGATAACCTTTTTCTGCATATACTTCTCTGGTTTTATATCCTAGTTTGCTTATTAATGACTTAGACCTCTACTATCATACTCATTGGCTGCTACGCTGAGCCCATTGTTTTAATGGTGGATTACGCTTATTCAGCCTTCTAGAGGGGCTTCGTTGGAAAATATGTAGATTTACTCTTTCACATCCTATTCGAAAGCTATTGATATATAAATTAATTAATTATATATATTATTATGAATAGTTCATAATGAAGCCAGGGGCACGATACAAATTATGCACCATAGCCTCCATAAAATGCTGAGCATGCACACAAGGTATCCTTTATAACGAGTCTTTCCTGATACAGGACAACGCTTTATAGTATCAAAACGACCTTCTACCACCCATCGGGTTTTACTCACTAATTTGTTGAATAATATAACTATCCCTACTTAAGGGATGGTCCTATAGGCTTTCTTCTGTATGTGGTCTTTGATGCCTCGACTATGAAAGTAAGAGACGTTGGCTGGAACTTGGTAATATTTGTCTGCATATAGTTCTATGGGGTTATATCCTAGTTTGCTTATTAATGGCTTTAGCCCTATACTATCATGCTCATTGGCTGCTACGCTATGTACTACTAGTATCATCCCATTTTTATACACCTCTATGTGCTTCTTGTATCTGTAGTAGAATTCACGTGATTTCTTGAGCCATTTTCCTTGAGTTTTTACTCCTGATTGAGTCTCTTTTTTTTACCTTTCTTTTCTTTGACTGATTTGCTTTTTTCTTCTTCCTTCTGATCCTCTATTACGTAGATAGCTCCCCCCCTTTGGAGCAAAGGAACTCACTGTAATACTGGAATCCACTATCATTCCTTTTTTTTACTATCTCTTAATGTTTTTCTAATTCCTTATTGATTTTTTTCAGTAATCGATCATGTTCCTTTTTGGCTACTATTTTATTGCGAAATCTGCATAGAGTCGTATGATTTGGGATCTGATCTTACAATCGAAAAATACAAATGAGCATGCAGATTAAGTGTTTTTTCACCAATTCTTCCGTTCCTACATTACTGAGATCATACCAGTAACTCAAAAGCGTTATCTTAAATAATGATATTCCACTGTAAGAAAGGTTCCTTTTATTCCCTGGCCTTTTTGATATATTTTTCTTATTTCTTTCTCCATCCTTTCTCAGTGGATCAAAGTGTTTAATCTTTTGAAAAACTCACTCCTTTTGGTAGAATGTTCCATATATAGTTAACTAAAGTTTATTTATTCGGTGCTTCTGAGGATAGAGTCGAATTTTTTATTTTATATTCCAAATATACGAAACAATATATTGATTTACAAATATTTTATCCCTTTATCCCATGTAACGTTCTCAATTTGTATCGTGCTCCTGGGATCATTATGAGGTGTTCATAAAAAGAGATATAATTAATTAATTTATAATCAATAATTTTTTGAATACGATATGAAAAGATAAATTACAATCGTATCCAAAGAAGCTTATTTAGGAGGCTGAATAAACGTAATCCACTTTAATATAGTGGTCTTTAGTTCATTGTTCAGCGGTTTGTTTTGTTCTGATCATTGTCAACAAAAAAGTGGAGCAATTTTTTATCTTTGCTGTAAATTATTTTATGTTGGATACGGAAGTTACCCCTTATGAATATTCTTCTTTAACTAAGAAACAACAAGTTGAACAGATGTTTGATAACATCTCTTCAAGGTATGACATGCTCAACCGTTTTTTTTCTTTCGGGATTGATCTCAGATGGAGAAAAAAGGTAGTGTGTTTATTACGTAAGTTTTATCCAAATGAGCTTTTGGATGTGGCTGCGGGAACCGGGGATATGAGCATTATGGTTGCGAAATATTTTCCGGCTTCTCGGGTGATAGGTTTGGATATTTCGGAGGGTATGTTGGATGTGGCTCGGAAAAAAGTATTGTTTAAGAGGTTGGAGCAGCGTATAAGTCTAATGCAGGGTGACACGGAAAAGATTCCTTTTGATATGGATCGTTTTGATGCAGTTACTGTGGCTTTCGGCGTGCGCAATTTTGAGCGACTTGAAGTGGCATTGAGAGAGATCCATCGGGTTTTGAAACCTGAAGGGGTAGCTCTTATTTTGGAGTTTTCTCATCCTAAAAGAGCTTTTGTAAAGCATTTGTATCGTCTTTATTCTTACTATATGAAATTTGTAGGGCGAATGTTTTCTAAAGATCCTGTCGCTTATGATTATTTGCCTCGATCTGTGGCTGCTTTTTCTTGTGGAGATATGGAAAAAATATTGAAGACTTGTGGCTTTTCGGAATGCTACACTATTCCGCTTACCTTTGGTGTCGTTTCAATTTATGTGGCTCAGAAGAGTAAGTCTTTGTGATATAATTTTTAGATGGTATGAGATATTTGCGTTTTCTTTTTTTGCTCTTTGAGAAGGTTGCATGAGAGAATAAGGTTAACTTGATTTGTAAATCAATATATTGTTTCGTCTACTTGGATTATAAAATAAAAAATTCGGCTCTATGCTCAGAAGCACCGCATAAATAAGCTTTAGTGAACTATATATGGAACGTTCTCCCAGAAGGAGTGAGTTTTTCAAAAAGTTAAACACAGTGATCCACTGAGAAGGGCTGGAAAAAGAAATAGGAAAAACATATCAATAAAGATCAGGGAATAAAAGGTAACCTATCTACAGTGGAATATTATTATTTAAGGTGTTGCTTTCAGTAACCGGTATGACATTAGTGATGTAGGGATGGAAGAATTTATAAAAGATTCCATAGGCTTCATACAATTTTATGGTTTTTGATTGGAAGATTAGATCCTAAATCGTATTACTCTATGCAGATTTCGCAATGGAATAGTAGAAAAAAACATATGAGCTCTTACTGAAAAAGATCAATAAGAAATTAGAAAAGCATCAAATGAGCGTGATAGTAGAGGGCCAAAGCCATTATAACAAAATAGGATATACCCCAGAAAAGTATATGCAGAGAAAAAGGTTAACAAGTTCCAGTCAGTGTGTCTCGACTTTCATGGTCGAAGTATCAAAGATTTTAACAGAAGGAAAGCCTATAAGAAACGTCCTTAAGTCGTATAGCTATATTATTTAACAAATTATTGAGTACCCCTTGATGGGTATTAGAACGAACTTTTGAAAGTATAAAACGTTTCTTTGCCTTAAGAAAGGCTTCTTACAAAGGATTACCTCGTGTGCATGCCCAGCCTCTTACGGGAGGTTATGTCGCACGATTTCTATCGTACCCCTGGCGTTATTATGCTTGTTCATAAAAAAAATGTAATTATATAATTTATAATTAATAATATTTCAAAAACAATGTGAAAGACTAAAATTACATCGTTCTCTAACGGCCTCCCATCTAGGATGGGTTAATAAACGTAATTCACTATTAAACACAATAGTATTGAGTCGTATGATCTGGTTTTAATCTTCCAATCGAGAACTACAAAAGCGTATACAGCTCAAGGATTCCTTAATCAGATCTCTGTTCCTACATACTGAAATCATATCTCTGTCTTTTTGATATATTTTTCTTATTTCTTTTTCTATGCACTTTCTAGTGGATCAGTTTGTTTAACCTTTTTAAAAAACTACCCCTTTTGGTAGAAGGAGCCATGTATAGTTTACTAAAACTTATCTGTGCGGTACCTCTGAGCATAGAGCCGAATATTTTTTTATTTTCTACTTTAGGTATACGAAATAATATATTGATATTATAAATATTTTACTCTTCTACTTCTCTCATGCAACGCTCTCAGGAGCGTGATTTTTTCGGTTTTTTTGATGAACCTAAAGTTATCTCTATTCTAGAATCTCATTTGTCTGGTTATAAATTTAATAAAATATCATTTTATATTAAAAATAGATATTGATAAACACTTTTTATAATATATTTAATAATACACTCAGTTTAGTTCTCGATAAAAACAACGAGTCTTTTTAAAGTCTGTGTTTTTTTATTGATCAATATTTTTATTTTTTTTTCGTTTTGAACGGTTTTTCTTAAAAAATAATTATTTTAGATGAGTTACTTGAGGATATAGCGTAATAATCTATTTTCGTCATTGACGATTTCTTCTAAGCAAATCGTAGATTCGGTGCGAAGGACTCCTTTGATATCACCGATTTTTGAAATGACATTTCTAGCATCCGTGGGATCTTTAGTGATAATTCTACAGAATAGATTATACCTTCCGGAGGTAACGTAGAGTTGTACGATGTTAGGAATTTTTTTTAGTTCTTCTTTGGCTGCTTTAGTCTCGTTTGAATTTGAAAGAATTCCTACAAAAGCTATTAAATTATAACCTAATACCTCATAATTAACTTTAAGTGTACTGCCGATTATGATTCCTGCTTCTTCAAGTTTTTTATCCCTCACATGGATTGTCCCGGTAGAACATTGTATAAATTTTGCAATTTCTGTGAAGGGTGTTCGGGTATTTTCAGTAAGACTGGTTAAGATTTTTTTGTCGATCTCATCTAGATAATACTTTGAAGTCATAGATTTATGTTATTTTAGTATTTTTCATTTTATGAAGCGAAATTATTAAAAATAATTAGGAATAAAAAAACTTATTTATTTTTAGTACGTTGGGGCTATTTGTTATCGTTTATTATTTTTTTCGGATTGTTTTTATTGTCAGTCTTTTTGTTTTTAAATAAAACGCTCCAAAAATTCTTTAATTTATGGAATGAACTTGTATAAATTAATCCTCCTCCATAGGTTTGTGAGGAGAATGTGGCAAACTCGTCGTTTTCTCTCCCGAAAGTATTCGGGCGTGAGAATAGGGTCAGTTTTAAACTATTGTTGGCTTGTTTGCTGATGTCCATATCAAGTTGGACCTCTCCGCTAAAAAAGCTCCTTTGTTTGTTTACCGTATTGAATGGAACGCCTAGAACGCCTTTGATTGAAAAACGTCGATTGATGTTGTAAAAAATAGAGGATTTGAAGCTGCTTGACGCATCGGTATTTCTATTTCCTTCGATGTATTCGAAGTTTATATCTAGAGCGTTGTTGATACTTGATAATATATTCCCTAATTGTTTCAGAGCTACGTCATAAGCGGAGGAGGACCAAAGACCGGTTCCTATGTTTTTGGTATCAACGAAAAACTTTCCTAACAATAAGATAGATCCGAATTGTGTGAGTTTTTCATCTTGGGTATTGAGTTTTTGTGCCAATTGTTGTTTGATATTTTCGCTTGCATTTGGAAAATCAATGTCAAATTCTAGTTCTGGTTGAGAAAGTTGCCCCGATATATCGATTTTTAATTCTGTAATTATGCTTTGAGGGGGGCTTGATGAATTGGGTAAGTTGATGTATTCTCCTACATTGGATGCTGATTTGGGGTAGAAGGCGCTTAGGTTTAGATTGGCATTTGTGGCGGATCCTGTCCAGGTAATGGTTCCTCCGGGTTTAACTTGAAATTGTTTGTCCAATTTTAAGAAGGGGATTTGTTCATTGGAAAAGAGATATAAACCTTCTGTGGTATTATATTTTCCGGTTATTTCTATGTTTCCTCCAGGCTGTATTTTGAATGAAATATTTCCCGTTCCTCTGGCTTGTATAAAATTATCTGAGGAAGAGTCCATGATAAGTTTTACTTCTGCTTTTTCTGTGATGTCCGTTTCTATGCTGATGGAGAGTCCTTTTTTTTTATTCTCCTTTTTCTTTTCTTTTGAAAAAGAGTTAGCCGTTTCAGGGTTGTCTTTGGCGTTGAAGTTTATGAATCGGATAAAACCTTCATTTTGGGCTATGGATTGGCATCCTTTTGTGTTGATGAATAATTGTGAAAAACCGCTAATTTTTCCTTCTCGTATACTGAGGGCTAAGTTATCAGTATCGCCTAAGAGTTCTATTTTTCCTCCGGCGAAAACCGTTCCGTAAAATAAATTATTATGACTTGAAGTGGTATTGAGCGCTAAAAGATTTTTTGAGTCTATTGATACAACCAAGATCCATTTGGTAAAATCCTCATTGAGGATTGCGCCGCTGATGTATCCTTTGGTATTGTATTGCGTATCTTTGAACGTGAAATCTTTTAAAATGAAGGTTTTGGGGCTGATTAAAAGTGAAGGTTCGCCTATAAGTTCATAGTCTGTGTTGAGGTAATTTACTCTTGTTCCTACTTTTTTCAAATGGAGCTTTCCTTGATAGGTTGGGTTGTCAACGTCTCCCGTGAATTTGATATAGCCTTCGGCGTTTCCTCTGATATTACTGAAGATATTTCCCAGGAAAGCTTGCAAAAAATTGACCGGTATATTTTTGGCCTTGATGTCAAAATCTAGCTGTGCTTTTTTTTGTGGAGGAGTGCCAATATTTCCGGATATTGTCAATATATCGGTTTGTTCATTTTTTAGGACGCTGTTGAGTTGATAACGTTTATTTTTATTGTTATAAATTGTGTTGATTTTTAGATTTCCCAGAATCACATCATTGATTAACAGTTGATTTATTTCCAAGTTTATTTCCGGTTTTAGATCTTTTCCGGAATTTTCGATGAAGAATTTACCCTGGGCGACGCCGTTGATGGTTAGGTCTCCTGCTTTGACTGGAATGAGTTGTTTGAGTTGTATTTTATCGAAAGTGCCTTGCGTGATTTTGTAATGTTTTCCGATGATCTCGGCTGATAAAGTCAGTTTTTGTTCT
This sequence comes from Flavobacteriales bacterium Tduv, assembly GCA_047528255.1. Taxonomy (GTDB): domain Bacteria; phylum Bacteroidota; class Bacteroidia; order Flavobacteriales; family Blattabacteriaceae. The sequence continues at coordinate 529,241 of CP180024.1, read as the reverse complement.
TCGGAATGGAATGTCAGATGGTTGATGATATATTTTTTATTTTTCAGATCGATTTTGGCCAGATTGGTGTTGAGTTTGTTTTGAACATTGATCCACCACTTATAACCGTTTATTTTTATATGTGAACGACGCAGGCCGATGGTAAGATTGTTTTCTTTGCTATTCCAGTTTCCGTATTTATAAAAATTCAAATCGGCCTCTTGTTCAGCTCCCGATAGGGTAGTCAGGAATTTTGTCTTGATTAACAATAAATTGTTTTTTTGTTTTGTGCTAAGATCGATATTTTTGAATGAGATCCCCTGAAATATAGCTCTATCGATTTTGAAGGCCATTTTTTTTTCAGAGGAGGTGTTGATATGGAGACTTGCGTTGTCAAGGGTGTTGTTTTTGATTTGGACTTTTTCAACATTCATACTGAAGATGAGATTGTCGCTGGTTAATAGCCCTTGTAGTCGGCTGTCGGATAGAATTTTTATGTTTTGTGCAAACGGTTCTATGAAATGATGGGTAAGATTTAGATCGAAAGTCAAGGATTGATCGGGACTGATTGTGTGTTTTTTTTTTTCGTTGAGTATGTGATTGACGTTGTTTTCCACGAGTTTACTCAATTCAAGCCATTTGAAATTGCCACGGAAAGAGCCTTGAATCATATCAGGAGCTGATAGGGTGATTTCTCGGTCTTTTTCGCTCAGAGTTTTCGATTCGATGGAGACTTTCGGGAACTTAAACTTTTTCTCCGAGGTCTCGTAAGTCATATCCGTCAAGTAGACCGTACCTTGTAGATGCTCTATGTTGTTCCTTTGTATGTTGATGTCGAGGTTTGAGCTGAGTAGGGCTTTCTTTTTTTCACTCAAACCCAAGGCTTTCAAGTCGATGAGCTTGATCTTTGCTTTAGCTTCGGAAAACCATTCTTTTTGGGAGAAGTTGAGTTTTCCATCAAAATTCATATTCAATTGAGGGTCATCTATGGAAAATTTTCCTTCAAAATATTTTTTCACCATTCGGCCGTCGATCTCGATCTTATTGATTTTACGATCGTAGACTGTCAGTTGGTTAAGTCTCCCGATGAGCTGTATTTGCAGTGCATTTAAGGAGAAGCCCTCCCCATCGAAGCGGAACTCACCGCCTACGGATTCGAGGTTTTTATTTTTAGTGAGTACGGAGAGATTCACGTTATCCGTAGAGATAGCTCCTTTATATTTTGGGATTTTTTCGGTGTAATTATTCAATTGGATATCTCCGTGAACGGTCCCTATGGTATTGCTGCTGAAAAAACCTTTAGCTTTGATGAATTTGGGAGTTATGGTGAGTGGGCCGTAATATCTCATGTCCCCATAATCTTTCAAAAATACGGGGATCTTTCGGTTGATAAAGCTCGGTAGCAAACGTGTGATACTCGTGTAAGAGTTTTCGATGATTCCATGATTTTTTTGAACGATCTTGAATTTTTTTCTATCCGTTATGTTCGAGAGGATGATTTCTTGGGTTTTTATTCTATTTTTTCCGCTTTCCATATAGAGGTTGGATAAGGTGAGTCTCCTGTTCAATATCCCGTGTATTTTTCCTTGTAATGAGACGATTGCATTTGAATCCCAATCGTCGAGAAACAATTTTAAATCTTTGAAACTAAGTTGAGACCCTTTTTTTACTTCTGCTCGAATGGCGACCTTATTGATGAATTTTGAAAGGTCTTCGGATTTGTTATAGTACAGAGTAATATGTCCGTTGATTTTGCTTCGAGAAGTTTGTAAGTTCAGGTTGCGACTTTGCAGCTGTTTAGGGGTAAAAATGAATTTGCTTGAGAGTTGATGGATATTGAAATCCTTATTTTTCAATTTTCCGGTTGATTTCAAAGAGAGCAAATTTACTTCAACCGTTCTGTTTTTCACTCTAAAATTTTTTATGATGGCGGTTAATTGGTTGATAATAAGTATCAAGTTGTTTTTTTTACCAAGATTTTGATCAATGATTTTCAGATGAGCTTTTTTGATTTGGATATCGCTTTCGAAAACGGTTTTGGAGGGTCCGGAGTTTTCTTTATCGGAAAATTTTTTGATGAATCGATCCATGTTGCTTGTACTGTCTCCCAGATACGTGGTGACGAAAATTTCGGGACGATTGAGTGTAAGCTTTTTGATTTTTACGTTCTTTGGGTTCAGGATTAGGTGAAGTAGATCGATCTGGCCCTTGGCGTTAGGGATTGATATTAAGGTATTTTTGCGATCGTCAATGGCTTTGACGTTATGAAGTTGCACGTCTCTTGGAAAAATTATCTTTATACTCTCTACCGAGAGCGTCGTTCCGAAATCATTGTTCAATTTTACCAATATGACCTGTATGATCTTGGTTTGTATGCTTGGGGTGTTGATGGCAACTAGTCCCAACCCTGCGAGTAAGAGAAAGATAAAGGCTATATATCCCAAAAACTTGAAAAATATCCTGAGTAGATATTTTGATTGAGATAAAAGCCTTCGAAAATTTTTCCGCACTTAAATATCCTTATTTTTGCCGTTGATGATACATTCCCCCGTTATCTTAGGTATAGAGTCTTCTTGTGATGATACAGCTGCGGCCCTGATCAAAGACGGCCGTATTTTGTCTAACATTATAGCCTCTCAAGAAGTCCATCGACAATACGGTGGAGTCGTTCCTGAGTTAGCTTCTAGATCGCACCAGAAAAATATCATTCCGGTGGTCGATTCCGCTATCTCATTTGCAAATATAAGGCAAAAACAAATTGATGCCGTTGCTTTTACTCGCGGACCCGGGCTTTTGGGGGCTTTGCTGGTAGGGGCTTCTTTTGCCAAATCTTTAACCATGTCTTTAGATGTCCCTTTGATCGGGGTGCACCATATGCAGGCGCATGTTTTGGTCCATTTCATCAAGGATGCTCATGATTATCCGCCTGCTTTTCCTTTTTTGTGTTTGACGGTCAGCGGGGGCCACACTCAAATTGTTCGAGTAGATGATTTTTTTGAGATGACCGTTTTGGGACAAACGATGGATGACGCAGCGGGAGAGGCTTTTGACAAGACGGCTAAAATTCTAGGTTTGGAGTATCCGGGCGGCCCATTGATAAATCGTTATGCGCAAGGAGGAGATCCGAAAAAGTTTATCTTTTCAAAACCCAAAGTGGAAGGTTTGGACTTCAGTTTCAGTGGTTTCAAGACGCATGTTTTGTATTTCGTTCGGAATCGATTGAAAACGGATCCCGGATTTATACAGACACAATTACCTGATTTGTGTGCTGCCGTGCAACGAACGATTGTGGAGATCTTACTTGAAAAGGTCATGAAAGCTGTTGAGGAAACCGGGATCAATCGGGTTGCTTTGGCCGGAGGGGTATCGGCGAATAGTGAGTTACGAAGGCAGTTTTTTGAGACTTCTTTTGAGAGGGGGTGGCAATTATATCTTCCAAAGATTGAGTATACTATGGATAATGCGGCAATGATCGCTATGGTAGGACAGCTTAAGTACGAGCGGCGTTTGTTTGATTCTCTGAATATTACTCCGTTCGCTCGTTATAATATGGTATCGATATGAAATTATTCTTCGTAGAAGAGGTTACGTCTACCGTCATACGGTTGGGGGTAGAGGAGAGTTATCATTTGATTCAGGTTTTACGGATGCAGGCGGGTGATGAGGTATATCTTACCGATGGACTGGGGAATATATGGAGAGCCGTGATCCGTTTAGCCTCTAAACGAGGTATGGAGTTATATCCATTGGAGCATAGGAAAGCCTATGGAAAACGGCCTTATCGAGTGCATATGGGTATCACTCCGACGAAATCTTCCGAGCGTTTTGAATGGTTTTTAGAAAAGGCTGTCGAAATTGGGGTGGATGAAATTACACCCTTGTTTTGTCAGTGTTCAGAGCGGAAAAAACTCAATATGGATCGTGTAATGAAGATCATTCGTTCGGCGGTGAAGCAGTCGTTCAGGGCGTACTTGCCTGTATTGAATGATCCGTTGTCTTATCGGGACTTTGTTTTGTCTCGTGTGGAGTTCGGCTGTAAGCTCATAGCACATTGTAACGAGGATTTTGAGCGAAAACCTTTGAAGGTGTGTATTGAAGTTGAGAGCGAACTTTATACGATTTTGATCGGACCGGAGGGGGATTTTTCTCCTGAGGAAATTGAGGAAGCTTCGGTTCTGGGTTGGCAAGGGGTTCGATTAGGGCAGGCTCGTTTAAGGACGGAAACAGCGGCTTTGATTGCTTTGCAGACCGTGGCTTTGCATTTTGAGGATGAGATAGAAGATTTGGAAAAATTTTAGGATGTAGTGTTGTTCTTTTTTTGTGTTAGATCAAAGAGGTGTCTCAAAATTTCTCTATCTGACGGACCGAAAGACTCACCGCGTCGAGACATCATGATTTGAGCCGTTTTACAGGCTTTATCGAAATCAAAAATTTTATTTTCTTGTATTCCGCCCCAGGAGAAAGAGGGGATGTGTTTCGGAGGGAATCCATATCCGAACACATTGGTCGATACGCCTACTACCGTTCCCGTATTAAATTGCGTGTTGATTGCTGATTTGGAGTGATCGCCCATGAGAAGCCCACAAAATTGAAGCCCTGTCGGGATGGTTTGATCGGTTACGTAGCTCCATACATCGACTTTGGAATAGTTGTTTTTCAGGTTTGATGCATTGGTTCCGGCTCCAAGGTTACACCATTCCCCCAATACGGAATTTCCCAAAAAGCCGTCATGAGCTTTATTTGAATACGCGAAAAAAACGGAGTTTTTGATTTCTCCTCCTATCTTACAATATGGGCCGATGGTCGTAGCACCATATATTTTGGTGCCCATATTCAGTACGGCTCCTTCGCATAAGGCCAATCCCCCGTGGATGAGGCAACCTTCCATGATTTGAGCTTTTTTCGCGATGTATATTGGGCTGTTTTGTGCGTTGAGGGTAGCGTACTCCACAATGGTCTCTTCTTCAATGAAAATATTTTCACCCGTGATATGATTGCTTTTGCTCAAGGGAGCGGATGTCCGGTTTCGGGTCAGGAGTTTGAAATCTTGTTCAAGAGCTTTAGCGTTGTGTCGAAAGATATCCCATGGGTATTCTATGTGAATCAGAGCCTTCTGGTATGGGATTTCTTTTAGTGGAATAGTGTAGTTTTTTTTTTGTGAGTCGCGACAAAAGGCAATGCACTTTCCTTTTTTTATCAGAGCTTGGTTTTCTTTCAATTCCTGGATTGCTTGGATCAGGTCTTCGGTGGGTAGAAAAGTGGGGTTGATGCAAATATTAAGTTTTTTTTCCGATGGAGAGGTATATTTTTCTGTTAGATGGGCTTGTGTGATGGTATGAGTTTTTTTTTTGAGCAGATGTTCCCATTTTTCCCTTAACGTAAGTATGCCTATACGGATTTCTGCTGTAGGACGGGTAAATGTAAGCGGCAGCAAGGAGTTCCATTCGGGGCCATCGCTTAATATAAATTGCATGGCAGAGTGATTTCTGAATGTGTCGTTGCAGTTCCTTTATAATAAGTTATAAAACTTACGCATTTATTTCCTTTTTTTTTCTTTTCCAAAGCCCGCATACTTGTTTTTGAATTTCTCTATTCGGCCTGCTGTATCTACAAATTTCATCTTTCCGGTGAAAAAGGGGTGTGAGGAACTAGAAATCTCAACTTTATATAGAGGCCATTTTTCTCCTTCTATTTCTATGGTATCTTTTGTTTTGACTGTTGATCGGCAGATGAAAGTTTTTTCATTGCTCATGTCTTTAAAAGCGACTAGCCGATAATTTTCCGGATGTATTCCAGGTTTCATCGTTTTTGAGTTGGTATTAATGACTGAGGACAAAGTTAATGATATTTTTTTTCTTCTCAACGTTTGTTTTTGTGTTAAAAGACTGGAAGTGCATTATGAGTTGGGAAAGAGCGATAGATAATGGCGTTGATGTTCATTCCCGCTCCCAAGGACGCCATTAAGATAGTGTCTCCGGGTGTGAGTTCGTGTGGGGGCATGTACCCTTTTAGGACTCTGTCGAGTAGGGTGGGAACTGTGGCTACCGAAGAGTTTCCTAATTTTTGAATGCTCATGGGCATGAGATCTAGGCAGGTTTTTTTATCGTTTGGATGATTGTAAAACTTCAGAAGTCGTTTTAGAATGGCGTGATCCATCTTGGAATTGGCTTGATGGATGAGGATTTTTTTGATGTCTTTTACTTCTAGATTATTTTTTTCGAGAAGTTTTTTCAGTATGAGGGGAACTATGGTCAGTGCGTATTCGTATATTTTTCGTCCGTTCATACTGATGTTTACCATAGATTTCGTGTAATAGGGATTGATAGAAGGTCCGTTGAATAAATAATTAAGCTCTTCTTCATTATCTGATCGGGAGTCATAATCGAGAATGCCTATGTTTTGGTCTGTCTCTACGGTTGATAATACAGCGGCTCCGGCTCCGTCAGAAAATATCATAGCATTGCGATCGTGAGGATCTATTACTTTAGAAAGGGTATCGGATCCGGTGACGAGTATGTGTCGCGCATGACCGGATTTGATGAGTTGGTCGGCTAAAATTAACCCTTCAATCCAACCGGGACATCCGAACACCATGTCATAAGGGCGACATCGATTATTTTTTATTCCCAGTTTATTTTTTACTCTGGCGGAAATAGATGGCAGCATATCAGATTGTCGGGAGATTGGGTGGATGTCTCCGTAATTATGTGCCGTGATGACGTAATCGAGATGTTCTTTGTCAATCGCGGTCTCTTCCAAGGCTCTTTGTGCGGCGATGGTAGCGATATCGGAGCTTGAGAGATTTTCGGGGACATATCTTCGCTCTTCTATTTCCGTGATTTCTTGAAATTTTCGGATAATTTCTTCGTTGGATTTATCGATCCTAGATCCCTTATTATCATAGAATTCATAGTGTAAAAAATCACTATTTTTCACGATTTTTTCCGGTAGATAATGACCGGTTCCTTGAATGACTGTTCGGATCATTTTTGTGATGCCTGGTAAAAATGGCAAGGTAAGTCAAATTTACTGAAGCCATATTATTCGTTCCAGAACGTTGCATGAGAGAAGTGTTGAAACCATTGTGTTAATGGTAGATTAATGTTTATTAACCCTTCTAGATTGGCTCGTTAGAGAAAATCTAGATTTAGTCTTTCATATTGTGTTCGAAAATTATTGATTATAAGTTAATTAATTATATATATATTTTATGGACAGCGCATAATAATTCCAAGGGAACGATACAAATTATGGGCTATAGCCTCCATAAGAAGTTGAGCATGCACACGAGTTAATCCTTTGTAAAGGGCCTTGTCTGATCCAAACCAACGCTTTATACTTCTAAAAGTACGTTCTACTACCCATCGAGTTTTACTCACTAATTATGTTGAATAATATAAGTATCCTACTTAAGGTCCAGTTCCTATAGCCCTTTCTTCTGTGTACGGTCTTTGATGCCTCAACTATAAAAGTAAGACACGTTGGCTGGCACTTGATAACCTTTGTCTGCATATATTTCTCTGGGTTTATATCCTAGTTTGCTTATTAATAGCTTTAGCCCTCTACTATCATGCTCATTGGCTGCTACGCTATGTACAGCTAGTATCATTCCATATTTATCCCTCCCCTATGTGCTTCTTATATCTGTAGTAGAGTTTACCTGATTTCTTGAGCCATTTCCCTTGAGTCTCTACTCCTGATTGAGTCTCTTTTTTACCCTTTCTTTTCTTTGACTGATTTGCTTTTACCCCTCTTTCTTCCGGATCTTCCACTACGTAGGTAGAAGCTCGCTTTGGAGCAAAGGGAATCATTGTAATACTGGCATCTACTATCACTCCTGTTTTAGCCTGATGCTTTTCTAATTACCTTATTCATATTTTTCAGTAAGATCTCATATGCCTTTTTGGCTACTATTTCATTGCAAAATCTGCATAGAGTCGTATGATCTGGGATTTGGTTTTCCAATCGAAAACCACAAAAGCGAATGTAAATCAAGGCTTCTTTCACCAATTCTCCGTTTCTACATCACTGAGATCATACCCGTGACTCAAAAACATCATCTTAAATAACGATATTCTACTGTAGGCCGGTTGGCCTTTATTCCCTGACCTTTTTGATATGTTTTTTTTATTTTTTTTACATCTCTTCCCAGTGGATAAAGGTTTTTAACCTTTTAAAAACTCACTCCTTTTGGTAGAACGTTCCATATATAGTTCACTAAAGCTTATTTGTGCGGTGCTTCTGAGCATAGATCTTATTTTTTTATTATTTATTCCAAATAGATGAAACAATATATTGATTTACAAATATTTTAAACTCCTTCTCTCATGCAACGTTCTCATAATTTATATCGTTCCTCTGGGGGAATTATGCGCTGTTCATAAAAAAAAGATATAATTAATTGATTTATAATAAATACTATTCCGAATACCATGTAAAAAACTAAATTTATATTGTTCTCCAACGAGCCCATCTAGGATACTGAATAAATTTAATCCACTATTAACACAATGGTCTCATAACGATATTCCACTGTATACAGATTAAGCCTTTATTTTCTAGACTTTTTGATACATTTTTCTTATTTCTTTCTCTATACCATCCCATTGGATCAGATTGTTTAGCTATTCAAAAAAATTACTTTTCCTTATGTTTCATTCGATATAATGTTAGCTAAAACTTATTTGGGCAGTACTTCTTATCATAGTGGGAGTTTTTTTTCATTTTTTATTCTAAATATTGTAACGTTTTAATTTGATTTACAAATATTTAAGCTTTTTTCCCGTACAACGGTCTCTAAGCACATAGGGGTGGATAAAAATGGGATGATACTACCGAGTATATAGCGTAGCAGCTAATGAACATGATAGTAGAGGGCTAAAGCCATTAATAAGCAAACTAGGATATAACCCAAGAGAAGTATATGAAGACAAAGGTTCCCCCAAGTTCCAGCCAAGGTTTCTTACTTTCATAGTTGAGGTATTAAAGACCGTATACAGAAGAGCCTATAGGAACCGTCCCTTAAGTAGGATAGTTATATTATTCAAAAAATTAGTGAGTAAAACTCGATGGGTAGTAGAACGCACTTATGGCAGTATAAATCGTTGGTTTAGATCAGGAAAGGCTCCTTAAAAAGGATTAGATCTCGTGCATGCCCAGAATCTTATGGAGACTATGGGCATAATTTGTATCGTTCCCCTGGAATTATTATGAGCCGTTCATAAAAACAGATATAATTAATTAATTTATAATCAATAGTATTTCGAATACGCTGTGAACGACTAAATATCCATCGTTCTCCAACGAGCTCATCTAGGAGGTTGAATAACCGTAATCCACCTTAATGCAATGGTGTCGAAATAATGTATTGATCTACAAATTTTTACCTCTTATATCATGTAACGTTCTCGGGGTAATTATCTCTTACTTTTTCCTTTGTATCCTCAACTCCAGGCTTGGGACTGCTGGTAAGCACTTTGTAAAAAAAATAGCAAGTGAATCCTGTAATAAGTATCTGAACTATAATGGCTGTGATGATGGCTTCTTTGGTCATAATGTTGTTCTTTTTTTTGGGGATGCTTGACGTACGATGATGCAAACAAATATAAAGAAAGAGACCATTGTATTAAAGTGGATTACGTTTATTTAATCTCCTAGATGGAGTTCGTTGGAGAACGATGAAAATTGAGTATTTCACATTGAATTCTAAAATTATTAATTATAAACTAATTAATAATATTTATTTTTTATGAAAAAATCATGAACCCTCCAGGGGCACGATACAAATTATATGAGATATAACCCCCATAAGATGCTGGGAATGCATACGAGTTAATCCTTTGTAACGAGCCATTTCTTAATCCAAATCAATGCTTTATACTTCACAAAAGTGAGTTTCTACTACCTATCAGGTTTTACTCACTAATTATATATGAATAATATAGCTATACCTCCCTAAGGGAAGGTTACTATATATTTTCTTCTCTATACGATCTTTGATGCTTCGACTATGAACGTAAGGACGTTGTCTGGAACTTGATAACCTTTATCTGCCTATACTTCTCTTCGTATATATCCTAGTTTGCTTATTAATAGGTTTTAAAACTCTACTATCATGCTTATTGGCTGCTACGCTAGCATTTCTGGTCTCATTCCATTTTTATCCACTCCTATGTACTTCTTGTATCCGTAGTGTAGCGTTTTCCTGATTTTTTGATCTATTTTCCTTGAGTWTCTACTCCTGATTGAGCCTTTTTTTATCCTTGCTTTTTTTAACTGATTTGTTTTTGTACTTTTCCTTCCGCTCCTCTACTACGTAAGTAGGATCTCCCTTGGGAGAAGGGGGGGGGGGATACTGTAATACTGGAATCTACTATCACGTTTAATTTAACTGTCTCTTGATACTTTTCTAATTCCTTAAGCTCTAATATGCCTTTTTGGCTACTATTTCATTGCGAAATATTCATAAAGTCGTATGATCTGGGATCTGATCTTCCAATCGAAATGCAAAAAAGAACATGCTGCTTAAGGTCTTTTTAACCAATTTTTACGTTTCTAGATTACAGAGATCATACCAGTTATTCAAAAGTATCATCATAAATAATGATATTACACTGTAGGCAGGTTAGGCTTTTATTCCCTGGTCTTTTTGATATATTTTTCTTATTTCTTTCTCCATCCCTTCCTAGTGGATCAATGTGTTTACCCTTTTGAAAAACTCACTCTTTCTGGTAGAAAGGTTTCATATATAGCTCACTAAATCTTATTTACTCGGTGCTTCTGAGCATAGTGCCGAATCTTTTTTATTTTCTACTCCAAATAGACGAAATAATATATTGATTTACAAAAATTTTAAACGTCTTCTCTCATACAAGGTTCTGGCTATATTCTTCAACAAGAATTAGTAGTAAAACTCGATGGGTAATAGAACGAATTTTGGTAGTATAAAACGTTGGTTTATATCAGACAAGGGGGGCAAAGGCTTAGCGCGTGTACATGCCCAGCATCTTATGGAGGATATGGTACATAATTTGTATCGTTCCCCTGGGATCATTATGTGTTATTCATAAAAATAGATATGATTAATTAGTTATAATTAATAGTATTTCGAATACGATGTGAAAAACTAAATTTCTATCATCTCCAACGAAGCCTATCTAGGAGGCTAGATAGGCTAATCCACCTTAATACAATAGTTTCATATTTAAGGGTATTGTCGAATATTTTTGAGCTTTTAATGACTCAAAATTCTCAGAATAACTTTTTGTCTTACATAGTAAATCAGATGATAACAAGTCTACTCTGATTTTTTCCCGTTAAAAAAAAAACATAGTATGTTGTAGATGGTTCAATCCGAACGAAATAGCTGACTCTGCCGCTTTTGTCAATCGTGAAGGAAGCATTGAAAGCTCTTCCTCCGTCCACTCCCCCAACACATGCTCCACCTGCTTGCCTTTGGAAAAAGAGTTTCCAATACCGAAACGAAGTCGGGCGTAAGAAGAAGTATTTAAAACCTCTTGAACGTTTTTCAATCCATTGTGTCCGCCGTCACTACCCTTTTCACTGATACGCAGTGCTCCGAAGTCCAGATGAATATCATCTGTGATGATGAGAAGACGTTCTAAAGAGATCTTTCCCTTGTTCATCCAGTGTACCACAGCCTTTCCGCTGAGATTCATGTACGTATCGGGTTGCAATAGAATAAAACACTTTCCTTTGACCTGTATCTGCGCTACGGATCCCAATGTTTCCGAAACAAAAGACGATGAATACATATTTACAAGCGTATCTAGCACTTTAAAACCTATGTTGTGACGTGTCTTTTCATACATTGCTCCCATGTTTCCCAGGCCTGCAATGAGAAATTTTTTCATAAGCATATCCCCAGTTTTCACAGGCGTGAAAGTAACGAAAAAGGAATGTAATTTTTTTGTAGAGAATTTTACGGAAGTAAATTTTTGTTATATTTTATGAATGATTATTATTTAATATTTATACCGTTTTCATGTTTTTACTAGAAATAGTAATCTTAAATATCTTGTAAGGTAATATAAAGTTATAATTTTTACTATTAAAAAATTAAAATTTTAATAAAATAATATTAAATGATCGCTAAAAAACTAATCGGTCAAAAATATTGCATAAAAGAAGAGTGGTGGGATGGTGTAGTAGGGTGGAATAAATATTTGTAAATCAATATATTCTTTTGTACTACTTGGAGTAGGAAATAAAAAAATCGGATCTATGCTCAGAAGTATCGCGCAAATAAGTTTTAGTGAACTAAATATGGAACGTTTTACCAGAAGGAGTGTTTTTTTAAGATTAAATACCAAGATCTAATGGGAAGGGATGGAGAAAGATATAAGAAAAATATATCAAAAAGGCCAGAGAATAAATGGCCAACTTGCTTACAGTGGAATTTCGTTATTTAAGATGCTGTTTTTGAGTCATTGCTATGTTCTCAGTGATGTAGGAACGGAAAAATTGGTAAAAGAGTCCATAGGCTGCATGCGTTTTTGTGGTTTTCGATTGGAAGATCAGATCCCAGATCATACAACTCTATGCAAATTTCGCAATGAAGTAGTAGCTAAAAGAAATATGAGATCTTACTGAAAAAGATCAATAAGGAAATTAGAAAAGCATCAGGCTATAGTTAAAACAGGAGTGATAGTAGATACCAGTATTAGAGTGAGTTTCTTTGCTCCAAAGGGTTTATTAACATGTAAGTAGAGGATCAGAAGGAAGAGGGAGAAAAGTAAATCAGTGAAAGAAAAACAAGGAAAAAAAAAGATTCAATCAGGTGTAGACACTCAAGGAAAATGACTCAAAAAATCAGGGAACTCTATTACGGATACAAGAAGCGAGAATTTTGCATGAGAGAAGAAGGTTAAAATATTTATAAATCAATATATTGTTTCGTCTATTTGGAGTAGAAAATAAAAAAAGAGCCGACTCTATGCTCAGAAGAACCGCACGAATAAGCTTTAGTGAACTGGGCCCATTGTGTTAAGGTTGATTACGTTTATTCAGCCTCCTAGATGGATTTCGTTGGAGACGAAATAGAATTTAGTCTTTCACTCGTATTCGAAACACTATTGATTATAAATCAATTAATTATATCTATGTTTATGAACAGCACATAATGATGCCAGGGGAACGATACAAATTATGCTCCATAGCCTCCATAAGTTCTGGGCATACATATGGTTAATCCTTTGTAATGGTCCTTTACTGATCCAAACCAACGGTTATACTTCCAAAAGTGTATTCTACTCCCCATCGGGTTTTACTCACTAATTATGTTGAATAATACAGCTGTTGGCTGGAACTTGCTAACCTTTGTCTGCATATACTTCTCTGGGTTTATATCATAGTTTGCTTATTAATGGCTTTAGCCCTCTACTATCATGTTCATTGGCTGCTACGTTATGTACAGCTAGTATCATTCCATTTTTATCCACCCTTATGTGCTTCTTGTCTCCGTAGTAGAGTTTCCCTAATTTCTTGAGCTATTTTCTTTGAGTTTCTACTCCTGATTCAGTTTCTTCTTTTACACTTGCTTTTCTTTGACTGATTTGCTTTTTACCCTCTTACTTCCGATCCTCAACTACGTAGATAGGATCCCCTTAGGAGCAAGGGGCCTCATTGTAATACTAGCATCTATTATCACGCCTGTTTTAAGTGCATGTCCAGTATCTTATGCGAGGTTATGGCGCATAATTTGTATCGTTTCCTTGGAATTATTATGAGCTTTCCATAAAAATAGATATAAAATAATTAATTTATAATCAACATTTTTCGAATACAATGTGAAAGACTAAATCTACATTTTCTCTAAAAGAAGCTATTTAATCGGCTGAATAAACCTAATCCACCTTCAACACAATGGTTTCGAAACAATATATTGATTTACAAATATTTTAACCGCCTTCTCTTATGCGACGTTCTCATTCCTTCTTAACACAAAGATCTTGACATAAGTTTGTATAACTTCATGGCATGAAAGAAAATCTTATAAAAGTATTTTTATTACTCTTATCTGGCTTCATCATCAGCTCGTGTAGCATGACGATGAAAGTTCCGGAAGGGCAACATCTGCTTACCAAAAACATTTTCAAAACCAATGGAAAAAGAGCCTTGTTTTCCAATCTGGACGAAAAAGTATCCCAGCGCCCCAACAAAAAAATATTTGACCTCTTCCCTTTAGATTTGATACTCTACAATCGATCAGACCCGAAGCTTGACGAAGCTTTTACTGCCTACTTCTCCATCTCCGAAGGCCATCGAGATGGAAAGGAAAAAAAGACCATGGACAGCCTGTTGCTTAAATACGGTCTGAACAACTACATCAACAAAAACCTTTGGTGGGATAAATTCCTATTCAAAAACGGAGAAAAACCCGTCATCATCGACTCCGCCGCAACCGCAATTTCAGCTAACAATATTGACCTCTACTACCATTTCAAAGGTTTTTTTGACGCCAAGACCACCGTCGATTTTAAACTGAAAAACAAAAAAGGAAAAGTCACCTACAACACCGAAACTGGAGCTCCCTATTCCATCCGCTCGATAGAATACAGATTCAAAGAACCCGAATTGGAAAAAATAGTTCAAAAAGACCTTCTAGGGAGTCGAATAAAGAAAGGCGACATCTTTGATGAAGAAAACTTCAAGGAAGAATTAGATCGAGTAACAACCCTCTATCAAAACAAAGGTTATTACAACTTCAACCCTTCAAATGAAGACATTTTTTTTGAAATAAATGCGATGGCAGACAATCATCAAATGGATGTAAAGATGAACGTCAATGAAAAAACTGTAGAGGAAGAAGGCGTAAAAAAAAGATATCCACACAAAAAATATAAGTTCAAAGAAATAAAAGTAAAATTTAAAACTAACCGAACTACTCCCGTCACACCTATTATACATCAAGGGTATAAATTGTTTTTACCCCCCTCTCTGAAATACAAACCGAGAGCCATCACCGACGCTATCCTCATCGGCCCCGGAAACCTGTATCGAGAGAGAGATATAGTCTCTACAAAAAAAAAAATTTACTCTTTGAAAAATTTCAGTATCAAAGAATTTACCGTTGAAGAAATCCCGTCAGACCCCTCCGATCCGAAAGGAGAACTCAATACAAGCATCCTTTTAAGCCCCTTGAAAAGATATGAAATTAAATTATCCTTTGAAACCGTATTTTCGGACTTCATCAACTTGGGTATCAGTCCCGGAATCAGTCTATTGACAAGAAATATATTTAGTGGAGCGGAAAACTTAGAACTCTCGTTCAAAGGTAACCTCACCTCGATGAAAAAAAACTCCAGAAAGACCAACGCTTTCTTCAACGCCCGGGAAGCCATTACACAAGCTAAAATCCACTTCCCACGCTTTCTATTACCCTTCAATACGGAACACCTCATCCCGAAATGTTACAAGCCTCGATCGGCTATCACCGCTCGGATCAACATGCAAAGGAATGTCGGGATTGGCAGGCTCAACTTTTCAAATATATTGGACTATGAATGGAAGATCTTCCCCTATGAAACATATAAATTCGAGTTGCTCAATTTACAGTTCATCAAAAACCTGGAGAAAAACCGTTACTTCGACTTCTACGACAACGACAGAGGTGCTCGAGATGTTTTTTGCAAGGAATATGCCAGATCAGGACAGGGAGGAGAAGAAGACTGTTTGAACAACAACGATGAGACCTACGCTAAAGCCTTGGAAATAGCTCAAAACCTACGAGGCTATAATATAGACAGCAACATCCTAAGCCAATACCTGAAGATGCAAAGCCGCAGAGCACGAATCATCGACAACTATATCATCCACTCCATTTCCTACGCTTACGAATACAATAAAACTCTTGACAAGAGAAAGAAAAAATCCATCTTCCTACGAACGAGGGTGGAAACAGCTGGAAATCTCCTTTCTCTTCCAAGCAACCCCTTATCCTTTTATCCAAAAAAAATAGGGGAGCAAGAACCCTATACCATATTCAACGTCCCTTATTCCCAATTCATCAAAATCGACCTAGACTTTAGAAAATATTGGAATCTTTCCGACCATAAAACCCTAGCATTTCGCATTTTCATCGGAGCAGCTTTTCCCTACGGAAAATCAATCCAATTACCATTTGACCGAAGCTACTTCGGAGGAGGCTCCAATGACATCAGAGCATGGCGCGCCTATGATCTCGGCCCGGGCAATACAAGCAACTTCTCACGGGATCTATCCTTTTCCGATCTGAAACTCACTCTCAACTCCGAATACCGATTCAAAATAATGTCTAATATATACAGTTCTGTTTTTCTTGACGCAGGAAATATTTGGTCACTTAAAGGAGAATACACATCCGACTCAGGAAAATTTCGATGGAATAGGTTCTACAAACAGCTCGCTCTGGGTGGAGGTATCGGTTTCCGCTACGATTTAAAATTCATTATCGCTCGGGTAGACCTGGCCTATAAACTCCAAGACCCCTCAAGACCTCTCGGAGAACGTTGGCTATTCAATAAACTCGGTATCGGCCAAACCGTTGTGAATTTCGCCGTCGGATACCCTTTCTGAGTAAAAGTTGTTTACCATATATTTGCTCACATCATTCAAAATGCAACCCCCATGTCCAGAAAATTCCCTTCCGGTATAGCCACAGGCAGTCTCGTCAAAGAAATATTCCAATACGCCAAAGAAAATCACTTCGCTCTACCAGCTGTAAACGTCACTGGTTCCAATACGATCAACGCAGCTATGGAAGAAGCCGCCATCGCAAACTCCCCCATCATCATCCAGATTTCCAACGGAGGCGCATCTTTTAACGCTGGAAAAGGACTCAGCAATGAAAACCAACGCTCCTCCATATTAGGAGGTAAAGTGATAGCCCTCCACATCCATGAATTGGCTAAAGTCTACAACGCTACGGTGATCCTCCACACAGACCACTGCTCCAAAAAACTCCTGCCCTGGATCGACGGCCTGATCACAGCCAGCGAAGAGTACTACAAACACTTCGGGAAGACCCTCTTCAGCTCCCACATGCTCGATCTATCGGAAGAACCTTTAAAAAAAAATATCCAGACTTGCCGACAATATTTTGAAAGAATGGACAAAATAGAAATGACTCTCGAGATAGAACTCGGAATAACCGGAGGCGAAGAAGACGGGGTCGACAACACCGATGTAGACAACACCAAACTCTACACCCAACCTGAAGAAGTGGCTTACGCCTATGAAAATCTCAGAGAGATCAGTCCGAATTTTACCATAGCAGCTGCCTTCGGAAATGTACACGGCGTTTACAAACCGGGAAACGTTACCCTTCGCCCGAAAATCCTGTACAACTCCCAGAAATACGTCCAAGAAAAATTTCACACTCCGGAAAACCCCATCTACTTCGTTTTCCACGGCGGATCAGGCTCCTCTCTTGAAGAAATCAGAGAAGCCATCGGTTATGGTGTAATCAAGATGAACATCGACACCGATCTACAATATGCCTTCATGAGAGGCATTCGAGATTATATGGAACGCAAAAAGGATTTCTTGCAAAGCCAAATTGGTAATCCTGAAGGGCCTGAACAACCAAATAAAAAATATTATGATCCGAGAGTATGGCTCCGCGAAGGCGAAATTACCTTCAAAGCTCGCTTGAAAAAAGCCTTTGAGGATTTGAACAACATCAATACCTTAGGTTAACTGCGAAAGCACGGTTATTTTTATAAATTTGCCCTAAAACTCCCGGCAAGGATCTTTATTTTATAAACATCAGCATGGCCTGGTTCCTGAGAAAAAAGAAAAATATAGTCACTCCCACCGAAGAGCGTAAAGACCTACCCAAAGGGCTTTGGTACAAAACGCCCAGCGGGAAAATAATCGATACCGAAGAGCTCAAACAAAACGCTTATGTCAGCCCCGAAGACGGATACCATGTAAGGATCGGCAGTAGTGAATATTTCCAAATACTTTTTGACAACGGAAAATTCAAAGAACTCGACCCCAAAGTAAGAAGCAAAGACCCATTGAAATGGGTGGATTCCAAAAAATATACCGACCGGATTAAAGAAGCCCGGAAAAAAACAAATTTACACGACGCAATTCGTACCGGTGTGGGAGAAATGGATATGCAAGAGGTAGTGGTTTCTTGTATGGATTTTTCATTCATCGGTGGATCCATGGGGTCAGTAGTTGGTGAAAAAATATCGAGGGCCATCAATCATTGCCTAGAAAAAAGACTCCCCTACGTGATAATCTCGAAATCAGGAGGAGCGCGCATGATGGAAGCTCCGTTTTCCCTAATGCAAATGGCCAAAACCGTGGCCAAACTCACCCAGCTCTCTGAAGCAAAGTTGCCATATATATCAGTCCTCACGGATCCCACTACAGGCGGCGTGACAGCCTCCTATGCTCTCATCGGAGACATCAATATTGCCGAACCTAAAGCATTGATCGGATTCGCCGGGCCGCGTGTGATTAAAGAAACCATCGGAAAAGATCTACCCGAAGACTTTCAAACGGCAGAATTTTTATTGGAAAAAGGCTTCATCGACATCATTGCTCCCAGGACTGAATTAAAGAAAGCTATCGCTGCTAACATAGTTATGATGATGTAAAGAAGAAAAAAAAATACCCCATACTGAATGAAAAAACCTGAGAACCATTGTCTTAATTTTGGATTACGTTTATTAATCTCCTAGATGGGCTTCGTTAGAGAATGATGTAGATTTAGTCTTTCACATTTTATTCGAAAACTGTTGATTATAAATTAATTATATCTATTTTTATGAGCAGCGCATAATAATACCAGGGGAACGATACAAATTAGGAGCCATAGCCTCCATAATATCCTGGGCATGCACCACGGGATCCAATCGTTTGTAATGAGTCTTCCTAAGCCAAACCAACGCTTTATACTGCCAAAAATACATTCTACTACCCCATCGAGTTTTACTCACTAATTTGTTGAAAAATATAATTATACCTACTTAAGGTAGGGTTTCTATAGGCTTTTTTCTGTATACGGTCTTTTATGCCTCAACTACGAAAGTAAGACATATTGGTCGGAATTTGTTAACCTTTGTCTGCATATAGTGCTCTAGGGGTATATCCTAGTTTACTTATTAATGGCTTTAGCCCTATACTATGATTTTCATTGGCTGCTACGTTATATAAACCTAGTCTCATTCCATTTTTATCCACCCCTATGTGCTTCTTGTCTCCGTAGTAGATTTTAGGTGATTTTTTGAGCTATTTTCCTTGAGTGTCTACTCCTGATTGATTCTCTTTTTTTACCCTTGCTTTTTTTTGACTGATTTATTTTTGTCACTCTTCCTTTCGATCCTACACTACGTAGATAGTTTCCATTTGGAGCAAATAGGCTCACTGTAATACTGGAATTTACTATTACTCCTATTTTAACTATCGCCTGATGCTTTTCTAATTTCTTATTTATCTTTTTCAGTAAAAGCTCATATGGCTTTTTGGCTACTATTTCATTGCGAAATTTGCATAGAGGCGTATGATCTAGGAGCTGATTTCCAATAGAAAACCATAAAAGCGCATGCAGATCAGGTATTTTTTCACCAATTCTTCCGTTCCTACATCACTGAGATCATACCAGTGACTCAAAAGTATTATCTTAAATAACGATATTACCAATGTAAGCAGGTTGGATTTTTATTCTCTGGTCTTTTTGATATATTTTTCTTATTTTTTTTTCTCCATCCCTTCCCAGTGGATCAAGGTTTTTAACCTTTTGAAAAACTCACTCCTTTTGATGGAATATTCCATTCTAGTTCACTAAAGCTTATTTATGCGATGTTTCTGAGCATAGAGCCGAATTTTTTTATTTTCTACTCCAAATATACAAAATAATATATTGATTTATAAACGTTTTAAAATCCTTCTCTCATGTAACATTCTCTCTATATTATTCAACAAATTAGTGAGTATCCCCTGATGGGGCGTAGAACGTGCTTTTAGCAGTATAAAGCGTTGGTTTGAATTAGGAAAGCCGTTACAAAGAATTAGCTCGTGTGAATGCCCAGCATCTTATTGAGCTATGGCTTATAATTTATATGGTGACCCTTGGATGATTATGAGCTGTTCATAATAATAAATGTTATTAATTTATTTATAATCAATATATTTCAAATACAATGTAAAAGACTAAATCTACATCCTTCTCCAAGGAAGCCTATCTATGAGGTTGAATAAAGGTAATCCACCTTAATAGAATACTCTCATGGATATTAATCGATTAGGTTTTAACGGTTCTCCCCGGATATTTTTTCAAAGTTTTTTTTTCGGGTTTCACTGCATCTACGTTTCTTTTTTACGATCCTTTTTACCGTAGATATTTTCTTGGAATATTTGGGAGACTGTTCGATGGCATCCATGATTTTTTCCATGATCATGTCTACGCTGTCGTTTTTATAATCTATGCTCAAAGGGGGTTTAAAGATCATTTTTTGAACGATACCCTTTTCTTTTATTTTCAATCCTTTTCTATCATAAGCATCCTGAAATCCGTCTATTACGATGGAAATTACGGTAGGCTTAAATTTACGTATGATGTGCGCTGTTCCTTTGCGTCCGGGAGCAAAAGCTCGGGTTGTTCCTTGCGGAAAGGTGATGACCCAGCCGTCGTTCAATGCCATACCGATCTTCGTCACTTCGGAGAGATCTACTTGACGATTGATATCTTTTCCTTCTTCTCGCCACGTCCTTTTTACGGTGATACATCCTGAATAGGCGAATATCCTGGGCAGAAGTCCTTTGGTCATAGTCTCCTTAGCTGCAACGAAATAGAGATTGACCTTTGGGTTGAGTAAATAAATGGGGTTTTTTATTGTATTGATGAATCCGTTTTTTACACTGCAAAACACGTGAAACATGGCAAAAACGTCAGCGAAGTACGTCTGATGATTCGAGACAAAAAGGACATTATTGTTGGGAATATTTTTGAGATATTCCGTCCCCTTCAACTCCAGTTTATTGAAGCCATTGTAACGGTTATAGGAAATGGACCCGAATATGAAGATCAGAAAACGCTTTATGACGTGCAAGTGGCCAAAAATATCTCGGAATAAAGTGCTTCTTTTCTTTCTCAAACGATTTAGGATTTATTTTTTTATATCGGACAAAATTAAAGGTTTTCCGATCAATCGGTCGTTTTAGCCATTATCGGAAATTATTTTTTTGTTATAAATCACATACATCTACAGTAAACTTAGACGATATCTATCTCACCACGATGAGACGCACGATGAATGATAGCATTATGTTAATGGTAGATTACGTTTATTCAGCCTCCTAGATGGTCTTTCGTTGGATACGATGTGGATTTAGTCTTTCACATCGTATTCGAAATACTGTTGATTATAAATTGATTTTTTTTCGAATATAGATGTATTATTTCAATAAATTAGTGAATAAAACCCCGATGGGTAGTAGCACGCACTTTTAGCAGTATAAAGCCTTAGTTTGGATCAGGAAAGGCTCGTTACAAAGAATTAGCTCGTGTGCATGCCCAGCATCTTATGGAGGCTATGGTGCATAATTTTTATCGTTCCCCTGGTATTATTATGTGCTGTCCATAAAAATAGATATAATTAATTAATTTATAATCAACAGTATTTCGAATACAATGTGAAAGACTAAATCTACATCTTCTCTAACGAAGCCATTTAGGATAGCTGAATAAATGTAATCCACTATTAACACAATGGTCTCAAAATATTAAATATCCATCATCTCCAATGAAGCCATCTAGGAGCCTGAATAAACGTAATCCACCTTAATACAACGGTCTTAGATCATGAAATCCATGGAGTTTTTAGAAAAAAAATTATTTAAATTCGCTATCTTACATACGCGAAATGTCAGAATTCTGGAGTTTTTTTCAATATATCATCAACCCCGAATGGATCTTCATTCGGTTCGGATCTATAGCGTTGTTCATCCTCTTAGCTGTTGTATTTGCTGAAACGGGGTTATTTATAGGCTTTTTCTTGCCCGGAGATTCTTTGTTGTTCGCTGCCGGGATTTTCGGCAATGCTTTGGCCAAAAATTTTTACGTTGTACACTTTATTGTGATCGTTTTATTAGTCTCTTTGTCGGCTGTACTTGGCAATATGGTCGGCTACTGGTTTGGATACAAGTCCGGTCCTTTGCTGTTTAAAAAGAAAGATTCTTGGCTTTTTAAGAGAAAATATTTGATCATGTCAAGAGCTTTTTACATGAAGTATAAGACAATAGCCCTTGTTATGAGTCGTTTTTTACCCATAATTCGTACGTTTGCTCCTATTGTGGCCGGAATTGTACGAATCCGTTTCAGCCAATTCATGCTCTACAATATCATTGGAGCATTAGCTTGGACGTTTTCTATCATGATGGCTGGTCATTATCTGGATAAGGCTTTTCCCGGTTTGAAAAATCATTTGGAGTGGATAATTTTGACCATCGTTTTAGTGACAACCGTTCCTGTCTTGTTTAAAATGGTCGTAAGCAAAAGAAAAAAAACACTTATTTAAAATGGCTATGGTGCATAATTTGTATCATGACCCTGGCATTGTTATGCGCTGTCCATAAAAATAGATATAATTAATTAATTTATAATCAATGATTTTCGAACAAAATGTGAAAGACTAAATCTACATTTTCTCTAACGATCTCATCTAGGATGCTGAATAAACAAAATGCATCATTAATACAATGATCTCAGATCTTTAATCCTGTTGAGAAGAGAATAAAAATAAGAACGAACAAAAGATGCCCGTAGTCGATAGCGTAGAAAGTGATGATCACACAAAGATCCTCGTATGGGAGGTGACAGAGCCTGAGGAAGTTTTGCTTAAAACATTGGAGCTATCTACGGAGGATATGAAAAAATATACCCGTCTCACACCGAAACGTCAAAAGGAATTTCTGGGTGTTCGTTGTTCCTTAAAAAATTTAGGATTACCTCTCGACGTCCGTCATGACGCTAAAGGAAAACCCTTTCTTGAAAAAGGGCGAAATATTTCAATCAGTCATGCTCACGAAAGAGTAGCCGTAGCTTCCAGCAGTCATTTGATAGGGATAGACATCGAAAGGCTCAAACCGGGAAAAATATTAAACCTCAGAAAAAAGTTCCTTAGAAACGATGAAACAGCCTTTATCGAACCGAAATATGAGGTCGATCAATTACACATCTTTTGGGGAATCAAAGAGAGCTTATACAAATTGCATGGAGGAGGCTTGCCAAGTCTTTTAGAACATTATAAGGTAAATCCCTTCTCAATAAATGATTCGTATATCAAATGTTGGATTATCGAAGATTCATACAGTAAAAGCTTTTGGGCTCATCATAAAAAAACAGAAAATTATCAACTGATTTATATTATTGATCATGAATGAATGGTTTAATTTTCTACTGATGCCGTATAATCAAACAAGCATATCCGCTATTATATTGGAGGCCATAGCATTCTTATTCGGAATCATCGCTGTGATTTTTTCTCAACGGGTTAATATTTGGACTTATCCTATGGGTATAGTGAGCACAAGTATCTATATTTACTTGACTTTTGCAGTGGCGTTATACGCGGATATGATGATCAATATCTACTACACAAGTATAAGTTTCTACGGTTGGCATATTTGGGAGCGAAAGAAAGATGAGACACAAACTTTGCACATCACTTTTTCGGACAGAAAGGATTACTTAAAATCGGGAGTACTCTTTATAGCTACAGTAATCGTCACTGTAATTATCTATTCTATAAACAGAAGACTCGAACAGGGATATGCATGGATAGATATATTCACCACAGGAATTTTCTTTTCCGGAATGTATCAAATGGCCATGAAAAAAGTCGAGAATTGGATTTTTTGGATCGTTGGAAATATCGTATCTATACCTCTATATTTTTATAAAGGCTTAGTGTTGACTAGCATTCAGTTTATTATATTTACGGGATTATCGATCGGGGGCTATATCCTTTGGAAGAGGAAAGCAAAAGAAAAAGATCTGAGACCATTGTGTTAAGGTGAAATAGGGTTACCCCCCCTCCTAGAAGGGCTTCGTTGGAGAACGATATAGATTTAGTCTTTCACATTGTATTCGAAAGCTATTGATTATAAATTAAATATATTTATTTTTATGAACAGCTCATAATAATGCCAGGGGAACGATACAAATTATTCTCCATAATTTTCATAAGATGCTGAGCATGAACACGCGCTAATCCTTTGTAACTAGCCTTTCTTGGTCCAAACTAACGCTTTATACTGCTAAAAGCACCTTCTACTACCCATCGGGTTTTACTCACTAATTTATTGAATAATATAGATATACACTCTTAAGGGACGGTTCCTATAGGCTTTTTTATTGTATACGGTTTTTTATATTTCGACTATGAAAGTAAGACACGTTGACAGGTACTTGGTGATCTTTGTCTGCATATACTTTCTCTAGGCTTATATCCTAGTTTGCTTATTAATGGGATTTACTCCTCTAGTATTATGCTCATTGGCTGCTACGCTATGTACGGCTATACTGCTAGTATCATTCCCTTTTTATCCACCCTCTATGTGATTTTTGTATCCGTAGTAGAGTTTACCTGATTTCTTGAGCCATTTTTCTTGAGTGTTTACTCCTGATTGAGCTTCTTTTTTTCCTTTTCTTTTCTTTGACTGATTTGCTTTTGACACTCTTCTTTCCGATCCTCCACTTATCACTCCTGTTTTAACTATCGCCTGATTCTTATCTAAGTCCTTATTGATCTTTTTCAGTAAGCTCTCATATACCTTTTTGGCTACTATTTCATTGCGAAACCTGTATAGATTCGTATGATCTGGGATCTGATCTTCGAATCGAAAACACAAAAACGCATGCAGGCTATGGCATTTTTTACAAATTCTTCCGTTCCTATATCACTGAGATCATACTAGTGACTCAAAAGTTATCATCTTAAATAAAGATATTCCACTGTAAGCAGGTTGGCCTTTTATTCCCTGGCCTTTTTGATATGTTTTTTTTATTTCTTTCTTCATCCACTTACCATTGGATCAAGGCTTTAACTTTTTGAAAAACTAACTACCTTCTGGTAGAACGTTCTATATATAGCTTACTAAAGCTTAGTTGCACGGTACTTCTGAGCATAGATTCGAGTTTTTTATTTTCTACTCCAAATAGACGAAACAATATATTGATTTACAAATATTTTAACCTCCTTTTTCCATGCAACGTTCTCGTAAGAAAAGATCTTTATTTATCTTTAACGTGAGGTGTGTAACTTTTAAACGTTCTGTTTTTAAAAAATATTACGATACGTTCAACAGCTTGGGATTCTTCTCCCCCTTTTTCAATGGGTAGAATAGGATGATGAGACGACGAGTTTGAAGACTTTGAACCCTCACTGAAAGATTTCTTTCCCGTCAATAGCCATTCTAAATCCAGATTAGGAAAGGCCGAATAAATTTTCAATACAACCTCTAGACTCGGTTTATTCCTTCCTGAAAAGATATGAGAAAGACTTGAACGCGTCACACCGATTTTATCAGAAAATGCAGCATGTGATAAACCATAATCTGATATGATTTTTTCAATTCTGGAAATCATATACAAATGTATATTTTTTTTTGTTTTTATTAAAAATCTATTCCTTTACATACATATTAAAACTACAAAAATAATTGAAGTTAATCTGTATAATAGATACATATAGGATAATATATTAACCTCATAAACAAATATATAAAATTATAAATCAATAAATTTTCAATAGAAATAAACATGATGTTAACAATGTTAAACAGTTATCTATTTACTTATGTAAAGTATTTATATACGTAAACGGATTTTATATTTGTAAAAAAAAATTAACTGCAATGAAATTCGACATCCACTCCTTAGAGAAAGCTTATGATGAATTCAAAGAAAGAAGTATTTCATCCAGAATCTTTAGACATGCTGATTTATCAAGGCTATTTAAAAAACACAGAGAACTCTGCTCGATCGATCTCATCGGACATTCGATAGAAAAAAGAGGAATCTTTCAACTCTCTTGGGGTGTCGGATCAAAAAAAATATTGATCTGGTCTCAAATGCACGGTAACGAAACCACAGGAACGGCAGCAATGTTTGATGTATTGAATTTTTTTCAAGAGAACAGTCCACTAGCTCTATTTTTGCTCTCACGTTTAAATTTTTCATTCATTCCCATGCTCAATCCTGACGGTGCGGAAAAGTTTCAACGTCGCAATGCTTTAGGTGTTGATCCGAATCGTGACGGAAGAGCATTACAATCTCCGGAGATACGATTACTTTTTGATCGAGTGCAACAGCTTCGTCCTGAGGTTCTTTTCAATTTGCATGACCAAAGGAGTATTTTTCATGTCGGTCAAACGTCTCAACCCGCTGTTTTTTCTTTTTTGGCTCCCGCTGAAGACGAAGAACGGACAATCACCGAAAATCGAAAGATAACGATGGGGATCATCGCTTGTATCGAAAAGGAACTTTCTCAGATTTTATCGGGAAAAATCGGACGATATTCCGATGAATTTTATCCTACTTCCACTGGGGATTGTTTTCAACAATTGAGTTATCCTTGTGTGCTTTTCGAAGCCGGATACTATCGAGAAGATCAGCAAAAAAAACAAAGCAGAAAATACAATGCGCTGGCTCTCTTGTCCGGTTTTTACGCACTAGCTACGGAGGATGATTTTGTTCGACATCATCACTCTTATTTTTCCATTCCAGAAAACGGAAAAAATCTATTGGATCAAATTTATAGACAAGTAAAAATCCGAAAAGGAACGGTCGAACTTATGGTCGATATCGCTCTGATGATTGAGGAAAAGTATAATATAGATACCCGAGAGCTGGAATTCGAGCTTCGGATTATTGATATCGGAGATTTAGGGGGATTTTTCGGTCGTGAAGAGACCCAGGCTAACGGCAAGTATTATCTCGGAGAAGACGGTGAAACTTATCCCAAACTTGGTGGGCCTGCCAAATTTCGCCTTGTTGATTCTGAATAAAGCGAGAATATTGTATGAGAAAATGGGGTTTAAAATATTTATAAATCAAAATATTATTTCGTATATTTTAGAGTAAAAATCTAAAAAAATCAGGCTTTATGCTCAGAAGATTTGCGCTAAATAAATTTTAGCGAACTATATATGGAATGTTCTATCAGAAGGAGTTATTTTTTCAAAAGGTTAAAAAACTTGATCCACTGCGAAGGTATGGAGAAAGAAATAAGAAAAATATGAGCCCATTGTGTTAAGGTGGATTACCTTTATTCAGCCCACCCTAGATGGGCTCGTTGGAGAAGAGGTAGGGTTACCTTTCATATCGTGTTCGAAAATTATTAATTATAAATAAATTAGATTATATCTATTTTAATATCATACTCATTGGCGGCTACGCTATGTACTGCTAGTATAATTCTATTTACCCCCCCCCCCCCACTATGTGCTTCTTATATCTGTAGTAGAGTTTACCTGATTTCTTAAGCCATTTTCCTTGAGTGTCTAGGCCCTGATTAAGTCTCTTTTTTTTACCCTTGCTTTTTTTGAGTGATTTACTTTTCCCCCATTTCCTTCCGATCCTCTCCTACGTGGATAGGAGATCCCTTGGGAGAAAAGGCCTCACTGTAATATTGGCATCTACTATCACTCCTGTTTTAAGTATCGTCTGATTCTTTTCTAATTCCTTATTCATTTTTTTCAGTAAGCTCTTATATGCTTTTTTGACTATTATTTCATTGCAAACTTTGTATAGAGTTGTATGATCTGGTATATTATCTTCCAATCGAAAACCACAAAAGCGCATGTAGTTTATAGAATTTTTTACCAATTCTTCCGTTCCTATATCACTGAGATCATACCAGTTACTCAAAAGCACCATCTTAAATAATGATATTCCATTGTAAGTAGCTTGACCTTTTATTTCCTCTCCTTTTTGATATATTTTGTTTTATTTCTTCCCATTCCTTCCCAGTGGATCAAGTGTTTAATTTTTTGAAAAATTCACTCCTTCTAGTAGAACGTTTCATATATAGCTCACTAAAGCTTATTTTCGAGGTGCTTCATGAGCATAAATCCGAATTTTTTATTTTCTACTCCAGAATATACAAAAAAAGATGTTGATATTACAAATATTCCCCCTTCTTCTCTCATACAACGTTCTTGAAATAAGGACCCCTCGATTGTGAAGCATAGAAGAAAAAAATTGTTGCTCAGTCCAAATTTCACAGGGCTTGCTTTTATTCCTCTTTTTCCAAAGGCTTTTTTTGATAGGGTTGCACTTTTTTCCCGAAAATAGAGAAATGTAAATAACGCTTTGGATGCAACCTTAAGTCTTGTGCTAACAGCTCTAATTCTTTGGAAATCTGACTCAGTCTATTATACAATTCGTCGTCTGAAGCAACAAGTTTCCCCAAAGTGCCTTCTCCACTCCTGATTTTGTTCATAACTTGATTAAAAGACTTTAGAGAAGCGTTGAGTTTGACAAAAGTTTGAGTGATATCGATTTTATTAACCTTGTCGGCAACCTCTTCGATGCTGTGGAGAGAACTGTTGAAACCGGAGCTATTGTCGGCCATTATCTTCGTAACGGCGTCGGTCGTACGATTAAAGTGCTGCGTGGTTTTTGCAATGGCGTCAGTCCCGGTTTTTACAGACTGTAAGGTAGTATTGATTCCCTTAAAAAGGTCTTTGATTTGTCTTTGGCTTTCTTGATCTAAAACACTGTTGAACGACGCCAACATAATATCCATACGAGTTAATACTTGTTGTAACTTGTTCTTGAGCAAATTTACGTCAGCAAATAAACTGGAAATCGCTGAGGGTTTGAGCCCCCCTTTGATCGTATCTCCGTCTCTGACCTTTCGCCCCTTATAAGACAGAACAAGATTAATCTGCGGACCGGATACTAATCCGGCTCCATCGATCATAGCTACAGTATTTACGGAAAAATCCAAATCCGTTTCTACTCTCATCTCTACGAGTAATCGTCCGGAGCGATCTGAATGGAAATAAATTTTTTCTACCTTACCTACTTTCAACCCATTGATAGCAACAGGTCTGGAAGTCTCTAATCCATTCACATCATCATATATAGCATAGAGTAAAGTTCCAGACTGGAAAAAACTGTTTCCTTTGAGGAAATTAATCAAGGCTACGAAGGAAGTCACAGCGATCAATGCAATCAACCCCGCCTTTATTTCTTTTTGAAATTTCAAGATTAAGAAGGTTTAAAACCACAATATTAATGTTTTTCTAACAAAGCTTTTATCTGTTGATCAAGCAGCCGTTTTCCGTCCTTCATTCCGATGATAAAAGCGGAAGGAAACCCGATCGATCGGGTTTGCTCCAATATATTTTTGATTACGTGAACCTTGGAGGTATTGCCATAAGTATATTTATATATTCCTCCTTTCATGTAGAAAGAAACAGGAGTTAATCCATGAAAAGCAGGGTCATTTTCGGAAAGTTTTTTGGTGATTGAAAAAAGTTGAACCTTATACAAAATAACATTTTTGTCCGAATTTTCGTGGGAAGAGGTCGAAACATTTTCCTCTCCCTTTGTTTGAGGAAGACTTACTGAGGAAGGCTCTTGAATCGGGGGGGGTATCTGTTCCGTAGCTTGGGTATCTTTATTGTCATACTCATCTTTGAACTGAGTAAATGCTTTGTAAATGGCTTGAGCAAGTTCATCTTGCCCGTTGGGAGACCCTAAATACGCCCCTTCATTTCGATTGGTGATGAAACCGGTCTCTATCAAAACCGCAGGCATGGCTGTCTCTCTGATGACCAAAAAACCGGCTTGCTTGACTCCTCTTGAGTGCCTTCCGATGATGGTGAATTGTTCTTCTACCTTTTTGGCAAACTCGATGCTGTTCCTCAAATAAGTGTTTTGTATGAGGGTTAGACCTATGACCGATTGCGGCGAATTTGGATCAAAACCTTGATAAGTTTTCTTATAATCAGGTTCGAGAAAGATCACCGAGTTTTCTCGCTTGGCCACATTGAAATTGTCCTGGCTACGGTGTATACCGAGCACACAAGTTTCCGTCCCTTCGGGAGAAGACCTGGGAGTGGCATTACAATGAATGGAAATAAAGAGGTTGGCGTGATGATTATTAGCAATCTTTGCCCTATTGATCAAAGGAATGAATACATCCATAGTTCGAGTGTATATAATTTTTACTTCTGAAGAATGACGTTTTTTAATATAAGCCCCCAATTTTTGAGCTATGGATAAAGTTATGTTTTTCTCGTACCCACCATAACCGTAAGCTCCGGTGTCTCCCCCACCATGTCCGGCGTCGAGCACTACAGTGAAATTTTTATTTTGCGGATAAAGAGGCCAAAGAGAAAAAAACGTAAAAAGGAATAAAAAAAGAAGACGAGCGGAAATAAAATTCATATCAAGGATGATTTTTTGGCTAATTTGTGACCGCACAAATTGCAAAAATATTAAATCCTTTGATCAAGAAAACGGAACGACATACTTTCTTATTTTTTTTTATCCTTCTTCACGGGTTGATCTGTGCCCATCAGGCCTCGGAAAGCCCCGTCATACCGAAGGATCAGGAAGATGTGTTTCAAAAAAAAGAAGAGATCTTAAAAGAGCCAATCAAATACAACGCAGACGTACAAGATCACGATCTGGAACACAAAAAAACTTACCTCATCGGGAACGCCTCGATAGATTATACAGACATAAAAATTCAAGCCGATTATATAGAGATCGATTGGAAAACGAATGAAATTTATACTCGCTGCAAGATCGACTCAACCGGAAAGACCTACGGGACGACAAAATTCATTCAAGGAGAAAAAAAATATGAATACAGCAGTTTTCGGTTCAACTTCAAAACAAAAAAAGGTATTGCCGAGAATCTTCGCACCGAAGAGCAAGATGGTGTGATTATTGCCAAAAAAATTAAAAGAAAAAGTGACAGCATCAATTTGATGCGAGATGCTTTATACACGACCGATCCTTATTTCAAGGAAAAAAAGGACACCTCACCAGACTATTATCTGAAAACAAACAAGATCAAGCATATCGATAAACATTCGATTATCACCGGACCCATATTGATGTATATCTATAAGATTCCTATGCCTTTATTTTTTCCTTTTTCCTACATCCCCCTGGCAGACAAGAACAATGCGGGTATTCTCATTCCCCGTTGGGGCGAGCGAGCTGATAGCGGATTTTTTTTGGAAAACTTCGGGTTCTTCTGGCCAATTTCGGATTATTCGAATTCCAAAATCATGAGCTCGGTCTACACCAACGGAAGTTGGAGAATAGATACACAAGCTGAATACAAGTTGAGATACAAATATTCCGGTCATTTAGCCTTCAATTATCAAAATATCATAACGGGAACCAAAGGATTAAGGGATTACAACAAAAGCAACAATTTTGAGTTGAGCTGGAGTCATATCCAAGACATCAAAGCCAGTCCCAGCCTCTTTTTTTCTGCTAACGTCAACTACGCGAGTAACAAAATCTACTATAGAAATACACTCAGCACTAAAAATATAAGTAATGGCTCTGTATTTACCAATACAAGCTTATCAAGCATCAGTTTGAGAAAAAGTTTTGAAGAATTTCCGATCTCAATCACCTTGAGCGGTGATTTAAGCCAAAATTTCAACACCGAAATGATGAATATGACGTTGCCCAACTTGACACTGACTATGCAGCAAAGGACTCCTTTTCAAAGGAAAAGAAATACTCTTTTGCGTAACTTTACCATAGATTACAATATGGGTGCGCACAGCACGGTAAACACTACCACTTCACAACTATTCAAAAAAAAAATGTTTGACCAGATGAAAGCTGGAACTGAACAACATCTGTCACTAAGTACGAAAACCGACGTGTTTACCTATTTTAGATTGGTTTCTAACTTAGGATATAATGAATATTGGGTCTTGCAGAGCATTGAAAAATCTTACGATTTAAGACAAGATAAAGTCATAGAGATCACCAAAAGAGGATTCAAACCCTTTCGTACCTTTGATATAGGGGCAGAATTTTCTTTTACCCTATATGGAATGAAAAAATTCAAAGAAGGCTCGCTCATTCAAGCCATTCGACACAAGATCGAACCTACAATCTATTATTCATATACACGTGATTTTTCTACAGCTTTTTTGGGCTATTACAAAGATTATATCGATAGTCATAATCAATACAAAACTTATAGCATATTTGAAAACGGGCTCTACAGTTCTCCTTCTACAGGAATCTCTCAGAGGGTCGATTTCTCGTTGGGGAATAATTTAGAGATGAAAATACGAGATAAAAACGATTCTATCGAAACGAGAAAAATCAAATTGATAGAGACCTTCAACATAAGCACTTCCTATGATATGACCAAGGATGTCTTCAGATGGAACGACATTACTTTCAATGGTAGCACTACGATCATAAAAAATATCAAAATAAATATAAAGGGTCGTCTGTATCCTTACAAAATATGTATCGATAACACGGATCCGATCTTGTTCAAAAACCATCTCATCGACCGATGGGGAAAGTTTACACAGCGATCCTTATGGTCTTTTTTAGACTACAGTATAGATAACAACACATTCAAAAAAGAAAATCAAAATAAAAAAAATTACAAAAAGAAAGGAGAGATCCGCTACGAAAAATTCTATTTTGATGATGACAACTATGCCCGTTATGAAATCCCTTGGAACTTTAATCTCGGTATTAGTTATAACTATTCCAAAGACCTTTTAGGAAAGACTGAAACAAGCGTTTCGTTGAAAATGGATGGAAGCATCTCCCCTACACCTCATTGGAAAATAGGGGTTAAGGCCTATTATGATCTCGTTAATCGAAAAATAACCAACGCGCTGATCAACTTCGATAGAGACTTGCGCAGTTTCAATATGAGTTTTCTTTGGGGTCCTGTAGGAGGCTACAGCTTCTGGTATTTTTCTATCGGGATAAAAGCCCCTATTTTAAAAGATTTGAAGTATGAAAAAAGAAACTCCGAAGATTACAAAAACAGCGTTTTTAAATAACTGCCTTATATCTCTACCAATCATGAAAAAAAACCTATCCACCGTACAAGCCCCTAAAGCCATCGGTCCTTACAGTCAAGCCGTTATCGTTAATAATTTCCTATATATCTCAGGTCAAATACCTATCGATCCGAAAACCCAAAAAGTAGTTACCCAAGACATAGAATCCCAAACCAGACAAGTGATGCGCAACCTGCAAGCCATTCTACTCGAAGCTGGGATAGACTTTGAAAACGTTATAAAAACCTCGATATTCATCAAAAATATGGATCATTTTCCCATTATTAACCGTATTTATTCCGAGTATTTCAAGGCAGGAAATTATCCCGCCCGAGAAACCGTAGAAGTCGCTCGTCTACCCAAAGACGTTAAGATAGAAATATCCCTTATCGCCCACAAATAATACAAGCTTCTTCCCTTAGCAACCATAAAAGAAAAATATGTTTGATATAAAAACGATTTACATAGGTGATCTATAAATGAAAATAGAAAATATGCAATCTTCAAGTTTCGTATATTTGGAGTAGAAAATAAAAAAATCGGCTCTATGCTCAGAAGCCTTGAACAAATAAGCTTTAGTGAATTATATATGAAACATTCCTCCAGAAGGAGTAAGTTTTTCAAAAAATTAAATACCTTGATCCACTGGGAAAGGATGGAGAAATAAATAAGAAAAATATATAAAAGGCTAGAGAATAAAAATATAATCTGCTTACAGTGGTAATATTATTATTTATGATAATACTTTTGAGTTACTTGTATGATCTCAGTGATGTAGGAACGGAAGAAGTGGTGAAAGAATCCTTGAGCTTCATGAGCTTTTGTGGTTTTCGATTCGAAGATCAGATCTCATATCATACGACTCTATGCAGATTTCGCAATAAAATAGTAGCCAAAAAGGCATATGACCGCTTACTGAAAAAGATCAATGAGGCATTAGAAAAGAATCAGACGATAGTTAAAACAGGAGTGATAGTAGACTCTAGTATTACAGTGAGTCCCTTTACTCCAAAGGGAGGGACCTATTTACGTAGTGGAGGGTCAGAAGGAAGAGGGGGAAAGCAAATTAGTCAAAGAAAAGCAAGGGCAAAAAGAGACTCAACCAGGAATAGATACTCAAGGAAAATGGCTCAAGAAATCAGGTAAGCTCTACTACGGATACAAGAAGCGCATAGGGGGATAAAAATGGAATGAGACTAGAGGATATAGTCTAGTAACCAATGAGTTTTATAGTAAAAGGCTAAAGTTATTAATAAGCAAACTAGGAGATAAAACTAAAGAAGTATATGCATATGCATACAAAGATTACCAAATGCTAGCCAACGTTTCTTACTTTCATAGTCGAGGGGCATCACATCAAAGACCGTATACAGGAAAAAACCTTATAGGGAATCCTACCTTAAGTAGGGTTCTGTATTATTCAAAATAATTAGTGAGTAAACCTAGATGGGGAGTAGAACATACTTTTGGTAGTAAAAATCGTTGGTTTGGATAAGGAAAGGATTCTTTACAAAGGATTAGCTCGTGTGCATGCCCAGCATCTTATGGAGGCTATGGAACATAATTTGTATTATTCTCTTGGTATTATTATACTCTTTTTATAAAAAAAAAATAATTAATTATTTTATAATCAATAATATTTTGAATACAATGTGAAAAACTAAATATCCATCGTTCTCGAACGAAGCCTATCTAGGAGGCTGAATAAAACTAATCTACCCTTAATACAAGGGTATCAGAGGTGTTATGGAATACTTAAGTAGTCGAGTAAAGTACTCTCAAACCTTCCAAATCTTGAAGAAAAACTTAAGCCTGTATTTTCTATTAATTCGACTACACCCGGGATACAGACTATAAATGTAGCAAGTTTTCGAATAAAACACTAGTGTTTTCAATTTCTATATGAAGAAAGCACTTTGTTTTTACCATCGAGGAATCGGTACTCCAGATATCGAAATGAGTCTCTTGGGACAACATGAATCCATTTTTTATAACGTAAAAACCATCTCAATCGAATAGAAATCCACCCCTGCTTGAGATAGGCCGATATGAATGGATGAGTGTGTAGAGATATTTTTTTTTGTCCCTGTGCTACAGTCTCCAGGATCGATTCGATATGGCGGACATGAGCTAGAGGCGAGATTATTTCTTTAGAATTGTTAGGATTGGGTTCGTTAGTAATAAAGCTTAACTGAGGCCGTACCCGCTGTCGGGTTATTTGAACTAAACCAAATTTGCTGGGTGGCAATATTTTGTGTTTGGCCTTATCTCGTTCCATCTCATTTCTGAGATGCTCATAAAGCTGCTTTCTTTCTCCGGATTGAGCCATGTCTATAAAATCGACCACGATGATTCCTCCCATATCTCTCAAGCGCAGTTGCCTAGCCATTTCAGTGGCGGCTAAAAGGTTGACTTCTAAAGCTGTGTCGTTTTTATTTCCTTTGATATGCTTCCCCATACCACTGTTCACATCGATGACATGAAGTGCTTCAGTATGTTCGATGACTAAATAAGCTCCTTTGGAGAAAGGAACATTCCTTCCTAAAGAGATTTTGATTTGCCTCTCTACTCCAAATTTTTCAAATATGGGCATATCTCCCCTATAATGCTCGACGATACCAGTCTTTTCAGGAGCAATGATGGATAAATAGGAGTGGATATCTTCATGAAGATCTTTATCATCACAAACGATGGAGGTGAAATCATCATTAAAGGTGTCTCTCAGTATACAAGAGGCTTTATCCCTTTCACTGAGAATTTTAACTGGAGGCGATTTTTTAGCAAAATTGTTTGCTGCCTTTTTCCATTTATTCATCAAGTAAAGCAAATCGGCCTGAAGGGCTTCTACTTTCTTGTCCTGAGCTACTGTACGGATAATCACACCGAATCCTTTAGGGTTTATCTTCTCGATAGTCTCTATCAACCGATGCCTTTCTACAGAATCTTTGATTTTTTGAGAGACGGAAACTTTTTCGGAAAAAGGCATAATGACGAGATATCTTCCAGCTATGGAAACCTCTGAGGTCAATCTAGGGCCTTTACTTGAAATTGGCTCCTTGGTTACTTGCACCAAAATTCTTTGTCCGACCTGCAATACTTCAGCAATAGATCCATCTTTACTGATGCTTCCTTCCAAAGCAAAACGACTTAAACTGGGTGTAGCAACACTCTTGTCCTGAGCTTTGGAGAGAAACTTTATAAAAGATTTGACCTGGGGTCCTAAATCTTGATAATGAAGGAAAGCATCTTTTGAGGCTCCGATGTTGACAAAAGCTGCATTGAGCCCTTGGACGATTTTTTTCACTGTACCTAGATAAAGATCTCCTACTGAAATTTTTTTATCTAGAGTTTCTCGGTGAAGCTCTGAAAGCTTTCCATTTTCCAGAAGAGCAATGACCACTTCTTCTCGCCCTGAACTTATGATTAACTCTTTACTCATTCTGTATTTACACACAACAATTTAAACGAAAACCAGTGCATCGGGTTCTAGCACTGGTCTTGAGGGACACATGAGGAAACGCCTGCCTCTTTTTTTCTTATGTCTATTTTTCTTACTTCTCTTCTTACGTTCGTGGGTAGCTATTTTTTTTCTCTTTCTTTTTTTCCGTTAAGCATAGTTTCAAAACATTAATCGATTACAGATTGTATTACTTTGATGAGTAGGGGACATTTTCTTTTACTTCCTCAGTAAATCCCTTTGCAGGTTTAAATGCCGGAATGGAATGTGCAGGGATAACAACGGATACATTTTTGGATATATTACGCCCTACTTTTTCAGCTCGATATTTGTTGGAAAAAGTTCCGAATCCTCTTAGAGTAACCTCCTTTCCACAAACCAAAGTCTCTTTTACCGTGGCGGTAAAAGCATCTAACACCTTAAGTATTTCGTCTTTCTCTAATCCAACGTCGTACGCGATTTTTGTTACGATTTCTGCTTTTGTCATGTCAAATCTAAGATTAATGCTTGTTCATGAAAATTGCTTAAAGGACAAGACCTAAAATCCGGTTGCCAAAGATACCAATTTTTTATAAACTCGCTCTAAAATTAGACTCAAATGAGTTTTTAAAAATTTTGCTACGTTGGCATGAAACTCAATATCGCAAATTATCTTGGAGAGAAGGTAATGATACGAGACCATTTTTTATGGTAGATTACATTTATTCACCCTTTTATATGGCTTCGTTCGACACGATGGAGGTAGTGTTTCACATTGTATTCAAAATAATATTGATTATAAAATAATTAATTACATCTGTTTTTATGAACAGCTCATAATGATACCAGGTGCATGATACAAATTATGAGTCAGTATCCTCCATTAATATACTGGGCAGGCACACGAGCTAATCTTTTGTAAGGGCCTTGACTAATCCAGACTAACGCTTTATACTGCCAAAAATCATTCTACCAGCCCCAAATCGAGTTTTACTCACTAATTACATTAAATAATGTAACTATACCCCTTTAAGAGGGACGTTCCCTATAACCTTTCTTCTGTATGCGTTTTTTGATGCCTCGACTATGAAAGCAAGACACGTTGGTTGCCTCTTGGTAACCTTTGTCTGCATATACTTCTCTGGGCTTATATCCTAGTTTGCTTATTAATCCCTCTATTATCATGCTCATTGGCTGCTACGCTATGTATGGCAAGTATCATGTTCTGAGAACATTGCATGGGATAAGGGGGTTAAAATTATTGTAAATCAATATATTATTTCGTATATTTGGACTAGAAAAAATTCGGATCTATTCTCAGAAGCACCGTATAAATAATCTTTATTGAACTATATATGGAACGTTCTACCAGAAGGAGTGAGTTTTTCAAAAAGTTAAAAACCTTGATCCTCTGGGAAGAAATGGAGAAAGAAATAAGAAAAATATATCAAAAAGGACAGGGAATAAAAGGTAAAGCGACTTAGAGTGTAAGATTGTTATTTAAAATGATGCTTTTGACTTACTGGTATGATCTCAGTGATGTAGGAACGGAAGAATTGGAAAAGAATACTTGAGCTGCATGCGTTTTTGTGGTTTTCTATTGGACGATAAGATCCCAGATCATACAACTCTATGCAGAGTTAACAATGAAATAGTAGTTAAAAATACATATGAGAGCTTACTGAAAAAGATTAATAAGGAATTAGAAAAGCATCAAGGCGATAGTTAAAAAAGGAGTGATAGTAAATGTCAGTATTACAGTGAGTCCCCTTGTCCAAAGGGGGAGAGCCCACTTACGTAGTGTAGGATCGGAAGGAAGAGGGGAAAAAGCAAATAGTCAAAGAAAAGTAAATGTAAAAAAAGCGACTCAATCAGGAGTAGATACTAAAAGAAAATAGCTAAAGAAATTAGGTAAACTCTACTACGGATATAAGAAGGCCATAGGGGGGGATAAAAATGGAATGATACTAGAAGTATAATATATTTTTCTTATTTCTTTCTCCATCCACTTCCCAGTGAATCAAGGTTTTTAACCTTTTGAAAAACTCACTCCTTCTGGTAAAACGTTCCATATATACTTTACTAAAACTTAGTTGCTCAGTGCTTCTGAGCATAGAACTGATTTTTTATACTCCAAATACACAAAATAATATATTGATTTACAGTTATTTTAACCTCATTCTCTCATGCAAAGTTCTCTAATCTTTATTTAGGATTTTTCATAATGTTTTTAAATTTTTTGATCCGGGCGATAGTCTCATTCAATTCGTGACCGGATAGAATCAAAATGTTATTGATGTATAGCCAAAGCATCAGGATCAATAACGTTCCAATAGAACCGTATAAGAGATTGTAATTCGAAAAATTCCTGATATAGATTCCGAACAAAAAAGAAACGCCAGCAAAGAGGCATGCGGTCAGTAGAGCTCCGGGGATTCTATCTTTGCAATAGAATCGGTTTTTCGAGCCGATCCCGTATAAAAGAAGCATACCGATGAAAAAAGAAAACCAAATACTCATATAACTTATTAAACTCAAAACTGATCCGGGAATATTGACATCAATAAAAAAACGCCACACCACTTGACTGTAATATAACAATAAAAGGATTGAAGCTATCAAAGCTGTCAAAATTATAGTCAATAGAAAAGAAGTTATATAACGTTTCCAAAACACACGTTTTCCATGATCAAAACGCTCTATGAGAAAATAAATACCATTTGTTGAAAAAATAAGTGAGAAAATAATGCTCCACAATGAGAGATTTCGTTCTATTCGAAGACTGATTTTATCAATAGTTTCCCAAGCCGATTGTCCGGTATTGAGCGGAAAAAGCTGCATAATCCAGTTGTGTAAATAAACTCTGATTTCTTCGCTATGTGGAAGCCGGGAGGTCACTGAAAATAAAAACAGGATAAACGGAAAAAAGCTCATGAAAATACTGTAAGAAGCAGCCGATGCGCGTGTGCTGACCTCAGCGCGGAGCAAACGCAATGCGTAAAATTTTAAAAAAGTATAAAAAGCTCGTCTTTCCATATTATGGATTTTTATCTGTCGAAGAGGAAAAATATATACTTGCTCTGCAAATATTTTTTTACCTGATACATAAAGTTCTCTTAAGTCTCTCTGATCTGCTTCATCAAAATCAAAATTTTTGTCATAGGTAAAACAAACGACTTTCAAACATAGATCCACAACTATTGAAAGCTGATCAAACGTTTTTTCCCTTGAGATCTGACAGAAATTAACCGGAGGCTAAAAATAAGTATAAAAGAGACCATTATGTTAATGGTGGATTACATTTATTCAACCTCCTAGATGGGCTTGTTAGAGAAAATGTAGATTTAGCCTTTCATATTATATTCGAAAACTTTTGATTATAAATTAATTAATTATATTTATTTTTATATACAGTGCATAATAATACCAGGGACACGATACAAATTATGCACCATAGCACCTCTATAAGATACTGGGCATGCACATTCTCTGGTTTTATATCCTAATTTGCTTATTAATGGCTTTTCCCTCTACTATCATACTCATTGGCAGCTACGCTATGTACAGCTAATATCATTCCATTTTTATCCCCCCATGTGCTTCTTATATCCGTAGTAGAGTTTACCTGATTTCTTTAGCCATTTTTTGAGTGTCTAGTCCTGATTAAGCCTCTTTTTTTACCTTGCTTTTCTTTGATTGATTTACTTTTCCCCTCTTCCTTCTGATCCTACACTACTTAGGTAGTCCACCCTTGGGAGGAAAGGGGCGGACTGTAATACTAGCATCTACTATCACTCCTGTTTTAACTATCGCCTGATGCTTTTCTAATACCTTATTGATCTTTTTCAGTAAGCTCTCATATGTCTTTTTGGCTACTATATTCATTGCGAAATCTGCATAGATTCGTATGCTCTGGGATCTGATCTTCCAATCGAAACCCACAAAATCGCATGCAGCTCAAAGATTCTTTCATTAATTCTTCCATTCCTACATCACTAAGATCATACCAGTGAATCAAAAGCATCATCGTAAATAACGATATTCCACTGTAAGAAGGTTGCTTTTTATTCCCTGGCCTTTTTGATATATTTTTCTTATTTCTTTCTCCATTCTTTTCTAGTGGATCATTGGTGTTTAACCTTTTGAAAAACTAACTACCTTCTGGTAGAAGGTTACATATATAGTTCACTAAAGCTTAGTTGTACGGTGTTTCTGAGCATAGATCCGAATTTTTTATTTTCTACTCCAAATATACGAAATGAGAACGTTGCATGAGAGAAAGGGCTAAAATATTTGTAAATCAATATATTGTTTCTTATATTTGGAGTATGAAATAAAAAAAATTCGGATCTATGCTCAGAAACACCGCACTAAATAAGCTTTAGTGAACTATATATGTAACCTTCTACCAGAAGGAGTTAGTTTTTCAAAAGGTTAAACACCAATGATCCACTAGGAAAGGATGGAGAAAGAAATAAGAAAAATATATCAAAAAGGCTAAGGAATAAAAGGAAACCTACTTATAATGAAATATCATTATTTATGATGTTGCTTTTGAGTCACTGGTATGATATCAGTGATTTAGGAACGGAAGAATTGGTGAAAGAAGCTTTGAGCTGCATGCGATTTTGTAGTTTCCGATTGGAAGATCAGATCCCAGATCATACGAATCTATGCATATTTCACAATGAAATAGTAGCCAAAAAGGTATATGATCGCTTATTGAAAAAGATCAATAAGGTATTAGAAAAGAATCAGGCGATAAGTTACATAGCGTAGCAGCCAATGAGCATTATAGTAGAGGGTTAAAGCCTATAGATTCGTATAATCTAGGATCTAATCTTCCAATCGAAAACCACAAAAGCGCATGCAGCTCAAGGTCTCTTTCACCAATTCTTCCGTTCCTACATCACTGATGTCATACCTGTTACTCAAAAGCATCATTGTTAAATAAGGATATTTCACTTTAGGAGGTTAACCTTTTATTCCTTGACCTCCTGCTCTATACCATCCCAATGGGTCATTGTGTTTAACCTTTTGAAAAACTCACTCCTTCTGGTAGAATATTCCATATATAGTTCAGTAAAGTTTATCTGCGCCGTACTTCTGAGCACAGAACCAAATCTGTTTTTTAGATTCTACTCCAAGTATACAAAACAATATATTGATTTACATATATTTTATCCCTTATTCTCTCATGTAATGTTTTTTGATTGTGCAATCAAACGAATGTTTTCGCAATCGCTTCAAAAAAAATATTCGATAAAACATCTTTTCAAGATGAAAATTTTGCTTTAAAAGGATCTTTCAGTTCATACTCCAAATCTATCTTTAAGCGTTCCTGTTGAGCGGCTTGTGTAGCAAGTTGATGACAACGTTCGTTCTTAGGATGATTGTTATGTCCTTTAATCCACTGAAAAACAACAACATGTCTAAGATAAACCGTTAAAAAACGGCCCCAGAGGTCAGCGTTCTTTTTGTTTTGAAACTCCTTCTTTTTCCAACCGAATACCCAACGCTTCTCCACCGCTTCGACCACATACTTCGAGTCGCTAAAAACCGTGACTTCCTGACGAAATCGTTTGATTTTTTCCAAAGCCATGATCACTGCCAAAAGCTCCATACGGTTGTTGGTAGTGCGACGAAACCCTTCGGAAAATTCTTTTTTATAATCTGTACCGAAAAGCTCCATGACGATGCCAAGCCCTCCCTGACCGGGATTACCCTTGGAAGAACCATCAGTATAAATATAGATCCGACGCGTTTTCGCCTCGTGCTGTGACATAACGACTATCCTCTAATTTATGGATCTTCCTTACCTCTTCATCAAGAATTTTTATCCTTATTCTCAAAAACTTGCAACTGGGAATGAATTAGCTCATAACATTGCTCTTTTAACTTAACTTTATCTTCGGTGGTCAAGCCCTTTGTAGGAATGATACGGTGCTGCTTGACTCTTATTTTTCCAGGAAATCCTCGGGTCAATTCATGCGGAAATCTCCGCTTCATGCCGTCTATCGTAAAAACCAAAACAGGAATTTTTCGATCAATAGCGATAGAAAAAGCCCCGTCTTTGAAGGGTGCTAAAAAAAGAAAAGGATCAGGAACACCGCCTTCCGGGAATATACAAATGCTGCGGCCTGCATCTATCCTTTCCTGAGCCTCCTTAACTACCTGCGCACGGCTGGCCCTGCTCTTGCGATCCACCAAAATATTACTCTTACCGTAAACATAACCGAAAAGAGGTATCCTACCCAATTCGGACTTTCCAACAAAGACCAGCGGATGATTTTTAATCAAAGCATAGATGAGCATGATATCAATTACAGAAGTGTGATTAGCAATGATCATATACGGTTGAGCTTTGTCCAAAATATCTTCCCGCTCCACCTCATACCGAAAGCCCATTAAAAAAAGATTGCTCCGTCCCCACATCCGATGAAACCAATACGCGATGGGGTAACATTTTTCATGAAAAAGAAAAGGAATAGACCCTCCTCCCCAAATGATAACCAAAAAAACATTGATCAATACAAACCATACCCGCCATAACAATACCAAAGCCGTTCGAAAAACCCTCATATCTATCCGGAGTATAAAAACATCCTATCCCTCTCTAACCTACAGATTCCTGAAATCATAATCTTTTCATTTTTTGCTTGAATTTTCTCAAATATGCCTTAGCATAAGGCGTCAAAATCAGACTGGCGCTGATGGC
Source organism: Flavobacteriales bacterium Tduv (assembly GCA_047528255.1). GTDB lineage: Bacteria > Bacteroidota > Bacteroidia > Flavobacteriales > Blattabacteriaceae. Next base: position 486,066 of record CP180024.1, on the reverse strand, counting down.
TGCCCTTTTTTTCAACAATCCGTCCCAATGATCCGTGCCATCCCAAAACATCTTTTTCATCTCGTGCATCGCCTCAGGACTGTAAGAACTCAACTGTCGAGCAAAATTCCACACTCTATTTTTCAGACCATCCGAATCGGCTACCGTTTCCGCCACCAATCCGACCGTTTTACACCAGTCCGCGGAACGCCAACCCATCGGATCCAAAGACAAGGACATAAAATGTGCCGAACCGATACGACGACGAATGATCGGCTCAATAACAAAAGGCCCTATACCTATAGAAAGCTCGCTCAAACGCACCGAAACATTAGTCGAGGCCACGGCATGATCACAAGCTGAGACCAAACCCACCGCCCCACCGATCACCTTTCCTCTGACACAACCCACGACAGGCTTAGGGCAACGAATCATATTAAGGATCACTTGAGCAAAACCACAAAAAAAAATTTTTCCCGCTTCGATATCTCCGAGTTGCAACAACTCATCAAAATAAGCTCCGGCAGAAAATATCTTATCTCCAAGACTGCTCAACACGATCACCCTCACGCTTCCATCCTGCCCTAAACTATGAAAAATTTCCGCCAACTCCCTCAATTGCTCCATAGCAAAAGTATTGGCTTTAGGATGATAAAAAGCCACCTCGGCAACCTGATCTTGAAAGTCAATTTTTATTTGTGGCTGATCCATAAGATAGATAAGACCCAAAGGTAAAAATTATCTATGTCTCTAGGTATAATTTGCATATCCAATCACCGATCAAAATACTTAAATTTACTGCTGCAAACAATTAAAATCACATTATGAATACAATCTATTTAACCTTTTGAAAAACTCACTCCTTCTGGTAGAACGTTCCATATATAGTTCACTAAATCTTATTTGCGCGGTACTTCTGAGCATAGAGCCGAATCTTTTTTTATCTTCTACTCCAAAATAAACGAAATAATATATTGATTTACAAGTGTTTTATACTATTTATCTCATGCAACGTTCTCGATCCCAGTATTACAGTGAAAGCCTTTTTGTCCCAAGCAAGCGTCCCTACCTACGTTAGTTGAATATAGGGGAAGGAGAGGAGGCCAAAAGGAAAATCAGTCAAAGAAAAAGAAAGATCAAAAAAGAAGCTCAACCAAGAGTAGAGACTTAAAAAATGTTTCAAAAATCAAGGATTTTCTACTACGGATAGAAAAAGCCAGAATACTGTAAAAAAGAAGCATCTTGCTCAAGATTTATTTTTTTCCGTAAATGAAAGATATATCAAAGATAAGATAGTGTTAAAAATCGCTCCCAATACCGTTTTTGATGAAATGGTTTCAAAGTTCGATATCTTGAATAATTCCAACAAGAAGAATGAAAAATAATGGATGAGGGTCAACAGAAAAGTATAGGAACATTTCTTGATGAAGGATATCTCATGAAGAGAAAAATCATCATCGGTGATGATGTTCTTTCCAGTGATAAAGCGTAGCACGTCTCGTTTGAGATAAGCTGTCAAGGTGATGGCAAAGGTGTGCATACCTCCGGTATTCATGAAATAATCGATGATCCATCCCATAAAAAAAGAGAGGAGTATCAATACGAATCGACTTTCGTATGCAGGGTAAGTCAGTACGAAAAGGATATAAAGGTAAGGGTTGATATATCCTAAAAAACTGATTTGATTCAATAACAGAGTTTGTACTGAGCAAAGACAAAGGATAAAAAACAAATGTGATATAAAGCTTTTTAGTCTCACCGGAAGTCTGTCTTTTTAAATAGGGTATTTGTATTTTTTACCATTCTTTTTTGAGAATATTTTTGACCACATAGGCGTTTTCCATCGAAAGCTAGGTCTTCTTGTAGTTTTACCTTGATTCGCTATCTACTGCATTCTTTATCCAATTTATAATTATGTACTGTTCCTATGACTAGACCTTCATGAAAAACAGTTTATTTCTGTCGGCTCTACCAACCTGCCCTCGAGTGAGGGGAACGTGTTTCGGAATATATTTTCAATATAAAAGTTTCGAAAACATTGTGTTAATGGTGGATTACGTTTATTCAGCCATTCTATATGAGTTCGTTAGAGAAAACGTAGATTTAGTCTTTTATACTGTATTCGAAATACTGTTGTATTATAAATTAATTAATTATATCTATTTTTATGGACAGCTTATAATAATTCCAGGGACACAATACAAATTATGAGCCATAGCACTCCATAAAATCCTGGGCATGTACACAAGCTAATCCTTTGTAACAAACCTTGACATGATTCAAACCAACGTTTTATACTGCCAAAAGTACGTTCTACTACCCATCGGGTTTTACTCACTAATTTGTTAAATAAGTATGCTATTCTACTTAAGGGACGGTTCCTATAAGCTTTCTTCTGTATAGGGTCTTCAATGCCTCGACTATGAAAGTAAGATACGTTGACTGGTACTTGGTAACCTTTTTCTGCATATACTTCTCTGGGTTTATATCCTAGTTTGCTTATTAATGGCCTTAGCTCTATACTATCATACTCATTGGCTGCTATGCTATTATATATCTAGTATCATTCCATTTTATCCCCCCTATGTACTTCTTGTATCCGTAGTAGAGTTTACCTAATTTCTTGAGTCATTTTCCTTAAGTGTCTACTCCTAATTGAGTCTCTTTTTTTTACCCTTTCTTTTCTTTGACTGATTTGCTTTTTTTCCTCTTTTTTCCGATCCTCCACCACGTAGGTAGGAGCCCAATTGGGAGCAAAGAGACTCATTGTAATACTAGCGTCTACTATCACTCCTTTTTTAACTATCGCCTGATGCTTTTCTAATTCTTTATTGATCTTTTTCAGTAAGAGCCCATATGCCTTTTTAGCTACTATTTCATTATGAAATCTGCATAGAGTCATATGATTTAGGATATGATCTTCCAATCGAAATCCACAAAAGTTCATGCAGATCAAGGATTCTTTCACCAATTCTTCCGTTTCTACATCACTGAGATCATACCAGTGATTTAAAAGCATCATCTTAAATAACGGTATTTTACTGTAATCAGGGTGCCTTTTATTCCCTGGCTTTTTCATATATTTTTCTTATTTCTTTCTCCATCCACTTCCAAGTGGATCAAGGTGTTAACCTTTTGAAAAACTCACTCCTTCTGGTAAAATATTCCATACGTAGTTCAGTAAAGCTTATTTGTTCGGTTCTTCTGAGCATAGATTCAATTTTTTTTTATTTTCTACTTCAAATATACAAAACAATATATTGATTTACAAATATTTTAACCTCCTTCTCCCATGCAACGTTTTCGTGATAGTAGAGGCTAGTATTACAGTGAGTATCCTTGCTCCCAAGGGAGATCCTACCTACGTAGTGAGAACGTTGCATGGGAGAAGGAGATTAAAATATTTGTAAATCAATATATTGTTTCGTATATTCTGAAGTAAAAAATAAAAAAATTCAAATCTATGCTCAGAAGTACCGAACAAATAAGCTTTACTGAACTATATATGGGATGTTTTACCAGAAGGAGTGAGTTTTTCAAAAGGTTAAACACCTTGATCCACTTGGAAGTGGATGGAGAAAGAAATAAGAAAAATATATAAAAAAGGAGGGCAGGGAATAAAAGGCCAACCTGATTACAGTGGAATATTGTTATTTAAGATGATGCTTTTAAGTCACTGGTATGATCTCAGTGATGTAGAAACGGAAGAATTGGTGAAAGAATTCTTGAGCTGCATGAGCTTTTGTGGATTTCGATTGGAAGATCATATCCTAAATCATATGACTCTATGCAGATTTCGTAATGAAATAGTAGCTAAAAAGGCATATGGGCTCTTACTGAAAAAGATCAATAAGGAATTAGAAAAGCATCAGGCGATAGTTAAGGGCTAAAAGCATTAATAAGCAAACTAAGATATAAACCAAGAGAAGTATATGTAGAAAAAGGTTACCAAGTTCCAGCCAACGTGTCTTACTTTCATAGTCGAGGCATCAAAGATCCTATACAGAAAAAAGCCTATAGGAACCATCCCTTAAGTAGGGATAACTTACTTATTCAACATAATTAGTGAGTAAAACCCGATGGGTAGTAGAACGTACTTTTGGCAGTATAAAGCGTTGGTTTGGATCAGTCAAGGCTCGTTACAAAGGATTAGCTCGTGTGCATGCCTAGCATCTTGGAACACTATGGCTCATAATTTATATTGTGTCCATGAAATTATTATGAGTTGTCCATAAAAATAGATATAATTAATTAATTTATAATCAACAGTATTTCAAATACAATGTGAAAGACTAAAATCTACATTTTATCTAACGAAGCCCATCTAGGAGACTGATTAAACGTAATCCACCATTAACATAGTGGTCTCGTTGCATGGGAGAATGATTTTAAAATATTTGTAAATCAATATATTGTTTCGTATATTTGGAGTAGCAAATAAAAAATTAGGATCTATGCTTATACGTATCTCGCAAATAAACTTTAGTGAACTATATATGGAATGTTCTACCAGAAGGAGTGATTTTTTCAAAAGGTTAATCACCTTGATCCACTGGGAAGGGATGGGGAAAGAAACAAGAAAAATATATCAAAAAGTACAGAAAATAAAAGGAAAACCTGCTTACAGTGGAAAATCCTTATTTAAGAGGATGCTTTTGAGTCATTGGTATGATCTCAGTGATGTAGGAACGGAAAAATTGGTAAAGATTCCTTAATCTTCATGCACTTTTGTGGTTTTCGATTGGAAGATTAGATCCCAAATCATACGACTCTATACATATTTAGCAATGAAATAGTAACCAGAAAGGCATATGAGCGCTTACTGAAAAAGATCAATAAGGATAGAGGGCTAAAGGCCATTAATAAGCAAACTAGAATATAGACATAGAGAAATATATGCAGATAAAGGTTACCAAGGTCCATCCAACGCATCTTACTTTTTCATAGTCGAGGCATCAAAGATCGTATACAGAAGAAAGCCTATAGAAACCATCTTTTAAGTAGGGAGGATATGTTGTTCAACAAATTAGTGATTAAACCCGGATGGATAGTAGAATGCACTTTTGGCAGTATAAAGCGTTGGTTTGGATCAGGAAGGTTCGTTACAAAGGATTAGTTCTTGTGCATACTCAGCCTCTTATGGAGGCTATGTCGCATAATTTGTATCGTTTCCTGGTATTATTATGAGCTGTTCTAAAAATAGATATGATTAATTAATTTATAATCAATCGTATTTCGAATACGATGTGAAAGACTAAAACGACATCGTTTTCCAACGAGCCTATTTAATAGACTAAATAAACGTAATCCACCTTAAAACAATGGGCTCCCCTTGTAAAATCTAAATTCCACCTTATTTTCTGGCATGGCTATTGCCTTCCGTGAAGGAATAACCTCTTGCCGTTGTTTTTTTTTGATCAGTTGATAATTAGATGTGAAAATTTTGCATGAGAGAAGTGATTATTAAATACTTATAAATCAAAATACTATTTCGTATATTTGGAGTAGAAAATAAAAAAAGACACGGCTATATGCTCAGAAGCAGCCGAAAAATAAGATTTAACGAACTATATATGGAACTTTCTACCAGAAAGAATGAATTTTTCAAAAGGTTAAATACATTAATTCACTGGAAAATGAATGGAGAAAGAAATAAGAAAAATGTATCAAAAATGCTAAAAAATAAAAGGCCAACCTTCCTGCAGTGGAATATCGTTATTTATGATACTGCTTTTGAGTAACTGGTATGATCTTAGTGGTGTAGGACGGAAGAATTGGTGAAAGAGTCCATAGCCCTGCATGCGTTTTTATGGTTTTCGATTGGAAGATCAGATTACAGATTATACGACTTTATGTAGATTTTGCAATTAAATAATAGACAAAAAGCCATATGAGATCTTATTGAAAAAGATCAATAAGAAATTAGAAAAGCATCAGGTGATAATTAAAATAGGGTGATAGTAGATGTAAGTATTAGAGTGAGTCTCTTTTCTCCTAGGGGAACCTCCCCTCCTACCTACGTAGGGGAGGGTTGGAAGGAGAAGGCTCAAAATCAAATCAATCAAAGAAAAGTAAGAAAAAAAACAGAATCAATAGGGTGTACACACTCAAGTAGAATGGTTCAAGATATAAGGGAAACTCTATTACGGAGACAAGAAGAACATAGCGGGGTATAAAAATGAAATGATACTAGCAGTACATGGAATAGCAGCCAATAAGCATGATAGTAATGGGATAAAACCATTAATACCCAAACTAGGATATAAACTCAGAAAAGTATATGCAGACAAAAGTACAAGGCTCCAGACAACATGTCTTACTTTCATAGTCGAGACATCAAAGACCGTATAGAGAAGAAAACCTATAGGAATCGACGCTTAAGTAGGATAGCTATATTATTCAAATAATTAGTTAGTACTCCCCGATGGATAGTAGAACGCACACTTTGGCAGTGTAAAGCATTGGTTTGGATCAGAAAAGCATGCTTACAAAGGATTAGTTAGTGTACATGCCCAGCATCTTATGGATGCCTATGGCTCATAATTTGTATCGTCTCCCCCCCTGGGATCATTATGGCTATTCATAAAAATAGACATTATTAATTGGTTTATACTCAATTTTTTTGAATACGGTATGAAATACTAAATCTACATTGTTTCCCAACGAGCCCATCTAGGAGTCTAGAATAAACATAACCCAGCTTAAAATAATGATCTAGATGTGTAAATCTGATATTTCGATCAAAACTAAAGGTTATGAGTATTTAGTGAGTGAGTTTTTGAAAATGTTTCATGAAAGAAGGAATTTTAAATATTTGTAAATCAGTGTATTATTCCGTATGTTTGGAGTAAAAAAGATCATAATCTATGATCAGAGATACTGCGCAAATAAGCTTTAGAAAATTATGTATGAAACGTTCTACCAAGAGGAGTTTTTTTTAAAGGTTATACACATTGATCTAGTGGGAAGGGATGGAGAAAGAAATAAGAAAAATGTATCAAAAAGGATAGGGAATAAAAGGTCAACCTACCTACAGTGGAATATCTCTTATTTAAGATGCTTTTTTTGAGTAATTGATATGATATAAGGGATGTAGGGACGGAAGAATTAGTGAAAGAATCCTTGAGGTGCATGAACTTTTGTAGTTCCCGATTGGGAAATCAGAGCCCTGATAATATCACTCTATGCAGATTTAGCAATGAAATAGTAGTGAAAAAAGGATATAATGCTTACTCAATAAAATCAACAAGAAATTAGAGAAGCATCAGGTTATAGTGAAAACAAAAGTGATAGTAAATTCCAGAATAACAGAGAGTCCATTTACTCCGAAAGCCCCTTCTAGCTATGTTCTAGAATATGGCAAAGAAAAGGGCTTATATCAAAAAAAAATCACTCAAAGAAAAGAAAACCAAAAAAAAGAGGTCCGATCAGTAGTAGACCAAGAAGAAAAATATCTCAAGAAAGGAGGAAAACTTTACTACGGATACAAAAAACACATAGGGGTAGAATAAAACGGGATGATTCGAGCAGTACATATTAGCCCAGCCAATGAACATGATAGCCGTGGACAAATTCCTTTACTATCAAAGCTATGGAGGCATAAGAACAAAGATGTATATGCTAATAATATTTATAAAGTCGTCACTAATGTAGGTTATCTCGAAATACGAGACATTAAAGACCGTATATATAAGAATGCTTATAGGAATCCTACCTTAAGTAGGCCCCCTATATTATTCGACAAATTAGTGAGTAAAACCTGCTGGATGGTAGAACGCACTTTTGTTAGTATAAAACATTGGTTTAGATCAGGAAAGGCACCTCACAAAGGGTTAGATCGGGTATATTTCAAGCATCTGATGGAGGCTATGGAGCATAATTTGTATTGTGCTCCGCGGATGGTTATGCCATTTATAAAAATATATATGTTTAAATTATTTATAATCAATAATTTATTGAACGAGGAGGAAAAAGATAAATCTCGATCTTCTCCCAAAAAGAGCCTTTTAGAGTCTTCTAGAACCTTGATTAAACATATTCCTTCTTAAAGCAGAGGTCTCGTTTTTTCATTTTTGATATAAAGAAATTCAAAATATGTCATTGAAAAATATATTCGTTGAAACGGAATTGGAACCCGATCCTGAATTCATCTCTTTGATGAGTCAGGAAGAAGATGGTAAGTTGTTTGAGGGTGACGTTCCTAAACAACTCTCCATATTGCCTTTACGCAATATGGTATTGTTTCCCGGAGTGATCATTCCCATCACGGCCGGCAGGAGCAAATCCATCCAATTGATACAAGACGCCTACGCTTCCGATAAAATCATAGGAGTGTTGGCTCAAAAAGAATTCAATACGGAAAACCCCACCGAAAAAGACCTTTATATCATAGGAACGGTAGCTAAAATTGTAAAATTGCTCAAGATGCCTGACGGAAGTACTATGGTAATCTTGCAAGGCAAGAATAGATTTAAAATCAAAAATTTCGTGCAACACACTCCTTATTTCAAGGCAGAAGTAACAGCTTTGAAAGAGGAGGCTTCTCCTTCCGGAGATAAAGAATACACCGCCTTGATCGATTCGATCAGAGATCTTTCGATCAAAGTCATTCAAGAAAACCCCAATCTCCCTTCAGAAGCTGTATTTGCCGTTCGCAATATAGAAAGCTCCTCTTTTCTAGTTAATTTTGTTGCGTCCAATATGAACACCTCTATCAAGGAAAAGCAAGGGTTACTCGAGCGTAACAAGCCAAAAAAACGAGCGATGGACACTTTCCGGCTCTTGAGTATCGAGCATCAGCAGATCCGTCTCAAAAACGATATCCAGTCCCGTGTTCGTAGCGACATGGATCAGCAGCAGCGAGAATATTTTTTACACCAACAAATCAAAGCCATACAAGAAGAGCTCGGCGATATTTCCTATGAAAAAGAAGTCGATGAGTTGCGCGTCAGAGCCGACAGGAAAAAATGGCCTAAAGAAATCAAGAAGCATTTCGAAAAAGAGTTGATCAAGATGCAACGTGCCAATCCGCAAATGCCCGATTATACTCTTTTGCGTAATTATCTCGAAATCATGCTCGAACTGCCCTGGGAAAAATATTCTAAGGACAATTTTGATCTCGCTCGCGCTCAAAAAATCCTTGATCGAGACCATTATGGTCTTGAAAAAGTCAAAGAACGTATAATAGAATACCTGGCTGTATTGAAAATAAAGGGAGATATGCGTTCGCCTATCCTTTGCTTGTATGGTCCTCCCGGGGTCGGGAAAACCTCATTGGGTAGATCCATAGCAACGGCTCTCAGTCGGAAATACGCCCGTATCTCTTTGGGAGGCGTTCACGATGAGGCCGAGATTCGAGGTCATCGCAAGACCTATATCGGAGCCATGCCTGGAAGACTGTTGCAATCGATCAAGAAGGTAGGAACTTCCAATCCCGTTTTCGTGCTCGATGAGATTGACAAGATGGGGGTAAGTGCTCACGGAGATCCCTCTTCCGCCATGTTAGAAGCCTTGGATCCTGAGCAGAATAATGCGTTTTATGATAATTTTCTTGAGCTAGGCTATGATCTCTCTAAAGTGATGTTTATCGCTACGGCTAACGACCTTTCCACCATACAACCTGCTTTGCTCGATCGAATGGAAATCATAGAGATGAACGGTTATACCATCGAAGAAAAGGCGCAAATCGTCAAGAGACATTTGTTGTCAAAGCAGTTGAAGGAGCACGGCCTGAAAAAAGGCGATCTCGCAATTGACTCCAAGCAGATCGAAAAGGTCATTGAGAGCTATACACGCGAATCCGGTGTGAGAAATCTCGAAAAACGCATCGCCAAGCTAGTGCGCTATGCTGCCAAAAATATTGCTATGGATCAACCTTATACCAAGCGACTCACCGTTGAAAAAATCGAAGAAATTCTTGGACCACCTCACGATCCGGATCGCTATGAAGGCAATGAATCGCTCGGTGTAGTTACCGGGCTAGCCTGGACAAATGTCGGTGGAGATATCCTCTACATCGAATCGATTCTTTCCAAGGGAAAGGGTATCTTGAGTCTTACTGGCAACCTGGGCGATGTGATGAAGGAATCAGCTACCATAGCTTTACAATACATCAAGGCGCATTATAAAAATTTCGGTATCGATCCGAAGTTGTTGGAAACACAAAACATACACGTCCATGTTCCCGAAGGCGCCGTTCCTAAAGACGGGCCTTCAGCAGGGATAGCAATGCTCACCTCTCTGGTTTCGAGCTTTACGCGACGCCGACTCAAGCTTTATCTCGCCATGACAGGAGAGATCACCCTAAGGGGAAAGGTACTCCCCGTAGGCGGAATCAAAGAAAAAATACTGGCAGCCAAACGTGCGGCTATTCAAGAAATCATCCTTTCAAAGGATAACGAGAAAGATATCGCTGAAATTAAGCAAAGTTATCTCGAGGGACTCACTTTTCACTATGTCAAGAACATGGATGAAGTGATTCAATTGGCGTTGCTTAAAGACAAGCCTAAAAATGATCGGTAATTCGGTATATTTGAACCTCTCGGGGAAATTCTCGGGAGTGTAAATAGATGTTGACTAAATGCGGTTTAGAAATTTCCCCATGGTGCCTCGTGTCCTCTTCGGAAGGGGGGCTTTCAATCAAATTTCCGAGGTCATTGACCCCAAACGTCAAAAATCCAAACCCTGGATCTATTTCGTCGATCACTATTTTAAAGGTAGATCTTTGCCCGGCTGCATTCCTTTGAGGGATGGTGATCAAATTCTCTTCATTGATACTTCCGAAGAACCCAAGACGACTCAGGTGGATGAGCTCAGGGATGAATTCCAGGAACTTTTCGGTGAGATATCCGGAATCATCGGCTTGGGCGGAGGTAGCGTGCTCGATCTAACCAAGGCCGTGTCTTTGATGATGACTCATCCGGGGTCTTCGGTTTTATATCAAGGCTGGGATCTACTTGAGCAGCCCGGAGTTTATCACGTGGGAATTCCTACTTTATCCGGAACAGGGGCCGAGGTCTCGCGTACGGCAGTGCTCACCGGCCCTGAAAAAAAGTTGGGGTTAAATTCTGATTTTACGCCTTTTGACCAGGTTATCCTTGATCCGGAGCTTATACAAGTAGTGCCTGCCAATCAACGTTTTTTTACGGGCATGGATTGTTACATTCATTGTATCGAGTCTTTGACAGGGACTTATCTCAATGCTTTCAGTAAGAGCTACGGAGAGATGGCCCTTGATCTGTGCCGAGAGGTTTTTCTTGAAAAAAATGTTTGGGACGATGCCTCTGACGATATGTTGATGATGGCTTCCTGGCATGGAGGCATGAGTATAGCCTATTCTCAGGTTGGTGTGGCCCATGCAATGGGCTATGGTCTATCTTATCTTATGGGCATCAAGCATGGAATTGGAAATTGTATGGTTTTTGACCAATTGGAAGAATTTTATCCCGAAGGGGTGAAAATTTTTAAACAGATAGTTGATAAGCATCAAGTGTCGATTCCCAAAGGAGTGTGCGCAATGTTGAGCGACGCTCAGTTTTCACACATGATCCAAGTATCCTTAGGTTTGGCTCCGCTTTGGGAGAATGCGCTCGGAAAAGATTGGGAACAAGTGATCACGCCTGAAAAACTACGAAAGATGTATGAAAAAATATGACACATGTAAAGATCCATATCAAATTGAAGAGGTATATTTGACTCAGCTTGCAGACAAATACGCCACGCCCCTCTATGTATATGATTCCGGCAAGATTTCTGAACAATACAGCGCAATAGAAAAGGCTTTCGAATCTGTAAAGAACTTGCGAATCAATTATGCTTGCAAGGCCAATACGAACTTGAATATATTGAGGCTCTTTCAAAAACTTGGAAGTGGTCTTGATACGGTCTCCATCCAAGAAGTACAGATCGGGCTGAGGGCCGGATTTTCGCCCAAAGATATTCTTTTCACGCCAAATGGGGTCTCTCTAGAGGAGATCGAAAAGGCGGTGAATCTGGGCGTGCGAATCAATATTGACAATTTGTCCACTCTGGAACAATTTGGGCACGAATATACTGATTACCCCGTGGGTGTCAGGATCAACCCGCATATCATGGCTGGCGGAAACGCCAAGATTTCTGTCGGGCATATTGATTCGAAATTCGGTATATCTTACTACCAGTTGCCGCACATAAAAAGGGTGTTCGAAAATACGGGCTTGAAGATCGAAGGCTTACACATGCATACAGGCTCGGATATATTGGACATCGAGCTGTTTTTGAAAGGGGCTGAAATCTTGATGGAAATAGCTCAGTCTTTTCCAGAGCTTGATTATGTCAATTTTGGCAGCGGTTTTAAGGTTCCTTATAAGGAGACAGATGTTTGCACTGATATAGATCCGTTGGGACAGTCTCTCGCTGAGAGATTTAATGACTTTTGCAAAAGTTACGGGAAGCCACTCAGCTTGATGTTTGAACCGGGTAAATTTTTGGTGAGCCAATCGGGTTTTTTTTTGGTTAGTGTCAATGTGATCAAACACACGACTTCTACTGTTTTTGCCGGAGTAGACTCGGGATTCAATCATTTAATCCGTCCAATGTTTTATGATTCTTATCATCAGATCGATAATATTTCTAACCCGACGGGCCGCTTGCGATACTATACTGTAGTGGGATACATCTGCGAGTCGGATACATTCGGTCTGAATCGCAAGATCAGAGAGATTCGTGAGGGCGACGTTTTGTGTTTTAAGAATGCCGGGGCTTATTGCTTTTCGATGGCATCTAATTACAATTCCCGTTATCGTCCTGCGGAAGTGATGGTCTACGAGGGCAAGGATTATCTGATAAGAAAGAGGGAATCATTCGAAGATTTGCTTCGACACATTGTGGAGGTGGATTTATAGAAAGAGATGACTTGTACTCGTCTTTTTAAATCTAGAAAAATGGATTATCTTTGCAACCATCTCTTGGAGAGATGGCAGAGTGGTCGATTGCGGCGGTCTTGAAAACCGTTGAAGGTAACACTTCCGGGGGTTCGAATCCCTCTCTCTCCGCGATGAGAGATGATTTTTGATAATTAGATATTTATAAACTTTAAATTTTAAAATATTACAACAAAATATCAAAAATCTGCTCGCTTTTTTATTTCCCCCTTCCTCTACTGATACGGAAGCTATGGTATTTTTTTTCTTTCCAAAATCCTTTTTCTTCCTCTTTAGTTTCATCTTGTAATTTATGTTATGAGAATGTTACATGAGAGAAGGGGGGTAGCATGAGAGAATGATGTTAAAGAATTTGTAAATCAAATATATTGTTTCGTCTATTTGGATTAGAAAGTGAATCAAGGTGTCTAATCTTTTGAAAAAATCACACCTTCTGGTAGAACATTCCATATATAGTTCAGTAAAGCTTATTTTTGTGGTACTTCTTAGCATAGATCCGATTTTTTTTATTTTCTACTTCAAATAGACGAAACAATATATTGATTTACAAAAAATCTAAACTCCTTTTCCCATGCAACGTTCTACCAGCATGCATCCATACCCATTTATGGAGAACCCGAACCTCGCCCCTTGGAAGGAAGATCTTCGAAAAATTCAAAACATTGACGCGCCTCATCTAAACAGCAGAAAAAATGGCTGATCCCATTAGTGACCATAAGATAAGAACTACGAAGGCCGAGGTGATACCGAGCTACCTGATCAAACACCTTCTGTGAAAGCTTTATATGTGGAGCCTTACACTCAACAACGATATGAGGATGAGTCTGCTTGTATACAACAATATCCAAACGCTTACTCAACCTGTCAAGACGAATAGGAACCTCCACAGCAATCCCCGACGGATCATAGCCTTTCGTATCAGTCAAAAAGCAGATCACATGCTGGCGTACCCACTCCTCGGGCGTGAGGAGATAAAATTTTTTTCTGATGAAACAAAAGACATAGACTTTGTTGTCTTTACTTTGTATACGAAAACGATAAGCCGGAAAGTTCAATGTTTCCATGAGGCTAATTTCATAAAAAATTATTGATGGAACCCGTCGAAAAGATCCTCACCGACCTGAAAGCAAAAAAATGGACCCCCATCTACTTCCTGATGGGAGAAGAAGTCTATTATATCGACACAATAAGTCGCTACATCGAAGATACCCTTCTAAATGAAACCGAAAAATCATTTGATCAAACCGTTATCTACGGAAGAGACACCAACATACAAACCATCATCGCTTATGCCAAACAATATCCAATGATAGGTAATCGCACGGTAGTCATTGTGAAAGATGCCCAACAATTATCAAAAGACATCGAAGATCTGGCTTTTTACACGGAAAACCCCGTGAGCAGCACGATCTTGGTCATCTGCTATAAATACAAGACACTGGATAAACGTAAAAAACTCTACAAAAGCGTTCAGCAGCATGGAACACTTTTCGAAAGCAAAAAGTTATATGAATATCAAATTCCCGGTTGGATCGACACGCAAGTCAAAAAAATGGGATACACCATCACAGAAAAAGCAAAATTTCTCCTGTCCGAATACATCGGAACAGACCTCTCTCTCCTGGCCGGAGAGTTGAACAAGCTAACAATTACCCTATCGAAAAATACCGAAATCACAGCAGATAGCGTCGAGGCCGGAACAGGAATCAGTAAAACCTATAAGCATTTTGAACTACAAAAGGCCCTCCTGAAAAAAGACACCTTTTCCGCATACAAAATCGCTTATTACTTTGGGAAAAACCCGAAAGAGTATCCATTGGCAATCAGTCTGACCATACTGTATAATTTTTTCACTACTTTGATCAAGTACCATACGGCTTCCTCAGCCAAAGGCATCGATTTAGCCAAAACCCTTAATATTTTTCCCTACTTCCTGAAAGATTATGCCCAAGCAGCTCAAAACTATTCCCTAAAAAAAACTGTAGAAATTATCTCACACCTCAGAAAGGCCGAAGCTCAATCCAAAGGCATAGAAAGCCCCCCGACGTCGGAGCAAGAATTATTGAAAGAACTACTTTTCAAAATACTCCATTGAATATCTCTCCGACCCTTACGAAAAAATAGTTGTATAAATTTACCAGAAAACATCCATGTCGAATAACACCATTTCCGATTGCGTCATCATCGGGTCAGGTCCTTCCGGATACTCGGCGGCGATATACGCGGCTCGCGCCGATTTAAACCCTATCTTATACACCGGTCTGGAACCCGGAGGGCAACTCACCACCACCACGTATGTGGACAACTACCCCGGGTATCCTGACGGAGTGATGGGAGCTCAATTGATGGAAGACCTCAAAAGACAAGCCAAACGCTTTAACACGAAGATCAGATACGGATATATCAAAAAAGTGGAATTCTCCGAAGAAGTAGGAGGCATGCAGCTCATTCATGCAGATGACGGAAACTCGGTAAAAACTCGAGGTGTTATCATCGCTACCGGAGCCTCTGCAAAATATCTAGGCCTCCCAAGCGAGCAACGTCTACGCGGTTCTGGAGTATCCACCTGCGCAACTTGCGACGGTTTTTTTTATAAAGGAAAAGAAGTTGCCATAGTCGGCGGAGGAGATACCGCACTGGAAGAAACCATCTATCTCGCCAAAATGTGTAGCAAAGTATATCTTTTAGTCAGACGCGACACTTTCAGTGCTTCAAAAACCATGCAGCACCGAGTATCAAACCTACCCAATGTAGAAATTTTATTTCATCACGAAGTTAAAGAAGTATTGGGGAACAAAGTAATACAAGGGATCAAGGTTATGAATAATCAAAACCAATCAGAAAAAAATATAACCATAGAAGGTCTCTTTATAGCAATAGGACACCGGCCCAACACAGAGCTATTCAAATATCAATTAGAGCTGGACGATCACGGCTATATCATCACGAAAAAAGGAAGCTCTCAGACTAGCAAACCCGGTATATTTGCAGCCGGAGACGTACAAGACCCTATTTATCGCCAAGCGATCACATCGGCTGGTACGGGTTGCATGGCCGCATTGGATTTGGAAAGATATCTCTCGGAGTTAACCTCTTTATAATCCGACACATTAATGTCAATCCCCGGATCTATTTCTCATCGATCTATTTATCAAGGCGAATGAGGTATCCGGGGATTTTCTTGAAATAATGATATAATCTCAAAAAACGAGACCATTTTGTTAATGGTGGATTGCGTTTATTCAGCCATCTTAGATGACTTCGTTAGAGAACGATGTAGATTTATACTCTCACATTATATTCGAAATACTATTTATTATAAATTAATTAATTATATCTATTGTTATGAACAGGCATAACAATACCAGGGCTACGATACAAATTATGCGCCATAGCATTCATAAAATGCTGGGCATGCACACGAACTAATCCTTTGTAACGAGCCTTTCCTGATCCAGGAACAACGCTTATATTACCAATATATATGTTCTACTACCCAATCGATTTTTACTCAGTAATTTCTTTAATAATATTGCTAACCTATTTAAGGTACAGTCCTATAAGCTTTCTTCTGTCTACGGTCTATGAGCCTCGACTATGAAACTAGAAACACGTTAGTTTGAACTTGGTAACCTTTTTTTGCATATACTTCTTTGGGTTTATATCCTAGTTTACTTAATTAATGGCTTTAGTCCTCTACTTGCTCATTGGCTGCCACGCTATGAGACCATTGTGTTAATGATGGATTACGTTTATTCAGCCATCCTAGATGGTTTCGTTGGAGACGATGTAAATTTAGTTTTTCATATCATATTCGAAATACTATTGATTATAAATTAATTAATTATATCTATTTTATGAACAGCTCATAATGATGCTAGGGTAACGATACAAATTATGCGATATAGCCCTCCATAAGATGCTGGGCATGCACACGTGCTAATAAGACACGTTGGCTGGAACGTTTATAACCTTTGTCCTCATATACTTCTCTGGGGTTATAAGCTAGTTTGCTTATTAATGCTTTAGCCTTGTACTATCATGCTCATTGGCTACACTAGGCTATGTACTGCTAGTATCATTCCATTTTATCCCCCCCTATGAGCCTCTTGTATCCATAGTAGAGTTTACGTAATTTCTTGAGCCATTTTCCTTGAGTCTCTACTCCTGATTGAGTTTTTTTTACCTTTATTTTCTTTGACTAATTTTCTTTTCCCCTTCTTCCTTCCGTTCCTCCACTATGTAGGTAGGAGTCCCCTTGTGAGCAAGGGGACTTACTGTAATACTAGCATCTACTATCACACCTGTTTTAACTATCACCTGATTCTTTTCTAATTTCTTATTGATCTTTTTCAGTAAACGCTCATATGCCTTTTTGGCTACTATTTCATTGCGAAATCTGCATAAAACCGTATGATTCTGAAATATTATTTCCAATCGAAAACCATAAAAGCGCGTGCAGCTAAAGGTTTCTTTCACCAATTTTTCCGTCCCTACATCACTGAGATCATACCAGTGACTCAAAAGTCATAATCTTAAATAACGATACTCCACTGTAAGCAGGTTACCTTTTATTAGCTGGTCTTTTTGAGATGTTTTTTTTTATTTCTTTCTCCATCCCTTCCAAGTGGGTCAAGTTGTTTAACCTTTTGAAAAATCACTCCTTCTGGTAGAATATTCCATATATAGTTCACTAGAGTTTATTTGCGCGGTGCTTCTGAGTATAAATCCGAATTTTTTTATTTTCTACTCCAATAGACATGAAACAATATTTTGATTTACAAATATTTTAACCTCCTTTTCTCATGCAATATTCTCGATCTGTCACATGGCCAAATGCTTCTTTAGATTAGGAATAATGTAACTTATATGATAGTTTACTATATTGTCGATAGGTTTTTTTATGATATCCCCGATTTTTAGGTGATATTCAGACGCTACGGAAACCAGGGTATCTTCATAATAATGAGCTATGGATCCGATAAAATTCAATTGAACAGATTTGCTTTCCGGATAAACCAATATTTGGTTCAGGATAAACTCGTTCAATGAATCATAGATCATCATTTGGATGAAAGGATCGTTTCTATACTCTACGACAAAGCTGCTGAAAGAGGCTAAATAGGCGTTTGCAAATGGATTATTGTATACGTTTTTATCTAATTTATATTGTGTCAAATTGAATTGATTATCAAAATATTCTGAGAGGTATTTGGGCAATTTTTTGAGAAAATAAGCTCTGATGATTCTCTTTCCGAGATTACTTCCGCTTCCTTCATCGCCTAAGATAAAAGATAATGAAGGGGTTTCTTCTCGCAGTTTTTTTCCGTCAAAGTAACAAGAGTTCGATCCTGTTCCAAGGATGCAAGCAATTACCGGCTCACTTTGGAAGCAAGCGTAGGCAGCTGCCAAAAGATCATGCTCGACCAAGTTTTCGGATTTTGAAAACACTTTATCCAAGCCTTTTTTAATGATCTCGTTGTAGTGAGGCGCTGAGCATCCAGCTCCGTAAAAGAAGACATGAGTCAACTCGGGAGCTACCTTGATGAGTTTGTCGTTTTTATTGACTTCTTTGACGACGTCTTCGCCAGTGATGAAATAAGGATTGAGCCCGATGGTCGTGGTTCGGTACAATTCTTTTCCTTCCGGATCCAGAATAACCCAATCACCTTTGGTCGATCCGCTATCAACTATTGCTATCATAAATTATTGTATAAAGTAGATACTTTTCAAGGTAAGGATTATATAAGTTATAAAAATATATAGAAGGGGGGGGATAATCATTATCTATTTTATATAGAAGCCATGTGAGTGATGAAATCAACCAATTTGTGCGAATAACCCGTCTCGTTATCATACCAAGAGACTACTTTAAAAAAATTAGGATTCAACATAATCCCAGCATTTGCATCGAAAATCGATGTGCGGTGATCTCCCAAGAAATCCATCGATACGACAGCTTCTTCCGTGTATCCTAAGATCCCCTTCAGCTCGTTTTCCGAAGCGCGTTTCATTGCTGTTTTAATCGCTTCGTAGGTGGTTTTTTGCTTTAAACGGAAAGTCAAGTCTACTACGGAGACGTCTGCTATAGGTACACGGAAAGCCATTCCTGTGAGCTTGCCATTGAGATCCGGTATGACTTTTCCTACGGCTTTGGCTGCTCCGGTTGAGGAAAGGATGATGTTGAGCAAAGCTGAACGGCCTCCGCGCCAATCTCTTACTGAGGGGCTGTCTACCACTTTTTGGGTGGCTGTGGTAGCGTGTAGAGTGGTCATCAAACCTTCGAGTATACCGAAATTGTCGTGTAATACTTTGGCTAGTGGGGCTAAGCAGTTGGTCGTGCAGGAGGCTGTGGAGATGATATCTTGTTTTTTTTGTAGAGAAGTGTGATTGACACCCATGACAAACATAGGGGTGTCATCTTTGGGTGGGGCAGACAGCACCACTTTTTTAGCACCTGCTTGTAAATGTGCTTGGGCTTTGTCTTGGGTAAGAAAAAGGCCTGTGGACTCTACGACATATTGTGCTCCGATTTTGCCCCAAGCCAATTTGGTAGGGTCTTTTTCAGCGGT
Organism: Flavobacteriales bacterium Tduv; assembly: GCA_047528255.1. Taxonomy (GTDB): domain Bacteria; phylum Bacteroidota; class Bacteroidia; order Flavobacteriales; family Blattabacteriaceae. The sequence goes on along the minus strand of CP180024.1, from coordinate 466,595 downwards.
TACACGAATAGTTTTTCCTCCTATTACCAGTTGGCCTGATTCTACTTTAATTTCTCCTTTATATCTTCCATGTACGGAATCGTATTTGAGCATGTAGGCGAGATATTCGGGTTCGAAAAGATCATTGATCGCTACTACTTCAATATCTTCTCGGGTCATAGCAGCGTTGAAAACCAATCGACCGATCCGTCCGAAACCGTTGATTCCAATTTCTATTTTTGACATAAACTTTGAGTTTTTTTACTATGTTAGTATACTTATCGAGACCATTTTGTTATGGTGGATTACTTTTATTCAGTCTCCTAAATGTCTTCGTTTGAGAATATGTAGATTTAACGTTTCATATAGTATTGGAAATACTATTGATTATAAACTAATAATCACATCTGTTTTTATGAATAGCTCATAATGATCCCAGAGGACGATACAAATTATGAGATATAACATCCATAAAGGGCTGAGCATGCAGACACGAGCTAATCTTTTGTAACGAGTTGCCTGATCCAAACTAGCTCTTTATACTGCGAAAAATGGGTTCTACTACCCATCGGGTTTTACTCACTAATTTATTGAATAATATAGCCCCCTACTTAAGGAATGGTTCCTATAAGGTTCTTCTGTATACGGTCTTTGATACATCGGCTATAAAAGTTAAGAAACATTGGCTGGAACTTGGTAACCTTTTTTTGCGTATACTTCTCTGGGGGTATATCCTAGTTTAAGTTATTAAGGCTTTGCCTCTACTATCATACTCATTGGCTGCTACGCTATGTACTACTAGWATCGTTCCATTCCCTCCCCTATATGCTTCTTGTCTACATAGTAGAGTTACTCTGGTTTCGTGAGGCATTTTCCTTGAATGTTTACTCCTGATTGAGTCTCTTTTTTTGCCGTTGCTTTTCTTTGACTGATTTGCTTTTGCCTCTTCCTTCCGATCCCCCACTACGTAGGGGGGAGTTTCCTTGGGAAAAAAGGGAGTTACTGTAATACTGGAATCTACTATCACTCCTGTTTTAAATATAGCCTGATACTTTTCTAATTCCTTATTGATCTTTTTCAGTAAGGGGTTCATATGCCTTTTTAGATACTATTATCATTGATAAATCTGTATAGAGTCATATAATCTGGGATCTAATTTTCCAATCTAAAACCAAAAAAACATATGCAGCCTATGGCATATTTTAAGAATTCTTCCATTCCTACATCACTGAGATCATACTAGTGACTTAAAAACATCATCTTAAATAACGATATTCTACTGTAGGTAGATTAGTTTTTTATTCCCTGTTTTTTGATATATTTTTTTTATTTTTTTTTCTCCATCCCTTCCCAATGGATCTGGGTATTTAACCTTTTGAAAAACTCACTCCTTCTGGTAGAACGTTCTATATATAATTCACTAAAGAATACTTGCGCGGTGCTTCTGAGCATAGATCCTATTTTTTTTATTTTCTAACTCCAAATATACGAAACGAGAACGTTGCATAAAAGAAAGAGGTTAAAATATTTGTAAATCAAGATATTGCTTCGTATCTACTATAGTAGACAATAAAAAATTCGGATCTACGCTCAGAAGCACCACTCAAATAAGCTTTAGTGAACTATATATGGAACATTCTACTAGAAGGTGGTGAGTTTTTCAAAATCTTAAATACCAGTTATCCAGTGGGAAGTAGATGGAAAAAAGATAAGAAAAATATATCAAAAAGGACAGGGAATAAAGGACACCTTCTTACAGTTGAATATCGTTATTTAAGATGATTCTTTTGAGTAACTGGTATGATCTCACTAATGTAGGAACGAAAGAATTAGTGAAAAAACTTTTTAGCTGCATGCGCTTTTTTGCTTTTCGATTGGAAGATCAAATCCCAGATCATACGAGTTGAGGCATCAAAGACCGTATACAGAAGAAAGCCTATAGGAACCGACCCTTAAATAGGGTAGCTATATTGTTCAACAATATTAATGAGTAAAACCCGATAGGTAGTAGAACATATTTTTGGCAGTATAAAGAGTTGGTTTGGATAAGGAAGGCTCGTTACAAAGGACCAACTCGTGTGCATGCCCAGCATCTTATGGAAACTATGGAGCATAATTTGTATCGTGAACCTGGTATCATTATACGCTGTTCATAAAAATAGATATAATTAATTAATTTATAATCAATAATTGTAGAATACAATGTGAAAGACTAAATCTACATCGTTTTCAACGAAGCTCATTTAAGAGGCTGAATGAACGTAATCGACCATTAACACAACGGTCTCGAAACAATGTATTGATTCACAAATATTTTACCTCACTCCTTCTCTCATGCAACATTTCCGACTTGGATAGAAAATGTTTCCCAAACATCAAAACCTCCTTTATTTATAATTGATAATGAAATATATATAATATATCTGCTGTGACCCCGGAGGGACTCGAACCCCCACCATGGGAACCGGAATCCCATATTCTATCCGATTAAACTACGAGGCCGTAGGAAGCAAAGGTAAAGAAACCAAACCCATTGTGTTAATGGTGGCCTCATCCTAGATGATCTTCGTTGGAGACGATAGAGATGTAGTCTTTTATATCGTATTCGAAATACTATTAATTATAAATTAATTAATCATATCTGTTTTTATGAACAGCTCATAATAATTCCAGGAGCACTATACAAGTTATACGTGATAGATAGCCTCCATAAAAGGCTAAGCATGCACACGTACTAATCCTTTGTAATGCCCTTTTATGATCCAAACCAACGCTTTATACTTTCCAAAGTGCTTCTACTACCCATCGGGTTTTACTCATTAATTTATTGAATAATATGAAACTATTGTGTTAATGGAGGATTACTTTTATTCAACCTCCTATATGGCTTCGTTAGAGACAATTTAGATTTAGTCTTTCACATTGTATTCTACAATTATTAATTATAAAATAATTAATTATCTCTATTTTTATGAACAGGGTATAATAATGACAGAGGCCGATACAAATTATTCGCCATAGCCTCCCTATAAGAGGAAGGCATGCACACGAGCTAATCCTTTATCTCAACCCTTGCCTGATCTAAACCAACGCTTTATACTGCCAAAAGTACGTTCTACTACTCATCGGCTTTTACTCACTAATTTATTGAATAATATAGCTATCCCTACTTAAGAAACGGTTCTTATAGGCTTTTTTCTGTATGAAGTTTTTGATGATTCGACTATGAAAGTAAGACACGTTCGCTTGCACTTTGTAACCTTTATCTGCATATACTTCTCTGGGTTTATATCCTAATTTGTTATTAATGTCTTTAGCCTTCTACTATCATGCTGATTGGGCTACTACGCATGTAGTGCTAGTATCATTCGATTTTTACCTACGTGCTTCTTATATCCGTAGTAAAGTTTACTTGACTTATTGAGTCATTTTCCTTGAATGTCTAATTCTGATTAAGTCCTTTTTTTCCTTACTTTTATTTGACTGATTTGCTTTTACCCGTTTTCCTTCCAATCCACCACTACAATAGGTAGGAGCCCCTTGGGGATAAAGGACTCACTGTAATACTGCATCTACTATCACTCCTGTTTTAACTATCTCCTGATGCTTTTCTAATTCCTTATTGATCTTTTTCAATAAGCTCTTATATGCCTTTTTGGCTACTATTTCATCTCGAAATCTGCATAGAGTCGTATGATCTGGGATCTGATCTTCCAATCGGAGATCACAAAAGCGTATGCAGCCTATGGAATCTTTTACCAATTCTTTTCTGTTCCTACATTACTGAGATCATACCAGTGACTCAAAAGTATCATCTTAAATAACGATATTACCACTGTTAAGCAGGTTGATCTTTTATTTCCTGTCTTTTTTGATATATTTTTCTTGTTTTTTTTTATATACTTACCAGTGGTCAAGGGTTTAACATTTTAAAAAACTCACTCCTTCTTGTAGAACGTTTCATATATAGTTTACTAAAACTTATTCGCACGGTGCTTCTGAGCATAGATCCAATTTTTTTTATTTTTTACTTTAGAGTATACGAAACAATATATTGATTTACAAATATTTTAACCGGCATCTCTTATGCCACGGTCTCAATATGCCTCCCAATGAGATCCAAATCAATTATTTTTCCGACTCTTTCTGAGATACTGAATAGATGTTCATCCAACTAAGGCATACCAAAGTCAAGTAGATCAATATGAGCCATAAGTTGATATTTTCCAAGACGTTTTTATTTCTTTTTTTCATCTAAAATATTCTTATGGTTGGCTCGCTTCAAGGCTGAGATGTAATTGTATACCCCTTGCAGGCCGGAAGTCATCATGCGTTGTTCAAGTCTTGTCCTCTGTACGGTTTTTGTAATATGTCTCTCGGCGATCAAGCTCGCGATAGGACCGGCCCAGCGCGCACCGAACCCCCCGTTTTCAATCATCACGGCAATGGCTATTTTCGGATTTTCTACCGGAGCGAAAAGCGTAAATATCGAGTGATCTTCGAGGGCTACTGCTTTACCGTTGACTTTGATAAAATTTTGTGCCGTACCCGTCTTTCCGGCCATGCTGATGTTGGACGCTTTTGAGCCTCTTCCGGTACCAATCAAAAATACTTTTTCCATGCCGCGGATCACCGGTTCGAAGTGCTCGGGAGATACTTTAGTATATTTAGGCTCAGTATAATTAGAATTGGATATAGCATTTCGATTAATAGCTTTGAGGATATGCGGAGTGTAGAAAAATCCTCGATTGGCTATAGCTGCCGTCATGTTGGCCAATTGTATCGGAGTGACGTCTATTTCTCCTTGTCCGATGCTGTTTGATATGATGGTAAGAGCATTCCATCGTTTCGAATATTTTTTGTTGTAATAAGCCCCTGTTGGAATCCTTCCTTTGTGACCGGTAGCCAGATCGTTTTCCAGATAACCCCCCAAACCGAAGCTTTTGATGATTTCGCTCCATTCATCGACGCCTTTGGTCAAATTTTTGGGATACTTTTCAATCATTTTTCTATAGACTTGTGCAAAGTAATTATTGCAAGATCGTGCTACTGCCGTTTCGATGTCCATAGGAATTCCGTAAATACCGCAATGACAATTTATTTTTTTTTGGCCGTAGCGGAATCCGTGTTGACAGATGAAAGTGGTGTTCGTGTCTACGACTCCCATTTGTAGGCCGGCCAATTCCGTCAAAACTTTAAAGGGGGAACCCGGCGGGTAAAGCCCTTGGGTAGCTCGGTCAAAAAGGGGATTGTCTATGGTGTCTTTGAGCAACTTTGATATTTCTTTGGAGCTATCTTTCCCAACGAATAAATTCGGATCGAGGACTGGACTGGAGATTAATGCCAGAATCTCTCCGGTTTTCGGATCGATAGCTATGATAGCTCCTTTTTTTTTATACATAAGGCGTTCTGCGTAATCTTGCAGTTCCCAGTCGATGGTCAAAGAAATATTATCTCCACGGAGAGCTTTTATATTGCTTTCTAGATTGTTATACGGTCCGATGACGCATCCCATGCGATCTCTCATCCAATATTTGATTCCTTTTTTGCCTCTCAATACTTTTTCGTAGGATTTTTCTACTCCGGCCCAGCCGACAAAGGTTCCAATTTGATAATATCCGGGATCTTTTTTGATCTGCTTAGGTCCGACTTCTCCGATATATCCCAGGATATTGGCTGCACTTTCGACATTGTAGGCTCTCAAAGAATGTTTGATTGAGTCAAATCCTTTGTATCGGTATAATTTTTCTTGAATGAGAGCGAATTTTTCTTTTGAAATGTAGGATAGGAATGTGGAGGGTAAATATTTGGAGTAAGCTTTAGCCTTAGCTAGTTTTTTGTTAAAAGTGTATTTATCGATGCCTATAAGTCGACAGAATGCTTCCACGTTAAGATTTTCATCCACGTATACAGGGGTCACTATAAGTTCATAGATAGGTTGATTATATACGAGCAGCTGCTCATTTCTGTCGAAGATATAGCCTCGCTCAGGGGTAATGACTTCTTTTTTTATAGAAATGTTGAAGGCGTTGAAGATGTATTCTTGTGAAAGAAGCTGAAGATAAGCCAACCTCATAATCATGATTAGGCCAACTAAGATCAGAATACCGTAAAAAACACGCAGCTTGTTCAAAATTTATTTTTTTCCGTTAGTGACAGATAGATCAAACATAAGATATAATGTTGAAGATCGCTCCCAATTCGATTTTTTATGAAATGGCTTCAAAGTTTGATATCTTAAATAATTTCAACAAGAAGAGAGAACGTTGCATGAGAAAATAGGGAAAAATATTTGTAATATTAATATAAGACCATTATGCTAATGGTGGATTACGTTTATTCTCGGGTCAATTTTTTTGATAGAAAAGGTTGTTTTTTAAGTATTCCCAGGCCTTTTTCGGAAGTAGGGGCTTGACGTTTTTTCCTTCGCCAATGGCTTTTCGAATGAATGAGGCTGAAATTTCGATGATGGGAGCCTCTACTCGGTAGATTTTTCCTTGAACGGTGAAGGAGATGGTCGGTTGAGGGCCCAGGCGTGGGTAGACGTAGATGGGGTAATGTGTGAGGATTTGTTCGTGGTTTTTCCATTTTTTCAGGGAGGTCAATGTATCGCTACCCATGATGAGGCAAAACTTGTACCCAGGGTTTTTTTCTTCCAAAACCATTGAAGTATCGATAGTATATGAAGGTCGAGGCAAGTTGAACTCGATGTCTGAAGCAGCTATCTTGGGAAATTCTTCAATAGATCGATGAACCATCTCCAAACGGTGATGAGCTTGCAAAAGATCAGATTTTTTTTTTAACGGATTTTGTGGGGATATGACAAACCAGATCTGATCCAGATCCGTGAATTCTACCATATGGTTGGCGATGATCAGGTGACCGATATGTATCGGGTTGAATGAGCCGAAGTAAAGACCGGTCTTCATTTGGAGTGTTCTTTTTTGTACTGAGATCATTGTATTAAGGTGAATAAGGTTTTATTCAGCCTACTAGATGGGATCGTTAGAGAATATGTAGATTTGGCCTTTCACATTGTATTCGAAATACTATTGATTGTAAATTAATTAATTATATTTAATTTTATGAACAGGCATAACAATTCCAGAGGAATTGATACATATTATGCTCTATAATCCCTATAAGGCTGGTAATGCACACGAGCTAATACTTTGTAACAAGCCTTTCCTAATCCAACCAACGCTTTATACTGCCAAAAGTACGTTCTACTACCCATCGGGTTTTACTCACTTATTTGTTGAATAATATAGCTATCCCTACTTAAGGGATGGTTCCTATAGGCCTCTTCTGTATACGGTCTTTAATGCCTAGATTATAAAAGTAAGACAGATTAGCTGTAACTTGGTACCCCTTATCTGCGTATACCTCTCTGAGGTTATATCCTAGTTTTCTTATTAATGGCTTTAGCTCTCTACTATCACCCTCATTGGCTGCTACGCTATGTACAGCGAGTATCATTCCATTTTTATCCCCCCCCCTATGTTCTTCTTAATATCCGTAGTAGAGTTTACCTGATTTCTTGAGCCATTTTTCTTGAGTATCTACTCCTGATTGAGTCTTTTTTTTACCTTTTCTTTTCTTTGACTGATTTACTTTTACATCTCTTCCTTCCGATCCTACACTACGTAGGTAAGAGCTCTCTTGTGAGAAAGGAATTCACTGTAATACTGACATTTACCATCACTCTCGTTTTAACTATCGCCTGATGCTTTTTTAATTCCTTATTGATCTTTTTCAGTAAGAGCTCATATGCCTTTTTGGCTACTATTTCATTGCGAAATATGCATAGAGTCGTATGATCTGGGATCTGATCTTTCAATCGAAAACCACAAAAGCGCATGTAGCTCAAGGCTTTTCCCAAATTCTTCTTTTCCTACATCACTTAGCTCACACCTGTTACTCAAAAGCATCATCTTAAATAAMGATATTCCCGTGTAAGCAGTTTGTCCTTTATCCCTTAGCCTTTTTGATATATTTTGCTTATTTCGTTCTCCATCCCTTCCCAGTGGATCAAGATTTTTAACCTTTTGAAAACTCACTCCTTTTGGTAGAACCTTCCATACATAGTTCACCAAAGCTTATTTGTGCGGTGCTTCTGAGCATGAAGTGGAATCTTTTTTATTTTTTAATCCAACTATACGAAACAATATATTGATTTACAAATATTTTACCCCCCTTCTCTCATGCAATATTCTCACTTTAATATCTTGCCGTACCTTTAACCCTTCAGTAGAACTGAAAATCCAAAGCTACGTGAATTCGAAAGAAGTCAACCGTCTATTCGATATATTGCCCTATCAGCTGGTCACGAACCCGCTCGAGACTGCTTTGGCTACCAAAGTAGACGGATGCTGGCAAAAAATATCTACTGAGAAATATATCGAATCAGCTAATGCCGTCAGCCGCGCTTTGCTCCGATTGAATGTGAAAAAAGGAGATCACATCGTCATTATCTCTTCAATCAACCGTAATGAATGGAACATTCTGGACATTGGCCTTCAACAAATCGGAGCGATAAGTGTGCCACTATACCCGAACAATTCGGATGAGGACAATCAATACATCTTCAAACAAACTCAAGCTACCTATTGTTTCGTATCAGATCCGGTTCTTTATAAAAAAGTCCGACGGGTCAAAGACGATATCACCTCTTTACGAGAAATTTATTGCTTCGATTCGGTGTCAAAAGCTCCGAATTGGGCAGATCTTTTGAAATCGGGGCAAGACAAAAGTCTTCAAAAAGAGGTGGAAAAAATTAAATCATCCATACAATCAGACGATACTGTCACGTTGATCTACACTTCGGGAACCGGAGGCACGCCCAAAGGTGTGATGCTCTCTCATCGAAATCTTATGAGCAATGTACACGCCTCTTCAGAAAGACTGATCGGAACAAACATAAAGAGAGCCCTGAGCTTCCTGCCCTGTTGTCATAGCTTCGAAAGGATGGCTCTCTATATTTATCAGTATAACGGAATATCGATTTTTTTTTCCGAAAATTTAGGTGCTATAGGAAAAAATGCCCGGGAGATACAACCCCACATAATGACGACTGTACCCCGCTTTTTGGAAAAGATTTACGATAAGATTTATTCCGAGAGTACCAAAGGATTTTGGTTGAAAAAGACCATATTCAAATGGTCGATAAAACTTGCCGAACGCTATGAACCACATCAATCGTATGACCTTCAATATCGCTTAGCTGATATACTCGTCTTCAGGAAATGGAGGAAAAAGCTTGGAGGAAAAATTCGGGCTGTCATATCAGCGGGGGCATCCTTATCGCCCATGATTAATCGTATTTTTTATGCGGCCGGACTTCCGATTGTTGAAGGCTATGGTTTGACCGAGACGTCTGCTATGAGCACGATTCACAGTTTAAATCCCATCGAGTTGAGAATAGGTTCCGTAGGTCAACCAATCAAAGGGGTCAAAGTGAAGATCGCTGAAGATGGAGAGATCTACATCAAAGGCCCTAACGTAATGAAAGGGTATTTTAAAGACCCGGAAAAGACAGCCCGGGCATTCGATTCCGAAGGTTATTTTCTCACCGGAGACATCGGAGCTTTAAAGAACGGGGTTTTAAGCATTACCGATCGGAAAAAAGAAATATTTAAAACCTCCGGTGGTAAATACATCGCCCCACAAATTTTGGAAAATCAATTCAAAAAATCACATTTCATCGAACAAATCATGGTAGTCGGAGAAAGTGAAAAGATGCCTTGCGCTCTGATTCAACCCGATTTTTCATTTCTGCACTCGTGGATGCAAAGAAAAGGCCTTTCCATATCCTCAAGCAATGAAACTCTCATCTCATTTCCGGAAATCATCAAACTTATCGATAACGAAATTAAAACATACAACCAAGCCCTAGGTCAATGGGAACAGGTCAAAAAGTTCACTCTTACTCCGGAAGTATGGAGCGTAGAATCCGGACATTTAACGCCCACTTTAAAATTGAGGAGGAAGGTCATTCAAGAAAAATACCACGACTTATATGAAAAAATGTACGGAAGAAAATAAAAGAACGGGCTCATTACATATGTAGAAATTTTTTTGCCAATTTGATCATTTTCGGGTCTCCCGAACACTTCTCCGGAACGTCGGATAGTTTCACCACAGGTGTCCAGTGCCCTCTTTCGGGAAAGGCCTCTACCATTTTGATGACAATATTCATCGCCTCTAATCCCACATCATTAGTGAAGTTGGTTCCGACTCCGAAAGACATACCGATCTTCCCCCGACAAAAGGCCGCGATGTGGGCCACTTTTTCTGGATTCAACCCATCCGAAAAAATGATCGTTTTGCTCAATGGATCGATCTTGAAATCTTGATAATGTCGTATCGCCACCTGAGCAAAAATGATAGGATCTCCACTATCGTGACGCATTCCGTCAAAAAGTTTGGCAAACTTTTTATCAAAGCTTTCAAAAAAAACAGGTGTAGTGTAAGTATCCGAAAGAGCAATGCCCAAATCGCCGCGATAGACATCCGTCCAATGCTCTAAAGCCAAGCGGTTAGCCATCTTGAATCCGTATTTAGCCCCGTGAAACATAAACCATTCGTGAGCGTGAGTTCCTATGGGCTTCACTCCAAAACAATGGGCCAAATGCACGTTGCTAGTTCCAATAAAAAAATCCCCCCCCTCCTCTTTCAAAGTTTTTAAAACCAATCGATGTACTTCGTATGAGTACCTGCGACGAGTTCCGAACTCGGCGATAAGCACATCCAAAGCTTTATATTTAGAGATTTTGTTATGAGTGATAGCGACAACCTCGGCATCCGGAAGACGTTGAGCGCCCGTTAGTCGATAAAACAATTCGGAAATTATAGCCATTAAAGGAACCTCCCAAAGTATGGCGCGGTACCAAAATCCTTCTACAAAAATCTTAAGATCTCTTCCTTCCTGTACGATCTTCACTTCAGAAGAATCATAACGATAACCTTGCAAAAAATCCAAATATGTCGGATCCAGATACGGGCAATATTCCTCAAAATAACGCCTCTCTTCAATTGTAAGTTTGAGTTTTGTCATTTGATCAACGGAAGCCTTCAACGCTTCTTCAAAACCTTTGGGAAAAACATGCCCGCCACGATTGATAAGCTCATACCGAGCTCGGGCATAAGGAAACAGCTTCACTACCGTATTTTGCATGGTGAATTTGTAAAAATCATTGTCAAGTAATGACGTTAGAAGAAGAGATCCGGGCATAAGAGCAAAATTTTTTCGTAAAGGTGTAATGTTTTGTCTTTGTACAAGAAAGATTAATGGCCTCTTGAATAAATTATATTAATGAAATCTTATTGAGGGTGTTTATATATGCCAAATAAATAATACCATATCAGTAAGTTTAAATACAAAACAACTAAAAATGGAAAAAAATATATTACAAAATGAAAAGAAGATCCTAGTTTTTCAAGCAAGTTCTCCAATACCTAACAGGTGAAAAAAAACCGAGATCATTCTGTTAATGGTAGATTACGTTTATTCAGCCTCCTAGATGGGTTTTGTTAGAGAAGATGTGGATTTAGTATTTCATATTGTATTCGGAATACTATTAATTATAAATTAATTAAATATATCTATTATCATGAATATATCATAATAATACCAGATATTCTATACAAATTATGAGCAATAGCCCTCCATAAGATGCTGGGCATGCACACGATCTAATCCTTTGTAACGAGCCTTTCCTGGTCCAAACCAACGCTTTATATTGCGAAAAATACGTTCTACTAGCCATAGGGGTTACTCACTAATTTGTTGAATAATATAGCTACTCTACTTAAGAGACGGGTCCTATAGTCTTTCTTCTGTATGCAGTATTTGATACCTCGACTATGAAAGTAAGACACCTCGGTTGGACACTTGGTAACATTTGTCTGCATATACTTCTCTGGAGGATTATATCCTAGTTTTCTTATTAATGGCTTTAACCCTATACTATGAATGATCATTGGCTGCTACGCCATGTACTTCTAGTATCACTCCCTTTTTACCCCCCCCCCCTATTCTCTTCGAGAACGTTGCATGAGAGAAGTAGATTAAAATATTTGTAAATCAATATATTGTTTCGTATATTTGGAGTAGGAAATAAAAAAAATTCAGCTCTATGCTCAGAAGTACCTCGAAAATAAACTTTAGTTAACTATGTGTGGAACGTTCTACCAGAAGGAATGAGTTTTTAAAAAGGTTAAACACCTTGATTTACTGGAAAAGGATGGAGAAAGAAATAAGAAAAATATATCAAAAAGGCCAGGGAATAAAAGGCCAATCTGCTTACAGTGGAATATCGTTATTTAAAATAATGCTTTTGAGTCACTGGTATGATCTCAGTGATGTAGGAACGGAAGAATTGGTGAAAAATCATTGAGCTTCATGCGATTTTGTGGTTTTCAATTGGAAGATTAGATCCTAGATCATACGACTCTATGCAGATTTCGCAATGAAATAGTAGCCAAAAAGGCATATGTGCGCTTACTGAAAAAATCAATAAGGAATTAGAAAAGCATCAGGCAATAGTTAAAACAGGAGTGATAGTAAATGCCACTATTACAGTGAGGCCCTTTCCTCCGAAGGGCGCTTTTACCTACGTATTGGAAATCGGAAGGAATAGGGGAAAAAGCAAATAAATCAAAGAAAAGCAAGGGGAAAAAAAGAGACGAAATCAGGAGTAGCCACTCAAGGAAAATGGATTAAAAAATCAGGTAAAATCTACTACGAATACAAAAAGTACATAAGAGTAGATAAAAATGCAATGATACTGGCTTGTACATAGCGTGGCAGCTAATGAGCATGATAGTAGAGGGCTAAAACCATTAATAAGCAAACTAGGGTATAAACTCAGAAAAATATATGCAGACAATGGTTACCAAGTTCTAGCCAACGTGTCTTACTTTCATAGTCGAGGCATAAAAGACCGCATACAGAAGAAGCCTATAGGAACTGTTTCTTAAATAGTATAGCTATACTATTCACTAAATTAGTGAGTAAAATTCGATGGGTAGTAGAACCTACTTTTGGCGGTATAAAGCGTTGGTCTGGGTCAGAAATGGCTCGTTACAAAGGATTAGCTCGTGTCCATTCCCAGCATTTATGGACTCTATAGCGCATAATTTATATCGTACCCCTGGTATTATTATGCACTGTCCATAAAAATAGATATAATTAATTAATTTATGAGACCATTTTGTTAATGGTGGATTACGTTTATTCAGGCTCCTAAATGGGCTCGTTATAGAAAATGTAGATTTATTTTTTCATATTGTATTCGAAATACTATTGATTATAAATTAATTAATTACATCTAATTTTATGGCCAGCGCATAATAATCCCCGAAGCACGATACAAATTATGCGCCATAAGCTCAATAGGAAGCCGGGCATGCACACGAGCTAATCCTTTGTAAGGATCCTTTCCTGATCCAAATCAACGCTTTATACTGCCAAAAGTACGTTCTACTACCCATTGGTTTTTACTCACTAATTATTTTGAATAATATAGGTATACTATTTAATGGATCGTTCCTATAGGCATTCTTCTGTATACGGTCTTTGATGCTTTGACTATAAAAGTAAGACACGTTGGCTGGTACTTGGTAACCTTTGTCTGCATATACTTCTCTGGGCTTATATCCTAGTTTTCTTATTAAAGGATTTAGCCCTCTACTATCATGCTCATTGGCTGCTACGCTATGTATAGCTAGTATCATTCCATTTTTATCCAACCCTATGTACTTTTTGTATCCGTAGTAGAGTTTACCTAATTTCTTGAGCTATTTTCCTTGAGTGTCTACTTCTGATTGAGTCTTTTTTTACCCTTTCTTTTCTTTGACTGATTTACTTTTTCCCCTCTTCCTTCTGATCTACCACTACGTAGGTAGGGCTCCCTTAGGTGCAAAGGGACTCACTGTAATAGTGGCATCTACTATTACTCCTGTTTTAACTATCACCTGATGCTTTTCTAAATGTCTTATTGATCTTTTTCAGTAAGCACTCATATGCCTTTTAGCTACTATTTCATTGCGAAATCTGCATAGAGTAGTATGATCTGGGATCTGATTTTCCAATCGAAAATCACAAAAGCTCATGCAGCTCAAGGATTCTTTTACCAATTCTTCTGTTCCTACATCACTGAGATCATACTAGTGACTAAAAAGAATCATTTTAAATAACGATATTCCACTGTAAGCAAGTTGGCTTTTATTTCCCTGACTTTTTTGATATATTTTTCTTATTTCTTTTTCCATACAATTCCCAGTGGGTTACTGGTGTTTAACCTTTTGAAAAACTCACTCCTTCTGGTAGAACGTTCCATATATAGTTAACTAAAACTTATCTGCGCGATGCTTCTGACGGATAGATCCGAATTTTTTATTTTATATTCCAAATACACGAAAAAATATATTGCTTTATAAGCACTTAATAACCCTTCTCTCATGCAACGTTCTCATTTCATTACAAACTTTCATACCTTTAGCCCAAATTCATCCCATGGGCCATGTGGTAGCCATAGTAGGCCGACCTAACGTCGGAAAATCTACTTTTTTCAACCGTCTCATCGGATACCGAAAAGCTATTGTAGACGCTGTAAGCGGTGTGACGAGAGACCGACATTACAGTCAATCCGATTGGAACGGAGTTCCATTTTCCATAATAGATACTGGAGGATACATTACAGGGTCGGCAGATATCTTTGAATCTGAAATCCGCAAACAAGTCATACTTACCATGGAAGAAGCGGACGTCATCATATTTGTCGTAGACGTCACCTCTGGAATAACTGATACGGATCAAGAAATCGCACAAATGCTCCACACCTCAAAAAAAAACGTTTTTTTGATGGTCAATAAAGTAGACAGCAGCAAATACTTGCACCACGCAGCAGAATTTTTTCAATTGGGACTCGGAGAGTACTATTGTGTATCAGCAGCCAACGGTAGCGGGACGGGAGAACTCCTTGACGGCGTCATCAATGCCTTTCGCAAAGATCAGGGCCAAGAAC
The DNA here is from genome assembly GCA_047528255.1 of Flavobacteriales bacterium Tduv. Taxonomy (GTDB): domain Bacteria; phylum Bacteroidota; class Bacteroidia; order Flavobacteriales; family Blattabacteriaceae. The sequence goes on along the minus strand of CP180024.1, from coordinate 451,587 downwards.
AAAACACAGAAGATCTACCAAGACTAACCATAGTAGGCCGTCCTAATGCAGGAAAATCCACACTAATCAACACTCTCCTGGGAAAAGAGCGTCACATCGTCACCGACATCGCAGGAACCACACGCGATACCATGGACGTTCACTATCAACAATTCGGCTTTGATTGCATCCTGGTAGATACAGCTGGAATCCGAAAAAAATCAAAAATAGAAGAAAATCTGGAATTCTACTCTGTGATGCGAGCCATAAAAGCCATCGAGAGCTCCGACATCTGCCTACTGATGATCGACTCCACACGCGGATGGGAAACACAAGACATGAACATCTTCCAGCTCATTAAGAAGAACAATAAAGGTCTGGTGATACTCATCAACAAATGGGATCTCATAAAAAAAAACACCCAAACGGTCAAACAATACAAGAATTTTATCAAGCAAAAGATCGCCCCTTTCGATGATGTGCCCATACTCTTCACCTCCACCCAAACAAAAAAAGGCTTGTTGAAAACCATGGAAACAGCTATGCAAGTCGCAGAAAACCGAAGAAAAAAACTGAAGACCAGTACCCTAAACGAAATCATGTTGCCGATCATACAAAATAACCCGCCACCCGCAGTAAAAGGCAAATACATCAGGGTAAAATATTGCGTTCAGCTGCCCACATACACCCCACAATTTGCATTTTTCGCCAACCTTCCACAATATGTAAAAACCCCTTACAAAGGGTTTATTGAAAACAAAATACGTTGTTATTTCAACTTCAAAGGCGTCCCGATAAAAATCTACTTCCGACGAAAATAGATTCATTTTTAATTATTATTTGATTTAATAACAATATCTCTTCATAAAAAAATGACTGTACTACATATAGTATTTTCCAATTTTCGATGATGACACATAACGAGAACGTTTTATAAGAGAAGTAGGTTAAAATATTTGTAAATCAATATATTGTTTCGTCCTATTTGGAGTAGGAAATAAAAAAATTCGGCTCTATGCTCAGAAGCATTGAGCAAATAAGTTTTAGTGAACTATATATGGAACGTTCTACCGGAAGGAGTGAGTTTTTCAAAAGGTTAAACACCTTGATTCACTGAGAAGGGATGGAAAAAGAAATAAGAAAAATATATCAAAAAACTCAGGGAATAAAAAGCCAACCTGGCTTACAGTGGAATATCGTTATTTAAGATGATTCTTTTTATTCACTGCTATGATCTCAGTGATGTAGGTACGGAAGAATTGATGAAAGAATCCTTGATCTGCATGCGTTTTTGTGGTTTTCAATTGGAAGATCAGATCCCAGATCATACTACTCTATGCAGATTTCGCAATGAAATACTAGCCAAAAAGACATATGAGTACTTACTGAAAAAGATCAATAAGGAATTAAAAAAGCATCAGGAGATAGTTAAAATAGGAGTGATAGTGATGCTAGTATTACAGTGAAGATCTTACTCCCAAGGGAGCTCCTATCTACGTAGTGGAAGAGCGGAAAAAAGAGAAAAAAACAAATAAGTCAAAGAAAAGAAAGGGCAAAAAAGACTCAATCAGGAGTAGAGACTCAAGGAAAATGGCTTAAGAAATCAAGTAAAATCTACTACGGATACAAAAAGCACATAGGGGGAAATAAAAATGGAATAATACTAGCAGTATATAGCGTAACGGCCAATGAGCATGATAGTAGAGGGATAAAGCTGTTAATAAGCACCTAGGATGTAAACCCAGAGAAGTATATATGCATACAAAGTTTACCAAGTTCTAGCCAACGTTCTTACTTTCATAATCGAGGCATCAAAGACCGTATACAGAAGAAAGCCTATAGGCCGCCCTTAAATAGGGTAGATATATATTATTCAACAAATTAGTAAGTAAAACCAAATGGGTAGTAGAATGTACTTTTAGTAGTGGATCTCACCCTGAGAAATAGCCTATAACTCTCGACTGCATACAGTAAAATAAAATACATCAACTTGCCTTCTTCACCAAGAATCTTATAGAAAAAAAAACGAACAATGGGCCGTAGACTGTGTATATATTTTAAAAAAACTCAAAATCAAAATGCGATTTCGAGGCAAAAGAAAAACAATAAAAAGCAACCTCAATCTCAGCATACAATTTAAGATTACAGACACCCAAAGCATCTACCGAAAAATCACGAAAAATATCTCAAAAAAATAGGGAGGCAGAGAAGGATTGACTTAAATATTATAGCTAGGTATTTTTTGAGCAAAAATTTTCAAGTGACACCCTTCTTTGAATACATGTTCAAAAAATATCGAAAATCAACCGTTTATCCGGGCACAACCTTCAATTCAGATATCAAAATCCTCTTTACATTTGGTAACTAAATCAATCGTAGATTTCATGCCAAAAAAATTAAAATACAGCAAAGACCATGAGTGGGTTAAAGTAAGCGGAAACACCGCCTATGTAGGCATCACCGACTTCGCTCAAAGCGAACTCGGAGACATCATTTACGTAGAAGTAGAAACCGTAGGTCAATTACTCCAACAAGACGAAATCTTGGGAACGGTAGAAGCGGTCAAAACCGTATCCGATCTATTTATGCCTGTATCAGGAAAAATTATAGCCTTCAATAAAGATCTAGAAACCAATCCTGAAACTATCAATAGATCACCTTACGACGCAGGCTGGATCATTCAAATCGAATTATCACAACCAGACGAACTTAAAAACCTCATGTGTTTTGAAGAGTACAATAATCACACACTTCAACGTCAGTGATATCGATAAATTTTAGGGTTGGATCATGGATGGGACAGTAATGATATTGTACCTCTTCCGAAGTCATGTAGTTAACAATTTGCCATCATTTTCACACGCAAATAAACTCGTGCATCTATTCAATTTTCTTTTTATTGGGAGAAGCTTTAGGTTGGGATACCGTAAAATCAATTATAAAAAGAGCACTATCGGATTGATAAATTTTAGGTTCCTATTGGAACCTCTGCAAGGTTTCTTCCTATTGAAAAAAATTTTGACTGCTTCGATTTATCATGATGTTTCAGGCATGACGTTGGTTATCCCAACCCTTCGAATATTACACAAGAATTTCTCAAGGCCTCTTATCGAGTCTACCCGTCATGATTGAGAAAAAAAATAAGACGAAAGATCCATATTGATATCATTGTGTTAATGGTGGGTTATGTTTATTCAGCCTACTAGATGGGCTTTGTTAGAGAAGATGTAGAGAGAATGTTACATGGGAGAAGGAGGGTAAAATATTTGTAAATCAATATATTGTTTCGTACATTTGGAGTAGAAAATAAAAAAATTCGGTTCTATGCTTAGAAGTACCGCACAAATAAGCTTTAGTGAGCTATATATGGAACGATAATGTTGCATGATAGAAAGGGAGGGTATTTGTAAATCAAATATATTGTTTCGTGTATTTGGAGTATAAAATAAAAAAAGATTCGGATCTATGCTCAGAAGCATAGAGCAGCTAACCTTTAGCTAACTATATATGGAACGTTCTACCAGAAGGAGTGAGTTTTTCAAAAGATTAAACACATTGATCAGCTGGAAATCGGATAGATAAAAAATAATAAAAATATATCAAAAAGACCAGGAAATAAACGCAATCTGCCTACAGTGGAATATCGTTATTTAAGATGCTTCTTTTGAAGAACTGATATGATCTACAGTGATGTAGCAACGTAAGAATTGTTAAAAGATTCCATAGACTGCATGCTATTTTTGTTTTTCTATCGGGAGATCAGATCCTAGATCATACGATTTTTGCATATTTTTCAATGTAATAGTAGCTAAAAAAACATATGAGAGCTTATTGAAAAAGATTAATAAGGAATTAGAAAAGTATCAAGTGATAGTTAAAATAGGAATGATAGTAGAAAAGGATTAAAATCATTAATAACCAAACTAAGGTATAAACCCAGAGAAGTATATCAAGAAAAAGGTTACCAAGAGCGAGCCAACGTGTTTTACTTTCATAGTAGAGGTTTAAATACAGAAGAAATTCTATAGGAACTGTCCCTTAAGTAGGGTAGCTATATTATTCAAAATAATTAGTGAGTAAAAATCGATGAGTAATAGAACTCATTTTTGGAAGTATAAAGCGTTGGTTTGGACAGGAAAGGCTCGTTACAAAAGATTACCTCGTGTGCATGCCCAGCATCTTATGGAGGTTATGGGCATAATTTGTATCGTGCTCCTGAGATCGTTATGTACTATTTATGAAAATAAATATAATTAATTAATTTATAATCAATAGTATTTCGAATATAATATAAAAAGATAAAACCCATCGTCTCCAACGAAGTGCATCTAGTAGGCTGAATAGATGTAATCCACCTTAAAATAATGGTCTATCTTGGTGATTCCGGAGTTGTAAAAGTGATATTTGATTCGGAAGGGGGATTACAGGATTCTAATAGAAAACCGTTACTTTGTCTACTAATGCAATGGAGAAAGATAGAACCTTTATGTTAGAGCTTTTGTTAAACAGTCAGAAAATAAATATTTAATTTCATGGTTTCTACATTGATTATTTTACAGGCCCAGCGGCAATCTTTGTCAAATATGCTTTTGATGATTTTTTTAATGTTTGTGGTATTTTACTTTTTTATGATACGTCCTCAATTGCGGAGGCAAAAATCAGATAAAAAATTTCAGCAAGCGCTTAAGAGAGGATATCGAGTAGTGACGAATGGTGGCATACATGGCAAAGTGGTAGAACTCACTGATGATGCATGTGTTGTAGAAACTTCAGCAGGAAAGATTAAATTTGAACGTACTGCCGTTTCCAGAGATATTACCCAATTGCGTTATGCACAGAATGCAGAATCTATAAAGAAACAAAAAGATATAGAAAATCAGAGTGTTTAAGTCAGATAAAAATCCGAAGTTTTTTTTGATTCTATCTTATAACTATTTATACAAGATATGGGAAAAAGGATTGATCAAGAAGCTTTTATTTTTAATAAATCCTTTGGAAGGACTTTTCCTATATGTTTATTTTTTTCTTTTTCTCTTTGGGCCTTTTTCAAGCTTTCGAAGGAATACGTCAGAGAAGTCGTTTATCAGGTTGAGTATATCAATCTACCTCTGGAAAAGAGCCTTTCCAAAAAGACTGGGGATAAACTTTTTATACAACAACGGAGTGACGGATATACCTTCTTAAAAATTGCTTTATTAGGTTGTAATGTACTTCAAATAGAAGTCGATAAAGTGATATATAATGATGGTAAGAGAACTTTTTGGGAGCCCGGGAAACATATTCAGATGTTGAGTGAAAAAATAAATTATCAGTTGATTATCGATGTTCGTCCCAGTCTCATGTGGCTTCCTTTGTCAGATAAGGTTTCAAAAGTTTTTTTCGTAAATCCTAATATATCACTCGAGTATAAAGAAGGGGTGGTAGAAAGAGTCTTGTAATAAAATAAAAATTTTGTATGAGAGAAGGGGGAGAGAGTAAAATATTTGTATATCAATATATTATTTCGTCTATTTGGAATAGAAAATAAAAAAAAGATTCCCGGCTATACTCAGAAGCACCGCGTAACTAAGCTTTAGTAAAGCTATATATGGAACGAGACCATTGTGTTAATAGTGGATTACGTTTATTCAGCCTCCTAGATGGGCTGAATAAACGTAATCCACTATTAATACAATGGTTTCACTTTTATAGTCGAGGTATCAAATACCGTATACACAAAAAATCTTACAGGCCCCATATCTTAAGCAGGATATCTATATTATTCAACATAATTAGCGAATCCCCCCTGATGGGTACTAGAACGTACTTTTGGCATTATAAAGCGTTCCTTTGGATCAGGAAAGACGCGTTATAAAGGATTAGCTCGTGTAAATACCTCGCCTCTTATGGAGGCGATGGCGTATAATTTGTATCGTTTCCCTGGCGTTATTATGTACTGTTCATAGAAACAAATATAATTAATTAATTTATAATCAATAGTATTTCGAATAGAATGTGAAAGACTAAATCTACATCGTTCTCTAACAAAGCCCATTTAGGATGGTTGAATAAACGTAATTCAGCATTAACACAATGCTCTCTTAATGTGAGAAACGAAGAAATTTTTAAACCTCTTTACTTTTAAGCCTTTCAGCGTTTTCGGCTATTTTCAGCGCATCGATCATCTCCTGGATGCGGCCATTCAAAAATTCCTCAAGAGCATAGATAGATTTATTGATGCGATGATCTGTTACTCGTCCCTGAGGGTAATTGTAAGTTCGAATTTTGGCCGAACGATCTCCTGTAGAAAGTAAAGATTTTCTTTCATCAGCTCGCTGTTGTGTTAACCGTTCTAACTCAATCTGATAGATCCGCGAACGCAATACGATCATGGCTTTTTCAAAATTCTTGTGTTGTGAACGTTCCTCTTGACATTCAACCAAAACACCGGTAGGAATATGTGTCAAACGTACGGCCGACTCTGTTTTGTTCACATGTTGCCCCCCTGCACCGCTGGATCGAAAGGTATCTCTTTTGATATCAGACGGATTGATTTCAACATCGACATCTTCGGCTTTGGGCAAGACTGCAACGGTGATAGCTGAAGTATGCAGTCGGCCTTGTGATTCGGTCTTCGGGACGCGCTGCACGCGATGTACGCCTGACTCAAATTTCAAGGAGCCGTAAGCCCCTGCTCCGTGCACATTAATAATGAACTCTCTATAACCTTTTACCGTCCCCGGCTGAGCGTTGAGGATCTCGAAAGACCAGTCCATTTCCTTGAAGTACATCGTATACATCCGAAAAACATCCTCTACAAATATACATGCCTCATCCCCTCCGGTTCCGGAGCGTAACTCGATAATGGCGTTTTTGTCATCCTTAGGATCTTTGGTTATCAATAAAATTCGTGTTTTTTTTTCCAATTCTTTCAGCCTGTCCAATGCCTCGTTTTTTTCAGCCTGAGCCATGTCACGCATCTCTGCATCTTTCTCCGTAGCCAACATATCATCGGCTTCACGAACGATATCTTTCTGAACCAAATAGCTCCGATAAGTTTGCACTACTTTTTCCAGTTCTTTGTATTGACGGGAAAGCACAGCATACCTCTTTTGGTCTGCGATGACATCAGATCGGATGATCAAGTCGGCGATCTCGTCGAAGCGTTGCTGCATGGCCTGCAATCTATTTATCAATACAGTTTCTTTCATGAGTTTTATCTTTCGCACAGAGGGCTCGAAAGGGGAATTGCCATCAGATGAATAACAATTCTCTGTACTTAGGTAAAGGCCAAAGTGCATCATCAACGATGTCCTCTACGGCATCACAATGTGTGCGGATCTCTTCCAATAGAGGTTTTATTTGAAGGGAAAAAGCTTCTGCTACGGAATGAACGTCTTGATGAGACAAAGCTTTTTCTTCCTCGATGCGTAGTCTATTTACCGAATCTTGGATGTCCATTATATGATGTGATAGAGATTCAATCAGATGTAATTGTGGCCGAGCCAAATCTTTAAATGTATAGCCATAAATCGTCTTGATCCCTTTTACGTTATCGATTAAACGATTTTGATATTCAATAACTGCGGGGATGACCTGATTGGTAGCGATATCGGCTAATACGGAAGCTTCTATGGTGAGGATCTTGACGTATTTTTCATACTTGATTTCGCTGCGAGCCAAAAATTCTCTCTCTGTAAGAACTCCGTTCTCCTCAAACAATCGGATATATTCGTTACGTTTTTCGCCTTTCAAGGCCAAAGGCGTGGTTTGATGATTGCTCAAACCTCTTTTTTTTGCTTCTTTAATCCAATCTTCGCTGTATCCATCGCCTTCGAAAAGGATTTCTTTCGAAGATTTGATGTATTCTCTCAATATATTCAGGATCGCGTCATCTTTTTTCATATTCTTTTTCTCGATGAACTCATCCGTTTCTTTTTTAAACAGCTTCAATTGCTGAGCCATGATGCTATTCAATACGATCATCGGTTCAGCGCAATTGGCCGATGAACCTACGGCTCTGAATTCGAATTTATTGCCCGTGAAGGCAAAGGGTGAAGTTCTGTTACGATCAGTGTTGTCCAATAGAATTTCCGGGATCTTTCCGATCAAATTGAGTTTGAGCTCGGTCTTTTCGCTTGGAGAGAGGTTTCCTTTGCTGACTTTTTCAAGCTCATTAAGAACTTTTTGCAGATAGCTACCTATAAAGACGGAGATGATTGCCGGAGGTGCTTCGTTAGCGCCGAGGCGATGTTCATTGCCGGCCGAGGCAATGCTAGCACGGAGCAAATCAGCATGATCATGCACGGCTTTGATAGAATTGACGAAAAAGGTTAGAAATTGGAGGTTTTTCTTGGGATTCTTACCGGGAGCCAAAAGATTCTCGCCCTTGTGTGTAGCCAAAGACCAATTGCAATGCTTACCTGACCCGTTGACTCCTGCAAAAGGTTTTTCATGCAAGAGAACTCTAAAATGATGTTGACGTGCTACGCGATTCATCACATCCATCAAAAGCGAGTTATGATCTACTGCCAAATTGACTTCTTCAAATATCGGAGCCAGCTCAAATTGATTCGGAGCCACTTCATTGTGCCGTGTAGATACGGGTATGCCCAAACGCATGCATTCGGCTTCAAGTTCACGCATATAATACATCACTCGATTGGGAATGGAGCCGAAATAATGATCCTCCAATTGTTGACCTTTAGCTGAATTGCGTCCCAATAGAGTCCTCCCTGTCAAGACCAAATCTTGCCGCAGATTGAACAGAGCTGAGTCAATAAGAAAATATTCCTGTTCCCAACCCAAAGTAGCGTTGACTTTTTGCACGTTTTTATCGAAATATTTTACCACTTCTGTAGCGGCTTGATCTACTGCTTGTAAGGCCCGCAAAAGCGGAGTCTTATAATCAAGAGCTTCTCCGGTATACGATACGAATACTGTAGGGATGCACAGAGTAGTCCCGATAACAAAAGCCGGAGATGATGGATCCCAAGCTGTATATCCTCGAGCTTCAAAGGTGTTTCGTATACCTCCCGAAGGAAAACTGGAGGCATCGGGTTCTTGTTGCACGAGCATCGATCCGTTAAAATGTTCTATGGCTCGCCCGCTTCCTACGGGTGAGAGGAACGCATCATGTTTTTCGGCAGTGACGCCGGTGAGTGGCTGAAACCAATGAGTGTAATGCGTAGCTCCTTTGGACTGTGCCCAATCTTTCATTGCTACAGCTATCTGATCTGCGATGGCTCTTGAAATTTCCCCTCCTTCATGCGCAGCGTTTCTCAAGTAGGCAAAAGCGTCTTTGGTCAAGTATTCCTGCATGGCATATTCAGAAAACACGTTTTCTGCGTAAATGATTGCTAATCTAGCCGGAATTTTAAACTCCCTCGGAGTTCTTGCATTAGCGTCAGTTAGGAACTTGAATCGTAGTTTTGACATACAACCCTTATTTTTTACAAGGCGAATGTAATAAAAATATAAAAATAGAGAAATTATCCCTATTTTTATGGCAGGGTTTGGGGACTTAAGTGAAAAATAACTCTTCAAAAAATTAGATTCCGTAACTAGCTCTTCAACGAATTCTATTCATTGACTTTATCAAAGAGCTGTCTTTCCGAATAGATTTATTGCTAAAATCCAATAAAAGAATGGATGATATAGGGATCAATCCATTAATCACCATATACAAATAATGATAGATCTCAGGAGAAGTACATATCCTATAAAAAATTAATGTAAGAAGCACTGTATTTACCACGATATTAAGCCGATTAATATGTATTTGCCAGTCTCTTTTTTTGAATAAAAAAATATTAAAAAAAGAAAAGGCCGTGATCAGCGTAAAGAATAAAACTATAATTTGATCTCCATGATCATGTAAATCATAATGTATATTACTGTAAAAATACCAAAATGGAGAATATCTCGAGGACAAACCGGAAATGAATGTTACAATGAGCAAATAAATCGTCTGAATACGGTATAACATAAAATTAAAACATCATAGCCAACCAAATTTATTAACTTTTTTCCATTGGTGGTTAAATTAATTTGTATTATTGCAGTCTTGATTACACTTCCCTTCTAGAAAGTATTTCAATACCTCTCACAAATCGAAATAATAAAATACAATCCAATCACTACATATCTTATGTTTGATATTGTCACATTAAAAGCTAAAAGGCTTTTTGAACTGCAAGAGATTGCACGATCTTTAAAGCTGAAGAACACTACACAACTCCGAAAGAACGAACTCCTGGAAAGAATCATATCCGCTCTGGATGTTAAAGAAAGTTTTTCCACTCCCATCATTCCCGTTAAAAACGATCTCCCTAAAAAAAACGAAAAAAAAAACAGAAAAAACTTCGAAGCAGATTCACCTTTACCCACTACTGAAGCCCTACTCGAAAAGCCAAAACCGATACATCATAAAGACACTACTCAAGAATATATCAAGTCTTCTTCAAGAAAAATTCAAGAAGATCTCAACAAACCACAGAAAAAGCATCAATATCCCAACCAAAATTGGAAAAAAAAGGACCGATCCGAATCTCAATCATCCACTACATCAGACAATCCATCTCAGAGATATAATAAATACCGAGCTGCGGACTACGAATTTGAAGGTCTTGTTGTTAGCGAAGGCGTGTTGGAAATTATGCCCGAAAACTATGGTTTTTTGAGATCTTCCGATTTTAATTATCTAGCCTCTCCGGATGATGTTTACGTCTCCCAATCCCAGATACGTCTCTTTGGTTTGAAAACAGGGGATACCATCAGAGGAGAGGTGCGCCCTCCGAAGGAAGGAGAAAAATATTTCCCTTTGATAAAAATCATCGAGATCAACGGTCGTCCCCCCTCCTATGTAAGAGATAGAACCTCGTTTGAACATTTGACACCGCTCTTCCCCAACAAAAAATTCAACCTTTCGGGGAAAAACGCTACGCTCTCCACACGAATCATAGAGCTATTTACACCCATCGGAAAAGGCCAACGCGGCATGATCGTAGCACCTCCGAAAACCGGAAAAACCACACTACTGAAAGAAATAGCCAATGCCATCGCTGCTAATCATCCCGAAGTATATTTAATTATATTACTGATTGACGAGCGCCCCGAAGAGGTCACCGACATGCAACGCAGTGTCAAGGCAGAGGTTATTTCTTCAACCTTCGACGAACCGGCAGAAAGACACGTGAAAGTAGTCAATATCATTTCGGAAAAAGCCAAAAGAATGGTTGAATGCGGTCACGATGTCTGCATTGTGGTGGATTCCATCACCCGTATGTCAAGAGCTTTCAATACCGTAGCTCCGGCTTCGGGTAAAGTGCTCTCGGGAGGGATAGACTCCAATGCCATGCATAAACCGAAAAGGTTCTTCGGTGCAGCTAGAAACATCGAAAACGGAGGGTCGCTGACCATCATTTCCACTGCCCTGATAGACACCGGATCTAAAATGGATGAGGTAATATTTGAAGAATTCAAAGGAACGGGAAATATGGAGCTGCAACTCGACAGAAAAATAGCCAACAAAAGAATTTACCCAGCCATAGATTTAGTGTCTTCCAGCACACGAAAAGATGATTTGTTATTTGATCCGAAGACCATACAAAGGATGTGGATCTTGCGCAAACATCTCTCTGACATGAATCCTGTAGAGGCCATGGAGTTCTTAAAAACACGTATCGTTAGGACACAAAACAACGAAGAATTTCTTCTTTCGATGAATAGCTGATCATTGTGCCGTATCTTATTAATTGAGAATATTGCATGAGAGAAGGCTCTTAAAATATTTGTAAATCAATATGTTATTTCGAGACCATTGTATTAATGGTGAATTACGTTTATTCTATCTCCTAGATGAGCTTCGTTAAAGAACAATGTAGACTTACGCTTTCATATTGTCTTCGAAAGACTATTTATTGTAAATTAATTAATTATATCTTTTTTATGAACAGCGCATAATAATGCCCCAGGGCTACGATACAAATTATGAGCCATAGCATCCATAAGATTCTGGATGGATACGAGCTAATCTAACAGCCGATCCATTGTGTTAATGGTGAATTACGTTTATTCAACCTCCTAAATGAGGTTCGTTGGAGAACGATATAGATTTAGTCTTTCACATTGTATTCGAAAAAACTATTAATTATAAATTAATTAATTATGTATATTTTTATGAACTGCGTATAATAATACCAGAGTAACGATACAAATTATGCACCATATCCTCCATAAGATACTGGGCATGTACACGAGCTAATCCTTTGTCACGATCCTTTCCTGGTCTAAACCAACGCTTTATCTTGCCAAAAGTAGGTTCTACTACCCATCGGGTTTTAGTCACTAATTATGTTGAATAATATAGCTACCCTACTTAAGGGGCGTTCCTATAGGCTTTCTTCTGTATACGATCTTTGATGCCTTGACTATGAAAGTGAGACCGTTGCATGGGAAAAGGAGCTTAAAATATTTGTAAATCAATATATTGTTTTGTATATAGGGAATATAAAATAAAAAATTCAGCTCTATGCTCAGAAGCAGCACACAAATAAGTTTTAGTGAACTATATATAGAACGTTTTACCAGAAAGAGTGAGTTTTTCAAAAGATTAAATACCTTGATCCACTGAGAAGGGATAGAAAAAGAAATAAGAAAAATATATCAAAAAGCCAGGGAATAAAAGTTCAACCTGCATACAGTGAAATATCGTTATTTAAGATGATGCTTACGTCTCTTATTTTCATAGTAAAGGCATCAAAGACCGTATACAGAAGAAAGTCTATAGGAACCATTGCTTAATTAGGTATAACTATGTTATTCAATAAATTAGTGAGTAAACTCGATCGGTAATAGAACGTACTTTTGGCAGTATAAAGCGTTGGTTTGTATCAGGAAAGGCTCGTGACAAAGGATTAGCTCGTGTGCATGCCCAGCATATTATGGAGACTATGGCTCATAATTTGTATCGTACCCCTGGAATTATTATGTGCTGTCCATAAAAATAGATATAATTAATTAATTTATAATCAACAGTTTTCGAATATAATGTGAAAGACTAAATCTAAATTTTCTCTAACGAACCCCCTCTAGGAGACTGAATAAACGTAATTCACCATTAACACAATGTTCTCATTGTAAGACATGTTGAGTGTAATTTAGTAACCTTTGTCTGCATATACTTCTCTAGGTTTATATTCTAGTTTGCTTATTAATGGCTTTAGCCCTCTACTATCATCCTCATTGGCTACTACGCTATGTAATGCTAGTATCCATTCCATTTTTACACCTCCCTATGTACTTCTTTTATCCGTAGTAGAGCTTACCTGATTTCTTGATCCATTTTCCTTGAATGTCTACTCCTGATTGAGTCTCTTTTTTTATCCTTGCTTTTCTTTGAGTGATTTGCTTTTGCTCCTCTTCTTTCCGATCCGTGATTACGTAGATAACAATTCCCTTGGGAGCAAAGCGACTCACTGTAATACTGCCATCTACTATCACTCTTGTTTTAACTATAGTCTGATGCTTTTCTAATTCCTTATTGATCTTTTTCAGTAAGAGCTTATATACCTTTTTGGCTATTATTTCATTTCGAACTTTGCATAGAGTCGTATGATCTGGATCTGATTTTCTAATCGAAAACAAAAAAAGCGCATGCAGCACAAGGATTTTTTCAACAATTCTTCCGTTCCTACATCACTGAGATCATACCAGTGAATCAAAAATATCATTTTAAATAACGATATTCCACTGTAAGCAGGTTGGCCTTTTATTCCCTGGCCTTTTTGATATATTTTTCTTATTTCTTTTTCCATCACTTCCTAGTGAATCACTAGGTATTTAACCTTTTCAAAAACTCATTCCTTCTGGTAGAACGCTGCATATATAGTTCACTAAAGCTTATTTGTGCTCTGCTTCTGAGCATAGAGCCGAATTTTTTTATTTTCTACTCCAGAATAGACGAAACAATATATTGATTTACAAATATTTTATTTTCCTGCACTCATGCAACGTTCTATTTTTAGAAATACAAATATTTAATTATTAATTATATATTTTTTAACTATTAAGTTGTATTTGGTGAAGTATTTTTAGCCCTTTAATAGTGTTGAGCTTATCTGAAAAATGAATTTTATTTGTCAAAGGAGCATAGATATGAGATAAACCTCCCGTGGCGATAACAAAACAACTTGTCTGTAGTTCTTGGTTGATGCGATCGATCAATCCTTCTACCATGCTTAGGTATCCGTAGATCATCCCGCTTTGTATACAGGCGTCGCTCTGAAGGCCCAATACGGTTGAGGGCTTTTGCAGTTCGATTTGAGAGAGTTGGGCCGTATTGCTGATCAGTGCGTTTAGCGCTGTATTTACGCCTGGGGCAATAACTACACCTCGAAACTGTCCTGTTTTATCTACACAGGTCAGGCTCAATGCCGTTCCAAAATCGATGATCAGAGAAGTTTTTTTATGCAGAATATGGGCGGCTATGGCATTGGCGTAGAGATCTGTTCCGAGTTGATGTGATTGATGTTTTACGGATGACGGTGTGTAGCGATCTACAATTATCGCGACGATTTGATGAATTTTGTATAGGGCTTCTCTTACGATGTTTGTCAGAGGAGGGACTACTGATCCTATAACAATGTTTTGGACGGACTCGGGCGCTACTTTATATTGTTTGTAAAAGTTTTGAAAGATCATGGAATATTCATCCAGGGCGCGCCAGGGCTTGCTGTTGATGATCCAGGATTTTTTGCATTCAGCTTTTTCTTTTTCGAAAAGGCCGAAACGTAGGCTGGAGTTTCCAATATTGACGGCTAGTAGCATCGGCTTAAATATTTGAAGGCTATCTCAAATTAAAATCTATTTTTCTTTTCGAGCCATATGTTGTTTTCGTAATTGACATCTTCGAGACGGAAGATTTTCTTCGAGGATAATGTTTTCCATCGAATTAGGGTATTTGAATGAATAGTTTTTTTTACGTTCAAACCAAGTAGAGTAGTATGATTTTTTTGATTTCCGGTGTTTCGTTGTTTTTTGAGCCTCGCATCGTTCTCAAAGGAATATAATAGATCTTTTGAGAGATATTTTCATACGTGACGTATAAATCTATGGACATGGAGACACGTCCTTTTCGTTTTAATGTTATTTCGGTGTGGTTAATTTCAGTATTAACTGTTTCGATGTCATAGTCTATGGTGTAAATGATATTGCCCGACGGATTAAAATGCTATTTTAGGTTCATCTTGAATTTTTTTTGTGCAATATGTATGAACTCTCTTTCTATCGGGTGTCGGGATTTCCAGGTGTCAAAATATTGTTTGAATAGTTTGTTCATTTTTTCTTTTTCTACGATGTACCCGAATTGATATAGGCCTATTTCAGATTTGTCATAGGTGGCGTAAACGAAAGCTTTTTCCGTATGAAAATGTTCTTAAAAAAGGTTCTATACCATTGTATTAATGGTGAATTAGTTTATTCAGCTCCTATATGAGTTTCGTTAGATATGATGTAGACTTAGTCTTTCACATTGTGAGACCATTGTGTTAATTGTGGATTAGATTTATTCAGGATCTTAGATGGGTTTCGTTAGAGAAGATGTAGATTTTAGTCTTTCACATTGTATTCGAAAACTGTTTAATTATATAATTAATTAATTATATTTTTTTATGAAAAAAAAATAATAATAATTCCAGGGGAACGATATAAATTATGAGCCATAGCCTCCATAATATGCTGGGCATGAACACGAGCTAATCCTTTGTAATGAGCCTTGCCTAATCCAAACCAACGACTTATACTGCCAAAAGTACGTTGTACTACCCATCAGGCTTTACTCACTAATTATTTGAATAATATAGCTATCCCTACTTAAGGGACGGTTCCTATAGCCATTCTTCTGTATACAGTCTTTGATGCCTCGAGTATGAAAGTAAAACACGTTGGCTGGTCATTGGTAACCTTTGTCTGTCTATATTTCTCTGGGTTTATATCCTAGTTTTCTTATTAATGGCTTTAGCCCTCTACTATCATGCTCATTGGCTGATACGCTATGTAAAGCTAGTATCATTCCATTTTTATACCACCCATGTGCTTCTTGTATACGTAGTAGAGTTTACCTGATTTCTTGAGCCATTTTCCTTGAGCGTCTACTCCTGATTGAGTCTCTTTTTTTACCCTTTCTTTTCTTTGACTGATTTACTTTATCCCCTCTTCCTTCCGATTCTCCACTACATAGGTAGGAGCCCCTTGGGAGCAAGGGGACTCACTGTAATAATGGCATCTACTATCACTCCTGTTTTAACTATCGCCTGATGCTTTTCTAATTCCTTATTGATCTTTTTCAGTAAGAGCTCATATGATTTTTTGTCTACTATTTCATTTCGAAATTTGCATAGAGTCGTATGATCTGGGATCTGATTTTCCAATCGAAAATCACAAAAGCGCATGCAGATCAAGAGCTCTTTCACCAATTCTTCCGTTCCTACATCACTGCGATCATACCAGTGAATCAAAAGCATCATCTTAAATAACGATATTCCACTGTAAGCAAAATGGCCTTTTATCCCTGGCCTTTTTGATGTATTTTTCTTATTTTTTTCTCCATACATTTCCCAGTGGATCAAGGTGTATAACCTTTTAAAAAACTCACTCCTTCTAGTAGAACGTTCCATATATAGTTCACTAAAACTTATTTGTGCGGTGCTTCTGAGCATAGAGCCGAATTTTTTTATTTCTTACTCCAAGTATACGAAACAATATATTGATTTACAAACATTTTAACCTCCTTCTTTCATGAGAAGATTCTCATAATTTGTATCGTCCCCCTGGAACATTATGCACGGTTCATAAAAACAGATATGATTAATTAATTTATAATCAGTCTGTTTCGAATACGATATAAAAGGCTAAATCTCCATCATATCCAACGAAGCCATCTATGAGACTAAATAAAGGTAATCCTCTTTAAAACAATGGTCTCGAATCTTTACCTGCTTCCCTTATACGATGCGCTGCGAGACATGATTAGACACAAAAAGCTCGTAGCTTTTCTCGAAAAAAGATTATTGAATCAGCCGATTCATAACGATTAAACCTTTTAAAATATTAGTTATTGATAATTAACCGATTACGGGAATCAAGATCTCTAGGGAAATAGAGATTCATAGAATACTATTTAAAACACGAAATCACACTTGACTTTTTTCTCCGCCTTACAGGTAAGGTCGTATCAATTTTTTTCACGTTTCCGGAGGAAGAAATTCAATTTTTGTCTCCATAAATAGAGTTTCCGGATCCAGAAATGCAAGAAAAAGTATCAAAAATTGAACTTATTCGTATAATTTTATCTCATGTACGAGTCGATAATGTTGTATGATAGAAAGATTTTAAAATATTTGTAAATCAATATATTATTTCGTCTGTTTGGAGTAGAAAACAAAAAAAACCGGCTCTATGCCTAGAAGCACCTCGCAAATAAACTTTACTGAACTATATATGGAAGATTCTACCAGAAGGAGTGATTTTCTTCAAAAGGTTAAAAACATTGAGCTACTGGAAAGTGTATAAAAAAAATAAGAAAATATATCAAAAAGACCAGAAAATAAAAGGCAACCTACCTACAGTGGAATATCGTTATTTAAGATAACGCTTTTGAGTCACTAGTATGATCTAAGTGATGTAGGAACGGAAGAATTGGTGAAAAAACTTGGGCTGTATGCGATTTTGTGTTTTTATATTGGAAGATCAGATCCCAGATCATACGACTCTCTGTACAGATTTCGCAATGAAATAGTAGCCAAAAAGGATATGATAGCTTACTGAAAAATATCAATAAGGAATTAGAAAAGCATCAGTCGATAGTTAAAACAGGAGTGATAGTAGATGCTTATCAATATTAGAGTTAGCCTTTTTATCCCAAGCGGACTTTTACCTCGTAGTGAGACATTCTCTTAAGATGGATTACGTTTATTCAGCCTCTTAGATAGGTTTTGTTGAAGAATAAGTGTCTTTAGTTTTTTATATTATATTTGATGTTTTATTGATTAATAAACAAATTAATAATATCTATTTTTATAAAAAGTTCATAATAATACCAGAGATACAATACAAAATTATGAGCCATAGTCTCCATAAGAGACGGGCATGCACACGAGCTAATCTTTTGTAACGAGGCTTTCCTGATCTAAAGCAACGCTTTATACTGCCAAAAGTACGTTCTACTACCCATCGGGTTTTTATTCACTAATTTATTGAATAATATAGCTATCCCTACTTAAGGACGGGCTATAGTTTTTTTTCTGTATGCGGTGTTTGATGCCCTACCATGAAAGTAAAACACGTTGGCTGGAACTTGGTAACCTTTGTCTTCATATACTTCTTTGAGGGTTATATCCTAGTTTGCTTATTAATATAACTTTAGCCCTCTACAATCATGCTCATTAGCGGCTATGTTATGTACTGCTAGTATCATGTCATCCCCCTCCCCCTATGTGCTTCTTGTATCCGTAGTAGAGTTTACCTGATTTTTTGATCCATTTATCTTGAGTATTTACTCCTTATTCAGTCTCTTTTTTTTACCCTTGCTTTTTTTGATTGATTTTCTTTTCTCCCTCTTCTTCCGATCTTCCACTACGTAGGTAGGAGAACCCTTTGGAGCAAGGGGAATTACTGTAATACTCGTTTTTACTATACTCCTTTTTTTACACTATCGCCTGATGCTTTTCTAATTTCTTATTGATTTTTTCAGTAAACGCTCATATGCTTTTTGGATACTATTTCATTGCGAAATCTGCGTAGAGTCATATGTTCTGGGATCTGATCTTCCAATCGAAAACCACAAAAGCGCATGCAGCTCAATAATTTTTTTACCAATTCTTCCGTTCCTCATGATTGAGATCATACCAGTAAGTCAAAAGCATTATCTTAAGAATCGATATTCTACTGTAAGCAGGTTGCCTTTTATTCCCGGGCCTTTTTGATATGTTTTTCTTATTTCTTTCTCCATCCATTCCCAATGGATCAAAATGTTTAATTTTTTGAAAAACTCACTCCTTCTGGTAAAACGTTCCATATATAGTTAAATAAAGCTTATTTGTGCGGTTCTTCTGAGAATAGAGACGAATTTTTTTATTTTCTACTCCAAGTATAGGAAACAATATATTGATATTACAAATATTTTAAAACCCTTCTCTCATGCAACGTTCTCGTATTGATACTAATCGAATAAAAATCCAACATCCGGAATCAATTTTTATTTTTTTTCTAATGAAAGAATGGGCTTTTTAAAAAGACATATTTTGAATGCGTATGGCGTTCAATATTGTGATCATTGATACGCCTACATCCGCGAATACAGCTTTCCACATTGTAGTAATACCCCCGTACCCAAGATCAGCACAATGACTTTAACCGTGAAGGAGAGCGTAATGTTTTGCCAAATGACGGATCGGGTGGCTTTACCGATTTTGACTGTTGTAGCGATTTTAGAGGGTTAATCGGTTTGGATGACGATATATGCCTTTTCTATGGCTACGTCACTTCCGAGACCTCCCATTGCAATTCCGATATCGCTTGTGTCGAGCGCCGGAGCATCGTTGATTCCGTCCCTACGAAAGCTAAAACTCTTGAGGGGTCTTTTTTGAGTTGTTTTATTTGTTAGACTTTGTCTTCAAGAAGCAGGTTTCCGTAAACTTCGTTGATATCGATTTGTGCAGCTATCCGTTGTGCAACGGAACTTTTATCTCCTGAGAGCATGATGATCTTGTCTATACCCACGCTTCGTATTTGTTTAATAGCTTCCGGAGCGTCTTCTTTAATCTCGTCGGCTATGACGAAATGGCCGGAAAATTTTCCGTCTACGGAAACCACTACGATGGTTTCTAGTTCTTGATTGATCTCATCAGGGTAGGCAACCTTAAATTTTTTCAAGAGTTTGGTGTTTCCGGAAAGAACATTTTTTTGTTGATTATTCCTTTTAATCCGTAACTGGGGATTTCTTCTATATTTTCGACAATGGTTCTCCGGTAGTCAATCTTTTGGATTGAGGCCCATTCATAGATGGCTTTAGCTGTCAGGTGGGTATATTTTGATTCGAGAGTAGTCGTCGAGAATAAAAGCTCTTCTTGACTGATGTTTTTGGGTTCTATTTTTTGTACTTTGAAAATGCCTTTGGTCAGAGTTCCAGTTTTATCTATAACGACAGTATTGATCTGAGTGATCAAGTCCAGGTAGTTGGATCCTTTAAAAAGAATTCTGCTTCTAGAGGCGGCTCCTATTCCTCCGAAATAACTCAGTGGAATGGAGGTTACCAACGCACAGGGGCAAGAAATCATCAAAAAGATCATCGCTCTGTACAACCAAGTCTTGAAGGTATAATTCTTCTACGAAGAAATAGGGTGAAAAGAATACCAGTAGGGCGATTCCGACTACTATAGGAGTATAAATTTTAGTCAAGCGTCGGATGAGTTGTTCAGTCTTGTTTTTTTGGAGGAGGATGTTTCATCAGGTCAAGTATGCGGCTAAAGAGCTTTCGTTGAATGAGCGATTGACTTGAATGTCGACTATTTTTTGAATATTGATCATTCCTGCCAGAGTAGTCTGTCCTTCTTTGAGGCTTTTGGTCCGACTTTCTCCTGTCAAAGTAGAGTGTTGAATAAGGAACTTGACCCGTTGATTAGTACACAGTCAAGCGGTATTTTTTTCTCCCGATTTTACTTGGATAATTTCGCCAATGTTAACGGTATCGGGATGGACTTTTTCATAGATTCCGTTTCTCAGCACGTCAGCCGTTTCGAGTTGTATGTCGAGCAAGAATTTGATGCTTTTTTTGCTCGGTGAATGGCAGTTTCTTGAAGCAGTTCTCCCATGGTATAGAAGAGCATTACGGAGACTGCCTCAGGGTATTCTTCGATATAAAGAGCTCCGAGTGTGGTGACGGACATCAGAAAAAATTCGGTAAAGAAGTTTTTTGAACGATTTGTTGTAGAATCTGTACAATTACGGGCAGGCCTACAGGAGGTAGGAGATCGTGTACCAGATAGATCAGATGATCCCTTTGAAAAATGAGAGTTGGAGGGAATGGTCTATGTACAGTCCGATGAAGAGTAAAAACAAGCTTACGAGGGGAGGAATCCATTGTCTACGGTTAATTTCTTCGATTCCATGCTTGTTGTAGCCGTCGTCAGAGGAGTGTGGCATGTTTTTTCTATGATCTTTAGGGGGTAGTATTATTATGTTGTGACATGTTTTTTTTCTTAAAAAGAATAAAATATTTAAAATAAATATATTGATTCCTATATTAGTATGTTTTTTAATTGTTTTTGTATTAAATTAAAAATAGTTAGAAGAATTTTTAGATTTAAAAGGTTTATCTTTGCTCTATATTATATAGGAATTAAAATAAGAAATGTTATGGAAAGACGATATAGTTTTTTGATCTTTTTTTTTTAGGATGTTTGAGCCTGTTCGGACAGGGCTTCAACATCTCTACTACTGATATCGAAATATTTCCTGATAATAAATTGATAAAGGCTTCGATAAAGTTGTCGACAGATAGATTGGGGCAGGTTTTACAAGTTGCTCCGACAAGTCCACAGTTTGAAAAATATTTAAAAGCTTATGTTGAAGGAAAATTCAACCTGCGTGTCAATGGAAAACCTGATTCCCTTTATTTTATTGGAAAGAAGGTTGACGAAAAAGTTACTTGGGTTGATTATGAAATAGAGGCCGCGCCTGCTATTTCGGACATCAAGGTTTTCAATGGGTTACTCATCGATCGGTATCCGGATCAACGAAACGTTGTCAACTTTAATATCAAGGGCGTCAGAAAAACCGTGATTTGTGAAAAGAGTCACGAAGAACAAAGTTTATCTTTTTAACCTTTTATTGACGCTCAAGATTTTTAGAGGTGATTTTTTTAAGATTTCAACTTGAATAAGTCTCTGATCGCAGTCAATATGCATTTCCCCCCCCCCTTGATGGGGTGGCCTTATTATTTTTTTTGTGGAGATTATTGATGGTTTTTACAAAGATAAATTACAGAAGGACATGATCAGGAAATTTATTGTATCCTGAATGAAAGTAATATATTTAATGGCTATTCCTTCGGCTCATGTTCCGTTTTTCAAGATGCTTTTCATATAGTTGAAGTGAGGACATTGTGTTAATGGTAGATTACGTTTATTCAGCCTCCTAGATAGGCCTCGTTAGAGAACGATATAGATTTAGTCTTTCACATTGTATTTGAATTTTTTTTTTATAAATTAATTAATTATATCTTTTTTATGAACAGCGAATAATAATTCCAGGGGAACGATACAAATTATGCGCCATAGCCTCCATAAGATGCTGGACATGCACATGAATTAATCCTTTGTAACGAGCCTTTCCTGAGAAAAACCAACGCTTTATACTACTAAAAATAGGTTCTACTACCCATCGGGTTTTACTCACTAATTTATTGAATAATATAGCTCCCTATTTAAGGGACGGTTCTTATAGGCTTTCTTCTGTATACGGGCTTTGATGCCTCGACTATGAAAGTCAAGACACATTGGTTGGCACTTGGTAACCTTTATCTACATATATTTCTCTGATGGTTATATCCTAGTTTGTTTATTAATGGTTTTAGTCCTTTAGTATCATGCTCATTGTCTGCTACGCTATTATACGGCTAGTATCATTTCATTTTTACCCCCCCCTATTTGTTCTTGTATCCATAGTAGAGTTTATCTGATTTTTGGCCATTTTCCTTGAGTGTCTACTCCTGATTGAGTCTCTTTTTTTACCCTTATATTTTTTTGACTGATTTTATTTTTTCCCTATTCCTTCTGATCCACCACTACGTAGGTGGAGCTCTCTTGGGAGAAAAGGGCCTCACTGTAATACTTGCGCATTTACTATCACTCCTGTTTTAACTATAGTTTGATGTTTTTTTAATTCCTTATTGATCCTTTTCAGTAAGCGCTTATATGCCTTTTTGGCTACTATTTCATTACGAACTCTGCATAGAGTTGTATGATCTAGGATCTGATCTTCCAATCGAAACCCACAAAAGCACACGCATCCTATGGAATTTTTTACCAATTTTTCCGTTTCTACATCACTGTAGATAATACTAGTGACTCAAAAGTATTATTCTAAATAACGATATTACCAGTGTAAGCAGGTTGGCTTTTTATTCCCTGATTTTTTGATATATTTTTCTTATTTCTTTCTCGATCCTTTCTCGGTGGATCAAGGTGTTTAAGCTTTTGAAAAACTCACTCCTTCTGGTAGAACGTTCCATATATAGTTTATTAAAACTTATTTTTTCGGTGCTTCTGAGCATCGAGCCTATTTTTTTTTTATTTTTTACTCCAAATTAGACGAAACGAAAATCTTGCGAAAACGTTGCATGGGAGAAAGAGATTAAAATATTTGTAAATCAATATATTGTTTCATCTATTTGGAGTAGAAAATAAAAAAAATAGGCTCGATGCTCAGAAGCACCGAAAAATAAGCTTTAGCGAACTATATATGAAACGTTCTACCAGAAGGTAGTTATTTTTTCAAAAGGTTAAAAACCTTGATCCACTGAGAAGTTATGGAGAAATAAATAAGAAAAATATATCAAAAAGGCCAGGTTGCATGAGAGAAGGAGTTTAAAATATTTGTAAATCAATATATTATTTCATCTATTTCTGAAGTAGAAAATAAAAAAATTCGCCTCTATGCTTAGAAGTACCGCACAAATAAGCTTTAGTGAACTATATATGGAACATTCTATTAGAAGGAGTGCGTTTTTCAAAAAGTTAAAAACCTTGATCCACTGGGAAGGGATGGGAAAAGAAATAAGGGAAATATATCAAAAAGTCAGGGAATAAAAGGCCAACCTGCTTATAATGGAATATCGTTATTTAAGATGATGATTTTGAGTCACTGATATGATCTCAGTGATGTAGGAACGGAAGAATTCGTAAAAGATTCATAGGCTGCATGCTCTTTTTTGGTTTTTGATTGGAAGATCAGAACCCAGATCATACAACTCTATGCAGATTTCGCAATGAAATAGTGGCCAAAAAGGCATATAATCGCTTATTAAAAAAGATCAATAAGGAATTAAAAAAGAATTAGGCGATAGTTAAAACAGGAGTGATAGTAGAGGCCAGTATTACAGTGAGCCCCTTTGCTCTCAAGGGCGTTCCTATCTACTTAGTAGAGGATCGGAAGGAAGAGGGAAAAAGCAAATCAGTCAAATAAAAGAAAGGTTAAAAAAAGAGACTCAATCAGGGGTAGACACTCAAGACAAATGGCTCAAGAAATCAGGTAAACTCTACTACGGATACAAAAAGAACATAAGGGGGAATAAAAATGAAATGAGACTAGCTGTACATAGCGTAGCCGCCAATGAGCATGATAGAGGGCTAAAGCTATTAATAAGAAAACTAGGTATAAAGTTAGAGAAGTATATGCAGACAAAGGTTACCACGTTCCAGCCAACGTGTCTTACTTTCATAGTCGAGGCATCAAAGACCTTATACAGAAGATGCCTATAGGACCGTCTCTTAAGTAGGGATAGCTATCTTATTCAATAAATTAGTGAGTAAAAGCAATGGGTAGTAGAACGTACTTTTCGCAGTACAAAGTGTTGGCCTGGATCAGGCAAGACTCCTTACAAAGAATTAGCCCGTGTACATGCCCAGTATCTTATGGAGGTTATAGCGGATAATTTTTATCGTGCCCCTGGACTTATTATGCGCTTTCCATAAAAATAGATATAATTAACTAATTTATAATAAACAGTATTTCGAATACAATGTGAAAGACTAAATCTACATTTTCTCTAACGAAGCTGTCTAGGAGACTGAATAAACGTAATCCATCATTAACACAATGATCTCTATCCGGTTTTTTTTATTTTCTAATCCAAATACACGAAAAAATATATTGATTTACAGATATGTTTAAAACATTTATCTCATGCAACATTTTCATATTATCTGAAGACAAACTGTAAGAATAAATCGGAGGATAACGAAGATTTCTTAGAAAAAAAAAGAGCATAATAAGGGTTTGTCTATTAAATAGACAATAAAAATCATGAAGGATTCATTTTAAACTTTGAGATCTTCTCTTTACCTCTTGCTCAATTAATATAAGTTCTCTACCTGTTTGTCCGGCGACTGAAGTGTTTTCTTGAGCTCTTCGAATCAAGTAAGGAATAGCTTCTTTCAAAGGACCGTAAGGAAGATATTTAGCGACGTTATATCCCAGTTGACCTAATGTGAAGCTAATGTTGTCGCTCATTCCGTACAACTGACCGAGCCAGATGTGAGAATTGTTTCTCTCAATTTTATTTTCTTCCGTCAGATCTTTGAGCAATCGACAACTTTCTTCATTATGTGTTCCGACGAACACGGCTATCCGATCATTATGCTTTATGATGTAGCAAAGGGCCTCATTGTAGTCATGATCCGTGGCAGCTTTATCAATTTGAATCGGATCATTGTATCCCATATCTTTAGCCCGAGAACGCTCTTTTTCCATGTAAGCACCGCGTACCAATTTATACCCGATATAATATTGCCCTTCCAAAGCACGTTCATGAGCCTTCTTGAGATAATCCAGACGACCCCAGCGGTACATTTGCAATGTATTGAATATAAAGCACTGTTTCCGGTTGTAGCGGCGCATCATGGTCTCGGCCAGCTCATCCGCCGCGTCTTGTATCCAACTTTCCTCGGCGTCGATCAGAACAAGGACATTTTGTTCAAAGGCCTTTTGACAAATGCCTTCAAATCGAACTTTTACGAGCTTCCAAGCTAACTGTTCTATTTCGGTCAGTTCTGATTTTTTTGCTATCTTTTCATAAATATCCATGCTTCCCAATCCCGTCGGTTTGAACACTATAAAAGGAACACCGACATGATTCTTGGAAAAGTCAATATTTTCCAACATTTCTTGATAAATACGGTCAAAATCTTCACCCTCTGATTGTCCCTCTACAGCATAGTCCAAAACACTTTGTACACCGTGTTGATAAAGTTTTTTGATCACGGGAGAGCATTCTTGCTTGGTTTCTCCCCCACAGAAATGTTTGAAGACGGATTTTCGGATCAAATATGAAGTGATGGGGGCGTTATTTTTTACCAACCAACCTATTAATGAAGTGCTTATTCGAGACAAACATGGATTTTTAATCCATTTGAAAAGGAAATAAGTCTTCCTTAATTCCCAATTTGATTTGAGTTGGAAAGCAGTCTGAGTATTATTGAATAGATCGAGATGTTTCACAAGCTTTAAACTTTATCAACGCGCTAATATAAAATTAATTACTTAATTTTTTTTAATTTTCGCCTTTAAATTTATGGTTAATGAGATCAAATATAGATCTTGATCACAGCATTTACTTTGGAAAATATCCTTATAAGGCTTTGAAAAATTATATATCAGATCATAAATATTTATCAAATATATTCATTCTGGTGGATGAACATACCAAAATTCACTGTCTCCCTCGACTGTTTTTTTGTGCGCCTTTCTTGAAGCAAGCCCGGCTCATAGAAATCGCTGCAGGAGAAGATCAGAAGAATATTTTCACTTGTTTACACATTTGGAAAACGTTCAGCGCAGCTGAAGCCGATAGAAAAAGCTTGTTGATCAATCTTGGAGGAGGAGTCATTACCGATATGGGAGGATTTGCCGCTTCCGTCTTCAAGCGAGGGATTCGATTCATCCATATTCCCACAACTTTGCTCGGAATGGTCGATGCTTCCATCGGAGGAAAGACTGGAATTGATATGGAAGGTTTGAAAAATGAAATCGGACTTTTCAGTTCTCCCGAATTCCTCGTCATAGATATTAACTACCTTAAAACACTTCCGAAAAGAGAATTACGTTCAGGTATGGCCGAGTTGCTTAAACACGGGCTCATCGCCGATGCATCTCTTTGGACCGAGATGAAAAAAGCAGTCAGGCATCCTCCGAAAAGTTGGCAAGAATGTATCCGTCGTTCGGTCTTTATCAAGAAAGAGATCGTTCGAAACGACCCCACCGAAAAAGGATTGCGGAAAATTCTCAACTTCGGACATACCGTCGGCCATGCCATAGAAACTTATTTTATGAATGATGCGGCCTCTTTGTTGCACGGAGAAGCTATAGCCTTAGGCATGATTTGCGAGTCCTGGATCTCTTGCAAGAGCAATTTTTTTCCTGAAAATCAATACGAAGAAATAAGTTTAACTCTTGCAAAGCATTATCCCATGAGAAAACTTTCCGATTCGGCTTCGGAACGAATTCTGTCTATCATGCATCACGACAAAAAAAACGAAAGCGGAAAAATTCGTTGTTCTTTGCTGAAAACCATAGGAAACTGTTCCTATAACCATGAATTGGAAGATGATTTGATTAAGGAAAGTCTGAATCAACTTGAAAGGTTTTCCGCCACTGAAGAAGCTCATTAGAGAATTTGGATTGTTTTTTTCTGCTCGATGAGATCCAAAAGAAAAAAAAGGGGTTACCTTTGCACGCCTTATTTAGGATGAATCATAAGATGATAGAAGGAGAAAAAATTATTCCCGTCAATATCGAGGACGAAATGAAGACCTCATACATCGACTACTCAATGTCGGTAATTGTTTCCAGAGCATTGCCTGATGTAAGAGATGGGCTCAAACCCGTGCACCGACGCGTGCTCTACGGAATGTATGAGCTCGGTGTACTTTCAAATCGCCCATATAAAAAGTCCGCCCGTATCGTCGGAGACGTCTTGGGTAAGTTTCACCCTCATGGCGACAATTCCGTATACGACACCATTGTTCGTATGGCCCAAAGTTGGTCGCTCCGCTATAAATTGATTGACGGGCAGGGTAACTTCGGTTCGTTGGATAATGACCCTCCTGCAGCGATGCGTTACACTGAGGTGCGTCTGGAAAAGATTTCTGGAGAAATGCTCTCGGACATCGAAAAAGATACGGTGGACATGCAGCTCAACTTTGACGATACTCTGGAAGAACCCACCGTATTGCCCACACGTATACCCAACCTTTTGGTTAATGGCGTGTCCGGGATCGCTGTGGGTATGGCCACCAATATGCCTCCTCACAACTTGAAAGAATCCATAGCCGCTATCTGTTCTTATATCGATGATAACAGTATCAGCATTGATGGTTTGATGAAATACATCATAGCCCCTGATTTTCCTACGGGAGGAATCATCTACGGATATCAAGGAGTTAGAGAAGCTTTCCATACAGGGCGCGGACGCGTCGTGCTACGAACAAAAGTTCACTTTGAAGAAATCTGCGGACGTGAATGCATTATTGTCGATGAGATCCCTTACCAAGTGAACAAAGAGGATATGATCAAAAAGACAGCGGATCTCGTCAAACACGAAAAACTTGAAGGCATTCACGATATCAAAGACGAATCCGGCCGTCAGGGCATGCGTATTGTTTACTTTCTCAAAAACGACGCCGTTCCCAATGTGGTATTGAACAATCTCTACAAATACACCGCGCTGCAGACTTTCTTCAGTGTGAATAACATCGCTTTGGTCAAGGGGCTCCCAGTTCTGTTGAATCTTAAAGATCTTATCCGACACTTCGTGGATCATCGTCACGAAGTGGTCATTCGTCGTACACGGTACGAATTAGGAAAGGTCGAAGAGCGCTCCCATGTTCTTGAAGGATTCCTTATTGCCTTGGGTCAGATCGACCCAGTGATACAACTAATTAGAGATTCAGCCAATCCAGACAAAGCGAGAGAGTGGTTGATGAAGACCTTCAACCTGTCCGAAATACAAACGTACGCTATACTCGACATGCGTTTGCAACGACTCACCGGGCTCGAGCGCGAAAAGATTAAGGAAGAATCTGAAGATCTTAAAAAAACGATGGCATATCTGAAAGACGTATTGATCCAAGAACCGTTGCGCATGCAGATTATCAAGAATGAATTGCTCGAGATCAAAGAAAAATACGGAGATGAGCGCGCTACGGAAATAGACTATTCCGGAGGCGAGGTAACCATCGAAGATTTGATTGCAGATGAGCAAGTTGTATTGACCATTTCACATGCCGGATACATCAAACGCACGCCATTATCCGAATACAAGCGTCAAGGTCGTGGAGGTATAGGAAATAGAGGAGCTACAACCCGTGATGAAGACTTCCTTGAACACTTGCTAGTAGCCACCAATCACCAATACATGCTCTTCTTCACGGAGAGAGGAAAATGTTTCTGGATGCGTGTTTTCGAGATACCCGAGGGGGCAAAAATTTCTAAGGGTCGAGCCATACAAAACCTGATTAACATAGAACAAGTCGATAAAGTACGCGCTTATATCTTGACAGGAGACCTCAACGATGCTGAATACATCAACAATCATTACGTAGTGATGATTACCGAACAAGGAGTCATTAAGCGCAGTCTGTTGGAAAAATATTCTCGACCGAGAAGATACGGTATCAACGGTATAATCATTCGTGAAGGAGATACTTTACTTGAAGCGCGACTCACAGGAGGAAGCAGTGATATACTTATTGCAGTCAAGAGCGGCAAAGCCATCCGTTTTCCCGAAGAAAAAATCCGTTCCATGGGTAGAATGTCTTCCGGAGTTCGCGGAATCACCTTAGCTCATGAAAAAGATGCCGTGATCGGTATGATATGTATCGAAGAGACCAAAAAAGAAGATGTATTGGTCGTTTCAGAAAAAGGATTCGGCAAACGATCGAGTTTGAAAGACTATCGCATCACCAACCGTGGTGGTAAAGGTGTCAAGACTATCAACATCACCAAAAAAACCGGTCAATTGATTGCCATCAATAGTGTAACGGATCAAGATGATTTGATGATCATCAACAAATCTGGTGTGCTCATACGCATGTCTGTCTCTGAGCTTCGTCTCATGGGGCGTGCTACACAAGGGGTCAAATTGATCAACCTTAGAGATAATGACGAGATTGCAGCGGTAGCTAAGGTTCCGTATGATAATTTAGAGAAAGTTAACGACACTAAAAATGACACCTTGTCTTCTAATGATCCTTCGGAATCGGATGGAGATTCTCTACAAGACGAGTCGTCATTGTCATGAGAATAAATAATTATAAATCCTTTCGGAGAAAATCCGTAGAAAACTATTATCTATATCGGAAAACTTTAATTTCACTTTCAGTAAATGAAGATTTTATTTTTTTATTCCGTTTCCGTTGTTATAGTTTCCTGTTGTTTTTTTGATGCTTTTTATTATCTAAATGTACATCTAACTCTGTATTGATCATATTTTCTATGGATCGTTTCTGCACTCTTTAAAAAATAATGAGACCACTGTGTTAAGCTGGATTACGTTTATTCAGAACCCTAAATAAGTCTCGTTGGAGAACGAAATAGATTTAATCTTTCACATCGTATTTGGGATGTTGTTGATTATAAACTAATTAATCATATCTATTTCTATGAATAGACCGTAATTATTCCACGTGTAACGATACAAATTATGCTCCATTACCTCCATAAAATGCTGGTAATATACACGAGCTAATCCTTTGTAAGACCTTTTCCTGATGCAAACCAACGCTTTATACTGCAAAAAAATATGTTCTAGTACAATCGTTTCTTTACTCATTAATTATGTATTAATAATACAGCTATCCTACTTAAAGAGCGGTTCTTATGGGCTTCTTGTGTATACGGTCTTTGATGCTTTGACTTGATGCTTCGACTTATTAATAACTTTAGCACTCTACTATCATGTTCATTTGCTGCTACACTATGTAGTGCTAGTATCATTCCATTTTTATCTACCTCTATGTGCTCCTTGTATCCATAGTAGAGTTTACTTGATTTATTGAGCCATTTTCCTTGAGTGTCTACTCCTGATTGAGTCGCTTTTTTAGCCGTGCTTTTCTTTAACTGATTTGCTTTTCCCCTTTTTCCTTACCGATCCTCCACTACAAAGATAGGAGGTCGTTGGTAGCAAAGGTATTCACTGTAATACTGATATCTACTATGACTCCTGTTTTAACTATCACCTGAATTTTTCCTAATTCCTTATTGATCTTTTTCAGTAAGTGCTCATATGCTTTTTTGGCTACTATTTCATTGCAAAATCTGCATAGATTCATATGAACTGGTATCTTATCTTCGAATCGAAAACCAAAAAAGCTCATGTAGCTCAAGTATTTTTTTCACTAATTCCTCCGTTCCTACATCACTGAGATCATACCAGTGACTTAAAGGAGTTATATTAAATGAAAACATTACCACGGTAAGTAGCTTAGTTTTTTTATTCTCTGGACTTTTTGATATATTTTTCTTATTTCTTTCTCCATCTTTTCCCAGTGGATCAAGGTTTTTAACCTTTTGAAAAACTCACTCCTTCTGGTAAAACGTTTCATATATAGTTCACTAAAGTCTAGTTACTCAGGTTTCTGAGTATAGAGCCGAATTTTTTTATTTTATAATTCCAAATACACGAAACAATATATTGATTTATAAAAACTTTACCTCTCCTTCTTTCAAGAAACGTTCTTAAGACTTGACGTCTAAAATTGAAGAAATAATTAAAGCCGGTTTACGAATTAAGAAGTAGAATATATTACCAATATATTGAGAAAAGTCCGATAGAAAATTTTTTTAATTATTGATAATAAACTGTTTGAAAAAAAAATCTGTAACCTGGCTGGGGCTCGAACCCAGGACCCTTACATTAAAAGTGTAATGCTCTACCAACTGAGCTACCAAGTCTTCACTGATTTGGTGGTAAATATAGCACGTTTTTTTGTTTTTCAAGTCTCCTTCGAGAGAATATTTATAATTTGAGACCATTTTCTTAATGTTTGATCACGGTTATTCAACCTTTTAGATGGTCTTCGTTAAAGAAGATCTAGATTTAGTCTTTCACCTTGTATTCGAAATACTCTTGATTATAAATTAATAGATTATATCTATTTTTATGGAAATCGCATAATAATTTCAGGAGTACGATACAAATCGTGAGTCATAGCCTCCATAAGATGCTGGGCAAGCACCCGCCTTAATCCTTTGTAACGATCCTTCCTGATACAAACCAACGCTTTATACTGCCAAAAGCACGTTCTACTACCTATCGGGTTTTACTCACTCATTTGTTGAATGATATAGCTACCCTACTTAAGGGGCGGTTCCTATAGGCTTTCTTCTTTATACGGTCTTTGATGCCTCGACTATATAAAAGTAAGAGACGTTGGCTGAAACTTGGTAACCTTTGTCTGCATATACTTCTCTTGGCTTATATCCTAGTTTGCTTATTAATGTCTTTACCCCTCTCTACTATCATGCTCATTAACTGCTACTCTATGTACAGCTAGTATCATTCCATTTTTATCCAGCCCTATGTGCTTCTTGTCTCCGTAGTAAAGTTTACCTAATTTCTTGTCCATTTTCTTTGAGTGTTTATCCCAGATTGAGTCTCTTTTTTACTCTTGCTTTTCTTTAACTAATTTTCTTTTGCCCCTCTTCCTTCCTATCCTCCACTACGTAGGTAGAAGTCCTTTGAGAGCAAGAGTACTCACTGTAATACTGGCATCTACTATCACTCCTGTTTTAACTATCACTTGATGTTTTCTAATTCATTATTGATCTTTTTCAGTAAGAGCTCATATGCTTTTTTGGCTATTATTTCATTGCGAAATTTGCATAGAGTCATATGATCTGAAATCTTATTTTCCAATCAAAAACCACAAAAACGCATGCAGCTGAAGGATTCGTTCACTAATTTTTCCGTCCCTATCTCACTGAGATCATACCAGTGACTCAAAAGAATCATTTTAAATAACGATATTCCACTGTAAGCAAGTTGCTTTTTATCCCCTGACCTTTTTGATCTGTTTTTCTTATTTCTTTTCCACCCACTTCCCAGTGGATCAAGGTTTTTAACCTTTTGAAAAATTCACTCTTTCTGCTAGAACGTTTCATATTTAGTTCACTAAAGCTTATTCGTGCGGAGCTTCTAAGCATAGAGCCTAATTTTTTATTTTATACTTCAAATATACGAAACAATATATTGATTTACAAATATTTTGATCTCCTTCTCCCATGTAACGTTCTCTAAATGTAATTCACCATTAACACAATAGTCACATAACGATATTTCACTGTAAGCAGGTTAGCCTTTTATTCCCTAGTTTTTTTGATATATTTTCTTATATTTTTCTCCATCCCTTCCTAGTGGATCAAAGTGTTTAACGTTTTAAAAACCTAACTCCTTCTCGTAGAACGTTCCATATATAGCTTACTAAAGCTTATTAACGTGGTGCTTCTGAGCATAGCTCCGATTTTTTTTATTTTCTACTCCAAATACACGAAACAATATATTGATATTACAAATATTTTAAACTACTTTTCTCATGCAACGTTCTTATGATCGGAGAGAGATGAAAGTGTGTTTTTCTTATTTGTGAGGAGATATACAAGCTTCGTCTTTTTTTAGTTTGAATTCATTTGAATAGATCAAGTGTCATAATGTCATTTCCTTTTATCATGGATTGTATTTTTTTTTTCATTTTTAGATTGGCATGATTTTAGTGATTAGGGAGTATAGAACTTTAGTTAAATTTTAAAACTCAAAATTTTTATAACTATGGCAGAAATAGGAATCAAACCTTTAGCAGATCGGGTGATCGTAGAACCTGCTCCGTCGGAGACCAAGACCAGCTCAGGCATCATCATACCTGATACAGCCAAAGAAAAACCTCAAAGAGGAAAGGTTGTCGCTATCGGATCTGGAAAAAAAGACGAACCTGTAAGCGTGAAGGTAGGTGATGAGGTTTTGTACGGGAAATATTCAGGAACCGAGTTGAAGTGGAAGAATAAAGACTATCTTATCATGCGTGAATCTGATATTCTTGCAATCCTTTGATCCGAGAATAACTAAATTAACTTCAAAAAAATAAAAAAAAATTATGGCAAAAGATATTAAGTTTGACATTGAAGCAAGGGGAAAACTGAAAAAAGGTGTTGACGCTCTTTCCAATGCTGTTAAAGTGACTTTAGGTCCGAAAGGACGTAATGTAGTCTTGCAAAAATCTTTCGGTTCACCTCATGTGACCAAAGACGGTGTTTCCGTAGCCAAGGAGATCGAGTTGGAAGATCCTATCGAGAATCTTGGAGCTCAGATGGTCAAGGAAGTCGCATCCAAAACAAATGATGTAGCGGGTGACGGTACCACTACTGCTACCGTTTTAGCTCAGGCTATTGTTCGTGAAGGATTGAAAAACGTAGCCTCCGGAGCTAATCCTATGGATTTGAAACGCGGTATAGACAAGGCTGTAGAAACGATCGTTTCCGACCTGAAAAAACAATCCAAAGAAGTTGGAGGAAGCAAAGAAAAAATCCAACAAGTAGCCTCTATATCAGCTAATAATGATCCTACCATAGGAGACCTTATAGCTAAAGCTTTTGGAAAAGTAGGAAAAGAAGGTGTGATCACCGTAGAAGAAGCTAAAGGAATGGAGACTACGGTAGAAGTTGTCGAAGGTATGCAATTTGATCGAGGTTATCAATCCTCCTATTTCGTTACCAATACCGAGAAGATGATTGCCGAATTCGATAATCCGTATATCTTACTCTATGATAAGAAAATTTCTTCGATGAAAGATTTACTTCCCGTTTTGGAGCCAGTAGCTCAATCCGGAAAGCCTTTGGTTATCATATCTGAAGAGGTAGAAGGAGAAGCTCTAGCGACATTAGTCGTTAACAAAATTCGTGGCGCGCTCAAAGTAGCTGCAGTTAAAGCTCCCGGATTTGGAGACAGAAGAAAAGCCATGTTAGAAGACATTGCTATTCTCACTGGGGGTACAGTGATTTCTGAAGATACTGGACATAAAATTGAAGAAGCCAAGCTCGATATGCTCGGACGCTCCGATAGAGTTGCCATTGATAAAGACAACACCATCATTGTTAACGGAGCAGGAGATAAAACAAAAATCAATTCCCGTGTCAATGAACTCAAGGGCCAAATAGAGAACACTACCTCTGATTATGACAAGGAGAAGCTTCAAGAGCGTTTAGCCAAATTGGCCGGAGGCGTAGCTGTCCTTTATGTAGGAGCTGCTTCTGAGGTAGAAATGAAAGAGAAGAAAGATCGTGTCAACGATGCATTGAACGCTACTCGCGCTGCCGTAGAAGAAGGTATCGTAGCAGGAGGAGGTGTAGCTTTGGTTCGCTCTGCCAAGTCTCTTGAATGCCTTAAAGGAGACAACTCCGATCAAAATACCGGTATTCAAATCATAAGACGCTCTTTGGAAGAGCCTTTACGTCAAATCGTCTCCAATGCCGGAGAAGAAGGTTCTGTAGTCATAGCCAAAGTGATGGAAGGAAAAGACGATTTTGGATACGATGCCAAAGCAAGCCAGTACAAGAGCATGATCAAAGAAGGTATCATTGATCCGACTAAAGTGACTCGTGTTGCGTTGGAAAATGCTGCTTCCGTAGCAGGTATGTTGTTGACAACTGAATGTGTCGTCACAGAAATCAAAAAAGATGAGCCCTCTATGCCTCCAATGCCAGGAGCAGGAATGGGTGGTATGATGTGATTTTTGCGAACTCATAATAGTGTTTTGTGTTTGACCCCCCGGAGGCGTTTAAGCGCCTCCGGGGGGTTTTATCTAAAAAAAGATCAGACTTTTCTATACTCAGAAACACCACGTAAATAAGATTTAGCGAACTAATTATATATGGAACGTTCTACTAGAAGGAGTGAGTTTTCAAAAGGTTAAACTTTGATCCACTGGGAAGTGGATAGAGAAAAGAAATAAAAAAATATATCAAAAAAAGGGTAGGAATAAAGCACAACTTTCTTATAGTGGAATATCGTTATTATGATGATGCTTTTGAGTCACTCATATGATGTCAGTGATTTAGGACGGAAGAATTAATAAAAGAGTCCATAGGCTGCATACGATTTGTGTTTTTTGATTGGAACATCAGATCCCCAGATCCATACGACTCTATGCGGATTTCGCAATGAAATAGCAGCAAAAAAAGCATATGAGGCTTACTGAAAAAGATCACTAAGGAATTAGAAAAGCATCAGGCGATAGTTAAAATAGGGTGATAGTAGATTCCAGTATTACATTGAGTCCTTTTGCCCAAAGGGAGCGTTCATGTAGTGAAGACTCGGAAGGAAAAGGGGGAAAAGCAAATCAGTAAAAGAAAAGAAAGGGTAAAAAAAGGACTCAATCAGGAATAGACACTCAAGAAAAATGACTCAAGAAATCAGGTAAACTCTAGTACGGATACAAGAAGCACATAGGGGGTATAAAAATGGAATGATATTAGCAGTACATAGCGTAGAAGCCAATGAGCATGATAGTAGAGGTCCTAAAACCCTTAATAAGCAAACTAGGATATAAACCCAGAGAAGTATATGCGAAAAAAGATAGCAAGTTCCAGCTAATGTATCTTATTTTCATAGTCGAGGCATCAAAAACCGTATACAGAAAAATGCCTGTAGGAACCGTCCCTTAAGTAGGATAGCTGTATTATTCAAAATAATTAGTGATTAAAATTCGATGGGTAGTAGAATATACCTTTGGCTGGTATAAATATAAAGCGTTGGTTTGGATCAGGAAAGGATCGTTATAAAGGATTAGCTCGTGTGCATGCCCAGCATCTTATGGAGGCTATGGCGTATAATTTGTGTCGTTCCTCTCCCATTATTATGCGCTATTTATAAAAATAGATATAATTAATTAATCTATAATAAATAAAATTTCGAATACAGTATGAAAATAGTAAATCTATATCGTTTCCTAACGAAACCCATTTAGGGTGGCTGAATAAACGTAATCCACCATTAATACAATGGTCTCACATTTTGATACGAAAATATATAAGAGGACCTCACCAAATATTTGAGGAAGATTCTCCAACCCCTTAATTCGCTCCCCCCCGATCAAAGTCCCCTGAGAACGGCCAGAATCCACGCCTGATATATCTGGAGAAATATGACGGTTTTTGGTTTCCAAATTCTATTTATCTATCGAAACTGAGAGGGAATACGTGGCTTTGGTTTTGCTTAAAAAAAGATCCTATAAGGTTCTCTATAAGGAAGCAAAAGCTACCCTGATGACAGACTAGGCGCTTATAAAGACGGAAATAAAAGGAGGCTATAATTTCAAGATCATGGTCGCTTTCAACTACAGTAATGTAGGCCTATTAGGGAAATGACAGATCAGCCGTAAGCAATGAAGTCAAGCGCGGTATCCACTCAATGATTTGATCTTTTCGAAAGATACGGAAATGTACTGAATGGACTGTTGATGTATATTGTCTCGCCATTGACAATGAAATAAATGATTTTAATTATTGCAGAAGCAATGTCTACTAAGAAGTCGGTTCTCAAGGGCAGTCTTCCCGAACGTGTAGAAGATTACCTGATTATAATATTTTGGTCTACGGTTATAAAGTTTATAAAGGATTTCCTCGGTTAAGTATCAAAGAAGAAGACCCTCAAGAGGCCAAGAATTACTGCTATAGCTATCTTTCTTCAGCTTTGTATGCTTTATGATTGATAGATAAAAACCTCGTACTTCATCAGACAGTGATCCCATTTGGGGTATTCAAAATAGGATTCCTATAAGGATGGGTCTTATTAGACAGATCCTACCCAAAGGATATATATGGATGAGTGTGAGTAGGCTAGTTGGATCGGGGTCCGTGTAATCCAGGACGTATTGAGCTATAAAAAGAGTAAGAGAACTCGTAGCTGAAGACAATGATCCGTAATCAGGCAATGGCTTTTTACCGCTTTTTTTTGAATTGAGAGGTATGGGAATAGAAGAATTATATCGTCTGTATCTAGTCAGTCGTACCGTTTCTACAGACAGTCGGAATATTTCCGAAGGTTGTTTGTTTTTTGCATTGAAAGGAAAAAACTTTGACGGCAAACTTTTTGCGCATGAAGCCCTTTCAAAAGGGGCTTTAGCTGCGGTGGTTGATGACAAGGCATATCATGATCCTATGCAGAATCTCTTTTATATGGAAGATAGTCTGGCAGCTTTGCAAGCTTTGGCAACCTATCATCGAAAGCAGTTTTCCGTGCCATTGATCCCCGTCACCGGAAGTAACGGAAAGACGACGACCAAAGAGTTGATAGTTGCCGTACTTTCCAAGAAATTCAAAGTTCACGCCACCAAGGGCAATCTCAATAACCATATCGGTGTTCCGTTGACATTGCTTTCCATGCCTTCCGATGCCCAGATACTTGTCGTGGAGATGGGAGCCAATCATCAAAAAGAAATCGAATTCTTATGCTCTATTGCTAAGCCGGATTATGGTTACATTACCAATTTCGGACAAGCTCATATTGAGGGTTTC
Source organism: Flavobacteriales bacterium Tduv (assembly GCA_047528255.1). GTDB lineage: Bacteria > Bacteroidota > Bacteroidia > Flavobacteriales > Blattabacteriaceae. The sequence continues at coordinate 413,289 of CP180024.1, read as the reverse complement.
GGAAGTCTTGAAAGAGTTGTTCGCGGAAAATCGGAGTTGTATCAATATCTGAGGTTTCACGGTAAAAAAGCCTTTGTCAATATGGATGATCCCGTTCAAGTGAAAAATAGTCAAGGTATTTCACGGTATGGGTTTTCTCAAGGTTCCGATACGGATGTTTCGATCCGGAAGATGGGCGATTCGTCCACGCTCCTGTTGACTTTTAAAGACGTTGAAATTCATCCACGACTCATCGGTGCATACAACTTCACGAATATAGCGGCAGCTATCGCCATAGGGAATTATTTCGGTGTTTCGGTTGAACGGATCAAAATAGCTGTTGAATCATATGTTCCGGATAATAATCGTTCGCAACTCCTTCAAAAGGGTCCGCTTCAGATCATTCTCGATGCGTATAACGCTAACCCAGATAGCATGCGAGAGGCACTTTTGAATCTTGCTCGGTTCAAAGGCGTCAAAACGGCAATTCTCGGAGACATGGCCGAATTAGGATCAATAGAAGATGAGGCTCATGAAAATACTGTTTTCTTGGCCCGAACAAGCTTGATAGACCGTCTTCTTTTGGTCGGAGATCAATTTCATCGAGTCTCGGTATCTGATGAAATCCTAACGAAATTTCGTAATAAAACGGAATTGATCGCATTTTTAAAGGAGCATCCTATAAAAGAAGGAACGCTTTTGATCAAAGGTTCTCGTAAGATGGCTTTGGAACATATTTTAGAAGTCTTTTAATCGATCGCGTCACCAATCTATAGGGGCAAGCCCTTTGCTTTTCAGGAATTGATTGGCTATTATAAAGTGTCTGCATCCAAAAAAACCGCGGTGTGAAGAAAGAGGTGAAGGGTGTGCCGATTGCAATATATGGTGTCGGCTTCTGTTGATCATCATTCCTTTTCTTTGAGCGTAGGATCCCCACAATAGAAAGACTATATTTTCCTTTTTGTTCGAGAGCGTCCGGACGACCGCGTCAGTAAAAATTTCCCAGCCTTTGTTTTGATGTGAACCAGCTTGTCCTGCTCTCACGGTAAGTGTCGCATTGAGCAGTAAAACCCCTTGTTTAGCCCATCTGCTCAGATCGCCGCTTTTGGGAAAAGGTTTGCCCAAGGTGTCGTGAAATTCTTTGAAAATGTTTTGCAAAGATGGAGGAAAAGAAATCCCGTCGTGTACTGAAAAACACAGTCCGTTCGCTTGATTGGAACCATGGTAGGGATCTTGCCCTAAGATAACCACTCTGACTCGATCAAAAGGGCAATGATCAAAAGCTGCGAATATTTCTCTTCTTGGAGGATAACAGATGTGTTTTTTATATTCATCTTGAACGAAATGTGCCAATAGTTGAAAATAGGGTTGATCGATTTCTCTTTCCAATAGTTGTTTCCAATCCAAAGCAAGTTTTACATCCATCGTGTTGGGGTTGATTCTGTAGCTAAAGTAATGAAATTTTTCCCCGAGATGGAATGGGCTTTCACTCCTTGTAGACGCTTTTCAATTGGAGTAGATTGGTTAGGTTGGTATTGAGGTCCTTTGACGTTTTTTCTTACGAAAAAGGTAACTTCATCATAAAGGAGAGGAATAATCAGGGCTGTTTTCATCATGAGGCAATCCATTTTTTGTAGAGTTGTTTTCTCTTTTCGAGACCATTGTGTTAATGGTGGATTACGTTTATTCAGCTTCCTAGATGGATTCGTTAGAGATGATGTAGATTTAGTCTTTCATATTGTATTCGAAATAATATTGATTATAAATTAATTAATTATATCTATTTTTATGGACAGCTCATAATAATGCTAGGGGAACGATACAAATTATGAGTGATTGCCCCATAAGAGCTAGGCATGCCCGCGATCTAATCTTTTGTAACAAGCCTTTCCTGATCCAAACCAACGCTTATACGACCAAAACTAGATTCTACTACCCATCGGGTTTTACTCACTAATTTGTTGAATAATATAACTATCCCTAGTTAAGGGATGGTTCCTATAGGCTTTTTTCTCTATACGGTCTTTGATGACTCGACCATGAAAGTAAGACACGTTGGCTAGAACTTGATAACCTTTTTCTGCATATACTTCTCTGTGTTTATATCCTGTTTGCTTATTAATGATTTAGTCCTCTACTATCATGATCATTGGTTGCTATGCTATGTCACAGATAGTATTATTCCATTTTTATCTACCCCTATGTACTTCTTGTATCCGTAATAGATTTTACCTGATTTCTTGAGCCATTTCCCTTGAGTGTCTACTCCTGATTGAATCTCTTTTTTACCCTTGCTTTTCTTTAACTGATTTGCTTTTTCCTCTTCCTTCCTATCCTACAATACGTAGGTAGGAGAGCCCTTGGGAGCAAGGGCGCTCACTATAATACTGGCGTCTACTATCACTCCTGTTTTAACTATAGCCTGATGTTTTCCTAATTCCTTATTGATCTTTTTCAGTAAGAGATCATATACCATTTTCTACTATTTCACTGCGAAAATTGCATAGAGTCGTATGATCTGGGATCTGATCTTCTAATCGAAAACCACAAAAGTGCATGCAGCTCAAGGATTCTTTCATCAATTCTTCCGTTCCTACATCACTGAGATCATACCAGTGATTCAAAAGCCTCATCTTAAATAACGATATTCCACTGTAAGAAGGTTGGCCTTTTATTCCCTAGCCTTTTTGATCAGTGAGGTCCATTGCCCCCAAGGGGGGCTATCCACGTAGTGGGTGATCAGAAGGAAAAGGGGAAAAAGTAAATCAGTCAAAGAAAAGCAAGGAGAAAAAAGAGACTCAATCAGGAATAGAGACTCAAAGAAAACGGCTCAATAAATTAGGTAAATTCTACTACGGATACAAGAATCATATAGGGGGTGGATAAAAATGGAATGATACTAGCAGTAGATAGCGTAGCCGCCAATGAGTATGATAATAGAGGGCTAAAGCCATTACATAGCAAACTAGAATATAAGCCCAAAGAAGTACATGCAGATAAAGGTTACCAAGTTTCAACTAACGTGTCTTATTTTCATAGTTTAGGCATCAAAGATCGTATACAAAGAAGCCTATAGGCCCCTACCTTAAGTAGAATAGCTATATTATTCAACAAATTAGTGAGTATCCCCCGATGGCTAGTAGAATGTTTTTTTGATAATATAAAGCGTTAGTTTTGATACAAAAAAGTCTCGTTACAAAGGATTAGTTCGTGTGCATGCTCAGCCTCTTATGAAGGTTATGCTGCATATTTTATATCGCGTTCCTGGAATTATTATGTGTTGTTCATAAAAAAAAAGATATAATTAATTAATTTATAATTAATAATATTTCGAATACAATGTGAAAGACTAGATCTTAAATATACACTGTCTCCAACGATTCCAATCTAGGAGGAGGAATAAACGTAATCCATTATTAGAACAATACTCTCGATTCTTTTTTGGAAAAAATAAAATACTTTCTGTTGTCTGTGTATGGTGGATTTTGTCAAGTAGAATAAGCTACATATCTTTGCGACCTTGAAATACTTGCAGCATTAAACTTTGAAGATGTGGATGCATTGAGCTTTAAAACCGTTTCCGTCAATAATTTTACCGTCAAGAGAGAATGGGTAATTGTTGATGCTGAGGGACAACATATTGGACGATTAGCTTCCAAGATTGCCAAAAGAATTAGAGGCAAACATAAACCTGACTTTACTCCGCATATAAATTGTGGAGATCATGTCATTGTCATAAATGCGGAAAAAATTCAACTGACCGGGAATAAGTGGGAAAACAAGCTTTATGTTTGTTTTACAGGATATCCCGGAGGGCAAAAAATAACTACGGCACAAGAAGAGTTTTATAAAGATCCTAGACGGTTGATCGAAAAAGCTGTCAAGGGTATGCTTCCCAAAAATCGCCTGGGGAGCCAACTATATAAGAATCTGTATGTTTACGAAGGGGGAAAGCATGAGCATGAAGCCCAGAAGCCCAAGGTTTTGAAAATAGATGATATTTTTTGAGTATGAAAGTAATACATACGATAGGAAGAAGAAAAACAGCCATTGCACGTATCTACCTCAAAGAAGGACAAGGAGATATAAAAATAAAAGAGCACGGACGTAAAGCAAAAAAGCGAGGACGAAAGGCAAAAGAATGGGATCATAAAGAATATTTTCCACATCCTATTTTTATAGATGAAATCTTACGAGTTTTTGTTTTGACCGATTCTGTAGGAAAGTACGACCTTAGCATTAAGGTTGGAGGTGGAGGAATAAAAGGTCAAGTCCAAGCCGTTCGTTTGGCTATTGCTCGCGCGTTGTGTGAGTTGAATTCCGAGAACAGAAGTATACTGAAGCCTGAAGGGTTGTTGACACGTGACCCAAGAGAAGTGGAACGTAAAAAGTTCGGACAGAAGAAAGCTCGCAAAAAATTTCAGTTTTCGAAACGTTAACGCACTTGTTTTATTGGAGGCTAGTTGCATGTTTTTAAATATGTTTTCAATTCTTGAAAAAAGTATACAAGCTTTTGATTATATGCGTTGGTATAAATTAAATAGAAGAAAATTTAATCAATTTTTGAAGTAATGCCAGAAGTAAATGTTCAAAATTTGTTGAAGGCTGGGGTTCATTTCGGACATTTGACTCGGAAGTGGGACCCTAAAATGGAGCCTTACATATTCATGAAAAAAGGAGGGGTTCATATAATTGACCTCTCGAAAACAGCTGTAAAGATCAAAGAAGCCTATGTTTCCTTACAAAGGATTGCCTCATCGGGTAAAAAGATATTGTTTGTTTGTACCAAAAAGCAAGGAAAGGATATCGTAGCCGGTTATGCTGAAAAACTAGGTATGCCTCACGTTACGGAGCGTTGGCTCGGTGGTTTTTTAACCAACTTGCCGACTATTCGAAAGGCGGTAAAAAAAATGAACACCATCGATCGTAGAAAAAAAGACGGAACTTATGACGTTCTTTCAAAGAAAGAACGTTTGCTTATAGATCGATCTCAAGAAAAACTTGATCGTAACCTAGGTTCCATTGCGACGATGACTCATACGCCAGCCGCTTTATTCGTGGTGGATATCAAGAAGGAGCACATTGCTGTAGCCGAGGCGCAAAAGCTTGATATACCTATTTTTGCTATTGTAGATACCAATTCTGACCCTCTTGAAGTGGATTATCCCATACCGGCCAATGATGATTCTTCCAAATCTATTGATTTGATCATGTCGTATATCACTGAAGCCGTAATAGAAGGACTTGCTTTAAAAAAAACGTATCGTGAACAAAAACCGCAAGATTATCAAGATCAAGTTATAGAAATTCCGGAAAAAAAGCAAGCAAAGATATCGTATTCATTCGAATCCGAGGATGAGGAATAAGGATTCGTCAGTCGTTCCAAGATATTAAAAACCGCTCGAGTTTATCCGATTTTGAGCCGTTTCTTTTTATGAAAAAAATTATTGTAGAATCAAAATAATAAAGAATATGTATCAAGTAACAGCTGCAGAGGTTAATATCTTGAGAAAAAAGACAAGTTCCGGTATGATGGATTGTAAAAAGGCTTTGGTAGAAGCTTCTGGTGATGTCGATAAAGCCATTGAACTCTTGCGAAAAAAAGGGCAAAAAATAGCTTTCAATCGTTCAGATCGAGAAATCAATAAAGGTGCAGCCATCGCTAAGGTCAATACATATCATACCACCGGGGCTATCCTTACTTTAGGCTGTGAAACCGATTTCGTAGCAAAGAATAAAGGCTTTGTAAAATTGGCTAGTGATCTGGCAGAAATAGCGCTTTCATGTAATAGCCAAGAGGCTCTTTTGAACGCCTTATTAGATGGAATATCTGTACAGAATAAATGCATTGAGCAAACCGGAGTTATAGGTGAAAAAATAAGTATCAAAGCTTTTGAAAAGTTACAAGCTCCTTTTGTTTCGTCTTATATTCATATGGGAAATAAAATCGCTACTTTGGTAGGATTTTCGGAACCTCTTGTAGGAATAGAAGAGGTTGCTCGAAATGTAGCCATGCAAGTGGCGGCAATGAATCCTCTAGGTCTCGATGAAAAAGATATTTCTCCTGACCTTATTGAGAAAGAATTGGAAATAATTAAAGATCAGTTGAGAAAAGAAGGTAAACCGGAGCAAGTTGCTCAAGAAAAATTGAAATTTTTTTTTTCGGAAAGCACGTTGATGCATCAGGCTTTCATTAAAAATCAAAAGATCACCGTAGGTGATTATATAAAAAACTTTAGCCCAGATCTTAAAGTTATAGGGTTTAAAAGGTTGATTATCTGATAATATTAAATATTTAATAATAAGAAAGGACTACTCTTGAGGCCTCTTTTTTTATTGATTCTTTTTAAGAACGCTTGCATAAGAAAAAGGCATAAAACATTTATAAATAAATATATTGTTTGTTTTGTACATCTGGGATAGAAAATAAAAAGAATAGGCCTATGCTTCGAAGCACTAAGCAGATAAGTTTTAGTGATCTATAGATGGAACGTTCTATCAGAATGTAGTGAGGTTTTCAAAAGTTTAAAAACCTTGATCCACTGGGAAGGGTTGAAGAAAAAATAAGAAAAATATATCAAAAAGATTAGGGGATAAAAGGCCAACCATGGCTTACAGTGGCATGTCTTATTTAAGATGAACTTTTGAGTGACTGGTATAATCATCCAGTGATGCAGGAACGGAAGAATTGGTGAAAAAATCCTTAATCTCCATGCGTTTTTATGCTTTTCGATTTGGAAGATCAGATCCCAGGTCATACGGATCAATGCAGATTTCGCAATAAAATAGTAGCTAAAAATGCATATGAGCGTTTACTGAAAAAGATCAATAAGAAATTAAGAAAAGCATAAGGTTATATTTAAAACAGGAGTGATAGTAGATACTAGTATTACAGTGATTCTCTTTGCTCCAAAGAGAGATCCTACTTCCGTGTTGGAAGAAAAATAAAAAAAAGGGTAAAAAGAGAGACTCAACCAAGAGTAGATTCTCAAGGAGAATGGCTCAAGAAATCAGCTAAACTCTACTACGGATACAAGAAGCACGTAGGAATGGATAAAAATGGAATGATAATAACAGTACATAGCGTAGCAGCCAATATGAGTATGATAGTAAAGGGCTAAGGCCATTAATAAGCAAACTAGGATATATGTCCAGAGATGTATATGCGAACAAAGGGTCCCCCAAGTTACAGTCAATGTATCTCGGCTTTTATAGTCGAATTATCAAAACCGTATACAGAAAAAAGCCTATAGGACCATACCCTTAAGTAGGGTAACTATATTATTCAACAAATTAGTGAGTAAAACCCGGATGGGTAGTAGAACGTACTTTTTGTAGTATAAAGCGTTGGTTTGGAATTAGGAAAGATTCTTTATAAAGGATTAGCTCGTGTGCATGCCCAGCATCTTATGTAGGAGGTTATGGTCATAATTAACATCGTTCCCCTGAGATCGTTATAGACCGTTTATAAAAATAAATTTTATTAATTGGTTTATAATTATATAGTTTTCGAATATTATGTGAAAGACTAAAATCTCCATGTTCTCTAACGAGTCCATCTAGGAGACTGAGTAAACGTAACTCTACATTAACACAATGTTTCATTCTATGAAAATCAGTTTTTCTAAATATCAGGGAACGGGGAATGATTTCATTATGATAGATACGCGTACGATGTCCATGCTCGAAGAGCAATCCGTTATTGCGAGGCTCTGCCATAGGAAGTGGGGGGTTGGAGCCGATGGATTAATTTTCATCAAAAGGGATGCGGAGATTGATTTTTATATGAAATACTACAACGCTGATGGTAGGGAGAGCAGTATGTGCGGAAATGGGGGACGATGCGCTGTTGCTTTTTCAAAACGCCTGGGGATAATTTCCGATAAAACTTGTTTTAGGGCGATGGATGGGATGCACACCGCTCTTATAAAGGGCGATATTATCTCTCTTCAGATGAGAGATGTCTTGGTTGTGGAACATCATCCGACTCATGTGTTTTTGAATACGGGGTCGCCACACCATGTAGTGTTTGTTCCAAGCGTGGATGATTTAGATGTATTTAATAAAGGTAGGCGTATTCGACATGGTGCACCTTATTTCGAAGAGGGCGTCAACGTGAATTTTGTCGAAAGGGTTGGAGGTGTTTTGAAAATCCGCACTTATGAGCGTGGCGTAGAGGATGAGACACTATCTTGCGGAACCGGAACTGTAGCTGCCGCCATTGCGGCGTATCATACTGGGAAAGTGACTGTTGATAGGATAAATCTAAATACTTCTGGAGGCCTGTTATCCGTTTCCTTTAAGGAGGACTCTAACATTTATAAAGAAATCCGGCTCAAAGGTCCCGCTCAATGGGTATTTGACGGTTGTATAGATATTTGAGATGAAGGGGATCAATATATTTCTATGGGGTGTGATTTTGTCAGGCATTGTGTTTATAGCTTATCGCTATTATTTCAGGCTTTACGGAGCCAACGTTAAAGAGTCCGGATATTTGTTCCTCCCTACAGGAAGCTCTTATGAAGAGGTTTTGGTAAAAATTTCTCCTTTTTTGAAAGATTTGGAAGCTTTTTCCTGGGTTTCCCATAAAAAAGGGTATCCTCAACGGGTTAAACCTGGAAAATATGTCTTGAATGTGGGAGAACATAATATTGCTCTTATAGATAGGCTTCGATCAGGTCAACAAGAAGAAGTAAATGTCATTTTCGGAGGGCAGGATCTCATTGAAGAATTTTCCGACAAAATCGCCCTTCAAATAGAGCCTGACGCAAGTGCTTTGTTGAATGCAATTTTGAATCCATATTTCTTGAGAAGAAATGGAGTAACCTCTGAAGATGTTCAAAAGCTCTTTATTCCCAACACATACAAGATGTATTGGAATACTTCTCCCGAACTTTTTCTGCAACGGATGATCAAAGAATACCATAATTTTTGGAATGCCGATCGACGAGACAAAGCCCGTTGTCTAGGTATGAGTATCCTGAAAGTTATTACTTTAGCTTCTATCGTTCAGAAGGAAACCTCAAAAACGGATGAGATGCCTAAGGTGGCGGGCTTATATCTGAATCGCTTGAAGAGTGACTGGAAGTTGCAGTCGGATCCTACGGTGATCTATGCCATCAAGAAGATGTATCCGAATCGTGCGCCTATCAAGAGGGTTTTATATGAAGATCTTCGTATAACATCTCCGTATAATACCTATCGATATTACGGTTTGCCCCCCGCTCCAATCAGTTTTCCGGAAATAAAAGCTGTAGATGCAGTGTTGAATCCACTTTATCACCCTTACTATTACATGGTAGCTAGTGTGAAGAAGCCTGGTTATCACGAGTTTTCCGAGACTGGTGATAAACATGAGGCCCGTCGACATGATTATATCCGTGATTTGGATAAAAAGAATATTCAAAGATAATCTTTTTATTGTTTTGATATCAAATAATTCTTTATCGGAATGAGAATCTTGTATAAGAGAAATAGATTAAAAACTCTGTAAATCAATATGTTATTTTTTTTTTGTATTTAGATTAGAAAATAGAAAAAAATCCGAATCTATGCTCAAAAGCGCTGAGCGAATAAGCTTTAATGAACTATATATGGACCCTTCTATTAGAAGGAGTGAGTTTTTCAAAAGGTTAAACATTGAGACCATTGTGTTAATGATTGATTAGATTTATTCAAAAATCCTATATGGCTTCGTTAGAGAACGATGTAGATTTAATCTTTCAAATTTTATTCGAAATATTATTAATTATAAACTAATTAATTATAGCTATTTATTATGAACAGCGCATAATAAGGCCAGGTAAACGATACAAATTATGAGTTATAGCCTCCATAAGAGGCTGGGCATGCACAACGATATTCCACTGTAAGCAGATTGGTCTTTTATTCCCTGGCTTTTTTGATATATTTTTCTTATTTCTTTCTCCATTCTTTCCCAGTGGATCAAGGTGTTTAACCTTTTGAAAACTCACACCTTCTGGTAGAACGTTCCATATATAGTTCACTAAACGTTATTTGTTCGGTACTTCTGTCCATAGAGCCGAATTTTTTATTTTTTACTCTAAAAACATGAAACAATATATTGATTTACAAATATTTTAATCTTATTCTCCCATACAACGTTTTCGTTATTTACGATGAAGCTTTTGAGGCACTGGTATGATCTCAGTGATGTAGGAACGGAAAAATTGGTAAAAAAATCCCTGAATCACATGTGCTTTTATGTTTTTCGATTGGAAGATCAGATCCCATATTATACAACTTTATGCATCATTCGCAATGAAATAGTAGCCAAAAAGGAATATGAGAGCTTACTAAAAAAGGTCAATAAGGGATTAGAAAAGCATCAGGCGATAGTTAAAATAGGAGTGATAGTAGATGCCTAGTATTACAGTGAGTCCCCTTGCTCTTAAGGGTACTCCTACCTACCTAGTGGAGGATCGGAAGGAATAGGGAAAAAAGCAAATCAGTCAAAGAAAAGAAAAGGTAAAAAAAGAGACCCAATCAGAAGTAGATACTCAAGGAAAATCGCTCAAGAAATCAGGTAAACTCTACTACGGATACAAGAAGCTCATAGGGGGGATAAAAATAGAATGATACTAGCGCTACATAGCGTAGCAGCCAATGAATATGATAGTAGAGGACTAAAATTATTAATAAGCAAACTAGTATATAAACCTGGATAAGTATATGCAGACAATGGTTACCACGTGCCAGACAACGTGTTTTATTTTCATAGTCAAGGCTGTGCATGCCCAGCATCTTATGGAGGTTATGGGAATAATCTATATCGTTCCCCTGGCATTATTATACGCTGTCCATAAAAATAGATATAATTAACTGACTTATAATCAATAATATTTCAAATTCAATATGAACGACTAAATCTACATCTTCTCTAACGACCCTATCTATGAGGCTGAATAAACGTAATACACCATTAACACAATGGTCTCATAACGATATTTCACTGTAAGCAAGTTGGCCTTTTATTCCCTGGCTTTTTGATATATTTTTCTTATTTCTTTCTCCATCCCTTTCCAGTGGATAAAGGTTTAACATTTTGAAAAACTCACTCCTTCTGGTAGAACGTTCCATATATAGTTCATTAAAGCTTATTTGTGCGCTGCTTCTGATCATAGATCCAATTTTTTTCATTTTCTACTCCAAGCATACGGTATAATATATTGATTTACAAACATTTTGATCTATWTCTCCTATGCACCTTCTTTTTCTTATTTTTTTATACATCCCTTCCCAGTTGGTCAAGGTGTTTAACCTTTTGAAAAAACTTATTCTTTCTGGTAGAATGTCCCATATATAGTTCACTAAAACTTATTTGCTCGGTATTTCTGGGCATAGATCTAAATTCTTTTATTTTCTATTCCAGAATATACGAAATAATATCTTGATATTACAAATATTTTACCACCCCCTTCTTTCATGCAACGTTCTCACTACAATAGTATTCAAATACAATGTGAAAGACTAAATATACATCGTTCTCTAACAAATCCCATCTAGGAGGTTTAATAACCATAATCCATCATTAATAAAATGGTCTCATTCTGTGTATTGAGCCTGATATAATTTTGAGTAATGTCCTTTGGAGCGTAGCAGGGAGGTATGCGTGCCCTCTTCTACGAGGGTTCCGTTATGGATGACTAATATTTTATCAGCGTTTTGTATGGTGGAGAGTCGGTGCGCGATAATGATGGAGGTTTTGTCTTCGGACAGTTGTCGGGTGGCTTGGTAGATGAGTTTTTCCGATGCGTCGTCTACGGATGCTGTAGCCTCATCCAACACAAGTATCGAATAGGGGTGTAACAGGATTCTTAGAAGAGCTATCAATTGTCTTTCTCCCATTGATAGCGAGTATCCTCGTTCTTGTACAAGTTGATTGTAACCTTGAGGTAATAATGTGATAAAATCGTGGATGCCGATTTTTCGGGCGTTTTTTTGAACTATTTCCAGGTTTATGTCGGGGGCGCCGAGGGTAACGTTATTCAAAATAGAATCGTTGAATAAAAAGGTCTCCTGAGTCATTATCCTGATGTGACGCCTCAAATTTTCTAATTCAAACGTTTCGATACGATATCCGTCGATATAAATATTTCCTCGGTCGATTTCATAAAGTCTTGATATGAGTTGGACGATGGTGGATTTTCCTGTGCCTGTCTCTCCTACTATGGCTACTTTTTCTCCGGGTTTGATTTCAAAGGACAGATTTTTCAATACAGGTTCTCCTTCAGTGTAGGAAAAATGTACCCGATCGAAGACGATGTGGCCTTTTATTCGGATAGGGCGAAGGCGGCCTTTGTCAGGCAAGCTTTCATCGGTTTGTAGGAGTTTGAATACGCGCTCGGTCCCGGTTAATCCTCTTTGAATTGTATTGAATCGATCTGCCATTTGTCGCATCGGTCGGAATAACATGTAGGTAAAAAAGATGAAAGCGATGATTTGCCCGGCTTTTACGTCTCCGTGAGTGATGGCACTCCATCCTCCGTAAGTGATCAGGGTGCCTATGGTGATGGCGGATAGGAGTTCAACGACAGGGAAAAATAGCGAGAAATAGAAAATAGTCTTAAAATGCGCTTTGGTCAGAAGGCAGTTGATTTTTTTGAATTTTTTAAGCTCCTCGGCTTCGCGATGAAAGAGTTGCACGATGTGCATCCCGCTGATGCGTTCTTGAGCGAAACTGTTTAGCTGAGATGTTTGGATGCGTTCTTCCTGAAAAGTTTTTTTTAATGCTTTTTGGAAGTATTTCGTGATGAGATACATGAACGGGATGGTCAAGACCGTCAAAGAGGCTAGCATTGAATGCATGGTATACATCATCACTATTATAATGATGATTCTTAAGATATCTCCGAAGATAAGAAACAACCCGTCGTTGAATACTGTCGCTACGGTCTCTACATCGGATACGGAGCGCGTTATTAGCAATCCGATGGGAGTTTTTTGAAAAAAAAACGTTTTGAATCCGAGTAGTTTTTCGAATAGTTCGGTTCGTATTTTACGAATAACGTTTTGCGCTAATAGATTGGAAAGATAGACCAGGATAAAGTGGAATAAGCTTTCTAAAAGAAGAAGCAGTACGATAATGATCAAGAGGCTGTTTAGTTCTTCAAAGTTTTTGAAAGCCATGTGATCGTCGATAGCTTGTTGGATCAGTTTAGGGCGATAAACTGCTGCAAGCGACAATATGATGGAGGATCCTACGACCGAAAAGGTGACGCCTTTATAACGGAGGCTCATTTGTATCAGTTCTCGTAACGAGGAATCTTTCCGATAAGATTCTTTCATAGGAAAATCTCTTCTGGGTAGCGAATTTCAGTTAAGAAAAGGCCTGCTTCCGGTGCGGAGCTTCCGGCACGTTTTCGGTCTTTGGCTTGGATTATTTTGATGAAGTCTTCCGTGTCGATTTTTCCTCTCCCTACGTCGACGAGGGTTCCGACAATAGCTCTCACCATGTTTCTCAGGAATCGATTCGCTTCTATGGTGAAACACAACAGATCTTCTCTGTACTTCCAGTGTGCTTGATAGATTTTACAAATAGAAGTTTTGTTTTGTCCTCCGGTCTTGCAAAAGCTGCTGAAATCGTAATAATGCATCAATACGTCAGCGGCCTCGTTCATTTTTTCCATGCATAGCGGGCCATTAAGCCATGTCCAACTCAGGTCTTCATAAAAAGGGTTTTTCCCCGATGAAAGGAGATATTTGTAGGTTCGACTGAGTGCATCGAATCGAGCGTGGGCTTCGTTTTTGACTCGATGTATGTTAAATACTTTGATTGATCGGGGCAGGAATGTATTTAAACGTCTTACGAAATCGATTTCAATTTCCTTATCAAAATCAAAATGGGCGAACATTTGTTTTGCGTGTACTCTGCTGTCCGTACGTCCGGCGCCAACGATATTGATCGGTCTTCTCAACAGTAGGGATAGTTTTTTTTCCAATACTTCTTCTACGGAGACTCCGGTTTTTTGGATCTGCCATCCGTTATAATGCTTGCCATGGTAAGCTAATTCGATAAAATATCTCAATCGTCGTATTTTTGAATGGCTAAAATACAAAGCTCGCATGAAATGCATTTTGCTGTTCTCGGATACGCATGGTTATATTGACTATAGGATGTTCCATTATTCGGGAGCTGACGAGTTATGGCATGCCGGGATATCGGTTCTCAGGGTTATATGGAGCCCTTTACTGTTTCGGTAATGTCTGTGTACAGAAAATATTGAAGAAGGCAAGAGATCAGGGTGGCGTTTCCTCTGCTGCATCAACGTTTTTTCCATAAAATGGGTGATGTGTGGGCACATATATCGGGGGGGGGGGTATCCCAACGTTATGATCGAGGGTCAAGGAGGTGTTGAAGGCCGATCACCAAACTTTTCATCTACTGAAATCCTCATATCCTCAAGGTGATGTTTGATAAGATCCTTTTTTTTTTTCATATGACACCCAGGGCGGGGGGGGCGTACAGTTTTCAAGAACTGGAAGCATGCTGAGATTTTTCGTTGAGGGAGGTCGGGTAAGTAACCTCCTCGAGGTGATATAGAGCTGGTCAAACGGTGAGCGTGCGCTTATACGTAGAATTGTTGCAGCTGTTTATTGGAGTCGTATCTTTTTTCTCCAATTGCACCGATCTGTATATATTGATGATGCCTCCTGTTTTAGAGACCTCATTGAATTTTATTATTTTCTTCGTTTTTAGGGTGGGGTATCGACGGGTAAGTTTACGGTTTTTATCACCACGTTACCCGAACGTAACAGGAAGTCTTTGAGCTTTGGAGGCATTGAATTTTTAGTAATGTGACCATAACAGTGTGGGGAATCCTGCTACCATGGGTCATGATACTATACTAGTGCTTCGAGAAGCTTGCATAAGCTAAGGTGTTAAAATATTTGTAAATCAATATATTATATCGTCTATTTGGAGGAGAAAATAAAAAAAATATTCGGCTCTATGCTTAGAGCATCACGCTAAATTCGCTTTAGCGAACTATGTATGGAACGTTCTACCAGAAGGAGGGAGTTTTTCAAAAGGTTAAAGACATTGATCCACTCGGAAGTGTATGGAGAAAAAATAAGATATTTATATCAAAAAGTACAGGGAATAAAAGGCCAACCAACCTACAGTAGAATATCGTTATTTAAAATGATTTTTTTTTGATTTGCTAGTATGATCTCAGTTATGTAGAAACGGAAAAATTAGTGAAAGATGCATAGGCTGCATGCGCTTTTGTGGTTTTCGATTGGAAGATCAGATCTTAGATTATACGACTCTATGTAGATTTTGCAATGAAATAGTAGCAAAAACATATATGAGCTTTTACTGAAAAAGATCAATAAGAAATTAGAAAAGCATCAGTCTATAGTTAAAACAAGAATGATATTAGATATCAGTATTACAGTGAGGCCCCTTTTTACCAAGGGGGCCCCCCCTAGCTACGTAGGGGAGAATCGGAAGAAAGAGGGAAAAAGCAAATTAGTCAAAGAAAAGAAAGGTAAAAAAAGAGACTTAATCAGGAGTAGAAATTCAAGGAAAATGGCTCAAGAAATCAGATAACCTCTACTACGGACACAAGAAGTATATAGGGGGGGAATGGAATGATACTAGCAGTACTATAGCGTAGTAGCTAATCATCATGATAGTAGAGGACTAAAGCCATTAATAAGCAAACTAGGATATAAAACCTATAGAAGTATATGCAGACAAAGGTTACCAAGTGACAGCCAACGTATCTTACTTTCATAATCAAGGAATCAAAGATCTTCTATAGAAGACTTCTATAGGAGCCTCTCTTAAGTAAGAGATCTATATTATTTACATAATTAGTGAGTAAAACCCGATGGGGAGTAGAGCGTTGGTTTGGATCAGGAAAGGCTCGTTACAAAGGATTAGCTCATGTGCATACCCAGCCTCTTATTGGGGGTATGCCTCATAATTTATATCGTTCCTCTGGCATTATTATGAGCTGTTCATAAAAATAAATATAATTAATTAATTTATAATCAATAGTATTTTAAATACAATGTGAAAGATTAAATCTACATCATTCTCCAATGAAGCCATCTAGGAGGCTGAATAAACGTAATTCACCATTAACACAATGGTCTATAACTTAATTGTTTAAAAAATGGACCCATTAGCGTCGATAGGCATTTTCGACTCAGGAGTAGGAGGCCTCACCGTAGCCCAAGCGATCAAGCAACGTATGCCCGATGAACGGCTCATCTATTTCGGAGACACCAAGAACATGCCCTATGGCGAAAAATCAAAAGAACTCATCGAAACATACACCCAAAGGATTACACGCTTCTTGATTGATCAAAGATGTAAAGCCATAGTGATTGCCTGTAACTCGGCCTCTTCCAACGCCCTGCAAGCAATAAACCAAGAGGCTCCGGAAGGAGTGAAAGTATTTGACCTGATCAGCCCTGTAGTAGAAAGCCTCTCACCCCAAGAAAATCGCAAGTTCGGAGTTATTGCTACACGAGCCACGACACAATCAAATGTATACTGTAAGGCGATCAAAAAACGATGCCCTGGATTGGAAGTCATGCAAATGGAGACCCCTTTGCTGGCCCCGATGATCGAAGAAGGACTCCAAAACGATGAAATAATACGCGCCGCAGTGCGTCATTATTTGAGCCGAGAAGAACTGAAAGGTATAGAAGTTCTGATATTAGCTTGTACGCACTACTCTATTATCGAAAAAGAAATTCGAGACTTTTATAATAATAAAATTCATCTAATCGATACACCTCGGATTGTCGCCGACCAAATCCATAAACGTTTGTCTAAATTCGGATTATTGTCAAAAAAACTTACGGAAAGAGATCTTTTTTACGTGTCGAGACTGACGAAAAATTTTGAACATCAAGCAAAAATCTTCTTCGGAGAAAAGCTCTTTTTAAAAGCGCGAGATTTGGATCCGTAACCCTTCTTAATGAGTATTGATCTTACCATCGGAACTCTTCTTGAGCAGTTTTTGTTGATCCAAAACAATACCCCTTGGAAGCCTCTCATTAATTAAAACCGTTGTATTAAGGTGTATTACGAGAGAATTCTGTTAATGGTGGATTATATTTATTCAGCTCCCTAGATGGGGCGATTAGAGAAAATGTAGATTTAGTTTTTCACATTGTATTCGAAATACTATTGATTATAAATTAATTAATTATATTTATTTTTATGAACAGCGCATAATAATGCCAGGGGCATGATATAAATTATGTCCATAGCCTTCATAAGATGCTGGGCATGTACACGCGCTAATCTTTTGTAACGAGCCTTGTTTGATCTAAATAAACGCTTTATACCTAACAAAGGTATAATTCTAATAATCATCAGGTTTTGTTCATTAATTTATTGGATAATATAGCTATCTTTACTTAAGGGCTGTTTTTATAGGATTTCTTCTGTATAAGGTCTTTGACGCCTCGACTATGAAAGTAAGAGCTGTTGGCTGGAATTTGGTACCTTTCTCTGCTTATACTTCTCTGGTTTTATATCCTAGTTTCCCTTATTAATGGCTTTAGTCCTCTACTATCATGATCATTAGCTACTACGCTATACTACTGCTAGTATCATTCCATTCCCTCCCCTATATACTTTTTGTGTCCGTAGTAGAGGTTATCTCATTTCTTGAGCCACATTCCTTGAATGTCTACTCCTGATTGAGTCTCTTTTTTTTCCTTTCTTTTCTTTGACTAATCTGCTTTTTCCCTCTTTCTTCCGATTCTCCCCTACATAGCTAGGGGCCCCCCTTAGTAGAAAAGGGGTCACTGTAATACTGGTATCTATTATCACGCCTGTTTTAACTATCACCTGATGATTTTTTAATCCTTATTGATCTTTTTCAGTAAGATCTCATATGCTTTTTTGGCTATTATTTCATTGCGAAATCTGCATAGAGTCGTATAATCTGGGATCTGATCTTCCAATCGAAAACCCAAAAAGCGCATGCAAGTCAAGGTTTCTTTCACTAATTCTTTCGTTCCTATATCACTGAGATCATACAAGTGACTCAAAAGCATCATCTTAAATAACGATATTCCATTGTAAGTAGGTTAGCCTTTTATTTACAGAAGAAAGGTTATTGGGAAGGCCTCAAGTAGGATAGCTATATTATTCAATATAATTAGTCAGTAAAACTCGATAGATAGTAGAACGTATTTTTGAAAGCATAAAGCATTAGTTTGGATGAGGAAAGGGTCGTTACAAAGGATTAGTTCGTGTGAATGCTCAGCATCTTATGGAGGCTATGAAAATAATTTGTATCGTTCCCTTGCCATTATTATACGGCGTTCATAAAAACAGATATAATTAATTAATTTATAACCAATAGTATTTCGAATACAATGTGAAAGGCTAACTCTACATCGTTTCTAACGACCCCATCTAAGAGGCTGAATAAACGTAATTCACCACTAAAACAATTGTCTTATAATTTTTTTGTTATTTTTGTCTTCGAACAAAGTTAGCAATTAATCGATGAGTTTTTTAAATCGATGAGTATCATTACATTGAGCACGGATTGGGGCCGAAAAGGCCCTTCCGTAGCTCGGATCAAGGGGGATATTTACAGTGAGTTAAAGGAGGCTCAGGTAGTGGATATTACACATGATATCTCTCCGTTTGACATTGAGGAGGCTGTTTATATCATCAAAAGCTCTTACAATGCTTTTCCTAAGGGCAGCATTCATCTGATTGGGGTGGATACGGAGATCCGTTTACATCGGAGACATATCGCGATGTCGGTTGACGGGCATTATTTTATCTGTAGCGATAATGGTATTTTGGCTTTGATTTGCTCTGAATATCGCCCTGAAAAGGTTGTTGAGCTTGAGGTCTATCAAGATGAATCTTCTGTATCTTCTTCTACAAAGAAGATATTTTCCAGGGCGGCTTGTCATTTGTTGAGATGGGGAAAGTTGGAAATCATCGGGAGGTCGATCGATCGGTTCAAAAGTCCGACAGAGCTCAAGCCGCAAGTCAAAGAAAATAACAGTTTGATTGGAACGGTCATTTACATCGATCATTTCGGAAATGTGGTAATCAATATCACGAAAAAACTTTTTGATGAAGTGGGCAAAAAGCGTCCATTTGAGGTGCAGGCGCGCAACTATGTTTTTCGAGAAATTTATAGGCATTATTCCGAGGCTGTGAAAGATCCGACTCGGGAAGATCATTATCATGGCGATGCTCTCGTTCGGTTCAACCCGAGTGGTTATCTTGAGATTGCAGTTTACAAGAGCAATCCCAGGACAGTGGGAGGGGCTGAAACTTTGCTTGGTCTCAGGAGAGGGGCTTCCGTACATGTGAAATTTTTACAGCTATGAGTTTGTACTCTACCGGATTCAACCTTGTCAAAGCGTTGCATATCATCTTTATGGTGTCATACTTTTCGGGTTTGTTTTACTTGGTTCGGCTTTTTATTTACCATACGGAGGCTTTGAAAAAATCGGAGTCAGAAAAAACTTTTCTTCAGCGGCAATATTTATTGATGGAAAGGCTTCTTTGGCGAATGATCGTAGCTCCGGGAGCTGTCTTCACGTTGATATTCGGATTGACCATGCTTTGTGTTGAGTCGCGTTTTTATCTCAGCAGCTCTTGGATGTATTTCAAGCTGGTTTTTATTTTACTTTTGTTTTTTTATCATTTAGGTTGTTGGAAGATTCTTCATGAATTGAAGCATGGGGTTTTTCGTTTCAGCGGGCTACAGCTTCGGATATGGAACGAAGTGGCTACTATGTTATTGTTTGCCATTGTTTTGGCTGTAGTATTAAAGCGAGATTTTGTTTTATACGAGCATTGGATTGCTTTTGGGTTTCTTATTTTAGGGATGTTGATTATCGTTATTCTAAAGCATTTGAAACGATTGAAAGATAAGAAGTCTTATGTTGGCGATTTATAAAAAGGAATTGAGTATTATCCTGAGCTCATCGAGGATCTTCATCGTCGTATCTTTTTTTTTATATTTTTTTAAGGGTATTATAATATTTCGGAAGAGGCATGGTTTCGCTTAACGGATTTTTGTTTTGGAACAGGAGTTGTTACTTTTCGTCTTGCCGGCCGTGGCCGATACGGTCTTTTTCGGAGGAGCGACAGACGGCACGTTGGAATTGCTTTTGAGCGGCCTTTGAACGAACTCGCCATTCTTTCGGAAAATTTTTTAACTTGTTTTACTTTCTATTTGCTTGCTGCCTAAGATGTTTTAGTGTACACTGTACATACTCTTGCTCTTCCGGAGGGGGAATATTGATTGGGGGATGATCAATTGGTGGAGTATATCAGTTTGATCTTTATCGGTATTATTTTTACGTTGGTGACATTGAAAACATACCTCTTCAGCAAGTAAATCAGGTTACGGTTTGAGATCGTTATTTTAATGGAGGATTACGTTTATTCAGACATACTAAGATGGGTTCATTGGAGACGATGTAGATTTAATCTTTCATATTATATTCGAAAAATTTTGATTATAAATTAATTAATTATATCTAATCTTATGTACAGCTCATAATAATCCAAGGGGCACGATACAAATTATGAGCCATAGCCTCCATAAAATGCTGGGCATGCACACGGCTAATCCTTTGTAACAAGCCTTTCTTGATCAAAAACAATGCTTTATACTGCTAAAACCATATTCTACTCCCCATCGGGTTTTACTCACTAATTTTTTAAATAATATAGCTAGGCCATTGTATTAATGGTGGATTACCTTTATTCAGCCATCCTAGATGGCTTCGTTAGAGAAAATGTAGATTTAGTCTTTCACATTGTATTCGAAATACTATTGATTATAAATTAATTAATTATATCTGTTTTTATGAACAGCGTATAATAATTCCTGGGGAACGATACAAATTATGCTCCATAGCCTCCATAAGATGCTGGGCATGCACACGATTTAATCCTTTGTAACGCTCCTTTCCTGATCCAAACAAACGCTTTATACTGCCAAAAGTACGTTCTACTACCCATCAAATTTTACTCACTAATTTATTGAATAATATAGCTACCCTACTTAAGGGACGATGCTTATAAGCTTTCTTCTGTATAGGTCTTTGATGCCTTGACTATGAAAGTAAGACACGGTTGGCTATCACTTGGTAACCTTTGTCTGCATATACTTCTCTTGGTTTATATACTAGTTTACTTATTAATGGCTTTAGCCTCTACTATCATGCTCATTTTCTGCTACGCTATGTACAGCTAGTATCATTCCATTTTTACCCCCCCCCTATGTGCTTCTTGTATCCGTAGTAGATTTACCTGATTTCTTGAACCCTTTTCCTTGATTTTCTACTCCTGATTGAGTCTCTTTTTTTACCTTTGCTTTTCTTTGACTGATTTTCTTTCGCCCTCTTCCTTCCTATCTACCAGTATGTAGGTAGGAAGTCCCATTGGAAGCAAGGGGCCTCACTGTAATACTGGCATCTACTATCACTCCTGTTTTAACTATGCCTGATGCTTTTCTAATTCTTTATTGATCTTTTTCAGTAAGCACTCATATGCCTTTTTGGCTACTATTTTATTGTGAAATTTGTATAGAGTCGTATGATATGGGTACTTATCTTCCAATCGAAAACCATAAAAACTCATGCAACTCAAGGAGTTTTTCACCAATTCTTCCGTTCTTACATCACTTAGATCATACCAGTGACTCAAAAGGATCATCGTAAATAAGGATATTCCACTGTAAGCAGCTTAGCCTTTTATTCCCTGTCCTTTTTGATATATTTTTCTTATTTATTTTTCCATCCACTTCCCAGTGGGGAAAAGTGTTTAACCTTAAAAAACTCACTCCTTCTGCTAGAACAGTCCATATATAGTTGACTAAAGCTTATTTGTGCAGTGCTTCTGAGCATAGATCCGAATTTTTTATTTTATACTCCAAATATACGAAACAATATATTGATTTATAAATATTTTAACCTCATTCTCCCATGCAACGTTCTCGAAACGTTCTACCAGAAGGAGTGAGTTTTTTAAAAGATTAAACACCTTGATCCATTAGGAAGAGATGGAGAAAGAAATAAGAAAAATATATCAAAAATCCAGGGAATAAAAGACCAACCTTCTTACAGTGGAATATCCTTATTTACGATGATCCTTTTGAGTCACTAGTATGATCTCAGTGATGTAGGAACAAAAATATTGGTAAAATATTCCATAGCCTGCATACACTTTTGTGCTTTTCGATTGGAAAATCAGAGCCCAGATCATATGATTCTATGCAGATTTCGCAATGAAATAGTAGCTAAAAGGGCATATGAGAGGTTACTGAAAAAGATCAATAAGGAAATAGAAAAGAATCAGGCGATAGTTAAAACAGGAGTGATAGTAGATGCTAATATTAGAGTGAGTCCCATTGCTCTTAAGGATAGCTCCTACCTACGTATTTGAAGGTCGGTAGGAAGAGGGGGAAAAGCAAATCAATCAAAGAAAAGTAAGGGTAAAAAAAGAAACTCAATCAAGAGTAGACACTCAAGGAAAATAGCTCAAGAAATCAGGTAAATCTACTACGGATACAAGAAGAACATAGGGGAGGATAAAAATGGAATGATACTAGCTGTACATAGCGTAGCAACTAATAAGTATGATAGTAGAGGACTAAAGCCATTAATAAGCAAACTAGGGTATATAAACCAAGAAAAGTATAGGCAGACAAAGGTTACCAAGTGCCAACCAACGTGTCTTACTTTCATAGTCGAGGCATCAAAGAGCGTATAAGAAGAAAGCCAATAGGAACTGTCTATTAAGTGGGGTAGCTATATTATTCATATATAATTAGTGAATAAAACTTGATGGGTAGTAGAGCGTACTTTTGGAAGTATAAAGCGTTGATTTTGATTAGGAAATGATCGTTATAAGGGATTAGATAGTGTGCATGCCCAGCATCTTATGGAGGCTATGGATCATAATTTGTATCGTGCCCCTGGCATTATTATGTGCTGTTTATAAAAATAAATATAATTAGTTTATAATCAATATATTTCGAATAAAATATGAAAGACTAAATCTACATCTTATCTAAGAAAGGCTATCAGGAGGCTGAATAAACCTAATCCACTATTAACACAATGGTATCAAAGCTTATTTGCGCGGTGCTTCTGAAGCAGAGATCCGAATCTCTTTTTTATTCTCTACTCCAAATAAACGAAACAATATATTGATTTAAAAATATTTTAAATCCTTTCTCTCATGCAATGTTCTCGATTTGTATGGCTACTGTTCCTATGCTGTTTCCTCCGCCGTGGATCAGTACGGTTTGATCGACTTTTAATCCGCCGATCCGTTCCAAATTATACCAGACCGTAAACTGTGTTTTTGAAATGGCTTGGCTGCAACTCTATTCATGATAGACCTTGGGCATCGGGAGGAGATGGCCTTTTCGGGAACTAAGTCGTAAGAGGCGATCCCTACTCCCTTGCAGAAGCACCATGATTCAATATTCCTCTCAAAAAAGAGTTGCTCCCGCGCCTATCGCCACTAACTTCTCTCCTTCGATATCAACTCTGAGTGTATCAGGATCTCCCAAAGTTGCAGATGTAGTACTCTCAGCTTTGTTCCAGGTTGGAGCAATTTACGTAGGAACCTTTCACGAGGATGAGACGTTCTCGCCCTTTTTGGGATAAAATCTATTCATGGCTTCGTTTAGTTCGTGGCGTGGATAACGCTCGTGATGGTATTTATGAGGTGATGTATAGTAGGGAGGAGATGTAGATTCATGGCATTTATTTTGAATGAAGAGGCATACAAAGGAAACAGATCGTACTTTTGCAGAGTAATGATCGTAGATCGAAAAAGTGTCTGAGTTACCGAGGATATTGAATATTTATGAGAGGGCTCCTCTGATGGGTGATCTTTGTTCTTTTTTTCAAGAACGGACTAAGGGAAAGGCGCAGATTAATCCTGAGGTAGCGGGAGCCTTGCATATCTTTTTGGTTGCTGCGATTTTTAAGCGTATCGGGAGACCTGTCCTATTGATGGCGCATAGTAGCGATAGTGACAAGATTGCTTATTTTTTTGATAACCTCGAGGATTGCCTTCCTGGGTTGGAAACCCTGTACTATCCTGCCGTTCATCGTAATCCTTACGAAGTGGAGGAAACAGACAACTCAAATGTATTGCAGCGTGTTCAGACACTTCACCGTTTGTCTCGTTTAGATCGACCTTATGTTTTGGTTACGTCTCCCGAGGCTGTTTTTGAGAAAGTTGTGACCCGACGGGAGCTAGAGCGAAACACGCTTGAGGTGCGGATTGGAGAAGATATTTCCATGGATTTCATCAACGAATGGCTTTTTAATCACGATTTTCATCGTGTGGATTTTGTCAGCCGATCCGGGGAATTTGCCGTCAGAGGAGATATCTTTGATGTTTTTTCTTTTTCTCGCGAGTATCCATATCGGATTGATTTTTTCGGAGATCAAATCGAAAATATCCGTCTGTTTGAAACCGATACGCAGACTTCATCGATGGAAACATTGGATCAGCTGGAATTGCTAGCGCATCCTGACCATAAATCGAGCAAAGAAAACTTGCAAAGTTTTTTCGATCAGTTGCCCGAGAATATGGTAGTTTTTACTGAAAATTTGGTTTCGGCTGTTGAAGGGATCGATCGGCAGTTTCAGAAGGCGGAAAAAATTTTTCGAAAGTTTGATTCCCCGATTAGACATGCTCCTCCCAAGACGTATTTTGTCGATCGAGAAACTTTTTCAGAAAAACTTTCCGCGTTTGCTGTAGTGGAATGCAATTCGGTGTCCTATTTCAATCCGGAGAAAGTTTTCGAGTTGAAAAGCCGACCTCAACCGATTTTTAACAAACAATTTCAATTATTGTCGGATGATCTTGATGGGCATGCGAGAGAGGGATTTTCCAATTATCTCTATTGTGTCAATGATGAACAGTTGCATCGTTTTCATGATATTTTTCACGATTTAGGCCGAAATCCCCCTTTCAACCCCGTGATAGGTTCTCTTCATGAAGGGTTTATCGATGACACACATCGGGTGGTTTGTTATACTGATCATCAGATACTTGATCGTTTCCATTTTTCTCGAGCTCAGAAAAAGATAAAATCAGGTAAATCTATTACAATCAAACACTTAAACGCCTTGCAAGTGGGAGATTACGTTACTCATATTGATCATGGTATCGGCCGTTTCGCAGGTTTGATGAAGATCGACGTTCAAAGTAAAACTCAGGAAGCTATCAAGCTTATTTATCGGGACAATGATATCCTTTATCTAAGCATTCACGGTTTGTACAAGATTTCAAAGTTTACCGGCAAGGACGGCACGGAGCCTAAGTTAAATAAACTAGGATCGCCGGCTTGGAAAAATTTAAAGAGCAAGACCAAGTCCAAAGTCAAGGCTGTGGCGTTTGATCTGATCCAATTGTATGCCAAGCGTAGGATACAGGAGGGGTTTGCTTTTTCGCCTGATACCTATCTGCAGCATGAATTAGAGGCTTCCTTTCTCTATGAAGAGACTCCCGATCAACTCAAAGCTAATCAGGAGGTTAAGTCCGATATGGAAAGTACTCGGCCGATGGATCGTCTCATCTGTGGAGATGTGGGTTTCGGAAAGACTGAAGTGGCCATACGCGCTGCTTTCAAAGCAATTGCTGACGGCAAACAAGTTGCTGTGTTGGTTCCTACGACTTTGCTGGCTTTTCAGCATTATCATACGTTCAAGGCTCGTCTTGAAGGGTTTACCGCTCGTGTGGGGTATTTCAATAGATTTCGATCGAGGACTTCGCTCAAAAAAATCTTGCAAGATCTCAAAAACGGTCAAATCGATATCATCATCGGCACTCATATGCTCATTGGCAGTCAAGTTAAATTCAAAGATTTGGGGCTTTTGATTGTTGATGAGGAACATAAATTCGGGGTTTCAGCCAAAGACAAGCTAAAGACCCTTCGAAAAAATATCGATACTCTAGCCTTGACCGCAACACCTATCCCTCGTACCTTGCAACTTTCTTTGATGTCGGCTAGAGATCTTTCGGTGATCAAAACCCCGCCGACGAATCGAAAGTCTATAAATACGCGCCTCATCCGATTTGATCCTGAAACGATAAGGGACGCTATCATCTATGAACAGTCGAGGAAAGGGCAAGTTTTTTTTATTCATAACAAGATCGATGACTTGTATGAATTGGCTGATAAGTTGCAAACTTGGGTTCCTGAGGCCAGGATCGGTATCGGACATGGCCGAATAGAGGGGGAGAAGCTCGAAGCGCTTATGCTTGACTTCATCGAAGGGCGTTTGGATATTTTACTTTCGACAGCTATTGTGGAGAGTGGTCTCGATGTTCCTAATGCTAATACGATCTTCATCGATCAAGCCCAAGATTTCGGTTTGGCCGATCTGTATCAGCTTCGTGGTCGCGTCGGCCGTTCTCACATTCAAGCGTTTTGTTATCTCATTACACCGCCTCTGAGCGTCTTGAGCAATGAGGCTCGTAAACGTTTGCAGGCTGTGGAGCAGTGTTCTGATCTCGGATCGGGCTTCCAAATAGCAATGAAAGACCTTGAAATCCGCGGGGCCGGCAATCTTTTAGGAAGAGAACAAAGCGGTTTTATCTCCGAAATGGGGTTTGAAACTTATCAGAAGATATTGAGCGAGGCGGTGGAAGAGTTGAAAACAAAGGAGTTCAAAGATCTTTATGAAACTTTTCCTGAAAAGCAACGAGGATTCGTTTCCGATGTGCAAATCGATACGGATTTAGAACTTTTTATTCCTGATAATTACGTCAACAGTACTGTAGAACGGCTGCAACTATATCGTGAACTTTCCGAAATAGATGGCTATCAGGCTCTAGATGATTTCAAACGTCGTTTAGAAGACCGTTTCGGCTCTCTTCCTCAATCAGCGATTGATCTTTTACATAGTGTGCAACTGAAAGATATCTGTAAATCTTTGGGGGTTGAAAAATTGGTCTTAAAGGATGGCATCATGCTTTGTCAATTTGTCGAAAACACTCAGTCGGTTTATTATCAGCTCGATATATTTCAAGGTATCGTTGCTCATGCACAAGAATATTCGCGACAAATTTCTTTCAAAGAGAAAAAAAGAAAAGATGGCAAATCGATTTTGCTCCTGCGTGTGGAAAAAGTTCACACCATCACTCAAGCAGCTGAGTGGCTGACCTTATAGTCAGAAGAGGCCTATTTGATCATACTTCCCGTTTTTTATGAAACGAAACCATTGTGTTAATGGTGGATTACATTTATTCAACCTCCTAGATGGCTTCGTTAGAGAACAACATAGATTTAGCCTTTCATATTGTATTCTAAAACTAATTAATTATAAATCAATTAATTATATCTATTTTTATGGACAGCACATAATAATGTCAAGGGCACGATACAAATTATACGCCATAATATCCATAAGATGCTGGGTATGCACACGAGCTAATCCTTTGTAACGAGCGAGCCTTTCCTGATACAAACCAACGCTTTATACTGACAAAAGTATGTTCTACTCCCCATCGGGGTTTACTCACTAATTATATATGAATAATATAGCCCCCTACTTAAGGGACGGTTCCTATAGGCATTTTTCTGTATACGTTCTTTGATACCTTGACTATGAAAATCAGACACGTTCGCTAGCACTTGGTAATCTTTGTCTTCGTATACTTCTCTGGGTTTATATCCTAGTTTTCTTATTAATAGCTTTAGCTCTCTACTATCATGCTAATTGGCTGGTACGCTATGTACTGCCAGTATCATTCCATTTTTATACACGCCTATGTGCCGCTTGTATCCGTAGTAGAGTTTACCTAATTTCTTGATCCATTTTCCTTAAGTGTCTACTCCTGATTGAGTCCTTTTTTTCCTTTCTTTTCTTTGACTGATTTGCTTTTTCCCCTCTTCCTTCCCTGCTTCTACTACGTAGGTAGGAGTTCTCTTTTGGGAAAAGGACCTCGCTGTAATACTGACATTTACTATCACTCCTGTTTTAACTATCTCTTGATGCTTTCCTAATACCTTATTGATCTTTTTCAGTAAGCTCTCATATTCCTTTTTGGCTACTATTTCATTGCGAAATCCGCATAGAATCGTATGATCTGGGATCTGATATTCCAATTGAAAAACACAAAAGCGCATGCAGCTCAAGGCTTTTTTCATCAATTCTTCCGTCCTACATACTGAGATCATAGCAGTGACTCAAAAGTATTATCTTAAATAACTATATTCCAATGTAAGCAAGTTAGCCTTTTACTCTCTGGCCTTTTTGATATATTTTCCTTATTTTTTTTCCATCCCTTCCCAGTGGATCAAGGTGTTTAACCCTTTTGAAAAACTCACTCCTTCTGGTAGAACGTCCCATATATAGTTCACTAAATTTTATTTGCACGATACTTCTGAGCATAGATCCGATTTTTATTTCCTACTCCAACATATAGGGAATAATATATTGATTTACAAATATTTTAAACTACTTCTCTCATGGAACGTTCTCATAACAATATTCTACTGTAAGCAGGTTGGCCTTTTATTCCCTATCCTTTTTGATATATTTTTCTTATTTCTTTCTTCATCCCTTCCCAGTGGATCTAGGTATTTAACCTTTTGAAAAACTTACGCCTTCTGGTAAAGGTTCCATATATAGTTCACTAAAGTCTATTTGAGCGATGCTTCTGATCATAGAGGCGTTTTTTTTTATTTTTTACTCTAAATATACGAAACAATATATTGATTTACATATATCTTAACCTCATTCTCTCATGCAACGTTCTCATAAGAGAAATATATCAAAAAGGCCAGGGATAAATGGCCAACCTGCTTACAGTGGAATATCGTTATTTAAGATGAGGTTTTTGAGTCACTAGTATGATCTCAGTGATGTAGGAACGGAAGAATTGGTGAAAAAATCCTTGAACTGAATGCAATTTTGTGTTTTCCGATTGGAAAATCAGATCCCAGATCATGCGATTCTATGCAGATTTCGCAATGAAATGGTAACCAAAAAAGAATATGAGCTCTTACTGAAAAAGATCAATAAGGAATTAGAAAAGCATCAGGCGATAGTTAAAATAAGAGTGATAGTAGATGCCAGTATTACAGTGAGTCACTTTGCTCCCAAGGGAACTCCTACCTACGTAGTGGAAGATCGGAAGGAATAGGGGAAAGGCAAATCAGTCAAAGAAAAGCAAGGGTAAAAAAAAAGACTCAATCAGGAGTAGACACTCAAGGAAAATGGATCAAGAAATCAGGTAAACTCTACTATGGGTATAAGAAGCACATAGGGTTGGATAAAAAAGGAATGATACTAGCTGATCTTTTTCAGTAAGAGCTCATATGCCTTTTTGGCTACTATTTCATTGCAAAATCTACATAGATTTATATAATCTAGGACCTAATCTTCCAATCGAAAACCACAAAAGCGCATGCAGCTCAAGGTTATTTCACCAATTCTTCCGTTCCTACATCACTGAGATAATACCAATGACTCAAAAGAATCATCTTAAATAACGAGAACGTTGCATGGGCGAAGAAGATTTAAATATTTATAAATCAATATTTTATTTCGTGTATTTGGAGTAGAAAATAAAAAATTAGGATCTATGCTCAGAAGCCCCGTGCAAATAAGCTTTAGTGAATTATATATGGAACGTTCTACCAGAAGGAGTGATTTTTTTCAAAAGGTTAAAAACCTTGATCCACTGGAAAGGAATAGAAAAAGAAATAAGAAAAATATATCAAAAAGTCCAGGGAATAAAAGGCCAACCTGCATACACTTGGAATATCGTTATTTAAGATGATGCTTTTAAATCACTGGTATGATCTCAGTGATGTAGAAACGGAAAAATTCTCTGAAAGAATCCTTGAGCTGCATGCTCTTTTATGGTTTTCGATTGGAAGATCAGATCCCATATCATACGACTCTATGCAGATTTCGAAATGAAATAGTAACCAAAAAGGCATATGAGCTCTTACTGAAAAAGATCAATAAGGATTTAGAAAAGCATCAGGCTATAGTTAAAACAGGCGTAATAGTAGATGCCAGTATTACAGTGAGGTTCCTTGCTCCCAAGGGAGCTCCTATCTACGTAGTCAAGGATCGGAAGGAAGAGGGGAAAAAGCAAATCAGTCAAAGAAAAGCAAGGGTAAAAAAAGAGACTAATCAGGAGTAGACACTCAAGGAAAATGGCTTAAGAAATCAGGTAAACTCTACTACGGATACAAGAAGCACATAGGGGTGAATAAAAATGGAATGATACTAGCAGTACATAGCGTAGCAGCTAATCAGCATGATAGTAGAGAGCTAAAAAGCTATTAATAAGCAAACTAAGATATAAACCCAGAGAAATATATGCAGACAAAGGTTATCAAGTGCCAAGCAACTTCTCTTACTTTCATAGTCGGGGCATCAAAGACCGTATACAGAAGAAAACCTATAGAAATCGTCTCTTAAGTAGAATAGCTATATTATTCAACAAATAAGTGAGAAAAATCCGATGGGTAGTAGAACGTACTTTTGGTAGTATAAAGCGTTGGTTTAGATCAGGCAAGGCTCGTTACAAAGGATTAGCTCGTGTGCATGCACAGCATCTTATGGATGGCTATGGCGCGTAATTTGTATCGTATCCCTGGTATTATTATGCGCTGTCCATAAAAATGGATATAATTAATTAATTTATAATCAACAATTTTCGAATACAATGTAAAAAACTAGGTCTACATTTTCTCTAACGAAGCCATCTAGGAGACTGAATAAATGTAATTCACCATTAACACAATGATCTCATAATGATATTCCACTGTAAGTAGGTTGGGCTTTTATTCCCTACCTTTTTGATATATTTTTCTTATTTCTTTCTCCATCCCTTCCCAGTCAATCAAGGTTTTTAACCTTTTGAAAAACTCATTCATTCTGGTAGAACGTTCCATATATAGTTCACTAAAGCTTATTTAGTGCGGTGCTTCTGAGTATAGAGCCGAATTTTTTTATTTTTTTTATTCCAAATAGACGAAACAATATATTGATTTACAAATATTTTAACCACCTTTTCCTATGAAACATTTTCAATTTTTTTGATGATTTAAGGAAGTGGATATCATTCCCAATGATACTTTGAAGGGGGCTCGGGCTTGTATCATGGATGCAGATTTCAAATATTGAATTTCTTTGAGCATGTTTGAATACCCAGGATTCAGTACTTTTTTGATTTGTTCTTGTAAATTTTCAGTCTTGTATAGGTTTTTCAGGACTTCGGACCATGGTCTTTTTTTCGGGAAATCCATGATAGTGTATTCTTGAATTTTAGCTTTTTCTGCTGCGATTTTTATTGCATCGTCAAGGTTTCCAAAACAGTCTATCAGACCTTTTTTCAAGGCTTCTTTCCCACTCCATACTTGTCCTTGGGCTACGGCTTCTGCTTGTTCAAGGGATATTTTTCTTTCTTTGGCTACTCGGTTTATGAAGTTATCGTAGACTCTTTCCATGCCTTTTACCATCATTTTTTTGTATTGTGGATTAATTCTGTTGAAGGGAGAAAAAGGAATGCTGTTGGCATTGGTTGTCACTCTGTCGGTGGTGATCCCGAGTTTTTCGCTGAGTTTTTTTATGTCTGGGATCAGCCCGAATACTCCAATAGACCCTGTTACGCTTATAGGCGAAGCTATGATTTGTTCTCCTGCAAGGGCTATATAATAGCCTCCGGAGGCGGCTTGGTCCCCAAATGATACGATGAGCGGCTTTTCTTTTTTCAAATCGAGTAATTCGCGGTAGATATTTTCTGAAGCCAAAGCGTCTCCACCGGGGGAATTAATGCGTAATACGACGGCTTTGATTGAGGGGTTGTTTTTGATGTCAGCTATGATTTCTTTATAGGTTTCGTCTTGTATTCCTTGAGAAGAGTGGCCTTGTACAATTGTTCCTGAGGCGTAGAGTATGGCTATATTACTATTGGATTTCTTTTCAAGGATGTTTTTTTCTATATAATCCGGTAAGGGAATGAAAGATATATTTGCTTTTGATTTAATATTTAATTTCTTTCGGACGGCTTCTACGAATTCATCATGATAAGTCAGCTTGTCAATCAATCGATTTTGATAAGAAAGTTCAGCTAATGTTCCGGACAATTCATCGGCGATTTGGTTGAGTTTTTCGGGAGCTATTTTCCGAGATTGACTGATGTCCACTACGATATTTTTCCAGAGGCCACGGAGCAGTCGGGTCGATTGTACGCGGCTTTCCGAACTCATATTTTCTTGGATATAAGGTTCGATGGCTGACTTATAGTTCCCGTGTCTATATGTGGTGAAAGTCACTCCGAATTTTTCCGCCAATTTTTTGTAAAACAGGGGTTCTATACCCAATCCTTTGAATTCTATGCCTCCTGACGGGTTGAGAAAAACGGAGTCGGCTGCTGAACCTAGGTAATAAGCACCTTGTGAATATCTTTGCCCATAAGCGTAGACAAACTTCTTCGATTTTTTGAAATTTTCTAAAGCAGCTCGCATGTCTTTGAGTTGCGTCATTCCAGCTTCCACTTGATTTAATTCCAGACAAATCCCTTTAATGTGCTTGTCTGTTTTTGCCTTTTCGATGGCCATAATAATTTCTTTGAACCTGATCCCTGTCAGAGACGATGGATAAAATAACATTGATTCAGTTTCATTTCCTTCTATGACTGGAGTCTCCAATTTGATCTGGAGTACGGAAGCTGAAGCTCCACTTTTTCCAAATTCTTTGGCGGAAGACCGGAATCTAAAATTCAGTATGATCATGGTTCCTATTAGAATTAATAAAAAGAGGAAGATGCCTAACACTGTACCCAAAGCTGTTTTAAGGATGCTTTTCATGTTTCAAAATATTATTTAGCTTAACCGTGCTAAATTAGTTAAATACGTAAGTATGGAGAACATTGTGTTAATAGTAGATTAGATTTATTCAGCCTCCTAAATGAGCTCGTTAGATACAATCTAGATTTAATCTTTCATATTGCATATGAAACAATATATTGATTTATAAATATTTTAACCTCCTTCTCCCATACAATGTTCTCACACCCTGATCCAATGGGATTGGTATAGAGAAAGAAATAAGAAAAATATATCAAAAGGTCCAGAGAATAAAAGGCTAACCGGCTTACAATGGAATATCGTTATTTAAGATGATGCTTTTGAGTCACTGGTATGATCTCAGTGATGTAGGAACGGAAGAATTGGTCAGAGACTTGAGATGCATAAACTTTTGTTGTTTTCGATTGGAAGATCAGATCCTAGATCATACGACTCTATGCAGATTTCGCAATGAAATAGCTGCTAAAAAGGCATATGAGCTCTTACTGAAAAAGATCAATAAGGAATTAGAAAAGCATTAGGCGATAGTTAAAATAGGAGTGATAGTAGATGCCTGTATTACAGTGAGTTCCTTTACTCCAAATGGCTTTTCTACCTACGTAATGGAGGATTCGTAAGGAAGAGACGGAAAAGCAAATCAATCAAAGAAAAGTAAAGGTAAAAAAAGAGACTCAATCAAGAGTAGACACTCAAGAAAAATGGCTCAAGAAATCCGGTAAACTCTACTACGGGGACAAAAAGCATATAGGGAAGGATAAAAATGGAATGATACTAGCAGTACATAGCGTAGCAGCCAATGAGCATGATAGTAGANGGCTAAAGCYATTAATAAGCAAACTAGGATATAAACCCAGAGAAGTATATGCAGACAAAGGTTACCAAATGCTAGCCAACGTGTTTTACTTTCATAGTCGAGGCATCAAAGACCGTATAGAGAAGAAAGACTATAGGAACCGTCCCATAAGTAGGATAGCTATATTATTCAATAAATTAATGAGTAAACGCCGATGGGTAGTAGAACGTACTTCTAGCAGTATAAAGCATTTGTTTTCATCAGGAAAGGATCGTTACAAAGGATTAGCTCGTGTGCATGCCCAGCATCTTATGGAGAAGATAGCACATAATTTGTATCGTTCCCCTGGTATTATTATGCCCAGTTCATAAAAACAGATATAATTAATTAATTAATAATCAATTAACTATTCGAATAATATATGAAATACTAAATCTACATCGTTCTCTAAAGAAGTCCTCTAGGATGGCTGAATAAACATAATCCACCATTACACAGTCTCTCTAGATCTTCTCCAACAAAGCCCATCTAGGAGGATGAATAAAGGTGTTTTACCTTAAAATAAGGTATTAAATTATTGATTTTAAATATTTTAACAATAACCAAGCATAGATCCGAATCGAATGCTGGAAAAGCCTTTCTAATGGTTTATCTTTGACCTCTCTGAACTCTCTGAATAAAAAATTTCTCATGAAAGGGAATCATTTATCCGAGCTCAACGAAGCCCAATACAAAGCCGTTACCCAAACTGAAGGCCCCATGATGATCATCGCTGGGGCAGGATCAGGCAAGACACGCGTGCTCACGCATCGCATGGCTCACTTGATGGAAAAAGGCGTCGACGCTTTCAACATCTTAGCTTTGACTTTTACCAATAAGGCCGCGCAAGAAATGAAAGAGCGTATCGCACGACTGTTTGACCAATTTGAAGGAAGGAGCTTGTTTATGGGAACCTTCCATTCCGTTTTTGCGCGATTATTACGAATTGAGGGAGAACACCTGGGGTATTCATCCAATTATACAATTTATGACCAGAAAGACGCTGAAAACGTTATAAAAAAGGTGATCGAAGAGATGCAACTCGATAAAGATCTTTACAAATCCAAACAACTCCTGACACGAATCTCTCAGTACAAAAACAACCTGATTACCGTACGGGCCTATGAAAACAATCCGGAACTTCAAGAAAAAGACGCTAAAGCCATGCGGCCTAAGACGGGAGAAATCTATCATGCTTACGTATCACGCTGTTTCAAAGCCGGAGCAATGGATTTTGACGATTTATTGCTTCGAACCAACGAACTTCTGACCCGATTCCCCAAAGTCTTGCAGAAATATCAAGAACGCTTCAAATACATCCTGGTCGATGAGTATCAAGACACCAACCACTCTCAATATCTTATTGTAAAAGCATTGGCCTCACGTTACAAAAATATTTGTGTAGTTGGAGATGACGCCCAGAGTATTTATGCCTTTCGAGGGGCGAACATCCGCAACATTTTAAACTTTCAAACCGACTACCCTGGCACACAAATTTTTCGTCTTGAACAAAATTATCGCTCTACGGATCATATCGTGCAAGCGGCAAACAGCCTCATCGCAAACAACAAAGACCAACTTGAAAAAAAAGTCTGGACACAAAATGAAACTGGAAAAAAAATCAAAGTCTATCGCGCCATATCTGAGAGTGAGGAAGGAACATTTGTAACCAATACACTCTCCGAATTGAAAGCGAGAGAATCGAGGAATAACAAAGACTTTGCCATCCTCTACCGCAATAATATCCAGTCTCGTGTCATAGAAGAAAACCTTCGCAAGAAAAATATACCCTACCACATTTATTGCGGAACGTCATTTTATCAACGCAAAGAAATCAAAATCCTCTTATCCTATCTACGACTACTCATCAACCCAAGCGATCAAGAATCACTACTACTTATCATAAATTATCCTGTGAGAGGATTGGGCCAAACCACCATAAACAAATTACTCGTGACAGCCGCAGCGCATGACAAAACCGCGTATGAAATCCTGGAAAATCTCCCTTTCTACAACAGTCAACTTCAATTATCCAAAAACACGCTGCTCAAATTGCAAGAATTTACGTTGATGATGCAACGTCTACGCCTCCAACTAGATGAGAGCGCATACGTCATTGCAGAAAAGGTAGCTAAAATATCCGGCTTAATCAAACTCTTTCTCGAAGACAGCAGTCCGGAAGGAGTATCCCGATTTGAAAACGTACAAGAATTTCTCGGCAGCATACAAACCTACGTAGAAGAACAGCGTCAACTAGCCGACGGAGCCCCTTCATTGCCAGGATTCCTTGAAAACATAGCCCTGGCCACCGATGCCGACAGGACGAATCCGGAAGATAATGACAAAGTCTCTTTGATGACGATTCACCTCTCCAAAGGCCTGGAATTTCCCGTAGTGTTCATCGTCGGTTTGGAAGAAAATTTATTCCCCTCAATGTTAAGTATGAATTCACAAGTCGACCTAGAAGAAGAACGCCGCTTGTTCTACGTAGCGTTGACCCGCGCCCAAAATCAAGCCTTTCTCAGCTATGCGGTTACACGTTTTCGTTGGGGCAAACTCATCGATAGCGAGCCAAGCCGTTTCATCGAAGAGATCGACGAGAGACATCTTGATCGGAAATGGGACAAAAACAATAGAAACAACTTTTCCGCTTGGAAATCATCCCAATTCAACGGAACCTCTCCTCATAAAGAACGAACATCACCCACAAACTTCTCCCCCGACATTTCGAGAAAAAAAATGCCCAGCTTACAGACCTTTTCGACATTAAACGAAACGCCGAATCTCTCCCTGCTCAACTTACGAAAAGGTATGAAGGTATCTCATGCCTACTTCGGAAAAGGAGAAGTCACAGCGATAGAAGGGAACGGCCAAGATAAGACCGCCTTGATTCAATTCCAACAAATGGGTGAAAAAAAGATTCTTCTGCGATTTGCCAAACTCGATATCCTTTCATCATGAAAAAAAAGATCTTTACTATCACAAGGAGCCACCTCAGGCATAAGAGACGCCTGCACCGAGCATTTAGAAAGGGAAGGACACAATCTGATTCTATCGAGAAGCAGGAAGAACCGTTTGGAAAAACTTCGACAAGACCTGGAAAAAAAATACGGAGCCCAAATCAAAAACCTCTGCTACGACATACGTGATCGCAACGCAGTCTTTGAAGTCATAAATTCCCTATGGCCCGAGTGGGAAGATATCCATATATTGATCAATAATGCTAATTTGGAACTGGGCATGAATTTTTCTCGAAACGGAGCCTATAGATTGGGGATTCATGATCGACATAAACATTAAAGGGCTACTGTATGAAAGTAAAGCCTTATTGCCCATATGATCGAAAAAAAAGGGAACATCGTCAATATAGGGTCTACTTCGGTCAAAAAGGTTTACGAAAAATCCGGAATCTATTGCTCGATCAAACACGCCGTAAACGCCCTCAAAAAAAGACTGTGTATCGGATCTTCCCAAGCATGGGTCAAGATCCCCAACGTGCATTCCGGAGCTACAAAAACCGAGTTTTTTTAAGTTCGATTCCGTGGTGATGATTAACAAGCTAAAGCAATCTACGAACATTACCGATCACTCGGTTCCACCAATGTCTCCGATGTAATTTATCACACAACCACTCTACCTGAGCATAGTTGAATCAATCACCTAGTTATAAACTTATTGGCCCAAGACAAGTCTTTTTACTTTAATAAAAAGCAATGATTTCCTAAATGGCATGATGAATATCGAAGCAAAACAAAATTTACGCGCACAAAAAATTATCTGCATCACAGGGATCGCGTTACTGCTTATCAAATTGATAGCTTGGTACCTCACACATTCGATGGCTGTACTGACGGATGCTCTGGAAAGCATCACCAATGTGATGAGCAGTTTCATGGGGTTGTATTGCCTCTACCTTTCGGCCTTACCCAAAGATCAGAATCACCCATACGGCCATGGAAAAATCGAACTTATCTCGGCAGCTGTCGAAGGAATACTCATTATTATCTTTGGATTTCTCATTATCATAGAAAGCGGAATCCGCCTGAGTAAAGCAAGCAAAGCGTTGACGCACTTGGACTCAGGGGCCATACTACTTGCTCTTACGGCAGCAATCAATTATCTCATCGGTCATTGTGTATTAAAAATAGGGGCTAAAAACCGTTCACTAGCACTAATAGCCAGCGGCCAACACCTTCAGACAGACACTTACTCAACACTAGCGGTAATCCTCGGGCTAGCACTACTCTACTTGACCGGATGGACATGGATGGACTCCATCATCGCCATCATCTTTGGCCTGCTGATCTTACACACTGGCTCGAAAATCCTGAGGAAATCCGTAGCTGGCATGATGGATGAAACCGACCAAAAATTGATCAAAGAACTGGTGAATTACATTGAATCCAACAGACAAACCCATTGGATCGATCTGCACAACCTGAGAATCATACAATACGGAAGTGCGCTACATGTAGACTGTCACCTTACGGTACCGTGGTATCTCACCGTAAAAGAAGCCCATAATGAAGTGAAAGCTTTAGAAAAGCTAGTCAAAGAAAAGTTCGGGCAACGGGTAGAGCTTTTCGTACATGTAGATGCATGCACATGCAAATCTTGCGAGTTGTGCACAAAAGAAGATTGCCCCGTCAGAAAAGTAGCCTTCCGACGAAAAACACCCTGGACACAATACAATACAGCCCAAAACAACAAACACTACTTGACTGAATATCCTCCTCAAGGATTGAGAACGTTGCGAAAACGTTGCATGAGAGAAAGAGGTTAAAATTTTTGTTAATCAATATATTATTTCGTATAAAACTGGAGTAGAAAATAAAAAAATAGGCTCTATGCTCAGAAGAACCTCGCAAATAAGCTTTAGTGAAGTATATATGGAACGAGATCATCGTATTAATAGTGAATTACGTTTATTCAACTTCCTATATGGCTCGTTAGAGAAAATGTATATTTAGTTATTCACATTGTATTCGAAATACTGTTGATTATAAATTAATTAATTATATCTATTTTTATGGAGAGCTCATAATAATTCCAGCGGTACGATAGAAATTATGCGCCATAGCATCCATAAAATGCTGGGCATACACACCAACTAATCCTTTGTAACTAGGCCTTGTCTGATCCAAACAAACACTTTATACTGCCAAAAGTACGTTCTACTACCCATCGCTTTTTACTCACTAATTTGTTGAATAATATAGCTATCCCTACTTAAGGGACGATTTCTATAGGCATTCTTTATATAAGGTATTTGATGCCTCGATTATGAAAGTAAGACACATTGGATGGAACTTGGTAACCTTTGTTTACATATACTTCTCTGAACTTATATCCCCTAGTTAGCTTATTAATGGCTTTAGCCCTTTACTATCATGCTCATTGGCTGCTACGCGCTATGTATAACGAGAACGTTGCATGGGTAAGAAGGCTTTTAAAATATTTTGTAATATCAATATATATGTTTCATATATATGAAATATAAAATAAAAAATTCGGCTCTATGCTCAAAAGCACTGTACAAATAAGCTTTAGTGAACTATATATGAAACGTTCTACCAGAAGGAGTTAGTTTTTCAAAAGGTTAAACACCTTGATCCATTGGGAAGGGATGGAAAAAGAAATAAGAAAAATATATCAAAAAGGACAGGAGAATAAAAAGTCAAGCTGCTTACAGTGTAATATCGTTATTTAAGATGATACTTTTGAGTTATTAGTATGATCTCAGTCATGTAGGAACGGAAGAATTGGTG
Organism: Flavobacteriales bacterium Tduv; assembly: GCA_047528255.1. Lineage (GTDB taxonomy): Bacteria > Bacteroidota > Bacteroidia > Flavobacteriales > Blattabacteriaceae. The sequence continues at coordinate 373,864 of CP180024.1, read as the reverse complement.
AAAAAATCCTTTAGCTGCATGCGCTTTTGTGGTTTTCGATTGGAAGATCAGATCCTATATCATACAACTCTATGCATATATCGCAATGAAATAGTAGCAAAAAATTCATATGAGCGCTTACTGAAAAAGATCAATAAGGAATTAGAAAAGCATCCGGCAATAGTTAAATCAGACATGATGTAGATGCCAGTATTACACTGAGTCCCTTTGCTCCAAAGGGAGATCCTACCTACGTAGTGGAGGATCGGAACGAAGAGAGGAAAAAGCAAATCAGTCAAAGAAAAGAAAGGGTAAAAAAAGAGACTGAATCAGGAGTAGATACTCAAGGAAAATGGATGAAGAAATCAGGTAAACTCTACTACGTATACAAGAGCACATAGGGGCGATAAAAATGGAATGATACTAACTGCTACATAGCATAGCAGCCAATGAGCATGATAGTAGAGGGCTAAAGCCATTAATAAGCAAACTAGGATATAAACCCAGAGAAGTATATGCATATAAAGGTTACCAAGTTCCAGCCAACGTGTCTTACTTTCATAATAGAGGCATCAAAGACATTATACAGAAGAATGCTTATAGGAACCGTCTCTTAAGTAGAGATAGCTATATTATTCAACATAATTAGTGAGTAAAACCCGATAGTCGTAGAACGTACTTTTAGTAGTATAAAGCGTTGGTTTAGATCAGGCAAGGCTCGTTACAAAGGTTTAGCGTATGTGCATGCCCAGCATCTTATGGAGGCTATGTTCATAATTTGTATCGTTCCCCTGGAATTATTATGCGCTGTCCATAAAAATAGATATAATTAATTAATTTATAATCAATAGTATTTCGAATACAATGTGAAATACTAAATCTACATTTTCTTTAACAAGGCTATCTAGGAGACTAAATAAAAGTAAGGCACCATTAACACAATGATCTGACAGATAATATCATTCCATTTTTATCCATGCCTATGTGCTTCTTGTATCCGTAGTAGATTTTACCTGATTTCTTGAGCCATTTTCCTTTACTGTTTACTCTTGATCGAGTCGCTTTTTTACCGTTGATTTTCTTTGATTGATTTGCTTTTGCCCCTCTTCCTTCCTCTCCTACCCACTTAGTGGGTAGGAGAGCCCTTGGGGAGCAAATGGGAATCACTGTAATACTGGCATTTACTATCACTTCTGTTTTAACTATATCCTGATGCTTTTCTAATTCCTTATTGATCTTTTTCAGTAAGCCCTCATATGCATTTTTGGTTACTATTTCATTGCGAAATCTACACAGAGTCGTATAATCTAGGATTTGATCTTTTAATCAAAAACCATAAAATCACATGCAGATCAAGGTTCTTTTACAAATTCTTCCCTTCCTCATCACTTAAATCATACCAGTTACTCAAAAACATCATTTTAAATAAGGATATGCCACTGTAGGTAGGTTAGCGTTTTATTTCCTGCTCTTTTTAATATATTTTCTTATTTCTTTCTACCATCTGCTAGAACGTTCCATATATAGTTCACTAAAGCTTATTTGCGAGGTGCTTCTGAGCATAGAGCCGAATCTTTTTTTATTTTCTACTCCAGATATACAAAAAAAACACTAATATTTCGAATATTTTAAACTTTCTCTCTCATGCAACACTCTCAAATCGATCAATCTCTCCGTTCTTGAACGAAGACTACAACAGCCCATATCTAATTTCATGCCATAATCTACGGGGCATCGTTCCTTATCGAACGTACTGAAAAACAATAAAAAATCGTTCAAACATTCGTCTTATTCCTGCCTAAAACTTCAAAGATATTTTCAAAAGAAGATCGAGAGTGAATCACGATAGGGCTCTATTTTTCTTTGATCCAAAATATTTGAGTGCAAAAGATCTCTCGTTGTTCATAAAAAAAAACTTATCCCACCAAATAAAAATCGATGCAGATTTTTTCCACTGCAACAAATAGAAATTGATCAAGCTATTATTTGATGAGGACTACTAATTCAGCTTCTACGGTATCGGGCGCACGCTGGTTGGATGCAACCCAATAATCAGAATAGCAAACCTCGAGATATTGGACCTCGAGCGAGATCATACGCTCTAAAGTGCAGCTTTCTATGACGGAAATAAAACTGCTTGACTCCGTCTTCCATCACTTTTTTTCGATCACGGTTTTTCGATCCGAATCAAATTGCTCCGCATGTAAATGAACGTGAGTATCGATAAGTAATATGCCTTTGTTTTTGGTCGGAAATTTTACTATAGATGCACCTTAATTTTAAGTTTTGACGCGACAAAGATCGACATTCGATACAGTTTATAAAAAGATATAGTTTTGTAAATATTATAAAAACATCATCTTAAGATGAAAGCCTATATTTTTCCGGGACAAGGGTCTCAATTTCCAGGAATGGGAAAAGAATTATACGAATGTTCGAAACAAGCTAAAGGTCTTTTTGAAGTTGCCAATGAGACGCTCGGGTTTCGCATCACGGATATTCTGTTTGAGGGGGCTATGGATGATTTCAAACAAACGAAGATAACCCAGCCTGCTATCTACATTCACTCGGTGATCCGAGCAAAAACTTTGGAAAGTTTCAAACCGGATATGGCTGCGGGGCATTCTCTGGGCGAATTTTCGGCCCTAGCGACTGCAGGAGTCTTGAGTTTTGAAGACGGCTTACGACTGGTCTATGAAAGAGCTCTGGCTATGCAAGACGCTTGTGAAATAACACCATCGAGCATGGCTGCTATATTAGGATTGAAAGATAAGGTTGTGGAAGAAATTTGCGAGGATATCGATGGGATTGTAGTTCCGGCCAATTACAATTGTCCTGGGCAATTAGTAATCTCCGGAGAGACAACAGCTGTAAAAAAAGCTTGTGAAACCTTACGCGCTAAGGGGGCCAAACGCACGTTCATACTCCCGGTATCGGGAGCCTTCCATTCACCTCTAATGGAACCGGCTCGTAAAAGATTGCTACAAGCCATCGAAAAAAGTTCGTTCAAGACGCCTGACTATCCGATCTACCAAAACGTGACGACAAGCGGCGTCAAAGATCCCGAAGAAATCAAGAAAAACCTCATCGCGCAATTGACCGCTCCCGTGAAGTGGAGACAATCGATAGAGCGCATGATCGCCGACGGGACCATGGAATTTATAGAGACGGGGCCGGGGCAAGTTTTGCAAGGCTTGGTTAAAAAAATTAACAAGGAAGTGCAAGTATCGGCTTCCGGTTAATTGATTTCATAAAAATCATAACGTTACAACGTTTTTACAATCATGGAAAGATCCCGTTCACAGGAAAACACGTCATACTGTACGGAGCTTTTGGTTGGTATTTTCTACACGAAAAGGGCAAGCGTTGACGGTCTTTCCATCTGAAGGACAAACCGATTTACACTGGAAAAGTTTGAATGAAACGAGGACCTTGCATGAGTACAATAGGTTTAAAATATTTGTGAATCAATATATTGTTTCGAGCCCATTTTTTTTAATGGTGAATTACGTTTATTCAGCCTTCTAGATGGCTCGTTAAAGAACGATGTAGATTTAGTCTTTCACATTGTGTTCAAAAACTGTTGATTATAAAAATCAATTAATTATATCTATTTTTATGGACAGCTCATAATAATACCAAAGGAATGATACAAATTATGAGCCATAGCCTCCATAAGATTCTGGGCATGCACACGAGCTAATTCTTTGTAACGATCCTTTTTTGATACAAACCAACGCTTTATACTACCAAAAATAGGTTCTACTACCCATCGGGGTTTACTAACTGATTTGTTGAATAATACAGTTATCCTACTTGAGGGACGGTTCCTGTAAGCTTTCTTCTGTATACGGTCTTTGATGCCTCGACTATGAAAGTAAGACACGTTGGCTGAAAACTTGGTAACCTTTGTCTGCATATACCTCTCTAAGGTTACAGTGAATCAAAAGATTCATCTTAAATAACGATATTCCACTGTAAGTCGGTTGGCCTTTTATTCCATGGTTTTTTTGATATATTTTTCTTATTTTTTTCCATCCCTTCCAGTGGATCAAGTTTTTTCGTTTTTTGAAAAACTAACTCCTTCTGGTAGAACCTTCCATTATAGTTCACTAAAGCTTATTTGTGCGGTGCTTCTGAGCATAGAGCCGAATTTTTTTATTTTCTACTCTAAATAGAGTAAACAATATATTGATTTATAAATATTTTAATATACTTCCCCATGCAACGTTCTCAATTAATAATTTTCGAATACGATGTGAAAGATTAAATCTATATCGTTCTTCAATGAAACCTATCTAGGAGACTGAATAAACGTAATCCAGATTAACATAATGGTCTCAATGAAAAATTAGAAATTGCAACCGATTCTATCACACTAAAGGCCGAGGGAGAATGTACCGATACGGAGTAAAATGTATTACCACGAGATGCCCATATCAAGATGACGACGGCGATAATCACAGCGATAACTTTGAATCCACTTAATAATACTATAGGACAATCATAAACAATCCCTATTCCTCCGAAAGACCATAGATGATGAAATCATCTATGGTGTTTTTGGTTACTTTTACTAGCATGAAAAGAAGCATCAGCCGATTGATTTACGCCTTATCTCACTGGAAAATGGAGATAAAATTCTCTCTAGAAACCTTAAAAAAAAGAGTACTCAGCGTCTCTATATACACCTCGAATTGTATGTTATCAAGTTTATTATCAGCGTTTTATATTTTAAAACTCAATACAAAATTCTTAATCAAAGATTATTATACCCGAAGTCGATTCGGCCGTGTGTTTAAAGCTCTAGGAGGCATAGGGAGAAACCGAAAACAAAAAAACAACCTTACTCCGACATGTCATAGATCTACTCAACAACAGCGACCAATTCGTCTATTAATGAGCCTGGACGAAGGAACTCGAAAACGAGTGAAAAAATGAAAAACAAGCTTTTATCATATCGATCAAGGATTGGTCGTGCCTATCGCCCTGGGAGTTTTGGATTATCTACTGAAGACTTCCAACATTACAAAATCTTCTACCCTACAGCTTATTTTGAAGCAGATATGAAGATTATTATCAAGGGCGTACGATAAAATATCCGGAAAAATTCAATTCTAAAATTTTCTAAACTATGAAACAAGACACAACCCAAGTGTTGAAACGACTCAACGAAATGAACGACAACACTTTGATGAAAACGCTCAACATCACATATACCAAGGTAGGCCCCGACTTTCTGAGTGCTCAAATGCCCGTCGAGTCGCGTGTACATCAACCGATGGGGCTACTCCACGGAGGTGCTACCGTAGCTTTGGCCGAAAGTGTCGGAAGCATGCTCTCTGCACAAACCATCAATCACGAAAAGTTTCATGTATTCGGCCTTGAAATAGCTGCCAACCATATTCGTTCAAAAAAAGATGGTATCATTTTCGCCATAGCTTCCTTGATCCACAAAGGGAAGACCACTCATTTCGTTCAAATAGAAGTATGCGATGAAGAGGGTAACCTTATCAGCCAGTGCAAAATGACTAATATTATTATCCCGAAAAAAGAACATTAGAATGAAGCAGATCGACCGCTCCGAACTCTACAAAAAAGCTTTGGAGGCTTATCGAACTCAACGAAAATTTACCCTCTTCAGAAAACCCGAAGACGATATCTTACAACTCTACATCGACGAACAAGAACAATCGTCTTCGAGAAATCATTTCCTCATTGGAAGTTTCAATCACGATCACATAATCCGGATTCATCCGAATCAAATTTTTTACACAAAAACTACGTCACATTCTAAATGTATGACTAAAGTCAAAGCGGCCAAACCCCGATTGCAAGAAAATCCTTCAGACGAATACACTGAAATGATCAAAATAACCTTAAAGTTGTTCTGCTCCAACTCTTTGAAAAAGATAGTACTCTCTCGAGTGAAAAGAATTCCCTTCAGAAAATTTGCCTTAAAAACTAGCTTTGAAAATTTGCTCCGAACTCATCCCGAAAGTTTTGTCAACCTCTGGAACGACCCTGATCACGGTCTATGGATGGGGGCTACACCAGAATTGCTTTTCAAGACCAAAAACAAAAAGCTGCGATCCGTAGCTCTGGCCGGAACCCTATCGCTTGACGATTCTGCAACTACCTGGACATTCAAAGAGTTGGAGGAGCATCATATGGTAATCAAAAATATTTCTAACATTTTAGAGAACTATCTGGGAAAAACCTCTATCGAGAGAACAAAAACTCTGATCACAGGCCGACTCAGACATCTCCAAACACCGATCGAAGGTTCATTTTCAGAAACACCGGATCTTCAAAGTTTACTCCACGCCTTACACCCGACACCGGCCATATGCGGCCTACCGCGAAAATCCGCCTTGGACTTTATCCTAAAACATGAAGGATATGACAGAACATTTTACACAGGATACATGGGCCCTATCTACAAAGACAACGCGGAACTCTACGTCAATCTGAGGTGCGCTAAAATTTTCCGAGAGGAGATCGCCCTGTATGTCGGAAGCGGCGTCACTGCACAAAGCAATCCTGAAAAAGAATGGATCGAAGCGGAAAACAAAGCGCAAAATACTCTTTCACAACTTTGTTTCCGCTGAAATTTCGGTGTTTTTTTTCTCGGGACGAGAATACGGACGGATGATCAAACGCACACTTTTATTGTACTGAAAATACTGGATTACCCAATTCATCAGAGCAATCACGCGATTTCGAAAACCCACCAGGTTTACCAAATGAATAAACATCCACACCAACCAAGCAGTGAAGCCCCTCAACTTAAACCAAGGCAAATCACAGACAGCCTTATTCCTTCCGATAGTAGCCATCGATCCTAAGTTTTTATATTTGAAAATCTTCATTTTCCACCCCCTTACCAAACGGTTGAGGTTTTTTGCCAGACAAACACCTTGTTGTACAGCTGGCTGTGCCGACATAGGATGGCCATGAGGATACCGCTTTCCGTTCTTCATTAATGCTACATCACCAATAGCAAAAACTTCTTCATATCCCTGCACTCGATTGCAACCGTCAACTAGAAATCTTCCACGCTCTACGGCTTGTTTGTCAAAACCCTCGATCAAAGCCCCCTGCACCCCCGCAGCCCATATGACATTGGAAGACTCCAAGTGAGCCTTTTTCATATAAACAACTTCTCCATCGTAATCTTTTACGGGATCGTTCAACCAAACGTTGACTCCCATATCCTGAAGGTCTTTCAAGGCTATTTTAGCTGATTCTTCAGACATGCCATCCAACAAACGAGGAGCTGCCTGTATCAAGTGAATGTTCATTTTCCGAATGTCCAAATCAGGATAATCATTCGGCAACACATGCCTTTTGAGTTCAGCGAAAGCTCCGGCCAACTCCACCCCCGTAGGGCCGCCTCCCACAATGACAAAAGTCATCAACCGTTCGCGCTGCTTGAGGTCAGCCGTAAGCAAAGCCGTTTCAAAGCTTTGCAAAATACAACTTCGCAAATCCAACGCCTCAGTAACCGACTTCATCGGCATGGCAAAATGCTCAATACGCTTGTTGCCGAAATAATTTGTTTTTGACCCCGTAGCTAAGATCAAATAATCATAAGAAAGCTCCCCAATATCAGCAAAAATCTTTCGCTGATTCGGATCTATATGACAGACATCGGCTAATCGGAAAAAGAAATTCTCGGTTTTCTTGATGATGGTTCGCACCGCATGAGCAATGGAATCTGGTTCCAAACCCGCAGTAGCTACCTGATAAAGTAAAGGCTGAAAAGTATGATAATTGTTCCTATCGATAAGCACTACCTGAAACTTCTCTCTGTCGAGACGTTTAGCCACCTGTAGCCCTCCAAATCCCGCACCGATAATCACTACTCTCTTCAAACTTCTGGCAGGAATATTCATGTCGAAAATTTTAAAGCGTTAAAGTTATGAGATATTTCACTTTAGCAGGTAGTCTAGCCTATTCCCTTAATTATTCAATTAAAAAGTCACTTTATTCGAGAGAACGTCAGTCCATCACAGATGGGCAACATGACAGTCTCTACCCGAGGACTTTCTGAAGTTCTTCATTGTACGACTACATCGAAAAGTTATACTTACCATTGGTATCTGCACGCTCAAGCACCTTTCCCAACCAAAGGCTATTGTCAGAAAGGATCAACCCACCCAAAGAGGGTTATTCAATAACGAAATCAAAATATCAGGACTAATTCTTCTTATATCGACATGATAAACACCAAGAGACCATTTTGTTAATAGTGTATTACGTTTATTCAGCCTCCTAGATAGATTTCGTTAGAGAACAATCTAACGATTTAGTCTTTCACATTGTATTCGAAATACTATTGATTATAAATTAATTAATTATATCTATTTTTATGGACAGCGCATAATAATGCCAGAGCACGATAAAAATTATGAGCCATAGTCTACATAAGAGGCTGGGTCTGTACACGAACTAATCCTTTATAACGAGCCTTTCCTGATCCAAACCAACGCTTTATACTTCCAAAAGTACGTTCTACTATCCATCAGGTTTTACTCACTAATTTGTTGAATAATATAGTTCCCTCCTTAAGGGCCGATTGCTATAGGCTTTCTTCTGTATACGATCTTTGATGCCTCAACTATGAGTAAAACACATTGGTTAGCCCTTGATAATCTTTGTCTGCAAATACTTCTCTGGGTTTATATCCTAGTTTTCTTATTAAAGGCTTTAGCCCACTACTATCATGTCATTAGCTGCTACGCTATCTATTTGCTAGTATCATTTCACCCCCCCCTATATGCTTCTTATATCCATAGCAGGATTTACCTGATTTCTTGAGCTATTTTCCTTGAGTTTCTACGTCTGATTGAGTCTCTTTTTTTACCCTTGCTTTTCGTTGATTGATTTGCTTTTTCCTCTCATCCTTCCGATTCTCCATTACGTAGATAGGAGCTCCCTTGGAAGAAAAGGGGCCTCACTGTAATATTGTCATCTACTATCACCCTATTTTAACTATCGCCTGATGCTTTTCTAATTCCTTATTGATCTTTTTCAGTAAGCGATTGTATGCCTTTTTAGCGACTATTTCATTGTGAAATCTACATAGAGATCGTATGATATGGGGTCTCATCTTCCAATCGGAAGACAAAAAAGGGCATGCCGTCTATGGAATCTTTTACCAATTTTTCCGTTACTATCTCACTGAGATCATACCAGTCACTCAAAAGCATCATCTTAAATAACGAAACATTGCATGGGAGAAAAAGCTTAAAATGTTTGTAAATCAATATATTATTTCGTATATTTGGAGTATGAAATAAAAAATTAGGCTCTATGCTCAGAAGCACTGCACAAATAAGCTTTAGTGAACTATATATGGAACGTTCTACCAGAAGGAATGAGTTTTTTTAAAGTTTAAACGCCTTGATCTAGTGGGAAGAGATGGAAAAATAAATAAGAAAAATATATCAAAAAGGCCAGGGAATAAAATTCCAACCTGCTTACAGTGGAATATCGTTATTTAAGATGATGATTTTGAGTGATTGGTATGACCTCAGTGAGGTAGTAACGGAAGAATTGGTGAAAAAATCTTTGAGCTGCATGTGCTTTTATGGTGTTCGATTGGAAGATCAAATCCCAAATCATACGATTCTATGCAAATTTCGCAATGAAATAGTAGCCAAAAAGGTATATGAGCGTTTACTGAAAAAGATTCTAATAAGGAATTAGAAAAGCATCAGGCAATAGTTAAAAAAAAAGTGATAGTAGATGCCAGTATTGCAGTGAATCCCTTTGCTCCCAAGGGAAAAGCTCCTACCTACGTAGTGGAGGATCGGAAGAAAGAGGGGCAAAAGCAAATCAGTCAAAGAAAAGAAAGCGTAAAAAGAGACTTAATCAGGAGTAGAGACTCAAGGAAAATGGCTCAAGAAATCAGGTAAACTCTACTACGAATACAAGAAGCCATAAGGGGGGATAAAAATGGAATAATACTACGCTTTACATAGCGTAGCAGCCAATAAACATGATAGTATAGGGCTAAAGCCATTAATAAGAAAACTAGGATATAAACCCAGAGAAGTTATATGTAGAAAAAGGTTACCAAGTTTCAGCCAACGTGTCTTACTTTCATAGTCGAGGCATAAAATACCGTATACAGAAGAAAGCCTATAGGAACCATTCCTTAAGCTAAGGATAGCTATATTTTTCAACAAATTAGTGAGTAAAAACCGATAGGTAATAGAACGTACTTTTGACAATATAAAACGTTGGTTTGGGTGAGGAAAGGCTCCTTACAAAGAATTAGCTCGTATGCATGCCCAGCCTCTTATGGAGGCTATGGCTCATAACTTGTATCGTTCCCCCGAAATTATTATGCGCTGTCCATAAAAATAGATATATTTAATTAACTTATAATCAGCTTATTTCGAATACAATGTAAAAGACTAAATCTTTCATTTCTTCTAAAGAAGCTCATCTAGGATGGCTGAAAAACGTAATACACCATTAATACAATGGTCTCATAAATATATTCCACTGTAAGCAGGTTAGCCTTTTATTCCCTGGCGTTTTTGATATATTTTTCTTATTTTTTTTCCATTCCTTCCCAGTGAATCAAGGTGATTAACCTTTTGAAAAAACTCACTCCTTCTGGTAGAACATTCCATATATAGTTGACTAAAGCGTAGTTTTACGGTGCTTCTGAGCATAGATCCAAATTTTTTTATTTTGTATTCCAAATATACGAAAGAATATATTGATTTACAAACATTTTAGCACCCTTATCTAATGCAACCTTCTCGTTGTATTACCTCTATTTCAGGATCTTTTGAAAAGATTTTGATGACGATTTTAGCCAGTATTCAGTTACCTATACATCAGAGCTGAACAAGCAATAAATATCTATCTTTATTCCATCAGGCCTTCGTTGTATCTCTTTGAGGTCCGTAATATTCCCCGTTTCGGATGATCTTTATTCCCGGGTGTACCTTTCAATGTAAAGGATCGAATAGTCATCAGAATCGTTATCGATAAGATCAATGTCTGCATTGGTGCTTAATTCTTCCACCTTGGCTAAAAACTGTTTAATCCGACTTCGCCCATTCCAATTCAAGAAAACTACGTCTACTTTTAAAAGTGAACTCCTTTTTTATGTTTCCATCGTTTATGACTCCAAAGCCAATTATCAGGTTGTTCTCGTATGTTTTCTTCCAATAGGGAAAAGAACCTTTTGACGATCTCATGTTCACCGAAAAACTTTCCGGAAGGCTTTATCGGGACGAAAGAAATTTTGTATTGTCCCCTTCCGGTTTTGATGACGTAACCATAAAGAACGCCCATATTTTTCTTCTTCGCTATCTTATCAAACCCTTGATATACAGCGGTATCTTGTTGAAAAAAAAGTAAGTTGTAATAAATCTGATCGATACGAGGACTTTGATCACCCAATACCAAAAAAGCATGCTGTCCGTCGTTGGGGATTCGCATGATCTCTCTGGCGGCTTGTTCCATGGGAATGTTGATCGCGTCAAAACGAGACCGTATCTCTAAAATTCTCTCGTTGAAAAAAGCATTGCGCACTGGTTTGAAGACTGCATACGAATGCGCTTGTGGCAATTTTGGTCCCAAAGAAAAAAACCATTCCCAATTGAAAATATGCCCGATGAGGATCATCACGTTTTTCCCTTCCTTTTTATAGCCCTCAAAAAATTCCATTCCTTCGTATTCCGTACGCCGCTTCAACGAGTCATAATGTATGCTAAAACTTTTGATCGTTTCGACGATATAATCGGAAAGATTTCGATAAAACCTCTTAGAGATGATGTTGATCTCTTGATCGGAAAGATCAGGAAAAGCGTTCTTGAGATTTTGGCACACAACTTTTTTCCGGTATCGGATCAAATGCCTTAATAAAAAAAATAAGATATCCGAAAAGATGTAAAGCGTCGGTAGAGGCAACAATGAAGTCCATTTGATGACAAAATAGCCGATTTTACGCATTGATTCGTATGGATAGGACAAAAATAGCGAGACCATTGTTATTAAATTGGATTACGTTTATTCAACCCCATAAGTGGGTTTCGTTAGAGACGATGGATATTTAGTCTTTTACATCGTATTCGGAATATTATTAATTATAATAATAATTAATTATATCTGTTTATGAAAATCTTATAATAGCCTAAGAGCATGATATAAATTATGCTCCATATCCTACATATGGATGCTGGTTTGCACACGCGGTAATTCTTTGTAACGAGCCTTTCCTGATCTAAACCAACGCTCTATAGTTCCAAAAATAAACGCTACTCCCCCATCTGTTTTTACTTACTAATTTATTGAATAATATAGCTATCCTACTTAAGGGACGGTTCCTATAGGCTTTCTTCTGTATACGGTCTTTGATTCCTCAACTATGAAAGTAAGCCACGTTGGCTTGCACTTTCTAACCTTTGTCTGCATATACTTCTATGGGTTATATCGTAGTTTTCTTATTAATTGCTTTAGCCCTCTACTATCATACTCATTAGTTGCTWCCCTATGTAATGCTAGTCTTATTTCATTTTTATCCCGCCCTATGTGCTTCTTGTATCCGTAGTAGAGTTTACCTGATTTCTTGAGTCATTTTCCTTGAGTTCTACTCCTTATTAAGTCTCTTTTTTTACCCTTTCTTTTCTTTGACTAATTTGCTTTCCCCCACTTCATTTCAATCCTCCACTACGTAGGTAGGATCTCTCTTGGGAGCAAAGGAATTCAGTGTAATACTGAAATCTACTATCACTCCTGTTTTAACTATCGCCCCTGATACTTTCCTAATTCGTTATTGATCTTTTTAAGTAAACACTCATATGCCTTTTTAGCTACTATTTCATTGCGAATGATCTGCATAGAGTCGTATGATCTGGGATCTGATCTTCCAATAGAAAACCACAAAATCGCATGCAACTCAAGGCCTTTTTTACCAATTTTTACGCTTCTAAATCACTGTATATTATACGTTTTATTAAAAGTATCATCTTAAATAACGATATTCCACTGTAAGCAAGTTGTTCTTTTATTCTCTATTTTTTTTGATATATTTTTCTTATTTCTTTCTCCATCCCTTCCCAGTGGATCAAGGTGTTTAACCTTTTGAAAAAACTCACTCCTTCTGGTAGAACGTTTCATATATAGTTCACTAAAGATTATTTGTGCGGTGCTTCTGAGCATAGATCTATTTTTTTTATTTTCTACTCCAAATAAACGAATAAAATATTGATTTACAAATATTTTAACCTCCTTTTCACATGCAATATTCTCGCAACCTTCTCTCTACATCTTCTCCAACTAAATCCATATAGGATGGCTGAATAAACGTAATCCACCTTAACACAATAGTCTCGATTGATGTACTCGATAAAATCCCGAGTAGGGAAGATATTCCAATTTATCGTAACGCGAAACGGATTCGGTAAGTTTTTTGAAAGAGGAATATTCTTTCTTTAAAAAAGTATTGGGGTGTAAATGATTTTCCATAGCTCATCTTTTAATTTCCCCAAACCTTGATTCGTGAGGGAAGAGATGAAAATATAAGGTTGATCCGGAGGTAGCTTTTTTTCAAACTTTTTTCGGGAAGAAGAGTCGAGCAAATCAGCCTTGGATATTACCAAAAAACGTTGTTTGTCCAACAGATCGGAGTTGTATTGACGAAGCTCATGTAGCAGCATGTCGTATTCTTTTCTAGGATTTTCAACATCTGCCGGAATCATGAACAAAAGTGTACTATTGCGTTCGATGTGTCGAAGAAAACGGAACCCTAACCCTTTTCCTTGAGCCGCACCTTCAATGAGCCCCGGAATATCAGCCATCACAAAAGAGTTTTGGTCTCGATAGGGGACGATGCCCAAATGAGGAGTGAGCGTAGTGAAGGCATAATCAGCCACTTTGGGCTTAGCGGCGGTGATCGAAGAAAGCAACGTAGACTTTCCGGAATTGGGAGCTCCAACCAGGCCTACATCAGCTAAAACTTTTAATTCTAAAGTGATCCAGCTTTCTTTCCCCTTAATTCCGGGCTGCGCATAACGGGGCGTATGATGAACGGGATTTCTAAAATACCAATTACCTCGTCCTCCTTGACCGCCCCGAAAGAGTACTTTTTCTTGCCCCTCTTCGGTAATCTCAAAAAGTGTTCGGCCTTCTTCATCCTTGACCACAGTTCCTATGGGTATTTCAATAATGAGATCTTTTCCGTCAGCACCGGTAAGACGATTTCCACCTCCTGGTCGCCCGTGACCGGCTCTATGATGTTTCTGATATTTTAAATGGAGAAGTGTCCAAAGCTGACAGTCTCCCTGAAAAATAATGCTGCCACCTCTGCCTCCGTCACCGCCATCAGGACCTCCATTGGTAATGAATTTTTCTCTACGGAAATGTAGAGATCCCGCGCCTCCATTACCGCTCCTGCAATATATCTTGACATGGTCTATGAAATTTTTCTTGGACATGGAAAGAAAAAAAATGGATTATGCTTCTGTTTGCTTCAAAATGACGTCTTGAAGTCGTCGAGTGACCTCCGTAATACTTCCTTCGGCTTCAATCTTGACGAGGCCCCCTTTTTTCTTATAATACCCCACGACGGCTTCTGTCTTCTTATGATATTCCGCAATCCGATTACAAATGATCTGCAAATCGCTGTCATCTGATCGCCCGCTAGTTTTACCTCTTTTGGATAGGCGTTCAATGAGAATTTCGTCTTTTATGGAGAAAAAAAGAGCCAAATCTACACGCCCCAAGGAACGCTCCTTGAGGATATCGTCTAAAGCTTCAGCTTGATTGACCGTACGCGGATATCCATCGTAAATCAAACCTTTGACTCCGATATGTTTGTCGAGTTCTTCTTTAAACATATCCGTAGTGACTTCGTCCGGAACCAGAAGTCCCTGATCCATAGATAATTGAGCAAGCATCCCCAATGCTGTTTGTTCCGCTACGTTTTTTCGAAACATCTCTCCAGTGGAGAGATGAATAAATCCGAATTTCTCAGAAATACGTTGAGCTTGGGTTCCTTTTCCGCTACCAGGAGGTCCAAATAATATAATATGGATCATACTACTTCTTCTTTTATTTGATAAACGTCGGGCTAATATCTTCCAAGATTGTCAAAGCCCAACCCGTACCCTACGATGAATTTATTGGAAATGTCTAGTCCGACAAAGTTTATAGGGAAAATAGCCTTTGAACATTTCGAGTTTGAGAAAAAGAATAGCTATTCTAAAACTGTTGATTGACTGGTCACGAACCATATCATAGAGATGCTTCAACGTATTGCTCGTGTCTATAATATCTTCAAAGATTACCACATATATTCCGTATATATATCTATAGAACAACCGGATATATATTTACTTTCCCTCTGAAATTCGTATCTTGATAGGAGGATAGTTGAATGAATTTGATTTCATATTGGTCTGGGTAGTTTTTCAAAAAATCACTAAAAAAAAGGATCGCCGCATTGAGAAAATCGACGAATATTGGCGTAACACCTTTGTATTTTTCGTAGATAGCCGAAGTCATCTTTTGAACGTTTTTTCGTTTTTTATCCGATCAATAAAAGAGACAAAAACTTTATCGTAAAGGATGACCTCTTTCATGGTTCCATTCAATTTTTTTCAATACAAATCTCATATGGTCATGGAAAAAACACGCGTTTGGGGTTGATTTTGAATCAAACGTAAATCAAAGGCCATACAAATATTTCGAAGGAAGGAACGCCCCTCTCCAGTGACTCGTATACCTATTTCAAAATCTTCAACCAAACCATTTTGTCGCATTTCTTGCAAACGATCCAATACTTCGGGAAGCTTCTCGAACTGCATCGATTCATTTTCCCAATCAGTTTCGAACTTGCACATCAAATTCAAAATATGGCATCGGACGGTCAAATCTTCCTCGGTCAAAAGGTGTCCGCGAAAAATCGGATGACGGTCTTGATCCAAAGATTGATAATAAGCCTTTACTTCCCTAATATTCTGCGAAAAGGCGTACCAACTATCGGATATGGAAGAAACTCCCAGACCAATGATCAATTGAGTTTTAGAATGAGTATACCCCATAAAATTCCGATGGAGTTTCTGCTCGCATGAAGACCTATATAAACTGTCATGGGGCAAAGCGAAATGATCCATACCGATCTCTTGATACCCTAATACGTTCAATTGTTGTCTCAATATTTCATTGAACGTCTGCTTGACTTTAACCGAAGGAAGATCGGCTTCATTGAAACCGCGCTGCCCCAACCCCTTCTTCCAAGGCACATGAGCATAACTGTAATTAATCACTCTATCTGGGAGCAAAAGGGCTACGTTTTTCCCGATCCGTTTAATGCTGTCAACGCTTTGAAAAGGAAGACCATAAACGAACTCATGACATATGGAATGATACCCTACTTCTCTGGCCCACTCAGTGACAAGCTCTACACGTTCAAAAGGTTGAATACGATGAATGGCCTTTTGCACTTTCGGGTCATAATCTTGTACTCCGAAGCTCACGCGTCGAAACCCCAATTCATAAAGCGTCTCAAAATGCTCACGGGTCGTATGATTTGGGTGCCCCTCGAAACTAAAGATATGATTCGGGCTTACCTTGACTGTATCAAGGAGCCTTTCAAGCAAATGCCTCAAATGGGAAGGGCTGAAAAAAGTAGGCGTCCCACCCCCAAGATGAAGCTCGGTAAGTACGGGCTTTTCGGGCAAGATGTCAAGATACATCTTCCATTCCTTGAGCAGATAATGAATATAAGGCTCCTCGACTGCATGCTGCTTGGTGATATGTTTATTGCAAGCGCAAAAAGTACACAAACTTTCGCAAAAGAGCAAATGAATATAAAGACTGATGCCTTCCTTTTGATTGCTCTCCGTAAACGATCTTTTTATGGTTTTGAACCAAGCATCATGGCTAAATATATCTTGTTCCCAATAAGGAACGGTAGGATAACTCGTGTACCTCGGACCGGGAATATTATATTTTCGGATTAAAACCCGATCTACTTTTTTCATTAAACCTCGCTAATAGAATTGACCATATGACGCAACATCACCAACTTTTTCAATAATCCTTCCAAAAGATCCAAAGGCAACATATTGGACCCGTCGCTCTTGGCGTGTCCGGGATCCGGATGGGTCTCGATAAAAATACCATCGACTCCCACCGCAATGCCTGCTTTGGCTAGTGTCTCTATCAACTCGGGGCACCCTCCGGTGACCCCACTTCTTTGATTGGTCTGCTGCAAAGAGTGCGTTACGTCAAGGATGACGGGAGCATATGATTTCATGATAGGAATGCTGCGATAGTCCACCACCAAATCTTGGTATCCAAAAGTAGTGCCCCTCTCGATGAGAGCTACTCGATCGTTACCATGGTCTTGCATCTTTTGTACAGCAAATTTCATCGTATCGGGAGAAAGAAATTGCCCTTTTTTGAGTGTAACTACCTTTTTCGTTTTTGCCGCAGCGACAAGCAAATCGGTCTGACGCACTAAAAAGGCCGGGATCTGCAAAACATCGACATATTCAGCGGCGCGATAGGCATCTTGAGGACTGTGAATATCGGTAGTCACGGGAAAATCAAAAGTCGCGCGAACTTTTTGAAGAATCTTCAATGCCTTTTCATCTCCAATCCCCGAAAAGCTATCACCTCGAGAGCGATTGGCCTTTTTGAACGAACTCTTGAAAACGTACGGAATATTGTATTTCTCGGAAAACTCGGCAATGCGCTCGGCTGTTTGCAAAACTATTTTCTCCGATTCGACAACACAAGGCCCAGCAATCAACAAAAAATTATTCTCATCAGTAAATTTTATTCCGGGTATTCGATGAATCATATTCGGTCAAGAGATTTAAAAGGCATAATCAATTAGGGTACAAATAAAAACTTCAAAAATCGGACAAAACTCACATGTTTATACACTCTCCATAAGCGTCCGCAACAACTTCCATGAAGGCTTCGCTCAGAGTAGGATGTGGATGTACGGATTTGAGAAGCTCATGTCCGGTAGTCTCAAGTTTTCGAGCAACCACCGCCTCGGAGATCATATCAGTGACACCGTTCCCGACCATATGACAACCCAACCATTCGCCATACTTGGCGTCGAAAATAACCTTAACAAACCCCTCCGTATCTCCATTTGCCATAGCTTTTCCTAAAGCAGTGAAAGGGAATTTTCCGACCTTGATTTCATAACCTTTTTCCTTAGCTTGTTTTTCCGTATACCCCACTGAAGCAACCTCTGGTGTACAATAGGTGCAAGTAGGAATATTACCGTAATCCAAAGGTTCAGGGCCCAAACCTTTCATATATTCTACACAAATAATGCCTTCGGCTGACGCGACATGTGCCAAGGCCGGACCAGGGATAACATCTCCGATAGCGTAGTAACCGGGAACGTTGGTCCGATAAAATTTATCCACGGCTATACCCCCTTTCTCGATTTGTATGCCTACATCTTTCAAACCCATATTTTCAATATTCGGAGTAATTCCGACAGCGGAAAGGATGACTTGAGCCTCCAAAATTTCTTCTCCTTTTTGTGTTTTGACAAAAACCTTAGTCTGCACTGCAGAAGCGTCCACCTTCTCTACTGAAGAGGAAGTCAAAACCGTGATACCGTTTTTTTTGAAAGAACTCTCTAATTGTTGCGATACATCTTCGTCTTCCAACGGAATTATACGAGGCAAATATTCCACAATCGTCACCTTAACCCCCATGGCGTTATAGAAATACGCGAACTCTACCCCGATAGCGCCCGCCCCGACAATAATCATGGTCTTGGGTAACTTCGGCAACGTCAACGCTTGTCGATAATCGATAACTTTTTGACCGTCTTGCGGAAGGTTTGGCAATTCTCGAGAACGCGCCCCGGTAGCAATGATAATGTTTAAAGTAGTATATTCTACGGTTTTCCCTTCTTGATCGATTACAGAGACCTTCTTTCCCGACTTGAGTCGAGCCGTTCCTGAAATCACCTCAATTTTGTTCTTCTTCATCAAAAAAGCTATGCCTTTGTTCATTTTTCTCGCCACATTACGGCTGCGTTGAATTACTTGAGGAAAATCGGCTTCTACTTTCCAGTTTTTCAAACCGTAGTCCGCCGCATGTTTCAAATAATCAAAAACTTGCGCACTTTTCAACAAAGCCTTAGTAGGTATGCACCCCCAATTGAGGCATATTCCTCCAAGTGTCTCTTTTTCAATAATAGCTGTCTTCAAACCCAACTGAGCGGCACGTATGGCAGCGACATATCCTCCAGGACCACTTCCGACCACGATCAAATCAAAACTCATAGAAGTATAGATATAAGCTTTTACCAAAAAACGAATGAGCGAATTTACGATTTTATTCTCAACAAAGTTCGGTAGATAAGCCATCTATACCCCATAAATACAGGAGTAAAAACGTTGCAAAGCCATATTTTTCATTCCGAATCCTCCGCGACACACATTCAGCTTAGAAACGAGCGCGTGAAACTATCAAATACACCACGAGAATATTTCATGAGAGAATGGTGTTTAAATATTTATAAATCAACATAGTTATTCCGTTTGTTTAGAGTAGGGAATAAAAAAATTCGAATCTATGCTCAGAAGCACCACGCAAATAAGCTTTAGTGAACTATATATGAAACGTTCTATCAGAAGGAGTCAGTTTTTCAAAAGGTTAAACACCTTGATCCCCTGGGAAGGGATGGAGAAATAAATAAAAAAAATATATCAAAAAGGCCAGAGGATAAAAGACAACCTGCTTACAATTGAATATTGTTATTTAAGATGATGCTTTTGAATCACTGGTATGAGCTCAGTGATATAGGAACAAAAGAATTGGTAAAAAAAATCCTTGAGCTGCATGCGCTTTTGTGTTTTTCGATTGGAAGATCAGATCTTAGATCATACAACTCTATACAGATTTAGCGATAAAATAGTAGCTAAAAAGGAATAGGAGAGGTTACTGAAAAAGATCAATGAATTAGGAAAGCATCAGGCGATAGTTTAAAACAGGAGAGATAGTAGGTTCCAGTATTACAGTGAGTTCCTTTGCTCACAAGGGCCTCCTACCTACATAGTGGAGAATCGAAAGGAAGAGGGGAAAAAGAAAATTAGTCAAAGAAAATCAAGGGTAAAAAAAAGAGACTCAATCAAGAGTAGACACTCAACGAAAATGCCTCAAAAAATCAGGTAAGATCTACTACGGATACAAGAATCACATAGCGGGGATAAAAATGGAATAATACTAGAGTACATAGCGTAGCAGGCAATGACATGATAGTAGAGGGCTAAAGCCATTAATAAGCAAACTAGGATATAAACCCAGAGAAGTATATGCAGACAAAGGTTACCAAGTGCCAGCTAACGTATCTTACTTTCATAGTCGAGGCATCAAAGATCGTATATAGAAGAAAGCCCTATAGGAACCGTCCTTAAATATGGATACTTATATTATTCAATAAATTAGTGAGTAAAAGCCGATGGGTAGTAGAACATACTTTTGGCAGTATAAATCGTTGGTTTTGATCAGGGAAGGCTCGTTACAAAGGATTAGCTCATGTGCATGCCAAGCATCTTATGGAGCTGTGGCGCATAATTTATATCGTGCCCCTGGCATTATTATGCGCTGTCCATAAAAATAGATATAATTAATTAATTTATAATCAATAATATTTAGAATACGATATAAAACACTAAACACCCATTGTTCTCCAATGAAGACATATAGGATGGCTGAATAACTTTATCCACTTTAATACAATGATCTCATTACAAATATTTAACAATGTTTTAACATTCAATAAAGAATGAATAGCTACCTTTAAGTTAAATTCCCCAAACAATATATAGACGCTATTTGATTATTATATTGAGCAGTTTGGTGTCCATCACGTCTCACACTCAACAGAGCATATCTACTTCGATCCGGAACAGGATTTTAGGACTGCAAAACTCTACGATAAAGACCTCTATCATGCAGTGCAAAAGCTATTTCAAGACATCTCCCGAGAAAAAATATTTTGATACAAAGAAAAAAGCAGCCTTGTACTAAATCATTTCCGACGTCGTCCTGAAAAATCCTGGAGCGGACGAGCAACTTGAAACCTTCTTAGTTTGTCATTCCGAACTGATTTGCGGGATTGATATTTACAAGAAAAACTGATTACCAAACAATTCCGAAGAGAATTACACCAAGGCGTATGCCTATTATTTGAAAGTATCGGAAACGCTAATTCCACCGAAAAATTCAAGCAAGGTTACACAGCCCTGATGCTCAAAAAAAACACGATAAGGCCCTGACCTTGCTGAAGAAAGCTATGAATTCTCCTCATAGCAAAGAAGCATTTATTACGCGGGGACATACCTTCTACGCTCGGAAAAATAACACTGAAGCTCTTCAATATTTCGAACGCGTTAAGGAAGCTCCCGCTTATCGTTCGATAAGTCTTGCCCTATATCGTACAGATCGACTACCAACAAAAAAAATATTAAGAAGCTATAAATACTGGAGATATTTTCCTGAAAACTTCGGCCGAAGGCTTAGATCAAAACTGAGATCTCAAAGGTTATCGGAGAGAGCTACTTTCGCTTAAATCGTTACGAATCAGCGATCCCTTACATCAAAACTTACGGACAGGAACAAAGGGGCTATCCAACAGCGATCATTACCAACTCAGCTACGCTATTATCAGAAAAAAGATGACGAAAAAGCCATTGCCCATTTCAATAAAATCATAAATCAAGAAGAAGACCTGCCCAGGCTGATTATTACTAACTGGCGCATGCTTATCTTCGAGAAAAACAAAACAGAGAAACCCTGTAGCCTTTTATTTAGCGACTCAAATGAATCATGCCCGCGAAGATCAAAGAATATGCTTGATACAAGTACGCCAAATTGAACTATGATCTGGGCAATCCGTTAGGAACTACACCCGACGTCTTGCAAGTCTACCTCAAAACCTATCCAAACAACGCGAACCAAGCTGAAATATAGACCTATAAAATAAGGACCTACCTCCTTTCGGAGAACCACAAAAAAGCCCTGGAAATATTCGGAAGCTCCAAACATAAAAATATAACGCTAAAAAAACGTCGAACAAAAGGTAGCCTATCTATACGATTTAGAAATGTTCAACAAAAAAAAATACGAAGAAGCTGTCTCCACCTTTGAACGCGCGACAAATATCCCCGTCCTACCGCTTGAAAAGAAAAAGCCGAGTATTGGAAAGGAGAATTCTCTTCCGTTTAGGCAACTATCAAGCAAGGTTACAAGCGTATAAGACACTCACATCCTCTCGAAAAATTAGGCTACTCATTGGGCTACGCTTACTTCAAATCAAAAGATTATAAGCAAGCAGCCGACGTCTTCGAAAGGTTATTCATCTCTAAAACCGACGACAAAGAGCTCAAACATGACGCTATGCTGCGTTTGGCCGACAGTAATTACAGAGCAAAAAACATCATCACGCCATAGAAATCTACGAAAAGATCGAAAAATATCAAGCTGTTCCCCCCTATTATTCCGCCTATCAAAAAGCCTTTTCTACGAAAGGATTAGAAAGAGCCGCCAAAAGAAGCAAGCTTTCAAAGAATTTCTATCAAAATACCCACATTCTCCTTATCGAAAACAAGCTCTACTCACGCTAGGCGACAAAAAACTCAAAACCGGACAGACCTATCAAGCAACCAGTTATTATGACTAACTTATTCGACAACATCCTCAAAGAAACTCAGCAGTTCAAGTTCAACTGAAAAAAAGTCTGGCATGACTAATCAAGGACAAAATGAAAAGACGTTACAATCGTACAAACTCACCTTGTAAAAACATTTAGATACGGAAGAGGCGACCAAACGATACAAAGCATCAAAAAAATTTACGTAAAGCAAAGTAAGATCAAATACTGAGAACATTTTATGAGAAAAGGAGGGTAAAATATTTGTAAATCAATATATTGTTTCGTCTATTTGGAGTAGAAAATAAAAAATTCGGCTCTATGCTCAGAAGCACTGTACAAATAAGCTTTAGTAAACTATGTATAGAACGTTCTACCAGAAGGGGTTAGTTTTTCAAAAGGTTAAACACCTTGATCCATTGTGAAGTGAATGGATAAAAAAAATAAAAAGAATATATCAAAAAGGCCAGAAAATAAAAAGCCAACCTGCTTACAGTGGAATATCGTTATTTACGATGATACTTTTGAGTCACTGCTAGGTCTCAGTAATGTAGGAACGGATGAATTGGTGAAAGAACCCTTGAGCCGCATTCTCTTTTGTTGTTTTCGATTGAAAGATCAGATCCTAGATCATACGACTCTATGCAGATTTTACAATGAAATAGTAGCCAAAAAGGTATATGAGATCTTACTGAAAAAGATTAATAAGGAATTAGAAAAACATCAGGCGATAGTTAAAAGAGGAGTGATAGTAAATGCCAATATTACAGTGAGGGTTCCTTGCTTCCAAGGGGCTCCTATCTACGTAGTGAGACCATTATGTTAATGGTGAATTACGTTTATTCAACCTCCTAGATAGGCTTCGTTAGAGAACGATGTAGATTTAGTCTTTCACATTGTATTCGAAATACTATTGATTATAAATTAATTAATTTATGTGTTTTTTTTATGAATAGCACATAATAATCCCAAAGGAACAATGAAAATTATGAGCCATAGCCTACCCATAAGATGTTGGATATGCATACGAGCTGATCATTTGTAACGAGTCTCCTTATCCAAACCAACGCTTTATACTGCCATAAGTACGCCCTACTCCCCATCGAGTCTTACTCGCTAATTATGTTGAATAATATAGCTCTACCCTAGTTAAGGGACGGATCTTATAGGCTTTCTTCTGTATACGGTATTTGATGCCTAGACTATGAATGTAAGACACGTTCCCTATAATTTGGTAAACTTTGTCTGCATATGCTTCTCTAGGTTTATATCGTAGTTTTCTTATTAATAGCTTAGATCTCTACTATCATTCTCATTCGCTGCTACGCTATGTACTGCTAATATCATTCCATTTTTATCTACCCTATGTGCTTCTTGTATCCGTAGTAGAGTTTACCTGATTTCTTGAGCCATTTTCCTTGAGTGTCTACTCCTGATTGAGTCTCTTTTTTTTCCTTTCTTTTTTTTGACTGATTTGCTTTCTCCCCTCTTCCTTCTGATCCTACACTACGTAGGTAGGAGCCCCTTGAGAACAAAGGGCCTCACTGTAATACTGGAATCTACTATCACTCCTGTTTTAACTATCGGCTGATGGCTTTTCTAATTCCTTATTAATCTTTTTAAGTAAGGGATCATATGCTTTTTTGGCTACTATTTCATTGCAAAATCTGCATAGAGTCGTATGAAATAGGATTTCATCTTCCAATCGGAAGATAACAAAGACGCATGTAGCTCAAGTATTCTTTCATCAATTCTTCCGTTCCTACATAAGTGAGATCATACCAGTTACTCAAAAGAATCATCTTAAATAACGATATTCCACTGTAAGCAGTTTGGCCTTTTAGTCTCTGTACTTTTTGATATATTTTTCTTATTTCCGTCTCCATTCCTTCCCAGGGGATCAAGTTTTTTAATCTTTTTAAAAAATAACTCCTTCTCGTAGAACGTTCCGAGCCCATTGTGTTAATGGTCTCAGTTTACTAAAGCTTATTTGTTCAGTTCTTCTGAGCATAGAAACGAATTTTTTTATTTTCTATTCCAAGATATACGAAACAATATATTGATTTGCAAATATTTTAAACTCCTTCTCCCATGAAACGTTCTCGATTTATAATAAAGAGTATTTCGAATAAAATGTGAAAGAGTAACTTTATATTGTTCTCCAACGAAGCCTAATCTAGGAGGCTGAATAAACGTAACCTACGTTTAAGATAATGGTCTCGGACTTTTTGATGCGTACGTGGGGAAATGAGTTCT
This sequence comes from Flavobacteriales bacterium Tduv, assembly GCA_047528255.1. Taxonomy (GTDB): domain Bacteria; phylum Bacteroidota; class Bacteroidia; order Flavobacteriales; family Blattabacteriaceae. Next base: position 348,960 of record CP180024.1, on the reverse strand, counting down.
CAGGGTGTCCGATGCAAATATCGAGTGATTTGAATTGAAAGGTCGAGCAACACCATTTTGGCTCTGATGTTTCGCTCGATATGATAAATCGCTGTGTCGAGGGATTTGGCGATGTCTTCAATGTTTTTCCTATGAATAAATCCGGTAAAGTGTTCCCACTGAAATTCTTTCGAAGTAATGGGGATAAAATATAGACCTTCAACCTGATAATGTCTGAGAAGGGCTTGTCTGAATATTTCTAGGCAATAGGTGAGGAATCGTTTTTGTCGTTCTCGTCCCCAAGTATGAAGAACTTCACTCCATTGTACAAGATCTTTCAAAGCTTGGGGGTGTTTTTTTGCTATGAAAGCGTTTCGCATCCAAGTAATGAAATATTTTTCAAATTCTTCTTCTTGTTTCTCTTGTATGATTTCCAAGGCTTTGTTCCAATTTCCTTGGGCTTGGAAGGTGATTTTTTCTGCGTGATTCTCATTGATTTTGAACCGTTTTTGTAAGGATTCTTGAATGGTTTTGGAGCTGATCTTCTTGAATCGCACCGTTTGCATCCTTGATCGCACAGTGGGCAATATACCTCCTTCGTTTTCTCCGACGAACAAGAAAACGGTTTTTTGTGGAGGTTCTTCTAGGGTTTTCAATAATTTATTGGATGCTGAGATGTTTAGGCGTTCAGGCATCCAGAGGATCATTACTTTACGACCTCCTTCATAACTTTTTAGGTGGAGTGTGTTGACCTTCTCTTTAACTTCATCTACTCCTATTTTCCCTTGCTTGTTTTCCACCCCTATGTAATTGAGCCAATCGAATAGACTACCGTAAGGCTTTTTTTGGAGGAATTCGCGCCACTCCAACAAAAATGGTGCTCCAGTCGGATGACATTTTATTTTATCGGTTGTAGCTACCGGAAAAATAAAATGGAGATCGGGATGTTGTAGACGATCAACTTTCATGAGGCAAACCGTGTCGTCCTCGTTGCATAAGAGCTGATTGGCGTAGGCAAGGGCCATGGGTAGATTTCCGCAGCCTTCAGGCCCTAAAAAGAATAAGGCATGAGGTACCCGATCGCTCTTATGGATTTTCGTTAAAAGATCTTTTATTTCCTTTTGTCCGATAATTTCTCCGAAATTCATGCTACAAAACCATTATATTAATGGTGAATTACGTTGATTCAACCTCCTAGATGGCCTCGTTTAGAGAACAATGTAGGCTTACTTTTTTCACATTATATTCGAAAAACTACTAATTATAAATTAATTAATTACATATATTGTTATGAACAACGCATAATAATACCAGGGGCGTGATACAAATTTATGCCCCATAAGCGCCATAAAAGACTGGGTATGCAAAAGAGCTAATCGTTTGTAACCAGTCTTTCATGATCTAAACCAGCGATTTATACTTCCATAAAGTACGTTCTAGTTCCCATCAAGGTTTACTCATTAATTTGTTGAATAATATAGCCACCCCCCTTAAGGGACGGTTCCTATAGGTTTCTTCTGTATACGGTCTTTAATGCTTCGACTATAAAAATACAGCTGGAACTTGGTAACCTTTGTCTGCATATACTTCTCTGGGTCTATATCGTAGTTTTCTTATTAATGCCCTTAGATCTCTACTATCATATATTCATTGGCAGCTATTCTATCTACCTCTAGTATCATTCCATTTTTATTCACCTCTATGTCCTTCTTGTATCCGTAGTCAGTTTACCTGATTTCTTGAGCCATTTTCCTTGATTATCTACGCCCTGATTGAGATCTTTTTTTACCCTTTCTTTTATTTGATTTATTTGCTTTTCCCCTTTTCCTTCCGATCCTCCACTACGTAGGTAGGCTCTCTCTTGGGAACAATGAAAATCACTGTAATACTGGCCTCCACTATCACTCCTGTTTTAACTATCGCTTTATGCTTTTCTAATTCTTTATTGATCTTTTTCAGTAAACGATCATATACTTTTTAGCTACTATTTCATTGAAAAATATGCATAGAGTCGTATGATCTCAGATCTGATCTTCCAGTCAAAAAACACAAAAGCGCATGCAGCTTAAGGCTTCTTTCACCAATTCTTCCGTTCCGACATCACTGAGATCATACCATTTACTCAAAAGCATCATCGTTAAATAACGATATTCCACTGTAAGCAGGTTGCTTTTATTCCCTGGCCTTTTTGATATATTTTTCTTATTTCTTTCTCCATCCCTTCCCAGTGAATCAAGGTTTTTAACCTTTTGAAAGAACTTACTCCTTTTGGTAGAACGTTCCATATATAGTTCACTAAAGCTTATTTGCTCGGTGCTTCTGAAGCATAGACCTAATTTTTTTATTTTCCACTCCAAATATACGAAATGAAATCATTCTGTTAATGATGGATTAACGTTTATTTAGCGCCTAAATGGGCGTTGTTAGAGAAGATGTAGATTTAGTTTTTCATATTGTGTTCGAAATGTTATTGATTATAAATCAATTATATATATTTTTATGAATAGCGTATAACAACACCAGCAGCACGATACAAATTATGCGCCATTACCTCCATAAAATTCTGAGCGTGCACACGAGCTAATCCTTTTTAACAAGTATTTCCTAATACAAACCAACACTTTATACTTCTAAAAGTACATTCTACTACCCATAGAGACCATTGTGTTAATGGTGAATTACGTTTATTCAGCATCCTAGATGGATTCGTCAGATAAAAATGTAGATTTTTAGTCTTTCATATTGTATTCGAAATACTGTTGATTATAAATTAACTAATTATATCTATTTTTATGAAAATCGCATAATAATTCCAGGAGCACGATACAAATTATGAGCCATAGTCTCCATAAGAGCCTGACATGCACATGAGCTAATCCTTATGTAACGAGCCTTTCCTGATTCAGGCCAACGCTTTATACTGCCAAAAATACGTTCTACTACCCATCTGGTTTTACTCACTAATTTATTGAATAATATAGATATAACTACTTAAGGGACGGTTCCTATAGGCTTTCTTCTGTATACGGTCTTTGATGCCTCTACTATGAAAGTAAGATATGTTGGCTGGAACTTGGTACCTTTTGTCTGCATATACTTCTCTGGTTTATATCATAGTTTGCTTATTAATGGCTTTATCCCTCCTACTATCATACTCATTGGCTGCTACGCTATGTACTGCTAGTATCATTCCATTTTTTATCCAACCCTATGTGCTTCGTGTATCCGTAGTAGAGTTTACTTGATTTCTTGAGCCATTTTCCTTGAGTGTCTACTCCTTATTGAGCTTTTTTTTACCCTTTCTTTTCTTTGACTGATTTATTTTTTCCCACTTCCTTCCGATCCTCCACTACATAGGTAAGAGCTCACTTGGGAGCAAAGAGAATCACTGTAATACTAGCATCTACTATCACTCCTGTTTTAACTATCACCTGATGCTTTTTTAATTACTTATTGATCTTTTTCAATAAACGCTCATATGCCTTTTTTCCTACTATTTCATTGCGAAATCTGCATAGAATCGTATGATCTGGAATCTGATTTTCCAATCGAAAACCACAAAAGCGCATGCAGCTCAAGGAGGCTTTCACCAATTCTTTTGTTCCTACATCACTGAAATCACAACAGTTACTCAAAAGTATCATAGTAAATAACGATATTTCACTGTATGCAGGTTGCCTTTTATTCCCTGGCCTTTTTGATATATTTTTTTATTTCTTTTCCCATCCCTACCAGTGGATCAATGTGTTTGACCTTTTAAAAAAATAACTCCTTCTAGTAGATGGTTCCACATATAGTTCACTAAATCTTATTTGTGAGGTACTTTTGAGTATAGATCCGAATTTTTTTATTTTATACTCCATAATGTACGAAACAATATATTGATTTACAAATATTTTAACCTCTTTCTTCCATGCAACGTTCTCCCTTCTTGTATCCGTAGTAGAGTTTCGTTGATTTCTTGAAGAATTTTCCTTGAGTCTATACTCCTGATTGAGACTCTTTTTTTACCTTTGCTTTTCTTTTGCTGATTTACTTTTACTCCTCTTCCTACCTAATCCTTCACTACGTAGGCAGCCCCCCCCCCTTGGTAGCAAAGCACCCACTGTAATACTGGCATCTACTATCACTCTTGTCTTAACTACTCGTGATGGTTTTCTAATTCCTTATTGATCTTTTTCAGTAAGCGTTCATATGTCTTTTTGGCTACTATTTCATTGCGAAATTCTACATAAAGTCGTATGATCTGGAATCTGATTTTCCAATCGGAAAACTACAAAAGCTCATTAAAATCAAGGCTCTTTTACCAATTCTTCCGTTCCTACATCACTTAGATAATAATAGTTACTCAAAATCATGATCTTAAAAACGATATTCCACTATAGGCAGGTTAGGTTTTATTCTCTGGTCCTTTTGATATATTTTTCTTATTTTTTTCTGGATCCCTTCCTAATGGATAACTGTATTTAACCTTTTGAAAGAATATACTACTTCTAGTAGAACGTCCATATATAGTTTGCTAAAACTTATTTGCACCGTGCTTCTGAGCATAGGCCGAATCTTTTTTTATTTTCTACTCCAAATAGACGAAACAATATACTATTTTACAAATATATCACCCTACCCCCACCCTTTTCTCATGCAACATTCTCACTTTATCTAATTTTAGATTTAATCATTCGTATCAAGGATAACATTTTCATCAAAAGAGAATACATCTCGGATTTTATAAAAAAATCAACTTCCATATACCCGATTATTCATAATATTATCAATGCTTTACGGATTAGATACAACATGTTTACTTAAAAAATCTTTCCTCTAGATTCGTTTAATTCATTGTAAATAACTTATAATTGCGAAAGCATTGTTTCCAAATTGTTACTTTTTGATTTAATAAACTCAACATGATGTCAAATCATAAAGAATCTTGGGGTTCACGGGTAGGGCTTATCCTAGCCATGGCTGGGAATGCGGTAGGTTTTGGGAATTTTTTGAGATTCCCTGTACAGGCAGCTCAAAATGGAGGCGGGGCTTTTCTGATCCCCTATTTGGTTTGTTTTTTTTTGATGGGCATCCCTTTACTTTTGATAGAATGGTCCATGGGACGACTCGGAGGGAGTTCAGGTAACCACAGTACACCTTTTATTGTACATATTTTGGGAAAAGGGGGTAGGATTTGGAAATATGTAGGAACTCTAGGCCTTTTTTCCAATTTTTCCATTCTTTCCTACTATACTTATTTGGAATCTTGGACCGTGTTTTACATATTGCACTCCTTGATCGGAACCTTCTCAGGCATGAGCCAAGCGGAAGTGTCTCAATTTTTTCAAGATTATACTAATATCAATATTTCCACTACTTTTATTCCCTATGAATCTGTCTTAGTATATATCTTTTGTATTTCTATGAATACATACATCCTCTCCAAAGGACTGAGAGGAATAGAAAAGGTAGCCAAGGTTGCCATGCCATTATTGATAGTTTTTGCTTTGATTTTGGCAATCAAAGGATGGATGTTGGGCACCGATGGCGCCAGCATAGAACATCCTGACGTCAACGCTTGGGACGGACTCAACTTTCTTTGGAATCCTCAATTCGAAAGCATTTGGAATCCAAAGATTTGGCTGGCTGCAGCTGGGCAAATATTTTTCACACTTTCGTTGGGTCAAGGATTGATACAATGCTATGCTTCTTACTTAAAACCCAAAGAGGATATTGCGCTAGGGGCTCTTTCAGCCGGATTTATAAATGAATTTATCGAAGTGATTTTGGCCAGCTCTATCGTCATCCCGATTGCGGCAGGTTATCTCGGCATTGATTGGGTTAGAGAAAATGCGAGCTTTGGTATGGCTTTTCAAACTATGCCCTATTTATTCCAACAGTGGGGAAGTGTCCTTGCTCCTCTTGGAGGATTATTTTGGTTCGGTTTGCTGTTTTTTGCAGGAATCACCACTGCGCTGGCCCATGGCACTCCGTGGATAGGAATGCTTCGGGACGAATTCCATTGGAGCCGAAAAAAAGGGGCTTGGACGCTTGGGGTAATCGTATTTATAATAGGGCTTCCAACCGTTTTATTTTACAATCATGGTGTTTTTAACGAATATGATTATTGGGGAGGAACAATAGGTATCGTCTTATTGACTTTATTTGAATCGATTGCTTTTGTATGGGTATTCGGAATGGATAAAGGTTGGAAAGAAATTAATGAAGGTGCAAACATCAAGCTACCGATAGCCTTAAAGTATATATGTCAGTACATAACTCCCTATTTATTGATCGTAGTCTTATTCTCTGCGATATTTACTCCGCTAAATAACGATTGGTCAGGCGCCGTAGAAAGCATTACAGCGGGCAATGGTTGGGCGTTGGATAATTCTTCTCTGATCAAAATCATCACACAGGGCCGCCTCAAGGAACAGATCGTTCAATCGACAGACCCCGTCATAATTGCTCAATTGGAGAAAAAAATGTCTTACATCAACTTCTCCAGAATTCTTTTAATCACACTCTTTACAGCTCTCTGTTTATTGGTACATCAAGCCGGTAAAAGATATAAAAAAAGAATTGAGAACGTTGCATGAGAGAAGGATGTTAAAGTATTTGTAAATCAATATATTGTCTTGTATATTTGGAGTAGGAAATAAAAAAAATTCGGTTGTATATTCAGAAGTACCGATCAGATAAGATTTAGTGAACGAACTATATATTGAACGTTTTACCAGAAGGGTGGGGAACAAAAGGTCAAACACATTGATCCACTGAGAAAGGATGGAAAAAGAAATAAGAAAATATATCAAAAAGGCAGAGAATAAAAGACCAATCTTCTTACAGTGATAATATCGTTATTTACAATTATTCTCTTGATTCATTTATATTATATCAGTGATGCAGGAGCGGAAGAATTGGTAAAAAAATCCTTGAGCTACATGCAATTTTCTGTTTTTCAATTAGAGGATTAGATCCTAGATCATACGATTCTATGCAGATTCTGCAATGAAATAGTAGCCAAAAAGACATATGAGAGCTTACTGAAAAAGATTAATAAGGCGTTAGAAAATCATCAGGAAATAGTTAAAACAGGAGTGATAGTAGAATCCAGTATTACAGTGAGACCCTTTGCTCTCAAGGGAGCTCCTAACTACACGTAGTGGAGGATCGAAAGAAAGAGGGGGAAAAGAAAATCAGTCAAAGAAAGCAAGGGTAAAAAAGAGACTCAATAAGGAGTAGAGAGTCAAGGAAAATGGCTCAAGAAATCAGGTAAATTCTACTACGGATACAAGAAGCACATAGGGGGGGGGTAAAAATAGAATGATAGTAGAGGGCTAAAGGAATTAATAAGAAAACTAGCACATATAAAACCAGAGAAGTATATGCAAAAAAAGATTACCAAATTCTAGCCAACGTGTCTCGACTTTCATAGTTGAGGCATCAAATACCGTATACAAAAGAAAGCTTATAGAAACCCTTCCTTAAGTAGGATAGCTCTTACTTTCATAATCCAGGTATCAAAGACCGTATACAGAAGAAAGCCTATAGGAACCTTCCTTAAAAAGGATAGCTGTATTATTTAATAAATTAGTGAGTAAAAACCGATGGGTCGTAGAATATATTTATTGGTAGTATAAAACGTTAGTTTGGATCAAGCAAGACTCGTCAAAAAGGATTAGCGCGTGTGCATGCCCAGCATCTTATGGAGGTTATGGCGCATAATTTGTATCGTTCCCCTGGAATTATTATGTGCTGTCCATAAAAATAGATATAATCTAATTAATTTATAATAAAAAGTATTTCGAATACAATGTGAAAGACTAAATTTACATTTTCTCTAACAAAACCTATCTAGTAGGCTGAATAAACGTAATTCACCATTAACATAATGGTCTCGCTTCTTGTGTCCGTACTAGAATTTACCTGATTTCTTGAGCCATTTTCCTTGAGTTTTTATTCCTGATTGAGTCTCTTTTTTTACCCTTTCTTTTTTGACTGATTTGCTTTTCTCTTCTTCCTTTCAATCCTCCAGTAGGTAGGATCTTCCTTGTAATCAAAGGTTTTCACTGTAATACTGGCATCTACTATCACTCCTATTTTAACTATTTTCTGATGCTTTTTTAATTCCTTATTTATCTTTTTCAGTAAGAGCTCATATCCCTTTTTGACTATTATTTCATTGCGAAATTTGCATAGAGTTATATGATCTCGGATCTGATCTTCCAATCGAAAACCACAAAAGAGCATGCAGCTCAAGGATTCTTTCACCAACTCTTCCGTTCCTACTTCACTGATATCATACCAGTGACTCAAAAGCATCATCTTAAATAACGATATTCCACTGTAAGCAGGTTGACCTTTTATTCCCTGTCCTTTTTGATATATTTTTCTTATTTTTTTCTCAATCCCTTATCAGTGGATCAAGGTTTTAACCTTTTGAAAAACTTACTCCTTCTGGTATAACGTTCCATATATAGGTAACTAAAGGTTATTTGCGCGGTGCTTCTGTTCATAAAACTGAATTTTTTTATTTTCTACTCCAAATACACGAAATAATATATTGATTTACAAATATTTTAACTTCATTCTATCATGTAACGTTCTCGTTTTCTTCATGAGTAAGACTGTATTTCAAGATCGAATTTCCGAAAAAATTTGCACCCGAAAATTCTGAAAAATGGGATTTGCCTATATTTGCCATGCTTCAAGGGCTGTCTATAGCAGATTGTCATCTGTTGATATGATGCAGCGATAAAAGAAATGTTGCAAATTTAGTCGGAGAATTAAAGCAGAAAACTTGAAAATAACGGCATACAAATTCAGAGAAGCTCCTATAAAAGATATTGAAAAAGAGGCTGAAAATATCAGGGACCTGGAGCATGTTTTGAAAGTGGGGAGATGAGAGTTTTTTTATGATCATTTCTACTAGCTGGAAAACAACCAACGCTATGGAAGAAGTTGTCGAGACTCATTTCTTACAAGGCTCTACTGATAGCAAAATTGATGAAATTTATCGCCGTCACCTTGATGTTTTTTACAAACTTTTTTCCGTTGATCATGGTGTTTTTCTAAAAATCGAAGAGTTCTTTGAATATTTGAAGGCTTTCTTGCGGAGCAAAAAAGTATCTGAAATACGACTTTGTCTATGATCAACTGGTCAAGTGCGGTGAATTGCTCTCTACAAAGATTGTCAACGAATATCTTAATCTGATCAGCATTCAAAATACTTGGGTAGATGTGGCTAATCATATCAAGACGTGCAGTTCTTATCGTGAAGATCGTCGTGTAGATTTGGAAAGAATAGCTAATCATATTCGTACAGTTGAAAAAAAACTCTTTTATATCACTCAAGGCTTTTTGAGATCGGATCCGAATTTTTTTACAACGAATTTGGGAAGAGAAGGTTCTGATTTATACGACGGTCATTTTTACTTATTGTTTGGATGCGGAGTAGTAGACCATTTGGAAAGATATTCCGGCTGTATTGAATACGGATTCACGTTACTTTTCGGATGCAAAGCTTTTGAACAATATTCCTATGAGGAAGCTATTGAACTGCTTTATTATGGGGGGACGTTATTTATCCGAAAATTTTACAGCCTCCTGCAAGAGAAAGGAATTCTTCTTTATGTAAGAAACTTCCTTCCAACCCTAGAGCCCGATAAAACCGGCTACTGCAGTGATTCATGGGACCGCTATAAAGCTGCTTTATCCCTCTTATATCGTGAATAAGATCAAGTCTTGTTATCCTTTTCAGGTAGGTGTTTTTCGTTCATCGAAGAGAAAAACCTTATCGAGCTATTTCAATGTTTGACAGGTCATTTAATGAAGGCCATTTTGATCCAAAATTCAGCTATCAGTTTTTCGGTTTTTCTAAACGAGAAGTTTAATCATATGGATCTTTTGGTGGAAAGACTCAGTTTTAGATATAAAATAAAAATTTCGAAAGAAGTGTTTCTATATACCGTACGGAATTATAATGAAACGGTTGTAGCTAAATTTATTAAAGGTAATACGATTTTATTACAGCAACTTATTTCCTATACGGCAAAGTGGATAGTTAAAGAATAATGGAGCTGATCACACAAAAAGAATTCAAAGAGGCTATCGGTTTAACCCGTTACGGTAAGCCAGGCGATTGGGTCAGTCGGTGCTTGATGCGCTTTTCTTATCTTGATAAGATCAATGCTATCTATGATAGATATAAACACATCTCGGGAGGGGATTTTTTGACAGTGTTGTTGGAAGATTTTCAATTACGCTACGAGATACATCAAGAAGACCTTAAACGAATTCCCAAGGAAGGCCCTTTTATTACAGTATCCAACCATCCTTTAGGTGCGCTTGACGGTATTCTTTTGATGAAAATCCTTTCGGATATACGTTTGGACTATAAGGTGATGGCCAATTTTTTACTCAATAGGATAGAACCCTTGCAACCATATATTTTCCCCGTAAATCCCTTTGAATATCAAAGTAAGTATAGCCTTCTAGGCCTCAAGGAGGCCGTTCTTTATCTCAAGAAAGGACATCCTATAGGAATGTTTCCAGCAGGAGAAGTTTCATCTATTCAAAAAGATACCGGAGAAATTTCTGACCGAGCATGGCAAGAGCCAGCCATAAAATTCATCATTAAGGCAAAAGTCCCGGTGATTCCGATTTATTTCCACGGACACAACAGCAGGCTTTTTTACCAGTTAGGTAAATGGAATGAACGTCTGAGGACAGCTATGCTTCCGGCTGAAATGTTTCGACAAAGAGGCAAGTTGATCCGAATGAGGATCGGTAATCCGGTGTTAAATAAACAATTGGAAAATATGACCGTTCCGGTACTTACAGATTTTTTACGGAGAAAGACATATATATTGGCCAATGTGTACCATGAAAAAAATATTATAGACACTTACAAAAAAAAACTCAAATTCTGGAATTTTAACAAAAAGCCTAAGGAAATCCTTCCGCCTGTTTCTTCTGAGCTCATTCAAAGGGACCTTAATCAATTATATCCGAACGACCTGCTCTTCAGTAATACTCAATATGAGATGTTTTTCGCTTCGGCGGAAAAGATACCAAATATATTAACTGAGATTGGACGCTTAAGAGAGGTAGCCTTTCGTGAAGTGGGTCAGGGCACTAATAAATCCGTCGATCTGGACAAATATGATCAATACTACTATCATCTCTTTTTGTGGGATAGAGTTCAGAAACGGCTTGTCGGAGCATATAGAATGGGGTTCGGAAGAGAGATATTTGACAAATATGGAATTAACGGGTTTTATTTAACCAAGTTTTTCATCTTTAACCCGGAGATGTACCCTTTATTTCGAGATACCATTGAAATGGGTAGGGCCTTCCTTGTGAAGGAATATCAGCAGAAAGCCTTACCTTTGTTTTTGCTTTGGAGAGGTATTTTACATTTGACCTTGCGTCATCCCGAATACCAATATTTGATAGGAGCTGTTGGAATAAGCAGTCAATTTTCCGATTTTTCCATATCAGTAATAGTCGAATTCATGAAATCTCATTTTTATGATCCTTTCGTGGCGCAGTACGTCCGTCCAAAAAACGCTTATAAAGTCCGTGTAAAATATGCTGACAAAGCCTTCATTTTTAATGAATCAAAAGCTGATCTGAACAAATTTGACAAGCTAATCGACGAGATCGAGCCGGGAAATCTGCGCTTTCCCGTTCTCATTAAGAAATACGTCAAGCAAAACGCTCGCGTGATCGCGTTCAATGTAGACTCCAAATTCAACGATTCGATTGACGGGTTGATGTACATCCGTATCGCTGATCTTCCTGAGGATATCGTAAAACCTGTAATAGAAGAGTTTCAAGCTGAGATCGAGAAGAAAAATTCATTACAGCAGAAAACTGATAAATCTGGTCAAGAATAAAATAGATAATGAAAAATATTAGCTCAGCTGCGCTGATCTTGGCGGGCTCTTTCAGGATGCTATGATGGTTGAAATGATTATATACTTGCGTGTGTTCCTATCCCTGTGATCCATTATTCCATACGTATGAGCTCTTATGAGAATCAAGGTTTTATTTTGATAGCTATTAGTTTTGGAAATCGGAGGAGGTCTCGGGTTTGTTTGCTTGTGGTGTGTAATACTGGGCATCTACTATCACCTCTGTTTTAACTATCTCCTGATGCTTTTCTAATTCCTTATTGATCTTTTTCAGTAAGCTCTCATATGCCTTTTTGGCATTATTTCATTGCGAAATCTGCATAAAGTTGTATAATCTGGAATCTTATCTTCTAATCGAAAACCAAAAAACGCATGCAGCTCAAGGATTTTTTCACCAATTCTTCCGTTTCTACATCACTGAGATCATACCAGTCACTCAAAAACATTATCTTAAATAACGATATTACACTGTAAGCAGTTTGTCTTTTATTACCTGGCCTTTTTGATATATTTTTCTTATTTTTTTTCCATACTTTTCTAGTGGATCAAGGGTTTAACCTTTTGAAAGACTCACTCCTTCTGGTAAAATGTTCCATATATAGTTCACTAAAGTTTATTTGTGCGGTGCTTCTGAGCATAGAGCTGAATTTTTTTATTTTCTACTCCAGAAAACACGAAATAATATATTGATTTACAAATACTTTAAGAACCTTTTCTCATGCAACATTCTCAAGACATTGAAACTGAAAATTCAACGAATTTTCATTACCTTTGTATCCTTTCTACCGAAAGCAGTATGTGTTTTTTCTTAAAAATGAGCCTGATCACGATTCTATTGCTGATAGCTGCAGTGATGGGTATCGGTATCAAATTGTGGAGCAAGCGAGGAGGGAAGTTTTCGGGGACTTGCTCCAGCCAAAATCCTTTTCTAAATGAGAGCGGAGAAGCTTGCACTCTTTGCAAAAGAGGGTATAAAACTTATGAAAATAGAGACTGAACTATTTATCATACTTTTGTAACTCACGATTGAATTCACAAAAAAATATTTACCTTATCTCAGTTATCCGCCAAGCAAAAAAAGGAGAGAGGAAAGGTCAAAGCAAATTGATGAAGGTCTTTTGGAGCGATGTATACCATTATATACTGAAGAAAACAGCCAATAAAGAAGAAGCTGAGGACATTTCCATAGAAAGCTTTACAAAAGTTTTTAACAAGCTCGAGCTTTATAAGGAAGAATTGGATTTCCGCACTTGGCTGATCAGCATCGCTCAAAATACTATGCTCGATCATATAAGAAAAAGAAAGATCCAAAACATTTCTTTGGATCAACCTTCTATTTATAAAAGGTTTATATCAGGATTGGCCCTCCAAGAACATTCCCCTGAAGAAATCCTTATATTAAAGCAATTCGTCAAGAAAATTCAGGAAAAAATCAACCAACTCCCTCCGAAATATCAAAAAATAATTCGATTGAGATTTCTCGAAGAAAAGACTTATAAAGAAATAGCTGAACACCTTCAAGTCAGTATGAGTCTTGTAAAAATTCAACTGCTTCGCGCCAAAAAATTACTTTCTAAAAATCTCCGTCCGGAGATATATTTTCACTAGCTGACAAAGCGGTGTGTTTTTTGATATGCAATCCGTAGTCTTTGATCCGATATAAAAAATGAATTCAGATTCAGACACCATCGATACCCCGGAAACGGTAAAAAAAGAGCTTCTTACAAGGAAGCCTCAATGGATCCGCGTCAAACTCCCTACAGGAAAAAATTATCGTCAACTGCGTGGATTAGTCGATCGTTACAAACTCAACACCATCTGTCAGAGCGGAAATTGTCCCAATATGGGAGAATGCTGGGACAGTGGGCTAGCCACCTTTATGATATTGGGAAACATTTGTACCCGTTCATGCCGATTCTGCGGAGTGAAGACCGGACGGCCTGAAAATGTAGATTGGGAAGAACCCGAGAAAGTCGCCCGATCCATAAAAATCATGAAAATCAAGCACGCTGTTATCACCTCGGTAGATCGAGACGATCTGAAAGATATGGGATCCTTGATATGGGTAGAGACCATTCAAGCCATAAGGAGAATCAGTCCAGAAACCACTTTAGAAACCTTGATTCCCGATTTTCAAGGAAAAAAAAACTTAGTTGATCGCATCATAAGTGTAAAGCCCGAGGTTATCTCTCACAATTTAGAGACCGTCCGAAGACTCACCAGAGAAGTCCGTATACAGGCTAAGTACGACCGTAGTCTCGAAGTGCTGAGTCATCTAAAAAAAAGTGGCCAGCCTCGCACCAAGACAGGAATCATGCTGGGCCTCGGCGAGACAGAAGAAGAAGTTTTGCAAACCATGGAAGACATCAAAAGCACCGGGGTAGATATCATCACCATCGGCCAATATCTGCAACCGACGAAAAAACATCTTCCCGTACACTCCTTCCCCCCCCCCGAACAATTCAAAAAGTATGAAGAAGTTGGTCTAAAGATGGGATTTCGATATGTAGAAAGCGGCGCTTTGGTGCGCTCTTCTTATCACGCAGACCGACATATCAAATAACTGTAAATAATACTCCAAAAATTCAACTGATCATCATAGGTGATGAAATCCTTATCAGAGAAGTAATGGGACAGCAATTCCTCGATAACTTTGAGAGAACGTTGCATGAGAAAAGGGTAAAAAATGTTTATAAATAACTATATTGTTTCGAAATCATTATGTTAATAGTGGATTACGTTTATTCAGCCTCCTAGAGAAATTCGTTAGAGAACCATGTAGCTTTAGTCTTTCACATTTTATTCGAAATACTATTGATTATAAATTAATTAATTATATCTTTTTTTATGAATAACGTATAATAATACCAGGTGCACGATACAAACTATACGCCATAGTTAACTATTGCCTGATACTTTTCTAAATCCTTATTGATCTCGTTCAGTAAGAGCTCATATTCCTTTTTGGCTACTATTTCATTGCGAAATCTGCATAGAATCGTATGATTTGGGATCTGATCTTCCAATCGAAAACCACAAAAGCTCATGAAGCTCAAAGATTTTTTCACCAATTCTTCAATTCCTATATCACTAAGATCATACCAGTGACTCAAAAATCATCATCTTAAATAACGATATTCCACTGTAAGCAGGTTGGCCTTTTATTCCCTGGCCTTTTTGATATATTTTTCTTAATTTCTTTTTTCATCCCTTCCTAGTGGATCAAGGTGTTTAAACTCTTAAAAAGTTCACTACCCTCTGGTAGAACCTTCCATATATAGTTCACTAAAAATTCTTTGTGCGGTGCTTCTGAGTATAGAGCCGAATTTTTTATTTTATACTCCGAATATACGAAATAATATATTAATCTAAAAACATTTTAACCTCTTTCTCTCATGCTACGTTCTCAATGTGAACGTTCAGGTTTTTCCTTGTGATCTCCTTTCTAATATAAACTCAAAAAAAAATATTTTACATTTGCAATAATGTAAAATCGGCTAAAAATTGAAAAGAGTTATTGTAGGGCTTTCAGGTGGAGTTGACTCCAGTGTAGCGGCTTTCTTGCTCAAAGAAAAAGGCTATGAAGTGATCGGTCTTTTCATGCGTAATTGGAATGATTCCGGAGTGACCCGTCATACAAAATGCCCTTGGGTAGAAGACAGCATTGACGCAATGCTCGTAGCTAAAAAGCTCGGCATCCCTTTCCAAGTGATCGACCTAAGTCTTCAGTACAAAGAACGCATTGTAGACTATATGTTTTCCGAATATAAGAGTGGCCGCACCCCCAACCCTGACGTGCTCTGCAATCGTGAAATCAAGTTTGATCTGTTTCTGGAAAAAGCCCATTTGCTCGGGGCCGACAGCATCGCAACAGGACATTATGCCGAAAAAGAAATCTTTTTGAAAGAAGGACAGCCTGTCTACCGACTGTTAGCAGGAAAAGATCCCGACAAAGATCAATCATACTTCCTCTGCCAGCTCAACCAATATCAACTGAGCAAAGCTCTCTTCCCATTGGGAACGCTCACAAAAAAAAAAGTCAGAAAAATCGCTGCCGAGGCGGGCCTGATCACCGCCGAGAAGAAAGACTCTCAAGGACTTTGCTTCATCGGAAAAGTTCACCTGCCTAAATTTCTGCAACAAAAACTCCAACCGAAACAAGGCGAAATTATCGAAATTTTGCATGACGCCCCCATCTACCATTACAACAATCCCCCACTCTCTCACAAAAATAAAGACCTGGCTGTGTGCTCAAAAAATAAAATGTACAAAAAGACCGATGGAAATGTCATAGGGACACATCAAGGAGCTTACTACTTTACTAAAGGACAACGCAAGGGTCTCCGTGTAGGAGGGTATAAAGAAGCTCTCTTTGTCATTGATACTGACGTAGAAGAAAATATCGTTTATGTCGGTATGGGAAAAGATCACCCCGGTCTTTATAAAAAAAAACTCTTCATTCAAGAAGACGAATTACATTGGATACGTAAAGATCTAGCCCTATCTCACGAAGAGGAAATGAAGGCACATTGCAGAATCCGTTACAGACAACCCCTGCAAAAAGCAACCCTATACAAAGCTAAAAACGGACTTTACATAGAATTTGAAAACCCTCAAGCTGCCATCACCGCAGGACAATTCGCCACCTGGTATCTCGATAAAGAACTTATCGGATCCGGAGTAATTTCGTGACAGACTTGGAAAAACTCCTTCTCTGAAGAAGACAGAAAAGCTGTATAGGAATTAAAATCAGGAATGAAACTATATTAGATAAGGCATTAAGCGGAGTATTCCCTGAAAAATCCTATGATTACATGAAATACTTTGAAAGACGTGATCATTTAACTTTTTTAAGTAAAAAAATGTAATAAATCAGAATAATACGATTAATAAAATTTTAGACGATTTGAGAATATTGCATGAGAGAATGTGATTAAAGCTTTCTAAATCAATATATTATTTCGTCTATTTGTAGTAGAAAACAAAAAATTCAGATCTATGCTCAGAAGTACCGCGCAAATAAGATTTAGTGACCTATATATAGACCGTTCTACAAGAAGGAGTGAGTTTTTCAAAAGGTTAAACACCTTGATCCATTGGGAAGACATGGAGAAAGAAATAAGAAAAATATATCAAAAAGTACAGGGAATAAAGGCAACCTGCTTACAGTGGAATATCCTTATTTACGATGATGCTTTTGATTAACTGGTATGATCTCAGTGATGTAGGACGAAAGAATTGGTGAAAGAATCCTTGATCTGCATATACTTTTTTGGTTTTCGATTGGAAGATCAGATTCCAGATCATATGACTCTATCTATATTTAGCAATGAAATAGTAGCCAAAAAACCATATGAGAGCTTACTGAAAGCGATAAATAAGGAATTAGAAAAGCATCAGGCGATAGTTAAAACAGGAATGATAGTACAATATGAGTATCCTCCATAAGATGCTGGGCATGCACACGATATAATCTTTTGTAAGGAGCCTTTCCTGATACAAACCAATGCTTTATACTACCAAAAGCACGTTCTACTACCAATCGGGTTTTACTTACTAATTTATTGAAAAATATAGCTATTCCTACTTAAGGGACGATTCTTATAGGCTTTCTTCTGTATACGGCCTTTGATGCCTCGACTATGAAAGTAAAATACGTTGGCTGACACTTGGTAACCTTTATCTGCATATACTTCTCTGGGTTTTATATCCTAGTTTTTCTTATTAATTGCTTTAGCCCCTCTACTATCATGCTAATTAGCTGCTACTCTATGATACTTCTAGTATCCATTCCTTTTTTATACTTCCTATGTGCTTTTTGTATCCGTAGTAAAGTTTATCTAAATTCTTGAGCTATTTTCCTTGAGTGTCTACTTCTGATTGAGCCTATTTTTTAACCTTGCTTTTCTTTGACTGATTTCCTTTTTCCCTCTTCCTTCCTATCCTCCACTACGTATGTGGGATTTCCCTTTGGAGCAAAGGGCCTCACAGTAATACTGGCCTCTACTATCATTCCTGTTTTAACTATCGCCTGATGCTTTTCTAATTCCTTATTGATCTTTTTCAGTAAGAGAACTCATATGCATTTTTGGCTATTATTTCATTACGAAATTTGTATAGAGTCGTATGATCTGAGGATCTGATCTTCTAATCGAGAACTACAAAAGCGCATACAGTCTATGGTTATTTTACCAATTTTACGTGCCTACATCACTGAAATCATACCAGTGAATCAAAAGAATCATCATTAAATAATTATATTCCACTGTAGATAAGTTCTCCTTTTATTCCCTGTTCTTTTTGATATATTTTCTTATTTCTTTCTCCTTCCCTTCCCAGAGAATCACTGTGTTTAACCTTTTGAAAAACTCACGCCTTCTGGTAGAACGTTTTATATATAGATCACTAAAGGTTATTTGTGCGGTGCTTCTGAGCATAGATCCTATTTTTTTATTTTCTACTTCAAATAGACGAAAAAATATATTAATTTACAAATATTTTAATCTTTTTCTCTCATGTAACATTTCAAATAGTATTTTGAATACGACGTGAAATACTAAAACTCCATCGTCTCCAATAAATCTCATCTAGAAGACTGAATAAACGTAATCAACTTTAATACAATGGTATCGAGTCATAACTATATAATATTTAAAGTTATCGTCAAACATTTTTAATCTTTCAATGACTAAAAATTTTCAGAATAACTTTTCAATTTATACAGTTAATGAGGTGTTAACTTTCTAGTTATAAAAAGGAATAAATCATTAATTCATTTCAAATCCTCTGATTACTACTTGACCGTTTCTTTTGATGAACTTAATGTATACATCTCCTGAATAACTTTTTAATAATAGGTCGATATCGGCAGGTTTTTCTACCTTCTTGCCGTTTACTGATAGGATGATATCTCCTTCTTGAATGCCGAGATTGCTCAAGCTTCCTCTTTTCAATTGGGTGACTCTAAGGCCATAGTTGATTCCAAAATCTCTTTTAGCTTGACTGTCCAGTCGCTCAAGTTTAGCGCCCAGCCATTCCGATGCAGTCATTTCTTCTTTGCTACGGACTTTGGTACTCCCTTCCATATCTTTCAAAGTGACGTTGAAGTCTTTTTCTTTTCCGTTTCGAGATACTTTGATTTTGACTTTATCTCCAGGGCGTTTCCTTCCGATAATACCTGAAAGATCTGCAAAATTACGTACGGGGTATCCGTCAATTTCTTTGATAATATCTTCTTTCTTGATACCGGCATCTGCCGCTCCACTTTTTTCGTTGACATTAAGGATCATGACGCCTTGTTGTGACTTTATGTTTCGTTGGAATCTTTCGTTGTAGTTTCTTAATAAATCTTCATCGGAAAGATCTAGCGGTGTGATTCCTATGAATGCACGTTGTACAGCTCCATATTGTTTGAGGTCTTTCACGGTTTTTTCTACTAAGTTCCAGGGAACGGCGAAGCCGTAACCTTCATAACTTCCCGTTCTTGAGTGAATAGCTGTATTGATACCGATCAATTCCCCTTTAGTATTGAGTAGAGCTCCTCCACTATTTCCCGGGTTAATGGCGGCATCAGTTTGAATAAAAGATTCTATGGGCATATTTTCACTCCCTCCCAATATGCCTAGACTTCTGCTCTTAGCGCTGACAATACCTGCTGTTACAGTGGAATTCAACCCGAAGGGGTTTCCAATGGCCAAGACCCATTCTCCTACTTGTACATTGTCAGAGTTGGAAAAATAAAGGAATGGAAGTTTTTCTTTTTCTTCTATTTTCAACAAAGCGATATCTGTATTGGGATCGGCTCCGATTAATTTCGCCTTATAGTTTTTTTGATTGTTAAGCGTTACCTCTATTTTTTCGGCATCTTCAATGACGTGATTGTTGGTGACGATATACCCGTTAGGTGAAATGATCACGCCTGATCCACTGGACCTAGGAACGTTATTTTTTTGAAAAAGTCTCTGTCTTTCTCTAAGCTCATCGGGAAAACCGAAGAAAAATTCAAAAGGATGAAATCCTTGAGCTCTGTTATCGGACTTTCCGGAATAATTTTTTATGCTCACTACCGCATCGACAGCTTTGGAAGCTACTCTAGTAAAATCAGGAACACCAGCAGAGCTGACCAAATTGATAGAGTCGTTTGACGTAAATCTTGTATTGGATGATGATTCGTTGGTGTATACGATAGGTTGTTTGTTTTCCGTGTATTTCTTATAGCCGATTACACTGGCTATTGAACACAACAACACGCCAGCGATATAAGTCAGTGTCTTTTTCATATCAAGTACAAATGTTTTGTTTTTACTGGCTTACAAATATACGTATTAGATCAAAAGAGACCATTGTATTAATGGTGGATTATGTTTATTCAGCCTTCTAGATGAGCTTTGTTGGAGAAGATGGAGGATCAATAAGGTATTAAAAAATCATCAGGTTATACTTAAGGTGGATTACGTTTATTAAGCCTCCTAGATAGGCTTTGTTGGATACGGTGGCTATTTAATCTTTCATATTTTATATGAAAAATATTGATTATAAATAAATTAATCTCATCTGTTTTTATGAATAGCTAATAATTATTCCAGGGGCATGATACGAGAACGTTGCATCGGAGAAGGATGTTAAAAATATTTGTAAATCAATATATTGTTTTGTATATATAGAGTATAAAATAAAAGATTCGGATCTATGCTCAGAAGCACCGCACAAATAAAATTTAGTGAACTATATATGGACGTTCTACCAGAAGGAGTCAGTTTTTAAAAAATAAAACCATTGATATACTGGAAGGTATGTAGAAAGAAAATGAGACCATTGTGTTAATGCTGGACTACGTTTATTCAGCCATCCTAGATGGCCTTCGTTAGAGACGATGTATATTTATTCTTTTACATTATATTCGAAATATAATTAATTATAAATTAATTAATTATATCTATTGTTATAAATAGGTCATAATAATGCGAGGGAACGATACAAATTATTCGCCATAGCCTCCATAAGATGCTGGGCAGGCATACGAGCTAATCCTTTATAATAAATCTTACCTGATCCAGGCAAAATCTTTATACTGCTATAAAGTACGTTCTAGTACCCATCGGGGTTTACTCACTTATTTGTTGAATAATATAGCACCCTACTTAAGGGACAGTTCCTATATGCGTTCTTCTGTACACGGTCTTTGATGGCTCGACTATGAAAATAAGATACGTTAACTGAAACTTGGTAACCTTTGTTTACATATATTTCTCTGGATTTTATATCCTAGTTTATTTATTAATGACTTTACCGCTCTACTATCATACTCATTAGCTGCTACACTATGTAGTGCTAGTATCATTTCATTTTTATCCCCCCTATGTCTTCTTATATCCGTAGTAGAGTTTACCTGATTTCTTAAGCCATTTTCCTTGAGGATTTACTCCTGATTGAGTCTCTTTTTTTGTCCTTGATTTTCTTTGACTGATTTGATTTTGCCCTCTTCCTTCCCGATCCTCCACTACGTAGGTAGGAGGGCCCTTGGGAGCAAAGGGCCTCACTGTAATACTGGTATCTACTATCACTCCTGTTTTAACTATAGCCTGATGCTTTCCTAATTGCTTATTGATCTTTTTCAGTAAGCGATCATATGTCTTTTTATCTACTATTTCATTGCAAAATCTGCATAGAGTCCTATGATTTGGGTTTTGATTTTCGAATCGAAAACCGAAAAAGAGCATATAGCTCAAGGATTCTTTCACCAATTCTTCCGTTCTACATCACTAGATCATACCATTGACTCAAAAGCATCATCGTAAACAACGATATTCCACTGTAAGAAGGTTGGCTTTTTATTCTCTGGTCTTTTTGATATATTTTTCTTATTTCTCTCTCCATACCTTCCCAGTAGGTCTGGGTATTTAACCTTTTGAAAAACTAGCTCCTTCTGGTAGAACGTTCCATATATAGTTCACTAAGGCTTAGTTATACGGTGCTTCTAAGTATAGATTCGAATTTTTTTATTTTCTACTCCATAATATTCGAAACAATATATTGATTTACAAATATTTTAACTTTCTTCTCCCATGCAACGTTCTCATAATTTGTATCGTGCCACTGGAATCATTATGCGCTGTTTATAAAAATAGATATAATTGATTTATAATCAATAGTATTTTGAATACAATGTAAAAGAATAAATCTTCATCGTCTCCAACGAAGCCATTTGAGAGCCTGAATAAACGTAATCCATCATTAACAGAATGGTCTCAGAGGGATTTTTCGTAGATATGGCTTATTATAAAATAATAAAAAGTACAAAAAATTGCATGCTCAAGTCGAAGAAGAAGGCAAAGAATTGTAGAGCGAAAGAAACTCTATAGATCCGTATCAGTGGAGCAAGAGGCGGGAAAGAAAAAAATTTTTGATCAAATGTTGATCAACATAAATTTAAATTTTTAATAATGTTCTATTTATAAGTATTTTAACTATTTAATTTGTGCCCACGACTGGATTCGAACCAGCACATCCTTGCAGATACCACCCCCTCAAGATGGCGTGTCTACCAATTTCACCACGTGGGCTATAACGTGGCTGTAAATCTATGACATTTAATATAAAAATAAAAGTTTTCCAGAAAAAAATGACGCTTCCGGAATAAAAGGGTGAGACCATTTTGTTAAGGTAGATTATGTTTATTCAGCCATCCTAGATGGGCTTCGTTGGAGACGATGGAGATTTAGTATTTCACATAATATTCGAAATACTATTGATTATAAATTAATTAAATATATCTATTTTTATAAACATCCATAATAATACAGGGGAACGATACAAATTATGAGCCATAGCCTCAATAAGATGCTGAGCACGCACACGTGCTAATCCTTTTTTAACCTTACCTGATCCAAACCAACGCTTTATACTGCCAAAAGTATGTTCTGCTAGCTATTGTTTTTTACTCACTAATTATGTTGAGATACCATTGTATTAATGGTGAATTACATTTATTCAATCTCCTAGACGGCTTCGTTAGAGAAAATCTAGATTTAGTCTTTCACATTATATTCTAAAACTTATTTATTATAAATCAATTAATTATATCTATTTTTATGAACAGCACATAATAATGCCAGGGGAATGATACAAATTATGCGCCATAGCCGCCATAAGATGCTGGGCATGCACACGATTTAATCTTTTGTAACGAGCCTTGCCTGATCCAAACCAACGCTTTATACTGACAAAAGTATGTTCTACTACCCATTGAGTTTTACTCATTAATTATATATGAATAATATAGCTGCCTTACTTAAGGGCGGTTCCTATAGGCTTTCTTCTGTATACGTTCTTTGATGCCTTGACTATGAAAGTAAGACACGTTCGCTAGCACTTGGTAACCTTTGTCTGAATATACTTCTCTGGATTTATATCTTAGTTTGCTTATTAATGGCTTTAGACCTCTACTATCATGCTCATTCGCTGCTACGCTATGTACAATAAGGAATTAGAAAAGCATCAGGCGATAGTTAAAACAGGCGTGATAGTCTACGCCAGTATTACAGTGAGTCCCTTTGCTCCCAAGGGAGATCCTACCCACGTAGTGGAGGATAGGAAGGAAAAACGGTAAAAGCAAATCAGTCAAAGAAAAGCAAGGATAAAAAAAAGAGGCTCAATCAGGAGTAGACATTCAAGGAAAATGGCTCAAGAAATCAGGTAAACTCTACTACGGATACAAGAAGCACATAAGGGGGGGGATAAAAATGGAATGAGACTAGCAGTCATAGCCTAGCAGCCAATGAGCATGATAGTAGAGGGCTAAAGCCATTAATAAGCAAGACTAGGATATAAACCCAGAGAAGTATAACAAACAAAGCTTACCAAGCTTCCAGCCGAGGATCTTACTTTCATAGGCGAGGGATTAAAGACTTTATACAGAAGAATGCCTATACCAACCGGCCCTTAATAGGGGCTAGTTATATTATTCAACAAATTAGTGAGTAAAACCTGATGGGTAGTAGAACGTACTTATTGGCAATATAAAGCGTTGGTTTGTATCAGGTAAGGTCGTTATAAAGGATTAGATTGTGTGCATGCCCAGCACCTTATGGAGGTGGCGAATAGGTTGTATCGTCCCCCTGGAAGTATTAGGTGTTTTTCATAAAAAATAGATATAATTAATTAAATTATAATTAATTATATTTCGAATATAATATGAAAGAGTGAATTTACATCGTCCTCAACGAAGCCATCTAGGATGGCTGAATAAACGTAGTTCAGCTTAATACAATCGTTTCAATGCAGGTATTTTTCTTACATTGCATCAGAAAAATGGAACAAGCAACACAAGAAATTCCATGCAACAATACCTCGAGCTGATCCAGAATATTCTCGATCAAGGTATAAAGAAGGAAAACCGTACTGGTATTGGAACCCAAAGCATTTTCGGATATCAAATGCGCTTTGATCTACAAAAAGGATTTCCGCTATTGACAACCAAAAAACTGCATTTACGATCGATCATCCATGAATTACTCTGGTTCCTCAAAGGGAGCTCGAACATTTCGTATTTGAAGGAGAATAACGTTTCTATATGGGGCGAATGGGCCGACGAAAGCGGAGAATTGGGGCCCGTTTACGGTTTTCAATGGCGCAGCTGGCCTACAAAATATGGTAAACATATCGATCAAATCAGCCAACTTATCGAGGAAATTCGAAAAAACCCCGACTCGCGCCGTTTGATCGTCTCGGCTTGGAATGTGGGAATGATCGAACAAATGGCACTTCCTCCCTGTCACGCTTTATTTCAATTTTATGTTGCTCAGGGGAAGCTCTCTTTGCAACTCTATCAACGGAGCGCGGATATTTTTTTAGGAGTTCCTTTCAATATAGCCTCGTATTCTTTATTGCTCATGATGATGGCTCAAGTGACGGAACTCAACGTAGGAGAATTCATCCATACTTTGGGTGACGCGCATATCTATGACAATCATATCGAACAGGTACAATTACAGTTGACACGAAAACCGAAATTTTTACCGCAGATGATCCTCAACCCGAAGGTAACGGATCTCTTTGATTTTCAGTTTGAAGATTTCACTTTAAATGATTATGATCCGCATCCTCACATCAAAGGAACTGTAGCTGTATAATAGCAACTTTTTTTTAAAACCACTTATGAAAAAATTCTTGGAATTAGTAGGCTTTAAAGGCTATTTTTATTTCAAAGACTCACCCCTTCGAGACCATCGTAACGCAAAAGTTACCGAACCAGAACGGAAAAGATTAATAATTTGGTAAACATTAAGTTGAAAGTTTAATTCGTTTTTTGGAAGCAGGAACTTCACGGTGAAGAATATGGTACTCTACAGCTCGTTTCTATCCCTCCGAAACGGTAACGATTAATGAAACGTAATACACCTTAAAATAATGATTTCAATTTTTTATAAATACCAACGACACAAGAACTCAGCCGTGTCATACTAACGTTATAACGCTATGGAAAATATGAGACTATGAAGTTCATGGACAAAAGAAGAAAACATACTCACCGAGGAACTAAAAAAAAATTACAACGAGGAAGCTCGTGTGTATGTCCAGCATTTTATGGATGCTATGGCGCATAATTTGTATCGTTCCTTTGGCATTATTATGAGCTATCCGTAAAAATAGATATAATTAATTAATTTATAATCAAATGTATTTCGAATACAATGTGAAAAACTAAATCTACATCTTCTTCTAACGAAGTCATCTAATAGGCTGAATAAACGTAATCCACCATTAACACAATGGTATCGAAATAACATCTCGAAGTGTCAATTATTTATAAAAACTCAATTCCTTTTCAAGAAATTTTCCCGTATGACTTTTGGGGGATTTGGCTATTTGTTCGGAAAGACCTTCGGCTATGATTTCTCCTCCGTTTCGACCTCCTTCTGGCCCTATATCGATGATGTGATCAGCTATTTTTATCACGTCCAAATTATGCTCTATGATCAATACCGTATTTCCCAGATCAACCAATCGGTTCAATAATTCCACCAAAATTCGAATATCTTCAAAGTGTAATCCCGTAGTGGGTTCATCGAGAATGTATATCGTCTTTCCCGTCTGTTTTCGGCTGAGTTCGGTGGCTAATTTTACTCTTTGGGCTTCTCCTCCGGAAAGGGTTACGGAAGATTGTCCCAGGGGTAAATATCCCAAACCAACTTCTTGTAGACATTTTACTTTAGTGTAGATCTTGGGTATCGATTCGAAAAAAGTTACGGCTTCCTCAACGGTCATTTTCAAAACATCGGCTATGGATTTTCCTTTATAACGGATTTCCAGGGTTTCTTTGTTGAAATGTCTGCCTTGACATTTTTCACAATGGATCTGTATATCTGGCAAAAAACTCATTTTTATCGTACGAAACCCTGCTCCTTCACATGTTTCACAGCGTCCGTTTTTCACATTGAAAGAAAAACGCCCGGGTTTGTATCCCCTGATCTTGGCTTCGGGAACTTCGGAAAACAAGTTTCGGATATCTGAAAACAATCCTGTATATGTGGCCGGATTGGATCGCGGTGTTCGTCCTATAGGGCTTTGAGTAATATCGATGACTTTGTCAACGTATTCCAAGCCCGAGATGGATTTATAGGGCAAAGGTTCCTTTTCTGCATGATAAAAATGTTTGTTCAAAATGCGGAAAAGGGTTTCATTGAGCAATGAGGATTTTCCGCTTCCGGATACTCCTGTCATGCAGACCATTTTTCCCAATGGAATATTTAGTGTGACATTTTTCAAATTATTTCCGCGAGCGCCTTTCAAGACAAGTGCTTGACCGTTTCCTTCACGTTTGCGCTCCGGAAGTGAAACGTTGAGTTCTCTTCTGATATATTTTGCAGTCAGGGTATCAGCTTTTGACAGGTCTTGTGGTTGACCGTTGAAAAGGATTACGCCACCGTGTTGGCCTGCCCCAGGGCCGAGATCTACAATGTGATCGGCTTGTTCGATCATATCGCGATCGTGTTCGATGACAATAGTGGAATTTCCTATTTCTGTTAACCTTTTTAAGGTGCTAATAAGTAGACAGTTGTCTCTTTGATGAAGACCGATGCTCGGTTCATCTAAGATGTAGAGCACGTTGACCAATTGCGACCCGATTTGTGTAGCCAGGCGGATACGTTGGGCTTCTCCTCCCGATAGCGTTTTGGCAGGCCGATCCAAGCTCAAATAGTCTAGGCCTACTTGGAGCAAAAATCCGATACGGCTTCGCAACTCTTTAAAGATGTCTTGTGAAATGAGTCGATTCTTGTCCGAGAGGTTGTTTTCTATTTGATGCACCCAGGCATTCAGTTGCTTAATATCAAGCTTGAAAACATCGCTGATATTTTTCCCTTCGATTTTGAAAAACCGGGATTCTTTTCTTAACCTGGAGCCTGAACATTCGGGACATATTTTTTCTTCCATGTATTTTGACAGAGAAATGGTTCCAGCTTGTTCTTCTTGCGACACCCTTTTTATATAAGGGATGATTCCTTCGAAACGCAATTCGTAAGTCTTGCTCAAGCAAGCAAATTCGAGCTCGACGGAGAAGTTTTTTTCTATACCGTAAAGGATGGCTTGCAAAGCTTCTAAAGGTATTTTATTGATAGGATCTTTCAAACTGAATTCAAATTGCTTTGCAATGGCTTTCAATTGTTTAAAAATAATGGGATATGATCTTCTTTCTATGGGTTTTATACCTCCTTTTTCGATGGATATCGTATCATCTGGAATAATTTTTTCAAGATGTCCTTCTTGCACCGTTCCCAAGCCTTTGCAGTTCGGGCAGGCCCCTTTAGGTGAGTTGAAAGAAAAGGTATTGGACTCAGGTGTGGGGTAAGCGAGACCGCTCTGAGTACACATTAGGTGTTTGCTGAGGTATCTGGGTTCATCCGTCCCGTATTCAAGGATCATCAAAACACCTTCTCCATGATGCATTGCCGTGGAGATGCTATTCTTGAGCCTTTTTTGAATGCTATCTTCTTCTTGTAAATCTAAGCGATCAATAACGATCTCAATATCGTGGATCTTGTATCGATCGAGTTGCATTCCGGAATTGAGATCTACAATAGCTCCGTCGATACGTGCTTTTAGAAAACCGCGTTTTCGAATGGATTCGAAAAGCTCTCGATAATGTCCTTTGCGCGATCGGACTACTGGGGCCAGAATGAGGATTTTCTTTTTCCGATAGTCTTCGAAGATCATCTCTCTGATTTGCGTATCAGTATGAGAGACCATTTTTTCTCCGGTAATGTAAGAATACGCCTTGGATATACGAGCGTACAACAGTCTGAGAAAATCGTAAATCTCGGTGATCGTCCCTATAGTGGAACGGGGATTTTTGGAGATAGTCTTTTGTTCGATGGCGATGACGGGAGAAAGCCCATCGATTTTATCCACATCGGGGCGTTGAAGCCCCCCTAGAAATTGTCGGGAATAGGCCGAAAGAGTTTCCAAATATCGACGTTGGCCTTCAGCGTAAAGAGTGTCAAAAGCTAGAGATGATTTTCCACTTCCGCTCAAACCGGTAATCACTACGAGCTGATCACGGGGGATTTCCAAGTCGACGTTTTTTAAATTGTGCTGCCTTGCTCCATAAATGCGAATGCTTTTATCCATCTCATCCCTTTGTCTTTGAAATTTATCAACTTAGGACCTCTGCTACTTGACGTCCGATTTCGGCTGGAGACTTTACCACACGGATACCGCATTCAGCCATGATCTGCATTTTGGCTAGTGCCGTATCATCTTCTCCGCCGACGATAGCTCCGGCATGACCCATGGTACGTCCTTTGGGAGCTGTCTGTCCGGCTATGAATCCTATAACGGATTTTTTATTACTAGTTTTTTTAATCCATCGGGCGGCTTCTGCTTCAAGTTGTCCTCCGATTTCTCCAATAATGACAATGGCATCGGTATCGACGTCTGCCATGAACAATTCAACGGCTTCTCGTATACTCGTTCCGATAATTGGGTCTCCTCCGATTCCGATGGCTGTAGAGATGCCGTAACCGGCTTTAAAAACTTGATCAGCGGCTTCATAAGTGAGCGTTCCAGATCTGGATACGATGCCTATTCTACCTTTTTTGAATACGAAGCCGGGCATGATTCCTACTTTGGCCTCTTCAGATGTGATGATACCGGGGCAATTGGGTCCGATCAATCGACAGTTTTTATTTTCAAGGTGTTGTTTTACTCTGGTCATATCCGAAACAGGTATGCCTTCTGTGATACAGACGATAAGGGCAATGCCGGAATCAGCGGCTTCCAGGATGGCGTCGGAAGCAAAGGCCGGAGGAACGAAAATAATACTTACGTCAGCTTCTGTTTTTTTTACGGCTTCGCTGACGGTGTCAAAAACTGGTCTTTCTAAATGTTTTTGTCTGCCTTTTCCCGGGGTGACTCCGCCGACGACTTGAGTACCGTAAGCAATCATTTGTTGAGCGTGAAAGGTGGCTTCTTTTCCGGTAAATCCTTGTACGATAATTTTCGAATCTTTATTGACTAAAATACTCATATGCTGTTTTTCAGAAGGGATTTTTTTAATGATGATTTATTTTGATCTTTCCATGTATGAGGCGTCCTCAATGTTGACTTTAATCCGATCACCAGTTCTTATGAATAGAGGCACTTGTATCGTTGAACCTGTTTCCAAAGTGGCAGATTTGGTAGCATTGGTTGCGGTATCTCCTTTGACACCGGGTTCGGTATAGATCACTTCTAATACGATATGGGAGGGCATCTCCACGGATAGCGGAGTTTCATCGTCTACTCGAAAGCTTATAATGACATTGGTCCCTTCTTTAAGGAATTGGGGACTTTCTATCAATGTTTTGGGTAGATATATTTGATTGTAATCTTTTGTATTCATAAAATGAAAGCCATTTTCATCTTGGTATAAAGATTGATACAAGCGGAATTCTACACGAACTTCTTCTATTTTATGTCCGGAGGGAAAGGTGTTTTCTAACAGACGTCCTGTGCTCAGACTCTTGAGCTTGGTGCGTACGAAAGCTGGCCCTTTTCCCGGTTTTACGTGGAGAAATTCGACTACTTTGTAAATGTCATGATTGAACTTGATACATAAACCTTTTCTAATATCTGCAGTGGATGCCATAGATAAAGTTTTGAAAATATGATTATAATTCGTTAGAAGATCCTTTTTTTTGTGTATCCTCTCATGACACCTCGTGATGAGCTTTGTATGAATTGCATGATTTCATCGCGTTCTACCGTGGCGTTAATTTCTGTCTCTATGATTTCCAGGGCTTGAGAGATGTTATGTCTTTTTTGATAAAGTATTCTGTATATGGTTTGTATTTCGACGATTTTTTCGGGAGAAAATCCTCTTCGACGCAAACCGATCGAATTGACGCCTATGTAGGCTAAAGGAGCTCTTCCTGCTTTGACAAAGGGTGGAACGTCTTTTCGTACCAAAGAGCCTCCTGCAATAAGTGTATGTGCTCCGATCTTGGTATGTTGATGTACAGGACACATTCCTCCAATGATAGCCCAATTATCTATATTTATATGTCCTGCTAAGCCTACTCCATTAACAAGTATGACGTGATCTCCCAAAACACAGTCATGTGCAATATGTACGGATGCCATAATGAGACAATTTTTCCCTACTTTAGTGTATCCCAGAGCTGTAGTTCCTCTATTGATGGTTACGTATTCACGAATGATGGTGTTGTCACCTATGTGCGTCAAGGTAGGCTCTCCATTATATTTAAGATCTTGCGGTACGGCGGATATGACAGCTCCGGGATAAATCTTACAGTTTTTACCGATTCGTGCGCCCTCGATGATGGTAACATTGGAACCTATCCAGGTTCCTTCTCCTATTTCTACATCCCTATATATAGTGGAAAACGGTTCAACCACTACATTTTGGGCGAGTTTTGCTTGTCGATGTATATATGCTAAAGGTTGATTCATAATAACTTTTACACTGATGGTCTATGAAATAGGCTGTTTTTTACTACTTGTGCCATGACTTCTGCTTCTACCACTACCTTATCATTGACGTATCCGTGACCTTGCATACAAACGATACCTCTCTTTATGGGTTCTAACAACTCCATTTTAAATATAAGAATATCTCCGGGAACTACTTTTCTCTTGAACTTAGCCTTGTCTATTTTTAGAAAATAGGTAGAATAGGATTGTGGGTCTTCCATACCGTTAAGGACAAATATACCTCCTGCTTGAGCCATCGCTTCTATTTGCAATACACCGGGCATGACAGGTTCTTGGGGAAAATGTCCGGTAAAAAAAGGTTCATTCATTGTAACGTTTTTGACCCCTACAACATGTTTATCCGTGATCTCTAAAATCTTATCTACTAGAAGAAAAGGGGGTCTGTGAGGTAGTATCTTCATGATATCGTTGATATCATAAACGGCTTTTTGAGTTAGATCAAATACAGGAACTCCCTTTCGTTTTGCATGCTTGATACGTTGGGCTAATTTTTTTGCAAACTGCGTATTGATATGGTGTCCTGGTTTATTGGCGATGATTTTGACTTTTAATTTGACACCGATTAAACTTAAATCTCCTATGACATCTAACAATTTATGTCGAGCCGCTTCGTTGGGGTAATGAAGATTTAAATTATTCAGAGTTCCATTGGATAGAATAGAGATATCTTGTTTATTGAAAATCTGTTTAAGCTTTTCCTTGCTTTCCGGAGAGATGTCTCTATCGACATATACAATGGCGTTGTCTAGATCTCCGCCTTTAATCAATCCTTGATTAACCAGGTATTCTAGTTCATGAAAGAAACAAAAAGTTCTGGCATTAGCGATTTGTTGCTTGAACTGATCCAGTTTTTTGAGTACGGCATTTTGGGTGCTGAGCACCTTGGTGTTGAAGTCTACCATGGTCGTCACCTCATAATGATCTGCAGGAAGAGCGATAATTTCACTTCCTGTTTTCGGATCGGTATAGGAGATTATTTCCTTGACTGTGTAGTATTCTCTTTCGGCGTTTTGCTCTACTATTCCGGCTTTTTCGATGGCTTCAACGAAATCTTTGGAGGAACCGTCCATGATAGGGGGCTCTACATTGTCCAGCTCGATGGTGATATTGTCCAAATCCATCCCCGTCAGGGCTGCTAATACATGCTCTATAGTGTGGATTTTTATTCCATTTTTTTCTAGAGTAGTATTCCTTTGTGTATTGTCTACAAAAAAAATATCGGCCTCAATGCTAGGATGTCCTTTTATATCAGTCCGAACGAAAACAAAGCCTGTATGCTCCGGAGCTGGCTTGAAAGTAAGCATCACATCTTTTCCTGTATGTAGCCCTATTCCTTTCAAAGAAACTTCTTTCGCAATAGTCTTTTGTTTATCAAACATAGGGTTATGATTCAACTTTATTTTCCAATTGATCCAATCGTTTTGCTAAATCAGGTAAATTTTTAAAATAAGCGTAAGATTTTTTGTATTGTAAGACAGGGAAAGCGGGAGATCCTTGCACTACGGACTTATCCGGTAAATCTTTTGTGATTCCGCTTTGCGCGGCGATTTTTACATGATCTCCTATTTCTAAATGCCCGACAATTCCAGCTTGTCCGCCTATCATTGCAGATTTTCCTATTGAGGAAGAGCCGGCTATACCTGTTTGTGCTGCAATCACTGTATCGGATCCGATTTCAACATTGTGAGCTACTTGAATTTGATTATCTAACTTTACTCCAGAACGGATGATAGTAGAGCCCAAGGTAGATCTGTCTATGGTGCAACACGCACCTACTTCTACGAAGTCTTCAATAATAACATTGCCCAATTGAGGAATCTTGTGATAAACTTGTTTTCCGTCAGAGGCAAATCCGAAACCGTCAGAGCCGATGACGCTACCTGAATGTATGACACAGTGCTTGCCTACATGCGTAGCCACATACAAATGTACTCCTGAATAGATAACAGTATGGTCGCCTATTAGGACATCGTCTCCGATAAAAGTATTGGGATATATTTTCACGCCGTCACCTAAAACTACATTTGCTCCAATGTAACAAAAAGCTCCGATATAAACGTCTTTTCCTATTTGTGCCGTAGGGGTGATAAAGCTGGGCTGTTCGATTTCGCTTTTTTCTTTTCTAAAAGTTTCTTGATAAAATTTTAATAACCTCATAAAAGCATGATAAGCATTTTCTACTTTGATCAACGTGGAAGAAACCGTTTTTTTTTGGATAAAATCTCTATTTACAATCACTATCGAGGAGGATGTCTCATAGAGATATTGTGTGTATTTGGGATTGGATAAAAATGAGATTGCTCCTTTTTCGCCTTTTTCTATTTTAGAAAATTTGCTTACCTCTGCTGAAGGATCACCCAATACCTCCCCCTCTAAAAATTCAGCGATTTGTTGAGCGGTAAATTTCATAAACTAAAAGACTGTTTGTCCGGTGGCGGATTTCATGATGAAGGCAAAAGTATCATTTTTCTAAAGAAGTCCTGTTTTTTCTTTGAGATGGCAAAAATAATATTTGCTGATCGGGGAAGTGATCTTTTTATTGTCAAGTACCTGAGATACTTTCAAAAGATCTACAACTTGACCACTCTTTGTCAAGAGTTGTATGGGGTTTTTGTTTGGGTGATAAGTTAACTTTTCAATTTTTGTTTGATGTACGAAATATTCAACCCGGTCGATCTTCAATAATCTTTTGACTTGCTCTTTATAAACTTCCAACGTTCCCTCCGGAAATGGAGCATCCAAGATTTTTACAGACCATAAATCTCTATTTACTATCATTTTACATAAAATTGATAGGATTTTGTCTTTTGAAAATTGCCAAGCCTTCACGGCTTGCCACACATCTGTGTCGTCGAGCTGAACAAAGTGATGCATATTCTCATTTTTAAATGATTCCCAGCGTTTTATTTTCTCATTTTTCTCTAGAAAATAAAGCAAAGAACGAGAAGCATATAATTCCACTCCGTCTCTAATCAATTCCTTAGCTCTGTTGAATATTTTGATAAGCAACAATTCCGCTCCTACACCGGTTTTATGTAAATAAACCTGCCAATACATGAACATGCGTGCGATTAAAAAATTTTCTACGGAATGTAAGGCTTTTACCTCGACAACAAGCTTATCATCAACTACATTGAACATAGATATCAATCGGTCGGAATTGATGCTTCCTTCAGCAACTCCAGTGTAAAAACTGTCCCTTTGCAGATAATCCATCCGATCCACATCCAGCTGACTTGAAATGAGTTGACAAAGAAATTTTTTTGGGTGTTTTGATTCGAAAAAATCAAGCGCCGGATCGAGAGCGCCATAAAACGTTTTATTGAGATCAGCCATCAATATTCTTGATATATCTTCATGAACACTTTCTGTCACAATGCTTTTTTCCAAGACGTGAGAAAATGGTCCATGCCCGATATCATGCAATAATATAGCTATATAAGCCCCCCTCTCCTCATCTTTAGATATGTTTACTCCGTTTGCTCGTAAAACCTCTATGGCTTTTTGCATCAAATGCAGACAGCCTAGAGCATGATGAAATCGAGTATGGCAGGCCCCGGGATACACAATATGAGAAAGCCCCGTTTGAGCAATATACCTCAAACGTTGAAAGTAAGGGTGAGCAATTAATTCTACAAGAATTGGTTCTGGGACAGAGATTAAACCGTAGATCGGGTCATTAACTTTTGTTAAGTTTACGTTCATTATTCCATTTCAAATCAAGGATAATAGTTACCTTTATCCGTTGCTAAGATAAATTTATTTGTATGCTCAAAAGAATTCTATGGGTTGATGATGAGATCAATTTTTTGAAGCCTCATGTATTGTTTCTTGAAGGAAAAGGATATCAGGTAGATATGGTCAATAACGGCGTAGACGCTTTGGACAAAATTCGTCAAGAAAACCAATACTCCGCGATACTTTTAGATGAAAACATGCCTGGTATGGATGGGCTTGAAACTCTTGAAGGCATCAAAAATCTCAGACTTTCTCTTCCGGTAATCATGATCACAAAAAGTGAAGAAGAGCTCATCATGGAAGAAGCCATCGGTAGTTACATCACCGATTACTTGATTAAGCCTGTCAACCCCAATCAGATCTTGCTCAGTTTGAAAAAAATATTTGAATCTCAGAAGCTAATTACTGAGAAAATGACCTTGCGCTATCAACAAGAATTCCGAAAGATTTCGATGGATTTAATTAAAGTTCATAACTTAAAAGGTTGGCAGGCTCTTTACAAAAAGCTTGTTTTTTGGGAATTGGAGTTGGAAAAAACTTCCGATCCTGAACTCTTAAGAATACTGGAAGATCAGAAACGAGAAGCCAACCAGCAGTTTTTCCGATTCATCAAGGAAAATTATTGCAGGTGGCTGCATTCCAGTGAAGGGCCCATCATGTCCCACACTGTATTTCGTCAATACATTAAACCGTATCTGAGCGATAAAACACATACATTCTTGATTTTGATCGACAATTTTCGCTATGATCAATGGAAGAATATTGATATCCTACTTTCCCCTTATTATAGCTTGAAAGAAGAATTTATGTATTATAGCATCTTACCCTCTGCCACCTCTTATGTAAGAAACGCTTTTTTTTCCGGTATGATGCCTTCGGAGATTGAAAAACGATTCCCCGACCATTGGCGGAATGATTCCGAAGATGGCAAGAAAAACGACTTTGAAGAGTTTTTCATGCGCGAACAGTTGAAAAGACTCGGCCTGTCACATTTGAAATCCGAATATTTCAAGCTCAATACTACGGAAGACGAAAAGAAATTATATCAAAATTTTTCTCAAATAACCGACAATAATTTCATTACTGTAGTTTGCAACATCATAGATATTTTATCCCATGCCAAAACGGATAATCATGTGGTTTCTCAACTCATCAGAGACAATGAGACCTACCGATCTCTGACAAAAAACTGGTTTGAACATTCCTATTTGTTACAAACGATCAAAAAAGCCGCCGAAGCAAAAATGCGTTTGATATTTACTACCGATCACGGTACTATCTTCGTGTCCGAGCCATCCAAAGTTATAGGAGACAAAGAAACCAATACCAACCTAAGGTATAAACTAGGTAAAAATCTCAACTACAACGAAAAAGAAGTTTTCGTAGCCAATAAACCCGAAGAATATTTTCTTCCCAAACCAAACGTCAGTACTAAATACATCTTCGCCAGAGAAAATATGTTTTTCGCCTACCCCAATAATTATAACCACTATGTAAAATATTATAAAAACACCTATCAACATGGCGGTATTTCCTTAGAAGAAATTATCATTCCCTTTGCCGTTTTTGAACCGAAATGAGCTCCCTGAATGACTGGATTTGAAATACATTCCATAGATCAATGGGACACGGCCGCATACCATATCACTCAAAATCAGCACTACCCCATTATCGCCTTCTATGGCGATATGGGATCCGGAAAAACAACCCTGATCCGTGCTCTATGCAAATCTTTTGGGAGCGTTGATCAGGTGAACAGCCCTACCTTCTTTATTATTAATGAATATGTCGGAAGCCGACATAAGATCTACCATTTTGATTTCTATCGAATCAAAGAGGAAGCGGAAATTTATGATCTGGGATATGAAGATTATCTCTATTCCGGAGATATTTGCCTGATTGAATGGCCCGAAAAAATTGGCCGTCTTTTGCCCGATCCGCACCATAGCGTCACGATAAAAAGAAAAAATCAAGAACAACGAATTATCACCTTTAATTGAACCAACCTATCACCTTAATATATTTCAGTCGACGTTTGGGCTATTTTTTATTCGGAACAAGTCTAGGCCTGATTTTCGTCATGATGCTTTTCGGTCGTAGAGTCACCTCCTGCGGCTATTTCCCAAATCAACGAGTCCTGAATGACATCAAGAAAAAAAAAATTAAATTCCGACCTGATGAATACCCGGCCCATCTAGAGCAGTACCATAATACGGGTTTCATTCAGTCAAAGCTTTTGACTTACGGGAAAATTGACTTCAGTGAAAGTCAAGCTCGAAAAAAACCATTTCCTATTTATCAGATTCATTATCTCGAAATCGATTCGAAAAAAGAAGTCATTTTTCAAATAGAAAATCAAAGCAAGACCGCAGTAGTTAAAAGTATACAGATAAAATAATAAATTTGCGCTGATGTTTTCAGGAGTATTATTAAGTGAAATAAAATTAAGAGCCATATGAAAAGAACATACCAACCCTCTAAAAGAAGACGAGTCAACGAACATGGATTCAGAAAACGAATGAGCAGCAAAAACGGTAGGAAAGTCTTGTCCAGAAGACGCTCCAAAGGAAGAAAAATATTAACGGTCAGTAAATAATGCAATTATTTATTGCACCTAGTTTATTATTTATTATACTCTATAGATTTCATACTCCAGATGAGTAGCGAGTTGACGATCTCTCTAAGCGGGGTTTCGATATATCAAAAGAACTTTTTGGTTCTGAATAAGGTAGCCTTCTCACTGAAAAGGAATGAGGTGTGTTATCTCATCGGAAAAACAGGCAGTGGCAAGAGTAGCCTCTTGAGGACCTTGTACGCTGATCTGCCCCTTTTCAAAGGAAATGGTACGGTGGTAGGACATGATTTAAAGCAGCTTAAGCCACGACAAATCCCCCATTTGAGAAGAAAGTTAGGCATAGTGTTTCAAGACTTTCAATTACTCCCTGATCGAGATGTAAAAGAGAATTTGAAGTTTGTATTGAAAGCCACTGGTTGGTCAGACCTCCGAAAGATCGACGAACGCATTAATGAAGAGCTGAGCAATGTTGGTATGCTCACAAAAAAAAACAAACGCCCGCATGAACTCTCAGGAGGAGAACAACAGCGTATAGCCATTGCAAGAGCGTTATTAAATCATCCTGAATTAATCATCGCTGACGAACCTACAGGGAACCTCGACCCGGAAACTTCACAAGAAATATTGCATCTTCTTCTGAAGATTGTTCGAGAAACAAGCTCTTCCGTTTTAGTTGCTACGCATGATTTGATCACTATAAAGAGCTGCCCCGGCCGCATCGTCAAGTGCGAAAACGGTCAGGTAATAAACTATTGATAACCACTTACAAAAAACACGACCACTTCTGTTTTTCCTCTCTCAAAATTATCGGATCATCCTGATATGAATTGGGTATAAAATGTTTGTAAATAAATATATTGTTTTGTATACTTCTGGAGTAAAAAATAAAAAAAAGATTCGGATCTATACTCAGAAGAACCGTTCAAATAAGTTTTAGTGAACTATGTATGAAATGCTCCACTAGAAGGAGTGAATTTTTCAAAAGGTTAAAAACCTTGATCCACTGGGAAGGGCTGGAAAAAAAATAAAAAAATATATCAAAAGTCCAGAGAATAAAAGGCTAACCTGCATACAGTGGAATATCGTTATTTAAGATGATGCTTTTGATTCACTGGTATGACCTCAGTGATGTAGGAACGGAAAATTGGTGAAAAAATCCTTGAACTGCATGCGATTTTTTGGTTTTCGATTGGAAGATCAGATCTTAGATCATACGACTTTATGCAGATTTCTCAATGAGAATAGTAGTAAAAAAGCATATGAGAGCTTACTTAAAAAGGTCAATAAGGGATTAGAAAAGCATCAGGCGATAGTTAAAACAGGAATGATAGTAGATTCCAGCATTACAGTGAGTTACTTTTCCCCAAAGGGTGCTCCTATCTACGTATTAGAGGATCGAAAGGAAGAGGGGCAAAAGCAAATCAGTCAAAGAAAGACAAGGGTAAAAAAAGAGACTCAATCAGGAGTAGACACTCAAGGAAAATGGCTCAAGAAATCAGGTAAACTCTACTATGGATACAAGAATCACATAGGGGGGGATAAAAATGGAATCATACTAACAGTACCATAGCGTAGCGGCCAATGAACATAATAGTATAGGTATAAAACTTTTAATAGCCAAGTAGAATACAACCTGAGAGAAGTTTATACAGACGTAGATAACAAAGTTATAGCCAACGTGTCTTACTTTCATAGTCGAGATATCAAAGACCGTATACAAAAGGAAATCCTATATATCATGATCTAAGTGCTGATTTTCCAATCGAAAACCAGAAAAGAGCATGCAATTCAAAGATTTTTTTATCAATTCTTCCGTTCGTACATCACTGAGATCATACCAGTGACTCAAAAGCATCATCATAAATAATGATATTACTACTGTAAGTAGGTTGACTTTTTATTCCCTGTCCTTTTTGATATATTTTTTTTATTTCTTTATCCATACTTTCCAAGTGGATCAAGGTTTTTAACCTTTTGAAAAACTTACTCGTTCTGATAAAACGTTCTGTATATAGTTCACTAAAGCTTATTTGTGCGGTGTTTCTGAGCATAGAGCTAATTTTTTTATTTTCTACTCCAAATAGACGAAACAATATATTGATTTATAAATATTTTAGCATCCTTCTCTCATGTAACGTTCTCAAAGCCTTGGTTTGGATCAGGAAAGGATCGTTGCAAAGAATTAGCTCGTGTGCATTCCCAGCATCTTATGAAAATTATGGTGCATAATTTGCATCGTGCCTCTAGCATTATTATGCGCTGTCCATAAAAATAAATATAATTAATTAATAATTAATATTATTTCGAATACGATGTGAAATACTAAATTTACATCGTCTCTAACAAAGCTTATCTAGGAGACTGAATAAACGTAATCCACCCTAACAAAGGTGGCCTAATTCCATATATAGTTCACTAAATCTTATTTGCGCGGTGCTTCTGAGCATAGATCTTAATCTTTTATTTTCTAGTCCAGAAGATACGAAATAATATATATTGATTTACAAACATTTTGACGCCCTTCTCTCATGCAACGTTCTCGAGTTGTTATTGCTTTTTCTCAGGACTTCAATACGTTTGATCCGTTTTTTATCCACTGCTTGGATGATGAAGTCATAATTATGAAAAGGGATCTTCTGCCTTTTTTTGGGGAGTTCTTTATGGATTTCCATGATGAATCCTCCCAGGGTATCTGCCTCTCCTTTCTTTTCTTCGAAAAAATTTTCCTCATCCACTTGCATGATACGGTAAAAATCAATCAAAGCGGTTTTTCCTTCGAAAAGGTAACAGTTATGATCGATCTTGGAATAAGAAGTGTCTTCTTTATCGAATTCGTCAGAGATGTCTCCTACGATTTCTTCGATCACATCTTCTAGGGTCACCAATCCGCAGGTTCCCCCGTATTCGTCTACGACGATAGCCAGGTGTATGCGCTTGTTCTTGAAGTCA
Organism: Flavobacteriales bacterium Tduv; assembly: GCA_047528255.1. GTDB lineage: Bacteria > Bacteroidota > Bacteroidia > Flavobacteriales > Blattabacteriaceae. The sequence continues at coordinate 308,823 of CP180024.1, read as the reverse complement.
TTCAAGAGATCATCTAATTTTTTGTTTTCCGGAACGAAGAAGGGTGGATGCATCAGTTGCTTCCAACGATAATCCTTTTGATTGATGTAAGGTAAGAGGTCTTTGACGAACAGCACTCCTTCTATATCGTCTATATTCTCTCGATATACGGGAATTCGGGAATAGCCTTCGGAAATGACGATATTGAGAACCTCAACAAAGGGGGTGTCATGTTTCAGAGCGAACATGTCGATGCGTGGAATCATTATTTGGCGGGTCTCGATACTTCCGAAGTCAACGATCCCTTGAAGAAATTGTCGTTCTTTGGCGTCTTTTTTATCTTTAGAGGTGATTTCCAGCGCTTTAGAAAGTTGGTCTACGGAAAGGGTATTTTTCTTCCGACCAATACAACGTTCTACAAGACCGTAAATCCACATCATCAAGTTGCTCAAAGGGCTCAATATTTGACCGAAAAGGGACAGTGGACCTGACATGAAGGCGGAGAACCCGAAGTTATCTTTGCTAGCGTATATCTTGGGAATAATTTCTCCAAACAAAAGCAGTAAAAAGGTTATCCCGATCACTTCCACCAAAAACTTCAGGGGAATGGCGATGTTGTATATATATGTTTCAGGGAAGTGTAAGTGTGTTTTGATCAGAGAAGAGGCCAGAATGACTATTCCAATATTTAAAAAATTATTAGCTATAAGAATAGTAGCCAAAAGTTTTTTTCGATCTTTTAGGATATTTGAGACTCTGGCTGACTTTTGAGCGTTTATTTTCTTTTCTTTTTCAATCCGCTTTCTGTCTAGAGAGAAAAAGGCTACCTCTGCTCCCGAGACCAGGGCCGAAAAGAATAACAATAGGGTTAATATAGCGAGATGGAAAAAACATTGTATGTAAAGAAGGTTTCCTGCATTGAAGATATTCTCCGGAGGTTCTGTTTCCAAAAGGATTTAGGTTTGATTGAACAAATTATATTTCTTCAAAGGATCTGATTCAAGAACGTTTATGCGTAAATGAATTTATTTCTGGGGAGTTGTCAATATTTCATTGTCCTCTTTTTTTTGAAAATAAGAAAAGCCAGAATCGGTGTGGATTTTAGTTACATATCGTATATATTCGTTGTCATTCCATTTTTTTATGTGCAACGTCTTTTCGATATAGCTTTTATCTCCTTTTTTTAGATATTTTCACAGACTTTCGCTAGATGATTCCTCACTACATTATTTTGCCACTCGGTGTGGCCGGTCTATTCGTTTTTTTCACGATTGTAGTATACTTCAGAAGTGGCTAGAGGGAAGAGTCTGATGGCATTGTCTTCTTCAAAAGAATGTATCTTCACATTGTCCCCTATATTAGGAATTAATATTCCTTTATTTACTGTACCGATCATTGGATCGAATGAAAAAATAGAATACAAAGGTAGAAAAAATCAAGTCATTTTTTTGTTCTTTAGAAACAAGGAAATGGGTCTGGGGAAGGCTATTGATCAAGCATATCGATCGCGACACGTTCAAATTCTTCCAGCTTGTCCATTTGTATTTTTTTAGCACGAGCTTTCCAAAACTCGATGTGAGACCATTGTATTAAGGTGGATTACGTTTATTCAGCCTCTTAGAGGCCTTAGTTGGAGAACGATGTAGATTTCCATTTCACATCGTATTCGAAATATTATTGATTATAAATAAATTAAAAATATTTATTTTTATGAATAGCGCATAATTATACCAAGGTTAGGATACAAATTATTAGCCATAGCCTCCATAAAATGCTGGGCATGCACACGAGCTAATCTTTTGTAACGAGCCTTGCCTGATGCAGACTAACGCTTTATACGACCAAAAGTACGTTCTACTACCCATCGGGTTTTATTCACTAATTTATTGAATAATATAGCTACCCTACTTAAGGTCCGGTTCCTTATAGGCCTTTTCTGTATACGGTCTTTGATGCCTTGACTATAAAAGTAATACACGTTGGCTGTAACTTGGTATCTTTTTCTGCGTATACTTCTTTTGGGGGGGGGTATATCCTAGTTTGCTTATTAATGATTTTAGCTCTCTACTATCGTGCTTATTGGCTGCTACGCTATGTACTTTTATATCTATTTTTATGGACAGCGCATAATAATTCCAGGGGAACGGCCCCTCTCCCTTCCGGATTCTCCACTACGTAGGTAGGAGCTCCTTAGGGGGGAACTGTAATACTGAACTTTCATAGTCGAGGCATATTTCCATAGGAATTCGAAAAGAGGCCATGGCATGTGTTTTTGAACTATGTCAGTTTCAATAATTTTTCCGCGATTTGTATGGCATTGGTTGCGGCGCCTTTGCGCAGATTGTCCGCTACAATCCATAGGTTTAGAGATCGGTCTTGTGAGAGGTCTCTACGAATGCGTCCGACGAAAACTTCGTCTTTTCCATGGGCGTGTATAGGCATGGGATAGATATTTTTGTTCGGTTCATCTTGTACAACGACTCCAGGGGTTTGGGCTAGAAGTTCGCGTACTTCTTCTAGGATAAAATCTCGTTCGAATGTGATATTTATGCTCTCCGAATGCCCTCCTACTACAGGGATGCGTACGGCGGTGGCCGTTACCGCGATATTGGTGTCTCCTATGATTTTTTGAGTTTCTCGAATCAGTTTTAGTTCTTCTTTAGTGTAGCCTTCCGCTTCAAAGACGTCACAATGGGGCAGAGCGTTTCGATGGATAGGGTGAGGATAGGCTTTTTGGACATGCACACTGCTTGTCTCTGCTTCGAGTTGATCCATCCCTTTTTTTCCCGATCCGCTGACGGATTGGTAAGTGGATACCACTACTCGTCGGATGTTGTATTTCTTGTGCAGAGGATGCAGTGTCATCACTAATTGTATCGTCGAACAGTTTGGGTTGGCGATGATTTTGTCGCTTATAGAGAGAGTGTCTCCATTGACCTCGGGAACAATGAGTTTTTTTGTCGGATCCATGCGCCAGGCTGAAGAGTTGTCAATAACCGTAGTTCCGACTTCGGCGAATCGCGGCGCCCATTCTTTAGATATGTCTCCTCCGGCTGAGAATAGGGCAATGTCAGGTCGGAAAGATATGGCCTCTTGCATGCCGATGACTTTTTGAGAAGTTTCTTTGAATGAGATTTTTTGTCCGATGGAATGTTTTGAAGCTACAACATACAACGCATCAATCGGAAAGTTTCTTTCTTCCAAAACTTGAAGCATAACGCGCCCGACCATTCCTGTAGCGCCGACTATAGCTATTTTTTTCATTGTATTTTTGTATTCGATTTTATAATTTTTATTTGTCGAGAGCGGTAAAAATAAATATTTAGTTATTATTGGCCCTCGAAAACAAGCGTTCCGTGAAAAAGGGTTATCAGTTGAAAAGTTGTTTCACTTGTCGACGAATACTTGATTCGTTCGATCTTTCGGATTTCTTTCTGCATGATCTTAAAAATCGGAACGTAACCGAGGAAGATCTTGATGAACATCAAAAAATGTTCGGCTAGTTATGAAAGTTTATTCAAGCGAAAGTCTCAAAAATATCGTCAATTTGGTCTTCATACCCAGTAGCTTAATGAGAATGACTACAAACGGCTGATATTACATGAGTATACCTTGTTGGCGAGACCTGTTTTTTTGATAGATGATCATATTTTCGTGGGTAGTCAGAGCCTGGAGCTTGATGGGTTTAAGGATCATTTGGGGCTTTTTGAAAAGGTAAATAAACGCGTTAGACAGATTTGTCCCTATGTTAGAATCAATGACTGGATTTGGAAAAGTTGAAATACAATTGCTTGATAAAAAATCGTTTTTAAGATTAAAACCCTAAACAGCAAGCAGCTTGATTTGAGTCTGCGTTTTCCTGATTTGTACCGTGAGAGGGAGGGGTATTTCGAAATATGATTGCTGAAAATTTGGTGCGCAGCAAGATCGAATGCGTTCTTTATGTGGAAAAATTATCAGTTGCTAAATTCTTTGATATTGATAAAAATATTGTTCGTTCTTATATGGATGATCTCAAGGCCATAATCCCGGGATTTGAAGAAATTGATTACCTAAAGTTGGCGATGAGATTACCCGATGTTTTAAGTAATACTCAGATTGAGATTGCCACGTATAAATGGCAATAAATCAATGATTTGATCGGTGAGGCAGTTGCATCCGTTCGGGAATTTAGGGCAGATGAAGGTAATATATTTCGATTGGATTTTGTCAATAGGATTGGAAAATTTTTGAAATTTTCTCGATCAAGTCAGGCCTCTTGAGGAGGGGGGAGTATTGTATTCGGAAAAAGATTCATAAAGTATTTGATCAGACTAATTTACAGATTGATTCCAATCGCTTTGAGCAAGAATTAATTTATTATCTCGAAAAATGGGATGTTAGCGAGGAAATACTACGATTGAAGAATAATTGTAATTATTTTTTAGATACTTTAGAGCACTCATTGCATACCGGGAAGAAGCTAGGGTTTATCGTTCAAGATAATCGGTCTAGAAGTGAATACTTTAGAATCCAAGACTCAATATTCCCAAATACAGAAGCTCGTCGTGCAAATGAAGGATGAACTGGAGAAAATCAGGGAACAACTTTTAAATATTCTTTGATGCTGTCAGGTAAAATTATCATATTTTCTGCCCCCTCAGGTTCAGGAAAAACTACTATTGTACTTCATTTGCTTGAAGTATTTCCTACATTGGGCTTTTCAATATCTTGCACTACACGTATGCCTCGTCCTTATGAAAAGGATGGAGAAGATTATTACTTTATCGATTCTGAGGCTTTTCAATCCAAAGCTCAAAGGGGTGAATTTGCGGAATGGGAGGAGGTGTATCCGGGGATTTTTTACGGAACGCTCAAAATTGAAATTCAAAGATTTTGGGCTTCCGGCCGACATGTTCTCTTTGATATCGACGTAAAAGGTGGCTTGAATTTGAAGAAGCAATATCTTGAAAAAGCTTTGGCTGTTTTTGTACAGCCCCCTTCTTTGGATGAACTTCAGTTCAGATTGGAAGCCAGACATACTGAATCTCACGAAGCTATGATCATGCGGCTTGATAAGGCTCAGGATGAACTTTCTTACGCCTCTCAGTTTGATTTTATATTAGTCAATAATGATTTGAAAGAGGCTAAAAAACAGGCTAAGAATCGCGTTTCCAAATTTATTTATCCGGAGGGATAAACCCTTTCAAATTGATGAAAATTCATAGCTCTGAATTCGAATAAGAGAAAGAGTCTTTAAATGTATCACAATCAAAATATACTCTGAGAACGTTACATGAGAGAATGAGGTTAAAATATTTGTAATATAAACATATTGTTTCGTGTGTTTGGAGTAGAAAATAAAAAATTCAGCTCTATGCTCAAAGGCACTACGCAAATAAAATTTAGTGAACTATATATGGAACGTTCTACTAGAAGGAGTGAATTTTTCAAAAGGTTACCCCCTTGATCTACTAGGAAGGAATGGAAAAAGAAATAAGAAAAATATATCAAAAAGGCTAGAGAATAAAAGGCAAACTTGCTTACAGTTGAATATCGTTATTTAAGATAATGCTTTTAGTTTTTACTCACTAATTATTGAATAATACAGCTACCCTACTTAAGGGACGGTTTCTATAGGCTTCTCTATATACGGTATTTGATTGATACCTTAACTATGAAAGTTAAACACGTTAGTTGGAGCTTAGTAAGCTTTGTCTGCATATAACTTCTCTGGGTTTACATCCTAATATTTTTTTATTAATGGCTTTAAACCTCTAGCATCATACTCATTGGCTGCTACGATATGTTTGCTACATATCATTTCATTTTTATCCCCCTATATCTTCTTTTATCCGTAATAGATTTCCCTAATTTCTTGAGCTATTTTCCTTGAGTTTCTACTCCTGATTGAGTCCTTTTTTGCGCTTGCTTTTCTTTGAAAAATTTGCTTTTCCCCCTTTTCCTTCCGAGAACCTCAACTACGTAGGTAGGTCCTCCCTTGGGAGCAAAGAAACTCACTGTAATACTGGTATTCTATTATCATTCCTATTTTAACTATGCCTGATGCTTTTTCTAATTCCTTATTGATCTTTTTCAGTAAGGCTCATATGCCTTTTTGGCTACTATTTCATTACGAAATCTGCATAGAGTCGTATAATCTGGGATCTGATTTTCCAATAGAAAACAACAAAAGCACATGAAACTCAAGTATTTTTTCACTAATTCTTCCGTTCCTATATCACTGATATCATACCAGTTACTCAAAAGCATCATCTAAATAAGGATATTCCACTGTAAGCAAGTTAACCTTTTATTTCCTGTCCTTTTTGATATATTTTTCTTATTTCTTTTTCCATCCCTTCCCWGTGGATCAAGGTGTTTAACCTTTTGAAAAACTCACTCCTTCTGGTAGAACGTTCCATATATAGTTCACTAAAGCTTATTTGTACGGTGCTTCTGAGCATAGATCCAATTTTTTTTATTTTTTACTCTAAACATACGAAATAATATATTGATATTACAAATATTTTAACAGCCTTATCCCATGCAACGTTTTGAATATATCAAAGACTAAATCAGCATCATCTCTAACAAAACCTATCTAGGAGGTTGAATAACCTTAATCCATCTTAACACAATGGCCTCAAGTCAATTATAATAATTAGGCGCCTCTTTGGTTATACTAACATCATGAGGGTGACTCTCTTGCAAACCGGAATTAGTAATCCTAACAAATTTTCCGTTAACCATCAGGTCAGATATGGTAGACGTTCCACAATATCCCATACCGGCACGCAAGCCTCCACAGAGCTGATAGATTACATCTTTAAGCCGACCTTTATAGGGTACACGAGCTTCGATTCCTTCCGGAACGAGTTTTTGAGCATTGGTCTGAAAATAACGGTCTTTGCTTCCACGTTTCATCGCGGACAAAGATCCCATCCCCACGTAAGTTTTGAATTTTCTTCCTTGATAAATAATTTCTTCTCCGGGAGCTTCATCCGTTCCGGCCAACAAACCTCCGATCATTACACAAGATGCACCGGCAGCAATGGCCTTGACGATATCTCCAGAAAATTTGATCCCGCCATCGGCTATGACCGTGATATTTTTAGTTTTAGCATATTCATATACGTCATTGATAGCGGTGAGTTGAGGAACCCCCACACCGGCCACCACCCGTGTGGTGCAGATAGAGCCCGGACCTACACCCACTTTAAGGGTTGTGGTGCCTGCATCTATAAGATCTTTAGCCGCCGCTGCCGTTACGATATTCCCGCCGACTAACGCAAGTTTCGGAAAAGCATAATGGATCTCCTTGATCATATTCAACACTCCAACGGAGTGCCCGTGAGCAGAGTCTATAGTGATGATGTCTACACCGACGCTCACCAAAGCTTGCACACGCTCCATCGTATTTTCATGAACTCCTACCGCAGCGCCCACACGCAAACGACCGCGACCGTCTTTACAGGCGTGAGGATATTCTATCAGATTATCGATATCTCTGATAGTGATAAGACCGACCAATTTGTTCTGATTATCTACAATAGGAAGTTTTTCGATCCGGGCGTTGAGCAAAATACCTTTGGCTTCTTCTAAGTTAGTACCCCTTCCAGAGGTGACTAATCCCTCTTTGGTCATCACATCTTCTACAAGCGTATCCATATCCGTACGATACTTGATGTCTCGATTGGTAATGATCCCCACCAAGGTGCGATCTTCCTTAATCACTGGAAGACCTGATATACGATAACGCTTCATAAGTTGATAAGCATTTTGAAGCGTAGAATGCCTCGAGAGCGTAATAGGGTCATCAACCATACCGTTTTCACTCCTCTTGACCCGATCCACCTTTTCTGCCTGTTCTTCCACAGTCATATTTTTATGGATAAACCCGATTCCTCCTTCTTTGGACATCGCTGTAGCTAAAGAAGATTCGGTGACCGTATCCATCGCAGCGCTCACGATGGGAACATTTAATACAATCTCAGGAGTAAGAGTGGTTTTGAGAGATACTTTTGACGGGATGATCTCAGAATGTGAAGGGACAAGTAAAACATCGTCGAAGGTGAGAGCTTCCTCTACTATCTTATCTTGTAAAGACATGGCTTTTTGCGATGCAAAAATAACAATAATAAAGAGATTAAGACTCCTTTTTTTTAATTGTCAAAAATAACCTGAGCCTTACTAAAGAAATGAGAGGGTTAAATGAGAGAAGTGGAGGTAAATTTGAGACTATTGTTTTAAGGTGGATTACATTTATTCAGCCTCCTAGATAACCTTCATTAGAGAACGATGTAGATTTCGTTTTTCACATTGTATTCGACAACTTTTGATTATAAAATAATTAATTATATCTATTTTTATGGACAGCTCATAATAATTCCAGGGAAACGATATAAATTATGCGCCATAGCCTCCATAAGATATTGGGTATGCACAGGAGCTAATCCTTTGTAAAACAAGCCTTTCTTGATATAAAAAAACTTCTTATACTGCCAAAAGTACGTTCTACTACCATCGGGTTTTACTCACTAATTTGTTGAATAAGCATAGCATCCTACTTAAGGACCTGTTCCTATAGACTTTCTTCTGTATACGGTATTTAATGCTTCGACTATAAAAGTAAGACATGTTGGCGGAACTTGATAACTTTTGTCTGCGTATACTTCTCTGGGTTTATATCCTAGTTTACTTATTATACATATTTTGCAATGAAATATTAGCCAAAAAGGCATATGAGATCTTACTGAAAAAGATCAATAAGGCATTAGAAAAGAATCAGGAGATAGTTAAAACAGGCGTGATAATATTTATGATAGTTACAGTGATTCTCTTGCCCAAAGGGACATCCTACCTACGTAGTCGTAGGATCGAAAGGAAGAGGGGAAAATCAAATCAGTCAAAGAAAAGGAAGGGAAAAAAGAGATTCAATCAGGAGTAAACATTCAAGTAAAATGGCTCAAGAAATCAGGTAAACTCTACTACGGATACAAGAATCACATAGCGGGGATAAAATGGAATGATACTATATCAATACATAGCGTAGCAGCCAATGAATATAATACTAGAAGGTTAAAGCCATTAATAAGCAAACTAGGATATAAATCTAGAGAAGTATATGCAGACAAAGCTTACCAAGTTCCAGCTAACGTTTCTTAGTTTCATAATCGAGGTATCAAAGACCCCGTATAGAAAATAAATCCTACAGCAACTGTCCCTTAAGTAGGGTAGCTATATTATTTACTAAATTAGTGAATAACCCCCGATGGGGGGTAGAACGTATTTTTAGTAGTATAAAGAGTTTATTTGGATCAGGAAAGATTCGTTACAAAGGATTAGCGCGTGTGCATGCTCAGCATCTTATGGATGCTATAGAGCATAATTCATATCGTACCCTTGGTATTATTATGCGCTGTTTATAAAAATAGATATAATTAATTAATTTATAATCAATAGTATTTCGAATATGATATGAAAAAATAAATTTACTTCGTTCTCCAACAAAACTCATATAGGAAGCTGAATAAATGTAATCCATCTTAAAAAGGTGGTTATCAACTTTATGTGAATAAACCTAAGAAAAAAAACTTTAGGAGAGGCTCGTAAACATAGTCTTTGAAACTCGTGGACTTATTTTTTCTTACCTTGGTTGTCTACAGCTTTAGAAAGCTCGGATCCAGGTTTGAACTTAGGAACTATCTTTGCTTCGATCTGTATTTTTTTACCTGTTTGAGGGTTTACTCCTAATCTTTCGCTTCTTTCAGCCACATAAAATCTACCGAACCCTATTAGATTTACATCACGTCCTTCAGATAGGACTTGAGTGAGAGTTGAAGTAAAAGCTTCTATTGTGTTCTTAGCTGTTAGCTTCGATATTTCAGCTTTTTCAGCTATAGCATCAATCAATTCTGTTTTGTTCATAATCTTAAAGTTTTTATTTAATAAATAATGGCCCTATTGAGAAATATCAACAAATATAGTATTTAAAGCTTAAAATACAAGTCTTTTCCGGAAAAAATATCTGTAGATATAATGAGTCTTTTAGTCAAATTTTCAATTTTTTATTTACTAAAATAAATCCGATACTATTGTGTTAAGATGGATTACGTTTATTCAGCCTCTTAGATGGCTTCGTTGGAAAACGATATGGATTTATTATTTTACATTATATTCGAAATAATATTAGTTATAAATTAATATAACTATATTAGTTTTTACGAATAGTGCATAATAATACTAGAAACACGATACAGGTTATTCCCGTATTTCTCGATAAGAGGCTGAGCATGCATACTAGCTAACCCTTTGTAAGGACCTTTCCTGATCCAAAATAACTCTTTATAATACTGCCAAAAGTACGTTCTACTATCCATCGGATTTTACTCACTAATTTATTGAATAATATAGATATCCTACTTAAAATACGGGTCCTATAGGCTTATTCTGTAGAGGGTCTTTGATGCTTCGACTATGAAAGTAAGACACGTTGGCTGATACTTTGGACCCTTTTTCTGCATATACTTCTTTGGGTGTTATATTCTAGTTTTCATTATTAATGACTTTAGTCCTCTACTATCATAGCCATTGGGTGCTACGCTATGTATTGCTAGTATTATTCTATTTTTATCCCCCCCTATGTAATTCTTGTATTCATAGTAGAGCTTACCTGATTTCTTGAGCTACAGTCTTTTACTCTCTACTCCTAATTGGATCTCTTTTTTCCTTGCTTTTCTTTAACTGATTTACTTTTTCCCTCTTCCTTGATCCCTCCACTACGTAGATAGGAAAGCCCTTAGAAGAAAAGGGACTCACTGTAATACTGAAATCTACTATCACTCCTGTTTTTTAACTATCGCCTGATGCTTTTCTAATTCCTTATTAATCTTTTTCAGTAAGCGCTCATATACCTTTTTAGCTACTATTTCATTGCGAACTCTGCATAGAGTCATATGATCTGTGATCTGCTCTTCCAATTGAAAACCACAAAAGCTTATGCTTCCTATGGAATTTTTACCAATTCTTCCGTTTCTACATCACTGAGATCATACCAGTGACTCAAAAGCATCATCTTAAATAATGATATTATGACTGTAAGCAGGTTGGCTTTTTATTTCCTGGCATTTTTGATATATTTTTCTTATTTCTTCTGCATCCCTTTCCAGTAGATCAAGGGTATTTAATCTTTTGAAAAACTCACCCCTTCTGGTAGAATGTTCCATATCTAGCTCACTAAAACTTATTTGTGCGGTGCTTCTGAGCATAGATCCGAATTTTTTATTTTTTTTACTCCAAAAAAACGAAATAATATGTTGATATTACAAATATTTTAAACTCTTTCTCCCATGCAACGTTCTCGAAACCCATCTAGGAGGGTGAATAAACATAATTACCATTAAAACAATGGCCTCGCAACGTTCTCACTTCTTTGAGTAACACGCGAAAGGTACGACGATTTGAATGTTTGCTCGATACTCGTGCAAGGCTGTCAAAAATACGAGATTTTTGAAGTTTTTCGGCTACAGAAGAGAAGGCCTTGCATTGAGGTGAATTTTTTTAACAGCTGATTCACCGCGATCTTTTGTCTGCGTTCGACTGGCTTTTCGGGAGTTGGTGACTACTCCGATAACGGATACTGATGCTCTAGAAGATTTTTTAAGTATGCTACGAAAAAAATTTGTCGTGCCCATGAATACGATGAGGGGATGGTTTTTCATAAAGAAATTTGATTCAGGTCCGTCATTTTTGTTCTTCGTTTTTTTATCCATTCGGAAATTTGTGTTTTGACAGTTTTTTTTAGGGTAAAAATGAAAACCTAGTAATATATCTTTAACTTCTCTTGGTCCTTTTTTAATAAGAGCGTGGAGCCTATTAAAGAATTATTTTTTTAACGTTTTTTTCATTTTTCAGGCAGATGTCACATCGTCCGCACGCTATCGATCGTTTTTCTCCAAAATAGCTTAGCAGCAATCGACTTCTGCATAAGGATTTTTTTGTAATGTAATAAGTCAATGCTTGAAATTTGTCGTATCTTCGCTCTTGTTTTTTTTTGTATGAATTCCAGATCGATTTTTTTATTTGGAGGTCATCTCTGGGAAGGATGAAAAGTAGTCTTTTCTGGGATTTTTCATAGGTGGCGAGACCTTTTTGGTGGAGTTGCTCCAATAATGTTTCCAACCCATATGGGGGGCTATTCAAGGTTTTGGATATGTCGGACAGTGGAATTTCCAAGAGATCGTTTACCATTTTCGGATATCTACGTACGAGTTGACTCAGCAAATACCGATATGATGCTTCTACCAATGGTAAAGCGTCTATCTGTTGTAGTGAACATTTGAGCTGGATGCTGACGTAGGGTTTTTCCGTAGTTTGCAATACACCTGAGCCTTCTAAATGTCTTATGACTTGGGCGACATCAGTTTTTTTCTTCTTGTAACGTTGTGCAAACGTTAATAGATCGAATGAAAATCCTTGTTCGGGGCATTCTCCGGGAGATATTTGATAATGATCGAACAGTTTTTGACAGATTTCTTGGAAGTTTCTTTTGTTTAGAAAGTCTTTCAACAATTGGTTTTTATTGTTTTGGATATCTTGTTCATTGTACAATAGGATGCCGTAAGCGTCTTGTCCGCCTCTTCCGGCTCTTCCTACTTCTTGGAAGTAGCTCTCTACGCTGTTGGGAAGATCCCAATGACAAACCAAACGTACGTTAGCTTTGTCTATTCCTAAACCGAAAGCGCTCGTAGCTATGATGATAGGGGGGTGTTCTTGTATCCAGTTCTCTTCCTTTTTTTTTTTTCTTCCGATGTGAGGCCAGCATGGTAATAATCAGATTGAAAACCGTTCATATTTAGGTGCTCTGATATTTCTTTCGTCTTTTTGCGACTTCTGACGTAAATGATAGTGGTACCTTGGTATTTAAGTAGATAAAGTTTCAGATCGCTCCATTTGTTGTCGGAGTGGAGGACTTTGTAGGAGATGTTTTCTCGGAGGAAGGATTTTCGGATAATTTTTTTTGTTTTGAAAGCCAGTTTTTCCATGATGTCATTCACCGTTTTCGGGGTGGCGCTTGCAGTGAGAGCCAGAAACGGAGTTTGTGGGAAAATCTTTCTCAAATAGATAATTTTCAGATAAGATGGGCGAAAATCATATCCCCATTGAGAGATGCAATGCGCCTCGTCTATAGCCATTAGATTTATTTTTAAATGCTTGACGCGTTCTAAAAATTTTCGATTCTGCAGTCGTTCAGGAGATATATAGAGCAAGCGCGTCTTCCCGTATGTAGCGTTATCTAAGATTATATTGATTTCTTTTTCGCTCCGTTCGCTTGAGATATAATCTGACGGGATCCTTTTCTGTAGGAGGTTTCTCACTTGATCTCGCATCAGCGCGATCAGTGGGGAAATGACCAAACAGATCCCTTCTTGCATCAAGGCTGCTGCTTGAAAACAAATGGACTTTCCTCCTCCTGTCGGAAGGAGGACCAAGAGGTCTTCTCCGTTCAGTACGCTTTGGATGATTTCTTCTTGTGGAGAGAGGAACTGCTCATATCCCCAATATTTTTTCAGGATATCAAGCGGGGTTGTATAATAAGACGAGACCATTGTTTTAAAGAGAATTAGATTTATTCAGCCATCCTAGAAAGGCTCGTTGAAGAACGATGGGTGATTTAATATTTAACATAGTATTCGAAATAATATTGATTAATAAATCAATTAATCATATTTATTTTTACTAATGGTGTGTAATAATTTCAGGCAAACGATACAAATTATGGATATAGTCTCCATAAGAGACTGAGCATGCACATGAGCTAATCCTTTGTAACGATCCTTTCCTGATCCAAACCAACGCTTTATACTGTCAAAAGTGAGTTCTACTACCCATCAAGTTTTACTCATTAATTTGTTGAATAATATAGCTATCCAACTTAAAGTAAACTTTCTATAGGGGGGCTTTTGTATACGGTTTTTGATGCCTCGAGTGTGAAAGTAAGAGACGTTTACTGGAACTTGGTAACCTTTCTCTGCATATACTTCTCTGAGTTTATATCCTAGTTTTCTTATTAATGGTTTTAATCCTCTACTATTATGCGCCATTGAAGCTACGCTATGTACTGTTAGTATTATTCCGGTTTTACTCCCTCTATATGGCTTCTTGTATCTAGTAGAGTCTACCTGATTTCTTGAGCCATTTTCCTTGAGTGTCTACTCCTGATTGAGCCTCTTTTTTTCCTTTCTTTTCTTTAGACTGATTTGCTTTTACCCTTCTTTCTTACGGATCCTACATTACGTAGGTAGGTTCTTCATTTGGAGCAAATGGGATTGACTGTAATACTGACATCTACCATCACTTCTATTTTAACTATCGCCTGATGCTTTTCTAATTCCTTATTGATCTTTTTCAGTAGGCCTCATATGTTTTTTTGTCTACTATTTCATTACGAAATTTGCATAGAGTCGTATGATCTGGAATCTGATCTTCCAATCGAAAACCACAAAATCGCATGCAGTCTATGGAATATTTTACTAAGTCTTCAGTGCTTAGCTTACTGAGGTCATACCAGTGACTCAAAAACATCATCTTAAATAACAATATGCCACTTTAGACAGGTTGGCATTTATTCCCTGGTCTTTTTGATATACTTTTCTTATTTCTTTCTCCATTCACTTCTCAGTGAATCAATCTGTTTAACGTTTTAAAAAGCACACTCCTTCTGGTAGAACGTTCCAATATATCTTTCACTAAAGATTATTTGAGCAGTGCTTCTAAGCATAGATTCGAATCTATTTTTTATTTCTTACTCCAAATGTAAGAAACAATATATTGATTTACAAAAACTCACCCAACCCCTTCTCTCATGCAAGGTTCTCGATTCATTATTCAACTGATAATAAGTTTTTTTTATCAATTCCATTGATAAGATCGTTAACGTACATTTGTCTTTTTCCACTTAATTGTCCTTCGATAATTGATAGATAACCGTCTGTAACGGATACTTTCATTTGTGATGCTGTGATGATTATTTTTTTAATTGGGTTGTCGTTTTTTTGTTTGATAGGTTTGCTTCGGTAGATCTTGAATGGGATAGACGCACCTGATCTTGATGATAGTAAGGTCCAGGCTGCGGGGTGTGGGCTTAGGCCGCGAATCTTATTGAATATGGTGTTTAAAGGAGCCGTCCAATCGATTCGACAATCTTCCCGGGATATTTTAGGTGCGGTTTTTAAAGAGTTTCTTGAAGGTTGCGGGAGAGGATGGAGGGTGTTTTTTGTGAGACCTTCAAGAGTTTCTATTACCAAATCGGCGCCTGTTTCCATCAATCGATTGTAAACCTCTCCCATGGTTTCTTGTGGACCGATGGAGATTTTTCTCTGCAAGAGGATTTTTCCCCTGTCGATCTGTTCGTTGAGGAGGAAGGTAGTCAGACCTGTTTCTGTTTCACCGTTGATCACCGCCCAATGTATCGGCGCCGCACCACGATATTGGGGGAGTAATGAGGCGTGCAGATTAAAGGAGCCTAGTAGGGTGGGGGAGGCCCAAACTTCTTTTGGCAATAGACGAAAGGCTACAACGATTTGAATGTCTGCCGGCCACTCGCGCAGGGCTGTCAAAAATATAGGGTCTTTGAGGTTTTCCGGTTGCAGGAGGGGAAGTCCTTGAATTGAGGCGAATTTTTTGATAGCGGATTCAGTGATCTTTTGTCCTCTTCCAGCTGGTTTGTCTGGAGTGGTCACGACTCCAATAACGGGGTACAGATGCTCTAGAATCTTTTTTAAGGATGCTACGGCAAAATCCGTAGTGCCCATGAATATGATACGAGGGTGATCTTTCATAAAGAAATTTGATTGAGATCCGTCATTTTTATTCTTCGTTCTTCTATCCATTCGGAAAGCTGTGTTTTAATCGTTTTTTTTTTTTGGTAAAAATGCAAATTTAGAGACCACTGTGTTAATGATGGATTACTCTTATTCAGTCTCCTATATGACTTCGTTAGAGACAATGTAGATTTATTTTTTAACATTGTATTTGAAATACTATTGATTATAAACTAATTAAATATATCTATTTTTATGAATAGCACATAATAAAGCCAGGGGAACGATACAAATCATGCTCCATAGCCTCCATAAGATGTTGGAATGCACACGAACTAATCCTTTGTAACGAGCCTTTTAAGACACGTTGGCTGACACTTGGTAATCTTTGTTTGCATATACCCCTCTGGGGTATATCCTAGTTTGCTTATTAATGGTTTTATCCCTCTATTATCATGTTTATTGGCTGTTACGCTATGTAAGCTAGTATCATTACATTTTTATCCTGATGCCTCGAGTATGAAATTAAGACACGTTTGCTGGAAATCGACCTTTTTCTGCATATACTTCTCTGGGGTTATATCCTAGTTTGCTATTAATGGCTTTGGCCCTCTACTATCATACTCATTGGCTGCTACGCTGTGTATAGCTAGTATCATTCCATTTTTATCCACCCCTATGTGCTTCTTGTATCCGTAGTAGAATTTATCTGATTTCTTGAACCATTTTCCTTGAGTCTCTACTCCTGATTGAGTCTCTTTTTTTACCCTTTCTTTTCTTTGAGTCATTTGCTTTTGCCCCTCTTCCTTCCGATCCTTGACTACGTAGATAGTAGATCCCTTGGGAGCAGGGAACTAACTGTAATAATGGTATCTACTATCACTCCTGTTTTAATTATAGTCTGATGCTTTCCTAATTCCTTATTGATCTTTTTCAGTAAGAACTCATATGCCTTTTTGGCTACTATTTCATTGCGAAATTTGCATAGAGTCGTATGATCTAGGATCTGATCTTCCAATCGGAAATAACAAAAGCGTATGAAGCTCAAGGATTCTTTTACCAATTCTTTCGTTCCTCATCACTGAGATCATACCAGTGACTCAAAAAAACATCTTAAATAACGATATTCCACTGTATGCCAGTTGACCTTTTATTCCCTGGCCTTTTTGATATATTTTTCTTATTTCTTTTTCTATCCACTTCCCAGTGGATCAAGGTGTTTAACCTTTTGAAAAACTAACTACCTTCTGATAGAACGTTCCATATATTTAATTCACTAAAGCTTATTTGTGCAGTGCTTCTGAGCATAGAGCCGAATTTTTTTATTTTATACTCCAAATATACGAAATAATATATTGATTTACAAATATTTTAACCTATTTTTCCCATGCAACGTTCTCATAACGATATTCCACTGTAACCAGATTGACCTTTTATTCCCTAGTTTTTTTGATATATTTTTCTTATTTCTTCCCCCCCCCTTCCTAGTGGCTCAAGGTGTTTAACCTTTTGAAAAACTAACTACCTTCTCGTAGAACGTTCCATATATAGTTCACTAAAGATTATTTGTGAGGTGCTTCTGAGCATAGAGCCGAATTTTTTATTTTATATTCCAATATATACGAAACAATATATTGATTTACAAATATTTCACCCTCCTTCTTCCATGCAACTTTCTCATTATTTAATATAAATTAGTGACTAAAACTCGGTGGGTAGTAGAACGCACTCTTGGCAGTATAAAGCATTAGTTTGGTTCTAGGAAAGGCTTGTTACAAACGATTAGCTCGTGTGCATTCCCAGTATCTTATGGAGGTTATGGCACATAATTTGTATAGATCATCTGGGATAGTTATGCACTGTTCATAAAAATAAACTTAATTAATTGATTTATAGTTAATAGTATTTCGAATACAATATGAAAAACTAAACACCCATCGTCTCCAACGAAGCTTATCTAAGAGGCTGAATAAAGGTAATACACCTTAATACAATGATCTCACTACCTAAAAATCTTGAAAACAAACGGAATCGTAACAAAAGTACGCCACAGCTAAGGTAAAGACATTGACGCTGTATGCAGATAATTAGCTAACAAAACCTTTTCCATTAATCCAGAACAAATTCAAATTTCTCGCCATGAAACATCATCTTATCACGCTACTAGTCTTAATAACCTTTAGTGGATTAAGCACTCAACCTTCCCTTGAGGTTCAAGAAGATCTTATACATAAGACCTCTCTCGTAGCTCAACTCCCCAAGGAGTTGGACGAAAACTCTGGCTTGCAATATATCAACGGCTATTTTTACACCTTTAACGATAGTGGGGGGGATGCCAAACTTTATAAACTCGACCTTTCTTCAGGGAAAATTCTACAAAAAGTTCAGTTCTCCGAAACCAAAAATCAAGACTGGGAAGACATTGCCTATGATGGCGAACACCTATATGTGGCAGACACGGGGAATAATTTCGGTAGGCGAAAAGATTTGACCATATATAAGATAAAGCTAAGCCAAATAGGAACGGACAAAAAAACTAAAGTCCCGGTAGAAAGCATCAGGTTTAGTTATCCCGAACAAAAGACATTCAAATACTCAGCCCCTCGGATGACCAATAACTTCGATGCTGAAGCGTTGTTTTATCAAAACGGAAAACTTCATCTCTTCACCAAAGAATGGGGATCCTATTTAAGCACACATTATACGGTACCTATCGAACAGGGAAGCTACGAAGCCACCAAGATCGAAACTTTTGACGCAGAAGGCCTGATAACCGGAGCAGATGTAAGTGATAATAAAGCAGTTATGGTGGGGTACACAAAAGACGCTCTGGTCTTTCTATGGAAATTTTGGAATTTTAAAGACGGAAAATATTTTAACGGTCAAAAGAAAAAATACATCCTCGGGTGGGCTCCATCCATAGGACAAGTTGAAGGAGTTACCTTCAAAGACGACACAGTCTACATCAGCTGCGAATACTTCAAAAAAAAATTTTTTTTTCAAGATGTAAAACAGCAACTTTATCGAGTATCTCCTCTGGATTAAACCCACCTTCTGTCACTAAACCCATTAAAAAATTAGGATCCTCATCACTATAAAGAGATGCGAGCCTTTGAAAAATTCTACGAAGCAAGAACGTTGCGAGAACGTTACGCAAATCAGTCAAAGAAAAGAAAGGGTAAAAAGAGAGTCAATAAGGAGTAGACACTCAAGGAAAATGGCTCAAGAAATCAAGTAAACTTTATTATGGATACAAGAAATACATAGGGGGAATAAAAAGGCAATGATAGTGGCTAAAGCCATTAATAAGTAAACTAGGATATAAACCCAGAGAAGTATATGCAGACAAAGGTTACCAAGTGCCAACCAACGTGTCTTACTTTCATAGTCGAGGCATCAAAGACCATGTACAGAAGAAAGTCTATAGGAATCGTCCCTTAAGTAGTATAGCAATATTATTCAAAATAAATAGTGAATAAAAACCGATGGGTAGTAGAACGTACTTTTGGAAGTATAAAGCCTTGTTTTCGATCAGGAAAGGATCGTTACAAAGGATTAGCTCATGTGCATGCCCAGCCTCTTATGGATACTATGTCGCATAATTTGTATCGTGCTCCTGGAATTATTGTGCGCTGTACATAAAAATAGATATAATTAATTTATAATCAATAGTTTTTGAACACAATATGAAAAACTAAATCTACATCGTTCTCTAACGAGCCCATCTAGGAGGCTGAATAAATGTAATCCACCATTACCACAATGCTCTCAAACCGTATACAGAAGAATGTTATAGGAACCGTTCCTTAAATAGGATAGCTATATTATTCAACAAATTAGTGAGTAAAACCCGATGGGTAGTAGATGTACTTTTGGCAGTATAAAGCGTTGATTTGGCTCAGGAAAGGTTTCTCAGAAAGGATTAGCTCGTGTGTATGCCCAGCATCTTATCAGACTATGGCTCATAATTTGTATCGTTCGCTTAACATTATTATGCGCTGTTCATAAAAATAGATAAAATCAATTAATTTATAATTAATAGTATTTCGAATACAATCTGGAAGATTAAATTTACATCGTTTTCTAACGAAGTTCATCTAGGAGGCTGAATAAACGTAATCCACCATTAACATAATGGTTTCTGTTTTTTAGCCTGGATTTTAAATAAGGATATGGCTTTAAATTGGATTTTGGTCGGTTACATGGGTTGTGGAAAAACCTCGGTGGGAGAGGCTTTAGCTTCACTTTCAAGTCGACCTTTTTATGATCTTGACGCGCTGATTTCCGAACAGCAGGGCCAAAACATCGGGGAAATTTTTCGGAAGGAAGGGGAAGCTGGATTTAGAAAAATAGAGCATCGCGTTTTGAAAGACTTTTTGCAACATCATACGGCTTATGTTCTTTCAGTAGGAGGAGGTGCGCCTTGTCATCATGATCATATGGCTCTGATGAATGATAGAGCGAAGACCGTTTACATTCGGGCGAATACGTCAATTTTGTTTCGAAGGTTGCAACTTGAAAAGTCAGTTCGGCCCATGATCGCTCATATCGCAGACAACCTTCTTTTTGAGTTCATATCGGAGCATCTCTCCGGGCGAGAGGCTTTTTATGAAAAAGCTCGTGAATGGGTCGATATCGGTGAGAAATCCATACGAGAGATCGCTGAAAAAATAAAAGAAAAATACGATTCAGGAAAATTTAAACAGGGGAGTAGATACAAAACAAATGTTGAATAGAGAGCGTTTTTTGGAGGAGATCAAGAAAAAAATCTCTCTCGAGAACAAAAAGATTTTGGTGGCTGTCAGCGGAGGGCTTGATAGCATGACGCTTTTGGATCTTTTTCTCGAATACGGGGTTACTTTAGGCGTGGCTCATGCCAATTTCCAACTTCGGGGGGTGGATGCGGATCAAGATGAAACTTTCGTAGGCGCTTTTTGTTCAAAGCGTCACATTCCTTTTCACAGCAAGCGTTTTGATAACCGAGATCATTCCGCTCGACGCAAATTTTCTATCCAGATGGCTGCTCGAGAGCTCCGCTATGTTTGGTTTGAGAAATTGCTCGACGTGGAAGGTTATGATACGCTTGCTTTGGCCCATCATCTTGATGATTCGATAGAGACTTTTTTTATCAATTTGATTCGAGGAACCGGTATCAAGGGCCTGTCGGGTATCCGCCCCATACATGGTAAGGTCATTCGCCCACTTTTGGGATTTACTCGAGCCGAAATTTTTTCCTATGCTTGTGCACATGGGATCGTATGGAGAGAGGATTCCAGCAACCGAGAGGATAAATATTTGAGAAATTCTCTTCGGCATCACTTTCTTCCTGCGTTTCAAAATTTATCGACCGATTTTCATGAAGCTTTCAGGAGGACCATGCGCCATCTCGCTGAGGAGGATCTTTTAGTGGAAAAGGAGCTTCAACAGGCCGTTGCGGAGATCACGGTGGAAAAAACTAATGATCCGTTGTTCTGGAGGATAAGTTGTAAAAAACTCGGTCAATTCGATCCGTTGACTACTTATTTGTTTAAATTATTTTCTCCGTATGGATTTACCAATACTGAGGATTTGTCTCGTCTTTTGAATGCGCAATCGGGAAAAAAGCTTTTTTCGGAGACTTATCGCATTGTTAAAAATCGAAATCATTGGTTATTGGCAACTAAGGCTTCACCCGATCGTAAAATTTATCCGATCACTGTTTTAGACGTTGTGAAGAAGCCTATTTTCTTGTCTTTTTCCGAGTCTTCCGCACGCGATGAAACTGCAGCTGCCTCGATTGACCTTGATAAGGTCAAGTTGCCTTTGTATTTGAGAATTTGGAAAAAAGGGGATTATTTTTACCCTTTTGGAATGAAAACGACTAAAAAATTGAGTAAATATTTCAAGGATGAAAAATTTTCTCTTCTTGAAAAGGAGCAGGTTTGGTTGTTAGTCAATGGTGACGGGGCCATCATTTGGATTGTGGGCCGACGTCTTGACGAACGTTTTAAGGTCGTGGAATGGACAAAAAAAATTTTAAACATTCATTTATGTACATAAAAAAATATTTTTATTTATTTTCTAAATTTTGCTATCCGTGGAGATACATTTACACAAATGTTAAATCCCTGTAAAATGAACCTCCGACTGGAAAAAACATTCTGATTGATATCATTTTATTAATGGTGGATTACCTTTATTCAGCCATCCTAGATAGACGCGTTAAAAACGATATAGATTTATTCTTCCACATTGTCTTTGAAATACTATTGATTATAAAATAATTAAGTATATATATTGTTAGCCAATGTGTCTTACGTTCATAGTAGATGCATCAAATACCGTATACAGAAGAAAGCCTAATAGGAACCGTTCTTTACGTAGAATAGTTATATTATTCAATAAATAAGTGAGTAAAACCCCGATGGGTAGTAGAACATACTTTATAGCAGTATAAAGAGTTGATTTGTATCAGACAAGGCTTGTTACAAAGGATTAGCGCGTGTGCATACCCAGCCTCTTATGGAGGCTATGGTGCATAATTTGTATCGTGTCCCTGGAATTATTATACGCTGTACATAAAAATAAATATAATTAATTAATTTATAATTAACAGTATTTCGAATACAGTGTAAGAGATTAAATCTACATCGTCTCTAACGAAGCCCATCTAGTAAGCTGAATAAACGTAATCCACCATTAAACACAATAGTCTCACTACGTAGGTAGTGAGATACCTTGGGCCTAAAGGTATCACTGTAATACAGGCCTCTATTATTACTCCTGTTTTAACTGTCGTTTGATGATTCCTAATTCCTTATTGATCGTTTTCAGTAAACGTTCATATGCCCTTTTGGTTACTATTTCATTGCGAAATCTGCATAGAGTCGTATGATTTAGGTTCTGATCTTCCAATCAAAAATCACAAAATCGCATGTACCCTATGTATCTTTTACCAATTCTTCCGTTCTTACCTCACTGAGGTTATACTAGTCACTCAAAAGCATCATCGTTAAATAACGATATTTCACTGTAAGCAGGTTGGTCTTTTATTCCCTGGTCTTTTTGATATATTTTTCTTATTTCTTTCTCCATCCACTTTCCATTGTATCAATGTTTTTTAAACTTTTGAAAAACTCACTCCTTCTGCTAGAACGTTCCATATATAGTTCACTAAATCTTATTTTTGGGTGATTTTGACATAGAACTGATTTTTATTTTCTATTCTAAAGAAACGAAACAATATATTGATTTACAAATATTTTAACATCCTTCTCTCATGCACCTTCTTGGATTGTATGTTTTTCGCGAAAAATGGGAATTCGATGAGCAGGTACTTGGTACCTTTTATTTTTATATACTACTCTGAGGTTATATCCTATATAATTTCATTTTTATCCTACCCTATGTGCTTCTTATATCCTTAGTAGAGCTTACCTGATTTCTTGAGCCATTTTCCTTGAGTGTCTACTCCTGATTGAGTCTCTTTTTTCCCCTTTCTTTTCTTTGATTGATTTGCTTTTCCCCCTTTTCCTTCCGATCCTCCACTAGATAGCTGTAAGAGGCCCTTTTGGGAAAGGGGGGCTCACTGTAATACTAGCATCTACTATCACGCCTGTTTTAACTATCGCCTGATGATTTTCTAATTCCTTATTGAGCTTTTTCAGTAAGCTCTCATATACCTTTTTGGCTACTATTTCATTGCAAAATCTGCATAGAGTCGTATGATCTAGGATCTGATCTTCCAATCGAAAAATACAAAATCGCATGAAAATCAAGGCTTCTTTCACCTATTCTTCCGTTCCTACATCACTGAAATCATCCCAGTGATTCAAAAACATCATCGTAAATAACGATATACCACTGTAAGCAGGTTGGAATTTTATTCCCTGGCCTTTTGATATATTTTTCTTATTTCTTTTTCCATCCCTTCCGAGTGGATCAATGTGTTTAACCTTTTAAAAAACTCACGCCTTCTGGTAGAACGTTCATATATACTTCACTAAATCTTATTTGTGCGATGATTCTGAGCATAGAGCCGAATTTTTTATTTTTTTTTACTCCAAAAAACGAAGTAATGCTTTTTTTTTACAAATACTTTAACCTCCTTCTCCCATGCAACGTTCTCTCTATATGATAACTATTAATATATGAAATTTCTAAATAACCCTAATCCTACCCCTAAAATCCTCGATAGAGCTATACCCCTTTTGCTGTAGAATCCTTTTTAACTCAAAATTAAGCCTATGGAAAACCGCGGGCCCCTCTTTGATGAGCTGGGTTCCCACCTGTACGGCCGAAGCTCCGCACAAAAGATGCTCAAATACATCCTGCCCCGAAACAACCCCTCCGCAACCTATCACTTGGATGTCCTCACGCAAATGAGTAGAAAAAATCCGAACATTGGCCAGAGCCACTGGTTTGACGCAAGCCCCGCCAAGGCCCCCGACTCCCCCATTCGGTTTTATCACCATACGCTCACTATCCACATTCACGTAGAGACCGTTTCCTACACTATTGATGCAAGTAACAAATCTTAAAGGAAACCTATTCAACAATTCAGCCATCTGTTCAAAATGCGCCATATCAAAATAAGGAGGCAACTTCACCCCAAAAGGATGATCATAAAACTCGGAAATCTTTTTCAAAACGTAGCGAGTACGCTCAAAATCATAAGCTATCTGAGGCTTACCCGGGATATTGGGACAAGAAAGATTAAGCTCTACCGCCAAAAAACCAGTAGAAACCCTTACCCGACGCAATAATTCCAAATTCTCCTCCAAACTCAACCCCGAAACGGAAAGAAAAATTGGCTTTCCGAAATTTGCGCGCCGCGCGACAAAATCCAAATAAAAATCCACTCCCAAATTGGGAAGCCCCATAGAATTGATACTCCCTTCAGGCCAATCGAAGTAACGTGGTTCCGGATTGCCCTCCCTCGGAAGCAAAGTGCAACTCTTGGTAACCACGGCCCCGGAAACACTCTCCATCAAAGAGTCAAGTTCCTCGGAAGTGCGACACAAAGCCCCGGAAGCGTTGAGAATACAAGAGGACAAAGACGTCCCGGCTAAAACGGTAGAAATATCTGCTGTCAAAACGGCTGTGTTTTGGGGCCTAAAGTAAAACTTTTACATTTGTCAAAATCAAAATGTCATGACGAATAAAGAACAATTTCTGCTAGAAATTTATGATATAGGCGTTATAAAATTCGGAGAATTCATCCTTAAAAGCGGACTCCATTCTCCGATATACATAGACCTCCGCCCCATTGCCTCAAAACCCAACCTGTTGAAAAAACTGGCAGCCCTGCTCTCAAACGAGCTTGCACCCGAAAAACCTGACCTCATCTGTGGCGTACCCTACGCTGCCTTGCCTATGGCCACAGCCTTCTCGCTGCACTCAGAAATCCCTCTGATAATCAAAAGAAAAAAAAACAAAGGCTACGGAACCAAACGCATCATTGAAGGCCTCTATGAAAAAGGACAAAGCTGCCTACTCATAGAAGACGTCATTTCCAGCGGAGATAGCCTAATCGAAACCATTGCAGAGCTCGAAAAAGAAAAATTGAAAATAAAAACCATCCTGGTAGTTTTGGACCGTCAACAAGGTGGAATAAAGAACCTGATCAAGAAAGGTTATGAAATCAAAGCTCTTTTCAATATCAGTGAACTCTTTAAATTATTGAAAAATAAAGGAATTTTAGATGAAGGAGTCGTCCGAAAATTCGAACAGTTCTTTTCTGAAATCCCCCTCCGATTGCAGTTCCCCCGATGTCTCTCTTACGAAGAAAAAAAACAAAAATCCCGCCATCCGGAAGCGCAGAGACTGCTGGAAATTGTGCTGAAAAAGAAAACCAACCTGATCGTATCGGCAGATTTAACCCAAGCCGAGGAAATCCTAAAACTTGCCCAACGGATTGGAGATAAAATTTGCAGCTTGAAGCTGCACGCAGATATTATCAGCGACTTCACAAAATCCTTCATCCAAAAATTGAAAAAATTGGCTCGAGAAAAAGATTTTCTCCTGATCGAAGACCGAAAATTGGCAGATATCGGAAAAACTTCCCACCTACAGCTACACCAAGGGGTACATGAAATCGCATCTTGGGCGGATATAGTTACTATACACCCCATCGCAGGAGAGCAAAGTCTACAAAGTTTACAAGCTCCTAAAATCGGGCTAATCACCATACTGGAGATGTCTTCTTCAGGAAATCTCATCAACGACAATTACAGAGAAAAAGCCCTGAAAATCTCCCTCGAAAACCCACAAGTTATCGGAGTCGTAGGCCAACAAAAGATCGATAATACCTTACTCCTTTTCACTCCCGGTGTACACCTTTCAGTCACCGGAGACGACAAGGGACAACAATACATCCGCCCCGACCAAGCCATACAAGAAAAACAAAGCGATTTTATCATCGTAGGAAGAGGAATCTACTCATCACAACAACCCAACTTTACAGCCGAAGAATACCGCCGATGCGCTTGGTCTTCCTATGAAAAATCCCTTGGATAAAACGCTTCGTCCCAAGAAGTGATCATATTGATCATCGATCCGGGAATTACAGTGATGGAATTTGACCTGATCAAAGTTATTCGAAAACAAGCTAAGCTCATCATGATCAATGAGATCTTTTTAAGAAAATACGCCAGCCACAGTCTAAAGTTTAAAAAATATTCGAAAAGACGGCCCTCTTTGATCGATATTTATCAGCCCAATGAGTGCTAACGTAGCTTACTTTCATAATCGAGGCATCAAAGACCGTATACAGAAGAATACAGTCTATAGGGGCCATTAAGTAGGATACTATATTATTCAACATAATTAGTGAGTAAAACCCGATGGGTAGTAAAACGTACATTTTGGTAGTATAAAGCGTTAGTTTGGATCAGGAAAGGCTCGTTACAAAGGATTAGCTCGTTGCATGTCCAGCTTTTATATGTAGACTATGGCTCATAATTTGTATCGTTCCTCTAGAATTATTATGAGCTGTTCATAACAATAGATATAATTAATTAATTTATAATTAATAACGTTCGAATACAATGTGAAAGACTAAATTTCATTATTCTTTAACGAAGCCCATCTAAGAGGCTGAATAAAAGTAATACACCATTGACTCAATAGTCTCACTACATAGTAATTGTTCTCTTGGGAACAAGGGGCATACTGTAATACTGGTGTCTACTATAACGCCTGTTTTAACTATTGCCTGATGCTTTTCTAATTTTTTATTGATCTTTTTCAGTAAGGCTCATATACTTTTTTGGCTACTATTTCATTGCGAAATCTGCATAGAGTCGTATGATTTAGGATCTGATCTTCCAATCGGAAAACACAAAATCGCATGCAGCTCAAGAATTCTTTCACTTATTACTCTTCCGTTCCTACATCTCCAGATGTATACGAAACAATATGTTAATTTACAAATATTTTAACCTCCTTCTCTCATGAAATGTTCTCCATTCTCGAAACGTTCTCGAATTTCACATACAAATTTTTATTTGGTTCTGAGTTTTTGTCTGTTTTTATAAGCCAAAATCCGTTCGTGAGGTAATTTTTTTTATTTTGAAGAGAGTTTTACTACGACGTCAGTAAGAGAAATAGCCATTGGTTAATACCAACCCTTGGTCCTATATAATCTTTCCGGTGCAAAAGCCGCCGAAATTGATGATGGCATCTTTTCAAAGATGGCCGGTTGACTCTATAGATTTCTTCAGGGGTGAGTTTTACCCCTTATTTTTGTATGTCTACGTTGTTCAATCTCTTGATAAGATTGAGCAAGCACATCTCTTCTTCTGCGTAGACGATGGCTATATTGGAGAATAAAGAAGTAGAAAAAGCAGGAGGATTTATTACTTTTTTAATTTTCACTCTTTCGTTTCTCTTAAAAAGATGATCCTTTTAGATGATAAAGCTATAGCTTTTGAGTACTTTAGCCTAAAAATTATCTTTTATGTCTGATTTCGCTACTATTGATCTTGATGGGCAGCGGCAAAAGCTTCCTATCGTTGTAGGGACTTGTGGTGACAAAGCCATTGATATATCTCAACTCAGAAAAGATACCGGCTTCATTACCATTGATCCGGGCTTTAAAAACACGGGAGCTACCAAAAGTGCCATCACCTTTCTTGATGGAGAAAAGGGAGAGCTATTTTACAGAGGTTACCCTATTGAACAACTTGCCGAGAAATGTTCCTTTCTCGAGGTGAGTTATCTACTCCTCAAAGGAGAACTTCCTAACCCCACACAATTGGATTGCTTTTCCAAAGACGTCAAAAGGCACAACCTTGTTAACGAAGAAATGCTTGACATTCTCAACGGATTTCCTAGATCGGCCCATCCTATGGGAATGCTTTCTTCTCTCAGCTGTGCTCTGACTGCTTTTAACCCTGATGCAGTGAACGCTCACTCTGAAAAAGATATGCATTCAGCTCTGGTAAAACTATTAGCTCAGTTTCCCATACTGGCTGCTTGGACTTATCGTAAAAAAACAGGGTTACCTCCAGTTTATGCGGATAATTGTTTGGATTATACTTCCAACATCCTCAGAATGTTGTTTTCTCTGCCGACAGAGTCTTATGAAATCTGCCCGACAATAGCTAAAGCGCTTGATATACTTTTGATCTTACACGCAGACCATGAGCAAAATTGTTCTACATCTACAGTACGCTTGGTCTGTTCTGCACAAGCAGGACTCTTCGCCTCCATTTCGGCTGGCGTCAGCGCTCTTTGGGGGCGTCTGCATGGGGGAGCTAATCAAGCCGTCATAGAGATGTGCGAAAATATTTTGAAAGACGGAAGCCATTTAAAAAAATGGATAGATAAGGCTAAGGATAAAAATGATCCTTTCCGTCTAATGGGTTTTGGACATAGGATATATAAAAATTTTGACCCCAGAGCTAAAATTATAAAAAAGGCTGCCGATGAGCTCTTAACACAAGTAGATATTAATAATCCCCTTCTCGAATTAGCGAAAAATCTGGAAAGAACAGCTCTGGAGGATCCTTATTTTATTGAGCGAAAACTTTACCCTAACGTGGATTTTTACTCAGGAATCATCTATCAAGCCGTTGGTATCCCGAAAGAGATGTTTACCGTAATGTTCGCCATGGGACGTCTACCTGGTTGGATGGCTCACTGGAAGGAAATACGAATCAAAGGAGCCCCGATAGGACGCCCTAGACAAGTCTATACCGGTCCGGATCGACGTTCGGTTGGTAGTACTTCATTAACTGTATAAGTTGAAAACTTATTCTGAAATTTTTGAGTCATTGAAAGTTCAATAATATTCGACAATAACTTTAAATATGAGAATGTGCATGAGAGAAAGAGGTTAAAATATTTGTAAATCAATATATTGTTTCGTACATTTGGAGTAGAAAATAAAAAACCGGATCTATGATCAGAAGCACCGCGCAAATAAGCTTTAGTGAATTATATATGGAACGTTCTACTAGAAGGTAGTTAATTTTTCAAAAAAGTTAACGACATTGATCCAATGTACTATCATACTCATTGGCGGATGCGCTATGTAACGCTAGTATCGTTCCTTTTTTACCCCCCCCTCCTATGTGCTTCTTGTATCCGTAGTAGAGTTTACCTGATTTATTGAGCCATTTTTCTTGAATCTCTAATGCTGATTGAGTCCTTTTTTACCCTTTCTTTTCTTTTACTGATGTCCTTTTGCCCCTCTTCCTTCCGGATCCTCCACTACGTACGTAGGAAGATCCTTTGGGAGCAAGGGGATTCACTCTAATACTGGCATCTCTACTATCACTCCTGTTTTAACTATCTCCTGATACTTTTCTAATTCCTTATTGATCTTTTTCAGTAGGCGATCATATACCTTTTTGGCTACTATTTCATTGTGAAATCTGCATATCAAGGATTCTTTCACCAATTTTTTCGTTCCTACATCACTGAGATCATACTAGTGACTCAAAAGCATCATCGTAAATAACGATATTCCACTGTATGCAGTGGTTGACCCTTTATTCCCTGTCCTTTTTGATATGTTTTTCTTATTTCTTTTTCTATCCCTTCCCAGTGGATCAAGGTATTCAACCTTTTGAAAAACTCACTTCTTCTGGTAGAACGTTACATAATATAGTTAACTAAAGCTTAGTTGTGCAGTGCTTTTGAGCATAGATCCGAATTTTTTATTTTATACGCCAATATATACGAAACAATATATTGATTTACAAATATTTTAACCTCTTTCTCCCATGCAACGTTCTCACGACATTAAATTGGTGATGGCGTTAGTCAAAGTATCAAGATCTTCTTAACAAAGAAGATCCTGTAAAGGATAATTTTGAGATACTCCGAACTCGGAGTATTTAATTTTTTTTTTGATCTATGATATTTTTTATAGATTCGCAATGGATAATTTTTTTTTTCAAAGACAAAATTTTTTCATTTTCACTCAAATTAGGTTGTGACCATGCTTTTGGATACACTTTCCATTAAACACGTGATCAGAAAGCCTTTAACGGCGATAGATAGGCCACCTCTGTTTTTGATCATCCACGGCTACGGCGCCGACGAAAAAGATCTTTTTTCCTTCGCAAAGGATCTTCCTGCGTGTTTTTTCGTTATTAGTTTACAAGCACCGCATCCCTTGCCCTTCGGAGGGTTCGCCTGGTACGCCATAGAATTTTCAGAAAAAGGCCCTTCCGCAAACATTACACAAGCCGTCGAAGCGCGTGAAAAGATCACTTCCTTTATCGACGAGGCTACGGAACATTACCATCTGAGCAAGAACGACGTATGGTTATTCGGATTCAGTCAAGGATCCATATTAAGCTACGCCATCGCTTTATATCATCCTGAAAAGGTTAAAAAAGTGATTGCTCTGAGCGGCTTCCCGCATAAGGATCTTTTGCCTGGAGAGGTGAAAACGATAGCTACGTCATTGGATTTTTTCGTTTCTCACGGCAGGAAAGATACCATCATCCCAATAGAATTAGCTAGGAAAGGCCCTGCCCTACTCGATCGAAACAAAATCCCATTCTTTTATAAAGAGTACGACGCTGGACATAGATTGAACGCGTCGAACTACGAAGACATGATGCAATGGATAAAAGCCCGCCGGGGTTAATAGCACTTTATCAATTCTAAAAAAAAATTGATCCTAGATCATTGCATGAGAGAAAAGGTTTAAATTATTTGTAAATCAACATATTATTTCGTGTTTTTTTAGAGTAAAAGTAAAAAAAGATTCGGATCTACGCTCAGAAGCACCACGAAAATAAACTTTAGCGAGCTATATATAGAACGTTCTACCAGAAGGAGTGAATTTTTCAAAAGGTTAAACACCTTGAGCTACTGGAAGGGATGGAGAGAGAAATAAGAAAAATATATCAAAAAGGCCAGGCAATAAAAAACTAACCTTCCTATAGTGGAATATAGTTATTTACGATTATACTTTTGATTCATTAGTGTAATCTGAGTGATGTAGGAACAGAAAAATTGGTAAAAGATTCCATAGGCTGCATGCTATTTTGTGGTTTTCGATTGGAAGATCAGATCCCAGATCATACAACTCTATGCAGAGTTCGTAATGAAATAGTAGCCAAAAAGGCATATGAGCTCTTACTGAAAAAGATAAATAAGGAATTAGAAAAATTAGACGATAGTTAAAATAGGATTGATAATAGATGCCAGTATTACAGTGAGTCTCTTTTCCCAAAAGGGCCCTACCTACGTAGAGGAGGATCGGAAGAAAGAGGGGAAAAAGCAAATCAGTCAAAGAAAAGCATAGGGTAAAAAAAGAGACTCAATCAGGAGTAGACACTCAAGGAAAATGGCTCAAGAAATCAGGTAAGCTCTACTACAAATACAAGAAGCATATAAGGGTGGATAAAAATAGAATGATACTAGCAGTACATAGCGTAGCAGACAATGAGCATGATAGTAGAGGGGTAAAGCCATTAATAAGAAAACTAGGATATAAACCTAGAGAAGTATAGGCAGAAAAAGGTTACTAAATGCCAGCCAACAGGTCTTATTTTCATAGTAAAGGTATCAAATACCGTCTACAAAAGAAGCCTATAAGAACTTCTCCTTAAGTAGGGTAGATGTATTATTCAGCAAATTAATGAGTATACCCCGATGGGTAGTAGAACCTACTTTTGGTAGTATAAAGGGTTGGTTTAGATCAGAAAAGGTTCGTTACAAAGGATTAGCTCGTGTACATGCTCAGCATCTTATGGAGGTGATGGCTCATGATTTGTATCGTTCCCCTGGCATTATTATTCGCTGTTCATAAAAAAAAAAGATATAATTAGTTGATTTACAATCAATAATATTTAAAATACAATGTAAAATACTAAATCTACATCGTTCTCCAACGAAGCCATCTAGGAGGTTGAATAACCGTAATTCCAGCATTAACATAATGGTCTCAAAGCCTTGTTTTCAATTAGGAAAGGCCCCTTACGAAGGATTAACTCGTGTATATGCCCAGCATCTTATGGAGTCTATGGCTCATGATTTGTATTATACCTTTGGGATGATTATGATCTGTTTATAAAAATAAATGTTATTAATTGAGTTATAATTAATATTTTTTTTCGAATACGATGTGAATAAATAAATTTTCCGTTGTCTCCAACGGGGCCATCTAGGAGATTAAATAAGCTTAATACATTTTAATAACAATAGTTTAGGTCCATGAATAAATACATCAAACTCTTTATTGCTGCTTTAATGCTTTTTGGATCCGTTTATGCTTTCACTCATCGGGAGACAGGCTGGGGGGTATTCCTGATCTTGTTAATTTTAACACCTATTTTTCTTTTCATCAGAAATGAATTTTTGCTCATGGCTTTTTTCAAATCTAGCAAAGGTGACATGGATGGAACGAAAAGATGCTTAGCCCACATTAAAAATCCAAAATCACAACTCATCAAAAGCCAGCAAGCTTATTATTACTTTTTAAAGGGGCTGACGAACGCAAATTCAAATATCAGTCAGTCAGAACGAGACCTGCGCACCGCATTGGAGATCGGATTGAAATTCAAATACAATCGTGCGATAACCAAATTGAATCTGGCCGTAATAGAGGCCTCAAAGGGAAAAAAGAAAGAATCCGAAACGCTCTTGACGGAGGCCAAGAAGCTGGATAAGGCCGGACTTATGGAAGACCAGATCAAAATGATAAAGGAACAATTAAAAAGAATGAAGATTGGGCGTAACACGTACAATCCTCACGTTAGAAGAAGAAGAAAATTCATGTGAACGTTGCTTGAAATCAATTTTTCAAAACGGCTGAAGCTGCCTCGGATGATTTCATGCTAGTCAGCCATATCCCTTTGTTAATATAGCCTCCATCGGACAATTTTTCATATCGATATTTGGATATGATGCCAGATGATTCTTTATCTTCAAGATTAGGCAACAGTTTTTTATTTTTCAAAAGACGCTCCAGCACATCCAGAGTAAGGTCAAATCCCAATAATTTGTATTTATCCGGATTTTCATCAGTTTCTTTACGAAGCTTCTCAAACCTTCGCTGTGCGGCTTCATCTTTATTGCTATGATACCTTACGGTGAAGACCAACCCATATTTTTTCAACAGAGCGACGTTGTTGTAATAAGCCTCATTGTACCCTACACCCAAAGGGATGATCTGCCCGGGTTTAAAATCCTGTACGGTTTGCACGAAAGATTGTCCAAGCTTGGGATCTTCACCTAATAAAACGGCAAAAAAAGGAGGAGCGTCGGATGGAATGGTTGAGAGATCATCGGTTATAATCTGCATTTGAGATCGAACTTCTAAAAGAAGAGATTTAAAACGTTGCGTTACTGCCTCGGCTTGTTTAGATCCGATCAAATATACGGTCTTGACCGAGGAAGGACCACGTTTGATCTCTTCTACGATAGGATCTACCAAATATTGATCTTTGACCTTAGCTTGGACTACGTTGGGGTAGATATCCAATGTTTCGGAAGCACTTAACGGAGCGACTACAGGGGTTTTTTCGTTTTTCAAGGCCTGTGCCACTTGTTCTACACTTGAGCGAAAAAAGGGACCTATGATTGCGTGAATTAAAGAAAAATCATAGGTATTTAAAAAATTCTCTATTTTTTTTTTGTCGTTCTCAGTGTCAAAAACTTTGACATAAACTTTCCTCTTCTGAGCTACGGAAGCTATTGCTGCTTTTGCTCCGAGATAGAAAGCAATAGCATGTTTGCTGAGTTCATCAATATGAGGCTTTTGGGCAAGTAAGGGCAGCATCAGCACGACATTGATTCCGTCTAGAGTAGGGGACACCTTGGCTCTCCTTCTCTTACGGGAAGGAATTTTTAGATCCATTCCAACCTTCAATCCTTTTTTCAATCCCGGGTTATAATCCATAAGGTCTTCCAAACCAATATCATACGCACGCATGATACTAAAAATAGTGTTACCGTCCTTAACGGTATAGATAATAAAATCATATGCAGAATTTTTGGGTAATGGTTTTAGGGATTTATCAAGGATATTTTTTTCTTGCACCGAATCTTTTTTCGCGGGAACGCGTAATATCATACCTTTCTTCAATCCGTTTTTTAGCTTGGGGTTTATCTTTTTCAACTCTTCTTGATATAAGCCGAAACGCTTACTGATGCTATAGAGCGTTTCTTTTGCTTTCACTTGATAAGTGGTCATTTTTTTCTCGGACGTTGAAGCAGTGTCTCGGTGAGATACTAAAGACTGTTCAGTATTTTTCACATTGATAAATAAAAAATCACCCTGTTTCAATCCTTTAGACACATGAGGATTTTGTTTGATGAAGGTCTGTATATCTATACCGTATTTCTTGGATATAGTATAGAGGGTTTCTCCGGTTTGTACTTGATATATCAATGATTGATTTTTACTTAGGACGCTTTCTTGAGTAGGTATAAGGACCGTTTCTCCCTCCTTCAAATATCTGTAATTCAACCCAGTATTACTCTGAAGGATTTTTTTTACGGTAACATTATATTGCCTGCCAAGCTTATAGACGGTCTCACCTAGAGCTACTTTATGCTGTACTTGAGAAAACATGAGAGTGCCTACCAAAAGAATAAAAGAAGTTAAAATATTCTTCATGATAATAACTTTTTTACAATAAATAAGATCTCGCCCTCCACAGATTCGAAAAACACATCACAAAAATTCTTCTCCTTTTTCAATTTTCAAATCATTTACAAACCGTTTGATCTCTTGCTCTTTTTCCTTTTTACAAATAAGCAAAGCTCTAGATGTCTCTATTATAATATAACCATTCAAGCCCTCTATAATAGCAGCTTTTTTATTATTCAAACAAACGATATTGTCCAAGGAATCGTAAAAAAGAACTTTTTTTCCTATCACTGTATTACCTGAAATGTCTTTAGGAACCTTATCACAAAGGGTACTCCAAGTCCCTAAATCGCTCCACCCGAAATGGGAAGGGATTACATAAACGTCATCCGCTTTCTCCAAAATGCCGTAATCAATTGAAATACGTTGTAAAGTGGGAAATATTGATTGTATAAAAGTTTGCTCATCTTCGGCGTCCATTTTCTCCTCTCCTGCAGAAAAAACATTATACATATGTGGTAAATGCTTTTTATAGGCTTCCAATATGGTTTGAACATTCCAAACAAATATACCGGAATTCCATAAAAAATCGCCTGAATGGAGAAACTCGGAAGCAATCTCACGGGAAGGCTTTTCTACAAAAGTTTTCATCTTTTTGACAAGTGAAGTATCGGATTCCTGAATGAATTGAATATACCCATATCCCGTATTAGGATGGATGGGCTCTATCCCTAGAGTAATCAAACGTTGTCTTTGACTCGCTTCTTGAAAAGCCCATTCAAGCGTTTCGTAGAACTTTTTCTCCTCAGTAATGAGATGATCCGAAGGAGCTACAAGAATACAAGCATTTTTATCACGAGCCCGGATTTTGAATGAAGCATAAGCGACACTCGGGGCCGTATTCATCATAAAAGGCTCCAAAAGCAAATTGGACTCGGGCAAATCGGGCAATTGCTCATACACCAAAGACTTGTAATCTTCATGAGTGATGACAAAAATATTTTTCGAAGAAATTACTTCAGAAACTCTGGAAAAAGTTTGCTGTATCAAAGTTTTCCCCAAACCTAAAATATCATAGAATTGTTTGGGACAAGATCTGGTGCTCACCGGCCAAAAACGACTCCCTATCCCTCCAGCCAAAATCACAGAGTAATGATGGTTATCTTTTCTCATTTTTCAATATGAAACTTAGAAAAAGGAAAGATAATTTTATTTCAAATATCAATCGAGGTATTGCACAAGAAAAAGATAAAAATGCGACCATTGTGTTAAGATGTATTACGTTTATTCAACCTCCTAGATGGGCTTCGTTGGAGACGATCTAGATTTACTCTTTCACATTGTATTCGAAATACTATTGATTATAAATTAATTAATTGTGTCTATTTTTATGAACAGCGAATAATAATATCAGGCGTACGATACAAATTATGATCCATAGCCTCCATAAAATGCTGGGCATGCACACGAGCTAATCCTTTGTAACAAATCTTGTCTGATCCAGACCAACGCTTTATACTGACAAAAGTACGTTCTACTACCCATCGGTTTTTACTCACTAATTATATTGAATAATATAGCTACCCTAATTAAGGGGGGCTATAGGCTTTCTTCTGTATACGGTCTTTAATGTTTCGACTATGAAAGTAAGACACGTTAGCGGGGATTTGGTAACCTTTATCTGTATACACTTCTCTGGGTTTATATACTAGTTTGATTATTAATGGATTTAGTCCTCTACGATCATGCTCATTGGCGCTACGTTATGTACGGATAGTATCTCATTCCATTTTTATCCTCCCCTATGAGATTCTTATATCCGTAGTAAAGTTTATCTGATTTCTTGAGCATATTCCATGAATATCTATTCCTGATTGAGTCTCTTTTTTTACTCTTTCTTTTCTTTGACTTATTTGCTTTTCCCCTCTTCCTTCTGATCCTCCACTACGTAGATAGGATTTCCCTTGGGAGAAATGTAACTCACTGTAATACAGAATCTATTGTCACTCCTGTTTTAACTATCTCCTGATGTTTTCCTAATTCTTATTGATCTTTTTCAGTAAGAGCTCATATGCCTTTTGGCTACTATTTCATTGCAAAATCTGCATAAAGTCGTATGATCTGGGATCTGATCTTTCAATCGAAAACCAGAAAAGTGCATGCAGCTCAATGATTCTTTCACAAATTTTTCTATTCCTACATCACTGAGATCATACCAGTGACTCAAAAACATCATCTTAAATAACGATATTCCACTGTAAGCAGATTGGTCTTTTATTCCCTGGACTTTTTGATATATTTTTCTTAGTTTCTTTCTCCATCTCTTCCCTCTGGCTCAAGGTCTTTAACCTTTTGAAAAACTTACTCCTTCTGGTAGAACGTTCCATATATAGTTCAATAAAGCTTATTTGTGCGGTGCTTCTGAGCATAGAACCGAATTTTTTATTTTCTACTCCAAATAGACGAAATAATATATTAATTTACATATATTTTAACATCCTTCTTCCATGCAACGTTCTCACTACGTAGATAGGAGCTTCCTTTAGAATCAAAGGGGGGCACTGTAATACTGGTATCTACTATCAGACCAGTTTTAAGTATAGACTGATGTTTTTCTAATTCCTTATTGATTTTTTCAGTAAGCTATCATATGCCTTTTTGACTACTATTTCATTTCGAAATTTGCATAGAGTCGTATAATCTGGAATCTGATCTTTCAATCGAAAGATTACAAAGTCGTATGCAGAATATGTAATCTTTTACCAATTCTTCCGTTCCTACATCACTGAGATCATACCAGTGACTCAAAAGTATCATCTTAAATAACGATATTCCATTGTAAACAGGTTGGTCTTTTATTCCCTGGATTTTTTGATACGTTTTTTTATTTCTTTTTCCATCCTTTCCCAGTGGATCAAGGTGTTTAACCTTTTGAAAAACTCACTCTTTCTGCTAGAACGTTCCATATATAGTTCGCTAAAAATTATTTGTGCAGTGCTTCTTAGCATAGAGCCGAATATTTTTTATTTTCTACTTCAAATATACAAAATAACATATTGATATTACAAATATTTTAAAAACCTTCTCTCATGCAACTTCTTCAATATGTAGGCGTTGGGAATGTTTTGAAATTAAAAAGATGTAAATTCGCATTTCCCTATTGGAGAATAGTTTATGGATCAAAGGTGAATGGCTTACACTATTTTCTTTTTTCGCTTGAGTCAATACAAGTTTTTTTCCGTTTCGAGATAGATGAAAACTTCTTTAAGTTATTTGACTGTAAGAAGGTTTTTAATTAACCGAAGTTTGATTTTTTTCTTGATGTAGAGAATGCTCCGATATTTTTATCATCCATTTTTATGTGCAAGGAACATTGGGGTTTGATTTGTGATTTTTCTCTAGAGCCCTTTATTCACCGCTTAAATGAAAAATGAATTTTGGTCGTAAAGTTCTGGAAAACGTTTTCTAATGAAGATAATGGGGTTTTTATTTTGCTTTTTAGAAAAAGTAAAGTCAGTATAGCGCAATATGTTTATGAATTTTTTTTTGTATTTACCTAAAAGAAAGATTCATCTTGATGTAGAGAAAGGGGAGATGAGTTCTAAAGTATTGAATTTATTGTAACAATATACTGTGAGATATATTGAAGAAGGGATTATGATTGAGTGATATAAAGAATTTGTAATAAAAAAACAAGACAAATGGCACATCCTAAGAGAAGACAATCCAAAGCTAGAAAAAACAAGCGTAGAACTCATTATAAGGCGGAGTTGCCTCAGTTGGCTACCGATCCTACTACCAAGCAGGCCCATTTGTTCCATCATGCGCATTGGTATGAGGATAAGCTCTATTACAGAGGTAAGGTGGTTCTTGAGAAACAGCCAGTCGACACGGAAAGTTAATATAAAGGATCTAAATCAGAGTTCTACTTGAATAGGTAAGTAGGACTTTTTTTATATTTACATGACAAATTCTGTAAAACAGAGGCTTATTCTTGATTTCCGGTACGCTAAATCATGATTTCAAACATCAAAAATATTTACAATTTAAGATTATGGATTTAAAAGATATCAAAGCTTTGATTCAGTTTGTTTCCAAATCTGGGGTTTACGAGGTAGATGTCAAAGTGGGCGATACTCAAGTTCACATCAAAAATAAGGTTCCTGTTGAGCAAAATTCCATGTTTCCTTCAGTCGAAGTATTGCCAGAATTATCCCAGCCTGCCACGGTATTTCCTGCTGTTGAATATCCTAAGGAATGGAGGCAAGAAGAAGAGATTTTGGAATCGCAATATGTCACTGTCAGGTCGCCTATGATCGGAACTTTTTATCATAGACCTGCTCCTGACAAAGAGCCTTATATAAAAATAGGTGATAAGATAGAGCCTGGAGCAAAGCTTTGTGTAATAGAGGCTATGAAGCTTTTCAATGACATAGAGGCTGAAATTTCCGGAAAAATCGTCAAGATCTTTGTAGAAGACGCTTCCCCAGTAGAATATGATCAACCTTTGTTTTTAGTAGATCCTTCTTAATGGCTTCATTTCATAATAAAAAGAAGATTTCAATGTTCAAGAAGATACTGATCGCTAATCGGGGTGAAATCGCTTTGCGCATTATACGTACGGCTAGGGAGATGGGTATCAAGACCGTAGCTGTTTATTCTACGGCAGATGTTCACAGTCTTCACGTGCGTTTTGCAGACGAGGCTGTTTGTATCGGAGCCGCTGCTCCGACGCAATCATATCTCAACATCCCTCACTTGATTGCCGCTGCGGAGATTACTAATGCGGATGCTATCCATCCTGGTTACGGTTTTTTAGCCGAAAATGCTTATTTCTCTTCGATGTGCGCGAAACACGGTATCAAATTTATAGGACCTTTGCCCGAGCAGATAGAAAGCATGGGAGATAAATATTCAGCAAAAGAAACCATGAAGAAGGCCGGGGTACTCTGTATTCCCGGTTCGGACGGTCTGCTTGAGAGTTATGAAGAAGCGGAGAGGATAGCCGATGAGATCAGTTACCCTGTCATGCTCAAGGCTAGTTCCGGTGGCGGAGGAAAAGGCATGCGTGCCGTTTGGGACAAGGTGGATTTGAAAAATGCTTGGAAAATAGTCATACAAGAGAGTAAATCTTTTTTCGGAAAAGAAGATATATATATGGAAAAGCTCATATTGGAACCTCGACATATAGAAATACAAATCGCAGGAGACCAATATGGTAAAGCTTGTCATCTTTCTGAAAGAGATTGTTCCATTCAACGTCGGAATCAAAAGTTGGTAGAGGAGACTCCTTCTCCTTTTTTGATACAAGCTTTGAGAGAAAAAATGGGTCAAACAGCCGTAAAAGCAGTGGAATTTATTGGTTATGAAGGTGTAGGAACGATAGAGTTTTTGGTTGATCGAGATCGGAATTTTTATTTCATGGAAATGAACACCCGAATCCAGGTCGAGCATCCCATCACTGAAGAAGTTACCGGCTATGATTTGATCCGTGAGCAAATTCTTCTAGCGGCAGGAGAAAAACTTTCAGGGAAACATTACTATCCTAAGATGTTTTCCATAGAATGTCGGATCAACTCCGAAGATCCGTATCGAGATTTTCGTCCCATAGCCGGGAAAATCACTCAGATGCATATACCCGGAGGTCAAGGTGTACGTGTAGACACTCATGCTTACGCCGGTTACTTCATCCCTCCTTATTATGATTCCATGATTGCTAAGCTGATCACTACGGCCAGAAGCAGAAAGGCTGCCATTGCCAAAATGAGTCGCTCGTTAGACGAGTTTATCATAGAGGGCGTGCATACCACCATACCATTCCATAGACAGCTCATGCATGATGAAAATTTCCTCAAAGGAAATTATACTACCAAGTTCTTAGAGGATTTTCAGCCGGATACCAGATTTGCGTCTGAGGTTTGATTTAAAACGACACGGATGATACGAATTGATAATCTTGTATGAGAGAAGGGAGTAGGGGAAATATTTGTAATATAAATATATTATTTCATATACTTGAAATAAGAAATAAAAAATAGAATTCGGATTCTATAATCAGAAGTACCTCGTAAATAAGCTTTAGCGAACTATATATGGAACGTTCTACCAGAAGGATTGTTTTTTTTAAAAGATTAAACACATTGATTTACTGGGAAGTGGATGGAAAAAGAAATAAGAAAAATATATCAAAAAGACTAGGGAATAAAAGACCAATCTGCCTATAGCGAAATATAATTATTTAAGATGATGCTTTTGAGTTACTGATATGATCTCACTGATGTAGACACGGAAGAATTGGTGAAAGAACCTTGAGCTGCATGTGCTTTTTTTGTTTCCGATTGGAAAATAAGAACCCAAATATCTATACGGCTCTATTCCGATTTCGGAATGAAATAGTAGCCAAAAAGGTGTATGGGCTCTTAGTGAGAAAAATAAATAAGGAACAGGAGTCATAGTAGATGCTAGTATTAGCAGTAAAGCACTTTTTCACAAGGGAGTTCCTACCTACGTAGTGGAGGATCGGAAGGAATAGGGCAAAATCAAATCAGTAAAAGAAAAGAAAAGGTGAAAAAAGAGACTCAATCAGGAATAGACACTCAAGGAAAATGGCTCAAGAAATCAGGTAAACTCTACTACAGATATAAGAAGAATATAGGGGGCATAAAAATGGAATGATACTAGCTGCTACATAGCGTAGCAGCCAATGAGCATGATAGTAGAAAGGCTAAGGCCGTTATAATAAGCAATCTAGGATATAAGCCCAGAGAAGTATATTCAGAAAAAGATTACCAAGTGCCAACCAACGTGTCTGACTTTCATAGTCAGACATAAAAGACCGTATACAGAAGAAGCCTATAGGAACCGTCCCTTAAGTAGAGATGGCTATCTTATTCAACATAATTAGTGAGTAAAACCAGATGGGTAGTAGAATGTACTTTTAGTAGTATACATCCCTGGTTTGTACCAGGAAAGGCTTGTTACAAAGGATTAGATCGTGTGCATGCCCAGCATCTTATGGAGGCTATGGAGCATAATTTGTATCCTTCCTCTGGAATTATTATGCGCTGTCCATAAAAATAAACACAATTAATTGATTTATAATCAATAGTATTTCGAATATAATGTGAAAGATTAAATCTACATTTTTCTCTAACGAAGCTCATATAGGGGCTGAATAAAGGTAATCCACCATTAACACAATGGTTCCTCTACTATTCTTCTCCTGTGGCGTTATCACAAGCATGAACGATATACTGATTCCAAAGTTGAAATCAATCTTCGATCTGAATTATTTTCAATCCATTCTTATACAATTCTGTTTCTTTTTGGACTATTTTGTCGGTTCAACCCTCTACTATCTATTGTTATTTCCCCCATGGAAATCTTATTATGAAAATAGGATATAAAAACATTATCTTAATCGGTCTACTGATTTCAGCTATCGGAAGTTTATTATTTTATCCAGCATACTCTTTGCATTCATATCCATCATTCCTAGTAGCTTTATTCGTATCGTATTCAGGCATAACGCTTCTACAAATCGGATCCAATCCATATGTTACTTTATTGGGGAGACCTGAAACAGCCTCTGGACGACTCAATTTCGTCCAGGCTTCAATTCTCTGGGATGTACGATAGCTCCATTGGTCGAAAACACGTTGATTTTGGATTCCGATTCCGATCAATTGGGAGAAAACTGACAACAGCATAAAAGATCCATATTTGATGATAAGCCTCATATTGTTCCTGATAGACTTATTCCTCAAAATAACGCAGCTTTCGAAGCTGCGTCATAAAGACGAGAAAGGGATCACCGCTTACAGCTATATCTTAATCAAAAAATATAGGCATCTCAAATATGGCATCATCGCCATTTTTATGTATGTTAGAGGCGAAGTATCCATCGGAAGTTTGATTATCGTTTTTTTAGAAGATTCTGGAATCTCTGAAATTAATCATAGTCAATTTTCTCACTTTCTCTCACTCTATTGGTAGGAGCAATGATTAGACGTTTTTTCCGATCTTTTTTTCTCTCAAAAATGGATAAAAAACAAGTTGGGATTGATATTGATAGCGCTCACCTCAGCGTTTTATTATTCAGGAGGAGTTACCAACCTCAACCCTGAAGTAACGCTATATTTCTGGGTGTTGATCCTTCTGAAGGATAGTTTTTTTATTAGATCCAATAGTCCTCACCGTACTTTGGCTGTATTTTCCTTATTGGTGATCGTTTCTCTGTTTATCGGCGCGCTCACTTCTTCAACTTTGGCCACGTGGGGAATCATCGGAATTGGTCTATTCAACTCGATCATGTTTCCCACCATCTTCAGATTGGCCGTAAGAGATATTCATAAAGACACTCCAATAGGATATTCATTATTGATAATGAGTATAGTAGATAGTTCTATCATCCCACTCATTCAAGGGGAGTTGACCGATATGACCAACGTACAAGTCTCCTACTTGACTCCGGTAATTTGCTACGTTTACTTGTTCTTATACGGGATCAACGAATATAAAAAAGCGAATGACAAGTACCAAAAAGTCTATGGAAATCATACTCATCGCCGCTCTAGCTGAAAATGGTATCATCGGAAAAAACAACCGTTTAATCTGGCATTTACCCAATGACTTGAAGCATTTCAAAAAGATGACTTCAGGTCACGCAGTCATTATGGGGCGAAAAACTTTTGAATCCATTGGAAAAGCTTTGCCTGAACGAGAAAATATCATCATCACAAGAAATACTGATTATACAGTCCCCGGAATAAAAATCGCCGGTTCGTTACGGAAAGCCATTTCTTCTGTCGGAGATCAAACAGAGAAGGTTTTCATCATCGGTGGCGGAGAAATATATAGGCAAGCCTTGGATATAGTAGATACTTTAGAGATAACTAAAGTACATCATAACTTCTGCGGAGATGTAACATTCCCGGAGATTGATCTTGAAAAATGGAAAAAATCACCTGAAGTTTTTCATTACAAAGATGAAAAAAACCCGTATAACTACAGCTTCATCACTTATAAAAAATCGAGATAGTTGCATCAGAAAAGGAGATTAAAAAATCGTAAATCAATATATTGTTTCGTCTATCTGGAGCAGAAAATAAAAAAAAGATTATGAACAACTAAGTTTAGTTAACTATATATAGAACGAACGCATTGTGTTAATGGTGGATTACGTTTATTCAGCCTGCTAGATGGGCCTCGTTAGAGACGATGTGAATTTAGTCTTTCACATTGTATTAAATACTGTTGATTATAAATTAATTAAATATATCTATTTTTATGAACAGCTAATAATAATGCCAAAGGCACGATATAAATTATATGCTATAGCATCTATAAGATGCTGGGCATGCAAACGAGTTAATCCTTTGTAACTAGCCATTCCTGATCCAAGCCAACGCTTTATACTGACACAAGCACGTTCTACTACCCATCGGTTTTTACTCACTAATTTGTTGAATAATATAGCTATCCCCTTAAGGTAAGGTCATATAACCTTTCTTCTGTATACGGTATTTGATGGCTCGACTATGAAAGTAAGCCATGTTGGCTTGCACTTGGTAACCTTTGTCTCCATATATTTCTATGGGGTTATATCCTAGTTTTCTTATTAATGAATTTAGCTCTCTCTACTATCATGCTCATTGGCTGCTACACTATGTATTGCTAGTATCATTCCATTTTTATGCACCCCTATGTTCTTTTTGTATCTGTAGTAGAGTTTACCTAATTTCTTGAGCCATTTCCCTTGAATCTCTATTCCTGATTGAGTCTCTTTTTTTTACCCTTTCTCTTTTTTGATTGATTTGCTTTTTCCCCTCTTCCTTTCGATCCTCCTACTACGTAGGTAGGATCTTCCTTGGAAGCAAAGGGGCTCATTGTAATATTGGCATATACTATCACTCCTGTTTTAACTATCGCTTGAGTGCTTTCTTAATTCCTTATTGATCTTTTTCAGTAAGGCTCATATGCCTTTTTTACTACTATTTCATTGCG
The DNA here is from genome assembly GCA_047528255.1 of Flavobacteriales bacterium Tduv. Taxonomy (GTDB): domain Bacteria; phylum Bacteroidota; class Bacteroidia; order Flavobacteriales; family Blattabacteriaceae. Next base: position 263,997 of record CP180024.1, on the reverse strand, counting down.
AACTCTGCATAGAATCGTATGATCTAGGATCTGCTTTTCCAATCGAAAATCAAAAAATCGCATACAGGTCAAAGATTCTTTCACCAATTTTTCTGTTTCTACATCATTGAGATCATACCAGTGTCTCAAAAGCATCATCTTAAATAACGATATTCCACTGTAAGCAGGTTGGCCTTTTATTTCCTGTCCTTTTTGATATATTTTTCTTATTTCTTTTTCCATCCCTTCCCAGTGGATCACGTGCTTAACCTTTCTAAAAACTCACTCCTTCTGGTAGAAGGATCCATATATAGTTCACTAAAGCTTACTTTGATCGGTCTTCTAAGCATAGAACCAAATTTTTTTATTTCCTAGTCTAAGGAGACGAAACAATGTATTGATTTACAAATATTTTAATATCTTTCTCTCATACAACATTCTCGTCATAAATAAGGTCACTGAAAATCGACGAAAAAAAAAATGAAAAAATTAATTTTATCGCAAAATCAGGATAAAATTATTCAGCATCAAAAAAAAATGACAACTGATCTGAGTTGCAAAGATCGCTCTATCTTTTAAAAACTAAAAGCCTCATATTTATGACAACGACTACCACACATGAAAAAGACATTGTTTTTGATTGGATAGAAGAGGAAAAAGACCGTCAAATACGGGGTATAGAACTCATCGCTTCAGAAAATTTCGTCAGCACGGAAGTAATGCACGCCATGGGGTCGATACTTACCAACAAATATGCCGAAGGCTATCCTAACAAACGTTACTATGGTGGTTGCGAAGTCATCGACAAAATAGAACAACTTGCCATCGACCGGGCAAAAAAACTGTTCAATACCTCATATGCCAACGTACAACCCCATTCAGGGTCACAAGCAAACGCTGCTATTTATATGGCTTGCCTCAAACCGGGAGACACTGTGCTCGGATTTGATCTGATGCACGGCGGGCACTTAACTCATGGCGCTTCGGTGAGCTTTTCGGGGAGTATCTATCGCAGCGTACTTTATGGCCTGAACAAGAAAACAGGTCTGATCGATTATGATAAAATGATGGATCTAGCGGAAAAAGAAAAACCCAAGTTAATCATATGTGGAGCATCAGCCTATTCGAGAGATATTGATTACAGCAACTTCCGACAAGTAGCCGACCGTGTAGGGGCCATATTGATGGCAGATATCGCTCATCCCGCAGGTCTGATCGCCAAAGGCCTCCTCAACCATCCCTTCCCTCATTGTCATGTAGTGACCACCACTACGCACAAGACCTTGCGTGGTCCACGCGGCGGGCTTATTCTGATCGGAGAAGATTTTGAAAATTCATGGGGACTCAAATCTCTCAACGGATCACTCAAAAAAATATCTCACCTCATAGATAGCTCCGTATTCCCCGGATGGCAAGGAGGCCCTCTCGAACACGTCATAGCAGCAAAAGCCGTGGCATTCGGAGAAGCTCTCACTGAAGAATATGACCAATACATACGACAAGTAGTGAGCAATTCTCAAGCATTGGCCCAAGCGTTGATCCGAAAAGACTACAAAATTATCTCGGGAGGAACAGATAACCATTGTATGCTGATTGATTTGAATAATAAAAAAATTACCGGAAAAGAAGCTGAAAAAATACTCGAAAGCGCCGATATTACTTGTAATAAAAACATGATTCCCTTCGACCATCAATCACCTTTCATAACTTCTGGGATTCGTCTGGGAACGGCAGCCGTAACCACACGCGGCTTAAAAGAAAACGACATGCAAAAAATTGCTCATTGGATTGATGAGGTTTTGACAAATAAAGACAACGCCTCAACCATCGAAACGATCAAAAAAGAAATCAACAATTTGATGAGAACTTATCCCCTATTCAAGCTCTAACCAAGGAAAAACGACACATGAAAAAAAACTTATAAATCCGGATCGTTTAAAACTCATTATATAAAAAAAGGCCCCAAAATTAGGGTTTTTCTATGTACATTATTTTACAAACAAAACATATAGTCATAAACGTTAAACTCTCCATTACGATTCGAGAACGTTACAAAAGAGAAGGAGGTTAAAATATTTGTAAATCAATATATACGTTTCGTATATTTGGAATAAAATATAAAAAAAGATTCGGATCTATGCTGAAAAACACCGAAAAAGTAAGCTTTAGTGAACTATATATGGGCCCTTCTACCAGAAGGTAGAAAGGCTTTCAAAAGGTTAAGAACCTTGATCCACTGCAAAGGGATAGAGAAGAAATAAGAAAAATATATCAAAAAGGTTAGGCAATAAAAGGCAATCTGCCTTACAGTGGAATATCGTTATGAGACCATTATGTTAATGGTGGATTACATTTATTCAGACATCCTAAATCGCTTGTTAGAGCCCATGTAGATTTAGTTTTTCATATTGTATTCGAAATACTGTTGATTATAAATTAATTAATTATATCTATTTTTATGGACAGCGCATAATAATACCAGGGGAACGATACAAATTATGAGCCATAACCTCGCATAAGATACTGGGCATGCACACAAGCCAATCCTCTGTAACGAGCCTTTCCTGATCCAAACCAACTCTTTATACTGCCAAAAGTACGTTCTACTACCCATCGTGTTTTACTCACTAATTTGTTGAATAATATAGATATATCTATTTAAGGAACGGTTCCTATAGCCTTTCTTCTGTATACGGTCGTTGATACCTCGACTATGAAAGTAAAACACGTCAGCTGGAACTTAATAACCTTTGTCTGCATATACTTCTCTGGGCTTATATCCTATTTTGCCATTAATAGCTTTAACTCTTTACTATCATGCTATTGACTGCTACACTATGTACAGCTAGTATCATTCCATTTTTATTCACCCCTATGTGCTTCTTGTATTTGTAGTAGAGGTTATAGGTGATTTTTTGATCTATTTTCCTTGAGCTTCTACTTTTGATTGAGTCTCTTTTTTTACCCTTTCATTTCTTTGAGTGATTTTCTTTTTCCCCTTTTCCTTCCGGTCCTACCCTACATAGGGAGCTCCCTTGGGAGCAAAGGGCCTCACTGTAATACGGGCATCTACTATCACTCCTGTTTTAACTATCGCTTGATGCCTTTCTAATTCCTTATTGATCTTTTTCAGTAAGATCTCATATGTCTTTTTAACTACTATTTCATTGCGAAATTTGCATAGAGTTGTATGATCTGGGATCTTATCTTCCAATCGAAAACCACAAAAGCGCATGCATCTCAAGGATTCTTTCACCAATTCTTCTGTTCCTACATCACTGAGATCATACCAATGACTCAAAAATATTATCTTAAATAAAGACATTCCACTGTAAGCAAGTTGCTTTTTATTCCCGTTTCTTTTTGATATATTTTTCTTATTTCTTTCTCCATCCTTTCCTACTGGATCAAGGTGCTTAACCTTTTGAAAAACTCACTCCTTCTGGTAGAACCTATCCATGATATAGTTCTCTAAAGCTTATTTATGCGGTGCTTCTGAGCATAGATCTTATTTTTTTTATTTTACTACCCCAAGTAAACAAAACAATATATTGATATTACAAATATTTTAGCCCTTTTCTCTCATGTGACATTCTCCCTTAATGCAATGATTTTTATTTTTATAGGTTTAACAATCGGTAAATTGTTTGTGAAGGAAAATATAGTTAAAAGCCATTTTTAAATTAATCCATAGGAGGGGGGGGGGACGATGTCGATTTTTTTCCTCCGAATTTCACGATGCCCAGCATCATGATCAACATAGAGCCCAGTATGACTATCAATAGAGTGTTTTCTTTGATGATCAATAAGTGCAGTTGCTTTTTTGCGTTTAGATAGTCGTAGAATTGCAAGAATAAAAGAATGCTGATCAACCCTCTCGGAGCGACAAGGGCCTCAGGAAGTAGATTTTTTCTTTGAGTCAGCCCTAAGTATACGAAGCGTATTAGATAGATAATCAATACAATTGTTCCACCGTATATATAAGCATCAAGATGTTGTAGTCGTTCAAAATCAATAGAAAACCCAAAGAACAGGAAAAAGAAAGTTCTAATTAAAAAAGCGCTTTCAGCCGTCAGCAGAAAAAATTGATGAAGGTCTTCCTTGGCCTTTTCAAGCGGAACGAATCTTTTAAGTTTATTGGGAATGAAAATATGAGTGTTTTTCAAGAACAATCCGAAGAAAAAAATGATGATCAAGGAAGAGAGGTGGTAATATTTTCCGATGAGGTACGTCAATATAAGTAACGACAAAATGAGGAAAAATTTTACGTAATGGGTGATTTTATTCATTAACTGAAGTAGCAGATAAGTAACCAAGATAGAAGCGACGAAGATTATAAAGATATCCAAACTGAGCTCTCCGATAGCTTGGACTTGTATCTTATCATTTTTCAAAATGAAATTGAAAAGTATGATACCCAATATATCTGAAAAAGTCGATTCGTAAATTAGGAATTCTTTCTTGACTCCTTCGAGCGACGCTACGCTTGGTATGGCTACCGCACTGCTGATCACTCCGAAAGGAATAGCATATCTCAGACAAGTCAAAAAGGATGCCGTGTTGTCGAATGCTTGTAAAGTATAGGAGATCCCTACGGAAGTAAGCAATAATATTACCAAGGCAGCAAGAAAACTGCGCAGGATCAGTTTTCTTTTTTCAGCGGTGATTTCCAATTCCAAAGCCCCTTCTAATACGATTAAAATCAAACCGATGTTACCCAAGCTGGGCAAAATCTCTTTCATGAAAGGCTCGGGGATCTCATAGTTAAAAGATTCAGCTAATATCTTCATTCCCATACCTGATAAGATCAATAATATAACCGAAGGAAACTTTGTCCTTCGAGAAACCATGTCGAATAGATAGGAAGCGATGATAAGGATGCAGAAGAGGGAAATTACCGTTGAATAATCCATAAATTAGATGCGTTAAGCGCCTAAATTTACATTATTCAAGGGAAGCATGTTATTAACTGAGAACGTTGCATAAGAGAAGGGGGGTATAAAACGTTTGTAAATCAATATATTATTTCGAAACCATTGTTTTAATAGTGTATTACGTTTATTCAGCCTCCTAGATGGGGTTTGTTGGAAACGATGTAGAGTTAGCTTTTTACATTGTATTCGGAATAATATTGATTATTAAATTAATTAATTATAACTATTTTTATGAATAGAGCATAATAATACCAGGATCATAATACAAATTATGAGCCATAGCATCCATAAGATGCTGGTCATGCACACGAGCTAATCCTTTTTAACGAGCCTTTCCTGATACAAACCAACGATTTATACTGCCAAAAAGGCTCCCTACTACCCATCAAGTCATTGGTATGATCTAAATGATATAGGAACGGAAAAATTGGTATAAAGATTCCATGGCTGCATGCGATTTTGTGGTTTTCTATTGGAAGATCAGATCCCAGGTTATACGGCTCTATGCAAATTTCGCAATGAAATAGTAGCCAAAAAGATATATGAGATCTTACTGAAAAAGATCAATAAGAAATTAGAAAAACATTAAGCGATAGTTAAAACAGGAGTGATAGTAGATGCCCGTATTACAGTGAGGCCCTTTGCTCCCAAGGGAGCTCCCTATGTAGGGTAGGATCGGAAGGAAGAGGGGCAAAGGCAAATCACTCAAAGAAATGAAAGGGTAAAAAAAGAGACTCAATCAGAAGTAGACGCTCAAGGAGAATAGATCAAAAAATCAGGTATAAACTCTACTACAGATACAAGAAGCACATAAGGGTGAATAAAAATGGAATGATACTAGCTGTACATAGTGTAGCAGCCAATGAGCATGGATAGTAAAAGGCTAAAGCTATTAATGGAAAAATAGGATATAAACCCAGAGAAGTATATGCAGACAAAGGTTATTAAGTTCCAGCTGACGTGTTTTACTTTCATAGTCGAGGTATCAACGACCGTATACAGAAGAAAGGCTATAGGAATCGTTCCTTAAATAGGTAATATTTATATTATTCAACAAATTAGTGAGTAAAACACGATGGGTAGTAGAACGTATTTTTGGCAGTATAAAGAGTTGGTTTAGATCAGGAAAGGCTCGTTACAGAGGATTAGCTTAACTATCTCCTGATGTTTTCCTAATCCTTATTGATCTTTTTCAGTAAGGCACATATGCCTTTTTGCTACTATTTCATTGCGAAATCTGCATAAAGTCTTATGATCTGGGATCTGATCTTCCAATCGAAAACCACAAAAGCGCATGCAGCTCAATGATTCTTTTACCAATTCTTCCGTTCCTACTTCACTGATATCATACCTGTGACTCAAAAGCATCATCGTAAATAATGATATTCCACTGTAAGCAGGTTGGCTTTTTATTCCTTGCTTTTTTGATATATTTTTCTTATTTTTTTTCCATCCCTTCCCATTGGGGCAAAGTGTTTAATCTTTTGAAAAAGTCATTCCTTCTGGTAGAACGTTCCATATATAGCTCACTAAAGCTTATTTGTGAGGTTTTTCTGAGCATAGAAGCCGATTTTTTTATTTTATACTCCAAATACACGAAACAATATATTGATTTATAAATATTTTAACCTCTTTTTCTCATGCAATGTTCTCATATCTATTATGATGTTTTCTTCTCGGGGAGCTATGACATACATTTGTCAGAATGTTATCTCCGGGTGTTTTAAAAATATATAACGCTTCGGCCGGATCCGGAAAGACCTATACTTTGGTCCTCGAGTACCTCTCGGTATTGCTTCAAGAAGATGATCCCTACCTGTTTAGGAATATTTTGGCCGTTACCTTTACCAATAAAGCTGCCAAAGAGATGAAGGATCGCCTTTTACAAAGCCTGAAAATCTTGGTCGGTGGGAAGGTTACCCTTTTGTCCCGCAATCTTTCAGAATCTTTGAACTTGTCGTGCGAGCAACTGCAGCGGCGAGCAGGATCTGTATTAAAAGCTGTTTTACATGATTACTCCAATTTTTCCGTTAGCACGATAGATAAATTTAACCATAAAATCATTCGGACTTTCACTTCAGATTTAGGCATTTCTCAGTCTTTTGAAGTGGAGATGGAAACTAAGCGACTGCTTGGGGAGGCTGTCGAAGTTTTACTTTCCGAGCTAAACGATTCGGAAAAATCTTCCCAAATATTGATTCAATTTGCTTTGGATAAGCTCGACGATGGCGACAACTGGGATCCGAGCAGAGACTTGATGAAGATTTCTAGTCTGCTCGTCGAAGAGCAAAGTATTTCTCCTTTGAAAAAACTCAAATATCGTTCCTTGGATGACTTTCTTTCATTGAGTAAGTTGTTCGAGTGTCAAATTCGACAAATAAAAACAGAATTCAAAGTTCAAGCCGATTGTTTTTTTGATCTATTGCAGGAGGTAGGTATTTCCAGAAAGTCCTTTTATTATTCGGATTTGCCTAATTTTTTTAACAAATTGTCTAATGGTAGGATTTTTGAAGATTCCAAGCAAAGATGCTTTGAAAATCCGTTCAATAAAAGGCTTCTGGAAAGCATAGCTTCCGGTAGATTTTATTCCAAGTTTTTAGAAGCGGATCAAAAGGAGTTGATCGATACACGGACCAAACAGTGGATTACTGCTTATAATACGGCCGTATACGCTTATTCCGAGCACATGCCTCGCTATATGTTAGTTCATTTATTAAAAAAAAACTCCACCCTTTTAGCAACGATCCATGAACTTGATCGAGCTCTTGAAACTTTAAAAAAGGATAACAATATTCTTCTCAACGCCGAGCTCAATAAACTCATTAGTTGTGAGATACACGGCCAGCCGTTGCCTTATCTCTACGAACGTCTGGGCGAGCATTACCTGCATTATTTTATTGATGAATTTCAAGACACATCGCATTTGCAGTGGTACAACCTCCAACCTTTGGTCGAAAATGCTTTAGCCGAAAACGGAACGACCTTGCTCGTGGGTGACGCCAAGCAATCGATCTATCGTTGGCGGGGAGGACATGCTGAGCAGTTCATTGAGTTGCTTGATCAATCTTCGAAGGTTTATATCAAAGAGGTCGAAACTTTAGGAATTAACTTTCGAAGTTGTGAGCAAGTTATTCGGTTCAATAACGCTCTTTATATTTCAGCTGCCCAAACCCTGGATGACGTAGCTCACCAAAAGATTTATTCCGAGACTACCGTCCAGCAGGCTCTGGGAAAACCCGGAGGTTATGTCGAATTGAATTTTTTGTACAAAGATCAGATCTATTTCGAGCAAACTTATCAATCGCTCAAGACTAGAGTAAAGGCTTTGCTCGATCAGGATTATCAGCTTGCGGATATTGCCGTCTTAGTTCGAAAAAATGAGGAAGGATCTTTCTTAGCGCAAGCATTCAGCCGTGACGGGATGGAGGTCTGTTCTTGCGAGTCGCTCCTTTTGAAGAACGCTTGGCCCGTACAATATCTTATCGGTCTGTTTCGCATTCTTGCCAATCCGGATGATCATGAAGCGAGGGTGGACTGGCTTCTTTTGCTCGTGAAAAACCGGAGAATTACGATTTTTGAAGATGTTCATGATTTCCTTTTAGAAATGTCTGATTTGCCTTCGAAATCCTTTTTTGAAAAACTCAACGCGTACGGACTCTCATTTGAGAGACTACCGGAGTTGATTCCGTCGCTTTATGATTTGGCTGAAATGGCTGTACGGGCGATCCGTTTGGAGAGGGATTCGCATATGGCGGAAGTACAATTTTTTCTGGATTTTGTTTTTCGAAGCGTACAGAGGTCGGGAAACTCTGTCCTGCGTTTTCTAGAATATTGGGAGACGAGAAAAGGTAAAGAAAGTATTGTTTCTTCGGAAAAGATAGATGCGATCCGTATCATGACTATCCATAAATCCAAAGGTTTGCAATTTCCCGTTGTGCTTCTGGCTTTTTTTCATTGGAGCGCTTTCAAAGAGAGAGAAGCCGGAGCTTGGCTCGATATCGATCCACAAGCGTTCAACGGTTTTGATACTTTTTATGTCACGATCAGGCCATTCATGCCACGTATAGGTGGAGAGGTACGAAAACTTTATGAAGAACACTCGGCTAAAGTTCGTTTTGATAATCTCAATCTCTTGTACGTCTCTACCACCCGAGCCGTCGAACAACTGTTTGTCTTTGTATGTGAAGAGGGGAATAAAAAAGAGACAATTGCTTTTTATATCAAAAATTATCTCCTTCGGGAAAATATTTGGGTAGAGGGGCAGCAGCGGTATGCTTTCGGAACCTCCCAAAAAAAGGGTAGCGATCAGGGTGAAAATTCTCTCTTGCAAGAGACGATCAGGTGGGTGTCGGAGCCTTGGCTATCTCGAGTGCCGTTCAGGTCGATTTTGTACGAAAGTGCCAATAGGGAGATGCATCGAAAGGAGGCGCGCTTGAGCGGCGAGCTTGTCCATGAGGCGCTTTCCATGATTTATTTTGCTTCAGATTTGAAGAAAGCTTTGCAAAAGTTGTGCGCTGAGGTAGATTTGAACGATCAGGAGTATCTCCGGTTGAAAAAACAGCTCTTGAGAGTGGTGGATCATACTGAATTAAAACGCTATTATCAAGTCGGATGTCGTGTTTTTTCCGAGCGTGAGCTTATTTTTGAAGGAAAGTGTTTCAGGCCCGACCGTGTAATCTTCTTCCCCGAAGAAACCATTGTGATGGATTATAAAACTGGTGCGACCGATGAAAAGCATCATGAACAAGTTGGTGAATATATTCGGGCACTTTCGGCTATCGGTCATCCAGCTGTCAAAGGTCTTCTCGTCTATATCGATGAGGAGATAAAAATTATTTCTTTTGATGGTAAGCGTTGAGATGCCTCGGCAGAAAAATTGAGTTTCACTTTTTTTAGTAAGAATTATTAAAATCAAGAAATTAGACCATTGTTTTAATGATGTATTACATTTATTCAGTCTCCTAGATGGTTTCGTTGGATACAATGTGGATTTAGTCTTTCACATTGTGTTCGAAATACTATTAATTATAAATTAATTAATTATATCTATTTTTATGAACAGCGCATAATAATACCAGGGGAACGATAGAAATTATGAGCTATAGCCTCTATAAAACACTGGGCATGCAGACGAACTAATTCTTTGTAAGGACCTTTGCTATACTGCCAAAAGTACGTTCTACTACCCATCGGGTTTTACTCACTAATTTGTTAAATAATATAGCTATCCTACTTAAGTCCGGTTCCTATAAGCTTTCTTCCGTATGAGGTCTTTAATGCCTCGACTATGAAAGTAAGACACGTTAGCTGGAACTTGGCCCTTTGTCTGCATATATTTCTCTGGTTTTATAGCCTAGTTTGCTTATTAATGGGTTTGGACCTCTACTATCATGCTTATTATCTACTACTCTATGTAGTACTAATATCGTTCCATTTTACCCCCTCCCCTATGTGCTTCTTGCATCTGTAGTAGAGTTTGTCTGATTTTTTGAGCTATTTTCCTTGAGTGTCGACCCCTGCTTGAGTCCCTTTTTTTACCTTTCTTTTCTTTGACTTATTTGCTTTTTCCTCTTTTTCTTCCGATCCTCCACTACGTAGGCAAGAGCTCTCTTGGTAACATGGGGACTCACTGTAATCGTAGATCTAGTATCACTCCTGTGATAACTATAGACTAATGCTTTTCTAATTCCTTATTGATATTTTTTAGTAAGCAATCATATTTCTTTTTGGCTATTATTCTCGTTGAGAGAATCTGCATAGAGTCGTATGATTTGGGCTCTAATCGTCCAATCGGACGATAGCAAAAGCGCATGCAGCTCAAGTATTCTTTCACGAATTCTTCCGTTCCTACATCACTGAAATCATACCAGTAAATCAAAAGCAGCATCGTTAAATAACGATATTCCACTGTAAGCAGATTGGCCTTTTATTCCCTATTTTTTGATATATTTTTCTTATTTCTTTCTCCATCCCTTCCCAATGGAATTAAGGTTTTTAACCTTTTAAAAAACTCACTCCTTCTGATAGAAGAGTCCATATATTTTCACTAAAGCTTATGTGTGAGGTGCTTCTAAGTATAGAATCGAATTTTTTATTTTCTACTCTAGAGTATACGAAACAATATATTGATTTATAAACACTTTAACATCCTTCTCTTATTCAACGTTCTCGTTTCGAGACCATTGTGTTAATAGTGGATTACGTTTATTCAGCCTTCTAGATGGCTTCGTTAGATAAAATGTAGATTTAGTCTTTTACATTGTATTCGAAATACTGTTGATTATAAATTAATTAATTATATCTATTTTTACGGACAGCGCATAATAATTCCAGGGGAACGATACAAATTATGCGCCATAGCATCTATAAGATTCTGGGCATGCACACGAACTAATTTTGTAACGTGCCTTGCCTGATCCAAACCAACGCTTTATACTGCTAAAAGTACGTTCCACTACCCATTAGGGTTACTAACTAATTATTGTTGAATAATATAGCTATCCTATTTAAGGGACGGTCCTATAGGGGGGGGCTGTATACGGGGTCTTTGAGGCCTCGATTATGAAGTAAGACACGTTGGCTGGCAGTTGGGGTAACCTTTCTCTGCATATACTTCTCTGGGGTTATATCCTAGTTTGCTTATTAATGCTTTAGCCTCTACTGGTATGGAGAAAGAAATAAGAAAAACATATCAAAAAGGCCATGGAATAAAAGGTAAACCTGCTTACAGTGGAATATCGTTATTTAACGATGCTGCTTTTGAGTCACTGATATGACCTCAATAATGTAGGAACGGAAGAATTGGTAAGTATTCCATAGGTTGCATGCGCTTTTGTGGTTTTCGATTGGAAGATCAGATCTTAGATCATACGACTCTGTGTAGAGTTCGTAACGAAATAGTAGCTAAAGAGGCATATGAGCGTTTACTGAAAAAGATCAATAAGGAATTAGGAAAGCATTAGGTGATAGTTAAAACAGGAGTGATAGTAGAGGCCAGTATTAAAGTGGGTCCCTTTGCTTCCAAAGGAAGCTCTTATCTATGTAGTGAAGGATCGGAAGGAAGAGGGAAAAAGGCAAATCAGTAAAAGAAAATCAAGGGACAAAAAAGAGACTAAGTGAAGTAGACACTTAAGGAAAATGGCTCAAGAAATCAGGTAAACTCTACTACGAATACAAGAAGTACATAGGGGATAGGGGGGTAAAAATGCAAAGATAATGGATACTATAACCTACCTTTGGTAGGTATAAAACCTTGGTTTTAATCAGGTAAGGTTCGTTACAAAGGATTAACTTGTGTGCATGCCTAGCACTTACGGGGGAGAGAGGCTATGGCTTATAATTTATATCGTGCCCATGGCATTATTATGCGCTGTTCATAAAATAGATAGATACATCAACTAATAGTCATAGACTACTTCGAATACGATGTGTAATACCAAATCTTCACCGTCTTCAACGAAGAGCATCTAGGGAGGCAATAAACGTAACTCTCTTTAATACAATGATCTAATTTTGTGGGATAGTGTTATATTTACTCTTCGTACCCGGGGCGGGAATCGAACCCGCACAGCCGCGTAATGGCTACAGGATTTTAAGTCCTGCGTGTCTACCAATTCCACCACCCAGGCTCCCCTTAAAAACGATCTTTATCAAACATCTTTAGAAGCCCCCGAGCGAGAAACGGGTCTTGAACCCGCGACCCCGACCTTGGCAAGGTCGTGCTCTACCAACTGAGCTATTCTCGCAATATTTTATACCCCGATCAAAATTCTTCGAAGCCGGAAATATAAAGATATTTTCCGTATTTATCAAAAGTATCGGTCCAATATTTTCTTGATTTCATTGAGTTTTATCAAAGATTCTACAGGCGTCAAAGTATTCAAATCTATATCGATGAGCTTATCACGAATAGACTGCAACACCGGATCATCAAGCTGAAAAAAGCTCAGCTGCATATTGTCAAGAATAAGGTGTCGAGTCTTTTTTTTGAGATCTTCTTGAAGATTTGACTTCTCGAGCTTCTTTAATATCTCCCCAGATCTGTGAATCACCTGAGCAGGCATACCCGCCATCTTAGCCACATGTATGCCGAAACTATGAGAACTTCCCCCGGGGATTAACTTACGCATGAACACGATATGACCATCAATGTCTTTAACTGAAATATTATAATTTTTGATCCTATCGAAAGAACGAACCATTTCATTAAGCTCATGATAATGCGTAGCGAATAAAGTCTTGGGACGCCCCTCGTGTCCATGTAAATACTCAGCAATAGCCCAAGCAATAGAGATGCCGTCATAAGTACTGGTTCCTCTTCCTATTTCATCCAAAATAAGCAAACTACGCTTGGAAATATTGTTCAATATACCCGCCGTCTCATTCATCTCAACCATAAAAGTTGACTCCCCAATAGAAATATTATCCGAAGCCCCTACCCTACTAAATATTTTATCAACCCAACCGAACTTGGCCTGCTTAGCCGGAACATAACTCCCCATCTGAGCCATCAACACAATCAAGGCAGTTTGCCGTAAAATAGCAGACTTACCTGACATGTTAGGTCCGGTAATCATAATGATCTGCTGATCTTCTTGATTAAGAAATATACTGTTAGAAATATAAGTCGCTCCCAAAGGGAGCTTCTTTTCAATAACTGGATGCCTACCGTCTTCAATATAAAGATCAAAAGACTCGTCCAACTCAGGGCGTACATAATTATTTTCTTCAGCACACGAAGCTAAAGCGAGCAACACGTCGACGCGAGAGATCCACTGAGCATTCAACTGCAAGGACTTAATATATTCAGAAAGAAAGCCGACCAGATCTTGAAACAATTGAGTCTCTAAAGCAAATATTTTCTCCTCTGCACCCAAAATCTGGGTCTCATACTTTTTCAACTCCTCGGTAATATAACGCTCCGCATTGGCCAAAGTCTGTTTACGTACCCAATCATCAGGAACCTTATCTTGATGCACATTACGCACCTCAATATAATAACCGAAGACATGATTAAAAGAGATCTTTAAACTATTGATCCCCGTTCGCGTCCGCTCTCGCTGACACAACTGTTCCAAATATTCTTTACTCGAATAAGCCAATTGACGCAACCGATCCAACTCTTCAGAGAGACCTTGTCGGATCACATTTCCCTTACTGACTTGATGCGGAGGCTCGGCAACCAAAGTTTTGGAGATACGCTCACGTAACACATCACAAGGTTGGATACTGTTTCCAAATACTTTGAACACCTCCGCCCCTGACGCCAAAAGTTGAGATTTAATTCTGACAACAGCCTCCAAAGATCTATATAAGACCGTCACTTCACGTGGACTGACACGATCAGTAGCAATCTTGGAGGTCAAACGCTCGATATCCGAAATTTGTTTGAGATCATCAGATACAGCTCGCGAAAGAGTTTCATCGTTCAAAAATTGCGCCAAAGCTTCATGACGCTTCTTTATCTGAGAAATATTTTTGAGCGGCAAACTGATCCAACGTTTGAGCAAACGCCCGCCCATAGGACAAATCGTCTTGTCAAGAACATCGATCAAAGACATCCCTTTATCACTGGTCGGACTGATGATCTCAAGATTACGCAACGTAAAATCGTCCATCCATACATATTGATCCTCCCTTATCCTACCGACAGTTGAAATATGCCTAAGACGATCGTGACGTGTGTCGGACAAATAATGTAGGACTACGGCAGCTGCTACAATCCCCAAAGACAACTCTTCAATTCCGAATCCTTTAAGAGAATTTGTCTGAAAATGCTGCGTCAATTTTTCATACGCTGTCGAGTATTGAAAGACCCAATCTTCCATCATATAAGTATAATGATCTAGCCCGAAGTGTTGCTCAAAATCTTTTTTTCGCTGTTTCTGATAGATGATTTCACTCGGATGAAGACGATGCATAAGTTGTCGCGCATGCTGGAGAGTTCCCTCAGCCACAAGAAACTCTCCGGTGGAAACATCCAAAAAAGCCAGACCTGTTTTATCCTTTTCATAATGGATAGCCGCGAGAAAATTATTAGATCGAGCTTCAAGCACCTGATCATTTAAGGTCACACCGGGAGTAACCAGTTCCGTTACACCCCTCTTGACTATAGTCGTGGTTTTCTTAGGATCTTCCAGTTGTTCACAAATAGCCACACGAAGACCGGAACGAACTAACTTAGGCAAGTAAGTGTCTAAAGAATGATGAGGAAATCCTGCTAAATCAATATCAGCCGCGGAACCATTCGAACGTTTAGTTAAAACGATATCAAGCAACTGCGAACACTTAACGGCATCCGATCCAAAAGTCTCGTAGAAATCTCCCAGCCGAAACAACAACATTGCATCAGGGTACTGAGACTTAACGGAATAATACTGCTTCATCAAAGGTGTATGAGCATGTTTATTTTTTGATCGGGTCAAGACTGAGAGGGATTTAGTTACCTTGCGAAGGTAATAAGTTGTCAGAGCTTTATGAAATGAAAAAACTAAAAACAGCAGAACTGAACCGACTTTCGATCAAAGCCTTCAAAAAGAACCCGAAAAATCCCATCGTAATCTTGCTCGACAATGTACGAAGTCTCTATAATATCGGTTCAGCTTTTAGGACAGCCGACACCTTTTTGATTGAAAAGATTTGTTTATGCGGCATTACAGCCATACCCCCTCAAAAAAAAATTCACAAAACAGCTTTAGGTGCAGAAAACAGTGTGATATGGGAACACTATCCCAATGCGGAAAAGGCAATACAACATTACAAAGCGCTAGGCTACCAAATCATCGCCATCGAGCAAACCGATACAAGCTCCCCCTTGAATAAATTTTCTATTGAAAATGGGGGACGCTACCTATTGATATTCGGCCATGAAGTTAAAGGGATCAATCAAGCCCTCATCGATCTTTGCGATCATGCTCTAGAAATCCCTCAGTTTGGGACGAAACACTCGCTCAACGTATCTGTAAGCATAGGTATTGTCTTGTGGACCTTTATAAAAAAGCAACGAGAACGTTGCATGAGAGAAAAGGGGTAATATATTTATAAATCAATAATATTATTTCAATACTATTGTGTTAATCGTGGATTACGTTTATTCAGCTTCCTAGATAACTTTGTTAGATACGATATAGATTTATTCTTTGACATTGTATTCGAAATACTGTTAATTATAAGTTAATTAAATATACCTATTTTTATGGACAGCTCATAATAAAGCTAGGGGGGACGATACAAATTATGCGCCATAGCCCCCTAATAAGATGCTGGGAACGCACACGAGCTAATCCTTTGTAACGATCCTTTCCTAATTTAAACCCAACGCTTTATACTTCTAAAAATACGTTCTACTACCCATCGGGTTTTGCTCATTAATTTATTGAATAATAGCCCCCCCTTAAGGGCTGGGTCTTATAGGCTTTCTTCTGTATACGGTCTTTTGATGCCTCGATTATGAAAGTAAAACACGTTGGGTCGCACTTGATAACCTTTGTCTGCATATAATTTTCTGGGTTTATATCCTAGTTTTCTTATTAATGGCTTTAGTCCTCTACTATCAATGCTCATTGATTGCTACGCTATGTACTGCTAGTATTATTTCATTTTTATCCACCTCTATGTGCTTCTTGTATCCGTAGTAGAGTTTACCTGATTTTTTGAGCCATTTTCCTTGAGTGTCTACACCTGATTGAGTTTCTTTTTTTACTCATGCTTTTCTTTGACTGATTTGGTTTTGCCCATTTTCCTTCCGATCCTCCATTACGTAGGTAGGATCTCCCTTTGAAGCAAAGATCCTCACTGTAATACTGGCATCTATTATCACTCCTGTTTTAACTATCGGCTGATGCATTTTCTAATTCCTTATTAATCTTTTTTAGTAAGAGCTCATATGCTTTTTTGGCTACTATTTTATTGCGAAATATGCATAAAGTCGTATGATCTGGGATCTTATTATCCAATCGAAAACAAAAAAACGCATGCGCTCAAGGATACTTTCACCAATTCTTCCGTTCCTATATCACTGAGATCATACCAGTGACTCAAAAGCATCATCTTAAATAACGATTTATACAGGGATTCTTTTACGATAAGATTAAGAAGAAAAAGGTTGTCATTTTTACGGTTTTTTCACAACAAATATGCATAAAATTGAAGATTCATGCAAGTTTATATTTATTTTTAAAGTGTGTAAATCTTTTATTTACATGTAATAACATATTATTAGTTTACATAGATATGTAAATTAAGTGGAGCTGGCGGGGCTCGAACCCGCGTCCAAACAAGCAACACATAAGCTTTCTACATACTTATCCGGGCTTAAATTTTCGTCCGTAAACCAAGAGCACGGAGCCTTTATTTACAGCGTAACCTCTTAGAGTTCGGAAAACTGAAGAGGCGTCAGATTTCCTATACTTACTTTTCCGGTACCCCTGTATCAGACGCCGTAAGTCAAGGCTGCTGAGGGATATCCCGCTTCTACACTTTGGTATAGACGTGGCTGATACTTACTCAATTTCGATATCAGGCAGCGAGAGCGTAGTTATTTTCGCCGTTTGTGGTTTGTAGAGCCAGATTTACGTGATTGCTCCACGTGACACGGTATGCTTACTTACACATTGGCCTTGCTGTCAAATCCAACTCAGCCCCGTTATTTTCAATGAACATTAATCCCCTCTTCCAAATAGGAAGAGTAAAAATAAAAAAACAAAGGTATAATTATATGTACTTATGGCAAGGGGGGGAAGTTGTATCTTTGTTTTTCGATCGGATTTTTTAAAGTGTCTCTTAGTTACGGAAAAACTAGTAGTTACGGAAAAACTAGGGCATATTTTTATTTATGGAAAGATCTCAAAATATTTTAAGTTCCTTTTTGATCATTTTTTTGGGGATAATGAGCGCTGCTTTCGGTTTGGAAAGTTTTTTGGTTCCCAATTCTTTTATAGATGGGGGTATCACGGGAATATCTTTGTTGCTTGATAAGGTAACCTCTTGGAGGTTGCAGTTTTTTTTGGTAGTCTTGAATACGCCTTTCATCGTATTAGCTTATAGACAGATCGGAAAAAATTTTTCCGTCAAAGCCTCTATGGCTATCGTGGGGCTGGCATTAGTCTTGACTTTCATTCATTTTCCTCAGGTCACGAATGATAGATTGTTAACGGCGGTCTTCGGTGGTTTTTTTCTGGGTGTTGGCATTGGTTTAGCCATACGTGGAGGATCTGTTTTGGATGGTACGGAAGTTTTTGCGATTTATTTGAGCAGGAAGGTGGGCTTTTCCGTCAGTGACATCATTATGGTTATCAATCTCATGATATTCCTATTGGCTGCTTTCGTTCTTTCTGTTGAGTCCGCTTTGTATTCTATACTTACTTATTTGGTAGCGGCCAAGACCATTGATTTCATTATTGATGGACTAGAGGAGTATACTTTCGTGACGATCACTACGGATAAGTCTTCCGAGATGCGCAGAATGATTATTGAAAAACTCGGTTGGGGAATAACTATTTACAATGGTAAAAGTGGATATTCTTTGAAAAATCTGGAGATTTTAAGCCTTGTCATCACACGTTTGGAGATCGCTCGATTGAAAAACGAAATAAAAGATATAGACCCGCATGCGTTTGTCATCACTCAGAGTGTTAAGGATGTTCGCGGAGGCATGGTCAAAAAAAGAAAGCTTCATTGAGCGTTCAATCCATTGTTCGTTCAGAGACCATTGTTTTAATGGTGGATTCATTTATTCAGCTTCCTAAAGGTGCTCGTTAGAGAAGATATAGCTTTAGTCTTTCATATTGTATTCGAATACTGTTGATTATAGCCCCTCTTCCTTCCGATCCTTTACTACGTAGAGGTAGAGCTCCATTTGGAGCAAAGTAAATCACTGTAATACTGCAATCTAGAATCACTCCTCTTTTAACTATCGCCTGATGCTTTTCTAATATCTTATTGATCTTTTTCAATAAGCTCTCATATAACTTTTTGGCTACTATTTCATTGCGAAATCTGCATAGAGTCGTATGATCTGGGATCTGATCTTCCAATCAAAAACCACAAAAGTTCATGCAGCTCAAGGATTCTTTCACCAATTCTTCCGTTTCTAAATCACTGAGATCACACCAATGACTCAAAAACATAATCTTAAATAATGATATTCCACTGTAAGCAGGTAGCCTTTTATTCTCTGGCCTTTTTGATATATTTTTCTTATTTTTTTTCCATCCCTTCCCAGTATATCAAGGTTTTTAACCTTTTGAAAAACTCACTCCTTTTGGTAGAACGTTCCATATATAGTTCACTAAAGGTTATTTGTGCGAGGCTCTGATCATAGAGTCGAATTTTTTATTTTACACTTCAAATATACGAAACAATTTGTTGATTTACAAATATTTTATTTTTTTTCCCATGCAACGTTCTCTCTACATATTTTCCAACGAGCCCATCTAGGAGGCTGAATAAACGTAATCCACCTTAAAACAATGGTCTCAAAACAACTGTCCATTGCTAATCGATTTGAAGAGATCATGCAGAAGTTAAATTAGATTACTGCGATCTGAAGCGTCTAGGCGGATGAACAGAAATACCAATACGGTAAACGCCCACAAAGAAGATCCTCCATAACTGAAAAAAGGAAGAGGGATACCTATAGTAGGTAGTATTCCCATAACCATTCCTAGATTGATCAGCAAGTGCAGCAACAGCAGGCTCCCTACCGAATATCCGAAGACGCGAGAAAAGCTGTCCTTTTGTTTTTCGGCCAGGAAATAAATGCGACCGATGAACGTCAAATAAATGATAACTAGTAATGAGCTCCCTCTGAATCCCCATTCTTCACCCACCGTGCAAAAAATATAATCGGTAAATTGCTCCGGAACAAATTTTCCTTTGGTGACCGTCCCTTTTTGAAAACCTTTGCCCAAAAATTCCCCCGATGCGATAGCAGCCTTCGAGGAAAATAGATTGTAACCTACATTATCTCGATATTTTTTGTCAAACTCATTTTTGAACAAAATGCTGATCCGATTCTTATGGTGCGGTTTCAATAATTTATCGAAAAGAATTGGTGAGGAAAATACAAAAACGATCAGCCCCAAGAAGATAAAAACGGGAGACATCCATTCTTTAAATCTTTTTTTCGGGAGAAAAAATATATAGAGCAGAAAAATCGTCGCCATGCTCCCGGAGATCATCCATGGTGAAAGGTTGAGTGAAAGTAAAAAGATTCCTATCAAAACAAAACCTATGATAATTAACCGAATAGGCCCACCCTCTCTGTAAAAAACTAAAATAAATGCCGAGAATACCAACACCGACCCCGGATCCGGCTGCAGGAGGATAAGCGGGATGGGTAAGGCCAATAAACCGATTAAAGTCATTAACGTTTTGCTCTCCGTAATGGAGATATTGGGCTGGTTCATCACTTTTGAGATAACTAAAGCTATGGTTATTTTAGCCAACTCTGCAGGTTGGAAGCTCATCGGTCCCAGAGCGTACCAAGCTTTAGCTCCATTGACGGTCTTCCCGAAGATCAGCACCCCGATGAGCGATAAAATCGTCAACAAGTAAAAAGGAAAAGAGAGATATTTATAATCGGTAGGGTTGCCCAGAAACAGGATGAATATCAATAGGCCTCCCAATACGATCCAAATCAATTGTTTTTCCGCCTTTTCCGGAGATACTGAATAGATATTCATCCAACCGAAGCATACTAAAGTCAAGTAGATCAAGACGATCCACCAGTCTATATTTCCCAAGACGGTTTTATTTCTTTTGTTCATCAGATATATTCTTATGGTTGGCCCGATTCAAGCCGGAGATGTAATTGTATATTCCTTGCAGTACCGAAGTCATAATACGTTATTAAAGCCTTGTTTTTTGTACGAGTTGAGACCATTGTGTTAATGGTGGATTACGTTTATTCAAGCTCTTAGATGGCTTCGTTAGAGAAGATGTAGATTTAGTTTTTATGTAATATTCGAAATATATTGATTATAAAATAATTAATTGTATCTTTTTTTATAAATACCACATAATAATATCAGAGATACGATACAAATTATGCGTCATAGTCTCCATAAGATATTGGTCATGCACACGAGCTAATCCTTTGTAACGAGCCTTTATTGATCCAAACCAACGATTTATACTGCTAAAAGTGCGTTCTATTACCCATCGAGTTTTACTCAATAATTATGTTGAATAATATAGCTATCCTACTTAAGGGCTGTTTCTATATGCTTTTTTCTGTATACGGTATTTTATGCCTCGACTATGAAAATAAAAAACGTTGGCTGGACTTGGGTAACCTTTGTCTGCATATATTTCTCTGGGCTTATATCCTAGTTTGTTTATTAATGGCTTTAGCGCTCTGCTATCATGCTCATTGGCTGCTACGCTATGTATTGCTAGTCTCCATTCCATTTTTATCCCTCCCCCCTATATGCTTTTTGTATCCGTAGTAGAGTTTACCTGATTTCTTGAGCATTTTTCTTGAATGTCTACTCCTGATTGAGTCTCTTTTTTTGCCCTTGCTTTTCTTTCACTGATTTGCTTTTCCCTCTTTTCCTTCTGATCCTCCACTACGTAGGTATGAGAGCTCCTTTGGAGCAAGGGTACTCACTGTAATACTAACCTCTACAATCAATCCTGTTTTAACTATCGCCTGATTTTTCTAATTCCTTATTGATCTTTTTCAGTAAACTCTTATATGCCTTTTTTGCTACTATTTCATTTCGAAATCTGCATAGAGCCGTATGATTTAGTATCTGATTTTTCAATCGAAAACCACAAAATTGCATGCAGCTCAAATATTCTTTCACCAATTCTTTCGTTCCTATCTCACTGAGATCATACCAGTGAGTCAAAAGCATCATCTTAAATAACGATATTCCACTTTAGGCAGGTTAGTCTTTTATTCCCTGGTCTTTTTGATATATTATTATTTCTTTCTCTATTCGTTCCCAGTGGATCAAAGTGTTTAACTTTTTTAAAAACTCACGCCTTCTGTAGAACGTTCCATATATAAAACATTAAAACTTATTTGAGCGGAGCTTCTGAGCATAGTGCCGAATATTTTTTTATTTTCCACTCCAAGTAGATGAAATAAACATACTGATTTACAGGTCTTTAATCTCATTTACTCATGCAACGTTCTAGTTTCAAAGGATTATTAACTTAACCGTTCTAAATTAATAAAATACTTAAATATGGCAGATATTTTTTTGATGTTGGGAAGCAATAAAGGAAATAAAAGAGACTATTTAGAGGCTTCTTTCACTTTGGTCGCTCAACGTATGGGAGAAGTGGTAAGCACGTCTTCTTATTATAAAAGTCAGGCTTGGGGGATGGAAAATTCTCCTTTTTTTTGGAATAGGGTGGTAGTATTGAAAACTTCTCGTTCCCCCATGCAGCTTTTAGAAAGCATTCTTGATATCGAGTCGTCTTTTGGGAGAAAGACAAAAAGTTTATCCGGTATTTATCAAGATCGGGAGATCGATATTGATGTTCTATTTTACGATCAAATGATTTTTCAAGGAGTTAGACTTTCGATTCCTCATTCTTTATTGCACTTGCGTCGATTTGTTCTCGAGCCTTTGTGCGAATTGGATCCCCAGAGAAAACATCCCAAATTCGGTCTGACTTTGGAGGAATTATTGAGTCGTTGTACAGATTCATTAGATGTGAAAAGAATCGATTAGTAATAGAGCTAAATGATTTGTTTTCGTGATATGAAACCATTGTGTTAAGATGGATTATGTTTATTCAGCCTCCTAGATGGGTTGTTGAAGAAGATGTAGATTTAGTCTTTTATATTTTATTCTACAATTATTGATTATAAATTAATTAACTATATCTTTTTTTATGAACAGCGCATAACAACTTCAGGGGAATGATACAATTATTCTTCATATCCTTCATAAGATGTTGAGCATGCACACGAGCTAATCGTTTGTAACGAGTGTTTCCTGAATAGCAACTAACGCTTTATACTGATATAAATACGTTTTACTACCTATCGACTTTTACTCACCAATTTGGAGAACATTGCATGAGAGAAGTAGGTTAAAATATTTGTAAATCAATATATTGTTTCGATACCATTGTTATAAATAGAATCTGACTCAAAAAAGATCATGATCCCTCAAGTATTTTTCCAAAGCCATGGCCATAGAAGACGTCTTGGCTGTAGGCACACGAATGTTAACCTTTAACCCTGCTTTGGATGCAGCTTCAGAAGTGCTTTTACCGAAAGTAGCGATCTTTACCAAATTCTGTTCAAAATCGGGAAAATTCTCAAACAACGACTTGATTCCCGCTGGACTGAAAAAGACCAAAACATCGTAAAAAATATCTTTTAAATCCGACAGATCACTTGACACCGTCTTGTACAAGATGGCTCGCTTCCAGTTCACATCGAGCTTGGACAACATTCGAGGCACCTCAGGCTTCAAAACATTCGAAGAAGGTAAAAGAAATTTTTCTTTTCTGTGCTTTCTGATGATAGACAATATCTCTTTGAAATCCTTCTCACCTACATATATTTTTCGCTTGCGATACACAACATATTTTTGAAGATAATACGCAATAGTCTCGGATTGACAGACATATTTCATATCATCAGGAACTTTATAACGCATATCTTCAGACATCCTGAAATAATGATCTACAGCATTTTTACTGGTAAAAATTACAGCGGAAAAATCTGAAAAATCGATCTTTTGTCTCCTGACCTCTCCGGAAGAAACCCCTTTCACTTCTATAAAAGGGCGGAAGTCTATCTTGACGTTTGGGCTTCTGCTCAATTCTAAATAAGGGGAAGACTCTATCGCAGGGGGCGGTTGTGAAATGAGAATATTCTGCACTTTCATCTTCATCATTTTACTCCAATCATATATTTGAAAAGAAAAAGAATCGGAAACATCTCGAGGCTGTAAATGTACAACATAATGTGATATAGCGGAATACCCATAACGCATTCCAATCTACAGAAAAAGGTCAAATACCTAATTAAAATAAATAAAAAGAAATAAAAAATACTATCGTAGTAAAAAAAAAAGAATATATAATTAGTTTTTTTTAAAAAATTATTACACAAAGTATGTAAGAAGAAAACTGGGAACTAGAAATGAGAATATTGCATGAGAGAAGAGTTTTAAAATATTTGTAAATCAATATATTGTTTTGATACTATTGTGTTAATGGTGGATTACATTTATTCAGCCATCCTAGATGGCATCGTTAGAGAAGATGTAGATTTACTCTTTCACATTGTCTTCGAAAATTTTTGATTATAAATTAATTAATTATATCTATTTTTTATGGACAGCGCATTAAAATACGTTGGCTGGCACTTAGTAACCTTTCTTTGCATATACTTCTCTGGTTTTATATCCTAGTTTGCTTATTAATGGCTTTAGCCCTCTACTATCATTCTCATTAGCTGCTACACTATGTGTAGCTAGTATCATTCCATTTTTATCCCCCTCTATGTGCTTCTTGTATCCGTAGTAGAGTTTACCTGTTTTCTTGAGCCATTTTTCTTGAGTGTCTAATCCTGATTAAGTATCTTTTCTTATCCCTTGATTTTCTTTGACTTATTTGCTTTTGCCTCTCTTCCTTCCGATCCTCCACTACGTAGGTAGGATCTACACTTGGGAGCAAGTGGATCACTGTAATCCTGGATCTACTATCACTCCTGTTTTAACTATCTCCTGATGCTTTTCTAATTCTTTATTGATCTTTTTCAGTAAGAACTCATATGTCTTTTTGGCGACTATTTCATTGCAAAATATGCATAAAATCCTATAGATTTGGGATCTAATCTACCAATCGAAAAACACAAAAGAGCATGCAACTCAAGTATTCTTTCACCAATTCTCCGTTCCTACATCACTGAGATAATACCAGTGACTCAAAAGCATCATCGTAAATAACGATATTCCACTGTAAGCAGGTTGGGCTTTTATTCCCTAGCCTTTTTGATATATTTTCTTATTTCTTTCTCCATACTTTCCAAGTAGATTAAGGTTTTTAAGCTTTTTGAAAAATTCAGCCTTCTGGTAAAACGTTCCATATATAGTTCACTAAAGCTTAGTTTAGCGGTGCTTCTGACCATAGATCCAAATTTTTTTATTTCATACTCCAAATATATGAAATAATATATTGATTTATAGGTTTTTAAAATTCATTTTTTCATGAAACGTTCTCAGTTAATATGATGCTGTCGAAAAACACATTGCTCCATAACTTTGGCTGGCCTTCTGATAAGGGTCAGAGCTTCTCCAAAAACCGCATCGTATCCACTCCGTCAGCATAATCTGTCAATGTCGGGCATTGAGCCTGTCCAAAAGGAATCTCTCCCCGGAAAACTCCACGACCCACAACACATTGCAGTAGATGCCGATCTCGTTCAAGGCGCTCTCTGACATTCTGCAAATCATCATAATATTCATAAAACAAAACTGAAATCGGACTATGATAAGCAGTATCTTCTCTCAAAAGAGATATTCCTGTTTCTTTAAAAGACACCTCATCAAGTAAATAAATAGCCCGATAATAATCATAATTACGAGCATACTTAGAATTCCCCATCACTGTGCTTTCCCCGTTAAAAACCTGAAATATTCCAGCCAAATCATAATGAAGAGGAATGAAAACCTTGCTCACGCTTCGACACCCTCTTCCGAAATACCTCAAAATATCTTGCACTAATCCATACAAATCCTCCTGACTTTCATATCCTTGCAAAACAGCCGCTGAAACACGATTTTTACGGATTAACTGTGGACTGCCTCTGAAATAATGCTCAAAATATCGAGCCGTATTATTGCTCCCGGTAGCGATCACAGCATCAAAACCTTTCAAAGGAAAATCAACAAAAATAATACGCTCTTCCAAAACAGGTTCCAAAACGACAAGCGCGCGACACAAAAAAGCCAAAATCTGATCATCTCCGGAAGCAGTTTTTATTAAGGAACGATTTCCGGATAATAAAACACACAAAAAATCATGAAACCCCACCAACGGGATATTTCCCGCCATAATGATCGCAACATTTTTTGTTTGCTTGACCGGAAGATCATACTCTCTCACCCAATTAAACAATTTTTCCTCTTTGAGCAACTCTCCCCATTTCCTCAAAGCAAAGCTCACATTATCAATCGTAAACCAGGGGTTTTTTTGATGCAAATCTCTCTTAAGCTCCTTAAATGGCTTGACAAAATATTCCAATCCGGAAACATCATCATCTCCGCCAAAATACCTAAGAAAAGCCCCCAACCTGTCAAATGCCCTTATGAATAGCCTCATCATTCGAATAATAAATTAAAACTTAAATTTGCAATTTCGAGTAGGCAAAATAAGCGAAAAAGCTTGTAAAATGGCAATAAAAATCACCGATGAATGCATCAATTGCGGCGCTTGCGAACCTGAGTGCCCCAATAACGCAATCTACGAAGGTGCTATGGAATGGCGCCTTTCCGACGGCACGGCTCTTAAAGGCAACGTCACCACCTATTCCGGCTTCTCGATAGATGCCAATTCCGAACAAGCCCCTAAAGAAGATGATATATTTTTCATAGTGAGAGACAAGTGTACAGAATGTGTCGGATTTTATGAAGAACCGCAATGCGCGGCCGTATGTCCCGTAGACTGTTGCGTGCCTGATGAAAACCACGTAGAATCTAAAGAAATCCTGCTAGAAAAAAAGAACTTCTTGCACAATAGTATTTAAGATTATACAGACTTGATCAATCCCCCTTTCAGGAAAGGGCTGACAATATTTTTATGCAAAACCGGAACGCAGCGATCAAAGAAGATTTAAAAAATTGGAAAGAATGGGTCAAGGCCTACAAGCCTGACATGCGAAAAGCCTACATTCAAGTCATTAACACCTTTTTTCCTTTTTTAATCGTTTGGTTGTTGATTTTTTTCACCTACAGTTATTCATGGGCGCTCACCCTGTTCTTGGGGTTTTTTAATGGATTAATACTCACTAGAATATTTATCATTCAACACGATTGCGGACACCAATCTTTTACCCCTTCCAAAAAAATTAACAACACCATAGGATTCATCTGCAGCCTTCTCACCCTCATTCCCTTCAAATATTGGGCGCGTTCACACAATCATCATCACGCGCATAACGCGCAACTAGATTTTAGAGATATCGGAGACATCACTGTACTAACCGTGTGCGAATACGAGGCCTTAAGCTTTTGGGGTAGAATTCGATACAGAGCCTATCGTTCCTTCCCCGTTATGTTTTTCCTAGGGCCTTTATACTATATATTCATCCACAATCGTTTGCCATTAATACAACTGAAAGGTTGGAAAAAAGAAAAACGAGCGCTTTGGATGAGCAATCTGGCTTTACTATTTTTCTACGCTTCCTTAGGAGCTTTAATCGGCTACCAAAAACTCCTCGCCATACAACTTCCCGTCATCTTCACCTTTTCCGTAGTCGCCATCTGGGTTTTTTACATTCAACATCAACACGACCCCAATTATAAAGAATGGAAATCTGATTGGGATTTTCTCGTCGCAGCGATCAAAGGAAGCTCATATTTCAAGCTTTCCAAAGTGGGACACTGGTTCACAGGAAACATAGGTTACCATCACATCCATCATTTGGCGCCTCGGATTCCCTTTTATAATCTTCCTCAATGCCACCACGCCCATCCTCTTTTTGATAAATACGTGACCAGCCTGAACTTTTGGAGGAGTTTCAAATGCGCTTTTAATAAACTTTGGGACGAAGAAAATAAAAAAATGATTAGCTTCAAGACTTATTATAAAATGCGGAGATCATTGGAATAACTCTTTACTCCTACGGTCATGTCAAGTTTTGTAGCCAAGATTGTAACCTGGATTCTACTGCTGATCGGAATGATGATTTTCATATTGTTCTGAAACACATTGACGTATGATGATTCGATACCATTGTTATAAGGTGGATTACGTTTATTCAGGGTCCTAGATAGGATTTATTGGAAAATGAATGTAGGTTTAACCTTTCGGAAGCATCTGATTAATTGTGTTAAGTTAAAAAATTATTCTGAATATTATTAAATAATTAAAAGCTCAAAAATGTTCGACAATAACTTTATATATTGAGAATATTGCATGAGATAAAGATCTTAAAAATTGTAAAACAACACATTGTTTTGTATACTTGAAGTGGGGAATAAAAAAATTCGGCTTTATGCTCAAAAGCACTGTGCAAATAAGCTTTAGTGAATTATATATGGAACATTCTAGCAGAAGAAGTGAGTTTTTCAAAAGGTTAAAGGCCTGGTTCATTAGGAAATGAATGGAGAAAGAAATAAGAAAAATATATCAAAAAGGCAAGGGAATAAAGGCCAATTTGTTTACAGTAGAATATCGTTATTTATGATGATGATTTTGAGTCATTGGTATGATCTCAGTGATGTAGAAACGGAAGAATTTGTAAAAGAATAATTGATCTGCATGAGCTTTTGTGGTTTTCGATTGGAAGATCAGATCCCAGATCATACGACTCTATGTAGAGTTCGCAATAAAATAGTAATAAAAAAAATATGAGAGCTTACTGAAAAAGATCAATAAGGAATTAGAAAAGCATCAACCGATAGTTAAAACAGGAGTGATAGTAAATGCAAGTATTAGAATGAAGCCCTTTGCTCCCAAGGGAGCACCACGGCTACGTAGTAGTGGCGGAGGAATAGGGGAAAAGCAAATTAGTCAAAGAAAAGAAAGGGTAAAAAAGGGCCTCAATCAGGCGTAGACACTCAAGAAAAATGGTTTAATAAATCAGGTAACTCTATTACGGATACAAGAAGCAGATACAAGGGTATAAAAATGGAATGATACTAGCTGTACATAGCGTAACAGCCAATGAGCATGATAGTAGAATGCTAAAGCCATTAATAAGAAAACTAGGATATAGACCTATAGAAGTATATGTAGACAAAGGTTACCAAGTGCCAACTAAGGTGTCTTAATTTCATAGTCGAGGCATCCAATACTGTATACAGAAGAAAGCCTACAGGAACGTCCCTTAAGTAGGATAGCTATGTTATTCAACAAATTAGTGAGTAAAAGCCGATGGGTAGTGCAATATTTTTAGCAGGATAAAGCCGTTGGTTTGGATCAGGAAAGCTCGTTACAAAGGATTAGTTCGTGTACATGCCTAGCATCTTGAGGCTATGGTACATATTTTATGTCGTTCCCCTGGCATTATTTTGAATACAATGTGAAAGACTAAATTTACATCGTTCTCAAACGAAGCTCATCTAGGAGGTATAATAAACGTAATCCACCATTAACACAATGTTGCTCAAAAATTGTGAATCTTCTTATTTTATCTTTTATAATCAATCACTTGAAAAACACACATGCGACCTCGGAGGGAGTCGAACCCCCAACCTTCTGATCCGTAGTCAGATGCTCTATCCAATTAAGCTACGAGGCCGGATTAGATCATAAAGCGGTGCAAATTACCGAATGATATCCCTTTTTTAAAACCGATCCGAACGGTTTTTTCGATCGTTCAGATAGATTATGACATATCGAGTTTCAGTCTTCTAGGCAATAATATCTTATACATAGGATATACTTTTTCTCGCGTACCTCTTTTTACTTTAGATTTTTCTTTGAAGTGGATAAGCCAGGTGCATTGTTCGGCTTGATCCGGATTATGGTCGTAGACTTCTATCAGGGGTTGTATGACGGATTTGAAGATATTGAAATCATCGTTATAGACGGTTATTCGACGACCTTTTTCCGTTTTTTCTTCGGTAATTTTCTCGAATTCTTTTATACGATCCGCTTGGATAAATGTCTTATTCATCGTTTCAATATGAAAGTAAGTTGGACTGCAAATTTAGAGAATTTCAAAGCATTTACGAAGCATAAAGATCAAGAATTGTAGAGAGGTATTGGAAATTTTTCGATTACTACCTTAAAACTGTTTATTTATTAGACTAATTCTAAATATTGATAGTTATGGTCTACAAGATTATTCCTTTATTTCTTGTGTTCTATTTTTTAAGGGAAAGTTTATTAGCGAAGTAAAACTCCCGACTTTCAGGAGTAATCACCGACGCTCGATCCGGTTTACCCATATCGGGCGTA
This sequence comes from Flavobacteriales bacterium Tduv, assembly GCA_047528255.1. Classification (GTDB taxonomy): domain Bacteria; phylum Bacteroidota; class Bacteroidia; order Flavobacteriales; family Blattabacteriaceae. The sequence goes on along the minus strand of CP180024.1, from coordinate 233,983 downwards.
GAAGTTTCGTTGGAAGGTGTGGTATCTTATTTTACTGAAAATGAAAGGGATCTATTTGAATAATTGAATGCGTGGACGTCATGAGTTGGATTTTATTTTCTCATTCTGAGGATGTATTATGATAGAATGGGGTTTAAATATTTGTAAATCAATATAAGTCTATTGTGTTAAGGTGGATTACATTTATTCAGACCCTCCTAGAGGGAGGCGTTGGAGAAGATGGAGATTTGGTCTTTCACATTGTATTCGAAATACTGTTGATTATAAAACAATTAATCATATCTATTTTATGAACAGGGTATAAAAAACGTTGCATGAGAGAAGGAGTTTAAAATATCTGTAAATCAATATATTATTCCGTATATTACTGGAGTAAAAAATAAAAAATCCGGATCTATGCTCAGAAGAACCGCGCAAATAAGTTTTAGAGAACTATACATGGAAGGTTTTACTAGAAGCCGTTAGTTTTTCAAAAGGTTAAAGACATTGATCCCTTAGAAAGGGATGGAGAAAAACAAGAAAAATATGAGAGCATTGTGTTAATGGTAGATTAGGTTTATTTAACCATCCTAGATGGCTTCGTTAGAGAAGATATAAATTTAGTCTTTTACATTGTATTCGAAATACTATTTATTATAAATCAATTAATTATATCTATTATTATTAATAGCGCATAGTAAGGCCAAGGGCACTATATAAATTATGAGACATAGTCTCTATAAGATGCTGGGCATGCATACGAGCTAATCCTTTCTGAGCTTTTTCTGATCCATACCAACGCTTTATACTGCCAAAAGTAGGTTTTACTATCCATCGGGGGGGGGGGGGGGGTATTCACTAATTATTTTGAATAATAGGCTATCCTACTTAAGCACGGTTCCTATAGGTATTCTTCTGTATACGGTCTTTGATTTCTCGACTATGAAAGTAAACCACCTTTATTGGCACTTGGTAACCTTTTTCTGCATATACTTATCTGGGTTTATAACCTAGTTTGCTATTAATGCTTTTAGCCCTATACTATCATACTCATTGGCTGCTATACCATGTACTGCTAGTATCATTTCACCCCACCCTATGTGCTTCTTGTATCCGTAGTAGAGTTTACCTAATTTTTGATCCATTTTCCTTGAGAGAACGTTGCATGGAGAAGGAAGTTAAAACGTTTGTAAATCAATATATTGTTTCGTATATTTGGAGTATAAAATAAAAAAATTCGGCTCTATGCTCAAAAACACCGTACAAATAAGCTTTAGTGAACTATATATGGAATGTTTTACCAGAAGGAGTGAGTTTTTCAAAAGGTTAAAAACCCATCCCGACTGGGAAGGGATGGAGAAAGAATAAGAAAAATATATCAAACAGGCCAGGGAGTAAACGGTTAACTTGCTTACAGTTGAATATCGTTATTTAGATGATGCTTTTGATTAACAGGTATGATATATCAGTGATGTAGGAACGGAAGAATTGATGAAAGACTCCTTGATCTTCATGCGTTTTTGTGGTTTTCGATTGGAAAATAAGATCCCAGATCATACGACTCTATGCAGATTTCGTAATGAAATAGTAGCCAAAAATGCATATGAGCTCTTACTGAAAAAGATCAATAAGGAATTAGAAAAGCATCAGGCGATAGTTAAAACAGGAGTGATAGCAGAATGCTAGTATTACAGTGAGTCGATTTGCTCCCAAGCGAGATCCTACCTACGTAATGGAGGATCGGAAGGCAGAGGGGCAAAAGCAAATCACTCAAAGAAAAGCAAGGAAAAAAAAGAATCAATCAAGATTAGACACTCAAGTAAAATGGCTTATGAAATTAGGTAAACTCTACTACGGATACAAGAAGTACATAGGGGGGGGAATGGAATGATATGTAGCAGTACATATCGTAGCCACCAATGAGTATGATAGTAGAGGGTTAAAACCGTTAATAAGCAAATTAAGATATAATCCCATAGAAATATATATAAACAAAGCTTACCAAGCTCCAGATAACGTATCTTACTTTCATAGTCGAGAAATCAATCAAAGACCGTATACAGAGAAGTCTATAGGATCGTCCTTAAGTAGCATAGTTATATTATTCAATAGATTAGTGAGTAAAAACCCGATGGGTAATAGGACGGGCTTTTGGCAGTATAATGCGTTGGTTTGGATCAAGAAAGGCTCGTTACAAAGGATTAGCTCGTGTGTATGCCCAGCATCTTATGGAGGATATGGTGCATAATTTGTATCGTTCCCCTTGCATTATTATGCGCTGTTCATAACAAATAGTTATAATTAATTAACTTATAATCAATATTATTTCGAATAAAATATAAAAGAATAAATCTACATCGTCTCCAACGAACCCCATTTAGGAGACTGAATAAATATAATCCACCATTAACAGAATGGCCTCATATATACTTCACTAAAGTTTATTTTCGCGGTTCTTCTGAAGATAGATCCGGTTTTTTTATTTTCTACTCCAAAGTATACGAAATAATATATTGATATTATAAATATTTTAACATCCTTCTCTCATGTAATACTCTCAGGTTATAAATTTTTAATTCCCATTTTTCTTCTTACACACTTTGTGGGGTAGTCTCTTATTCTATGCTATATTTGTCCGTATATGGATAATTATCGTGTTTTCCGATAGATACAGTTCCGGTATCGATTGTATCTCTAAAATTAAAGAATACGGATGAAAAAAAAAGAAGAACAAGTTGTTTTAGTAGATAGTGAGGATAGGGCGTTAGGTCTGAAAAACAAACAAGGCGCCCATGTTGAAGGATTGCTTCATCGCGCCATTTCCATATTTGTTTTCAACGACAAAAATGAGCTAATGTTGCAACAAAGGGCTTCTCATAAATATCACTCGAGACTCTTGTGGGCCAATATATGCTGCAGCCATCCCCGTCAGGGAGAGGCTGTTTCAGAAGCAGCTCATCGACGTCTGAATGAAGAGATGGGGTTTGATTGTCCATTGGAAGAACGTTTTCATTTTATTTATAAAGCCGATTTAAACAATGGGCTGATCGAGCATGAGTTTGATCATGTTTTTCTTGGGAGGTATGAAGGCCTTCCAAAGATCAATCCCGAAGAAGTAGCCGATTGGAGATGGATAAACCTGGAAGAGTTGATGCTCAATATCGAGCCTGATTCGGAACAGTATGCCGTTTGGCTCAGGATAATTATTGAACAACATGCAGCAAAATTGAAATTATGAAAGTAACAATCAGCAGACAGGGCCATTTCAATGCCGCGCATCGTCTTTACAATGCACACTGGAGTCAAGCCGAAAATGACAAAGTTTTCAAAAAATGTGCCTACCCCAATTATCATGGGCATAATTATGAAGTCATCGTGAGTGTAACAGGGGAGATCGAGCCACAGACCGGTTTTGTCATGAGTATTGAAAGTCTCAAGGAAATCATCCGAACAGAAGTAGAAGTACCTTTTGATCACAAAAATTTCAATTTGGATGTAAAAGAATTGCGTTCACTAAATCCTACTACGGAGAATATAATTGTAGTCATTTGGAAAAAGATTCGCAAGAGAATACCCGAGCATCTTCATTTGAAAGTTACGCTGTATGAGACGCCCAGAAATTTTTCTGAATATTCCGGTGAATGATCACTCCCAAACTTATCTTTGTTGTCAACCGTATTAAAAATTCAAAAATGAAGAAAACCGTACTTTATGATGCCCACCTGGTGTTAGGCGCTAAGATGCTTCCGTTCTCCGGTTTTTATATGCCGATTCAGTACAACTGTATTCAAGAAGAATACATGGCTGTCAGGAATGCCGTAGGAATTTTTGATGTTAGTCATATGGGAGAATTTTTTATCCGTGGTGAGCAAGCGGAAGATCTAATGCAACATTTGACGACCAATGACGTCTCTCGTCTCAAGACCGGTCAGGCTCAGTATTCCTGCATGACCAATCAAGCAGGGGGAATTGTTGATGATTTGATCGTGTACAAATTGGCTAAAGGAGAATATATGCTTGTGGTTAATGCAGCCAACATCGAAAAAGACGCTCAATGGATCAAGAAGCACAACCATTTTTCCGCAGAGTTTCATGATCGATCACAGGAATATGCCTTGTTGGCCGTGCAAGGACCTCGCGCTGCGGAGATTCTTCAACCGTTGACGAGTGTTTCTCTTCAAGATATCCGTTTTTATCACTTCGTTGTAGATATTTTTTCCGGAGTTGATCAAGTCATCATATCGGCTACCGGATATACAGGCTCCGGAGGCTTCGAGCTTTATCTAAAAAATGAATACGCTCGGCAAGTCTGGGAAGATATTTTACATGCAGGAACGGGGGCAGGGATTAAAGCTTGCGGGTTGGCTGCTAGAGATACCCTTCGCCTCGAAATGGGCTATTGTCTCTACGGTCAAGACATTAATGATGAGACCACACCGTTGGAAGCCGGTCTGGGCTGGATCACCAAATTTAGTAAAGATTTTATAGCAAAAAAGATCCTTTTAAAACAGAAGGAGCAAGGCTTTGATCGAAAACTGGTCGCTTTTGTTTTGGAAGAAAAAGGCATTCCCAGACAAGGATATGTTTTGACTGATTTTCAAGGGACCCCGATAGGTCATGTCACTTCAGGGACCTTTTCTCCTATTTTAAAGAAAGGCATCGGTTTAGGTTACGTTCCTGTATCTTTTGTGCAAGAAGGAGAGCTCCTTCACGTTTTGATACGTGACAAGCATATCCCTGTCCGAGTGATCAAGCTTCCTTTTGTAAAAAAACAGAAATGATAAGATCAGAAAAAGTCAAGATTGTTTTTCCCACTTTCTTGTATGCCATAAATCTGTAGCCGGAGCACTTAGTTCAACAAAATTCTTAAATTTGAATCGTTTTCTGCGGAAGTATTGAGCCGCGTGATCATAATTTTATGGATAGGTATTCCTTTTTGAATGCAGTGCATTCGGAGCAATTCGGAGTGTTTTACGAAAAATATTTGACGACTCCCGATTCGATTGAACCCAGTTGGCGAGCCTTTTTTCAAGGCTTTGATTTTGCCCAAGAACATTACAATGAAGATGGCTCGGAAAAGGATCCTTCTTTGAAGGATTCCACAGCTATTGCAGATGCTACTCAAGTTGTCCCTGACAAATTGCTTAAAGAATTCAAAGTCCTCGACTTGATTCATTCTTATCGTACTCGAGGACATTTGTTTACGCGGACCAATCCCGTACGTGAACGTAGAAATCATGCCCCAACTCTCGAATTGAATCAATTCGGACTTTCAGAGGCTGATTTCGATATGCTTTTTGACGCCGGTAAAATCATCGGACTTGATCCAACCCCTCTCAGGAATATCATAGATCATCTGCAGAAGATCTATTGCGACTCCATCGGTATCGAATACATGCACATACAGGAACCAAAAAAAGTAGAATGGATTCAGCGTTGGATCAGAGTGAATGATAATCATCCCGAACTTTCTTCGGAAGAAAAAAAACAAGTGCTATCCAAGCTTAATCAAGCTGTGGTTTTTGAAAATTTTCTGCACGCGAAATTTGTCGGACAAAAGAGATTTTCCCTTGAAGGTAATGAATCCCTTTTACCTGCGCTTGATGAACTGATCGAGCATGCTGCCGAATCCCATCGAGTAGAAGAATTTGTCGTTGGTATGGCTCATAGAGGTCGTCTGAACATTCTCTCAAACCTCTTTGAAAAAAATTGCGCTCATATTTTCAGTGAATTTTACGGCAAAGAATATGAAGACACCATTTTTTCTGGAGACGTCAAATATCATTTAGGATTTACTACGATCAAGAAGACCCGTCAAGGGAGCAGATCGATTAAGATAAATCTTGCTCCGAACCCTTCGCATCTTGAAACGGTCGATGCCGTAGTTGAAGGTATCGCTCGTTCCAAAATCGACGGTCATTATCATGGAGAAGTAGAAAAAGTGCTTCCCGTGCTCATTCACGGTGATGCGGCAGTAGCAGCCCAGGGTGTTGTCTATGAGGTAGTTCAGATGTCTGAACTAAAGGGGTATACTACCGGTGGCACCATCCACATAGTGGCGAACAATCAAGTAGGCTTTACGACTAATTATCTTGATGCTCGCTCGAGCATTTATTGTACCGATGTGGCTAAAATCTTGCATTCGCCTATACTTCACGTCAATGCTGATGATGTCGAGGCGGTTATTCATGCCATTCGTTTTGCCGTAGATTTTCGCATGCGTTATCATCAGGATGTTTTTGTTGATCTGCTGGGTTATAGAAAATACGGGCACAATGAAGGCGATGAGCCTCGTTTTACCCAACCTTCATTGTACAAGGCGATCGCGCGGCATCCCAACCCACGAGACATCTACAAGAAAAAACTGGAAGAAAAAGACATTATCAACTCTGTTTTTATAGAAGAAATTGAAACTAATTATAAAGAATCTCTTGATCGGGATTATGAAAAAGCCAAGACTATCAAACGAAGCAGGCTCGATCCTTTCATGCCTGATGAGTGGGAAGGCTTCTCTATAGTCAGAGGTGAGAAAGTGCTTCAAAAGATCGATACCCGTTTTTCTATCGATCGTTTGCGTCAGATCAGCCAAGTAATAACCACTCCGCCCACAGGGAAAGTTTTTTATCGAAAAACCGAAAGATTGCTCGAGCAGCGCGCTGATATGGTTCAGCAAAAAAATGCTCTCGATTGGGGTATGTCCGAACTTTTATCTTACGGTTCTTTACTCGATGAGGGATATCACGTGCGTCTCTCAGGCGAAGATGTAGAGCGAGGTACTTTTTCCCATCGTCATGCCGTGATCAAATCGGAGGATGAAGAGACTTTTATTCTCTTGAATCACCTTCGTGAGGGGCAAGGCAGGATGTACGCTTATAATTCTCTACTTTCTGAGTATGGTGTTTTGGGGTTTGATTATGGCTATGCCATGGCAGCTCCCAACACTTTGACTTTGTGGGAGGCTCAATTCGGTGATTTTAGCAACAGCGCTCAGATCGTTATCGATCAATATATTTCTGCTGCTGAGGACAAATGGAAAATTCAAAACGGCCTGGTCATGTTGCTCCCTCATGGTTATGAGGGACAAGGTGCGGAACATTCTTCGGCGCGTATGGAGCGTTATTTGCAGTTGTGTGCCCGTTATAACATGTTTGTTGTGAATTGCACGACACCGGCCAACTTCTATCACCTTTTGCGTAGGCAGATGAAATTTACTTTTCGCAAACCACTTATCGTCCTTACGCCCAAGAGCCTTTTAAGACATCCGCGTTGTATATCTACTTTGGAAGATTTAGCTGAAGGAAGTTTTCAAGAAATTATAGATGATGTATCGGCCGATCTCAAAAAGATCGATAGACTAGTTTTTTGTTCCGGTAAAATTTATTATGATCTTTTGGATAAAAAAGAAAATCTTGGTGATGAAAAGACCGCGTTAATTCGCATTGAACAGCTCTATCCTTTGAGTAAAGGTTTGATTGAAAGTGTGCTTAAACGTTATCCTGATAGAAAGCGTTTGCTTTGGATGCAGGAAGAGCCTGAAAATATGGGGGCATGGTCATATATTTTGCGATCCTTTAGGGATCTTCCGTGGGAATTGATTTCTCCGGAAGAGAGTGCTACGACGGCTCCGGGTTCGAATCAACATTTCCTGAATATACAGGACAAAGTTATTGGAAGTGTCTTTCAATCATAAAAATATTATCATAAAAGATCAAATTTAAAGTTCATGATACTAGAGATGAAAGTTCCTTCACCCGGAGAGTCGATTATGGAAGTAGAGATAGCTTCGTGGTTGGTGAAGGATGGAGATTATGTCTCCAAAGATCAAGCTATAGCGGAAATAGACTCGGATAAAGCAACGTTAGATCTTTCGGCTCAAGAGAGTGGTGTTATCACGCTCAAAGTAGAAGCGGGGCAAACCATTCCGGTAGGAGGAGTGGTGTGTCATATCGATATTTCGGAGATACCTCCCGAAGTGGGAAAAGATGACAAACCTCAAACACCAAAAAAAGAGGAGAAAGTTAAAGTTGAAAATCCTTCAGTTGCAGCTTTGCAAAATACGGATTCTTATTCTTTCCATATGTCTTCTCCGGCAGCGCGTAAAATATTGGCTGAAAAAAGGCTCTCTTCCGATCAGGTCAGACGAACGGGAAAGGCAGGAAGAGTCACCAAATATGACGCTGTACAAGCGGTAGCTTCTATGGGCAGTCAGACAACAGCTGCCCGTTCGTTTCAAGTGTCGCGTCTTTCAAAACTCAGACGCAAACTTTCCGAGCGTTTGGTTTCAGTAAAAAATGAAATGGCTATGCTCACCACTTTCAATGAAGTGGACATGAGCGAAGTCTTCCGTTTAAGGAAGCAATTCAAAGAGGCTTTCAAAGAAAAACATGGGATCAATTTAGGGTTCATGTCCTTTTTCACCAAATCTTGTGTCAGAGCTTTGCAGCTGTATCCCGATATCAATGCGATGATAGATGGAAAAAACAAGACCAGTTTTGAGTACTGCGATATCAGCGTTGCCGTTTCAGGGCCTAAGGGTTTGATGGTTCCCGTATTGAGAAATGCTGAGTTGCTCTGCTTCCGCGGTGTAGAACAAGAGATAAAACGCTTGGCTACACGAGTGCAAGACGGAGAAATCTCAGTAGATGAAATGACCGGGGGAACTTTTACCATTACCAATGGTGGAGTATTCGGTTCTATGTTGTCTACTCCGATTATCAACCCTCCGCAGAGCGCTATTCTCGGTATGCATAATGTAGTGGAGCGCCCCGTAGCCATCCAAGGAAAATTGGAGATCCGCCCGATCATGTATGTAGCCCTTTCTTACGATCATCGCATTATTGATGGCAAGGAGTCGGTCGGGTTTCTCGTTGCGGTGAAAGAGGCGATTGAAGATCCATTTCAGCATCTTATGGGATCTAATCCTCAAGCTGCTCTTGAATTGTAATATTCGGAAGAAGGATGTTATTGGTTTTCGGAATTTAACTGTACATTGCCTTTCCAGTTTCTCGGTTGAGTAAGAAAGACTTTTTCTTTTTATCTACTACGCGTGTAATTCTTTTGATTCGGGGCGGAACAGATAGAAAACTTTGCTTGATATGATAACGTTGCATGATATAAGGAGGTTAAAGCGTTTGTAAAACGATATATTGTTTTTAAGCTTTAGTGGACTATATATGAAAGGTTCTACCAGAAGGAACGAGTTTTTAAAAAGGTTAAACAGCTTAATCCACTGGGAAGGGATGGAGAAAGAAATAAGAAAAATATATCAAAAAATCCATGGAATAAAAGGGCAATCTGTTTACAGTGGTAATATCGTTATTTAAGATAATGCTTTTAAGTAACTAGATGAACTACAGCAATGTAGGGACGTAAGAGTTGGTAAAAGAGCCTTGATCTCTATGTATTTTTGTAGTTTTCAATTGGAAAATCATATCCCAGATTATACGACTCTATGCAGAGTTCGCAATGAAATAGTGCCAAAAAGTCATATGAATGCTTATTTAAAAAAAAGTAATAAGGAATTAAAAAAGAATAAGGCATAGTTAAAAAAGTAGTAATAGTAAATGAGACTATTACAATGAATACCATTGCTCTCTAGGGAGCTCCTACCTACTAGTGATAGGATCAGGAGGAAGAGGGGGAAAAGCAAATCATTCAAAGAAAAACAACGTCAAAAAAATGAGAATCAATCAGGAGTAGATACTCAAGAAAAATGGCTCAAGAAATCAGGTAAACTCTACTACGGATATAAGAAGCACATAGAGGAGGAATAAAAATGGAATAATGCTAGTAGTATCATAGTGTAGCAGCCAATGAGCATGATAGTAGACTAAAGCCATTAATAAACAAGCTAGGATATAAAACCAGAGAAGTATATGCCGACAAAGATCTGCAAAGTACCAGCCAACATATTTTATTCTCATAGTCGAGAAATCAAAGACCTTATATACAAGAATGCCTATAGAAACCGTTGCTTAAACAGGATAGTTATATTATTCAAGAAATTAGTGAATAAAAACCGATGGGTAGTAGAACTCACTTTTGGTAGTATAAAACGTTGGTTTGTATCAGGAAAGACTCGTTATAAAGGATTAGCATGTGTGCATGCCTAGCATCTTAGGTAGGCTATGGCGCATAATTTGTATTGTTTCCCTGGTATTATTATGTACCGTTCATAAAAATAGATGTAATTAATTAATTTTATAATCAATAGTATTTCGAATACAATTTAAAAAAAATCTATATCGTTCTCCAACGAAACCCATCTAGGAGTCTGAATAAAAGCAACCTACCCTTAACATAATGGTCTCGCAATGTTCTCCTTATGTCAATAGTAATGTATACCGTAAATCACATCAGTCTTCAATAAAAAATTATTAAAATAAATAAAAGTATAAGTCTACCTAATGGACCTATCCAATTCGTTGTCTAAGCGCCTCATAAAGTACCATACCACAAGCCACCGAAACGTTTAGCGAACAGCTATCCCGGGAGATAGGAATTTTAATCCGTTGATCTGACACACGCAAACACTCCGCGGAAATACCGTTCTCTTCACTACCTAAAACTATAGCGACAGGAACCGTAAAATCTTCTTTATAAATGATATGATCAGTTTTTTCCGTAGCGGCTAAGATACGAACTCCGGAGGCCTTTAAAAGCTCAAGCGTTTTTCTGAAATCATATTCTTTACAGATACGAACGTTAAAGATGGATCCAGAAGAAGTTTTTACCGTATCAGCGCTGACGGGAGTCGAGTTTTTCGTTGGAATGATCACCGCATCTACCCCCGTACAAGCTGCCGTACGCAACATGGCGCCGAAGTTGCGCACATCGGTGATGCGATCCAAAACAAGCAGCAAGGGGGTTTTCCCCTGCTCGTAGAGTAACGGGAGCAAGTCCTCAACTCGATGAAAATCTACTGGAGAAAGGAATGCAAAAACTCCTTGATGATTTTTTCGAATCAGGCGATTGAGTTTTTCTACGGGGACTCGTTGCAATGGTATATCATGAGTTTTAGCCAACTCTATGAGTTCCTGTCCCCCTCTCCCTCGAAGATTTTTTTGTACAAAGAGTTTATCAATAGTCTTACCTGACCGAATAGCTTCTATTAACGGACGAATTCCGTAAAGGGCCGTAACATTCTCTTTTCTGCTCATGAATAATATTCTTAGGCCGAAGGTATATATTTTTATGATGATGAGAATGTTACATGAGAAAATAGGGGGGGCTAAAATATTTGTAAATCAATGTATTATTTCGTGTATTTGAAGTATAAAATAAAAAAATATCCGGATCTATTCTCAGAAGCAATGGGCAAATAAGCTTTAGCAAGCTATATATGGAATGTTTTACCAGAAGAGTGAATTTTTCAAAGGCTTAAACACATTGATCTACTGGGAAGGGATGGAGAAAGAAATAAGAAAAATATATCAAAAAGGCCAGGGAATAAAAGAGTAACCTACTTACAGTGGAATATCGTTATTTAACGATGATGCTTTTGAGTCACTGGTATGATCTCAGTAATGTAGGAACGGAAGAATTGGTGAAAGAATCCTTAAGCTGCATGTTCTTTTGCTGTTTTCGATTGGAAGATTAGATCCCAGATCATACGACTCTATGCAGATTTCGCAATGAAATAGTAGCCAAAAAGACATATGAGCTCTTACTGAAAAAGATCAATAAGGAATTAGAAAAGCATCAGGCGATAGTTAAAATAGGAGTGATNGTAGAKGMYMGTATYACAGTGAGNWCCCTTNCTCCAAAGGGMKMTCNCYACCTACGTAGTGRARGRTCNGRARGAAGAGGGGRAAAAGYAAATCAGTCAAAGAAAAGMAAGGGTAAAAAAAGAGACTNAATCAGGASTAKAYAYTCAAGRAAAATGGCTTAAGAAATCAGGTAAACTCTACTACGGATACAAGAAGCACATAGGGGAGGGGGGATAAAAATGGAATAATACTAGCGTTAAAACAGAAGTGATAGTAGTGCCAGTATTACAGTGAGGCCCCTTGCTCCCAAGGGAGCTCCTACCTACCTAGTAGAGGATCGGAAGGAAAAGGTCAAAAGCAAATCAGTCAAAGAAAAGCAAGGTTAAAAAAACGACTCAATCAGGAGTAAATACTCAATGAGAATGGCTCAAGAAATCCAGGTAAACTCTACTACGGATACAAGAAGCACATAGGGGTGGATAAAAATGGAATGATACTAACTGCTACATAGCGTAGCAGCCAATGAGTATGATAGTGGAAGGCTAAAGCCATTAATAAGAAAACTAGGATATAAAGCCAGAGAAGTATATGCAAACAAAGGTTACCAAGTGCCAGCCAACGTGTCTTACTTTCATATTCGAAGCATCAAAGACCGTATACAGAAGAAAGCCTATAGGATCATCCTTTAAGTAGTATAGCTATACTATTCAACATAATTAGTGAGTAAAACCCTATAGGTAGTAGAAGGTTTTTTGGCAGTTAAAGCGTTGATTTGGATCAGGCAAGGCTCGTTACAAAGGATTAGCTCGTGTGTATGCCCAGCATCTTATGGAGGCTATGGCTCATAATTTGTATCGTTCCCTGCATTATTATGGCTTTTCATAAAAATAGATATAATTAATTAATTTATAATCAATAGTATTTCGAATACAATGTGAAAGAATAAATCTACATCGTTCTCCAACGAAGCCCATCTAGGAGGTTGAATACCCGTAATCCACCATTAACACAATGGTCTCAAAATTTTACTTTTTGCTGAAAAATTCGAGCTATTGAGTTCTGTGGAATTTTCGATATTTGTTGAAAAACGGATGCAAGAGACTTCCAATCGTATCATTTCCATCATTGGATAGCCTTATGGGCTTTTTGAAGACCTCTACGAGGAGTTGACATGAAGCTCCTTTTTCACGAATGACGCTTCCTCATTATTTGGTGCGATTACTCTTTATTTAACCAATTGTATCGAGCTTTTTCCATCCTTAAGCATTTCCCTTATCATTATGCGTAGTCCTTTTAAAATTACTTATTCCGGAGCTATCAGGTTGATCTTTATACTCATAACCTTTAGCCTACTCAGTGTTTGCCTGAATATCATCTTCTCTTTTTCGGGATTAAACTTGCCTCAGTATATTTTGTCCCCTCTTTTGTATGCCCTTCCATTTTCCTTGTTTTTTTTGTACATCTTTTACAAGATGCAAAGAGAAAATATTACGATAAACTTATTATATGAGCATTCTTTATGGAAAATTTATCCGTTGACCTTTCTCCTGGTTTTCTTCGGAATGATTCCTACGGAACACATCTCCTCATTGATTCCTCAAGATGGGCTCATCTTAGGGAAGATGTATAAAAATATGGAACGGCTTTTCGAAGAGCAATTTCGTTACCCTATTTCCATGATGGTTTCGGTAGTGTTTTTGGCTCCTGTATGTGAAGAGATTTTTTTTCGGGGAATTCTATTGAATGGTCTACTTCACAATAAAACACATCCGATCAAAGCTATTCTTTTTTCTTCGTTTTTATTCGGAGCTATCCACATGAATCCGTGGCAATTCGTAGGGGGTATGCTTATCGGAAGCCTTTTAGGTTTGGTCTATTTTTGTACCCGATCTATATCCCATTGTATAATGTTACATGCTTTCAACAACAGTTTTGCCGCTCTTACTTTATTATATAAAAAAGAATATGGAAGCGATCCTATAACTGAATTTCTGAACGCAAATTCTTGGTTGTTTTTTTTAGCTTTCGGGCTCACTGTTGTCAGCGGCTACATGCTTATAAACCAAACGAAAAAACATAGAGAAAATGGTCTTTACCACCGGTAACCTAGATAAAGGTAGGGAAATGAAGTCTCCGATACCATTGTGGTAATAGTGGATTACATCATTCAATCTCCTAGATGACTCGTTAGAGAAGATGTAGATTTATAAGATGCTGAGCATGCACACAAGCCAATCGTTTCTAACGAACCTTTTCTGATCCAAACCAACTCTTTATACTGCCAAAAGTACGTTCTACTACCATCAGTAGTTTACTCACTAATTTGTTGAATAATATAGCTATCCTACTTAAGGTAGGAAGCCTATAGGCTTTCTTCTGTATACGGTCTTTGATGCCTCAAGTATGAAAGTAAGAGACATGTTGGCTGAACTTGGTAACCTTTGTCTGCATATACTTCTCTGGCCTTATATCCTAGTTTGCTTATTAATGGCTTTAGCCTTCCACTATCATACTCATTGGCTGCTACGCTATGTAGCAGTTAGTATCATTCCATTTTTATCCACCCCTATGTGCTTCTTGTATCCGTAGTAGAGTTTACCTGGATTTCTTGAGCCATTCTCATTGAGTATTTACTCCTGATTGAGTCTCTTTTTTACCCTTTCTTTTCTTTTACTGATTTGCTTTTTCCCCTCTTCCTTCCGATCTTCCACTACGTGGGTAGGAGCTCCCTTGGGAGCAAGGGGACTCACTGTAATACTGGAACTACTATCACTCCTGTTTTAATTATCGCTTTATGCTTTCCTAATTCCTTATTGATCTTTTTAAGTAAGCGATCCTATGTATTTTTTGCTACTATTTCATTGCGAAATTTGCATAGAATCGTATGATCTGGGATCTGTTTTTACAATCGAAAACCACAAAATCGCATGCAGCTCAAGGGTTCTTTCACCAATTTTTTCTTTCCTACCTCACTGAGATCATACCAGTGAATCAAGAGCATCATCTTAAATAATGATATTTCGCTATAAGCAGGTTGGTCTTTTATTTCCTGGCCTTTTTCATATATTTTTCTTATTTCTTTCTCCATTCTTTTCTAGTGGATCACTGATATTTAACCCTTTGAAAAAGGTCACTCTTTCTGGTAGAACGTTCCATATATAGTTCACTAAAGATTATTTATGCGGTGTTTCTGAGCATAGATTCGATTTTTTTATTTACTACTTCAGTAGTATACGAAAGAATATATTGATTTACAAATATTTTAAACTCATTCCCCATGCAACGTTCTCATAATTTGTATCGTCCCCCTGGGATCATTATGCACTGCTCATAAAAACAGATATAATTAATTAATTTATAATCAATGATTATAGAATACGATATAGAATACTAAATCTACATCGTTCTCCAAGGAGCCCATCTAGGAGGCTTAATAAACGTAATCTCTTTAACACAATGGTCTCCAAACAAAAAAAATATACGCTACTT
Source organism: Flavobacteriales bacterium Tduv (assembly GCA_047528255.1). Taxonomy (GTDB): domain Bacteria; phylum Bacteroidota; class Bacteroidia; order Flavobacteriales; family Blattabacteriaceae. The sequence goes on along the minus strand of CP180024.1, from coordinate 218,807 downwards.
TATTATAATAAAGATGAAGGTATTGAAGCTATGAAAAGCCTCTTCAAGGCCTCTATCTTCATTTCTTCAGACCAATCATTCTGAAAAAACGATTGATAATCATACTCATTATATTCATAAATATTATTTTATTTTTTTTTCATATTCATGATAAAAATAATTAAATATTATAAATATAGACTCGGTATAAATATTTTATTTTAACCCACAAGAAAGAAAATAACCAATAGAAAATAAACTTATTTAATTTTACATAAAATAATATTTATTAAAAACATATTAATCTTGCAAGCTCATATGATTTATACAAAAAAACTTTACGTTGATTAATTTTTTTACTCTTTTAAACAGAAAAAGAGCTAAAAAAACTGACAAAGGAATATTTAAACCAAATAAAAATCATGGCATCTATCCAATTCAAAAAAGAAATCAACCAACGCACTTTTCAACTCTTCAAAACCCTTCTAAATTCAGGTTTAGCAAAAAATAATACAGAAATAGCAAGGCTTATGAGGCAGCCTTTACAAATAATATCAAAATTATTTTCCGGAGAAAGAATATTGACCATGGAACAATGCAGTATGCTGGCTAAAAATGCAAACGTAAATGTAGATTGGGTAGTTACAGGAAGAGGGGAAATGTTTATGAATAAAAAAATATCATCTTATCATACAGATAATATGGATCCGATAAAAATTGCAACTTCCTATCAAAATGATAGTAATAAAAATCTGGAATGTTTCCGCAACGCCATTCTACAAATAAGAGGAGAAATAGAAACTTTGAAAAGTTACATCAACACATCGGCGTCAAGCCCGATGATTTTCAACAAATAAATTATTAATAAAATAAGTACTCAAAATAATTAAGGAAGCAAATGAACCCCATTTTTTCATGTTTTGTAATACACTTTCAAAAGTGTCTCTAGCAATTTTTTTAGTCAATGAACAAAGATAATAAGTATCAAATTCATTCTATTTTGCATCCAAAGCGGAATAATACATGCAATAATCTGCTGCCACTCCACAGATAAAAACCTGTCCGGCATCTATCCCCTTATAGTAGGGAAGTCAAGAGAGGTAGTCTTCAAACGCAGATTATCGAATAAAATAACTATGGCCGTCCATATCCGGGTGCATGCTCTTTCAAAAAAGAGCTTGAACTCCTTGAGTATACAGAGTTTCGGTAAACTCAGCACTTGTTGTTCATTGCAGGCAATGGATCCGGCTATAAAACATGTGTCATGTTTTCATATTGGTTCTGATCCAGAATTTTTTATTCAGGATGAGATTGGATGTAAAACTCTTGTGTGTAGGCAGATGCCAGTCCTGTGTCGCAACAAGCAGATCAAAATTGCCTTGGATGGCATTGATTCCTAAAATGATCCGATCTTCTTTAGAAACGGAAAAAGTTCCCCCGATTAAAAATAATTTTAAAGATCAACAATGATTAAAGCTTTCTTCATCAGTAAAACATTAACATTTTTGGACGCAAAATTATTAGCTATCCTTTAATTAGTCACTAATTAAGGATATTTTTTTATCTTTGCTAGATACCTATCAGGGTATGTTATCACGGTAGGATCTAAAATTCAAAATTGAAATCATGGGAAAAGGAGATCAAAAAACACGTAGAGGTAAAATAAATAGAGGAACTTGCGGTAAATCTCGTTTGAGCTTGAAAAAACTCAGAAGTAATAAAAAAAACGATAGGATAAGGTTGCATAAATCAGCCTTTTGATTTATCAAGGTCCTAAAGCTCCAGGCTTTGTTCGAAAACAATATCTGTCGGAACTTTTCCTCTTTGTAACAATCTTTCCTGATCCAAACCAACGCTTTATACTATCAAAAGTACGTTCTACCACCCCATTAGTTTTTACTCACTAATTTGTTGAATAATATAGCTACCCTACTTAAGGTAGGGGCTTATAGGATTTCTTCTGTATATGGTCTTTTATGCCTCGATTATGAGGTAAGATACTTGGCTATCAATTGGTAAACTTTGTCTACATATACTTCTCTGGGCTTATATCCTAGTTTGCTTATTAATGGCTTTAGCACGCTCTACTATCATGTTTATTGGCTGCTACGCTATGTTCTTCTTGTATCCGTAGTAGATTTTCCCTAATTTCTTGATCCATTTTCCTTGAGTGTTTACGCCTGATTTAGGCTCTTTTTTTCCCTTAATTTTATTTGACTTATTTTCTTTTTCCCCTCCTCTACGACGTAGAGATAGGAGTCTCCTTTAGAGTAAATGGACTCACTGTAATACTGGCGTCTATTATCACTCCTATTTTAAACTATCTCCTGATTCTTTTCTAATTCCTTATTAATCTTTTTTAGTAAGGCTCATATGCCTTTTTTGCTACTATTTCATTGCGAAATATGCATAGATCTGTATAATTTGGGATCTGATTTTCCAATCGAAAACCCGAAAAGAGCATGCAGCTCAAGGATTCTTTCACCAATTATTCCGTTCCTACATCACTGAGATCATACCAGTAACACAAAAGCGTCATCTTAAATAACGATACTCCACTGTAAGAAGCTTGGCTTTTTATTTCCTGGAATTTTTGATATATTTTTCTTATTTCGTTATCCATCCCTTCCCAGTGGATCAAGTGTTTAACCTTTTTAAAAACTCATTCCTTCTGGTAGAACGTTCCATATATAGTTCACTCAAGCTTATTTGTGCGGTCTTCTGAGTATAGATCCAAATTTTTTATTTTCTACGCCAGATAGACGAAACAACATATTGATTTACAAATATTTTAATATACTTTTCTCATGCAACGTTCTCATTTCGTATATCTGGAGTAGAAAATAAAAAAATTCAGATCTTATGTTCAGAAGCACCGCATAACTAAGCTTTAGTGAACTATATATGGAACGTTCTACCAGAAGGTAGTGAGTTTTTCAAAAGGTTAAGCCCCTTGATCTACTGAGAAGGGAGGAAGAACGAAATAAGAAAAACATATCGAAAAGGCAGGAATAAAAGCCCAATCTGCTTACAGTGGAATATCGTTATTTAAGATGACGCTTTTAAGTCACTGATGTGATCTTAGTGATGTAGGAACGGAATAATTGGTGAAAGAATCCTTGAGCTGCATGAGCTTTTCGGATTTTCGATTGGAAAATCAGATCCCATATTATACAGATCTATGCATATTTCGCAATGAAATAGTAAAAAAAAGGCATATAAGCGCTTACTAAAAAAGATTAATAAGGAATTAGAAAAATCAGAAGATAGTTTAAAATAGGAGTGATAATAAACGCCAGTATTACAGTGAGTCCATTTACTCTAAAGGAGACACCTATCTCTACGTCGTATAGGAAGGGAAAAAGAAAATCAGTCAAAGAAAATCAAGGAAAAAAAAGAGCCTAAATCAGGAGTAAACACTCAAGGAAAATGGATCAAGAAATTAGGGAAAATCCACTCTACGAATAGAAGAAGCACATAGGGTAGGGGTGTGGATAAAAATGGAATGATACTAGCAGTATATAACATAGCGCCAATGAGCATGGGTAAGTAAACCCCGATGGGTAGTAAAACGACTTTTGGTAGTATAAAGTGCTGGTTCTGTATCAGAAAAGGATTGTTACAAAGGGTTATCTCGTTTGCATGCCTTCCTCTTGGAGGCTATGGCTCATAATTGTATCGTACCCCTGGTACAATTATGAGCTATTCATAAAAATAGATATGATTAATTAGTTTATAATTAATAGTATTTCGAATACGATGTGAAGGCCTAACTTTCCATCGTATCCAACGAAGCCCATCTAGGGTGGCTGGATAAAAACACATACTGATCCATCGAGAACGTTACGAGACCATTGTGCTAATGGTAGATCACGTTTATTCAGCCATGATAGATGGGGTTCGTTGGAGAATATGTAGATTTAGTCTTTCATATCGTATTCGAAATACTATTGATTATAAATAAATTAATCATATCTGTTTTTATGAACAGCTCCTAATTCCCCTAGGGGGACGATACAAATTGAAAACCTTGCATGAAAGAAGGTGGTTAAAATATTTGTAAATCAATATATTGTTTCGTATACTTTGGAGTAGGAAATAAATAAATTCGCCTTTATGCTCAGAAGCATCGCTTAAATAATTTTAGTGAACTATATATATAACGTTCTAGAAGAAGGAGCAAGTTTTTCAAAAGGATAAACACATTGATCCACTGGGAAGGGATGGAGAAAGAAATAAGAAAAATATATCAAAAAGGCCTTGGAATAAAAGACCAACCTCTTTATAGTGGAATATCTTTATTTAAGATGAAGCTTTTGAGTAACTGGTATGATATCAGTGATATAGGAATGGAAGAATTGGTAAAAGAATCCTTGATCTTCATGCGTTTTTGTGGTTTTCGATTGGAAAATCATATCCCAGATCATACGATCTCTATGCAGAGATCGCAATGAAATAGTAGTCAAAAATTCATGTGAGCGCTTACTGAAAAAGATCAATAAGGAATTAGAAAAGCATTAGGCGATAGTTAAAACAGGAGTGATAGTCGACGCCAGTATTACAGTGAGTCCCTTTTCTCCCAAGGGATCCTACCTATGTAATGGAGGATCGGAAGGAAGAGGGATAAAAAGCAAATCAGTCAAAGAAAAGCAAGGCTAAAAAAAGAACTCAATCAGGAGTAGAAACTCAAGGAAAATGGCTCAAGAAATCAGGTAAATTCTACTACGTATAGCAAGAAGCATATAGGGGGAGGGAAAATAGAATGATACTAGCAGTACATAGCGTAGTAGCCAATGAGTATGATAGTAGAGGGCTAAAGCCATTAATAAGCAAACTAGGGTATAAACCCAAAGAAGTATATGCAGAGAAAGATTATTACGTTCCAGCCAACGTGTCTTACTTTCATAGTCGAGGCATTAAAGACCGTATACATAAAAAAGCCTATAAGAACCGTATCTTAAGTAGGATAGCTATATTATTCAACATAATTAGTGAGTAAAACCTCGATGGGTAATAGAACGTACTTTATGGCAATATAAAGCGTTGGTTTGGATAAAGAAAGGTTCCTTACAAAGGATTAGCTCGTGTGCATGCTTAGCCTCTTATGGAGGCTATGGATCATAATTTATATCGTTAACCTGGTAATTATTATAAGATATTCATAAAAATAGATATAATTAATTAATTTATAATTAATAATATTTCGAATTAAATATGAAAGAATGAATTTTCATCATCTCTAACGAAGCCATCTAGGAGGCTAGATAAAAGTGATCCACCATTAACACAATGGTCTCATAACGATATTTCACTATAAGCAGGCTGGCTTTTATTCCCTGGCCTTTTTGATATGTTTTCCTTATTTTTTCTCCATACCTTCCCAGTGGATCAAGGTATTTAACCTTTTGAAAAACTTGCTCCTTCTGGTAGAACGTTCCATATATAGTTCACTAAAGCTTATTTGCGCGTTGCTTCTGAGCATAGAACAGTTTTTTATTTTCTACTCCAAAGTATACGAAATAATATATTGATATTACAAATATTTTAACCTCCTTTTCTCATGCAACGTTTTCATAATATGATTAATTTATTTATAATCAATAGTCTTTCAAATGCGATGTGAAAGACTAAATCTATATCGTCTCCAACGAGCCCATCTAGGATGGCTAACTAAACGTAATCTACCATTAACACAATGATCTCGTAACACAATGTTTTCGATGTGAAAGACCGATCTTTTTCAGTAAGGCTCATATGCCTTTTTGGCTACTATTTCATTGCGAATAATGATAGAGTCATATGATTTGGGATCCGATCTTCCAATCAAAAACAACAAAAACTCATGCAGTCTATGAAATCTTTCACCAATTCTTCCGTTCCTACATCACTGAGATCATAGCAGTGATTCAAAAGCATCATCTTAAATAACGATATTACACTATAATAAGGTGGCTTTTATTCCGTGGAATTTTTAATATATTTTTCTTATTTTTTTTTCTCCATCCCTTGCCAGTGGGTCAAGGTTTTTAACCTTTTGAAAAACTCATTTCTTCTGGTAGAACGTTCCATATATAGTTCAGTAAATCTTATTTGTGCGGTGCTTCTGGTCATAGAGCCGAATTTTTTTATTTTCTACTCCAAATAGACGAAACAATATATTGATTTACAAATATTTTAATCTACTTCTTCCATGCAACGTTCTCGTTTCGTATCTTTGGAGTAAGAAATAAAAAAATTCAGCTCTATGCTCAGAAGCACCGCACAAATAAACTTTAGTGAACTATATATGGAACGTTCTACCAGAAGGAGTGATTTTTCAAAAGGTTAATCACCTTGATCCACTGAAAAGTGGATGGAGAAAAAAAATAAAAAAAATATATTAAAAATTCCAGGGAATAAAAGCCACCTTATTATAGTCTAATATCGTTATTTAAGATGATGCTTTTGAATCGCTGCTATGATCTCAGTGATGTAGGAACGGAAGAATTAGTGAAAGATTCCATAGACTGCATGAGTTTTTGTTGTTTTTGATTGGAAGATCAGATCCCAGATCATGTAACTCTATCATATTTCGCAATGAAATAGTAGCCAAAAAGGCATATGAGCCTTACTGAAAAAGATCAATAAGGAATTAGAAAAGCATCAGGAATACTTAAAACAGGAGTGATAGTAGATATCCCTATTACAGTGAGCTGATTTTCCCCAAATGGAGCTTCCACTTACCTAGTTGTAGGATCGGAAGGAAGAGTGGCAAAAGCAAATCACTCAAAGAAAATAAAAGAAAAAAAGAGACTCAATCAGGAATAGACACTCAAGGAAAATGGCTCAAAAAATTAGGTAAACTCTACTACGGATACAAGAAGCACATAGGGAGGTATAAAAATAGAATAATACTAGAAATACATAGCCTAGCAGTCAATGAGCATGATAGTAGAGGCTTAAAGTCATTAATAAACAAACTAAGATATAATCTAGAGAAATATATTATGTAGACAAAGCTGACCAAGTTCCAGTCAAGGTGTTTTACTTTCATACTCGAGGAATCAAAGACCGTATATAGAAAAAGATTATAGGCTCCGTCCCTTAAGATGCTTATATTATTCAATATAATTAGTGAGTAAAACCTGATGGGTCGTAGAACATATTTTTGGTAGTATAAAGCATTGGTTTGGATCAGACAAGACTCGTTACAAAGGATTAGATCGTGTGCATGCCCAGCATTTTATGAAGAGCTATGGCTCATAATTTGTATCGTGACCTCTGGTCATTATTATTTGCTTTTCATAAAAAAAATATAATTAATTTATAATCAATAGTATTTCGAATACAATATGAAAAACTAAATCCCCATCGTTCTCCAACGAAACCCATCTAAGAGGTTGAATAAACATAATGATCTTAACACAATAGTCTCAAATGCGTATCATATCGGGAAAGCTGAAAGGTAGACGCTTTTCGGCTCCTACAAGTTTACCTGTTCATCCTACTACAGATCAGGCTAAGGAGGCTTTGTTCAACGTTTTGAACCATCGTTTTTTTTTTCAAGATATACGTGTGTTGGATTTGTTTTTCGGTCTGGGAGGAATCAGTTATGAATTCGCTTCTAGAGGTGTTCCCAGCATTCATTGTGTAGATATTGATCATGGATGTGTTCGCTATGTCCAAGAGACAATTCGGAGGTTTGAAATTTCTGATCAAATTCAAGTGAGTCGATCTGATGTTTTTAAATTTTTAAAGAGAAATTTCTCTGCTCCTTATGATTTTATTTTCGCTGATCCGCCTTATCAAATGTCGGATGAACATTTGAAACCTTTGATTGATTTATGTCTACAATCTGAATGGATCAAATCCGGGGGATTGATGATTTTGGAACATTCACATCGGAAGACTTTGATTTATGATCATCCTTACTATAAAAAGACCAAAAGATACGGTCAGGTTTGCTTCAGTTTTTTCGAATGTTTTGATCAGACCGATCTTCCGGTATATAAAACATTTGATACCAAGTAAAATCAATAAAATTCATTACCTTTACAGGGATTTTTCGGGAAGTCCGACTTAAAAAAGCCGAAGGAAATCATTTTATGTATAATCTTCTCTTGACGACCTCCTTTTCCCGGATTATTCAAAGGGGGATTCAAGATACAAATTCTCGATTTATGTCTGATCAGACAGAAAAAATTCAAAAAAAAATTACCCCTTCTCTAGAAAAAAGATCCAGATCCAATGCGAATGTCGCTCCAGAAGACTTTGATTGGGTAGCTTACGAAAGTGGCTTGAGTTCTGAAGAAAAAACTGAATACGAAAGACTCAAAGAAATTTACACGAAAACGATACCCGATATCCGTGAATTTGAGATATATAAGGGTGTCGTTACCTATATTACGGACAGAGAGGTAATTGTGGACATCGGTTTTAAGGCTGAAGGTGTAATTCCTTCCGGAGAATTTAGAGACAATCCGGATCTCAAGGTAGGAGATACCATTGGGGTTATGGTAGGAAAACGTGATTATAAAGGTCAATGTATTTTGTCCTATCAAAAAGCAAAGGTGTTCAGGAATTGGGAGCGTATCAACAAAGCCCATGAAGACGGAGAAGTTATCATAGGTTATGTTACCGCACGTACTAAAGGGGGATTGATTGTAGTAGTATTTGACATTGAATGTTTCTTACCTGGTTCTCACATCAATGTGAAACCCGTACGGGATTATGATCTTTATGTAGGTAAAACTTTAGAGGTCAAAGTAGTCAAAATCAACCCGCAGAACAAGAATGTTGTCGTTTCTCATAAAGTATTGATCGAGCGCGATATTGAAGAGCAAAGAGTAGAGTTGATCTCCAAGCTCGAAAAAGGTCAAGTAGTGGAAGGAAAAGTGAAAAACATTACTCCTTATGGAGCCTTCATTGATTTGGGAGGGGTAGATGCCTTGCTACACATTACGGATATAAGCTGGAAGCGTGTCGAGCACCCTTCTGAAGAAGTGGAGTTGGATCAAGTCTTGAAGCTTGTCGTGTTGGGTGTAGATAGAGATAAAAACAGAGTCCAGTTGGGTATAAAGCAATTGCAGCCTCATCCTTGGACATCTTTGGATCCGGAACTTAAATTCGGTGATAAGATAAAAGGCACTGTTTCACAATTAGCGGATTATGGAGCTTTCATTGAAATAAGCCCAGGAATAGAAGGATTGATCCATGTCAGTGAGATGTCTTGGTCTTCCGACCTTCAATCTGCACAAGATTTTGTCCAAGTGGGCGAGGAGGTAGAAGCCGTTGTCTTGGTATTAGATCGTGAAGAGCGAAAATTGTCTTTGAGTATCAAAAAACTTACTCTTGATCCCTGGATCGGTATCGAGGCGAAATATCCGGTAGGATCCAAGCACACAGGTACTATAAACAACTTTACCAATTTTGGTGTGTTTATAGAATTAGAGCCTGGTGTGCGCGGTTTGATTTACACTCCTGATCTTTCATGGGATAAAAAAATAAAGCACCCTTCAGAGTTCTGTAACAAGGGAGATCAAATGGAAGTAATAGTTTTGGGCTTGGATGTGATGGCTCGTCGTTTACATTTTGGGCATAAACAATTGACAAACAACCCTTGGGATGAATATCAAAAAATATATACCTTAAGCAGTATTCATACCGGAACTGTGATAGATGTTTTTGATAAAGGAGCTATTATCCAGTTTGGAGATCACAAAGTGGAGGCTTTTGCTCCGACGCGTCGTCTGGAAAAAGAAGATGGAAGCCGTATCAAAAAAGAAGAGCAGGCTGATTTCAGGGTCATAGAATTCAATAAAGACATTAAGAGGGTCGTTGTTTCTCATACGGCTACTTTCCGTGAAGAGGAACCGAGACAGTCGGATGAACACATCAAGAGACAAAAAGTGGAAAAATCTACCTTAGGAGGTGAACTTGATGAGTTGCTCCGATTAAAAGAACAGATGGAAAAAGACAAGAATAAATAATCTGTGAGACACAGTATTTCATTAATTGTGTAAGTTGAAAAGATATTCTGAAAATTTTGAGCATTGAAAGTTCAAAAAATGTTTGGTAATAACTTTTTATTAGAATTAAACATTACATAGTTATGAATCAAGAATAATTATTAAAAAACAAGGTTTTTTACAAATAGAGAATGCTGCGTGAGAGAAGAGGGTTAAAATATTTGTAAATCAATATATTATTCCGTCTACTTGGAGTGGAAAATAAAAAATTTCGGATCTATGCTTAGAAATATTGCTTAAATAAACTTTGGTGAACTATATCATAAAACGTTTTACTAGAAGGAGTAAGTTTTTCAAAAGGTTAAACAGATTGATCCACTGGAAAGGTATGGAGAAAGAAATAAGAAAAAATATCTTAAAAAGACCAAGGAATAAAAGCCAACCTGCTTACAGTGGGATATCGTTATTTACGATGATTCCTTTTGAGTTACTTGTATGATCTCAGTGATGCAGGAACGGAAAAATTGGTAAAAAATTCCATAGGCTGCATGCTATTTTATAATCTTCCGATTGGGAAGATTAGATTCTAAATCATACGACTCTATGCATATTTCGCAATGAAATAGTAGCTAAAAAGTTATATGAGTGCTTATTGAAAAAGATCAATAAGGAATTAGGAAAACATCAGATGATAGTTAAAACAGGAGTGATAGTAGATGCCAGTATTACAGTGAGGCCCTTTGCTTCCAAGAGATCTCCTACTTACGTAGTGGAGGATCGGAAGGAAGTGGGGAAAAAGCAAATCAATCAAAGAAAAGAAAGAGTAAAAAAAGAGACTCAATCAGGAGTAGAAACTCAAGGAGAATGGCTCAAGAAATCAGGTGAACTCTAATACGGATACAAGAAGCAAAACTATTATCTTAATGGTGGATTATATTTATTCAGCCTCCTAGATGGGCGTCGTTAAAGAACGATGTAGATTTAGTCTTTCACATTGTATTCGAAATGTTATTGATTATAAATTAATTAAATACATCTATTTTTATGGAAAGCGCATAATAATGACAGGGGTACGATACAAATTATGCGCCATATCCTCCATAAGATACTGGGCATGCACAGGATCTAATCCTTTGTAACGATCCTTTCCTGAGCCAAACCAACGCTTTATTAATAAGCAAACTAAGATATAAAACTAGAGAAGTATATGCAAACAAAGGTTACCAAGTTCCTGCCAACGTGTCCTACTTCCATAGTGGAGGAATCAAAGGCGTATACAGAAGAAAGCCTATAGGACCCGTCCTTTAAGTAGGATAGCTATATTATTCAACATAATTAGTGAGTAAAAACCGATGGGTAGTAGGACATACTTTTGGCAGTATAAAGAGTTGGTTTGAATCAGGTAAGCCTCATTACAAAGGATTAGCGCCTGTATATGCCCAGCATCTTATGGAGCTATGTCGCATAATTTGTATCGTTCACTTGTTATTATTATCTCTTTTCATAAAAATAGATATAATTAATTAGCGTATAATTAACGGGATTTCGAATACAATGTGAAAAACTAAATACACATTGTTCTCTAACGAAGCCACCTAGGAGGCAGAATAAATGTAATCCACTATTAACACAGTGGGCTCGAAACTTCAGAGGCGTTAAAAATGTTTTGGAGATCCTACTTAAAACGAAAATACTTTTATCAAACCGAGGATCTATTCATAAAATACGCTTATTCCGCAATCTTAAACTGTTCAATACTACAGAAACCGAGCTTATCACCATAGCAGCAGCAGCAAGCATCGGATCCAGAAGATAACCATTGATCGGGTACAATACTCCGGCCGCCACGGGAATGCTGACAATATTATATACGAAAGCCCAAAACAAATTTTGCCGTATCGTGAGCATCATTTCTTTAGAAAGACTCAGCACCTTCGGTATTTTTCTCAAATCAGAACTTAGCAAAGTAATGTCTGCCGCATCGATAGCCACATCCGACCCCTTTGCCATGGCAACGCTTAAATCAGCTTGAGACAAAGCTTGAGCGTCATTGATCCCATCACCAATCATCGCAACAATATTGCCCTTCCGTTGTAGCTCTTTAATAAAATTCATCTTATCCAAAGGCAACTGTGAAGCCTTGTAATATTGAATCCCTAGCGTATTAGCCACAAAACGAGCCGCCTCCAAATGATCTCCGGTGAGCATGTGAAATTCAAGGCCTAAACGATTCAGCCGAGCAATCGCCTCATCGGATCCTTTTTTGATCGAATCGGTAATTGAAAATACTGCCAATAAACGCCCTCTCTCCGAAAACCCTACAAGTGTATAAGCTTGCACCCTCCAGTCGTAAATCTTCTCTAAAATATCCCCTTCGAAAACCACACCATTCGCTTCAAGCCAAGAAAGACTTCCAACACGATATTTATTCTCACCTATCCCCCCCTCGACCCCCTTACCCGCATGTTCCTTGAAAAAAAGAAAAACCTGCTCCGATGGAGAATATCCGTCAAAACACATCAAAATAGCCTGAGCCAAAGGATGTGTAGACCGTCTTTCCAAAGCGACCAAGTCAGCCTCATATTCATCCGGATTTACCTGATCTAGCCAAAAAACCTCTTTTACCTCAGGCTTACCTTGCGTTAAGGTTCCCGTCTTATCCAATACGAGAGTATCTATACGATGAGCCCGTTCCAAACATTCAGCATCTTTGATTAATATACCATCTGCGGAAGCACGGCCCACAGCAGTGATGAGAGCTGTAGGAACGGCCAAACCCAACGCACAGGGACAAGCGATGATAAGCACGGTGATCATCGATGACAATCCCATTAACCAAGAATTCTCAACCGAACTGAAACCCCACACAAAAAAAGCCGCCACGGCGATCGACATAACAACGGGAACGAAAATCCCTGCAATCCGATCGGCAATCTTCTGCACCGGAGCCTTCGAATCTTGGGCTTTTCGAACAGCACGAATGATCTCAGACAAAAGCGTATACGAACCGACCTTTTCGGCCTTCATCTCAAAACTTCCTCCCTGATTGATTGTACCAGAAAAAAGTCGGTCTCCCAGATCTTTGAAAACCGATATGGACTCTCCAGTTATCATGCTTTCATCAATATAAGAATTCCCCAAAATAATCTTTCCGTCGACAGGTATTTTTTCTCCGGACTTCACCCGAATGAGATCACCTATTCGGACGGCTTCGATCGGCTTGACGATCTCTCTCCCTTGCTCAAGTACTACAATTTCTTTAGCCTGTAGGTTCATAAGCTTTCGGATCGCGTCGGTAGCCCTAGCCCGAGCTCGGCCTTCAAGAGTCTTACCCAATAGGATGAAAACGATAATCACAGCAGCCGTCTCGAAGTAAACATGGTCTTTCACTTTATAACGAACGAAAAAAAAGGGGAAAACAGTATTGAAAAAACTATACAAAAAAGCCATAGAAGCACTCAAAGCCACCAAAGTATCCATCCCGAAACGCCACTTCCAAAGACCTGTCCAAGCCCTGAAAAAAAAATCTCTTCCCCAGATGAAAAGCACCGGAAAAGTGGAAAACATCATCAGCCAGCGAATACAAGCCGTCAAAGTAAAAAACATAGCCAAAACAACTACAGGAAGAGTAAAGATAACAGCCCAAAGCGTATGCCTCTTCAAACGATTGTATTCTTTTTGCTGAATATCACCCATTTCTAAAAAAAAATTATCACCGCTATCCCAAAGAAGATCATAACCCATCCGTTGAACAACCGCGCGAAGATCTTCAAGTCGAACTGTGGCTTCCTCAAAATCTATAAGTGCTGTCTGGCTGGCAAAATTGACTTGAGCCTGTACCCCTTCAAGATTATTCAAAACTTTTTCGATGGAGACGGCACAAGCGGCGCAACTCATTCCGGTCACGGCCATGGTTTGGGTACATATCATCACACGGATTTTTTTCAAAATTAAACTGAAAATCAGACACAATTTTATATTCTCTAATGAGAGAAAAATATTTTTTCCACTTTATAACAGCAACGTTGATACAATATATTCTTGCATACATATCAATGCAGTGTCGCTTCTTTTTATCCAAATTTGGAAATTGAATACTCCGTATAAAAACAGAGACCATTGTTTTAAGCTGCATCACGTTTATTGATCCTCCTAGATGGCTTTATTGGAGAAGATGTCGATTTAGTCTTTCACCTCGTATTCGAAATACTATTAATTGAGAACGTTGCATGAGAGAAAGCTGTTAAAAAAATTGTAAATCAATATATTTTTTCGTCTACTTGGAGTAAAAAATAAAAAAATATTCGGATCTATACTCAGAAGCACCGAACAACTAATTTTTAGTGAGTTATATATGGACTCCTACCAAAAGGAGTGTTTTTTTTAAACTAAAAAACCTTGATCCACTGGAAAGTAAATGGAGAAAGAAATAAGAAAAATATATCAAAAAGACCAGGGAATAAAAGACCAACCTATTTACAGTGAAATATCGTTATTTAAGATAATGCTTTTGAGTGACGGGTATGATCTCAGTGGTGTAGGAACGAAAAAATTGGTAAAAGATTCCATAGGCTGTATGCGCTTCTGTGATTTTTGATTGGAAGATTAGATCCAGATCATACGATTCTATGCAGAGTTCGCAATGAAATACTAGCCAAAAAGGCATATGAGCATTTACTGAAAAAAATCAATAAGTAATTAGAAAAGCATCAAGCTATACTTAAAACAAGAGTGATGTAGATATAAGTATTACAGTGAGTTCTTTTGCTCCAAAGAACCTCCTACCTACGTAGTGGAGGTTCAAAGGAAGAGGGGAAAGAGCAAATCAAATAGTATTTCGAATGAAATGTGAAAGACTAAATCTACATCGTTCTCCAACTAAGCCTTTCTAGGCGGCTGAATAAACGTAATCCACTATTAACACAATGACATCGAAGAAATGTATTGATTTACAAATATTTTAACTTCCTTCTCTCATGCTACATTCTCAGTTAGTGAGATGTTGCTATCTAATGGCTTATCCATTTTCTAGCGTGCTCCAAATCTTCTGGGGTGTCGATTTCTATTCTCACGTAATTGGTTTCCAATATCTTTATTTTCCTTCCGTGTTCCAAAAATCGAAGACATTCTATTTTTTCTGACCTTTCATTTTGTAACATGGGTAATTCAGAAAACCCCATCAAAGCCTCTTTACGAAAAGCGTACACCCCGATATGCTCGAAATATTTCGGTGTAAAATCCGTTTCTCTGAGGTAGGGGATGGGCGCTCGAGAGAAATACAAAGCAAAGTCTTCTTTATCAATAGCTACCTTGACATAATTAGGATCATTGATTTTGTCTCTTTCTTTGATCTCTTGCACCAGTGTAGCAAGATCAATCCTTTTTTCAGCATCTTTTTCAAAGAGTTTGAGCAAACCTTCCAAAGGTTCTCGTTGTACGAAAGGCTCATCCCCTTGAATGTTTACGATGATATTCGCATCCAATTCTCCGGCAATTTCCGTGATACGGTCCGTTCCTGTCTCGTGATTTTTTAGACTCATCAAGACTTTTCCGCCATGACGAAAAATCTCTTCAAAAATTTGTTGACTGTCCGTGATTACCAATACTTCATCAAACAATCGCATCCTTAGGGTTGCCTCATAAGTCCTCCTGATGACGGTTTTGTCTCCGAGTAAGGCCATCAGTTTCTTCGGAAATCGACTCGCTTGATAACGAGCCGGAATTACGGCAATGTTTCTCATGATTTTTTTTCAAAAATATCCTTTGTCGGGGAATCGAGGCTAATGTTTTAATAAAGAACGTTGCATGAGAGAATGGGGTAAAACGTATTGTAAATCAATATATTGATTTGTATATTTAGAGTAAATAATAAAAAAATCAGATCTATGCGCAGATGCACCGAGCAAATAAGCTTTAGTAAACTATTATATGGCACGTTCTATTAAAAGAAAGAGTGAGTTTTTCAAAAAGTTAAATACCAGTGATCCACTGGGAAGAGATTGAAAAAGAAATAAAAAAAATACATCAAAAAGGCCAGGAAATAAAAAGCCAATCTGTCTTACACTGGAATATCGTTATTTACGATGATGCTTTTGAGTGACAGGTATGATTTCAGTGATATAGAAACAGAAGAATTGGTAAAATATTCCATAGGCTGCATGCGCTTTTGTGTTTTTCGATTGGAAAATCAGATCCCAGATCATAGGACTCTATACAAGTTTCGCAATGAAATAGTAGCCAAAAAGGCATATAAGTGCTTACTGAAAAAGATCAGTAAAAAATTAGAAAAGCATCAAGAGCTAGTTAAAATAGGGTGATAGTCGATACTAGTATTACAGTGAATCCCTTTGCTCCTAAGGGAGATCTTCACTTACGTAGTGGAGGATAGATAGGAAAAGGGGAAAAAGAAAATCACTCAAAGAAAAGCAAGGAAAAAAAGAGCCTAAATCAGGAGTAGACACTAAAGGAAAATGGTTCAAGAAATAAGGGAAACTATACTACGGATACAAGAAGTACATAGGGGGGATAAAAATGGAATGATATGTGCAGTACATAGCCTAGCAGCCAATGAGCATGATAGTAGAGAGCTAAATCCATTATAACCAAACTAGGATATAACCCAGAGAAATATATGCAGAAAAGATTACCAAGAGCCAGCTAACCTGTTTTACTTTCATAGTCTAAGCATTAAAGACCGTATACAGAAGATATCCTTATAGGAACCGTCCCTTAAGTAGGGATAATTATATTATTCAAAATAATTACTGGATAAAAGCCGATGGCTAATAACGTACTTTTGGTAGTATAAAGTGTTGGTTTGGATCAGGTAAAGCTCCTTGCAAAGAATTAGCTCGTGTACATCTCAGCCTCTTATGGAGGCTATGGCATATAATTTGCATTATATCCCCTGGGATCATAATGAGCTGTTCGTAACAATAGATATGATTAATTGATTTATAGTTAATAGTATTTCGAATATGATATAAAAGATTAAATCTAGATCTTCTCCAAAGAAGCCCATATAGGAGACTATATGGATGTAATCCACCTTAAAACAATGATCTCAAAATATAAATATATTCCTCATGCTTTTAAATGCTTTTTTATTTGCCATATTAGCATATTTTCTATTTAAGATCTACAAGACCACACGTTTTCTCAGCTCAGTACTGAATCAAAGACAAAAATCACAAAATTCTCAAGAGGGAAAAACTACTATTTACAAGACCTATTCAACGAAGAAGCCTCTTGATATTGAAGCGGAAACCATAGATTTCGAAGAGATAAAAGATGAAAAAAAGCCTCTGGAAAAGTAAGCCCAAGTAAATCATCAGCGTATGAACTATACCAATGACCTCATTGACCTTTCCTACCTAAATAAAAGATTGATTTTGAATTAGTTAAAAAGTGTAAAATACTGTACATAATTTATCGATCCACTATAGGATGCTTCTAAACTCCGTGCAAAAGAAGAACAAAGCGATAAAAACGAGAACGTTGCAGAGAAGAAGGAGTTTAAAATATTTGTAAATCAATATATTGTTTCGTATATATTGGAATATAAAATAAAAAATCCGGCTCTATGCTTGGAAGAACCGAATAAATAAGCTTTAGTGAACTATATATGGAACGTTCTACCAGAAGGAGTGAGTTTTTCAAAAGGTTAAACACCTTGATCCACTGGGAAGGGATGGAAAAAGAAATAAGAAAAATATATCAAAAAGGACAGGAAATAAAAGCCAACTTGATTACAGTGGAATATCGTTATTTACAATGATGCTTTTGAGTGACTGGTATGATTTCAGTGATGTAGGAACGGAAGAATTGGTGAAAAAATCCTTGAGCTTCATGCCCTTTTTTTGTTTTCGATTGGAAGATCAGAGCCCAGATTATACGACTCTATGCAGATTTCGCAATGAAATAGTAGCTAAAAAGGCATATGAGCGCATACTGAAAAAATCAATAAGGAATTAGAAAAATATCAGGCGATAGTTAAAACAGGAGTGATAGTAGACTCTACTATTACAGTGAGTCCCCTTGCACCCAAGGGATATCCTACTTACGTAGTGGAGGATCGGAAGGAAGAGGGGAAAATTAATCAAAGAAAAACAAGGGTAAAAAAAGAGACTTAATCAGAAGTAGATACTCAAGGAAAATGGCTCAAGAAATCAGGTAGACTCTACTACGGATAAAAGAAGCACATAGGGGGGGGTAAAAATGGAATGATACTAGATGTACATAGCGTAGCAGCCAATGCGCATGATAGTAGAGGTCTAAAGCCATTAATAAGCAAACTAGGATATAAAACCAGAGAAATATATGCAGACAAATGCTACTAAGTCCAGCCAACGTGTCTTACTTTCATAGTCGAGGTATAAAAGCCCGAATACAGAAGAAAGACTATAGGAACCGTCCCTTAAGTAAGATAGCTATCTTATTCAACAAATTAGTCAATAAAACCCGATGGGTAGTAGAACATATTGGCAGTATAAAGCGTTGATTTGGATCAGGCAAGAGGCTTATTACAAAGGATTAGCTCGTGTGCATGCCCAGCATATTATGGAGGCTATGGTACATAATTTGTATCGTGCCTTTGGCATTATTATGCGTTGTCCATAAGAATAAATATAATTAATTAATTTATAATCAACAGTTTTCGAATAAAATATGAAAAAAATAAGTCTATCTCTTCTCTAACGAGCCTATCTAGGAGACTGAATAAATGTAATCCACATAACAAAATGGTCTCGGTTTTTAACCTTTAAAAAAATCAATCCTTCTAGTAGAATATTCTATATATAGTTCACTAAAGCTTATTTGTCCGGTGCTTCCAAGCATAGATCCGAATTTTTTATGTTCTATTTCATAATATACGAAACAATATATTGATTTACAAATATTTTAAACTCCTTCTCCCATGCAACCTTCTCATTTATAAAACGATGGGTTATTTTCACACATCACACATATCAATCTTTAAAAAAAAAACATCCCTTTAACCAGGTTAATTTTTTCCTAAAACTCACATATTTTCCTAAATTTGAATCCTTGAAAACCTGCAAGGTTTTGTTTTAAAAAATAGGAGATAAACCGAATGCGGAAAAAACTCCTCGACACATGACAAACAAAGTGAAAAAATTATACGGAACAGGCGTTGCTCTAGTAACCCCCTTTGATAAAAATAAAAAAATTGATTACAAAGCTCTTGAAAAACTAATAGCTCACGTCAGTCAAGGAAAAGTAGAATACATGGTGGTCTTAGGGTCCACAGGAGAACCCGCTACATTAAACAAAGAAGAAAAAGAAGAAATAATCCGGTGCATCAAAAATACCAACAAAAACAATCTACCCCTTATATTGACCATCGGAGGCAATTACACCGAAAAAGTTATTAAACAAATCCGACAAACCGATCTGACCGATTTTGAAGCTATTCTATCAGTATCACCCTATTACAATCGCCCCACACAAGAAGGCATTTACAGACACTTCAAAGCTCTGGCAGAAAATACAGAAGCAAACATCATTTTATACAATGTCCCAACACGTACCGGATCCAACATGCTTCCGGATACAGTAATCCGACTGGCCCATGAATTCAAAAACATCATAGGAATCAAAGAAGCCTCAGGGAATATCCTGCAAGCCTACGAAATCCTTCGACAAAAACCCGAAAACTTCAGTGTAATCTCCGGAGACGACGCCTTGGCGCTACCCATAACATTAGGCGGAGGAGACAGTGTAATCTCCGTAGTAGCCCAAGGCATACCCGAAGAATTTTCCGAAATGATACGCCTGGCTCATCAAAAAAAACTCAAAGAAGCCTTCTATCTATATTATAAAATATTTGAAATCACCCAACTCGCCTTCGAAGAAGGAAATCCGACAGGCATCAAAGCCCTCCTAAGCACCATCGGAATATGCAAGCCTTACGTACGCCTTCCTTTGGTGGAAGCAACTGAACAGCTGCAACAAAAAATACGTTCGACATACGAAACACAACTTGCTCCAATAGCCCCCACTACATTATGTTAAATTTGGAGATTCAAATAGAATTAAACAAGCAACCTAAAAGAAAATCCGAAGCTTCCCAAAAGCATACCTTGCTATGGAGTAATGGTCCGAATACCGAGGATTTAGAGACGTATGCAAATTCTTTGCACCCATGCAAACGAAGGAAGAATGAAAATGCTCAAAATCCGTCAGATACATCAACGAATAGAGGTGGACACGCCATCATCTCCCCATTGCCCCTACTTGAAAAATTCTATAACTCTTTAAATAAATTTTTTGAAAAAATCTTTGAACACGAAAAAAAATCTTCGAAGAAACCAACACCCTCGTAGATCACACCTTGCGAAAAAAAGAGTATTCCATACATAACTTCTTGCAATGGTACGTATCCAAATAAATAGAAGAAGAAAACCGATTGGCCGACTTATCCTTGACAAACTTAACCTGATCGGAGAAGACAAAGGTGGTCTTTTTTATTCAATCGCGATATCCAAAATTTCCACAAAAAAACAACTGAAAAAAAAATAAAATAATTACAAGCATAAAATTTTTGATTCCTAGACCCCATTTTCAATTATAGAGAAAAACGTAATTCCCCTCCCTCCATGCAAAAAAAATGTCTCGGCATTCTCGCAATTGTTTGTCTATCCCTATCAGGATGCAACAAGAATTTAGAAAATGCACTAAAAAGAAGTGACAAGGACTATATCTTATCGAAAGCTTACCGCTTCTATGACCAAAAAAAATATTCGGAAGCCTTACATCTATTCGAATACGCGACCCCATTAGTAGGTGAATCTGAAGAAACCAAAGATCTCATTTACAAAACAGCGATGGCCAATTATTACGACAAAAATTATATTCTGGCCGGATATCAATTCTATAACTTTCAAAACACTTACCCCAGAGATACCAGAGCTGAAGAAGCCCTCTACCAGTCAGCATACTGTTATTATCTAGCCTCTCCAGACTACAATCTTGACCAAAAAATCACCTATAGATCCATCAAAGAATTGCAAAACTTTATCAACCAATACCCTAACACTTCCAAGACACTTCAAGCTAACATCCTGATTCAGGAACTCACAAAAAAGCTTGAAAAGAAAACCTTTGAAATCGCAAAACTCTATCACGATATCACTCGATATAAAGCCGCAATAGTTAGCTTCCAAAATTTCATTAATGACTACCCTGACAGCAACCTCAAAGAAAAAGCCTTTTACTACATGCTGAATTCCCAATACGAACTTGCCGTAAATAGTCGAGAAGACCTTAAAAAAAAACGCTTGGAAAAAACCGTTACCCTGTGCAATAAATTCAAAAAAGAATATCCCGACTCCGAACGTGCTGACGACGTAGAAAAAATATTTCAAAAAATACAACATAAGTTCAAAATCCCCCCCTTTTAACGAATCTGAAACTATCAATAATAAACATATATTATACATGAATATCAATGATATAAAAGCTCCGAAATCCACCATAACTATTGACAAAAAAGAATTGGAAAAATCCGACGAAAGCATCTACGCAATTACCATCATCTTGGGTAAACGCGCCGATCAAATCAATAGCGTCCTTAAAGCCGAACTCGACAGCAAACTCAAAGAGTTCGTAATTCCGAATGACACCTTAGAAGAAGTTTTTGAAAACAGAGAACAAATCGAAATATCAAGAGCTTTCGAAAGATTACCCAAACCCACACTAATAGCCACACAAGAATTCCTGGATGAAAAAATATATTACCGTAGACCGGAAAAAATTGAATAAACCTCACGATCAAGTGCTGCACCACAAAAAGCTCATTATCGCTCTCTGCGGAAGCATCGCCGCCTATAAAACACCCAAGCTGATACGAAGCTTTGTCCAATCTGGAGCAAATATTAAAGTGATTATGACTCCCTCAGCCAAAGAATTCGTAACGCTCCTTACCTTATCCACACTTTCCAAAAAAAACGTTTGGTCTGACTTCCAAACCGAACAAGAAAAACAGTGGAATAATTACGTAGAATTAGGTATTTGGGCAGATGCCATGATCATAGCCCCGGTAACGGCCAATACCCTTTCCAAAATGACTTCCGGCCAGTGCGATAATATCATTTTGGCTACTTATCTCTCAGCAAAATGTCCCATTTTTTTCGCTCCGGCTATGGATTTGGTGATGTACCGACATCCTAGCACGAAAAAAAACATATCCCGTCTCGTCAAAAGAGGAAATATATTGATACCCGCAGGAGAAGGTGAACTCGCCAGTGGACTCTTCGGAGAAGGTCGCATGGCCGAACCCGACTATATCGTAGCAATAGTAGAAAAATATTTTTCCCGACATGCCCAACACAAAGGGAAAAAAATTCTCATCACAGCCGGCCCAACCTACGAAGCCTTAGATCCCGTAAGATTCATAGGAAACCATTCATCGGGAAAAATGGGATTCGTTCTAGCTAAAGCCGCAGCCGAGATGGGAGCTGAAGTTACACTGATCAGCGGCCCCACAACAAAATCCGTAGAACACCATCCCATCCAACTAATTCGAGTGGTATCAGCCCTTGAGATGTTGGAAAAAACACTGCAACACTTCGAAACAACCGATATTGTTATCATGTCAGCCGCCGTAGCGGACTATCGACCGGAAAAACCCTCAGATCAAAAAATCAAAAAAAAAACCGACACCCTTACCCTCAACTTAGTAAAAAACCCTGACATTCTCAAAACATTAAGTCAAAAAAAGACCCGACAATATTTAGTAGGATTTGCTCTCGAAACCGACAACGAATATCAAAACGCCTGCAAAAAACTCAAAGAAAAAAATTTAGACCTGATCATCCTCAATTCTCTAAAAGACCCCGGGGCCGGATTCAACAAAGACACGAATAAAGTCACTCTGATCAACTCCAAAAATATAGCTTTCCCCCTAAACTTAAAGTCTAAAAAAGAAGTTTCATTTGAAATTTTGCACTACATTTTCGATGCGATCCGCTAATCCGTACCCCATATGAGAGGCATCGTATTTTTCACTTCTCTTTTTGTTCACAAGCTTGCCTTGTATACATGTTGAAGATTTTATAAACACCGAAAACCTTGTATGATAGAAGGGGAAAAGTATTTGTACTATTAGTATATTGTTCTGTGTATTTGGAGTAGAAAATAAAAAAAGGTTCGGCTTTATGTTTAGAAGCACCGTGCAAATAAGTTTTAGCGAACTATATATGGAATGTTCTATCAGAAGAAGTCAGTTTTTCAAAGGGTTAAACACCAGTGATCCAGTGGAAAGTCGATGGAGAAAGAAATAAGAAAGATATATCAAAAAGTTCAGAGAATAAAAGGAAACCTTTTTACAGTGGAATATCGTTATTTACGATGATGCGAAACCATTTTGTTAATGGTGGATTACGTTTATCTACCCTGCTAGATGAGCTTCCTTAGCGAAAATGTAGATTTAGTCTTAAATCACATAGGAGGGGGTAAAAATGGAATGATACTAGCTCTATCATAGCTTAGCAGCCAATGAGCATGATAGTAGTGGGCTAAAGCCATTAATAAAAAAATTAGGATATAAACCCAAAGAAGTATATACAGAGAAAAGTTACCAAGTTCCAGCCAACGTGTCTTATTTTGATAGTCGAGGCATTAAAGACCGTATACAGAAGAATACCTATAGCAGCGTCTCTTAAGTAGAGATAGCTATATTATTCAACATAATTAGTAAATAAACCCGATGGGTAGTAGAACGTATTATTTGGCAGTATAAAGCGTTGTTTTGGATCAGGAAAGGCTCGTTACAAAGAATTAGCTCGTGGTATGCCCAGTATCTTATGGAGAATATGGAACATAATTTGTATCGTACTTCTGGTATTATTATATATAATTCTTAAAAAGAGATATAATTAATTATTTTTTAATCAATAATATTCCGAATATAATATAAAAATCAACCCACATTGTTCTCCAATAAAGCTCATTTAGGATTTTGAATAAACGTAATCCACTATTAAGACAACGGTCTCGATCCATGTATAGTTCACTAAATCTTATTTGCGCGGTGCTTCTGAGCCTAAATATGATTCTTTTTTTTTATTTTTTAGTTCAAAAAAACGAAACAATATATTGATTTATAAACCTTTCCCCCCCCCCTATCCTCCCGATTTTCTCATGCAACGTTATCACTGCAATAACCCTCGAATAAGAATGCTCACGCTTTGAACAGCTCTATCACCTCGAGGTCACTAACCCGACCTCCCTTGACGGAAAACCTGATCATGGTGCGCATGGTTTGAAAACCATACGTGCCTGCCGCCCCGGGATTCATATGAAGAAACCCCAGACTTTTGTCAAACATCACCTTGAGAATGTGAGAATGTCCGCAGATGAAAAGTTTGGGAGGATCGATCTTCAACACCTCTTTGACTCTCGGAGTATAATGCATGGGATATCCCCCGATATGTGTGATCCACACATCAACCTCTTCACATAAAAAACGTTGATGCAAACAGAAGACTGACTTGATCTCTTTCCCGTCAATATTTCCGTATACAGCCCTTACCGGAACAGTAAAGGACTCCATAACTCTGAGGTCGCCTATATCCCCGGCATGCCAGACCTCATCAGCCCCCGCGGCATAATGCAAAATTCTGTCATCAATATAACCATGCGTATCTGATATCAGCAAAATACGTTTCATGCGGAGCTTTCTATTTTAGCAATTCAAAAATACGACGATTGAGATATTTTATCGAATTAGCTTACCATAGCAACCATTATCACGGATAGCAGATTCAAAAAACGGGAACCTCCATAGAAAAAGTATTGAAAAAAGGTATACCTACTCTACTATTGAGAAGCCCGATCAATATTTTCAGATCCGGAGATACGGAGAGCGAGTACACGAAAAAAAATGTCTATTCCATTTTGATTTTTATAAGGAAGAGACCATTCTCTTAAGGTGGATTACGTTTATTCAGGCTCCTAGATAGGCTTCGTTGGAGAATATTTAGATTTAATCTTTCACATCGTAAAATCATTGTTTTAATGGTGAATTGCATTTATTCAGCCATCCTAGGTGGGCTCATTAGAGAAGATGTAGATTTAGTCTTTCATATTTTATTCTAAATATTATTTATTATAAATAAATTAATTTTATTTTTTTATGAATAAATCATAATGACCCCAGGGGGACGATACAAATTATGAGCTATAATCTTCTAGATAAAAGGCTGGGCATACCACGAGCTAATTCTTTGAACGATCTTTTCCTAATCAAAACCAACATTTTATACTTCCAAAAGTGCATTCTACTACCCATCGAGGTTTTACTCACTAATTATGTTGAATAATATAGCGAAAACGTTGCATGAGAGAAGAAGTTTAAAATATTTGTAATATCAATATATTATTTCGTATATTATGGTGTATAAAGTAAAAAAATTCAGATCTATCCTCAGAAGCACCGCGCAAATAAGCTTTAGTGAACTATACTAAAAAGATCAATAAAGAATTAAAAATGCATCAGGCTATAGTTAAAATAGAAGTTATAGTAGATGCCGTATTACAGTGAGTTCCCTTGCCCAAGGGAGATCCTACCTACGTAATAAAGGTTCGGAAGGAAAAGGGCAAAAGCAAATCAGTCAAAGAAAAAGAAAGGGTAAAAAAAGAGACTCAATCAGGAGTAGAAACTCAAGGAAAATGGCTCA
Source organism: Flavobacteriales bacterium Tduv (assembly GCA_047528255.1). Classification (GTDB taxonomy): domain Bacteria; phylum Bacteroidota; class Bacteroidia; order Flavobacteriales; family Blattabacteriaceae. Next base: position 193,180 of record CP180024.1, on the reverse strand, counting down.
AGAAATCAGGTAAACTCTACTACGGATACAAGAAGAACATAGGAGTGGATAAAAATGGAATACTACTAGCAGTACATATCGTAGCTAGCCAATGAGCACGATAGTAGAGGTATAAAACTATTAATAAACAAATTACTATATAACCTTAGAGAAGGTATATGCAGACAAAGGTTACCAAGTTCCAACCAACGTGTCTTACTTCATATTCAAGGAATAAAAGACCGTATACAGAAGATAAAGCCTATAAGAACCGTCTTTTAAGTGGATAGCTGTATTATTCAATATAATTAGTGAGTAAAACCCGATGGGTACTAGAACCTACTTTTGGCAGTATAAAGCGTTGGTTTGGATCAGGAAAGGCTCGTTACGAAGGATTAATTCGTGTGCATGCCAACCTCTTATGGAGGCTATGGCGCATAATTTGTAGCGTGTCCTGCTATTATTGTACGTTTTTCATAAAAATAGGTATAATTAATTTATTTATAATCAATAGTATTTCAAATTCAATATGAAAAACTAAATCCACATCGTCTCTAACAAAGCCCATCTAGGATGACTGAATAAACATAATCCAACTTAAAAAAAGTCTAAAATCAATGATTTTTGCTTTTTGGAAGGCAAAAAAAAGAGAAGATCTCAGTCTCCTCTTTTTTAATGGTGATACATTGAACTTATTTTTTTTGCTCATTCTCAGTAGTGTTTGCTTCTTTTTCTTTAGCGTCTTTAGCAGTTACTTCTTTCGCTTTTTCGTGAGTAGGAGTAGCTTTTTCAACTTTTTCACCTTCCTCTGCAGCTGTAACTTCTTGATTTTCGGAAGTAGTTATATCAGGCTCTGTAGTTACTTCTGTAGTAGAATCAGTTTTTTCAGCTTGATCTTTACCACATTTACCAGAAGAAAGAACTACTGCTAACATAAGCGCTGCTGAGGTGATTTTAAAATTTTTCATCATGTTAAGGTATTACGATTAGATTTTTCGGCAAATTTATATAAAAAAATGAGATAAAAAAGGGAATAGGATATATTATATTTTTCTGAAAAAGGAGTTTTAATATGGTTGTATTAAAGTTCAAAAACGCTTGATAGCTTGATCTCTGTATAATTCTTCAGATCTGAAGCCTTTATCATGTTTTTTTCTTTTTCAGCGAATAAATAGGGCTTTGTACTCCCTCTAAGTGTGGATAATGAGGGGAGAGCATTGTGTTAAGTTGGATTACGTTTATTCACCCATCCTAGATGGGTTTCGTTGGAAAATATGTAGATTTATTCTTTGACATCATAATTCTAAAAATATTGATTATAAAATAATTAGTAATATCATATTTTTATGAGCAGCTATAATGATTCCAGGGTACGATATAAATTATGTTCCATAGCCTCACTGTAAGCAATTTACCCTTTTATTCCTTGGCCTTTTTGATATATTTTTCTTATTTCTTTCTCCATCCCTTCCCACTGGATTAAGGTATTTAACCTTTTGAAAAACTCACTCCTTTTAGTAAAACGTTCCACATATATATTTCACTAAAGCTTATTTGCGTAGTGCTTCTGAGCATAAAGCCGATTTTTTTATTTTCTACTCCAAATACACGAAATAATATATTGATTTACAAATATTTTAACATATTTTGCTCATGAAATGTTCTCATACTGTCAAACAAAGCAGCCTTATTTCACACTTTGTGAAAGTGAGCTGCTATTTAAAAAGGTCTTTTTTATACTTTATTTTTTGAGATAGAAGAAAGTTGAAATATCAAGACTTCCATTTGATGTTGCAACCGATGCTGGGCACTTGATTATGAGAGACTTTTTTATTTTTTAAGATGGCCTCTAGAGAGTTTCGAATGTCTTTGCCCGTCACAGGAATGGCGTTGCTCGGGCGAGCATCATCCAACTGACCATGATAAGTCAGGTTTCCATTCCCGTCAAAAACGAAAAAATCCGGAGTGCAAGCCGCATCATAAGCCTTGGCTACCTCTTGAGTCTCATCAAAAAGATAAGGAAAAGGATAACCGACTTCTATCATCTTTTCAGGTGAGTCTTCAGGGTAATTTTTCACATCGTTGGAATTGATTGCAATAAATGAAACCCCTTTAGGTATATAATCCCGACCCAATTGAACCAATTCTTTATTGATGTGCTTGACGAAAGGACAATGGTTACAGATAAACATAATGACGGTTGCCTTGTCGGATTGCAATTCATTTAACGACTTCTTGCTTCCCGAAACCGGATCAAACAATTTGAAAGATTTGATTTTTGTACCGAGAGGTATTTCATTAGAAAATGTACGTGCCATAACTTATTTATTTTTTTCAAAATGTCAAAGAATAAAGTATTCATCGAGTTTACAAAACTAGTGATATTGATACAAAAACCAGTAGAAAAACTATACTTGAAAAAGGTTAAAGGACACTATCCTACAAATTGAGAATGTTGCATGAGAGAAGGGGTGGTAGTAAATTATTTATAAATCAACATATTACCCCGTATACTTGGAGTAGGGAATAAAAAAAGATTCGCCTCTATCCTCAGAAGCACCGCGCAAATAAGTTTTAACGAACTATACATGGAATATTTTACCAGATAGAGTTAGTTTTTCAAAAGGTTAAACACATTGATTCACTGGGAAGTGAATGGAGAAAGAAATAAGAAAAATGAATCGGTAGTAGAACGTACTTTTGGCCGTATAAAGCGTTGGTTTGGATCAGGCAAGGCTCGTTACAAAGGATTAGCTCGTGTGCATGCCCAGCTCTTATGGAGGCTATGGCGTATAATTTGTACCGTTCCCTTGGAATTGTTATGCACTGTCTATAAAAATAATTATAATTAATTAATTTATAATCAACAGTTTTCGAATACAATGTGAAAGATTAAATCTAGATTTTCTTTAACGAAGCTATCTAAAAGGCTGAATAAACGTAATCCACCATTAACACAATGGTCTCACCTCAGCTCCAAAACGCGAAACAATAACCCCTAATTCCCGAGTTCTTTATACGATATCTCTATAGAAAAGAAAAACTCCATCAGAGCCACCTCAAAATATTGAGCATAATAGCTGTATTATATATCCCACAGGATCAACCTCATAATAACGGACTTTTATACAGGTAGTTAACCTAATTATTCTTCTGAATTTTGATCGATGGCATTACATACATATTTTAAATTAAGAAAAAGCAAAACGAATTTTTTTTTCAGAATTTTCTTCCCATTTTTGGATCCCTTGATGCTCCTTTCGGAAAAGGTTAATAGCATTAAAAACGAGTTTTTAATCGTATAAACGAAGAAATATCCATGGAAAACCATGCAGTATATGTTTGGAACAATTGTTTGAAATTCATCAAAGATAATATTTCTGAAGACGCTTTTAAAACATGGTTTACCCCTATCGTTCCCATACGCTTGCAAAGAAGTCTTTTGACTATACAAGTCCCTAGCAAATTTTTTTACGAATGGCTCGAAAAACACTATATCAGTTTACTCAAAGTAGCCCTACAAAAAGAACTCGGACAAGAAGCTAAATTGGTCTACAATATCCTGATGGAAAAAAAGGCTAACGGAAAAAAAAACCCTCATACAGTAAATATTCCCAGCGCTAACAAAGAGCGTATCAACCCCCAGGAAGTTTATATTCCTTTGAATATCAATGCAACACAAATCAAAAACCCTTTCGTCATCCCGGGATTGAAAAAACTCAAGATTGACGCTCAACTCAATCCTAACTATACTTTTTGCAATTTCATAGAAGGAGACACCAATCGACTCGCAAGATCTGCCGGATTGGCCATCGCTAAACGACCCGGAGGAACGGCCTTCAATCCCCTATTCATTTATGGAAGCGTAGGACTGGGGAAAACACATTTAATCAATGCCATAGGACTGGAAGTTAAAGAACAAAACCCTGAAAAAACAGTTCTTTACGTCTCCACCGAAAGATTTACTCAACAATTCATAGAAGCAATCAAAAGAAATAGCCGAAATGATTTTCTCCATTTCTACCAAATGATTGACGTTCTGATCATCGATGACATACAATTCCTTTCCGGAAAAAAAGCCACCCAAGAAGCTTTCTTCCATCTTTTCAATCATCTGCACCAAAGCGGTAAACAGATAATTATAACCTGTGACAAGCCCCCTATCGATGTCCAAGATATGGAGCAACGCTTAACATCACGGTTTAAATGGGGCCTATCAGCAGACCTACAACCCCCAGATTACGAAACTCGTAAATCCATTTTAAAAAACAAGATTTACAAAGACGGCCTTCAAATTGAAGAATCGATCATAGAATATATCGCGCAACAAATAACCACCAACGTTCGCGAACTCGAAGGAGCCTTGATCTCTCTGATTGCGCAAGCCTCCTTGAATAAAAAAAAAATAACCTTGGAACTGACTCAAAAAATTTTGAGTAGCTTTATATCAAGTATATACAAAGAAGTTTCCATTGAACATATTGAAAAAACCATTTGTGATTATTTCAAAGTTACTCACGAACAAATACAATCAAAAACACGTAAAAGAGACATAGTACAAGCGCGTCAACTAGCTATGTATTTTGCTAAAGAATATACCAACTCTTCATTAGCAAATATCGGTATGAAAATCGGTCATCGAGACCACGCCACGGTACTTCATGCCTGCAAAACCGTACGAAACCTTTCCGATATAGATAAAGTTTTTAAAGGATATGTAGAAGATATCAAAAAAAGAATTATCATAGGTTAAAACACTTTTTGATTATATCTATTTTCAGATTAATTGTATTCCTGATATAAAAATATCAAGTTATTGAAAAACTACTACGAAAAAGGAACATCGCTCAAATCCATTAAGACAATACAGACGAGGGAAAAGTCGGACATGAATTGATACATAAAAATGAAATAATACTAGCAGTACATAGCGTAGCAGCCAATGAGCATGATAGTAGAAAACTAAAGCTATTAATAAGCAAACTAGGATATAACCTAGAGAAGTATATGCAGACAAAGGTTAGCAAGTCCCAGCCAATGTGTCTTACTTTCATAGTCGAGGCGTCAAAGAATGAGCCAATTCTGTTAATGGTGGATTACCTTTATTCAGCCATTCTAGATGAGCTTCGTTAGAGAAGATGTAGATTTATTCTTTCACATTGTATTCGAAATATTATTAATTATAAGTTAATTATAATATATCTATTTTTATAAATAGCTCATAACAATTCCAGAGGAACGATACAAATTATGAGCCATGCCTCCATAAGATGCTGGGCATGCACACACACGCGCTAATCCTTTGTAACGAGCCTTACCTGATCCAAACCAACGCTTTATACTGCCAAAAGTACGTTCTACTACCCATCGGGGTTTACTCACTAATTATATTGAATAATATAGCTATCCCCTTAAGGTACGGTCCCTATAGGGTTCTTCTGTATACGTTTTTTTATGCCTCGACTATGAAAATAAGATACGTTGGCTGGTTCTTGGTAACTTTGTCTGCATATACTTCTCTGGTTTTATATCCTAATTTGCTTATTAATGGATTTAGCCCTCTACTATCATGCTCATTGGCTGCTAAACTATGTACTACTAGTATCATTCCACCCCCCCTATGTGCTTCGAGAACGTTGCATGAGAGAAGGAGTTTAAAATATTTGTAAATCAATATATTCTTTCGTATATTTGGAGTATAAAGTAAAAAAATTCGGCTCTATGTTCAGAAGAACCGCACAAATAAGCTTTAGTGAACTATATATAGAACCTTCTACCAGAAGGAGTGATTTTTTCAAAAGGTTAAACACCTTGATCCACTGGAAAGTATGGAAAAATAAATAAGAAAAATATATCAAAAAGGCCAGGAGCTAAAGCCATTAATAAGCAGACTAAGATATAGCCCAGAGAAGTATATGCAGATAAAGGTTACCAAGTTCCAGCCAACGTGTCTTACTTTCGTAGTCTAGGCATCAAATACCGTATACAGAAGAAAGCCTATAGAAACCGTCCCTTAAGTAGGATAGATATATTATTCAATAAATTAGTGAGTAAACCCCGATTGGTAGTAGAATGTACTTTTGGCAGTATAAAAGCGTTGGTTTGGATCAGGAAAGGCTCGTTATAAAGGATTAGCTCGTGTGCATGACCAGCATCTTATGGAGGCTATGGGCATAATTTGTATCGTGCCCTTGGAATTATTATGCGCTGTCCATAAAAATAGATATAATTAATTAATTTATAATCAACAGTTTTCGAATATAATGTAAAAGACTAAATCTAAATTTTCTCTAACGAAGACCATCTAGAAGCCTGAATAAACGTAATCAACCATTAACACAATCGTCTCGCTTATTGTATCCGTAGTAGAGTTTACTTGATTTCTTAAACCATTTTTCTTGAGTGTCTACTCCTGATTGAGTCTCTTTTTTTCCCTTTTTTTTCTTTGACTGATTTACTTTTTCCCCTATCCCTTCCGGGATACTCTCCTACGAGGTAGGAGACGCTTTGCTAGCAAGGGGCCTCACTGTAATACTGGCATCTACTATCACTGCTGTTTTAACTATCGCTTGATGCTTTTCTAATTTCTTATTGATCCTTTTCAGTAAGCCTCATATTCCTTTTTGGCTACTATTTCATTGCGAAATCTGTATAGAATCGTATAATCTGGGATCTGATCTTCCAATCGGAAACTACAAAATCGCATGAAAATCAAGGAGTTCTTTCACTAATTCTTCCGTTCCTACATCACTGAGATCACACCAGTGACTCAAAAGAATCATCGTAAATAACGATATTCCACTGTATGCAGGTTAGCCTTTTATTCTCTGGCCTTTTTGATATATTTTTTATTTCTTTCTCCATTCACTTCCCAGTGGATCAAGATTTTTAACCTTTTAAAAAATTCACTCCTTCTGGTAGAACGTTCCATATGTAGTTCAGTAAATCTTATTTGTGTGGTACTTCTGAGCATAGATCCTAATTTTTTATTTTAAATTTCATATATATACGAAACAATATATTAATTTACAAATATTTTAAACTCCTTCTCCCATGCAACGTTCTCAGACCGTATACAGAAGAAAGCCTATAGGCGCCCCGTCCCTTAAGTAGGGATAGCTGTATTATTTAATAAATAAGTAAGTAAAAGTCGATGGGTAGTATAACGTAGTTTTGAAAGTATAAAGCGTTGATTTAGATCAGGAAAGGCTCGTTACAAACGATTAGCTCGTATGCATACCCAGCTTTTATAGAGGCTATGGGGTATGATTTGTATCGTACCTCTAGCGTTATTATGAACTGTTCATAAAAATATATATAATTAATTAATTTATAATAAATATTATTTCGAATACAATATGAACGACTAAATATACATCATCTCCAATGAAGCCATCTAGAAGTCTTAATAAACGTAATCCACCATTAACAGAATGGTCTCGCAACGTTCTCGATTTTTTCATCGATAAAGTCTTTAAGAGTATTCATAATAATGGCTTCCGATATTTATTTTGAGGACGGATTTTAGTTGACGATCGGCTATGGCCCGATTGAAGAGGAGCGATTTCCTTATTAAGAGATCAGCGCCCCGTCTTTCATTTCCAATTTTCGATCGGCCATATCGGCCAACTCCGTGTTGTGTGTGACGATGATAAAAGTCTGTCGGAAGGTCTCTCTGAGAGAGAAAAAAATACGGTGCAGTTCTTTAGCGTTTTCTGAATCTAGATTCCCAGAAGGCTCATCAGCAAAAATAACCTTGGGTGTATTGATAAGCGCACGAGCTATGGTCACACGTTGCTGTTCTCCCCCGGATAATGTGGCAGGCTTATGATGACTTCGATGAGATAATTTCAGATGATCGAGCAAATTTTGAGCTTGTTTCTTTACAATTTTTGTATCCCGTTTTCCGATGAAGCCAGGCAGGCAAACATTTTCTAATGCAGTGAATTCCGGAAGCAAATGATATGATTGAAAGATAAAACCGATATGTTTGTTTCGAAAATTTGATAAACCATTGTCCGATAGGTGACTGATATCCACGCCGTCGATCTCGATTCGGGTGGAGATGCCTCGTCTCAAGGTGGGTTTTTCCAGTGTGCCCAATATATGCAGCAGCGTGCTTTTTCCAGCTCCGGAAGCTCCTATGATAGATACGATTTCTCCTTGATTTACGGAAAGATTAACCCCTTTCAATATTTGTATTTCCCCGAAAGACTTGTAAATTTCTTGAGCTTGAATCATAAAGTAAGACCATTGTGGTTAAAGTGGATTAGGTTATTAAGCCTCTTAGATAGGCTTTGTTGGACACGATAGAAATTTAGTCTTTCATATATTATTCGAAAAAGATTTATTATAAACTAATTAAACATATCTATTGTTATGAACAGCGCATAATGATTCCAGGAGAATGATACAAATTATGAGGCCATAGCATCCATAAGATGCTGGGCATATACACGAGCTAATCCTTTGTAATGAGTCTTCCTGATCCAAACCAAGGCTTTAATACTGCTAAAAGTTCGTTTTACTACCCATCCGGTTTTTATTCACTAATTATATTGAATAATATAGCTATCCTATTTAAGGGCCGGTCCTATAGGCTCCTCTGTATGCGAGGCTTTGATGCCTCGATTATAAAAACTAACTACCTCTGGTAGAATGTTCCATATATATTTTACTAAAGCTTATTTGCTTGGTACTTCTGAGCATAGAGCCGAATCTTTTTTTATTTTCTACTCCATGGATATACGAAATAATATACTGATTTACAAAAATTTTAGCCTCCTTCTATCATGCACCCTTCTCAACGTTTACGATGAAAAAATCCTTTCGCAAAGAAAATATAAAAGTTTGGGTAAGGGGGGGTATGGTAGTAAACACATCTTTTTTTCTACATTTGTCCACAGAGAAAAATTGTATTGATGAATTTGCACGAGTATCAAGGAAAAAAAATATTACAAGCATTTGGTGTGAAAATTCAACGCGGTCTAGTGGTTACCGATCCAGAAGAGGCGGTAAAAGCGGCTCGAAAGCTTTCCGAAGAGACCGACACCAAGATGTGGGTGGTTAAAGCTCAGATTCATGCAGGAGGGCGCGGAAAAGGTGGAGGTGTAAAGGTAGCTAAAAGTTTGGAAGAAGTTCGCGAAAAAGCTTCACAAATATTGGGCATGCAGCTCGTTACACCTCAAACATCCAAAGATGGTAAAACCGTCCATCAGGTTATGATTGCTGAAGATGTATATTATCCCGGAGCATCCAAACCTGAAGAATATTACATGTCTGTCTTACTCAATCGTGCTACAGGAAAGAATATGATTATGTATTCTACCGAAGGAGGTATGGATATCGAGCAAGTAGCCTTGGCTACTCCGGAGAAAATATTTATGGAAGAAATAGATCCGGTTTTAGGAATTCAAGCCTTTCAAGCCGGAAAGATTGCCTTCAATTTAGGTTTTAGTGGCTTGGTTTTCAAAGAATTTACAAAATTTGTTACGGCTCTTTATCAAGCATATGTAGGTTGTGATGCTTCGCTTTTCGAAATCAATCCAGTACTTAAAACGTCGGATAATCAGATCTTGGCTGTAGATGCTAAAGTAGAGCTTGATAACAACGCTTTGTTTCGCCATGCTGATTATGCCGCTATGCGCGACTGCAGAGAAGAAGATCCTACTGATGTAGAAGCTTCGGATGCAGGCTTAAACTTTATTAAGCTTGACGGTAACGTGGCCTGTATGGTGAATGGGGCAGGTTTGGCCATGGCTACCATGGACATGATTAAGCTATCGGGCGGAAATCCGGCCAACTTCCTCGATGTGGGTGGAACAGCTGACGTTCAACGTGTAGAGACAGCTTTTCGCATTATATTGAAAGATTCAGCAGTAGAGGCTATTCTGGTTAATATCTACGGAGGTATCGTCCGTTGTGATAGAGTAGCTCAAGGAATCATCGATGCCTATAAAAATATAGGTAATGAGATCCGTGTACCTATCGTTGTGCGGTTACAGGGAACAAATTCCGAAAAGGCCAAAAAGATGATCGACGATATTGGCCTGAGTGTTTATTCTGTCTTCACACTGGAAGAGGCAGCTCAAAAGGTAAAAGAAATGTTGGCTTGATTTTATTGGAAGATTTTATCAAGTTAGCTTAATGTTCCCTTTGCTTTTTTTATCGGATTGACTTTTTGATTTGTTCGAAAAATTTTTGTACGTCGTCGTATTCTTTTTCGATTCCGGTAGTCAAGTTCTTGACTTTAATCCATTTTTTTTCAATTTCATATTTCCCAATGCTTGCTACGAAAGGTATTCTTTTTTTATTAGCGTATTGAAATTGCTTTTTGACCTTGACTGCCTCGGGATACAATTCGACCGAAATTCCTTGCTTTCTCAAGGAATGAATGAGTTTGCAAGCGTGCAGAGCTTCTTGATCGCCGAAGTTGATAAACAGAATTTGTGACGCTGCCGTATTTATTTCGGGAAACAATCCTAAAGCCTCCATGATCAAATAAATTCTGTCCAAACCGAAGGAGATTCCTACTCCTGAAAGATCTTTCAAGCCGAATATGCCCGTTAGGTCATCGTAGCGTCCTCCTCCGCCAATGGAATTCGAATCGATCTCTTGAGGGACCACCACTTCAAAGATCATTCCGGTGTAATAATTCAGGCCACGAACCAAGGTAGTGTTCAGTCGTAGTTTTTTATCTTGTGAGGAGAGTGCTTGCCAATTGCGGTAGACAAAGGTGAGATCTTCGACTCCTTTTCTTCCTATTTCAGATGGGGAGAGAACAGTTTTGAGCCAATCCAGTTTTTCTTCAAAGTTTTTATTGAATCTCAAGAGGGGCATGATTTTTTCCCAAGCTGATGGATCGATGCCTCTCCGGTACATCTCTTCTTTAACTTGTTCGGATCCGATTTTTTCCCATTTGTCCAAAGCGACGATGAAGTCTGTCCAATGATCTTCAATTCCGGCGATTTCGGCTAGTCCTGCGAGAATTTTTCGGTGGTTGATTTCAATGATCACAGGAAGATGTAGCTCGGTGAAAACTCTATCATAGAGCTGGATTAGCTCGATCTCTTGCCACAGCGATTTTGATCCGATCACATCGGCGTCACATTGGTAAAACTCTCGGAATCGTCCTTTTTGAGGGCGGTCCGCTCGCCATACGGGTTGTATCTGGTATCTTTTGAATGGAAAATGGATCTCATGTTGATGCATTACCACATAGCGCGCGAAAGAAACGGTCAGATCATAGCGTAGAGCCTTCTCTGATATGTAGGGGAGTACGGCTTTAGAGCTGAGATTTTTTTCGATGAAATCTTTAGCTGTCGTTTCATCACTTATCTCGGACAAACGATGAAATTTTGGCGTTTGGTTTTTAAAAAAATCACCCGAGTTGAGGATTTTGAAAATAAGTTGATCGCCTTCTTCTCCATATTTTCCGCTGAGAGTGGAGAGCATTTCAAAGGAAGGTGTTTCTATGGGACAAAATCCGAAGAGTTCAAAATTTTTTCGAATGATTTGTTTTAAATAGTTTCGTTTGGTCACCTCTTCCGGAAAAAAGTCTCGTGTTCCTTTGGGGATAGTCGGTTTTTTCATGCTCAAAAAAAGTCGTCTCAAATATAATGGGAATTTAGTTTACCCGTGACATATCATCATTGAAAATGATTGATATTTCTCAAGTGTTAACTGAGGACGGGATAAGGGGTGTTGATATTGATTATATGAAAATCTCTCATGAGAGAAAGGATTTAAAACATATGTAAATCAGTGTATTATAACCTATACCTGGAGTAGAAAAAAAGATTCGGTTCTATCCTAAGAAGGACCACGCAAATAAGTTTTAGTAAATTATACATGGAACGTTTTAGCAGAAGGAGTTACCTTTTCAAAAAATTAAACATATTGATCTACGGGGAAGGTATGGAGGAAGAAATAAGAAAATATATTAAAAAGCCAGGAAAATAAAAGACCAAATTTCCTACAGTGGAATATCGTTATTTAAAATGATGCTTTTGAGTCACTGATATGATCTCAGTGATGTAGGAACCGAAGACTTGATAAAAGAATCCTTGAGCTTCATGGTTTTTTGTGGTTTTCGATTGGAAGATCACAGAACTAAGATCATACGACTCTATGCAGATTTTGCAATGAAATAATAGTCTAAAAGGTATATGAGCTTTACTGAAAAAGATCAATAAGATATTAGAAAAGCATCAGGCAATAGTTAAAACAGAAGTGATAGTAAATTCCAATATACAGTGAATCTCCTTTGCTTCCAAGTAGCTCCCACCTCTGTAATGGAGGATCGGAAGGAGGGGGGATCACTCAAAGAAAAGCAAGGGTAAAAAAAGAGACTCAATTAGGAGTAGACATTCAAGGAAAATGGCTCAAGAAATTAGGTAAAATCTACTACGAATACAAGAAGCAGATAGGATTGGAAAAATGGAATGATACTAGCAATACATAGCGTATCAACCAATGAGCATGATAGTAGAAGGCTAAAGCTAATTAATAAGCAAACTAGGATATAAATCTGCATTATAGGAACCTCCCTTAAGTAGGGATAACTGTATTATTCATATAAACTAGTAAGTAACCCCCAATGGGTAGTAGAACGCACTTTTGGTAGTATAAAACCTTGATTAGGATTAGGAAAGAATCGTTACAAAGGATTAGCTCGTGTGCATATCTAGCCTCTTATGGGAAAATTATGGATCATAATTTGTATCGTTCCCTTGGAAATATTATATGCTGTTCATAAAAAAAAAAGACATAATTAATTGATTTGTAGTTAGTAACTATCAACTATAATGTAAAAGACTAAATTTTTATCATCTCCAACGATGCCTATTTAGGATGGCTGAATAAACACAATCGACCTTAAAACATATGGTTCATTATGTTAAATAGAGAATGAAAATAATCCGTTCGGAACATCCAAATACATATCCGGAAGTGAGATAAATCTCTATTTCAAACAGGTGGAGGAATAATCCGTAGAGAAACTCTCGCTTGCATCAAAACCTTATGGGATGTTTTTTACGGCATACAACCCAAGCTTTCCGGAGAAAGAATCTCCATCTCCTAAAAGCCAAACAACATGTCAAAATGACAACTCTTCAAAAAGTGGCAAAACTTTTGAGGAAGTGAAAAAATAACAGATTTTATAAAAGCTCACCTAATGGACAAAGACCAAGATAAATCTCAGCTTGGAGATGAAAAAAAATATTTCGAAACCGAAGAAAACTATGAAACCTGTGAGTCTAACGAAGAAAAGCCGGAAACCGATCAGCTCAGCGAAAAATTGGAAGAAGAGAAAGATAGATACGTACGACTCTTCGCAGAATTCGAAAATTACAAAAAAAGAGTTCAAAAAGAACGCCTGGAGTTTTTCAAAACTGCTCACGAAGAGCTCGTCGTTAGTCTATTACCCATTTTAGACGATTTTGAACGAGGTCTCGAAGAAATTAGCCAATCCGAAGGTATGATGCTCATCCGTGAAAAACTCATTAAAACCCTTGAAGAAAAAGGTCTGAAAAAATCCGACACCAAAAAAGGAAACGATTTCAATACTGATTTCCATGAAGCTATCACACAAATCCCGGCCCCAACAGAAGATCTTAAAGGAAAGATCGTAGAAGTCATAGAAGCAGGATACCTACTGGGGAACAAAGTGATTCGGCACGCTAAAGTAGTCATCGGTAAATAATTCACTCCATGGCAAAAAGAGATTATTACGATATATTAGGCGTGTCGAGAAGCGCCTCTATCGATGAAATAAAAAAAGCCTATCGGAAGTTGGCTGTCAAATACCATCCAGATAAAAATCCCCGCAACAAACAAGCTGAAGAAAAATTCAAAGAAGCTGCCGAAGCTTATGAAATACTCGGAGACAAGGAAAAAAGACAACGTTACGATCAATTCGGTCACGCCGGAGTAGGAGGCACTTCTGGTAATGGTCCGGGAGGCATGAGCATGGAAGATATTTTCTCCAATTTCGGTGATATTTTTGAAGGAACTTTCGGTGGAGGCTTTTCAGGATTCGGATTCGGAGGATCCTCAAGTCGCCAGCGTACCCTCAAAGGTAGCGATCTACGCATTAGAGTAAAGCTCAGTCTCGAAGAAATCGTACAAGGATCGGAAAAAAAGGTCAAGGTTAAACGGATGAAAATCGCTCCGGGAACCACATTCAAAACCTGTGACAAATGCCACGGCAGCGGACACGTCTCAAAAATAACAAACACCATCTTGGGACAAATGCAAACAACCGGCTCTTGCAACAAATGTCATGGTACGGGTAAAATCACTGACAACATTCCACCGGGGTCCAACAACCAAGGATTGATCAAAGAAGAAGAATTAGTTAGCATTCAGATGCCCTCTGGCCTTACAGAAGGCGTCCAACTGAAAGTATCGGGAAAAGGTAATGATGCCCCATTTGGTGGAATCCCCGGAGACCTAATCGTTGTCATAGAAGAAATCCCACACAAAACTCTCAAACGAGAGGGGCAGAACCTCCATTACGATCTGTACGTATCCTATCCCGATGCTGTTCTGGGGGCCTCAAAAGAGGTTCCCGTTATTGATGGAAAGGCCCGTATCAAAATAGAATCGGGAACACAATCAGGAAAAATATTTCGTCTCAAAGGAAAAGGGCTGCCCAGCATTGAAAGCTACAATCACGGAGATCTTTTAGTACATGTGAACGTCTGGACGCCTCAAGAACTCAATAAAGAGCAAAAAGAATTTTTCAGCAAAATGAAGGATCATGAAAATTTCACCCCCAATCCCGGTCATTCTGAAAAATCATATTTTGACCGCGTCCGTGAAATGTTCTCATAAGCTTTTCTACATTTATCAAAAAATAGAAAAATGGAGCATCTTCTCATAGCCGATGACCTTCACAAACAATATGGAGAGAAAATGGCCTTGAGCAATTTCGATTTGAAAGTCCCCCGAGGTTCTATATTCGGCCTACTCGGACCAAACGGTGCAGGAAAAACAACCTTCATCCGATTGGTTAATCAAATTCAACAGCCCGATTCCGGAAGGCTCATCTTTGACGGTGAGCCGCTTGCTCTGAAACACATCGCGCAAATCGGGTACCTACCCGAAGAGCGAGGCCTGTACAAAAACATGCAAGTAGAAGAGCAAATTCTTTACCTAGCTCGGCTCAAGGGTATGAAAAAAGCCAAAGTCAAAAACAAACTCCAACAGTGGTTCGATCGTTTGGAAATCGGCCACTGGCGTCATAAAAAGCTCGGATCTCTTTCCAAAGGAATGGCCCAAAAAATTCAGTTTATTGTCATGGTTCTACACACCCCGAAACTCCTGATCCTTGACGAACCTTTCAGCGGATTTGATCCGATCAATGCCCAATTGATCCTGGATCAAATCCTCGAGCTGAGAAAAGAAGGTGCCACCATATTGCTTTCGACGCATCATATGGCCTCGGTGGAAGTACTCTGTGATCATATCGTTTTGATTAATCAATCACGAAAAATCCTCGACGGCCCCTTGACATCAATCAAAGAACAATTCAAAGAGAACTGCTATCAAATACGACTTAACATCCACAATCAAACACTTTGGGAAGCCTTTTCCGCTCAGTATCCCTTATCCAAAATCACTAAGGTAGGAGCTCTCCTAGATTTCGAAATTCATTTCGAAAAAAAATCATCAACATCCGTATTGAAACAATTGATAGAAATTGGAGAGATTTTGTCATTTGGAGAACGTATTCCGACCCTCGATGACATCTTCATCCGTTCCGTACAAAAAAATCATCACGATGCAAAAAGTATGGCTGATCATTCAACGTGAATATCTCGTACAAGTACGACAAAAATCCTTCGTGATCATGACCCTACTTGCTCCGATTTTCCTAATAGGAATCAGCGGAGTATACTCTTTTCTCAATCGATTAGCCTCAACAAATCATCAAATAGCCGTTATCGATGAAAATCCGCAGCAAAGGCTCGCAACAGGTTTAAAATCCAATCAAAATCTGACCTTTTTCTTTTTTTTCCCTTCAGAAAGGCCTATAGCTGAACGTCTTCTGAAAGAAAAAACAGGAAACATTGACGCCTTACTCGTCATCCCTAACGAAACAACGCTCTCTCTTCTGGAACAGAATATTCAACTCTACACCAAAGATCACCCCGGGCATGAATTCTCTAAAGACCTTATAGCTCTGCTCAATAAAAGACTAGAAACCCTAAAGCTCCAAGAGAATGGAATTGATCAGAATCTGTTGAGACGGACCACTTCCGATGTACATCTAAAAATCATTGATATCAAAGGAACCATAGATCCAAATATTGAGGTCAAAACGTTGCTCTCCATAGTCATGATGTATGCAGTGATGATGTTCATCCTCATCTATGGTGTGCGGATCATGCGCAGCGTCAACGAAGAAAAAAACAACCGCATCGTAGAGATCATTCTCTCGTCGGTCAACCCTTTTCAACTGATGATCGGAAAAATGTTCGGAACCGGTTTGGTCGCCTTGACCCAATTTATGATCTGGATCTGCTGTATCTTGCTAGCGGCATATACGTTTCGAGATCTTTCGATCTACGAACCCGCTGGCTCGGAAGTGATGATATCTCAGATTAAGACTTTGTCCCAAAATTTATTTTTTTCCGATTACCTATTTCTCATGTTGATGTTTCTCATCTACTTTATTGGCGGATATCTATTTTTCAGCGCATTCTTCGCCACCATTGGATCCACCATGGAAGCCGATAGCGAATCTCAACAATACTCCATCCTCGCCTCCATCGTTTTAGCACTCGGATTTTACGCCGGAGTCATGACCACCAACCACCCTACCGACTGGATCCCATTTTGGCTGTCCATATTTCCTCTGACCTCCCCGATTGTCATGTTGGCCCGCATACCTTATGACGTACCGACCTGGCAACTCATCCTCTCTTTAAGTGTTTTGTTCCTTTCGGTTTGGGGAATGACCCATCTGGCTGCCAAAATATACCGTGTAAGTATTCTAAATTTCGGAGGAAAAAAAACAATCAAAAGCTTTTTTAACTTGATATATCGAAAAAATTAATACAGCGAGAACGTTGCATGAGAGGAGGAGGTTAAAATATTGATGTAAATCAATATATTGTTTCGAATATTATGGAGTAGAAAATAAAAAAATTAACTCTATACTCAGAAGTACCGTACAAATAAGCTGTAATGCACTATATATGATATCTTTTATCAGAAGGAGTGAGTTTTTCAAAAGGCTAAACACCGAGACCCTTGTGTTAATAGTGGATTACGTTTATTCTAGCCTCCTAGATGGCTTCGTTAGAGAAAATGTAAACTATTCATGACTAGTCAAAGATCCAAATAAATTATATTTACTTTTGAAAGCTGATTAAAAAAGTTAAATGAGTGCATTTCAAAGGATACTATCCTATTCAAACCCTTATAAATCCCGTTATTTTTTTAACATTTTGTTCAATGCCCTTTATTCTTTGTTATCGGTAGTTTCCATCGTATCGATCACACCGGTATTAAGCATATTGCTTGACGTTCCGATGAACGGAGCAACTCAAGACGGAACTCTGTTCGGGGGGTCTTTTGAATCTATAAGGGGGAAATTTTATCGTTACATCATTGATTTATCCGAAAATTTTGGAAAGGTAAAAACGTTGGCTATTTTTTGCTCTTTCACCGTGTTGCTCTTCTTGATCCGGAATATATTCCGATACATGGCCGAATACCACATGGTGGGCATCCGTACCTCTGTGGTACGTGACATTCGGAATGATTTTTATCGAAAAATTTTATCGCTCCCAGTATCATTCTTTTCCAATAAAAGAAAGGGAGATATCATATCAAGAATATCTAATGATGTAAATGAGGTAGAAAACACTATTATCACACCTTTGGCTGATATGGTAAGCGCACCTATCATGTTGATCTTTCATTTGGTCGCTCTTTTGTTGATGAATCATCAACTTACTCTTTTTTCTTTCATCGTTCTTCCTTTGATGGGTATCGTTATTTCCTTCATCGGAAAAAGCCTGAAGAAAAATGCTCTCGGCAATCAATCTGAATTAGGGCGACTCTTTTCGGTCATTGAAGAAACTTTAAACGCTATAAAAATCATTAAAATATTCAATGCTGAAGGACAAATGCAAGAACGCTTTGAGGAAGTGTCCGAGCGTCAGAAAAAGTGGGCTTCACGCGTAGATAGAAAAAGAGAACTAAGCTCGCCCATCAGTGAATTCTTGGGTTCGATCACAATGGTGTTGATCGTTTGGTATGGAGGAAAGCTGATCCTTCAAAAAAAAGGTATAGCTCCTGAAGTGTTTTTGCCTTTCATCGGCCTGTTTTTCCAGCTCATCAATCCCGCCAAAAGTTTGGCCAATTCCCTGGCAAGCATTCAAAAAGGCAAGGCCGCATCCGAACGCATCGTGGAGATACTGGACACTCCGGGAGATTTATATAAAAACCCTGATAACCAACCGATCAAATATTTCAAAAAAGAAATCGTGTTTCACAATGCTTCTTTCTCATATGATTACAGTACTTCTTTGATTCAAAATCTCAATCTCACTCTACGAAGCGGAAAAACCGTAGCGTTGGTCGGACGCTCAGGAAGCGGAAAATCCACCATAGCCAACTTATTGGTGCGCTTCTATGATGTTACCTCGGGAGAGGTAACCATAGACGGAATCAACATAAAAGAACTTAATATTAAAGATTATCGTGGGCTTTTCGGAATGATTACCCAGGATCCTATCCTTTTTAACGATTCGGTGTACAGTAACATCACTCTCGGCGCGAACACAGTTTCTATGGAAGAGGTGATCCAAGCGGCCAAGGTTGCCAACTCTCATGATTTTATCCAAGCTCTTCCGGAAGGATATCGGACCTCCATCGGCGATGGTGGTAACAAGCTTTCCGGTGGGCAAAAACAACGGCTCAGCATTGCCAGAGCCGTATTGAAGAATCCTCCGATCATGATCCTTGACGAGGCTACCTCTTCATTGGATACCGAATCGGAGAGAGCAGTACAAGAAGCCCTGGATCATACGATGGAAAACCGCACTTCGCTCATCATCGCTCATCGACTCTCAACCATACAAAATGCAGATCATATAATCGTGTTGGATAAAGGCGGGATTGTTGAACAAGGAAAGCACGAGGCTCTTCTCGTTCTGGGAGGTACTTATAGCCATCTGATTTCTTTACAAAGTCTATAGAGATGAGTGAGCTGTTCGACGCTTTTCAAGATATCATCAATCATCCCATAGCCTCAGCTATCATCATCGGAAATCTTGTGCTTATGGAAAGCATACTCTCGGTGGATAACGCTGCTGTTCTAGCTACTATGGTGATGGGTATGAAAAAAAAAGATCGTCAAAAGGCTTTACGATACGGTATTTTGGGAGCCTACTTTTTCAGAGGCGTGTGCTTGATTTTTTCCGCTCTGTTGATCAAAATCTTTTGGCTCAAACCTTTGGGCGGACTTTATCTACTCTATTTAGGAGGAGGTTATTTTTTATCAAGAAGCAAATTCGAAAATTCTACATCTGAAAAAAAGAAAACTTGGTTCTATAGAAATACATTGGGAATTTTCGGCTCTTTTTGGGCTACCGTAATCTCTATCGAACTTATGGATCTGGCCTTTTCTATCGACAATGTTTTTGCTGCGGTAGCTTTTTCGGATAATCTTTTATTGATTTGTTCAGGGGTTTTTATCGGGATCTTGGCTATGAGATTCGTATCTCAAACTTTCGTAAAGTTGATGGATAAATATCCCTTCTTACAAACCTCAGCCTTTTCGATCATCCTTTTGCTTGGGGTAAGACTTCTGTTTTCACTCTATGAAAAATCGTTCCCGACAGCAACACTCACGCGATTCATGAATAGCCATATGGCCGAGACTTTCTTCTCTTTGATCACTATCGGCATCTTTTTCCTCCCAATTTTGATTTCCAAAATTTTTAAAAGCTCCGAAAAGAAATGATTTTTTTCTCGTCGAGAATTTCTTGATAGCGGTTTAGGCCAGCATAAGTAGCGGATTTTCCAACAAATTTTTGAAGGTTTGTAAAAAGGAGCTTCCCGTAGCTCCGTCCACTGTACGATGGTCACAGGCCAAAGTCACTTTCATCGTATGTCCCGCCACGACTTGTCCGCCTTTGACAACGGGCTTCTCTATGATGGTACCCACAGAGAGGATACAAGAGTTGGGCTGGTTTATGATTGAGGTGAATGACTCGATACCGAACATGCCGAGATTAGATATGGTGAAAGTGCTGCCCTCCATTTCTTGGGCTTGTATTTTTCGCGTCCTGGCACGCAAAACTTTGTCTTTGACTTCTTCGGATATCTGACGTAAAGATTTTTGATCGGTTTGAGGAATGACTGGTACGAGCAGACCGTCCTCAACTGCTACCGCTATTCCGATATGGACGTTCGGGTGGTAGATGATTTTTTCTTCAGCCCAAGAAGTATTTATTTGTGGATGCTCACGCAACACAAGAGAGGTTGCTTTGATAACCAAATCGTTGAAAGAAACCTTGACGTCGGAAAGTTTTTCGTTGATAGCTCTTCTGGACTGTATGGCTTGTTCCATATCGATCTCCATCGTCAAGTAATAATGGGGCGCGGTGAATTTAGACTCGGCCAAACGCTTAGCGATGATCTTACGTATGGAAGAATGAAACACCTCACGTTGCTCTAACGGAGGAGTCACGGACAATATGGTAGCTATATTTTCTGCAGTTTTGGTCTGTACGGATTGATGTTGTTCTATATCACGCTTGATGATACGGCCGTTTTCACCGCTTCCACTAATCTCGCCTAAAACTATACCTTTTTCTACGGCTATCTTTTTGGCCAAAGGAGAAGCTAAAATTCTTTGCTTTTCATCAGTTTTCCGGGGCTCTTTTTGGGTATCCTTTCGGATATTCGTTGTGTTTTTTTCGGAAACGGTAGGTATAGCTGCTCCGGAGATAAATTTTTCGGGAGATGCGTTCGAATCGTTTTTTTTTCCAATCAATCCGCCAATGTGCTCTCCGGCCTCTCCAATGATGGCTAATATATCATCTACTTTAGATCTTTGCTCCTCCTCTACGCCAATGTAAAGCAAAGTTCCTTTGACATCGATTTCAAAGTCTTGAGTAGCTTTGTCGGTCTCGATCTCGGCTAAGATATCGCCTTCCGAAACTTTATCTCCTACTTTCTTATGCCATTTGATGATTTTACCTGTTTCCATGGTATCGCTTAGGCGAGGCATGGTTATCACTTCTGCCATATAGTTTTTCTTTACTTGGATTTCAATGGATAATATTTCACGATACTTTATCTACAAAAGGGTAATCGGGTTGTTGATATACTAATTCGTACATCTGTTCTACAGGGGGATAATCTGAAGACTCTGCAAATTGGACACATTCTTCAACCTTGGAAATCATCTCCTTTTCAAAGGCCATCAATTCTTCTTCATTAGACCAATTGTTTTGTAAGATTTTTTTCTTCAATAGAAGTATGGGGTCTTGTTCTTTGTATTTTTCCACTTCTTCCTTGGTGCGATACAAACCGGAGTCAGATATAGAATGACCTCTATATCTATAAGTTCGGATGTCCAAAAATGAAGGGCCATCGCCTCTTCGAGCCCTCTCTATGGCTTCGTAAACCGATTCAGCCACCTTTAGAGGATCCATGCCATCTACCGGAGCGGACGGCATATCAAAACCCAACCCAATTTTGTAAAGATCTACCAGGTTTGTACTCCGCTTGACGGAGGTTCCCATTGCATAGCCGTTGTTCTCACAGATAAAAACTACAGGGAGTTTCCACATCATAGCCATATTAAAGGTCTCATGTAGAGAACCTTGACGTACAGCTCCATCACCCATAAGTGTGATCGTTATAGCCTCTCGATTAAAGTACTGGTCTGCGAGTGCAATTCCAGCGCCTAGAGGAATCTGTCCACCCACTATACCATGCCCTCCATAAAAACCGTGTTCTTTACTGAAGATGTGCATGGATCCACCCATTCCTTTGGAAGTTCCCGTTACTTTTCCGCAAAGCTCGGCCATTATTCTTTTAGGATCCACCCCCATAGCGATGGGAAGCACATGACAGCGATAGGCAGTAATCATTTTGTCTTTGCTTAAATCCATTGCATGTACAAGCCCAGCGGGGATCGCTTCCTGCCCATTGTATAGGTGTAAAAAGCCTCGAATTTTTTGTTTTAGATACAAAGAGCGGCATTTATCTTCAAATCTCCTCCAAAAGGACATATCTTTGAACCATTGTAAATAAGTCTCCACTGTAATTTTCTTCATATTCTTTGATTGATGAGGTTGCCTTTCAGGTTAGCAAAATTAAAAATTTATAACATAATTCCATAAACTTTGTCCTGTGCTAATTTTTATATATTTCCTGAGTGAAACCTATTGTGTTAATGTTGGATTACGTTTATTCAACCATCTAGATAGATTCATTAGAGAAGATGAAAGATTTAGTCTTTCTTATTTTATTCGGAATACTATTGATTATAAAATAATTAATTATATCTATTTTTATGGACAGTTCATAATAATGCCAGGGGCACAATACAAATTATGCGCCATAGCCTCCATAAAATGCTGGGCATGCACACGAGCTAATCCTTTGTAATAAGCCCTTCCTGCTCCAAAACAACGCTTTATACTACTAAAAGTACATTCTACTACCCATAGGGTTTTACTCATTAATTATGTTGAATAATATAGCTATCCTACTTAAGGTCGGTTTCTATAGGTTTTCTTCTGTATACAGTCTTTGATGCCTCGACTATGAAAGTAAGACACGTTGGCTAGCACTTGGTAACCTTTGTTTGCATATACTTCTCTGGGTTTATATCCTAGTTTTCTTATTAATGGCTTCCTATACTATCATGCTCATTGGCGGCTACACTATGTACACTTAGTATCATTCCATTTTTATACCGCTCCCTATATGTTTCTTGTATCCGTAGTAGAGTTTACCTGATTTCTTGAGCTATTTTACTTGATTTTCTACTCCTGATTGATCTCTTTTTTTACCCTTACATTTCTTTGACTGATTTGCTTCCCCTCTTCCTTCCAATCTTCCACTACGTAGGTAGGAGCCCCTTGGGAGCAAAGAGCCTCACTGTAATACTGGCATCTACTATAACTTCTCTTTTAATTATCGCCTGATGCTCTTCTATTTCCTTATTAATTTTTTTAAGTAAACTTTCATATGCTTTTTTGGCTACTATTTCATTGTAAATCTGCATAGATTCGTATGATCTGGGATCTGATCTTCTAATCAAAAACCACAAAAGCATATGCATCTTAAGGATTCTTTCACCAATTCTTCCGTTCCTACATTACTGAGATCATACCAGTTCCTCAAAAGCTTCATCGTTAAATAACGGCTAATCCTTTGTAACGGCTTTACCTAATCCAAACTAACGCTTTATACTGCCAAAAGGACGTTCTACTACCCATCTTTTTTTACTCACTAATTTGTTGAATAATATAGCAACCCTCTTAAAGGAAATCCTATAGGTTTTTCTTCTGTATACGGTATTTGATCCTCGATTATGAAACTAAGACAGGTTGGCTGGCACTTCGTAACCTTTGTCGTCTCCAACAAGGTCATCTAGAATGGATGAATAAACGTAATACACCTTAACACAATTGTCTCTAACTTTTATTAATTATTTCTCCAGGAGATTTTGGTTACCCCTTCTTTGATACCCCATTTATCTGACATACCTCCGTTTACTTCAAGAACGAATTTTGCTGCTCCGTTGGATTGAGTTATTCCCGTTTCAGCCATTGGAAAGATGTTTTTGGAGATGTTGAGCACGGCGCTATCCGAGTTTATATATATAATATCCAACGGAATACGTGTGTTTTTCATCCAGAAACTCTGTGGTCTGGCCTCGTCAAAGATGAAAAGCATACCTTGGTCTTCTTGCATTGAAGAACGGTGCATCAAACCTTGAGATCTTTCTTGATCTGTAGTGGCAAGTTCAATATGGATTTTCTTAATGGTTTCCTCCCCATTTTTCAGTTGAAGCTCCCCTTCTTTGATGAATTCGATTTCCAAAGTATCGGAAATATTCGTTTCTTCTTTTTTACAAGACGATAAAAAACTTCCTAGAAGAATACAAAAAATGATTCTTTTCATCGTAATGTAATATATTTTCTTTTGTGAGCTGTAAGAATGATCAGTATACTCAGAAGGAGAAAGGGAATGCCCAACAACTGACCTGTATTTAAAGTTGAAGTGTGGATGATTTCCTTTCCTTGCGGCTCTTTGAGAAATTCTATCAAGATACGCGTTGACCAGAGCATTATGAAAAACAAGCCGAAGAGGTAGCCCAAGAACTTCTTTTTTTCTGTCTTTTTATATGCATACCACAATATTAGAAAGATGCCGAAGTATCCAATACTTTCATATAGCTGAGCAGGATGTCTGGGCACGATCTCGCCGTATTCTGTGTTCATCTGTATGAATTTCACAGCCCATGGAAGATCTGACGGTTTTCCCACAATTTCGGAGTTGAAAAAATTCCCTATTCTGATGAAGGCCCCTCCCAAGGCAATGGGAATGCATAATCTGTCACAAATCCATAAGAAAGGCTTTCTGACAACCTTTTTGCTGTAAAGATATGTAGATATGATGAGGCCTATTGCGGCGCCATGGCTGGCCAACCCGCGATAACCGATAAATTCATATCCCTCGAAGAGGCCAAAAAGCTTATGATTAAGATTTTCCCGAATCGGGAATAAGGCCTCAAGCCAATGATCTTTGAAATAGGGTAAATCATAAAAAAAGACATGTCCGAGCCGGGCTCCGATGAGTGTACCGAAAACAGTGTAGACCAGCAATGGATCTAAATATATTTTGCTCACTCTTTCCTTTCGGAAAATATATTCCATAATCATCCAGCCAAACATGAAGGCCGATAAAAACATCAAATTATAAAAATGGATGGTAATGAAAACCAGTTTAATCCCCTTAATTGGATCCCATGTGATGTGTCCTAAAAAATTCATTGTAATTCTTTTTTTTAAGTATGGGATCATACCCCATACCCCCCCCAGGGATGACAACGCACGATCCGTTTGAAACCTAGCCAAATCCCGTAAAAAAAACCGTGAGACTTCAATGCTATTGCCGTATATTGTGAACAGCTTGGCGTATAGCGGCAGTTTGTCCCCAGCCAGGGAGATATGGCTTGCTGGTATACTTTAATAAGCATAAGTAAGGATTTTATAATGATTCTTTCGGGATAATTCATAATAATCACCAAAATTATGTTTTTTACAATGATTACCTTTGGGGTTAGGCCATAAAAGTGACTGAACAAATGCATAATATACCTTTAGCTGAGAGATTACGACCGAGAAACTTGGACGATTACCTGGGACAGGATCACTTGACCGGCCCCGGTGGAGTCATCCGTAAGCTGCTGGATGCCGAATGTATCCCTTCGCTCATCTTTTGGGGGACTCCGGGAACGGGGAAGACCACTTTGGCCAAGATCATTGCTACGCGATTAAAAGCGCCCTTTCAACAATTGAGTGCTATCAGTTCCGGAGTCAAAGAAGTGCGTGAAGTCATTGATAAAGCCAAGCGTAGAGATCTTTTTTCTGTAAAGAAGCCTATCCTTTTTATTGATGAGATCCATCGTTTCCACAAAGGACAACAGGAGTCCTTGCTCGAAGCCGTCGAAAAAGGGTGGCTTATTCTGATCGGCGCCACAACGGAAAATCCCAGTTTTGAAGTCGTTTCTGCATTGCTTTCCCGATGTCAGGTGTATATGCTTTCTCCCCTGAACGGAGATACGCTTGAACGGATCCTCCGAAACTCTTTGAAAAAGGATGCTCTTTTATCTAAAATAAACATCCAGTTGGAACAGACCGAAACCTTGTTGCAATTCTCCGGAGGAGACGCCAGAAAGCTTTTGAATGCGCTTGAGCTTATTATAAACAGCTTTCTCCCCGAGCAGCCTGTCATCATCAATGATGCCATTGTCAAGAAGCAGTTGCAGGAAAACATAAGGCCTTATGATAAGACCGGAGAACAACATTATGATATTATATCGGCTTTTATCAAATCTATACGAGGTTCTGATCCGAATGCTGCAGTATATTGGTTGGCTCGCATGATTGAAGGTGGTGAAGATGTAAAGTTCATCGCTCGACGCATGCTCATTCTCGCGTCTGAAGATATCGGACTGGCCGATCCTATGGCCTTGGTCGTGGCTAACAACACTTTTCAAGCGGTTGCTGTTATCGATTATCCCGAAAGTCGGATCATTCTGAGCCATTGCGCGCTTTATTTGGCCAATTCATCCAAAAGCAATACGGCTTATGAGGCTATTAATATCGCTCAAGATATAGTCCATCGTACAGGCGATCTTCCTGTTCCCCTCTCTCTAAGGAATGCGTCTACTCGACTAATGAAAGACCTCCATTACGGTAAAGGCTATCGATATGCTCATGAATTTGAAGAAAACTTCATTGATATGGAGTTTTTACCCGATGCTCTGTCCGGTACTAAACTTTATGAACCCGCAGTCAATCCTCGAGAAGCTCACATCAAGGAGATCCTAAAAAAACGTTGGGGTCAACGATACCCATATGGAAGAAAAATTTCATAAAGGGAGAACGTTGCATGAGAGAAAAGTGCTAAAGTGTTTGTAAATCAATATAATGTTTTCTATATTTTGAATAGAAAAATAAAAAAATTTGGCTCTATTCTCAGAAGCACTGCACAACTAAACTTTAGTGAACTATATATGGACCCTTCTACCAGAAGTCGTAAATTTTTCAAAAGGTTAAAAATCCTTAATCCCACTGGGAAGGGATGGAGAAAGAAATAAGAAAAATATATCAACAGGTATCTACTATCACTCCTTTTTTAACTATCGCCTGATGCTTTTATAATTCCTCATTGATCTTTTTCAGTAAGCTCTCTTATGCCTTTTTTACTACTATTTTATTGCAAAATCTGCATAGAGATCATATTATCTGAAATCTGATCTTCCAATCGAAAAACAAAAAAAGCATGTAGATCAAGGGTTATTTCACTAATTCTTCCGTTGAATCAAAAGCATCATCTTAAACAACGATATTCTACTGTAAGCAGGTTGGCCTTTTATTCCCTGGTCTTTTTAATATATTTTTCTTATTTCTTTCTCCAGTCCTTCCTAGTGGATCACTAATACTTAACCTTTTGAAAAACTCACCCTTCTAGTAGAACATTCCATATATAGTTCACTAAAGCTTAGTTGTTCGKTGCTTCTGAGTATAGAACCTAATTTTTTTATTTTCCACTCCAAATATACGAAACAATATATTGATTTACAAATATTTTAATCTCTTTCTCTCATGTAACGTTCTAGCTATATTATTTAACAAATTAGTGAGTCTCTCCCGATGGATAGTAGAACATACTTCTGGCAGTATAAAACATTGCTTTGGATAAGAAAACGTTTTACAAAGGATTAGCTTGTATGCATACCCAGCCTCTTATGTAGGATATGGGCATAATTTGTATCGTGCTTCTGGAATTATTATGTGCGGTTCATAAAAATAGATATATTTAATTAATTTATAATCAATAGCATTTCGAATACAATGTTAAAAACTAAATCTACATCATTTCTAACGAAGCCATCTAGGAGGCTGAATAAACATAATCCAACTTAAAAACATTGGTATACCAAAATAAATAGACCCTGGAAAGGGTTTCGTAACTCCCTCTGAACGGAGTGTAATTATCATTCAAATCTTGTGGAACAACTCAATCGTCATTGATTTTTTCTAGATTCAATTGTTCTCTGACCAAACGGTAATAAACACCCTTCTTTTGGATCAAACTTTGATGGTCTCCTATTTCGGCAATCTTTCCGCGATCGATTACTACGATCTGATCAGCGTGCTTAACGGTGCTGAGACGGTGGGCTATTATAATGGCCGTTCGACCTTGAAAAAATTCATTCAAATTTTTCATAATCATACGTTCTTTATGCGCATCCAACGAAGAGGTGGCTTCATCAAAAAACAGATGAGTCGGGTCTTTATAGACGGCTCTGGAAATAAAGATGCATTGCTTTTGTCCGAAGCTTAAACCAATTCCTTCATTTCCTATTTTGGTATTGTACCCCACGGAGAGATCTCCTTCTATAAAATCTCTGATGCACGCTATTTCTACAGATTTCTGCAACTTTTTCTTGTCGATATCATCTTTCCCCACGGCTATATTCCCAGTAATAGTGTCATTGAATATATATCCCTCTTGCATGACTACCCCACAATGGGCGCGCCAAGTTCTTTGTGCAACATTTTTCAAAGGAGTATTGCCCAAATAAATCTCTCCCGAAGTGGGCTCATAAAACTTCATCAACAACTTAAGCAAAGTCGTCTTACCACTACCACTGGCTCCGACGATGGCAGTAATTTTTTTGGAAGCGATGGTTAGATTGATTCCGCTCAAAACTTCATTCAAAGCTCCCGTATAACGAAAATGAACATCTTTCAAAACAAAATCTTGGCCTTCAAGCACCGTGGTTTCCTTGTCTTGAGTGAACGATTCCTCATCGTCTTTGTTGTGGATCTCTCCCAAACGTTCCAGACTGATTTTCGCATCTTGAACAGATCGCATAAAACTTACCATTTGTAACACAGGGGCATTAAGCTGCCCGATGATGTATTGTACGGAAAGCATCATACCTAAGGTTAGGTGCCCCTTCATTACCAAGGTTACGGAAATAAATGTGATGAGAATATTCTTAAGTTCATGAATGAATGAAGATCCCACACTTTGAGTTTGCTCAATGGCCAAGGACTTGGTGGCAAGCTTGAACAGGCTCATCTGTATCGACTCCCATCGCCAGCGTTTCTGCCGCTCGGCATTTTGAAGTTTGATCTCCTGCATACCGTTGATGAGCTCGATGATCTTACTCTGCTCTTGTGCCACCTGAGAGAAATTTTTATAATTTAACTCACGCCGTTTTTTCAAAAAAAGGATCATCCAAACAGTGTAAAGCACACCACCGATGAAAAAAATGAAAAATATTTTTAGATTATAAAAAGCCAAAACGACCCCGAATATAAATACGCTTACAGCGGAAAATAGAGTATTCAAAGCACTGTGAGTCATCAATTTCTCAACATTATGATGATCATTGATACGCAGCATAATATCACCCGTCATACGAGTATCGAAAAATCCGATTGGCAACCGCATGAGCTTGATGAAAAAATCGGAGATCAAAGCAATATTGACTCGAGTGCTCAAGTGTAACAAGATCCAACTTCTAATGAACTCTATCCCCATCTGCCCCAAAAAGAGTATCAGCTGAGCGGCCAAGACCAAATACACGAAGTTGATATCCTTATTTTGTATTCCGATATCAACCACACTTTGAGTTAAAAGAGGAAAAATCAATTGCAATAAACTCCCAGCTAACAAACTAAAGAAAAGCTGAAAAAGAAGCTTTTTATAAGGAAAAAGGTAACGAAAAAGGAATCGAAAACTTTGTTTATTAGGGATTTCCTTCCAATCTCCCTGAGTAAACTCAGGCGTAGGCTCGAAAAATAAAGTAATACCTTCCTCCGTAGTTTCCGTAGCTCTAGAGCCGATCCAACGCTCTAAAAATTCTTTTTGATTGTAAGTAACCAGACCGAAAGCGGGATCTGAAATATAAACAGTATCACCCTTGATCTTGTATACAATAACAAAATGTTTTTTGTTCCAATGTACGATACAAGGCAGGTGGACCTCTTTTTTTAGCGTAAGATAATCGATCTTACCCCCCAAAGTGCGAAACCCGACTTTTTCGGCCGCTTCACCAACCCCCCAAAGACTGCTGTCCTCTTGTCTAGTCTCGCTCAACCGACGGAGCGTCTGCAAAGGGATAAGCTTTCCGTAATACTTTGCAATAATCCGGATACAAGTGGGGCCGCAATCTTTTTCATCAGGTTGTAAATAATGAGGGAATTTTTTCCAATTCATATTAATGATACGGCTAATCCGCTATTTTCAAATATGCCGAAGCATTGAAAAATATTTATACATCTTATATTTTCTAACTGTATATCAGGAATAATCATGTCATTACACCAATAAACAGATCAGCCAAAGATAGCCATTTTGAGACCTTTGAGTTAAGAACGGATGAACCCATTATGTTAATAGTAGATTATGTTTATTCAGCTTCCTAGATGGCTTCGTTGGAGAGGATGTAAGATTAGTCTTTTATATATGACATTCAAAAACTATTAATTATAAATAAGTTAATAACTTTTATTGTTATGAACAGCTCAGAATAATACCAGGGGAACGATACAACGTTGAGAACGTTGCATGAGAGAAGAAGTTTAAAATATTTGTAATATCAATATATTATTTCGTTTTTTTTTTTGGATTAAAAAATAAAAAATTCAGATCTTGAAACCATTGTGTTAATAGTAGAATACGTTTATTCAACCATCTAGATGGCTTCGTTAGAAAAACTATAGATTTAATCTTTCACATTATATTCGAAAACTCTTTATTATAAAATAATTAATTATATCTGTTTTTATAGACAGCGCATAATAATTCCAGGGGAACGATACAAATTATTCGCCATAGCCTCCATAAGATGCTGGGCATGCACACGCGCTAATCCTTTGTAACGACACCTTCCTGATCCAAACCAACGCTTTATACTACCAAAAGTAGGTTCTACTACCCATCGGATTTTACTCACTAATTTGTTGAATAGTATAGCCCCTTACTTAAGGGATGGTCCTATAGGCTTTCTTCTGTATACGGTCTTTGATGCCTCGACTATGGGAGTTAAGACACGTTGTCTGGTCCTTGGTAACCTTTATATGCATATACTTCTCTGGGTTTTTTATATCCTAATTTACTTATTAATGCTTTTAGCCCTCTACTATCATGCTCATTGGATGCTATGCTATGTACTGCTACATATCATTACATTTTTATTCACTCCTATGTGCTTCTTGTATCCTTAGTAGAGTTTAGCTGATTTCTTAAACCCTTTTCTTTGAGTATCTACTCCTGATTGATCTCTTTTTTTCCCCTTGCTTTTCTTTGACTGATTTGCTTTTCCCCCTCTTCCTTCCGATCCTCCACTATATAGGTAGGATCTCTCTTGGGAGCAAATAAATTCACTATAATACTGGAGTATATTATCACTCCTGTTTTAACTATCGCCTGATGCTCTCTAATTCCTTATTGATCTTTTTCAGTAAGTGTTCATATGCCATTTTAGCTACTATTTTATTGCGAACTCTGCATAGAGTCGTATGATATGGCATCTAATCTTCCAATTAAAACCACAAAAGCGCATGCAGATCAAAAATTCTTTCACCAATTCTTCCGTTCCTACATCACTGATATCATACCAGTGACCTAAAAACATCACCTTAAATAACGATATTCCACTGTAAGCAGGTTGACCTTTTATTCCCTAGCCTTTTTGATATATTTTTTTTATTTCTTTCTCCATCCCTTCCCAGTTGATTTCGGTGTTTAACCTTTTGAAAGGTTCACTCTTTCTGGTACACGGGGCCATATATAATTCACTAAAGCTTATTTGTGCGGTGCTTTTGAGCATACAACCGAATTTTTTATTTTCTACTCCAAGTAGACGAAATAATATGTTGATATTACAAATATTTTAACCTCTTTTTCCCATGCAACGTTCTCGTTATTTACGATGATGTTTTTGAGTCATTTATATGATCTCAGTGATGTAGGAACGGAAGAATTGGTGAAAGAATTCTTGAGCTGCATGAGCTTTTGTGATTTTTAATTGAAAGATCAGATGCCATATCATACACTCTATGCAGGTTTCGCAATGAAATAGTAGCCAAAAAGGCATATGAGCGCTTACTGAAAAAGATCAATAAGGAATTAGNAAAGCATCAGGMRATAGTTAAAAYAGGAGTGATASTAKASGMCMGTATYAYAGTGARTYYMNTTNCTCCWAAGGGMKMTSWNTACCTAYGTAGTGRARGATCRRNAGGAAGWGGGGNAAAAGCAAATCAGTCAAAGAAAAGCAAGGNGTAAAAAAAGAGRCTCAATCAGGAGTAGAYACTCAAGGAAAATGGCTYAAGAAATCASSTAAACYCTACTACGGAWACAAGAAGCASATAGGSGTRGATAAAAATGGAATGATACTAGCWGTACATAGCGTAGCAKCYAATGAGCATGATRKTAGAGRRCTAAAGSSMTTAATAAGCAAAYTARGATATAAASCMAGAGAMGTATATGCAGAYNAAGGTTACCAARTGYCAKYCAACSTGTCTTACTTTCATAGTCGARGCATCAAAKMCCGTATASAGAARAAKGYCTATAGGAACYNGCCCTTAASTAGGRKASCTATATTATTCAATAAATTAGTGAGTAAAACCCGATGGGTAGTAGAACGTACTTTTGGAAATATAAAGCGTTGGTTTAGATCAGGAAAGGCTCGTTACAAAGGATTAGCTTATGTGAATGCCCAGCATCTTATGAAGGCTATAGCGCATAATTTATATCGTACCCATAGCATTATTATGCGCTGTTCATAAAAATATATACAATTAATTATTTTATAATCAATAGTATTTCGAATACAATATGAAAGACTAAATCTACATCTTCTCTAACTAACCCATCTAGGAGGTTGAATAAACGTAATCCACTATTAAAATAATGGGCTCAGCTCGTTACAAAGGATTAGCTCATGTTCATGCCTAGCATCTTATGGATGCTACGACGCATAATTTATATCGTACCCTGGCATTATTATACGCTATTCATAACAATATATATACTTATATATTTTATAATCAATAGTATTTCGAAAAAATATGGAAGAGTAAATCTATATTTTCTCCAACACTTCCATTTAGGAGGTTGAATAAACGTAATCCACCATTAACACAATGGGATCAGCTCGTTACAAAGAATTAGCTCATATGCATGCCTAGCATCTTATGGATGCTATGACGCATAATTTGTATCGTACCCTGGCATTATTATGCGCTATTCATAACACTTGGTAACTTTTTTCTGCATATACTTCGTCTGGGGTTATATCCTAGTTTGCTTATTAATGGTTTTAGCCCTATACTATCAGGCTCATGGCTGCTACACTATATAGCAGCTAGTATCATTCCATTTTTATCCCCCCCTATGTGCTTCTTCTATCCGTAGTAGAGTTTACCTGATTTCTTGAGCTATTTTTCTTGATTGTTTACTCCTGATTGTCCTTTTTTTTACCCTTGCTTTTCTTTGACTAATTTACTTTTTCCCCTCTTCCTTCCGATCCTCCATTACGTAAGTAGGATCTCCCTTGGGAGCAAGGGGGCCTACTGTAATTACTGACATCTACTATCACACCTGTTTTAACTATCGCCTGATGCCTTCCTAATGCCTTATTGATCTTTTTCAGTAAGCTCTCATATGCCTTTTTGTCTACWATTTCATTGCGAAACCTGCATAAAGTCATATGATCTAGGATCTGATATTCCAATCAAAAAGAACAAAAGCGCATGCCCTTCAAGGATTCTTTCATCAATTCTTCCGTTCCTACATCACTGAGATCATACTAGTGACTCAAAAGCATCATCATAAATAATGATATTACCACTGTAACCGGTTGGTCTTTTATTCCCTGGACTTTTTGATATATTTTTCTTATTTCTTTCTCCATACCTTCCGAGTGGATCAAGGTGTTTAAGGTTTTGAAAAACTCACTCCTTCTGCTAAAAAATTCCATATATAGTTCACTAAAGCTTATTTGTGCGGTGCTTCTGAGCATAGAACCGAATTTTTTTATTATTTACTCTAAATACACGAAATAATATATTGATTTACAGGTGTTTATAAAGCACACCCTCTTCTCTCATGCAACGTTTTCATCTCGTCTGATTTTATCTTATCCGTGCCTATCGCTTCTTGTTCATCTTCATAAGATTCTTCTCAATACAAGTTTTTGTAAATCTTTTTACTATGGCCGATGATGTCTGAACGTATATATAAATAATAGAGACTCCTTTGATATACAGATCCTCTGCATATACAGGGAAATCTACTTTTAGGATAGGATCAATTCGTCAATACAAAAACTTAAAAGTTTGTTTAGTATGAAACTCACTACTCCCTCTTCCTATGTTCCGTTTACAAAACGAGAATCCTATTAAAATTCGTATCATTCAATACGGACTTTGATATTAAACATATTACCTTTAGATAATATATTTGTTTCCATAATGGAACTGGATTATTTCTTAAGTTTATAAATGTAAAAAAATTGTTTCAATGGAAAGAGATTTGAGTGCCTACCGCAAGGTTTATGAAAAAAATCGGTTATTGGAATCCGATATCCCTTCGGATGCTTTGGAATTGTTTCATCAATGGCTTCAAGAAGCAGAACGCGTCGGGGGGCAGTATGAAGTCAATGCCGTTTCTCTCTCTACAATAGGTCAAGACGGCTCACCTGATACACGGATTGTTTTGCTCAAGGGGTATAACAAAGAAGGTTTTATTTTTTATACTCATTATCAAAGCAGGAAAGGACAATCCATTGCACAGGATCCTCGCGTATGTCTTTCTTTTTTTTGGCCTGATGTGCAACGACAGGTGATCATTAAAGGGAAAGCGGTTAAAATTCCCGAAGATCAATCGAATGAATATTTTTATCAAAGACCCGTGAATAGCCAGATCGGGTCTTGGGCTTCTGAGCAAAGTCGCGTCATTCCTTCAAGAAGTCATTTGGAGGAGAGATTTGAATTTTGGAAAAATCACTTTGAAACGCATGACCTTGAACGACCCGATTTCTGGGGAGGCTATCGGGTTCAACCTTCTGAGATAGAGTTTTGGCAAGGTCGTCCAGATCGTCTTCATGACAGGATCTGTTATACACTCAAAGGAAAAGAGTGGAGAACGGAAAGACGCTCCCCTTAAATAAGAAGAGGAAGCATCTCATTAACTATATAACTTGAAAAGTTATTCTAAAAATTTTGAGTCATTGAAAGCTCAAAAATATTCGAAATATAACTTTAAATATTATGTAGTTATGTAATCAAGAAAAATTGAGACCATTGTGCTAATCGTGGATTATGTTTATTCAGCCTACTAGATGAACTCTCGTTAGAGAACGATGTAGATTTAGTTTTTCACATTGTATTCGAAATACTATTGATTATAAATTAATTAATTATATCTATTTTTACGAATAGCGTATAATAATTTCAGGGAAACGATACAAACTACGTACCATAGCCTTCATAAAATGTTGGGCATTCACACAATCTAATCTTTTGTAACGAGCCTTTCCTGAACCAACTAACACTTTACACTGCCAAAAGTACGTTCTACTACCTATCGGGTTTTACTAACTAATTTGTTGAATAATATAGCGAAAACATTGTGTTAATGGTGGATTACGTTTATTCAGCCTCCTAGATGTGCACGTTAGAGAAAATGTAGATTTAGTCTTTCATATTGTATTCGAAATACTATTGATTATAAAATAATTAATTATATCTATTTTTATGTACAGCTTATAATAATTCCAGGGGAACTATACAAATTATGCGCCATAGCCTGCATAAGATGCTGGGCATGAACACGAGCTAATCCGTTTGTAACGGCCTTTCCTGATCTAAACCAACGCTTTATACTGACAAAATTACATTCTACTACCCATCCGGTTTTACTCACTAATTTGTTGAATAATATAGGCATCCTACTTAAGGTTAGTTTCTATAGGTTTTTTCTGTATACGGTCTTTGATGCCTCGACTATCAAAGTCGAGATATGTTGGCTGGCACTTGGTAACCTTTATCTGCATAGACTTCTCTGAGGGTATATACTAGTTTGCTTATTAATTATAGCCTGATGCCTTTCTAATTCTTTATTAATATTTTTCAGTAAGCTCTCATATGCCTTTTTGGCTACTATTTCATTGCTAAATCTGCATAAAGTCGTATGATATAGGATCTGATCTTCCAATCGAAAACCACAAAAGAGCATGCAGCTCAAGGGTTCTTTCACCAATTCTTCCGTTCCTACATTACTGAGATCATACCAGTGACTCAAAAGCATCATCGTAAATAACGATATTCCACTGTAAGCAGGTTGGCCTTTATTCCTTGGCCTTTTTTATATATTTTTCTTATTTTTTCCATCCACTTCTCAGTTTATCAAAGTGTTTAACCTTTTGAAAACTCACTCCTTCTGCTAGAACGTTCCATATATAGTTCACTAAAGCTTATTTGTGCAGTGCTTCTGAGAATAGAGCCGAATTTTTTTATTTTATACTCCAAATATACGAAACAATATGTTGATTTACAGTCATTTTAACCACCTTCTCCCATGCAACGTTCTCAATTCAATAAATGTAAGATCTTAAATTAATCAATAAATCAATGCGCCTCGAGCCAATTCAAGCCTACACATACATTAGCTACTAAAGGAATCTTGGTCTCGACAGCCGTTTCCATTTTAGAACGTACCAAATTTTTGACAAGATCCAATTCCTCTTTATAGACATCAAAGACTAACTCATCATGAACCTGCAAGACCATCTTGCTCCTGATATTTTTTTCCCTGAAAACCTCATCTATACGGACCATCAGGATTTTGATCACATCAGCGGAGCTCCCCTGTACTGGATCATTCACGACATTGCGATCATCCTGAGATCGAACAACGGTGTTTTTGAATGAATATCAGGTAAATAACGCCTCCTACCCGATATGATCTTTACAACCCTGTATTGATGCGAAAAATTGATCTGCCGAGCGATGTACTCTTTCAAAACCGTATAAGTGGCATAATAAGCATCGATAAGCTTTTTGGACTCCGTGTGAGAAAGACTGGTCTGTTCACTCAAACCAAAAGCAAATACCCCATAGATGATACCGAAATTCACTGTTTTGGACCTGTAAAGCTGATCAGGAATGATTTTCTCGATAGGTATTTCAAAAATTTTCGCAACCGTAATTGCATGAATGTCTTGGCCCTAATGAAAGAAGCTACCATTACAGGAGCCTCGCTCAACTCAGCGATCAAACGCAACTCAATCTGAGAATAGTCGGCCGAAAGCAATACATAATCCTCGTCTCGATCGATAAAAGCCTTGCGCACCTCTTGATCGCGCGCTGTGAATGTGAATGTTTTGCAGATTCAGGGTATT
The DNA here is from genome assembly GCA_047528255.1 of Flavobacteriales bacterium Tduv. Taxonomy (GTDB): domain Bacteria; phylum Bacteroidota; class Bacteroidia; order Flavobacteriales; family Blattabacteriaceae. The sequence goes on along the minus strand of CP180024.1, from coordinate 156,003 downwards.
CGAACTGAGCCATCCTATGGTAGTGATCGTCTGACCGACGATAGTGTGGAAACGCCCAGTGTTCCGACTGATCTTCTTGGGTAGAGCATCTACATATGTGGATTTTAATTTCTGCAACTGGCAATACTCGAGGATATCTTGTACGATCTGATGCTAACTCGAGCTTGATCAAAACATCCTCTGAAGTTGTGTACTGACAGGTTTTTGTCTTTTTTGAATTCTCTATGATTTTGAGTTTATCGAAAAGCGCCTCTCCGAGCTGCTTGGGTGAATCAAGGTTGAATATTTCCTCGGAAGCCTCATGAATTTTCTTCTCTAACAGAACCAAATTCCCAGCAAAATCCTTAGAAATATTTTTGAGAACATCCAGATCCAAGCGGATTCCCTCCATCTCCATCGCAACCAAAACAGGCATCAGAGGCATCTCGATTTCACTGAATAATTTATCGACACGGTATCGTGCCAAAAGCGGACCAAAAACTTCCTTGAGCTGTAGGGTAACATCAGAATCTTCTACGGCGTATTCGATCTGTCTGCTCAGCTCTATGTTGCGCATGCTGAGCTGATTTTTTTCTTTTTTCCTCGATGAGGTCTTTAATAGGTATTGGTTTATATTGCAAGAAACCCTCCGAAAAGATATCCATATTATGGAGAGCGTCAGGACGCAGCAGATAATGAGCGATCATAGTATCATACAAAGGACTGTTTACACTCACGCCGTATTTATGCAAATACCTTGATATCATATTTGAGATTATGCCCAACTTTTACGGTATTAAAATGCTCAAAAAAAGCTTGAAGGCTTCCAAAATTTCCCTATTTTTTTTGAAAATCTTTAGAACAACTAACGTAATAGCCCTTTCCTTTTTGCCAACTGAAGGAAAACCGATAAGCTCAACCTCGAGTGAGACCAAACCGGTAGTTTCCGTATCAAAGCAAACGTTTTTTTGATTCAATAATTTTTCAAGCAAGAGTTGACGCGCCTCGGACGTATCAACCAATTTATAAAAATTGATCAATACCATCATGCTAGTATAGATTGTCTCATTTTTTTACGAGGCTTCCTGAGGAGAGAAAGGCGTCAAAAAGACTGGCCTGGTAAATCGCCTTTTTTTTCTGCCCGACACGAGCAAGATCAACTCCGGATTGTCGCTTCCAGTTAGCCGTGGAAAAAACACGATAGACATTATCCAAAAAACTTCTGAATTCAAGCTCTTGAAAAATTTCTTGAATCTTATCGAAATCTGGAGATTCCATCAAAAGCTTTTCCTCCTCCCAAGGAATGAGTACATCAGTGATGATCGTAGCCAATTTTTTGGAAATGATACCTAAATGCTTGTTTTCTTCAACACGTTGCTTCATCGTACCGCTAAGCTCATACGTATGAGCCAAAAGATTTTCAAGACTAGCATACTTTTGTATGAATTTTTTAGCCGTTTTTTCCCCGACTCCAGGTAAACCCGGGATATTGTCAACAGCATCGCCCATCATAGCGAGGAGATCTATCACTTGCAGCGGATCCTGGACCCCATATCTTTTACATACTTCTTCAATACCCAAAATTTCGACCTCGTTAGCTCTGGAAGAAGGCTTGTACATCTTGATGTTTTCCGTGACGAGTTGGGCAAAATCCTTGTCTGGAGTGACCATATAAGTAACGTAACCGTTACGCTCAGCCTTTTGAGCTAAAGTTCCGATCACGTCATCAGCCTCATAACCTTCAGCATAAAGCACTAGAATTCGAAAGGCATCCAAAATCTGATGAATATACGGAACAGCCAAACGAATAGCTTCCGGGGTATCCTCACGATTAGATTTATAATCAGCATATTCCTGACTTCTAAAACTTTTCCCTCCCACATCAAAGACTACAGCCACATGAGTGGGTTTTTCACGATTCAAAACAGCAAGAAGAGAATTGGTAAAGCCCATAATAGCCGAAGTATTCAAACCTTTGGAGTTAATTCTTGGATTTTTAATAAAAGCATAATATCCTCTGAAAATAAGAGCATAAGCATCGAATAAAAAAAGTCGTTTATCTTGATATGGATCCATCGCACTGTTCTTTGGGTTAAAGATAGAGGATTCAGCGAAAAACGGCTATAACCATGTAAAAAACACTCCTTTTCCACCATATATTTATTAGAGCACGTTACGAGAACGTTGCATAAGAAAAGGAAATTAAAATATTTGTATTTAAATATATTATTTCGTCTATTTGGAGTAGAAAATAAAAATTGGGATCTATACTTAGAAGCACCGCACAAATAAGCTTTAGTGACTATATATGACCCTTCTGGAATAATCCCTTAAGTAGGTGTGCTATATTATTCAATTTTATCCTGCCAATTTTTTCTCTCCGATAACTTGTGATACCATTCGAGATAATGGCCTTTTTGAGCCATTAGGCTTTGATGATCGCCTTTTTCTATGATTTCTCCCTTTTTTAATACAATAATCAGGTCTGCTTCTTTGACGTAAAAGATTTCGTGAGTGATGATAATCGTTGTGCAGTTTTTGGAAGCGTCATGAAGATGGTTGTATATAGATCGTTTGGTTTTTTGATCTATGGAGGAAAGACTGTCGTCAAATACCAAGATTTGAGGTTTTTTGATCAATGCTCGGGCGATGGATATTCGTTGTTTTTGTCCTCCGGATAGTGTCACGCCTCTCTCTCCTGAAATCGTTTCATAACCATTTCTGAAATTCAGAATATCTTTTTCTATCATGGCCTTTTTGGCGGCATCCGTTACTTTTTCTAAAGATGAGGATGTTGTTCCCAAGGCTATATTGTTATAAATGGAGTCGGAAAACAGAAAAGATTCTTGTGGAACGTAACCGATGTTTTTTCTTAATTCATAAAGGTTTAATTCTTTTACGGGGCGGTCATCTATGAATACTTCACCTTCGGTGGGAGCGTACAAACAGGGGATTAATTGTGCGATGCTAGTTTTTCCTGATCCTGTTTCTCCCACGATGACTAGTGTTTTTCCTTTTTCTATGTTGAAGGAGATGTCTTTTAACGCTTGGATTCCAGTGTTGGGATATGTCAAACCGACATTTTTAAATGTGATTTTTCCGTGTATTTTCTCGTGCTTGGTGTTTTGATTGATGATTTCGGGTTTTTCTTTGAGGAAGTCTTCGATGCGTTTTTGTGAGGCTTTCGCCCTCTCTGTAATCGTGGTCACCCATCCTAAAGTGATGAATGGCCAGGTGAGGATATTGATATAAATGAAAAATTCTGCTATTGTTCCGATATCATTCAGTTTACCTTCGAAATACTTCTTAATTCCTATGTATAAAAGCAGTAATTGGCTTGAGCCGGTCAGAAGGATGATTATAGTGGAAAGTAAAGCACTGGATGTTTCCAGTTGTAGATTTTTGCTTCGATAGATCAATGTGTTTTTTTTGTATTTTTCTTGAAAATAAGCTTCGGCTGCGAAAGACTTTAGTGTGTGAACGCCTGAAAATGTGTCTTGTATGAAAGAAGATATTCTGGATTGATGTGTTTGTACGTCTTTACTTTTTCGATTGATAACTTTACTGAGATAATAAATGCTAATAATGAGTAGAGGAATGGGGAGTAGGGCATAGAGGGTGAGTGTTGTGTCGAGTTGCAGCATTTGTACGGTTACGATGGATATCAGTACGAAGATATTTATCAGGTACATAATGCCCGGGCCGACGTATTGCCTGACAAGCGACACGTCTTCCGTGAGGCGATTGATGAGATCTCCGGTAGAATTGTTTCTGTAAAATGAAAAGCTCATTTTTTGATAGTGTGCGTATATCGCGTTTTTCATATCAAATTCAATCATCCTGGAGGTCGTTATGATAAGCTGCCGCATATAATATCGTATGACTCCTACTATGATGGGAGTTATGATGATAATAGCTCCATAAAATATGATGTTGTTTTTTAAAGTGTTGGTTGTCTTATTTTTTTCTAAATTCGGGAAAATTTCTTTGATTGTATTGATGGCTTTTCCTATATAGGGTATGGGAAGTATCATGAACAGATTGGATAGTATAATCAATACTCCTCCCTGAAAAAGACGCCATTTGTAGGGGTGTAAATAGTTTTTGAGAGACCATAACGTTTTCATACTTTGTAAAAGTAAAGACTTTTGTTGGGGTTTTATTTGTATACCTTTACCTGATGTTTGAAGCTAAGCAATCTTTTGATCTTTGAAAATGTTGGTAAGGCGGCGTTTTAGGGTGAGGGTCATGCAATTTTTGTATGCGCAGTATATATCTGGAACGGATAGTGACATTGTAGAGTGCAATATGTTGCATAGTATTGATAAGATATATGACTTGTATGTCTATCTTTTGAACTTGCTTTTAGCTATCAGAGATAAGGCATCACAAAGAATTGAAGTAGCGAAAGAGAGGAGGTTTAAAGTTCCCAATGGTTCTGTTTCCGACAGGAAACTTGTCAATAATGCTTTTCTGGAAATTCTCTCCAAAAATATCTATCTCTCAGATTACAGCCAGAAAAACCGACAGCTTACTTGGAAAGAGCAAGAAGGTTATATCTCCCTTTTGTTTGAAGAACTTCGACGTTGGTCATACTATGAATCCTATATGTTTCGTGAAGAAACTTCTTTTGAATCCGATAAAGACTTTATACTAAAGTATTACAGGACACAAATAAAGTCTCATCAAAAGCTTTCCGAATGTTTGGAAGATCAATATGTCACTTGGGTGGATGATTTGGAAATTGCTCATGAAATGGTCTATAATACCTTAAAGGTTATCAAACCCGCTACTTCGGCACATTTTCGTTTGTATACCTTGTATAAAGATACAGAAGATAAGGACTTCATTATTGCATTGTATCGAAAAACTCTTTTTCATTATGAGTTTTTTGATGAGTTGATTGGAAATACGGCAAGTAATTGGGATTTGAAGCGAATGGCTGTTTTGGATCGTATCATTCTACAGATGGCTTTATGTGAATTTCTTTATTTACCAACAATCCCACCTAAGGTTACGATGAACGAGTATATCGAGATCACAAAGGTCTATTCTACCGAGAAAAGTAAAGTATTTGTAAATGGCATGCTTGATCAATTACTTAAAATATTGTACGATGGAAAAAAAATTATCAAAATTGGGAAGGGGTTGATGTAATTTATAAGCATCTCCTTAACTGATAATGTTGAACGAAAGAAGGGGGAATATGAGAACGTTACATGGGAGCAGGATATTAAAATATATGTAAATCAATGTATTATTTCGTCTATTTGAAGTAGAAAATAAAAAATTCGACTCTATGCTCAGAAGCACCGCACAAATAAGCTTTAGTGAACTATATATGGAAAGAGAACGTTGCATGAGACAAGATTTCTAAAATATTTGTAAATCAATATATTGTTTCGTCTATTTGGAGTAGAAAGTAAAAAATTCGGCTCTATGCTCAAAAACACCGAAAAAATAAGCTTTAGTAAGCTATATATAAAACGTTCTACCAGAAGGGGTGAGTTTTTCAAAGGTTAAACACCTTGATCCACTGGAAAAGGATGTTACATTAAATCCGAATTCTTCAAGCTCTAATGATGATGAACGATCAGCTTGCGTCACAACTCAAAATTTTGCCCACGATTTCCGGGGTGTATCAATATTATGATAAGCAGGGAAGAATTTTATATATAGGGAAATCCAAAAATTTGAAGAAGCGGATAAGGTCTTATTTTCAGAAGACTCACCCTTCCGGAAGGGTGAGAGCTTTGGTTAACAAAATTGTTCAGGTCAAATATCTTGTCGTAGACAATGAATACGACGCGCTGTTGCTTGAAAACAGCTTGATCAAAAAGCATAGTCCCCCTTATAACATTCAGCTCAAAGACGACAAAAGTTACCCTTGGATCTGTATCAAGAAGGAACCGTTCCCTAGAGTCTTTCTCACACATCAATTAATCAAGGACCGCTCGGAATATTACGGTCCGTACACCTCAGTCAAAACGGCTCAGGTTCTTTTGGATTTGATTAGTGAATTGCATCCTTTGCGAAACTGTCGGTTTGATCTCTGTCCCGAGAAAATTAGAGCCGGAAAGTACAAAGTCTGTCTGGAATATCATATCAAGAATTGCAAGGGACCCTGTGAGAGATTACAGTCCGAGGTGGATTATCAAGAAAACATCAAGTTCGTTCGGCAGATCATTCGGGGTAATTTTCAAGAACCTTTGCGTACTCTACGCGAACGGATGGAGGAATCGGTTCAGATGCTTCATTTTGAAGAGGCCCAGGATATCAAGAAAAAGATCGCCCGATTGACCAATTATCAAGCTCGTTCTACGGTGGTTCATCCGTCTATCGACGATGTAGACGTATTTACCGTCATCAGTGATGATGATTATGCCTATGTGAATTTTTTAAAAGTGGTTGAAGGCGCCGTAGTCCAATCTTATACTTCAGAACTCTCAAAAAAACTCGACGAGAGCGACGAAGTGTTTCTTGAAATCGCCGTGATGGAACTGCGCGATCGTTTCCATTCGACTTCCAAAGAAATCTATTTTCCCATGGATTTGGAAATCGCCCTACCTGGGGTGAAAATCACCGTTCCTAAGATCGGCGATAAGCGAAAAATTGTTGAATTTTCCGAGCGTCATGCTCGATTCTATCGACAAGAGCGTCTCAGAAAGATCAATTTTGTGGATCTTGATAGGCTACCAATCGTCTGGATGCAACAGGCTAAGTTTGATCTTCGCCTTCCCGAAGAGCCGTGTCACATAGAATGTTTTGACAATTCCAACATCCAGGGGGAACACGCTACTTCGGCCTGTGTGGTTTTTAAGAACGGAAAACCGAGCAAGAAGGATTATCGCAAGTTTAATGTGAAAACTATAAAAGGGCCGAATGATTTCGCTACGATGCAGGAGGTGGTCTATCGCCGTTATAAACGTTTGTTAGATGAGCAAGCACCTTTTCCTCAACTTATCGTCATCGATGGAGGGAAAGGACAGTTGAATGCAGCTCTAAAAAGTCTTGAGGCGTTGGAACTGCGTGGTAAAATCTCTATATTGGCCATTTCCAAACGTTTCGAAGAAATTTTTTTCCCGGATGATCCCATTCCTTTGTATCTGGACAAAGATTCCGAAACTCTGAAGCTCATCCAGCGTTTACGCGATGAAACCCATCGTTTCTGTATTGCTCACCATCGTAACCGACGCAGCAATCAGGGCCTGCGCACCGGACTTGAGCTTGTCTCCGGTGTTGGTAAACAAACGATCATAAGCCTTTTAAAAACCTTTAAATCATTAAAAAAAGTCCGAGAGGCGTCACTTGAAGCATTGAAAGAGGTGGTCGGAAGCCATCGTGCGGAAAAGATTTTCGCATATTTCAAGGATGAAAATGAGTAAAATTAATCAAATCGTCTTACAAGTACTCTCAGAGAGAGAGGGTTTCCGTATTCTAGTTGTGAGACCATTGTGTTAATGGTGGATTACGTTTATTCAGCCTCTTAGATGGGGTCGTTAGAGAACGATGTAATTTCTTCTGTATACGATATTTGAGTCCTCGACTATGAAAGTAAGAGACGTTGGCTGACACTTGGTACCTTTCTCTGTATATATTTCTCTGGATTTATATCCTAGTTTTCTTATTAATGGATTTAGCCTTATACTATCATTCCCATTGGCTACTATGTACAGCTAGTATCATTCCATTTTTATTTTCCCCTATGTGCTTCTTGTATCCATAGTAGAGTTTCCCTGATTTCTTGACCCATTTTTCTTCCTATTTTACACTACGTAGGTAAGAGTTCCCTTGGGAACAAGGGAAATTACTGTAGTACTGGCATCTACTATAACTCCTGTTTTAACTATCCCTCATCCTTTTCTAATTCCTTATTCATCTTTTTTAACTAACGGCATGCCTTTTTGGCTACTATTTCATTGCGAAATCTGCATAGAGTCGTATAATCTAGGATCTTATCTTCTAATCGAAAACTACAAAAGCACATGTAGCTCAAGGATCCTTTCACCAATTCTTCCATTCCTACATCACTGAGATCATACCAATAACTCAAAAGCATCATCGTTAAATAACGATATTCCACTGTAAGCAGATTGGCCTTTTATTCCCTTGCCTTTTTCATGTTTTTTTTATTTCTTTTTCCACCCCCTTCTCAGTGGATCAAGGTGTTTAACCTTTTGAAAAACTCACTCCTTCTGGTAGAACGTTCCATACATAGTTCACTAAAGCTTATTTGTGATGTTCTTCTAAACATAGAGCCAAAAAAAATTTTATACTCCAAATATACAAAATAATATATTGATTTACAAATATTTTAACAGCCTTATCTCATAAGAACGTTCTCAACCCGAGCGACATTCCAAATGTCTTTACCCCATAGATTTTTGAAAACCGCGTCGTTGTAAGGTAATATTTTAAAAAATTCTTTTGACTGTTCAAACTGAGAGACGCATAATTCAACAAGATCGAGGCGGCATGGCATTCCTGTATATGTGTGATTAGCTCAATCATATATCTACGAACAAGTTTTAATCGGATCGCTTCCCACGGCACTCAGTATCAAAATGAGTTTTAAAAAGTTTATGCCATTATCCATGAATTTTTGTTTGATTGTCTGGCTTCTTTTTCCGAGAAAAAAATTCTCAGGTGAGGAACTACTCGTATGTTTTTCTTTTCAAAAGGCTTGATCAAAATTATTCTTTCTTCCATAGATATGCCTACGTAGTAGTTTTTCAAGGCATCTATAGCTATGATTTTAAATAATGTACATGACTTTTTCGTAGCTCACTTTATATCGATCGCGGAAAAAGATCATAATCAACCGGATTTGTAACTTGGAATAGGGCTCCAGGATGATGTCGAACTTTTACCCTCTCACCCATCTTATGAAAAGAAATAAACAAGATTTTTTTTAAATACCTTTTCCAATAAGGTATGAGGATCACATCGATATTGGGATGACCGTCCAGGACGCCGCTGATAAAATTATAACAAAAGAAGTATACCTATATATCCGGATATATTTTTTTTGAGATGATCATCCAGTATGAAGATTTCTAATACATCTTCGACAAACTTGTTTTGTATGATCAAGGCTTTTTTCAAAATCAAACGGATATATGATGTTCTCTTAAAACGTTGTTCAATGAGGTTTTTTTATCGGTGCTCTCTTTGCGTTTTCCGATGATCAAAGCGCAAGGAACATGATATACTCCGGAAAGGAATTTTTTTGGATAAGAGCCAGGAATTACTACTGAACGAGCAGGAACTCTACCCTTTATTTCAACGGATTTAGAGGCTGTTACATCAAAAATTTTGGTTGATGAGGTCAAGACTACATTGGCCCCTAAAACAGCTTCTTTTTCTACATAAACTCCTTCAACCACGATACATCTCGATCCGATGAAGACGTCATCTTCAATAATCACGGGAGCCGCTTGCAAGGGTTCCAAAACGCCACCTATTCCTACACCTCCACTCAAATGTACACGAGCTCCGATCTGGGCACAACTACCCACCGTGGCCCAGGTATCGATCATAGTATTCGGGCCGATATAGGCTCCGATATTGACATAAGAAGGCATGAGAACTACTCCTGCAGAGATATAAGAACCGTATCGCGCTATAGCATGAGGTACCACACGGACTCCTTTTTCTTTATAGGCTATTTTCAAGGGGATTTTATCGTGGAATTCCAAAGGGCCTATTTCAATAGTTGTCATCTCCTTAAGAGAAAAATACATCAAGACAGCCTTTTTGATCCACTCGTGTACAACCCATTTCCCTTGATTGCTCGTAGCTACCCTGAGGTCTCCTTGATCTAAATTTTCAATTATCTTGAAGACGGTTGTTTTTATCTTTTCAGTCTGCCACTCTTCTTTATCAGGCCAAGCTTGCTCTATTAACTTTCTGATTTTTTCCATCTTTCAGCTCGTATGCTGCAAATGTAAAAAATATACGGGATATAGATTATATCTACAACTGAACTGATCGGATATCAAAAATATTTGGTATAGATGTATGGCCGCAAAAGAACAGAATTGCAGTTACCGATCCTTTGAAACTCATTTCTTCAGGTTTAGATGAAATACATACACAAATTTGATATCGAGAACGTTGCATGGGAGAAGGAGGTTAAAATATTTGTAAATCAATATATTGTTTCGTATATATGAAATATAAAATAAAAAATTCGGCTCTATGCTCAGAAGCACTGCACAAATAAGATTTAATGAACTATATATGGAACGTTCTACCAGAAAGAGTGAATTTTTCAAAAGGTTAAACACAAGTGATTCACTAGGAAGTGAATTTAAAAAGAAATAAGAAAAATATATCAAAAAGACCAGGGAATAAAAGGCCAGCCTGTTTACAGTGGAATATCGTTATTTAAGATGATGCTTTTGAGTCACTGGTGTGATCTGACTGATGTAGGAACGGAAGAATTTGTGAAAGAATCCTTGAGTTGCATGAGCTTTTGTGGTTTTTGATTGGAAGATCAGATCTCAGATCATACAACTCTATGTAGATTTCGCAATGAAATAATAGCCAAAAAGGCATATGAGCTCTTACTGAAAAAGATCAAAAAGATTAGAAAATCATTAGGCGATAGTTAAAACAAGAGTGATAGTAGATGCCAGAATTACAGTGAGTCCATTTGCTCCAATGGAGCTCTTACCTACGTAGTGGAGGATCGGAAGGAAGAGAAGCAAAAGCAAATGAGTCAAAGAAAAGAAAGGATAAAAAGAGACTCAATCAGGAGTAGACATTCAAATAAAATGTCTCAAGAAATCAGGTAAACTCTACTACAGATACAAGAAGCACATAGAGGGTGATAAAAATGGAATGATACTAGCAGTACATAGCGTAGCAGCCAATGAGCATAATAGTAGAGGACTAAAGCTATTAATAAACAAACTAAGATATAAACCCAGAGAAGTATATGCAGACAAAGGTTACCAAGTTCCAGCCAACGTGTCTTACTTTCATACTCGATACCTCAAAAATCGTATACAGAAGAAAGCCTATAGGACCCATCCCTTAAGTAAGGATGTCTATATTATTAAACATAATTAGTGAATAAACCCCCGATAGGTAATAGAACGTACTTTTGCAGTATAAATCGTTGGTTTGTAAAGGAAATGATCCTTACAAAGGATTAGCTCATGTACATGCCCATCCTCTTATGAGGATTATGGAAGATAATTTGTATCGTTCCTTTGGCATTATTATGCGCTGTTCATAAAAATAGGTATATTATAATTTATAATCAATAATATTTCAAATACAATATAAAAGATTAAATCTATATGGTCTCTAAGGAAGCCTTTTTAGGAAGCTGAATAAACGTAACCCCACCATTAACACAATGGTCTTGATATTTCACTGTAAGTAGGTTGTATTTTTATTCCCTGTCCTTTTTGATATATTTTTCTTATTTTATTCTCCATTCACTTCCCCGTTTATCAAGATGTTTAACCTTTTGAAAAACTCATTTCTTCTGGTAGAACGTTCTATATATAGTTCACTAAAGTTTATTTGCGCGGTGCCTCTGAGCATAGATCCGAATCTTTTTTTATTTTCTACTCCAAATGTATGAAAAGAGACCATTGTGTTAATGGTGTATTACGTTTATTCAGCCTCCTAGATGGGTGGTTAGAGAAAATGTAGATTTATCTTAAATAACGATATTCCACTGTAAGAAGATTGGCTTTTTATTCCCTAGCCTTTTTGATATATTTTTCTTATTTCTTTTTCCATCCCTTCCCAGTGGATCACTGGTGTTTAACCTTTTGAAAAAATTTACTCCTTCTGGTAGAACGTTCCATATCTAGTTCACTAAAGCTTATTTGTGCGGTGCTTCTGAGCATAGAGCTGAATTTTTTATTTTATATTCCAATATATACGAAACAATATATTTATTTACAAACATTTTAACCTCCTTCTCCCATGCAACGTTCTCGAAACAATATATTTATTTATAAATGTTTTAACCACCTTCTCTCATGCAACGTTCTCGCTCTGTTAATTCTTTGATTTTTATATCTTCCGGATCGTATACCTGCAAAGGTAAAGAATACACGGGATATCGATTATATTTGCGGCTAAACTGATCGGATGTCGAAAATATTGGGTATAGATTATGGAAGCAAGAGAACAGGATTAGCTGTTACCGATCCTTTGAAGATCATTGCTTCAGGTTTAGATACGATACTTACACAAAAGTTGATGTATTTTTTAAGAGAATATCTTTTACAGGAAGATGTTGAAGCTCTTGTTGTCGGTTGGCCCAAACAGCTCAACAATCAAGAGTTCCCTATCGAAGCTTCCATACAGAAGTTTATAGACAAGTTTCATCGAAAATATCCTAATATTAATGTGGTGCGCGTCGATGAACGCTTTACTTCAAAATTAGCTTCGGAGGCTATGATACATAGCAATCTGAAAAAAAAACAACGGCGAAACAAAGGAATTATAGACTTGATAAGTGCTACGATCATTTTACAATCTTATCTAGACCAAAAAAAAGTATATGATTCTACCGATAGTAGCTTATGACGATCCGGTCTTGAGAAAGCAGTGTAAAGAGGTTGATTCTTCTCATTCTCAACTTGACGAGTTGATCTTTGATATGTTTGATACCATGTATAACGCGAAAGGAGTCGGGTTGGCTGCTCCTCAGATTGGAGAGGACTTACGTCTGTTCATAATAGATACGCTCCCTTTTTCGAATACGAAGAATAAAGCGGAGGCACGATTCTTAAAGATCTTCAAAAAAGTATTCATCAATCCCGTGATCTTGGAAAATTATGGTGAAGCGTGGAAGTTCAGAGAAGGCTGCTTGAGCATTCCGGATGTTATGGAAAATGTCACGAGAAATTCTCACGTTTTGATCGAATATTATGATGAGCATTGGAAGAAGAAGAGGGAGATTCTCGATGGACTTCGGGCTAGGGTCATGCAACATGAATATGATCATATTGAGGGAAAACTTTTTATCGACTATCTTTCCTCTCTAAAAAGACACTTGATAAGTAATAAATTAAAAGATATTTCAAATGGAAAAATCACAATGGATTATCCTATAAAGTGTCCCTTGAATAGAAACAAACAATCATCGTGATATGGAACTTGTAGACTTTTCTAAAATCATCGTCGTATCGGGAAAATCGGGATTGTATAAATTATTATCACAAACTCGCCAAGGTTTTATTATTGAATCTCTGACGGATAAAAAGTGTAGTCATTTGCCTAGTACTTATAAGATAAGTTTGATGAAGGATATTGCAATATATACCCATACCGGAGAAATTTCTATTTTAGATGTTTTTCAAAAAATGACTCAGGAAGAGATAGAAATTCCTACTAATTACAAAAAAATAGAAATACTTTACGAATATTTTGAAATATTATTACCGGACTATGACAAAAGCCGTGTGTATGATTCGGACTTGAAAAAGATCTTTCATTGGTACAATATTTTACAAAGTGAAGGACTTCTCAGGTCATATGCACTTAAAGAATCAAAAGCGAGCAAAGAAAAGAATACTACCGAATGTCCACATTTCATTAACTGTGTAAGTTAACATAGTTATTTTGAAAATTTTAACTCATTGAAATCTCAAAAATGTTCGACAATAATTTTAACTATTATATAGTTAATACTCAATAAAAATTATTAAAAGATATTTTTTACAAATTGAGACCATTATATTAAATGGTGTATTATGCTTATTCAGCCTCCTAGATGGTTTCGTTAGAGAACGATGTAGATTTAGTTTTTCACATTATATTCGAAATACTATTAATTATAAATTAATTAATTATATTTGTTTTTATTATTAGTGCATAATAATACCAGGAGAACGATACAAATTATGCGCCATAGCCTCCATAAAATGCTGGACATGCACACGAGCTAATCTTTTTTGATGAGCCTTTCCTGATCTAAACCAACGCTTTATACTACTAAAAGCACGTTCTAGTCTCCATCAGCTTTTACTCACTAATTTGTTGAATAATATAGCTATCCCTATTTAAGGAAGGTTTTCTATAGGATTTCTTCTGTATACGGTCTTTGGTGCCTCGACTATGAAAGTAAGATACATTGGCTAGCATTTGGTAACCTTTGTCTTCATAATGGTTTGAGGTGTTTTGAAAATCCGCTATTCATCTGGGGTTATATCCTAGTTTTCTTATTAAGGCCTTTAGTCCTCTACTATCATGCTATTGGCTGCTACGCTATGAATACTTTATACTTCCAAAAGTACGTTCTAGTATCCGCCGTCAATTTTTACTCACTAATTATATTGAATAATATAGCTATGTACTTAAAAGGGCAGGTCCTATAGACTTTCTTCTGTATACGATCTTTGATGTCTCGACTATGAAAATAAGACATGTTTACTGGTACTTGGTAACCTTTATCTGCATATACTTCTCTGGAAGTTATACCCTAGTTTTCTTATTAATAGCTTTAGCCCCCTCTACTATCATGCTCATTGGCTGCTACGCTATGTACTGCTAGTATCATTCCATTTTTATCCGACCCTATGTTCTTCTTATATCCGTAATAGAGTTTACCTGATTTCGTGAGCCATTTTCCTTGAGTGTCTACTCCTGATTGAGTTCCTTTTTTAACCTTGCTTTTTTTGACTTATTGGCTTTCCCCTTTTTCCTTTCGATCCTTCCACTACGTAGGTAGGGGTCCTTTGGAGCAAAGGCGTCACTATAATATTATGGTGCATAATTTATATCGTGCCCTGGTAGTTTTTTTTTCGTAAAAAAGATATTATTAGTTGTTTTATGATTAATAATATTTCGAATATAACACAAAAAGGATAATTTTTTTCTTCTTCAACGAAACCATCTAGTATGGCTGAATAAACGTATTCTAACTTAATACAATGGTCTTTCTCTTTTTGAATAGAAAAAATTATGTTATTTTTTTTGATGATTTTTATTTTTCGACATTTGCCTGTTCATCATTTTTTTCATCATCTGTCGTCCTGAAGGGCTTTGCATGCATTTCATCATCCCGCTCATTTTCGAGAATTGTTTTAAAAAAAGATTCACTGCTTCCATTGGAACGCCTGATCCTTTAGCAATTCTCTTCTTACGGCTTGTATCGATGATCTTCGGATTTTGACGTTCATGGGGGGTCATTGAATAAATGATGGTCTCGGTTTGTTTGAATGCGTCGTCTTGTATGTCCATATCTTTGACTTTTCCAATTCCGGGCATCATCCCTACGAGGTCTTTCAAGCTGCCCATTTTTTTGATTTGTTGGATCTGCTTGAGAAAATCATCAAAATCGAATTGACTCTTGATGATCTTTTTGTTGATTCGGCGGGTTTCTTTTTCATCAAATTGTTCTTGGGTTCGCTCAACGAAAGAAACGACATCGCCCATTCCGAGAATACGGTCTGCCATGCGTTCGGGGTGGAAAAGATCGAGCTCTTCCATTTTTTCTCCAGAACTGATAAATTTGATGGGTTTTTTCACTACACTTCGGATGCTCAGCGCCGCGCCGCCTCGTGTATCTCCGTCAAGTTTGGTCAAGACTACTCCGTCAAAATTCAACACTTCGTGGAAGGTCTTTGCAGTTTTGACGGCATCTTGTCCAGTCATGGCATCGACGACGAAAAGAGTTTCTGTGGGATTGACTGCTTGATGGACGCGTTGAATTTCGTCCATCATCTCTTCGTCTACAGCTAAGCGGCCGGCTGTATCGATAATGACGACGTTGTTTTTTTTTTCTTTGGATTGATTAATAGCTTTTTGCACGATATCTACGGGGTCTTGGTTGCCTTCCGAGGTGAATACGGGAACATCGATTTGCATACCCAATACTTTAAGTTGATCAATAGCGGCGGGACGATAGACGTCGGCGGCTATCAATAAGGGATGTTTTTGTCTTTTATTTTTCAAAAGGTAGGCGAATTTGGCCGAAAAAGTAGTCTTTCCACTACCTTGTAAGCCGGCGATGAGGATGATGGCTGGGGCTCCGGAAAGATTGATGTCTACATATTTTCCTCCCATCAAGGTAGCCAATTCGTCGTGAACGATTTTGACCATCAATTGGCTCGGATCAAGAGCGGTGATGACTTTTTGGCCGAGGGCTTTTTCTTTAACCGTATTGGTAAAGTCTTTGGCTACTTTAAAGCTGACGTCGGCGTCAATCAACGCTCGGCATACTTCTTTAAGTGTTTCGGAGACATTGATCTCCGTAATCTTCCCTCGACCTTTCAATACATGGAGGGCTCGATCCAGTTTGTCTTGTAAATTCTCGAACATTTCCCGTTTTATTTAATGAGAGGGGAGTACAAAAATTAGTTATTTTTCCGTGTATCGGAGACTACATTCGTTCGGGCATCGGGATTCCCAGAAGTTTCATTCCGTCTCTTAAGGTATTTCCTACAAAAGCGGATAGTTTAACTCTAAAATGGCTTTGGGTGGATTCTTTGGCGTTCAATATTCTGATATTTTGATAAAAATCATTGAAAATCTTGGCTAATTCATAAACGTAGTTCGCTATCAAAGCGGGGCTCAGGTTTTCGGCTGCACTTTGGACTGTGAAGGGATATTGCTCTAAGGTCTTGATGACGGTGCGTTCGTAGTCGTTCAGTGAAATATGGTGAAAGTCGCGCGACTCGGTTTGTGAAGATTTCCGTTCAAGAGAACGGATCCGGGCATAGGTGTATTGAATATATGTCCCGGTATGACCTTTGAAGTCGATCGAGGCTACGGGATCGAAAAGGATACGTTTCTTAGGATCGACTTTGAGTATGTAATATTTCAAAGCACCCTGTCCGATCATTTCGAAGAGTTTTTCTTTTTCGACTCCTGAGTAACCTTCCAGTTTTTCTGATTCTTGGGTGATCTTTCGAGCCATACGATACATTTCTTCCATAAGGTCGTCAGCGTAGACTACGGTTCCTTCTCGTGATTTCATCTTTCCGCTCGAAAGGTTCACCATGCCGTAGGAAAGGTGGTAGAGTTTTTCAGTCCAAGAGTATCCCAATCGTTTTAGGATGAGAAACAGAACTTGGAAATGATAATCTTGTTCTTCACCCACGGTATAGATCAGTGTATCGATGGGGTAATTTTTAAAGCGTTCGACTGCTGTTCCAAGGTCTTGGGTCATGTACACGGATGTGCTGTCAGCGCGCAGGAGCAGTTTTTCTTCCAACCCATCATCACTGAGGTCAACCCAAACCGATCCATCTCGTTTTTGGTAGAAAACGCCTTTTTGCAGACCTTCTTTTACAATATTCTTGCCCAAGAGGTAGGTTTGACTTTCATATTGTTGGATGTCAAAATAGATTCCCAATCTGCGATAGGTTTCGGTGAACCCATCGTATACAAATTGATTCATTTTTCTCCAAAGATCGAGAGTTTTCGGATCGCCGGATTCCCATTGACGCAACACTTCTCTGGCGCCTTGCATTAGGGAAGCTTCTTGCTCTGCTTGTTTCTTTTCATGGCCTTGAGCACACAAGGATTGGGTTTCTTCACGCCAAGCTTTGTCAAAGGCTACGTAATATTTTCCGACAAAGTGATCGCCTTTGATTCCGGTGCTTTGAGGAGTTTGCCCTTCTCCGAATTTTTCCCATGCTACCATGGATTTGCAGATGTGTATGCCTCTATCGTTAATAATCTGCGTTTCAAGAGCTTCACGTCCGATGGCTTTGAATAGCATGGCTACGGAATGACCTAAAAGAATATTGCGAATATGTCCTAGATGGAGAGGTTTATTAGTGTTCGGTGAGGAGTATTCTACCATCACTGCGGGACGGAGGGGATCTTTTTTAAATTGAAATCCTCCGTTTTGTGTCATTTTTTCGAATAACCGTGTATAATAATCGTCTTTCCATTGAAAATTTAAAAAGCCTTTGATCAAATGGAAAGACTCTATGGTCTCTGTGTGCTCTTGTATGTAGCTCCCGATCTCTTGCCCGAGTTGCTCCAAGGATTTTTTCAGTTTTTTGGCGAGTGGGAAGAGGACAAGGGTGACGTCGCCTTTAAATTCTTTTCTAGTATATAGAAGTTCTAATTTAGGCTCTTGTAAATTATACAATCGAGAAAATGCGAGCTGCGCGATGGTCGTAAAGTTTTGAATACTGTTTTTCATTAAATGAATCAGCTTTATGTGGTATAAATAAAAATAAAACCAGCCATTAGATCCGGTTTTACCACTATGAAAAATAACCTTATCAGGTTATCTGTTTGTTTTTTACTTCTACTCTCCAGCTAAAAGGGTCTTCCGCAAGATTGTGCTGGATATCCAAAAGTCGTTTTTTCAATCGAAATGAGATACGATCATTATTCGGAATATCAGGCAAATAAAAATCTACGTCTTCATAACCTATGATTTTAAACACATTGGTCACCACTGCAGTCCCGCAACCGAAAGCTTCTTTGATCAGTCCTTTTTTCAAGCTATCGATCATTTCCGAAACGGAAAAGTTACGTTCTTGAACTTTAATTCCTTCTTTACGGGCCAGTTCGATGATGCTTTTTCGGGTGATTCCTCCTAATATACTATCACCGGCGGGTGGAGTAATCAACCGATCTTCTAAATAGAAAAACACGTTCATCGTTCCGGATTCTTCTATCAACGTATGACTGGATGAGTCTGTCCACAATATTTGGTCATAACCTTTTTCTTGGGCCAAACGTGTCGGATGGAAGGAGGCGGCATAATTGCCTGCGGTTTTTGTAAAACCTATGCCTCCGTGGGCTGAACGACTGTATTTTTGCTCGACTTTGATCTTTAGAGGTTTTTCATAATATGCGCCTGATGGGCTAGATATTATTATAAAAAGGTATTCTTTTGATGGATTAGCTACGAGGACATTTCCCGTTGCGATCATGAATGGACGTAGGTATAAGGATTGTCCGTATTCTATAGGGACCCAATCCCGATCAATGTCAGTCAAAATTTTTAGGTTTTCCATGAATATTTTTTCCGGGATTTCCGGCATCTCCATACGTTGAGCTGAGCGATTGATTCGTTTGAAATTTTCTTCGGGACGAAACAAAAAAACTTTTCCTTGTCGATCTTTGTAAGCTTTCATGCCTTCAAATATGGCTTGTCCGTAATGAAAGGCCAGGCAGGTGGGCGAAACTGTCAGGTCGCCAAAAGGCTTGATGACGGAGTCTTTCCATTGGTTATCTTTGAATGTACAGCACAACATATGGTCGGAGCAATAACGGCCAAATCCTAAATGTTTGAAATCTACTTGAGATATTCGCGAATATGGTGTTTTTTCAATCTTCATATAAAAAAAGATATACTTCTCGTTATATCAAAAGCAACAGGAACTTTAAAATAAATTTTGGAACCGAAATTATTCGACTCCACCATAAATTTCTTTTATTGTTTTGATAAATAATCAGCTACGCCTTGATGATTGGGTTTCATTGCTTGCTGATCTTGGCTCCAGTTGGCCGGGCAAACCTCACCTTTTTTTTCAAAATGTTGTAGCGCGTCGATGATACGAAGAGCTTCATCTACACACCTTCCTAAAGGTAGATCATTGATCAATTGATGACGTACGACACCTTCCTTGTCGATCAAGAAAAGTCCTCTATAAGAGATAAGCTCACCATCTACTTGCAACTTATCCTCTTCGTCAATGTGCCATTTCCCTCCCAAGACCCCGTAGTTGTAAGAAATAGTTTTATTGGTGTCAGCTACTATAGGGTAGGTAATGCCCCGGATACCTCCTTTATCTCTAGGAACTTGGAGCCATCCCCAGTGAGACTGCTCTGTATCTGTAGAGGCTGCGATAAGTTGTACATTTCTTGACTGGAATTCGCTGAGTTTTTTTTGAAAGGCGTGTAACTCTGTCGGGCATACGAAAGTGAAATCTTTTGGATAGAAAAACAACAGCACATATTTTCCTTTGAATTGCTCCATACTGAAATTTTCTACGATCTTATTTCCTTCGATTACGGCAGAGGCCTTGAAGTCAGGAGCTTTTTTTCCTACTAATAATGATGCTGTCATTTGTTATAATTTTTTAATGTTTAAGAAGAAATCGGAACTACGCAAAGTTAGTTCAATTTGCACAAAAAATATGGATCTATTTGTATTCTATTTATGGAAGAAGAACGTAGGAGAGCACTACGCCAAGAAAAAAAGTAAATACTTTTATCCAGTTAAGGCGGTGTTCTTCAGAGCTTTCGAATAAAATCACCGTAGCTATGTGAATGAATACTCCGGAGACTAAGGCCATGATAGAATCATGATGTTGTGTAAAAAAAGGGAGATTGCTCAACAGAAACCCCAAAGGGGATGATAGGGCGAAAATCGACATCAATCCGATAATGTTTTTTCTTTTTTGGAGTGTCTTCGATAAAAAAATGTAGAGAATCATGGCTACTGGGATTTTGTGGATGACCACTGCCCAGAGCAATGTATAATCTGTAGAAAGAATGGAGGAGCCTTCCAATATAGAATGAATACACAAGCCTATCAACATGCCATAAGGGAAGCTTCGTTTTTTGTTATGGTAGAGATGCCCGTGTTCTATGCCATGTGTTATGTTTTCCAACAGGATTTGTATGAATATCCCACCCAAGATAAAAAAGCCTTTGTATTGAGCGACACTTTCGCAATAGACTTCTGGAAATAGGTGGTTGAAAACCGTTCCGAGCAAATAGGCGCTGCTGAAGGTTAGCAACAAATCTGGGTGTCTTACATAGGTACTGAGCATACACGCCAAAACTCCTCCCAGAATAACTGAAAATATGAGGAATAGGTGGACTGTCATCTATGTTAAAGTGAGACCATTGTGTTAATGGTGTATTATGTTTATCTAGCTATCCTAGATGGGCTAGTTAGATAAGATGTAGATTTAACCTTTCACATTGTTTTCGAAATATTATTTATTATAAATTAATTAATTATATCTGTTTTTATGAACAGCTTATAATAAGGCTAGAGGCACGATACAAATTATGAGCCAAGCCGCACATTAGAGGCTGGGCATGCACACGAGCTAATCCTTTATAGATACCTTCCTGATCCAGACCAACGCTTTATACTGTCAAAAGTACGTTCTACTACCCATCGAGGGTTACTCACTAATTTGTTGAATAATATAGCTATTCTACTTATTAAGGGACGGTATTATAGATTTTCTTCTTTATATGGTCTTTAATGCCTCGACTATAAAAGTAAGACACGTTAGCTGGAACTTGGTAACCTTTATCTGCATATACTTCTCTGGTTTATATCCTGGTTTGCTTATTAATGCCTTTAGCTCTCTACTATTATGCTCACTGGTTGCTACGCTATGTGCTGCTAGTATCATTTCATTTTTATCCCCTCCCCTACGTGACTCTTGTCTCTGTAGTAGAGTTTACCTGATTTCTTGAAGCATTTTTCTTGAATGTTTATTCCTGATTGAGTCTCTTTTTTATCCCTTGCTTTTCTTTGACTGATTTTCTTTTTCTCCTCTTCCTTCCAATCCTCCACTACGTAGGTAGGAACTCTCTTTGGGTAAAGGGAATCACCAGTAGTACTGGTATCTACTATCATTCCTGTTTTAACGATAGCATGATGCTTTTCCAATTCCTTATTGATCTTTTTCAGTAAGTGCTATATGGTTTTTGGATTTTATTTCATTGCAAAATCTGCATAGACTCCTATGATATAGGACTTGATCTTTCAATCGAAAACCAAAAAAGCTCATACATCTCAAGTTTTTTTACCAATTCTTCCGTTCCTACATCACTGAGATTATACCCATTACTCAAAAGCATCATTTTAAATAGCAATTTACCACTGTAAATAGGTTGCCATTTATTCCCTGGCCTTTTTGATATATTTTTCTTATTTCTTTGCTCCATCCCTTTCCAATTGATCAAGGTTTTTAACCTTTTAAAAAATCACTTATCCTGATAGGATCTTCCATATATAATTCACTAAAGCTTATCTGCGCGGTCCTTCTGAGCATAGATCCTAATTCTTTTTATATTTGCTCCAAATATACGAAACAATATATTGATTTACAAATATTTTAACATCCTTCTCTCATGCAATGTTCTCTCTATATTATTCAACAAATTAGTGAGTAAAACCCGATGGGTACTAGAACGTACTTTTGGTAGTATAAAGCGTTAGTTTGGATTAGGAAAGGTTCGTTAAAAAGGATTAGCTCATATGCATGCTCAGCACCTTATGGTGACTATGGAGAATAACTTGTATCGTACTCCTGGTATTATTATGCTCTGTTCATAAAAATAGAAAATAATTAATTAATTTTTAATCAATAGTATTTCGAATACAATGTGAAAAACTAAATCTACATCGTTCTCCAACGAAGCCCACATAGGATAGCTAAATAAACGTAATCCACTTTAAAACAATGGTCTCTATTAATTCAATGATTTCATCTTAATAAAGATAATTTTTATTTGATAAGCCTCCGTTATAATAATATATTATTCGAGTATAGGCAATACTATATAATATTTATATATTTTTTCGACTGAAAAATATAATTCTTCGAAGGAAAGATATTTATGCAAATAAACTAAAAGTTTTATATCAATTTTTCTAAATTCGTACTTCATTCGAAATGAATACTACAAAAAAATACGACGCTACTTATTTAAAGATGGCCATGGAGTGGGCAAAGCTATCATTTTGCATGCGTAAAAAAGTAGGAGCCCTTATCGTAAAAGACAGAATGATTATTTCAGACGGATATAACGGGACTCCCAGCGGATTCGAGAACATCTGTGAAAACGAAAAAGGCTATTCTAAATGGTACGTACTACATGCAGAAGCTAATGCCATACTCAAAGTAGCCACCTCTACACAATCTTGCAAAGGAGCAACACTATATGTGACACTATCCCCATGCAAAGAATGCAGCAAACTCATTCACCAAGCCGGAATCAAAAGAGTGGTGTATATAGATATCTACAGGGATAATAATGGATTGTATTTTTTAAATAGAGCAGGGATTAAAACAATAAAAATAAATATAAGTTAATATAATAAAAACGCTTTATATTTTTAATGCAATTATTCTATTTGTATTGATGATTACATCAATAAGAATATAGGTTTAGAGACCATTATTTTAAGGTGGATTACGTTTATTCAACTATCCTAGATGGCTTCGTTGGAGACAATCTAGATTTGAAAACGTTGCATGAGAAAAGGAGGTTAAAATATTTGTAAATAAATATATTGTTTAGTATACTTGGAGTAGGAAAATAAAAAATTCGGATCTATGCTCAGAAGAACTGCACTAACTAAGTTTTAGTTAACTATATATGGACGTTTTACCAGAAGGAGTGATTTTTTCAAAAGGTTAAGCACCAGTGATACACTGGAAAATGGATGGAGAAAGAAATAAGAAAAATATATCAAAAAGGCCAGGGAATAAAAAGCCAACCCGCTTACAGTGGAATATCGTTATTTAAGGATGATGTATTTGAGGATACTAGTATAATATCAGTGATATAGGAACGAAAGAATTTGTAAAAGATTCCATAGGCTACATGCTATTTTGTTTTTTTTTGATTGGAATATCAGATCCCAGATTATATGATTCTCTATGCAGGTTTTGCAATGAAATAGTCGCCAAAAAGGCATATGAGCTCTTACTGAAAGAGATCAATAAGGAATTAAAAAAGCATCAGGCGATAGTTAAAACAGGAATGATAGTAGATGCTAGTATTACAGTGACTCCTCTTTGCTCCAAAGAGGGATCCTACCTACGTAGTGGTAGGATCGAAAGGAAAAGGAGGAAAAGTAAATCAGTCAAAGAAATGCAAGGGAATAAAAGAGATCAATAAGAAGTAGACACTCAAGGAAAATGGCTTAAAAAATCTGGTAAACTCTACTACAGATACAAGAAGCCTATAGGGGGATAAAAATAGAATGATATTAGCCGTAGGTTTGGTTTCAAAAAAGGCTCGTTACAAAATATTAGCTCGTGTACATATCCAACCTCTTATGGAGGCTATGAATCATAATTTGTATGGTTCCCCAGGCATTATTATAAGCTGTTTATAAAAACAAATATAATTAATTAATAATCAATGATTTTCGAATACAATGTGAAACACTAAACCTACCTCTTCTCTAACGGATCCCATCTAGGATTCCTAGAATAAACGTAATTCACTATTAACACAATGGTCTCAAATAGGCCCCCCTTCTCTCATGCAACATTCTCGAGTCTATTAGCTTTTATCAAGTTCAAAAAATGGTTGAGTGAGAAAATGGCCCTACGAAAAACCTGTAAAAAAGGATGGGATATCAACCACAACGCCGTTGTCTGAGATCATGCGGGGTCTACATCGATCGTCAATTTAATAGAACGATAGGCTTTCACAGTGTAGAAATTCAATAAAACATTTTGGATGAATGCACGGCTTTGAGACAAAGAATGTAATTCGGGGTGTATTTTGATCAAAATTTCTTTCAAGTGTTCATTCCGTATTTTTCCGATCGATGGAATCCTAGGCCCAAGCAAACCTTCCCGAAAGCGAGGACGTAATTGTTCCGTCAAGTGTTGTACGGCAATGGAGAGTTTTTCAAAGTTTTGATGTTTGAAAATCAAGAGAATCATCTTACAATAGGGGGGATAAAGGAATTTTTTTCGTTCGCTCAAGATGCTTTGGCACATGGCATCGTAATCATATCGGGCAACTTTTTCTAAGATGGAGTGTTCCGATTGGAAGCTTTGGATGAGAACTTTGCCTTGTTCCTTTTTTCTGTTTGTCCTTCCCGCCACTTGGATCAAGATTTGGAATGCTCGTTCGTGCGCACGGAAATCCGGTTGAGAAAGCAGTTGATCGGCTTGGATCACTCCGAACAAATAGACGGCTTTAAAATACAAGTCTTTAGTTACCATTTGTG
Source organism: Flavobacteriales bacterium Tduv (assembly GCA_047528255.1). GTDB lineage: Bacteria > Bacteroidota > Bacteroidia > Flavobacteriales > Blattabacteriaceae. Next base: position 131,132 of record CP180024.1, on the reverse strand, counting down.
TTCCTACGAGCACATCGATTTCTTGTGCTTCAAAGGCTTTGATCAGTTTTTCATAAGCAAACTTTCTACGCATGGCGTCAGCATCCATCCGAGCTACTTTGACCTCCGGAAAATAGAGTCGGACTTGCTCTTCGACTTGTTCGGTTCCGAAGCCTTTCATGTCGAGATCACTGCTGTGGCAGGAAAAACAGAGTTTGGGCTTGGGGTGTGTATAATTGCAATAGTGACACACCATGGCAGATCGGACCTGATGATAGGTAAGAGATACGTCGCAATTCCGGCACTGGGAGATGTGTCCGCAGTTTTGACACTGTATGACGGGGGCATAGCCTCTGCGGTTTTGAAAGAGGATGATTTGTTTTTTTTCTTCCAATGTTTGTTGCATAGCGGATATCAAATCTCTACTGAAAAGGCCTTGCATTTGTTTCTTACGGTGGGCTTCTTTTAAGTTGATTGTTTGAATGAGTGGAGGTTTACTATCACGATAGCTTTCATTTAAAGTTACCCAGCCGTATTTTTCGGTCTGTGCGTTATGATAGCTCTCTAACGAAGGTGTCGCTGACCCCAAAAGGCATTTGGCTCCTTGCATTTTAGCCCAAACTAGTGCGGCGTCGCGTGCGTGGTAGTGTGGTGCCGTATCCCGTTGCTTGAAGGCAGTATCATGTTCCTCGTCGATAATTATCAGCCCGACTTTTTCAAGTGGTAAAAACAGAGCTGATCTTGCTCCTAAGATTATGGGGTAGGCTCCTTGCAGTGTTTTTTTCCAGAGTTCTACGCGTTGATTTTGATCGTATTTCGAGTGGTATAGTCCGATCCGGTCTCCAAAGTTTCTCCTGAGTCGGCTGAAGATTTGAGTCATCAGAGCTATTTCCGGAAGTAGGTATAATACTCTAAGTCCTTGATAGAGTACTTCTTGGATAAGTCGTACGTAGATCTCAGTTTTGCCGATCGAGGTGATGCCGTGTAAGACTACCGTGTCTTTGGTTTCAAATTGTGACGAGATTTCCCGGTAAGCAATCTCTTGCGAGTTTGTTAGTGTCTGAGGAGTCTGATCGGGAGCATATCCGGAATGTAAACAGAAGTCTACATTCAGGGAACGAACTTCCAAGATTTTTTTTTGAGTCAAGGCTTTTAAGGCAGATCTTGGACTAGAATATTGATCGAGCAAGTTTTTCAACAAGACGGGTTTTTGCAGCCTGGCTTTCAAATAGAAAAAGGCCAGGAGGAGTTTTCTCTGTTGGGGGGATCTCTCCAATGAATGGAATATATGGGCTTGTTCTGCAGCGTCATCTTCCAATCGAGGGTGTAGAAAGACGTAAGATTCCTTTTTGGTACGGTATTTTTCTACGAGTTGTTCTTCAAGTTGTATCCAACCGTTGTCTAAAAATTTTTTTATCGTTGAGAGTGTGTTTTTAGAAGCTATAATCAGAGAGGCCTCTTGCACGTTGAGGCTGCTTTTTCGTTGTAAAGTTTCCCAAAACAAAAGATTTTCATTGGATAATTTGTCAGTATTGATTGTTAGATTTTTATGGGCTTTGATACGTGTTTCGCTCTCAATTTTAAAGGCGCTAGGCAGCGCTATTTTGTAGACTTGTCCGATGCTACTCATATAATAATAGGCTATCCATTTCCAAAATTTCAATTGAAGCTTTGTCACTATAGGAACCTTATCCAAGATTTGATAGACTTCTTTAGTTTTATAAAGTTCAGGGCGATCGTGATGTTTACTGTATACAATACCTGTATAAATCTTATTACTGCCAAAAGGTATAGCTACACGCATTCCCGGCTCTACCGTGTCAAAGAGCTCTTCACTCAGATGATAAGTGAAAGTACCTTCTAACGGTGTGGGTAGTATTACGTCGACATAATGAAATATATCCACAGAATAAGGGCTTATTTAGAGCAGGTAAATGTAAAAGTTTCCTTTTTTTCTTATTAGCTATCTTATCAAGATCGGTTATCGGTAAAACACTTTTGATTCCCTATCGGGTATTAATGTGAGACTATTGTGTTAAGGTTGATTACATTTATTCATCCTTCTAGATGGCTTCATTAGAGAATGATGTAGATTTAAGATTTCACATTGTAATCGAAATACTATTGATTATAAATTAATTACATCTATTTTTATAAACAGTACATAATAATTCCAGAGGAACGATATAAATTATGAGCCATAGCACATCCATAAGATGCTGGGCATGCACACGAGCTAACCCTTTGTAACGAGTCTTGCCTTATCCAGGCAACTCTTTATACTTCCAAAAGTACGTTCTACTACTGCTAGTATCATTTCATTTTTATCTACTCCTATGTTATTCTTGTATCCGTAGTAGAGTTTACCTGATTTATTGAGCTATTTTCTTTGAGTGTCTACTCCTTATTAGTTCTTTTTTTTAGCCTTTCCTTTCTTTGAATGATTTGCTTTTACTCTTCTTCCTTCCTATCCTACACTACGTCAGTGTAGGAGTCCCTTAGGACCAAAGGAACTCACTGTAATACTGGAATCTACTATCACTCTTGTTTTAACTATAGCCTGATGCATTTCTAATTCCTTTTTTATTTTTTTCAGTAAGTTCTCATATGCCTTTTTAGATACTATTTCATTGCGAAATCTATATAAAGTTGTATGATTTGAGATTTGATCTTCCAATCGAAAACCACAAAAGTGCATATAGCCTATGGAATCTTTTACCAATTTTTCCATGCCTACATCACTGAAATCATACTAATGACTCAAAAGTATCATCATAAATAACGATATTCCACTGCAGTCAGGTTGGCTTTTATTCCCTGGACTTTTTGATATATTTTTTTATTTCTTTTCCATCCAATACCAAGTGGATCAATGGGTTTAACCTTTTAAAAAATTCATCCCTTCTGGTAGAAAGTTTCATACACAGTTCACTAAATCTTATTTGCGCGATGCTTCTGATCATAGAGTCAAATCTTTTTTTATTTTCTGCTACAAATAGACGAAACAATATCTTGATTTATAAATATTTTAAACTCCTTCTGCCATGCAACATTCTCGGAATGAGACTAGCAGTACATAAGGTAGCAGCCAATGAGCATGATAGTAGTGGTCTAGTCATTAGTAAGCAAACTAGGATATCCCCCTGAGAAAAGCATATGCAGAAAAAGGTTACCAATTTACAGCCAACGTGTCTCGACTTTTATAGTCGAGGCATCAAAGACCCTATACAAAAGAATTAATAGTATTTCGAATACGATGTGAAAGACCAAATCTACATCGTCTCCAACGAAGTCCATCTAGGATGACTGAATAAACGTAACCCACCTTAACACAATGGTCTTAACTTTTGAAGTTCATACGAGTAAAGGAGAAGAAACTGGCAACCGTAAGAAGAAAAAAATAAATTCAATGTATAAAAAAATGTTGTAGAATACTTTAGGTATTTGGGAATGATTAAAAGCAGAGCAGTTAAAATTAAAACTTGCACAAATCGTCTTATCTCTTAACACGACGAATTTAGAGTCTATTATTTTTTCCAGACTAAGATAACACCTTCCTGCTCGGAAAGCAATTTCCTTCGTACCGTATCGGTGTTGATATTTTTATTGATCTTGTTATACATTTCCGCAGAGCCTACAGTAATCCAATAAGGAACCATAGAGATCAAAAAGGTGAGGCACCAAAAACCCGACATGGCAATAGATAAAAAGAATAAAAACCCCAGAAACTGGGCGATGAGTGTCATACGCTCTATTTTAGCATCAAAATTACCTGTTTTTTATAAAAGCACCCTCCTATCGATGAAAAAAGAGGAAGTTCGTAACTTTCGGCATTAGAAACGAATCAATCCGCACAAACAATGGATTACCGTATAGAAAAAGACACTATGGGCGAAGTGCTCGTGCCCGCCGACAAATACTGGGGTGCACAGACCGAACGTTCGCACAACAACTTCAAAATAGGCCCCGAAGCTTCCATGCCTTCGGAAATCATTAAAGCGTTTGCTTACCTCAAAAAAGCTGCCGCTCACACCAACCATGATCTGGGAACGCTCGGAGAAGAAAAAAAATTTTTAATCGCCCGAGTTTGCGACGAAATTCTTCGCGACGAGCTTGATGATCAATTCCCTTTAGTAATCTGGCAAACCGGTTCGGGAACACAGTCCAACATGAATGTCAACGAAGTGATCGCTCATCGAGCACATGTATTGAACGGAGGCAAGCTCGGCGAAGGGGTCTCCGTAATCCACCCTAATGACGACGTAAACAAATCTCAATCTTCCAACGATACTTATCCCACAGCGATGAATATCGCCGCCTACAAAAAACTGGTAGAAGTGAGCATCCCCGGGATAGAACAACTTCGCGACACTCTGAAGCTAAAATCCGAAGACTTCAAAGAAGTAGTCAAAATTGGCCGTACCCATCTGATGGACGCTACCCCCCTGACACTCGGACAAGAATTTTCGGGCTACGTTTCTCAACTCAATCACGGCCTGAAAGCACTCAAAAACAGTTTGGAACATCTCTCCGAGTTGGCCTTAGGCGGAACAGCTGTAGGTACGGGGCTCAACACACCTAAAGGTTATGATGTAAAAGTTGCCGATTATATCGCACGATTTACCAACTTGCCTTTCAAGACCTCCGAAAATAAATTTGAATCTTTGGCCGCTCACGACGCTTTGGTCGGCTCACACGGAGCGTTGAAGCAACTCGCCGTAGCTCTGATGAAGATAGCCAATGACATCCGCATGCTGGCCTCCGGTCCTCGTTCAGGCATCGGAGAGATCTTGATCCCCGAAAACGAACCCGGCTCTTCCATCATGCCAGGAAAAGTGAACCCTACACAATGTGAGTCGCTAACCATGGTTTGCGCGCAGGTGATGGGCAACGACACAACGATTTCGATAGCGGGAGCATCGGGACATTATGAATTGAATGTATTCAAACCGGTGATAGCTTACAATTTCCTACAATCGGCTCAATTGCTTGGAGACGCCTGTGTCTCGTTTACAAAACATTGCGCTGCAGGTATTGAACCGAATACGAAACGAATCAAAGAATTGCTCGATCGATCTTTGATGTTGGTCACAGCCTTGAATCCGCACATCGGTTACGAAAAGGCGGCCGAAATCGCCAAAGCAGCGCATAAAAACCATACCACATTGAGAGAGGAAACGATACGATTGGGCCATCTTACCGCTGAACAATTCGACGCTTGGGTACGTCCCGAAAAAATGGTAGGAAGATAGGATGATATGAATCAACGGATCTTGGGCCTCTGAGGGATAAGTTCAGAGATATCCCTCGACACTATGAAAGTAAGACACATTGGCTGGAACTTGGTAACCTTTCTCTGCATATACTACTTCTCCAGCTTTATATCCTAATTTGCTTATTATGGATCTAGCCCGATCTGGGATCTGATCTTCCAGATCTAAAAGCAAAAAAGTTCATGCAGCTCAAGGATTCTTTCAGCAATTCTTCCGTTCCTACATCACTGAGATTATACTAGTGACTCAAAAGCATCATCTTAAATAACGATATTCCACTGTAAGCAGGTTGATTTTTTATTTCCTGACTTTTTTGATATATTTTTGTTATTTCTTTTTCCATTCCTTCCCAGTGGGATCAAGTTTTTAACCTTTTGAAAAACCCCTCCCTCTGGTAAACCGTTCATATATAGTTCACTAAAGCTTATTTGTAGGGTGCTTCTGAGAATAGATCCGCGTTTTTTTACTTCCTACTCCAAATGTAGAAAACGATATATTGATTTACAAATATTTTAAGAATCTTCTCTCATGCAACGTTCTCTCAATTTTATCTTCTTAGTTCCGTGTCCGTTGCTATAATTTTCTGTTTTATTCCTTGAAGCTTTTCATTGTCTAAATATGCATCTAACTCTGCATTGATCATGTTCATTACAGCTTGTTCGTGTAAATCTTTAAAAGATGAAATTAAATCTTCTTCAATTTTTTTAAATTTATATCCCCATTACATTTTCTTTTTCCATTTTTCGAAAAAGATGTATCCCCCCACTTTTCCGATCATCTGAATGATCAAATGAATGAAAATGAATAGCAAGGAGGAGCGATCGGTTATATTTAAAGAGGTTTTACGGGATTTTGATGGGGCATGAGAAATATTCCCGGATGGTATCTTGGATCAACGTGTCCTCATAGCCCTTGCTTATAAGAAAGCGATGTATCCGGTCACGTTTTCTGACAGTGAATTTTCCGGGAATTTTTCCCAGTTTTTTTTTGATAAGCAAGTAAAGCATCTTTTTATATTCTTCCGGGTTAATCGTTTTCCACGCTTCTTCGATTAATGTTTCGGGGATGCTTTTTGATCTGAGGGCATGAGCTATCTTTTCTTTACCCCATTTTTTATAACGTATCCTGCTCAAAGTGAAAATTTTAGAAAAACGATCCTCATTGACAAGATTATGGTCAACCAAGTATTTCAAAATAATGTCGTTTTCTTGAGGACCCAAATTAAATTGGTTTAATTTTTCCTCAATTTCTTGTTTGCATCTCTCTTGGAAGTTACAGTAACGGATCAGTTTTTTCTTAACATCTTCCGTGGATAAAATTTGTTTTACCATGATTTTATCTTAAAACGATCGTAAAGGTAATCGTTTTTACCCAAATCTTACTATTATACATAATAATGTATGTTTCGAGAATGTTGCATGAGAGAATGGATTTAAAATATTGAAGCTATGGCACATAATTTGTATCGTACCCTTAGAATTATTATGCGTTGTCCATAAAAATAGATATAATTAATTAGTTTATAATCAATAGTATTTCGAATACAATGTAAAAGGCAAAATCTACATTTTCTCTAACTATTCCCATCTAGGGTTCTGAATAATCGTAATTAACCATTAACACAATGGCCTCGAAAAATGTATCAAAAAGGCCAGGAAATAAAAGGCTATACCCTACATCGGTTTTCTTTTATATAAAGGCACGGTGCTGCAGGCCTCGCCATACATCAAAGACTGTACGACGGGTTGCAATTTTTGAATCAGCAATACGTAAGCGTTTTCCGGTACGGGATATTTGTTGCATCCTCGGATGATGACACGTTGTTCTTGGAAAAGCGAGACATCCATTTGTTCGATGAGTTCTTGAAAAATAGCATTTTCCAAATCAGCTAAAGCTCCTTGAACCACTTTTCGAGCGTAGGGCTGTAGATGTGCAGCAAGAAGGAGGAAAGCCCACTTGGGAATAATGGCCCCTGACGAACAAGTCAATGCTACAAATTTTCCCTCGTATTGATTCCAATCATATTTCTTGAGATTTTGGCGAAATTTTTTTTCACGCAGAGCTAAGCCTTCATGGAGCCAATCCTTTATATCCAAGAGCAGCCGTTCGCCCGAGGGGCGCCATGTTTCAAGATCTAGGTCGATCAATCCGATCTGCACTACTTTATTGATGATTTCACTCATGGTGTGACTATTATTTTAAGGTAACATTAAGTTTATCTAAGCTTCCTAGATAGGCTTCGTTAGAAATGCTGTAGATTTAATCTTTGCACATCGTATTCGAAAAAATATATTGATCATAAAGTGATTTATAATATTTATTTTTATAAACATTGCATAATGATTCTAGAAGGGACAATAAAAACTATACGTCATAGCCCTCCATAAAATTCTGGACATGCACACGAGCTAATCCTTTGTAACGAGACTTTCCTGATTCAAACAAACACATTATACTACCAAAAATGCGTCCTACTATCCATCGGATTTTACTCACTAATTTGTTGAATAATACAATTGATCTACTTAAGGAACGGTTCTTGACAACTTTTCTTCTGTACACGGTCTTTAATTCCTCGAGTATGAAAATAAGACACGTTGGTTGGCAACTGGTTAATCATTTTCTGCATATATTTCTCTAAGTTTATATCCTAAGTTTGCTTATTAATGGCTTTAGCCCTCTATTATCGTGCTAATTAGTTGCTACGCTATGTACTGTAGTATCATTCCATTTTTATACCCCTCCCCTATGTTCTTCTTGTATCCGTAGTAGAATTTACCTGATTTCTTGAGGCATTTTCCTTGCTTTTCTTTGATTAATTTGCTTTTACCCCTTTTCCTTCATATTTTCCAATTTGTAGGTAGAAGCCACTTCAGAGTAAATAGATTCACTGTAATACTCTCACATTTACTATCACTCCTATTTTAATTATCAGCCGATTCTTTTCTAATACCTTATTGATCTTTTTCAATAAGCGCTCATATATATCTTTTTTGTTACTATTTTAGTACAAACTCTTCATAGAGTAGTATGATCTGGGATCTGATCTTCCAATCGAAGACTACAAAAACGCATGAAGCTCAAGTTTTTTACCAATTCTTCCATTCCTATCATTACTGATGATGATAGCGGTTACTTAAAAGCAGCACCGTAAATAACGATATTCCAGTGTAGGAAAATTGACCTTTTAACCCCTGGCCTTTTTTATATATTTTTCTTATTTCTTTCCCATTCACTTTCCAATGGATCACTGTTTTTTATCCTTTAAAAAACTCACGCCCTCTAGTAGAACGTTCAATATACAGTTCGCTAAAATCTATTTAGCGCGTACTTCTGAGAAATAGAGTCCGATCTTTTTCTATCCCCAAATATACGAAATAAAATATTAATTTACAAATATTTGCCCCTTACCTCATGCAACGTTCTCATTGAATGACAAGTAATTCTTTAGCTTTGCAAAAGCTATGAAATATTACATCATTGCGGGAGAGGCTTCGGGAGACTTACATGGCTCCAACTTGATGAAAGCGTTGAAACATCAAGACGTTTCCGCTTCTTTTCGTTGCTGGGGTGGACCATTGATGCGGACTGAGGGAGGAACATTTGTCAAGGACTATAAAGATTTGGATTTCATGGGGTTTTGGGAGGTGCTGGCGAACTTTCCAGTGATATTGAAAAACATTCGTTTTTGTAAAGAGGACATCCAAGCTTATCGACCTGACGCGGTCATTCTCATTGATTATCCCGGGTTCAATCTTCGAATAGCTAATTTTGTTAAAACTCTGAAAATTAAAGTTTTTTATTATATTTCTCCGAAGGTGTGGGCTTGGAGACGCTCTCGGGTTTATCGTATCAAGAAGACGGTAGATAAAATGTTTGTCATACTACCCTTTGAAAAGGCTTTCTACGAAAAACACGGCGTGGAGGTGGAGTTTGTCGGTCATCCTATTTTGGATGCATTTCATGCGAGAGATCCGGTAAATCGGGAGGATTTTATCGGCGAGCATGGGTTGGATGGTAGGCCGATCGTCGCGCTTTTACCGGGAAGCAGGAAGCAGGAGATTGCTCATGTTTTTCCGTTGATGTGGTCTATGCGAAAGTTACTTCCGGTGTATCAATTTGTCGTGGCCGGGGCTCCCTCTTTTACCCGAGCGTATTACGAAACCTTAGCGGGAGAAGAGATTCGTTGTGTTATGGATCGGACTTATGAGTTGTTGGCGTGCTCGCATGCGGCTTTGGTCACTTCGGGTACGGCTACTTTGGAAACGGCTCTTTTGAAAGTACCACAGGTGGTGTGTTATAAAGGAAGCTATATATCTTATGAGATTGCCAAGCGTTTGGTGCGACACATTCGTTTCATTTCATTGGTCAACTTGATTATGGATCGAGAAGTGGTCAAGGAGTTGATACAGGATGTGTTTACTTCAGAAAATTTACAAGGAGAGCTTTCGAAAGTTTTAGATTTAGAACATAGGGTAAGAATCATAGCCGATTATCAAAATTTACGTGAGCAGTTAGGGGATGTAGGGGCTTCAGAACGAGCGGCTAAGGGAATGATCGCTGCTTTAAGATCGTGTTGATTTTTCTTATCTCTCAAGGTGAGGGGTATGTCATATATGTTGTTGTTTTTTGCGTTGGGCATTTTTTTGGGGGAGAGTAGCGAACGTTTTTTTGTTTGAGAAGAATTAGATCGGATGTTTTTTTTGCGATTCTGTCGGTTATAGCTTGATTTTAAGGTGCATCAGGTGTTATCCGATTTGAGAACCTTGCATGAAAGAAGAATAGGAGGTAAATATTTGTAAATCAATATATTATTTCGTTTATTTAAAATAGAAAAAAATCCGACTCTATGCTCGGAAGCATCACGCAAATAAGCATTAGTGAATTATATATGAACGTTCTACCAGAAGGAATGAGTTTTTCAAAAGGTTAAACACCTTGATCCACTAGTAAGTGATGGAAAAAGAAATAAGGAAAATATATCAAAAAGGCCAGGGAATAAAAGTCCAACCTGCTTACAGTGGAATATCGTTATTCAATACACTTCTTTTAAGTAACTGGTATGATCTCAGTGATGTAGAAATGGAAAAATTGCTAAAAACTTCCATAAGTTTGCATGATCTTTTTTGGTTTTCGATTGGAAGATCAGACCCCAGATCATACGACTCTATGCAGATTTCGCAATGAAATAGTAACCAAAAAGGTAGATGAACACTTACTGAAAAAGATCAATAAGGGACTAGAGATGAATCAGGATATAGTTAAAATAAGAGTGATTGTAGATCCCAGTATTACAGTGAGTCCCTTTTGTTCCCAAGAGAGATCCTACCTACGTAGTGGAGGATCGGAAGGAAGAGGGGTAAAATAAAATCAGTAAAAGGAAAGAAAGGGTAAAAAATAGAATCAATCGGGAGTAGACACTCAAGAAAAATGGCTCAAAAAAACAGGTAAACTCTAGTACGGATACAAAAAGAACATAGGATTGGATAAAAATGGAATGAGACTAGCAGTACATAGCGTAGCAGCCAATGAGGATGATAGTAGGGGGCAAAATCCATATAATAAGCAAACTAGGCTATAAATCAAGAGAAAGTATATACAGACAAAATATACTAAGTGACAGCCAACATGTCTTACTTTTATAGTCGAGGCATCAAAAACTGTATACAGGAGAAAGCCTATAGGCACCGTCCATTAAGTAGGGATAGTTATATTGTTCACTATAATTAGTAAGTAAAACCCGATTGGTAGTAGAACGGAATTTTGGTATTATAAAGCCTTGGTTGGATCAAGAAAGGATCTTTACATAAGGATTAGTTCGTGTGCATGCCGAGCATCTTATGGAGACTATGCCTCATAATTTGTATAGTGCTTCTGGAATCATTCTGTGCTGTCATAAAATAGATATAATTAATTAATTTATAATCAACAATATTTCGAGTACGATGTGAAAGACTAAATCTACACTTTCTTCAACGAAGGCCAGCTAGGAGGCTGAATAAACGTAATCCACTATTAACACAATGTGCTAGAAATAATATATTGATTTACAAATATTTTAACCTCCTTTTCTCATGCAGCGTTCTCATAACAAGAATCCTGTTTGAACCTGTATTTTACAAACGTCGACGTAGAAAAATTTTTTATATTTGCTCCATGCAAATCCAAAAAAAAATATCTGGTTGTGGTTTGATCTTATAAGAACGTCGTCGTAGAGGAGCTTCCATTATCGTATATAAAATCGAGAAAGCTTGTCATGGCGACAAGCTTTTTTCATGAAAAATCAAAGATTATGCCCGAATTCACTTTCAAAACCATCCAAAAAAAACGTCTGGCCGACAGTGTCACCCCCGTAGCTCTGTATTTGAAGTTGAGAGACCGTTTTCCCAATACACTGCTCTTGGAATGCTCCGATTACCACACCACACAAAATAACGCTTCGATACTCTGCATTAATCCTATTTCAGAATTTATCATCGACCAAGATCAAGCGCGAATTTCACATCCGGATGGATGCTCAGAAACTCTTTCCATCAAAGACCGATCAGAAACAAAAAAATTGCTCAAAGATTTTTTGAAAAGCTTTAAAGCTGAAAATCTCGCCACGTCTTATTCCGGTCTATACGGATACACCTCCTATGACAGCGTTCAACATTTTGAAACCATTCAATTGAATGTCCGCATACAAGAAGCTTATCGAGTTCCGGAAGTGCGCCTGGGGTTTTATTCCAATTTGATCGTTTTTCATCACTTTTACAATGAACTCAGCCTCATCGAACACCGTTTCTCTGAAACGAAAAGCATCCCGATCAACCAATTGATCGATTTGATCGACAACAGGAATTTCTGCTCCTTTTCGTTTGAAGTTGTTGGAGATAGTACCTCCAATATGACCGATGACGAACACAAAAAAATGATCGACCAAGGAATCAAGGCTTGTTTTCGCGGTGAAGTATTTCAAATTGTCCTCTCCCGTCAATTCAGACAAAAATTCAAAGGTGACGAATTTAATGTTTACCGAGAGCTTCGCCGGATCAATCCTTCACCATATCTATTTTATTTCGATTACGGGGATTATAAAATCTTCGGATCTTCGCCCGAATCACAATTGATCGTCAAAGATCAAACAGCCTATATCGCCCCGATTGCCGGAACAATCCGACGCTCGGGCGACGATGAAAAAGACAAACAATTAGCCGAGTACCTCGCCAAAGACCCCAAAGAAAATGCCGAGCACGTTATGTTGGTAGACCTGGCGCGCAATGACCTGAGCATAAACTCATCAGAAGTAAAAGTCGAACGGTTCAAAGAAATCCAATACTTCTCGCACGTCTTGCACATGGTTTCTAAAGTGTCAGGAAAATTTGATGTAGGAAGCTCATCGATAAAAATATTCGGAGACACCTTCCCTGCAGGAACGCTTTCAGGAGCTCCTAAGTATCGAGCGACGGAATTGATCGATAAGATCGAAAAACAACATCGTGGAATCTACGGCGGAGCCGTCGGCTTCTTCGGACTCGACGGAGCCGTGAATACCGCAATCATCATTCGATCCTTTGTCAGCAAAAATAACACACTTTTTTTCCAAGCCGGAGGAGGAATCGTCTCCGATTCCAAAGAAGAAAACGAAGTACAAGAAGTCAAAAATAAACTCATGGCCCTCTTCAAAGCCGTCGAAGCTGCCCAAAAACTATGAATCTATGAAAGGAAAAATTCTGATACTCGACAATTATGATTCCTTTACTTACAACCTGGCACATGCCGTCAAACAACTAACAAAAAAAACTATAGAAGTCTTCCGAAATGATCGCATTACACTGGAAGATATTTACGCCTATGAGAAAATTATACTTTCTCCAGGACCAGGAATACCTAACGAAGCGAATATCCTGATGCCCTTGATCAAAACCTATGGCCCCACAAAAAGCATCTTGGGAGTCTGTCTAGGACAACAAGCCATCGGCGAAGTTTTCGGAGCCACGCTGCTCAATACCCAAAAAGTCTACCATGGCATAGCAAGCCCCATCGAAATCACCGACCCTGAAGAAATCCTTTTCAAAGGCCTTCCTAAAAAAATCGAAGTGGGACACTATCATTCATGGATCGTAGCCCAAGACAATTTCCCCGACGAACTCAAAATCACCGCACTGAGTCCTCAAGGAGAAATTATGGCGCTGCGTCACAAAACTTATGATGTTTGCGGCGTACAATTCCACCCTGAATCAGTCCTGACACCCCACGGCCAAAAAATCATAGCAAACTGGTTAAACCTATCCGTATCATGAAAAACATCTTACACTATCTCTTCGCTCACAAAACCCTAAGCAAAGAAGAAGCTCGAAGCGTCCTGATCGGAATGTCAAGAGACCAATTTAACGAAGCTCAGCTCGCGGCCCTGACAGCAGTATACAACATGAGACCTCCGACACCGGAAGAAATCGAAGGGTTTCGCCAAGCTCTGCTGGAACTATGCGTAAAAATCGACCTGACCGAGCTAAACGCCATCGACATCGTCGGAACGGGAGGAAATGAAAAAAATACATTCAATATCTCCACTTTAGCCTGCTTCATCGTGGCCGGAGCAGGAGGAAAAGTTATCAAACACGGAAATTACAGTGCTTCATCCATTACCGGATCGTCCAATCTTTTGGAAGAACTCGGTTACATTTTCACCAACGAAGAAAAAAAATTAAAAATACAACTCGAAGACATCGGAATCTGCTATTTACACGCCCCTTTATTCCATCCAGCACTTAAAAAAGCAATTTTGGTCCGTAAAGATCTCGGAGTAAAAACTTTCTTCAATATGTTAGGGCCTCTACTCAACCCAGGAAAACCGAAAAATCACTTGCTCGGTGTTAATGACCTCCAGGTTGCCAGACTATACCATTATCTCTACCAACAGACCGACAACAACTACGCAATCATCTACAGTCTTGACGGATACGACGAAATATCCTTGACCGGAGACTTCAAATGCTATACCCCGCGAGGCGAACGCATCTACGCTCCCGAAACATTGGGAAAACAAAAAGTAAGTCGACGAGAGCTGAAAGGAGGAAAAAATACTGAAGAAAACACACGTATCTTCGTCAACATCTTATCTGGAAAAGGGACATCCGCCCAAAACACGGTAGTCTTGACCAACGCCGCATTTGCGCTCGGACTACTGAACCGCGAAAGCTTTGAAAGCAACTATGAGAAAGTTGAAGAAGCTCTGAAAAGCGGTCGAGCCAAGAACGTTTTGAAAAAATTTTTGGAAAATTAAAACCAAGATGGCATGAATTTTCTTGATAAAATAATAGCGACCAAACACCTAGAGGTCATCAGAGATCGCCAACACAAGGCCATAAGCGAACTCGAAAAGAGCGAATTTTTTGAAAGGGAATGCCATTCTTTAGTCCAAAACCTGAAAAAAAGCAATACAGGCATCATCGCCGAATTCAAAAGAAAATCCCCTTCAAAAGGCATCATCAACAATCAAGCCGATGTAGCCAAAGTAGCCCGTGACTACGAAGAAGCAGGCGTCAACGGCATGTCAGTCATCACTGACATCGAACATTTCGCCGCCCGTAGCGAAGATCTTCCCACGGCGCGCCGCAACATATCGATCCCCATACTGCTCAAAGACTTCATCATCGACGAATATCAGGTGATTGCGGCCAAAGCTATGGGAGCGGATGTCATCCTTTTGATTGCTGAAGTCCTTTCAAAAAAAGCGATAAAACATCTCGCGGCGCAAGCCAAAATGCTCGGCTTGGAAGTATTGATGGAACTGCACTCCGAAAGTGAACTCGATAAAATCACCGACGACCTCGATCTCATCGGAGTCAACAACAGAGACTTAAAAAAATTTTCAGTCGATATAGAATCCTCCGTACAACTCTTTTCAAAAATACCTGATCGCTTTGTGAAGATTTCCGAAAGCGGAATTTCCAAGACCGGAAATATCGCTTACCTGCGAAAAATAGGTTTTCAAGGATTCCTTATCGGAGAAAATTTCATGCGCTCCTCCCACCCCGGAGAGAGCTGTAAAAAATTCATTCAACAACTTAACACAAATATTTGGGGATGAAACATATATCAGTATATATTAGATTCTTGGGCCTTCTCCTTTTGATAGGCTGCGGCACCACTAAAAATCAATACCCCTCATCCATCGCCTACGGCGGAGAATGGGTTTTGCAAGACACTGGAGAAGTACAAGTCGATGATAGAAAAATATACATCTCCCTAGATCCGTCGACATCTTTCTTCAGAGGCTTTGGAGGATGCAATAAAATACAAGGAAATTACCTTATCACCGGTAATAGCATCGATCTTTTTAAAATCACCACCACTAAAAAAAGTTGCAAAGAGATTAAAACGGAAAACACCTTCATTTCGCTATTGAGAAAAGCCGACAAAGTAAAAATAACCCCCTCAAACTTCGAACTTTATAAGGGTTCAATAATCCTACTCATCTTTAAAAGAGAACGATGATATTATTCATAGCTTCTTCGCATAGATTAAATATTACCCCCTCCTTAACTTAATTTTTAAATTAATAGGGAACAATTAATGAAACAGAAATAGGAAAATGTAAAAAAAATGAGTAAAAGAATAGAAGAAATCCTAAAAGGATAAAAACCCGGTATAAATAATTAAATATCAAGAAAATTCGTAATCAGAAGAGAAATTGAAATAGCGATTGGAAGAGGATAATAAAAAATATGAAAAATAGCTTATGAGAAAAAATAGGATGAAAAAACAATAAAAAAATTATTTATATAGATAAAAAAAACTGATAGAAATAATGAAACAAAAAATCGTTGGTTTACATTTTAAATGTTTCCCTGCACTTTGAGAATATCTTTAAACGTCAAAATTTGCGGCTTGCGAAATAAGGATAATATATCAGAAATAGCAACTCTGCAACCCGAATATGTGGGGTTTATCTTCTATCCGCCTTCTCCACGATACGTCGGAGACGATTTCGTCGCTCCCGACTTGAAAGGAATTCAAAAGGTCGGCGTTTTCGTCAATGCATCCAAAGAAGAGGTATCGGAAAAAAGTATCAAGAACGACTTGGATCTGATCCAGCTGCACGGTCAAGAAAGTTCCGAATATTGTCGAAATCTTACCCGAAAAGGTCTCACGCTAGTTAAAGCCTTCGGCGTTAATGAAAATTTTCTTTTTGAGCAAGTAAAACCTTATACGGAGGTCTGTCGCTATTTTCTGTTCGACACAAAAACAACCGTTCAGGGTGGAAGCGGAAAAAAATTCAATTGGAATAAACTTTCCGAATACGATTTGAAAAAAAAAATTTTCCTCAGCGGAGGTATCGGTCCGGAAGATGCCGAGACCATCCACACACTCTCACACCCGCAACTCTTCGCCATAGATCTCAACAGTCGATTTGAAATCCGACCCGGAATGAAAAGCATTGACAATCTTGATATATTCATCAAAAAAATCCGATCATGAATTATTCGGCAGACGAAAAAGGTTTTTACGGACGCTTCGGAGGAGCCTTTGTTCCCGAAATGTTGCAGGTCAATATTGAAGATCTTCAACAGCGTTACAAAAAAATTATCAACGATAAAAACTTCCAGAAAAAATTCAAAACACTGCTCCGAGATTACGTCGGCAGGCCAACGCCCCTATTCTATTGCAAAAATCTCTCCGACCTCTATCAAACCAAGATCTACCTCAAACGTGAAGACCTCAACCATACCGGAGCGCACAAGATCAACAATACCATC
Source organism: Flavobacteriales bacterium Tduv (assembly GCA_047528255.1). Classification (GTDB taxonomy): domain Bacteria; phylum Bacteroidota; class Bacteroidia; order Flavobacteriales; family Blattabacteriaceae. Next base: position 114,136 of record CP180024.1, on the reverse strand, counting down.
GGGCAAGCCTTATTAGCCCAAAGATTGGGCAAGAAGAAGATCATAGCCGAGACAGGGGCGGGACAACATGGTGTTGCCACAGCTACGATTTGCGCCCTTCTGGGCTTCGAGTGTATCATATTCATGGGTGAAACCGATATCCTCCGCCAAGCCCCCAATGTAGCTCGCATGAAAATGCTCGGAGCGAAAGTCATCCCTGCCCTAAGCGGAAATAAAACACTAAAAGACGCTGTAAACGAAGCCCTACGCTACTGGATCAATCAACCTGAAAGCTATTATCTGATCGGTTCGGTAGTCGGACCTCACCCATATCCGCAAATGGTAGCCGAATTTCAAGCCGTTATCAGTAAAGAAATCCGAGAACAATTATCGGAAAAAGAAGGTTGCCCTTTTCCCGATCGCGTAATCGCTTGTGTCGGAGGAGGTAGCAACGCGGCAGGAGCCTTTTACCATTTTTTGGAGCAAGAGTCCGTCAAGCTCATCGCTGTAGAAGCTGCAGGTTTAGGCGTCAATACTCCTCATACGGCAGCTACGACACACCGAGGCTCTAGAGGAGTCTTACATGGCAGCATAACGTTGCTCATACAGGATGAAGACGGACAAGTCATCGAGCCGTATTCCATATCAGCTGGATTGGACTACCCAGGTGTCGGCCCTATACACGCCCACCTCTTCGATACGAAACGAGTAGAGTTCTTACACGCAACGGATGTAGAAGCCCTAAAAGCAGCCTACGAACTTACCCAATTTGAAGGCATCATCCCTGCCCTGGAGAGCGCACACGCTCTATCTGTTTTACCCAAAATATCCTTTCGAAAGGACGAGATCGTCGTCGTAAATCTCTCGGGAAGAGGGGATAAAGACCTCGAAACCTATATCGAAAAACTGCCCAAATCTTCTCTCTGATGAATGCAATACAACACCTTTTCGCCCGAAAACAAAAGAATATATTGAATGTCTACTTCACCGCAGGATATCCGAGAGTAGAGAGCACAGAACGCCTGTTGAAAAGCTTGCAAAAATCCGGAGTAGACTTGATAGAAGTCGGTATCCCGTACTCCGATCCGCTGGCTGACGGCCCTACCATTCAAAAAAGCAGCCAAAAAGCTCTGAACAACGGAATGACAATCTCACGGCTCTTTTCACAATTGAAAGCCGTCAAAGAAGAAATCAATACACCTCTGATCATTATGGCGTATTACAATCAATTTCTAAGCTTCGGTCAAGAACGTTTTTTACAAACATGTATAAAAACCGGTGTTTCAGGACTGATTTTGGCTGACCTTCCTCCTGAGATCTATCGCACGAAATATCAAACACTTTTTGAGGACTACGGTATATTCCCTATTTTTTTGGTAACCCCTCGGACACCCGATGAACGAATCAAGATGTTGAGCGAAGTAAGCCGAGGTTTTCTATATCTTGTCTCATCAACTTCAACCACAGGAGTCAAAACAATTTTCGGAACCGATCAGATTGTTTTTTTTAAAAGGGTAAAAGATTTAGATCTTAAAATCCCAAAACTGATAGGTTTTGGTATTTCAAACAAAAGCACCTTCGAGCTGGCTTGTCGTTATGCTGAAGGAGCGATCATCGGGAGCGCATTCATCAACGCTCTGGATGAAAATCGATTGGAGGAAAGTATTGAAGATTTTATAAAGACGATCCGACTAAACTAATGGTAGAAAAATATTCAAAAAAAAATCAAACTGAATGCACTCTGTAATCGCGAACTCCGAAAATGGCCCTTCCTACACGGACCATCGTGCTACCACAATCTACGGCCGTTTGATGATCAGCACTCATACCCATAGAAAGGGTCTCAAACGAGGCATCTTTTTCTTTGAGCCAGTTAAAAATTGTATGTAAGAATTCAAATTCCGAGCGTAACCGACGCTCATCTTCGGTGAAAGTAGCCATGCCCATCAAACCGATTATTTTTACATGATCCATGCAAGTATAGACTTCAGAAGTCAAGATTTCATCAGCTTCCCCAGCTGTCATTCCGAATTTACTCTCTTCCTGAGAGATTTTCACTTGGAGCAAACAACGGATCACGCGTTGATGCTTTGCCGCTTCTTTATCGAGCGTTTCGAGTTGATCGAGTTTTTCAATGCCATGGATCAGATGAACAAATGGAGCGATATACTTGAGCTTGTTTCGTTGAACCTTTCCGATCATATGCCAACGAATATCTTTAGGAAGAGTCTTGTGTTTTTCGAGCATATCTTGAATGTAGTTTTCTCCAAAATCACGTTGCCCGGCATCATAAACTTCCTTAACGGACGAAATGGATTGTTTTTTGGATACAGCTACGAGAGTGATATTAAGGGGGAGATTACGCTTAACTTCATGCAAGTTGTCTACTATATTCATAGATCGTTCATTTCGTAAATGGTCAGACCGCTCAACAATTTAGGCCTGATAAAAGTGCTTTTGGGCGGCATCTTCAGATTGAGATCCGAGACACGTTTTAGATCTCTTACCGAAACGGGATAAAAACCGAATCCTGCTTCATAAGCGTCGGCATCCACCAACTGTTTGATTTTTTGTATACTTTCTATCCCCCCCTCTCCACGAATAAAGTTTATACGATCGGAATGACGACTATCTTGAATATCCAAAATTGGTTTCAAAACGGTTTTCTCAAACAGATAAGTATCCAAAACACCGAGACCTTCAGGTTGACCACAGTGTTCCGGTTTGATACGCAATTCATAAAATATGCCTTGCATGTACAGACTGATATGATGTTGAGCAGAAGGAGAATAAAGATCTGTCCCTTGATCGGTAACCTCATAAAAAGTATGTAGATTCTCTAAAAAATCGGCATGACTGAGTCCATTAAGATCTTTGATCAGTCTGTTATAATCAAAGATTCTGATCTGCGTATCGGCCACGAGATAAGCCAAGACATAATGGTGAGAGGTGTCAGTGCATTCTTTCCGTTGCGCATACAAGGCTACGCTCCCGATGCGATGATGACCGTCTGCGATATAGAGTTTGCCCATTCGTTCAAATATTTCTCGGATACGCTTCTGATACGGCGGCGCATCGATACGCCAGAGTTTATGTTGAATACCTTCATCCGTGGTGAAACGGAGCATGGGCGTATGACTCATCTTCTGCTCCATGATTTCATAAAGTTCGGGATCTTCATCATAAAGTAAAAGAACTGGCTCCGCTTGAAAACGAACCTCTTCGAGGTAATTAGCAAAAAGTTGTTTGCGCTGCTCCAAAGTCTCCTCGTGTTTTTTGATCACGCCATTAAAAAAATCCTCAACATGTACCAAACCGATCAAACCGGTAAAATTCTCCGATGGAGATAAAAGCCTCTGATAGATGTAATACGCAAGGCCTTCAGCCCTGGAGAAATACCCCTTTTCGTGAAACGATTCGTAATTCTTTCTCACTGCTTTGAAGCGTTCTTCCCACGACTCTTCACCCTTATCTAAAGTGGGCTTAATGATTTGAAGAAAAGAATATAAATTTTTTTGAAACATTGCCTCAAGTTCCTCCGGAGTATACCAACCCGGATTTTTGGAACAAAGTTGTTGAGCCCACTGTGCCGTAGGTTTGACACTCTTGAAGGGTAAAAATTTGGCCATATGCCGGTTTATTTTGTCTGAAAACGAGCGATAATCTGCCGAGCAAGCTCAAGCCCTATACGGTCTTGAGCCTCTTGTGTGGATCCGCCTATGTGAGGACTTAACGATACTTTAGGATGCATCAAAATCTTCATCGAAGGATCAGGCTCGTTTTCAAAAACGTCCAAACCAGCATAAGCAACTTGATCGGTATCAAGAGCTTCAAGCAAAACAGTTTCATCCACCAATCCTCCTCTGGAGGCGTTCACAATTCCCACGCCTCGCTTTATCATAGCAAATTCTTCCGCACCCAATAGAGGTCGTTCCTGCTTGGGGACATGAAGCGTGATGAAATCCGACTTCTTCAAAACTTCTTCTTTGGAAAGAACGGGAATTTTAAAAGAAACTTGTTGACCATCGAAAAAGTCCAACGTGATCATACAATTTCCCGGAGTCCTATTGAAAAGTTTCACTTTCATCCCAATGCCCAATGCTATCTTGATCACGGCCTTCCCGATTCGACCGGAACCAAAGACGCCCAGAGTTTTAGACTTCAATTCCACTCCCTTGGAATAGCCTTTTTTCAAATCTTTGAAATCTTTTTCTCCCCGAAGAGGCATATCCCTGTTGGCCTCGTGAAGGAAACGCACCATCCCGAAAAGATGGGAGAAGACAAGCTCAGCTACCGAATGGGAGGAAGCTGCCGGAGTATTGATCACCTCAATACCTTTATTGCGAGCATAATCCACATCGATATTATCCATCCCCACACCGCCACGACCGATGAGTTTCAAACCGGGACAAGCGTCGATTAAATCTTTAGGAATTTTTGTAGTGCTACGTACTAATAAAATTTCTATTCGATGCTCATTGATAAACCCGGAGAGTTGGTCTTGATCCACCTTGTTTTCAACGAATTCAAAACCACGATCCTTCAGCACCGTTACACCTGATGGTGATAAACCGTCATTGGCCAAAATTTTCATACGCTAAAAAAAATATATTGTAAAATTCCAGTACGTTGACAACTATTATAAAGCAAATCGTTTTTCAAAATATTTCATTAGATCGACCAAAACTCGGACGCTCTCTATCGGGAGCGCATTGTACATACTGGCACGATATCCTCCGACAGAGCGATGCCCATTAAGTCCTATAATCCCGGCTCTCTTCCACATCTCGTCAAAAACTCGAAAAAGCTCTTGTTTTGTTAAAACAAAAGTAACGTTCATATTCGAACGATCTTCTACGGAAGCCACGCCACGGAAGAGACTGTTGCGATCGATCTCATCATAGAGTAATTGCGCCTTTTCCCGATTTCGTTTTTCGATAGCTTGTACGCCTCCTTGATCCTTGATCCACTCCAAAGTGAGCATTGAAACGTACACGGCAAACACCCCGGGCGTATTGAGCATGCTCTCCTTATCGATTTGAATTTGATAATTCAAATAAGAAGGAATGTCTCGGCCTGTCTTTCCTAGAATTTCCTTTTTCACAACAACCAAAGTAGCCCCCGCCGATCCTATATTTTTCTGCGCTCCAGCATAAATTAAATCAAAACGAGAGAAATCCATCTGACGACTGAATATATCTGAAGACATATCACAAACCAAAGGAACATCGACTTTCGGAATGGTCTTAAACTGTGTTCCGTAAATCGTATTGTTGGAGGTATAGTGGAAATAATCTGCTCCCGAAGGGACTTCATAAGTTTTAGGTATCGATACGTATTTTTCCTCTTTGGAGGAAGCCACAACCTCTACTCGATTGAATTTCTTAGCCTCTTTAATCGCTCCGAAAGCCCAAGTGCCCGTATCGAGGTAAGCAGCTTGGCCATCAACGCGCAATAAATTATACGGAACCATGATGAATTGTAAGCTGGCGCCTCCCTGAAGGAATAAAACGGAATATTCATCACCCAGCTGCATGATGTCTTTGACCAATGCGCGAGCGTGCTCCATCACGGCGGTAAAATCTTTGCTGCGGTGGGAAATCTCAAGAAGGGAAAGCCCCAGATGATTGAAATGAAGAATAGCCTGAGCCGATTTCTCAAGGACTTGTTGAGGCAGTATACACGGCCCTGCTCCAAAGTTGTGTTTTTTCATAAAGTGAGACCATTGTGTTAAGGTGAATTAGGTTTATTCAGCCTCCTAGATGGGGATCGTTAGAGACGCATGGAGATTTAGTCTTTGATATTGTATTCAATAGGTAATGATTATAAATTATTAGTTATATTTATTTTTATGAATAGCATATAATATTCCCGGGGAAACGATACAAATTATGATCTATAGCCTCCATAATATGCTGGGTATGCACACAAGCTAACCCTTGTAACGAGATATTCCTGATCCAAACCAACGCTTTATACTACCAAAAGTGCGTTCTAGTATCCATCAGGTTTTACTCACTAATTATTTGAATAATATAACTCCCTACTTAAAAGACGGTTTCTATAGGTTTTCTTCTGTATACGGTCTTTGATAACTCGACTATGAAAATAAGAGACATTGGCTGGAACTTGGAACCCTTTGTCTGCATATATTTCTCTGGTTTTATATTCTAGTTTGGTTATTAATGTCTTTAGCCCTCTACTATCAGGCTCATTGACTGCTCTACGCTATATACTTCTAGTTTCATTCCATTCTTATTCACCCCCTATATGACTCTTGTTATCCGTAGTAGAGTTTCCCTGATTTCTATGAACCATTTTCCTTGAATGTCTACTCCTGATTGAACCTCCTTTTTTTCCTTTCTTTTCTTTGACTGATTTGCTTTTTACTCTCTTCCTTCCGATCCTCTCCCCCCCCCTACGTGGGCAGGGACACTTGGGGAAATGCATCACTGTAATACTGGCATCTACTATCACTCCTCGTTTTAACTATCACTTGAAGTATTACTAATTCTTATTGATCTTTTTTTAAGTAAGAGATCACTATGTCTTTTTGATTACTATTTCATTGCGAAATTTGCACAAAGCCGTATGATCTGGTATCTAATCTTCCAATCGAAAACCAAAAAAGCTCATGTAGATTATGACCTGTTTTACCAATTCTTCCGTTCCTACATCACTGAAATCATACCAGTGAATTAAAGACAGCATCTTAAATAAAGATAATCCACTGTAAGCAGATTCGTCTTTTATTCCCTAGCTTTTTTTGATACATTTTTATTATTCCTTCCTGCATTCCTTACCAGTGGACCAATGTTTTTAACCTTTTTAAGGGTAAAACCTTCTGGTAGAAGGCTATATATAGTTCGATAAAACTTATTTTCGTGGTATTTCTGAGCATAGATCCGAATCTTTTTTTTTATTTTCTACTCCAAAATATACGAAACAATATGTTGGTTTACAAATATCTTACCCCATTCTGTCATTCAATATTCTCAAAGAGAATATGGGTCGAAGGCTCAAAACATTGACAAATGTAATAAATTCATTCTACACAATGAGACCATTGTGTTAATGGTGGGTTATTTTTATTCAGCATTCTAGATAGCTTCGTTAGAAAAGATGTAGATTTATTCTTTCACATTTTTTTTTAAAAAACTGTTAATTATAAATTAATTATATCTATTTTTATGGACAGCGCATAATAATGCCAGGGGAACGATGCAAATTATGCGCCATAGCCTACATAAGATGCTAAGCATGCACACGAGCTAATCCTTTGTAACGATCCTTACCTATTCCAAACCAACGCTTTATACTTCCAAAAGTACGTTGTAGTACCCATCTCGGGTACTCATTAATTTCTTGAATAATATAGCTGCTCTACTTAAGGGACGGTCCCTATAGTCTTTCTTCTGTATACGGTCTTTGATGCCTCGAGAACGTTGCATGGAAGAAGGAACTTAAAATATTTGTAAATCAATATATTATTTCATATATTTTGAGTATAATATAAAAAATAGCCTCTATACTCAGAAGAACCGCACAAATAAGCTTTAGTGAACTATATATGGAACATTCTACCAGAAGGAATGAGTTTTTCAAAAGGTTAAACACCTTGATCCACTGGGAAGGTATGGTTAAAGAAATAAGAAAAATATATCAAAAAGACCAGAGAATAAAAGACCAACCTACTTACAGTGCAATATCGTTATGAGACCATTGTGTTAATGGTCTCGTTCCATATATAGTTCACTAAAACTTATTTGCAAAGTGCTTCTAAGCATAGAGCTGAAATTTTTTTTTCCTAATCCAAGTATACGAAATAATATATTGATTTATAAATATTTTTAAACTCTTTCTCTCATGCAACGTTCTCTCGTCTTGGGTAAAATAATAAGTATAGAGCGTAGGGAATGGAGAAGAACAGACTGATGCCGAGATCAAAGGAAAGCTCTACGGAGAATATTTCCATAATGGAGAATAGAGTGAGTCAGTCTCTGAATGGAGATATTATGATCAATGTAGCTCTGACTGGGACGAGAGCGCAAAAAAAATGAGAATAAAACTGATGAGTAGTGATTATCTTTTGTGATACATCTATTATTTTTTTTTTTGTGTAAAACCTAAAGCGGATCGTACTCGTTCGAGTGTGGTTTGGGCTACTTGTCGGGCTTTTTGAGCACCTTGAGTCAAAATATCGTCTACCAAGGCTTTGTCTTTCATCAAACGGTCAAATTGTTTTCGTTCCTCTGAAAATTTTTCCAGAATACATTCATAGAGAGCGGTCTTAGCGTGACCGTAGCCGTAGTCTCCGGCTAGATAATTTTCTTTCATTAGCTTGATCTCTTCTTCACTCGCCAATAGTTTGTAGAAGGCAAAGACAAGATCTGTATTCGGATCTTTGGAAGCCTCCAGAGGTTTGCTATCGGTTTGGATATTCATGATTTGTTTTTTGAGCGTTTTTTCCGGGGAAAAGATGTCGATGATATTACCTCTAGATTTGCTCATTTTTTGTCCGTCTGTTCCGGGAATGTAGATAGAATCTTTCGATATTATGGCCTCGGGCAATACAAAGGTCTCTCCCATTTTATGATTAAAACGCTCGGCCACGTCGCGTGTTATTTCGAGATGTTGCAATTGGTCTTTGCCTACAGGGACTATTTGCGCATCGTAGAGTAAAACATCGGCTGCCATCAGCATGGGATATGTGAATAGGCCAGTATTAACGTCTTGCAATCGAGCTGCTTTGTCTTTGAATGAGTGGGACAAAGTGAGCCTTTGATAAGGAAAAAAGCAATTCAAATACCAAGTCAGCTCGGCGACTTCCGGTACATCGGATTGTCTGTAAAAGACGGTTTTATCGGTTTGTAATCCGCAAGCCATCCAAGCGGCTGCTACTTGATAAGTGTTTGATTTCAAAAATTCAGCGTCTTTGATCTGTGTAAGCGAGTGTAGATCGGCGATGAATAAAAATGAGTGGACTGAGTCGGAGTTGGCCATGGCCATGGCAGGAAAAATAGCTCCGAGCAGATTACCCAGATGGAGTGTTCCGGTACTTTGGATACCGGTCAATATTCTAATATTCCGTGCGTTTTTTTTTGTATTTTTCATGAGTAAATATGAATCGATATCATTTTGTTAATGGTGGATTACGGTTATTCAACTTCCTAGATGAATATCGTGTATGAAATGGAATTTAATTTTTCAAAACTTTATTCGAAATACTATTAATTATAAAATAATTAATTATATATATTTTTATGAACAGCGCATAACAATTCCAGGGGAACGATACAAATTATGCGCCATAGCCTCCATAAGATGCTGGGCATGCGCATATGAGCTAATCCTTTGTAACGAGCCTTTCCTGATACAAACCAACGCTTTATACTACCAAAACTACGTTCCACTATCCATCGGTTTTTACTCACTAATTTGTTGTATAATATAGCTATCCTACTTAAGGAACGGTTCCTATAGGTTTTCTTCTGTATAGAGTCTTTGATGCCTCGAGTATGAAAGTAAGACACGTTGACTAGAACTTGGTAACCTTTCTTTTCATATACTTCTCTTATTTTATAGCCTAGTTTGCTTATTAATGATGGTTTCAGCGCTCTACCATCATGCTCATTGTCTGCTACGCTATGTACAGCTAGTATCATTCCATTTTTATCCACCCCTATGTGATTCTTGTATCCGCAGTAGGGTTACCTGATTTCTTGAGCCATTTTCCTTGAGTGTCTACTCCTGATTGAGTCTCTTTTTTTTACCCTTTGCTTTTCTTTGACTGATTTTCTTTTGCCCCTCTTCCTTTCGATCCTCCACTACGTAGGCAGGAGCTCCCTTTGGAGCAAAGGGCCTCACTGTAATACTGGTAATTATAACTCCTATTTTAACTATCGCCTGATGCTTTTCTAATTCCTTATTGATTTTTTCAGTAAGCTCTCATATGCTTTTCTGGCTACTATTTCATTTCGAAATTTGCATAGAGTCATATAATTTGGAATCTGATCTTCCAATCGAAAAACACAAAAGCTCACACAACTCAAGGATTCTTTCACCAATTATTCCGTTTCTACATCACTGAAATTATAGCAGTGACTCAAAAACATCATCTTAAATAACGATATTCCACTGTAAGTAGGTTTTCTTTTATTCCCTTTACTTTTTGATATATTTTTTTATTTCTTTCTCCATCCACTTCTTAATGGATCAATAGGTATTTAACCTTTTGAAGAACTCACTACCTTCTGGTAGAACGTTCCATATATAGTTTACTAAAGCTTATTTGCGATGTACTTCTGAGCATAGAGCCGAATTTTTTTATTTTATATTCCAGGTATACGAAACAATATATTGATTTGAGAACGTTGCATGGGGTAAGGTGTTTAAAATATTTGTAAATCAATATATTGTTCCGTATATTTGGAGTATAAAATGAAAAAATTTAACTCTATACTCAGAACCATCCTACAAATAAACTTTAGTGAACTATATATTGGAACTTTCTAGTTTTAAAAATATTTTAACCCTCCTTCTCTCACGCAACGAGGCCATTGTGTTAATGCTGGATTATGTTTATTCAGCCTCCTAGATGGACTTCGTTAGAGAAAATGTAGATTTAGTCTTTTACATTGTATTCGAAATACTGCTGATTATAAATTAATCAGTTATATATATTTTTATGGATAGCTCATAATAATTCCAAGGGCACGATATAAATTATGAGCCATATCTTCCATAAGACACTGGACATGCACACAAGCTAATCCTTTGTAACAGCCTTTCCTGATCCAAATCAACGATTTATACTGCCAAAAATACGTTCTATTACCCATAGGGGCTTACTCACTAATTTGTTGAATAATGTAACTATTCTACTTAAGGACGGTTCCTCTATAGGCTTCTTCTCTATACGGTTTTTTATGCCTCGACTATGAAAATAAGACACGTTGTCTGGAACTTAGTAACCTTTCTTTGCCTATACTTCTCTGGAAGTATATCCTAATTTGATCTTATTAATCGCTGTAGCCCTCTACTATCATGTTCATACTGCTACGCTATGTAGAGCTAGTATCATTCCATTTTTATTCACTCCTATGTCTTCTTGTATCCGTAGTAGAGTTTACCTGATTTCTTGAACCCATTTTCTTTGAGCTCTACTCCTGATTGGGTCTCTTTTTTACTGTTACTTTTCTTTGACTGATTTGCTTTTGTCCCCTTCCTTTCGATCCTCGACTACGTAGGTAGGGCTCTCTTTGGAGCAAAAAGACTCACTGTAATATTGGCATCTACTATGACTCCTGTTTTAACTATAGCCCGATGCTTTTTTAATTCCTTATTGATCTTTTTCAATAAGCTTTCATATGCCTTAAAACAAGTCTATTAAATCTAAGTAGAAAAGTAATAAAATTAGTTTCCAATAAAATAAGTCTTTCCTAGTACTTTACTTGACTTTCTCTACAATATTTTTGAAAACTTCAGGGTGGTTCATGGCCAAGTCAGCAAGTACTTTACGGTTGAGTTCGACGTTTTGAGTATGGATTTTTCCCATAAATTTCGAATAAGACAGACCATAAACGCGTACGCCTGCATTGATACGTTGTATCCATAGCGCACGGAAGGATCTTTTCTTTTGTTTGCGACCAACATAAGAATATACCAAAGCTTTTTCAACTGCGTTTTTGGCTACGGTATATACCTTACTCCTTGCTCCATAATAACCTTTTGCAGATTTGAGCACTTTTTTTCGCCTCTGTCTGGAAGCCACTGCATTGACTGATCTTGGCATGATTTTCTAGTTTTTTTTATGACAGGTGATCTTTTAAGATGGGTCTTCGAAACACCACCACAGAGTGTGATATTGAAATAGATACTATTTTAACAATAATTGTTTTTTGATATTCTTTTCATCTGCTTGACTCACCATAGTAAAATGTGTCAATCTACGCTTTTGCTTGGTGGATTTTTTGGTGAGAATATGGTTCTTAAAAGCATATTTTCTTTTAATTCCACTATTAGCTGTTTTTTTGAAGCGCTTTTTTGAACCTGATTTAGTCTTTAACTTAGGCATATGTTTTTTATTTTAACTCTTATTTTTCTTCGGCGTCATAATCATAAGCATTCGCTTTCCTTCCATCATTGGCATTTGTTCCACTTTCCCATAATTATCAAGAGCTTTCGCACACTTCAGTAATAAAAGTTCCCCTTGCTCTTTATATACGATGGAACGGCCTTTGAAAAAGATACTGAACCTTACTTTTTCTTTGGCTTTTAGAAATTTCTCTGCGCTCTTTATCTTAAACTCACGGTCATGATTATCGGTTTGCGGGCCGAGACGGATTTCCTTAGTTATAACTTTGTCTTGTTTAGCCTTGAGTAGTTTTTGTTTTTTTTTCTGTTCATACAAAAACTTTTTATACTCGAGTACTCTACAAATTGGAGGATCGGTCTTAGGATTGATTTCTACCAGATCCAATCCCTGTTCTTGAGCAATATGCAAGGCCCTGGAAAAGGAATATACTCCAACTTCTATATTATCCCCTACTAACCTCACTTCTTTGGCCGTGATGCGCCCGTTTATGCGATGCGGATCTTCCTGTATTACCCGGCGGTAATTACCCTTTTTTCCTCTTGAGGAATTTCTTTGTAATGCGATGATTTTATAATTTTAAATAAATATCCGATTCTTTAGATACGAAATCGAGGAAATCCTTGACGGAAAAGCTACCTAAGTCTCCTTGTCCACGTCGACGAACGGAGATTTCGCCGCTCTCTTGCTCTCTTTCTCCTATGACGATCATAAAAGGAACTTTATCCATTTCCGCATCTCGTATCTTTTTTCCTATTTTCTCGTTTCGATCGTCTATGGACGCTCGAACCTCTGAACGGGACATCAAATTTAAAACATTTCTCGCATACTCGAGGTGCTTTTTCCCTATGGGAAGGATGACTGCTTGATATGACGTAAGCCATAAGGGCAGATCACCCGCCGTATGTTCTAAAAGAATGGCGATGAAACGTTCTAAAGAACCAAAGGGCGCTCGATGGATCATTACCGGTCGGTACGATTCATTATCTGCTCCTTTGTAATTCAAATTAAAACGTTCAGGGAGATTGTAATCTACTTGGATTGTTCCCAACTGCCAACTACGCCCCAGAGCGTCCTTGATCATGAAATCAAGCTTAGGGCCGTAAAACGCCGCCTCTCCATAGGCTAATACGGTTTTCAGACCTCTGTCCTCAGTCGCTTCGATGATGGCCTTTTCGGATTTTTTCCAATGTGCATCGCTGCCTATATATTTTTCGGGTTTTTGAGGATCTCTCAGAGAGATCTGAGCCGTATATTCCGTGAATCCCAGTGAACGGAAAACATAAAAAACCAAGTCGATCACAGATTTGAACTCATCTAACAATTGCTCCGGAGCACAAAAAATATGAGCGTCATCTTGAGTGAAACTTCTCACCCGTGTCAGACCATGAAGTTCCCCGCTTTGTTCGTATCGATATACTGTCCCAAACTCTGCAAAACGTTTCGGCAAATCACGGTAAGACCCTTTTTGAGCGCGATATATCTCACAATGATGAGGACAGTTCATGGGTTTCAGAAGAAATTCTTCTCCTTCATTGGGGGTAGTGATCGGCCTAAAGCTGTTCTCTTCATATTTAGCCCAATGCCCTGACGTCATATACAGCTCTTTGTAACCGATGTGAGGTGTCACAACCATTTCATAGCCGGCCTTGCGTTGGACTTGAGTCAAAAAATCTTCCAAACGCTTACGCAGATCTGCTCCTTTGGGTAACCACAATGGCAAGCCCGGCCCGACGCGGTCAGAAAAAGTAAACAAACCGAGCTCTTTACCCAATTTTCTATGATCACGTTTTTTTGCTTTATCCAATTGTAAAAGGTATTCCTCCAAATCTTTTTGTTTCGGAAATGAAATACCGTAAACGCGTGTAAGGCGTTTATTTTTTACGACCCCTCTCCAGTAGGCCCCCGATGTGTTGAGTATTTTGACTGATTTTATCAAGGCCGTTTGTGGAATATGTCCGCCGCGACAGAGATCCGTAAAATCGTCATGAGTACAGAAAGTGATTGTCCCGTCTTGTAGATTTTCGATCAGTTCCGTTTTGTATACATTGTCTTTGTAATGATTCAAAGCCTCTGCTTTGGAAACGGGATAAATCCTAAATTCAGAGGCTTTACGAGCATTTTCAAGCATCTTTTGTTCTACACGATGAAAATCTTTTTCCGAAAAAATTTCCGAACCGAAATCTACATCGTAATAAAAACCGTTGTCAATGGCCGGGCCGATAGTCAATTTGGCTTTCCGATAAAACACAGAGATGGCTTGAGCCAATAGATGGGCCGAAGAATGCCAAAAGATTTTTTTCCCAAATATATCGTCCCAAGTATACAGCGTCAATCGCGCGTCACTCTTAATGGGCGTAGACAATTCTACTTGTTCATCATTGACGGTAGCGGATAAAACTTTTCTTGCCAAACCTTCGCTGATATCTTTAGCAACATCAACCGATGTAATACCTATTTGGTAATGCCTAACAGAACCGTCAGGGAAAGTGATTCGAATCATATTTTTATTTTCATTGAACGATTAATTCCGGAAAATGTAAGCTTATCACGCCAATCAAAAAGGCTAAATAGCCTTCTCGAACTGATTCAAAAGTATTGTGATCTTTTATGATCATCAAAAACAAAGGTAAAGACAAGCGGCGACTATCGCCCCGATTATGGGTCCCGCAGCGGGTATCCAAGCGTACCCCCAATCGCTTTTCCCTTTTCCCTCTATCGGCAAAATCGCGTGCATGATCCTCGGACCGAGGTCGCGAGCCGGGTTGATGGCATACCCCGTAGTTCCGCCTAAAGACAACCCAATACTCCACACTAAAAATGCCACGGGGATCGCCCCCAAAGATCCCAGACCAATGGGGGTGTTATCCGTTTCCACCTCGATTCCTGAAAAATAGAACACGACAAAAACCAAGACAAAAGTTCCTATGACTTCACTGATAAGATTGGAGAAGGGATTTTTGATAGCTGGCCCCGTACTGAAAGCAGCCAGTTGAGCTTCATGATCTTTAGTTTCAGCGAAATGTTTTCTATAGAAAATCCATACCAAAAACGCGCCTAATATGGCTCCGATGAATTGGGCCGAAATGTAAACCGGAGCTTCAGCCCAATTAAATTTTCCTATTGTGGCAAGCCCTACGGTGACGGCGGGATTCAAATGTGCTCCGCTGTACGGACCTGCCACCACTACTCCTACGAAAACGGCCAAAGCCCAGCCGGTTGTAATAGCAACCCAACCTGCGCCATTTCCTTTGGTTTTAGACAAAACCACATTGGCCACTACCCCGTTTCCTAAGAGAATTAATAGCATTGTTCCGATCATCTCTGCATAAAACACTTCCATAATAAATATTATTTAATTTTTAATGAATTATAATTTCCCCCATATTTGAACCGTTTTCACCGCTCTTCTCCACTCCTCTATGCGATTGACCCGATCAGGGAGTTCTTTTGGTTCAAATACACGATCTATCTGCCATTTTTGTTGAATTTCTTCCAAACTATCCCAATAACCTACCGTCAAACCAGCCAAATACGCAGCTCCGGCGGCTGTAAGTTCGGTTATTTTCGATCTGATGACTTTTACTTCGAGGATATCTGTTTGAAATTGCATGAGTAGATCGTTGGCCGCTGCTCCTCCGTCTACTCGCAATTCTTTGATCGAAATTCCAGAATCCGCCTCCATGGCTTTTAAAATATCCATATTTTGAAAAGCAATGCTTTCCAAAGCTGCTCGCGTCAAATGGGCTGCGGTAGTTCCTCTTGTAATTCCTACGATGGTACCTTTGGCTTGTTGATCCCAATAGGGAGCGCCTAACCCCGAAAAGGCCGGCACAAAATAAACCCCGTCGCTGTCAGAGGCTGCCAGTAGTTCCGTTTCTGAAGAAGTGGAAATAAGACCCAACCCGTCTCGAAGCCATTGCACGACGGCTCCTGCAATGAAGACGCTCCCTTCCAAGGCATATTGTATTTTTCCCTTGATTTGCCAAGCAATGGTGGTTAATAGATTATTTTTGGATATAACCGGCTTGTCCCCTATGTTCATTAACACGAAGCAGCCCGTTCCGTAAGTATTTTTTACCATTCCTACTTGGGTACACATTTGTCCGAAAAGAGAGGCTTGTTGATCTCCCGCAATGCCAGCGATGGGGATTTTATGTGAAAATGTCCAACTCTTGGTGTGGCTAAATATCTCGCTAGAAGATCTAACATTGGGCAAGAGTGCTCGTGGAATTTCAAAAATTTCAAGCAACTCTTCATCCCAATCTAGGGTATGGATATTGAAGAGCATAGTGCGCGAGGCGTTCGTTACGTCAGTTACATGCTCGTGTTTTTCCGTTAGGTTCCAGATGAGCCAGGAATCGATAGTTCCGAAAGCTAAGGTTCCATGCTCGGCTTTTTTTCTGGAACCGGGAATGTTGTCCAGAATCCATCGGATCTTTGCAGCCGAGAAGTAGGAGTCTACGATCAAACCGGTTTTTTTTCGTATTTTTTCCACGAATCCCTGATCTTTGAGCAAGTCGCAGTAGTCGGAGGTGCGACGGTCTTGCCATACTATGGCATTATACACAGGCTCACCTGTGTACCTATTCCAGACTACAGTTGTTTCCCTCTGATTGGTGATACCGATAGCAGCTATATTTTTTCCTTCTAAATTAGCTTTCAGGAGAGCTTCGATCGCTACTGAAGCTTGAGAAGACCAGATCTCTTTGGCGTCATGCTCTACCCAACCCGGTTGGGGGTAAATCTGCCTAAACTCTTTTTGAGCGACAGAGACGATATTTCCGTTACGGTTGAAGACAATCGCTCGAGAATTGGTTGTTCCCTGGTCTAACGAGAGTATATACTTGTCCATATGGCCGGAAATGTTGATTTTTGTTTGATCATTATTTTTTGACAAGGTATCGTGCGGCCAATTCTTTGAAAGCAGTTATCTGATCTTTTTCCCACGCTCGGTCTTGATGGAGTTCTTTGTTCATCAGTGAAGCCACTTTAAGAGCCATATTCATAGCAGCCCTGGCATCCAAAAACAATACGCGAAATCGCCTGGCCAGTACGTCTTCTACGGTTCGGGTAATTTCGTTTCGTGTAGCCCACACGACCTCAGCTGCTGTATAGGGCCAATATTCGGCCAACTTTTGGTTCAAAAAGGGGGTTCTCTCTATCAATTGTTTGATACGAGAGGCATCCGTTCCGTAAACGATCCAACGATCTCCCATAAAATGAGGAGTGCTGAAACCGTGAATTTTGAGGTGTTGAGTTTCTGAAGAAGTTTTTTTTAATCCTCCCACTTGAATGGCCTTGTTTACGGTGTCTTCAGCCATTTTTCTATAAATGGTCCATTTTCCTCCGATGATGGTGATGAGCCCAGATTCGCTCAATATGAGTTTATGATTTCGGGAGATGTCTTTGGTAATTGATGTATTTTTGGAAGGGATAACCAATGGTCTTAGTCCACAGAAAACGCTCAAAATATCTTTCTTTTGAGGACTCCGATCAAAATATTTTTCGAATGTTTTCAATATGAAATCTATTCCTTCATCCAGGGGTTTGGGTTCGAGACTATGTTTATCCATAGGGATATCCGTGGTTCCTACCAGTACATGACCGTTCCAAGGAACTGCGAATAACCCCCTACCGTCTGAAGTTTTGGGAATAACCATTGCGCTGGTACTTTTGAAGAATGATTTATCCAGCACAATGTACGTTCCCTGGCTGTCTTTCAAAGAAATAGGTCTCTGAGATTCGTCCAATTGCAGGATTTCGTCGGCAAATACACCGGTAGCGTTGATCACAACCTTCGAATGAAGACGGTATTCTTTTTGATTTTCCATATCGCGCGCGATGATGCCTAATATCTTGTTTCCTTCTTTTAGCAAGGCAGACACTTTGAAATAATTTAATAGACTTCCACCTTGCTCAGCACAGATTTGATCTAAATGAATGGCCAGACGGGCGTCATCAAATTGGGCGTCATAATAAGCTATGCCTCCTTTCAAACGATCGAGCTTTATCTCGGGGGGGTTTTTTAAAATTTCTTTGCGAGAAAGGAATCGAGTCTTGCCCAGACTGAGACTTCCAGTCAGCCATTGGTATAGCTTCATTCCTATCCAATACATATACCCCATACCCCAATCAAAAAAAAGGATAATTAAGCATTGTTTTTTTTCAAATGTGGGGCGTTTCGAAGAAGTATTCCACGCTCGTGCAAAGCTTCGTAGAGTAATTTGATATTGCCTTGCGCGAGATATCGGATACCACCATGAAGTAATTTAGTGCTTCGGATGGAAGTGGCTTTGGCGAAATCAGATTGTTCTAAAAGCAAGCTTTTATATCCTCGTGAGGCAGCGTCTACAACAACTCCCAATCCTGTAGCTCCTCCACCGATGATGATGATATCCCA
The DNA here is from genome assembly GCA_047528255.1 of Flavobacteriales bacterium Tduv. Taxonomy (GTDB): domain Bacteria; phylum Bacteroidota; class Bacteroidia; order Flavobacteriales; family Blattabacteriaceae. The sequence goes on along the minus strand of CP180024.1, from coordinate 95,660 downwards.
GAGCTTGGTGTTTTGGATATTATTTATAAATCGGTCTCTGTTCAAAAAAGCCCCTTCGCTCACTGTGTTCATATGAAAAAATGTGTTGTTATAAGCGCTGAATGTTAAAAAATCTAGCAATATTGATTCGATGAATTAAAAAAAAGTTCTGTAAAACTATCATTTTAAGACTATTGTGTTAAGGTGAACCACATTTAGTCAACCCCCCTAGATGGTCTTCGTTGCAAACGATGCAAATTTATTCTTTCACATTGTAATCGAAATATTATTAATTATAAATCAATTAATTATATTTGTTTTTATGAACAGCTCATAATGATCCCTGGGAAACGATACAAATTATGTGTCATAATCTTCATAAAATTCTGGGTATACCACGAGCTAATCCTTTGTAAGGAGCTTTTCTTGTCTAAACCAACACTTTATACTACCAAAAGTGAATTATACTATACATCGGGTTTTACTCACTAATTTATTGAATAATAGACCTCTCTTAACTTAAGGGACGGTTTCTATAGGGTTTCTTCTGTATACGGTCTTTGATGCCCCTCTATTATGAATATGTAGAGACACCTTGGCTGGAACTTGGTAATCTTTGTCTGCATATACATACTTCTCTGGATTTATATCCTAGTTTGATTATTAATGGCTAGGCCATCTAGTATATTGATTTGCTTTTACCCTTTTCCTCCTATCCTCCCCTACGTAGGTAGGGCTCTCTTGGGAGCAAAGAGACTCACTGTAATACTGACACCTACTATCACTCTTTTTTTAACTATAGCCTGATTCTTTTCTAATTCCTTATTTATCTTTTTCAGTAAGATCTCATATGCCTTTTTGGCTACTATTTCATTGCAAAATCTGCATAGAATCGTATGATCTGGGATCTGATCTTCCAATTGAAAACCATAAAAGCGAATACAGATTAAATATTCTTTCACCAATTCTTCCGTTGCTACATCACTGAGATCATACCAGTTACTCAAACAGCATCATCATAAATAACGATATTCCACTGTAAGCAGGTTGCCTTTTATTCCCTGGGCTTCTTAATATATTTTTCTTATTTCTTTTTCCATACACTTCCTAGTTGATCAAGGTTTTTAATATTTAAAAAACTCACTCCTTCTGGTAGAACGTTTCATATATAGTTCACTAAAACTTATTTGTTCGGTGCTTCTGAGCATAGAGCCGAATTTTTTATTTTATACTTCATAATATACGAAACAATATATTTATTTACAAATATTTTAATCTCCTTCTTCCATGCAACGTTTTCATACCACTGTAATCAGATTGGCCTTTTATTCCCTGACTTTTTTATCCATTTTTCCTATTTCTTTCTCCATCACTTTCCAGTGAATCAAGGTTTTTAACCTTTAGAAAACTCACTCCTTCTGGTAGAACGTTTCATATATAGTTCACTAAAGCTTATTTGTGCGGTACTTCTGAGCATAGATCCAAATCTTTTATTTTATACTCCATAATACACGAAACAATATATTGATTTACAAATATTTTACCCCCTTTCTCTCATATAACGTTCTCTCTTGTAAACAAGAGCAACCACATATACGCTCAACTCATATAAGAATAGAAGAGGTAATACTGCAATGGCGGTACTCAAAATATCACTTGGAGTAATGGCCGCCGCAATGATTAGCAACACCAAAAAAGCATGTTTCCTGTATGTACTCAAGAACTCAGGGGTGATCAATCCGGACTTGGCTAAAAAATATGCCAGTAAAGGAAACAAAAAAGTGATACCCATAGTAAGAACAGATTGAGTGATCATGGAAATATAATCGGAAAGATCAAAGATATTTTGCGGCAATGAACTTATCGTGAAACCGTATCCGAATTGTATCGCCATCGGAAAAAGCACGAAATATCCAAAAAGAACACCTGAAAAAAACAAAAGTGAAGCGACTATAATGATACCCTGAGAACACCTTCTCTCTTCGATAGAGAGTGCAGGTTTTATGAACTTCCACAACTCATAAAAGACGTAAGGAGAAGCCAAAATCCCCCCCCAAAACACACAGCTCCAAATGTAAGTATTGAATTGCCCAAAGAGTTTCCGGTTTTGAATCTGCAAGTCTTGAGGTAAAATCAAAAGATCCGGTTGTCCCAACCACTCTCCAATAATATTGAAAAGACGGTAAGTAAAAAAATCAGCCCTGGCCGGAGCAAAAATGACGTAATCAAACAAAATTTCCTTGTTCAACATCAAAACAAAAGCCCCGACGACCACTCCGAAAAGCCCATGAATGAGATGTCTCCTCAATACCTCTATATGTTCCAGGAACGGCATTCCCCTTTTATTGGAAGTATTCATCAATAAATTCCTTCTTTCAGTAAATCATGAATATCCAATATACCATAATATTGATCCTCATGCATAACAATTAACTGACCAATATCGTGTTTTTCAAATAAATGAAGAGCCTCAACAGCTAAAGTATCCTTTTGGATGCTCTTGGGATGGCGAGACATAATATCCTGAGCTTTTATTTTTAAAATATTACTTTCTTTTTGCAACATTCGACGCAGATCGCCATCAGTGATCACCCCTACAATATCTAAAACATCCATCACGACAGTTATTCCGAACCTATTTCCCGATATCGATATGATGACCTCTCGGATGGTAGACCCTAAAGATACGGAAGGTTTTTGAAGGGGATTGACGATATCGGAAACCTTCCAAATAAGTCTCTTCCCCAGAGCTCCCCCAGGATGGAATCGGGCGAATTTTTCCTTCGAAAATTCTCCCAACTGAGCCAGAGCAACAAGTAAAGCATCCCCTATGGCCAATTGTGACGTAGTGCTAGTGGTCGGGATCAAATCATGAGCGTCGGCCTCCCGTTCATTGGAAGTGAGCAAGACGATATCAGCTTGTCGGGCTAAAGCGCTGTCCGCATTGCTAGTGATAGCTATTAACTGAGAAGCACGTTTGAGCAAAGGCACCAAATATTTCACTTCAGGAGAATTTCCGCTTTTCGACAAAGACAGAACCACATCTTCAGCATTCAAAAGTCCCAAATCGCCATGAACAGCTTCCGAAGCATGAAGAAATTGAGATGGAACACCTATAGAATTCAATGAAGCAACAATTTTTTGGGCAACATAAGAGCTCTTTCCGATACCGCTGAGCACAATCTTTCCCTTACACTGATGCATTGAAAGCGCGGCTTTAGCAAAGGATTCATTTATTTTTTCAGCCATAGACGCCAATGCTTCGCTCTCAATTCTTAAAGTAACCTTAGCTATTTGTATAATCTTTAAATAGTCCATATATATCTTTGTCTTCAGAAAGATCGTAATTTTATGTACGACAAATTTATAAATAGTTCCATAAGCCTAGCAGAGAATATGACTACTACACATAAAGATCTGAAGCCCGCGCTAAAGCAATACTTCGGATTTGATCGATTCAAAGAAAATCAAGAAAAAGTTATCGAAGGCCTCCTGAAAGGTCAAAACGTCTTCGTAATCATGCCTACAGGAGGCGGAAAGTCATTATGTTATCAATTTCCCGCGCTCATTAGTGAAGGTACGGCTATTGTGGTCTCCCCATTGATCGCTTTGATGAAAAATCAAGTAGACGCTATACGAGGCGTATCTCTCGACGATGGAGTCGCCCACGTGTTGAATTCCTCTTTAAACAAATCTCAAACAAAAAAAGTCATCGATGACCTACTTTTTGGTCATACTAAACTACTCTACGTAGCTCCCGAGACCCTAGCCAAAAAAGAAAATATAAATATCCTAAAAAGCATCAAAATATCCTTTTTCGCTATAGACGAAGCACATTGTATATCCGAATGGGGCCATGACTTTCGACCCGAATACCGAAACCTGCAAACCATCATCGAAAAAATAATCCCCAACGCCCCCATCATTGCGCTGACAGCCACAGCCACACCAAAAGTACAAGAAGATATTCAAAAAAATCTGGGGATGGAGAAAGCTAAAGTATACAAATCATCTTTCAACCGTCCGAATCTGTACTACGAAATCCGCCCCAAAGTAGATATAGACCGACAGATAATCAAATACATCAAGGAGCATAACGGACAATCAGGTATCATTTATTGCCTCAGTAGAAAAAAAGTAGAAGAGTTTTCACAACTGTTAAAAGTTAACGGCATCAACGCCCTTCCTTATCATGCAGGTCTGGATGCTAGAATACGATCCAAACATCAAGACATGTTCCTGATGCAAGAATCCGATGTAATCGTAGCCACAGTAGCTTTCGGCATGGGCATAGATAAACCTGATGTACGCTACATCATACACTACGACCTATCCAAAAGTTTGGAAAGCTATTATCAAGAAACTGGACGAGCAGGACGTGACGGAGGTATAGGAGAATGCATCGCCTTCTACGACTATAAAGATATGGAAAAACTCGAGAAGTTTATGGCCAATAAAAGCGTAGCGGAACGCGAAATAGGACTGCAACTTCTCAACGAAGTCATCGCTTATGCCGAGACAGGAATGTCAAGACGCAAATACCTTCTAAACTATTTCGGAGAAGCCTTTGACGAAACCACAGGAGAAGGAGCCGATATGGATGACAATGTACGGTATCCAAAAAAAAAAGTAGAGGTAAAAAAAGAACTCGTCCAACTATTGGAAATGGTAAAAAAAACACACCAAAAATTACGAGCAAAAGAACTAATTCACGTACTGTTAGGTAAAGTAACAGCCCTCAACAAATCCTACAAATTCCCTGAAGAAAACTTCTTCGGAGACGGTGCTGAAAAATCCGAACGCTTCTGGATGGCGTTAATCCGACAAACCATAGTTAACGGTTTCCTGAAAAAAGAAATCGAAAGTTATGGTGTGCTCAAACTCCTACCCAAAGGAGAAAAATTTATACAATCACCCCACTTCTTCATAATCCACGAAGACCACGATTACAGTGACATGCCTCGAAAACAAGAATCCAGAACCTATGGCGTATCCGACATTTTTGACACAAGACTTCTGGAACTCCTGAAAGCCTTGAGAGAAAAAATAGCACAAAAGCTGAAAATCCCCCCCTTTGCCGTTTTCCAAGAAACCAGTCTCAACGACATGGCCATACAATATCCAATAAACCTCGAAGAACTAACTCAAATCTTCGGTGTCGGAGAAGGAAAAGCCAAGAAATGGGGCCAAGAATTTGTAGCCTTGATCAAAAACTATGTCGAAGAAAACGAAATAATAAGACCTACCGATCTCACCATAAAACAAGTACTGAACAAATCCACACATAAAGTATTCATCATTCAAAATGTAGACCGAAAGCTAGACTTGGCAGACATCGCCAAAGCAAGAGGACTAACCATGGAAGAATTGATATCCGAGATGGAAAGCATCGTTTACCAAGGCACCAAGCTCAATATCGATTACTACCTGGAAAGCACTTTCGATGAAGAACAAATTGAAGAAATTTTCGATTATTTCATGACAGCAAAATCCGATAAAATCAGCAAAGCTCTGGAGCACTTTGAAGAAGATTACATAGAAGAAGATCTCCGCCTAATCCGCATCAAGTTCATCAGCGAGATCGCCAACTGATGCATATCTAATAAAGTAAAAAACTATCTTTTCAATCAACCCCCCCCCCTAGTGAAATGTGGTATCGTTGGATTGCCAAACGTAGGCAAATCCACTCTTTTCAATTCTCTATCAAAAGCTAAGGCCCAATCAGCTAATTTTCCATTCTGTACCATAGAACCCAACGTCAGCATGGTACAAGTTCCAGATAAACGACTGATCCGATTGGAGAAAATCGTCAATCCTGAACGAGTAGTCCCTGCCGTGGTCGAAATAGTAGACATTGCAGGCCTGGTAAAAGGCGCACACAAAGGAGAAGGTCTAGGCAATCAATTTCTCTCCAACATCCGAGAGACCCAAGCCATCATCCACGTTCTACGCTGCTTTGAAAACGACAACATCATCCACGTCGAAGGCTACGTCGATCCGATTCGTGACAAAAAAATCATCGACACCGAATTGCAGCTCAAAGACCTCGAAATCGTAGAAAAACGCCTCGAAAAAGCTAAAAAACAAGCCAAATCCGGAAGCAAAGAAGGGCTAAAGACCGCTAAGTTGATGCAAAAAATCGCTCAAAGCCTAAGCTCAGAAAAAAACGTACGAACGTTGACATTGGCCGACGACGAGAAAGAAATTTTCAGAAATCTAAAACTGCTCACCGCTAAACCTGTACTCTACCTGTGCAATGTCGACGACATTACCGTAAAAACGGAAAATCATCACGTGACAGCTGTAAAAAAAAACGCAACCGAAGAACAAGCTGAAGTTTTGATGTTTGCCGCCCAAATCGAAGCTGACATCGCCGAACTTGAAACCTATGAAGAACAAAAACTGTTTTTGGATGATCTCGGACTTGAAGAACCCGGAGTCCACCGGTTGATACGCTCCACTTACGAACTGCTCGATCTTCAAACTTACTTCACCGCAGGCATAAAAGAAGTTAAAGCTTGGACAATACAAAAAGGCTGTACGGCTTCTGAAGCCGCATCAATCATCCACACCGACTTTCAAAAAGGATTTATCCGCGCCGAAGTGATTCATTACAAAGATCTCATAAATTACGGATCGGAACAAAAAGTCAAAGAAGCGGGGAAAATGGCCCTAGAAGGTAAAGATTACATCGTACAAGACGGTGATATCATCCACTTCCGCTTCAATGTTTGACGTATAACGTTCTGACCAGAATGCCCAAAAAAACTCTATTCATAATAATTTTCATATGAAGAGCCCCTTGTATTAAAGCGGATTACGTTTATTCAGTCATCCTAGATGGCTTCGTTGGAGAACGATGTAGATTTATTCTTTCATATTGAATTTAAAATATTATTTATTATAAATTAATTAATTATATCTATTGTTATAAATAGTGCATAATAATACCAGGGGAAGAATACAAAATATGCTCCATAGCCTCCATAACGATGCGGGGCATGCACACGAGCTAATCCTTTCTAACGAGCCTTTTCTGATCCAGACCAACGCTTTATACTGCCAAAAGTACGTTCTACTACCCATCGGGTTTTACTCACTAATTTGTTGAATAATATGAGAACGTTGCATGGAAGAAGGAGGTTAAATATTTGTAAATCAATATATTGTTTCGTATATTTAGAGTATAAAATAAAAAAATTCGGCTCTATGCTCAGAAGCACCGCACAAATAAGATTTAGTGAACTATATATGGACCCTTCTACCAGAAGGAATGAGTTTTTCAAAAAAGTTAAAAACTTTGATCAACTAGGAAGTTTATGGAAAAAAAAATAAGAAAAATATATCAAAAAAGTCAGGGAATAAAAGACCAACCTGCTTACAGTGGAATATCGTTATTTAAGATGATACTTTTGAGTCACTGGTATGATCTCACTGATGTAGGAACGGAAGAATTAGTGAAAGAATCCTTGAGCTGCATGCGCTTTTGTGGTTTTTGATTAAAAGATAAGATCACAGATCGTACGAGTCTATGCATATTTCGCAATGAAATAGTAGCCAAAAAAGAATATGAGATCTTACTGAAAAGAGATCAATAAGAAATTAGAAAAGCATCAGGCAATAGTTAAAACAAGAATGATAGTAGATACCAGTATTACAGTGAGTCCCTTTGCTTCAAAGAGATCTCCTACCTACGTAGTGGAGGATCGGAAGGAAGAGAGGGAAAAACAAATCAGTCAAAGAAAAGAAAGGGCAAAAAAAAAGACTCAATCAGGAGTAGACACTCAAGGAAAATGGCTCAAGAAATCAGGTAAACTCTACTACGGATACAAGAAGCACATAGGGGTGGATAAAAATGGAATGATACTAGCTGTACATAGCGTAGCTGCCAATGAGCATGATAATAGAAGGCTAAAGCCATTAATAAGAAAACTAGGATATAACCCCAGAGAAGTATATGCAGACAATGGTTACCAAGTTCCAGCCAACGTTTTTTACTTTCATAGTCAAGGCATAAAAGACCGTATACAGAAAAAACCTATAGGACCATCCCTTAAGTAGGAATAGCTGTATTATTCAACAAATAAGTGAGTAAAACCCGATGGGTAGTAGAACATACTTTTGGTAGTATAAAGCGTTGGTTTGGATCAGGAAAGGCTTGTTACAAAGGATTAGCTCGTGTGCATGCCCCGCATCGTTATGGAGGCTATGGTTCATAATTTGTATTCTTCTCCTGGTATTATTATGAACTATTTATAAAAATAAATATAATTAATTAATTTATAATAAATAATATCATATATATAATATGAAAGAATAAATCTAGATCGTTCTCCAACTAAGCCTATCTAGGATGACTGAATAAACGTAAGCCTCATTAAAAAAATGGTCTCATGTATTGACTTACAAAGTTTAACAACCTTCTCTTTCTCAACGTTCTCGTTTTATAAAATTTTATCTATCATTGCTCTGTTAAAAAATCAAAACAAATGCAATACGAGTTTATATCTATCGGACTCTATTTCCTGTTGATGTTAGGTATTGGTTACCATTATTATAGAAAGTCTACCAATGACATGTCTGAATATATGTTGGGTGGGCGAGCTTTAGGGCCAGCCGTGACAGCTCTTTCTGCTGGAGCTTCGGATATGAGTGGATGGTTGCTCATGGGGCTTCCGGGAGCGATGTACGTCTCGGGAATTTCCAATATTTGGATCGCCGTGGGCCTTACGGTAGGGGCATATTTGAATTACTTGTTGGTAGCTCCTAGACTTCGTGTTTATACGGAAATAGCCAATAATTCTATCACTATTCCGGATTTTTTTCAAAATCGATTCCAAGATAAAACGAAAATGTTGCGTTTGATATCAGCTCTGGTTATTTTTGTTTTTTTCACGCTATATACTTCATCTGGAATGGTGGCCGGAGGGACTTTGTTTAAGTCTGCTTTTGGTTTGGATTATAATTTTGGGCTTTTTGCAACGGCTGGAGTGGTGGTTTTATACACATTGTTTGGGGGGTTTATGGCTGTGAGCTTGACTGATTTTGTTCAGGGAACGATTATGATGGTGGCTTTAATCATTGTACCGATGACGGTCATCATAAAGCTTGGGGGTATGGGCAGTACTTTTGATACGGTACGTGAAGTGAATCCAGCACTATTGGATTTATTTAAAGGAAAAGATACGATTGCTATTATCTCTCTATTAGCTTGGGGTTTGGGTTATTTTGGACAGCCTCATATTATCGTACGTTTTATGGCTATCCGTTCCGTAAATCAATTGAAAACTGCCAGGAGAATAGGATTAGGGTGGATGCTTTTTTCTGTTTTAGGGGCTATGTTTATCGGTTTTGTAGGTATAGCTTATGTACATCAGGGAAATATGGTATTGGAAAATCCGGAGGCTATTTTTATCCGCTTGGTTCAATTGGTCTTCCATCCATTAATTGGTGGCTTTTTACTCTCGACTATTTTGGCTGCTATCATGAGTACGATTTCTTCGCAACTTCTTGTCACTTCCAGCGCGATTACAGAAGACTTTTATAGATCATTTTTCCGTCGCCAAGCCAACGAGAAAGAACTGGTGCTTGTAGGTCGTCTTGCTGTTTTTTTTGTAGCGATCATGGCTATTTTTTTAGCATACAATACAAATGAAAACATCTTAAATCTTGTGGCATATGCTTGGGCTGGATTTGGATCTTCATTTGGGCCAGTTGTCTTGTTCAGTTTGCACTGGAAACGTATGACAGGAGCCGGAGCTCTTTCAGGGATGATCGTGGGAGCGTTGACAGTATTTATATGGGTCAATAGTTCTTTGAAAGATTTTGTCTACGAAATAATTCCGGGGTTTATTTCAGCTTCTTTTACGATTATTGTGGTAAGTCTTCTGACAAAAAAACCTCAAGGAGATATGATTCGTTGGTTTGATGAAGTGGAAAAGGTTATACGTTCTTCTAAATCGTGAGATGATTATTGGAATAATAAAATTTTTAGGTACAATTCTTTCCAATTCTTGAGGATCTATGAAATCTCTGTTCTCTGAACATAAATATATTTTCCCTGATTCTTCAAAAATTTAGATAGCCCCAAGTAATTCTCTTGATTTTTAGGATATATACTTACTTCGAAAAAGTTTTTTTTCTCTAAATTTGGAATAAACAGAAGTTTCATAGCCGTACGGCTTTTGACGGGAATCTTCCAAATATCTCATCAGCCGTCCAATAGAGTGATAACATTGCATGAGAGAAAAGCTCTAAAATATTTATAAATCAATATATTATTTTGTATATTCTGTAGTAGAAAATAAAAAAATTCGGTTCTATGCTCAGAAGCACCACAGAACTAAGTTTTAGTGAACTATATATAGACGGAGTTATTTTTTCAAAAGGTTAAACACCTTGATCCACTGGAAAAGGATGGAGAAAAAAATAAGAAAAATATATCAAAAAATCCAGGGAATAAAAAGCAACCGGCTTACAGTGGAATATCGTTATTTAAGATGATGCTTTTGCATCACTGGTATAATCTCAGTGATGTAGGAACGGAAGAATTGGTGAAAGAATCCTTGAGCTACATGAGCTTTTGTGGTTTTCGATTGGAAAATCAGATCCAGATCATACGACTCTACGCATATTTCGCAATGAAATAGTAGCAAAAAAGGCATATGAGAGCTTAGTGAAAAAAATCAATAAGGAATTAGAAAAGCATCAGGCGATAGTTAAAACAGAAGTGATAGTAGATTCCAGTATTACAAGTGATTATGTCTTGCTCCAAAGAGATCTCCTAGCTCCATAATGGAAGATCCGAAAAAAGAGGAGGAAAAGAAAATCAGTCAAAGAAAAGCAAGGGTAAAAAAGAGAATCAATAAGGAATAGATATTCAAGGAATATAGTTCAAGAAATCAGGTAAAATCTACTACGAATACAAGAAACACATAGGTCTAGATAAAAATGAAATGATACTAGCAGTACATAGCGTAATAGCCAATGAACAATGATAGTAGATGGTTAAAACCACTAATAAGCAAACTAAGATATAAACCCAGAGAAGTATATGCAGACAAAGGTTACCAAGTAGCAGCCAACGTGTCTTACTTTCATAGTCGAGGCATCAAAGACCGTATACAGAAAAAAGTCTATAGAAACCATTCCTTAAGTAGGAATAGCTATATTATTCAACAAATTAGTGAGTACTACCCGATGGGTAGTAGAACGTACTTTTAGCAGTATAAAGCGTTGGTTTGGATCAAGAAAGGCTCGTTACAAAGGATTAGCTCGTGTGCATGACCAGCATCTTATGGAGGATATGGATCATAATTTGTATCGTGCCCCTGGAATTGTTATGCGATTTCCATAAAATAGATATAATTAATTAATTTATAATCAACAGTATTTCAAATACAATATGAAAAACTAAATCTACATTTTATCTAACAAAACCCATCTAGGAGGCTGAATAAGCGTAATGCACTATTAAAACAATGATATCAAAACAATGTGTTGATTTACAAATATTTTAGCCTTCTGCTCTCATGCAACGTTCTCGTATCGTGCCCCTGGCATTATTATGAGCTGTTCATAAAAATAGATATATTATAATTAATAATTAATGGGTTTCAATTACGATGTGAAAGACTAAATTTACATCGTTTCTAATGAAGAAATCTAGAGGAGGGTGAATAAAGATAATTCATCATTAACACAATGGTTTTAGAGTAGATGTAGGATTGTAGGACTTGTTTGGGTAGTCCCCCTTTTTCGTCTTTCTCACCAGTATTTGAAAGGACGAGAAGTAACCTTCTTCCTTACTTTTATTGGGATTCGTTTCAGAGAATTTGTTCCTGTAATCTTCTATTTTGGCTTTGTCCTTCAAGGTTTTCAATATAGCTTCTATAGAAATTTTCTGCAGAATAGAGTTGTTGACTTGAATTTCTTGAGTGTAATCGGTGACTTTTGGGGCTTCGATTCGTGTGTTGGCACGAATGATAAAGACCCCTTGCTCACCGGTTATTGGCGTGGAAATATGTTTCAAAGGCAAGGCGAACGCAGCACCTACTACTTTGGGCTCTTTTCCTATCCCCTGTAAGATGGCATTTTCAAAAATAATCGAGTCGGTTTTTTTAATCTCTCTGGATAGGGCTGAGGCAAGACCTTCTAAGTCTTTTTCCTGACTTTTTTTCACATCATCGAACACGATTTTGGCAAGCTTTTGTTTTTTCAAAATAGAAATTACCTCATTTTTGACTTTCTCTACGGAAGCCAATCCCTCGGATTGTATAGCAGAAAGATAGACTACTATATAATCCCCATTGGGGGTAGTGAATAATTTGGTTTGGCCGGGGTTTCGTCCTTCATCAAATGCCCAACGGATGATTTCCGAATCTGAGTTTAATTCTCCGATGATGGGCTGATTAGCTGTAACTTCCTTTGAAATGACATTTAGGTACCTTTTTTTTCGGGCATTATTGATGAATGTACTTTGATTTACTTTATAATTTTCTTGAAGAAATCGTGTGGCATTCGTATAAAGAACAGCTTCCGTTTTCTTTGAGGGATTAATACTCTTCAATATGATAGCCAGCTGATAGGATGGCTTCAACGGGCTTTTATCGTCAATCCGTATGATATGATATCCGAATGGGGTCTCGATGATTCCTATGGCTCCTTTTGGGTTTTCATTTAAGAATTTTTGATACTCGGGAACGAGTCCTTTTTCGTTGTTTTTTGTCCATCCGAGGCTTCCTTTATTTTGTATAGCACTCGGGTCATCAGATTTTTGGCTGAGAGCTTCGAACTGGTTCGGATTGGCTTTGATTGTAGCGTAGAATCTCTCCGCTATTTTTTTTGCTTGTTCCTTGCTTCGAGTAGCCGAGCTACGTGTAGAGCCTTTGTAAGCGATGAGGATGTGGTTTGATTTTGTCGATTCCGATCGCATTTTTTTTCCGGTTAGTTTGGCTATGATATAAGCGTTTTCTTTCCTTGTAGGGCCGTAAATGTTTCCGACGCTTGCGTTTTTTATGAAATTCTTCAGGAAAGAAGGCAAAGAATCTTCTGTATGATAGCTTGGATTATAGGGAATCTCTGAATGGGTAGAGACAAATAAGGAGTCATTTATCGTAGTCCTGAATTTAGAGGCTAGAGTGTCTACCTGTTTTTTGATTGCGTCGAGATCTTCAGGAGAAGCTTGGGCAGGAAACAACACCAAGCTGAGATCTCGGGAAGCTGATCTCTTATAACGCGCTTTATGAGCATTTATATAGGCTGCGACTTCTTCGTCTTTGATGGATATTTTGTTTTTTTTTTCGTATTCGGAATAGGGAAAAAAGATATAGTCTATATTGACTGAAGTATGTTTGGCTTGATGACTTAATTCGGCTTCTACTATTGTCGTATTCAGTCCGTTTACGGACATTTTTAAATATTGCTCGGCCAAGAGTTGCTTAGGAATGAGTTGTTTTTGATAAGCCCAAAGCTTGAGTTCTTCGGAAGCTTGCTTATCTTTTTTGGCTGTCTTTTCGAGATTTGACAGATAAAACTTGAACTTAGCTGTGCTAAAGTTGCCGTTTTTTTCTTGGAAATAAGGTACCTGACTGTAGATGGATTTCCTAGCTAGAGTCTTCCAAAAGTCTTTTTCTCCGGTTTGTATGCCTAGCTTTTCGGCTTGTCTGGTCAAAAGTTTTTCATCGACCAGATTTTCCCAGGCTTGAACGTTCAGAAAGGCTTCGGGAAGATTCTGACGAAATTTCTTTTGAAAGTTTATCTGCTCTACGTATTCTTGTCTAAGAATGTCTTCACCATCGACTTTCCCGATAATATTCGGATCTTTTCTCATAAAGTACGAAAATATCTTAGGATCAACAACAAAAGCTAGCAAAGCCAGTCCTATAGCTAGGATAAGCAACCAAGAGTGTTTTCTAATCTTTCCTAAAAGAGCCATGTATCATAAGTTTAGTGTGGGGCGAAAGTACAATTTAATAATCAAATCATAAAAAATGTTTATATTCATCTATATTTTCGTAGCAGAACTTCTTCTATTTTGTTTTTAGACACTTTTTTAACTTCAAAATAAAAATCATTTAATGTTAATATTTCTCCTTCTTTAGGGATGTCTTCGGTATGGGATACAATAAAACCTCCGAGTGTTTCATAGTCTTCCGACTGGGGTAGTTCGAGTTTGTATCGATTGTTTAAGTAGTCGATCTCGAGGCGGGCTGAAAAAAGAAATTTATGGTCTCCGATTTTTTTCTCCGTGTATTGGACTTTATCGTGTTCATCTTCTATATTACCGAGCAACTCTTCCAAAACATCTTCTATGGTGATTAGTCCTGCCGTTCCTCCGTATTCGTCCAGCACTATAGCAACGCTTTTTCGTTTTTTGATCAACATGTTCATAATCGCTTGAGCGGGCATAGTTTCGTGGACGAATTCTATCGGAAGGAGTATTGAGCGAAGATTTTGAGGTTTTTTAAATAATTCAAGATAGTGGATATATCCAATGATGTTATCTACGTTGTCTTTATAGATAATGATTTTTGACAATCCTTCGTCCGTGAATTTTCGACTGACATCTTCAATAGGTGTATCTAGTTCTACGGCGATCATTTCTTTGCGAGGCGCCATAGATTCTCGCGCTTTGATTTGAGAAAAATCTAAAGCTTTATGAAAGATTTCTACTTCGGATTCGATTTTGGAAGGTTCGGTATCTTGTATTTTTTCGGAAATGAAAAGCCCTAGGTCTTCTTTATCGAAAATCTTCACTTGATCTTTTTCTTTATTTCCCAAGAGTTTGAGAAAATCGTTAGATATCCACATAATGAATCGGGTCACGGGAGAAAGAAGCTTGAAAACGCTGTAAATGGGGATGATGAAAAAATGTAAAGTCTCGTGAGCATATACTCTAAAGATGAGCTTGGGTAAAAATTCCGCAATGATTAAAATAATCAAAGTTGATAAGCACGTCTGTAAAAACAAGCCCCATAATGAATCTTCATTTTGGCTCCACATTATAGGAAATAGCAATTTCCCGATGAGGCGCCCCATATAAATCCCATAGATCACCAGTGCTATATTGTTGCCTATGAGCATGGTGGCAATAAACTCTCTCGGTTGTCCGACAATACGAGTGAGCAACCTTGAGCGTAAAGTGTTTTTCTTTTTTTCCAATTCGATCTGGAAACGGTCACAAGAGACAAATGCCATCTCCATTCCAGAGAAAAAGGCTGAAAGGATCAAAGTGATTGAAATAATGCAGATATATGTTATCATCGTGCAGGGTCTTGATATAGATGGATAAGCCCATCAGTGTTTTTCAAGGTGATTTCTTTCAATTCATCGGATCCTTCCAATCCATTTTTCGCATTGATTACAGTCCCATCAGCACGATGAATCTCGGTAGGCACATCGTTATAAATTCTTCGTTCTTTTCTGTTCCAGAAAATATGTGAAGTTTTCAACGTGTCTTTACACGAGTTCGTGATCATTACATTTCCTTGAACTTCGTAAAGTTTTTCTTCTTCCATGGCTTTACCCCAGTCAGCTTGTAAAAAGCCCAGTTGGGCTTTCTCTTTTTCATAATAATGAAGCTTCACTCCTTTAGGGAACAGTGTGTAGGCATTATTTTTTTCAGAGGAGGTATATTCCTCGATTAACGGTGCTTGAAGGTTGATCTTGACCAAACCGGATTCTTTTAATATGATCTGTGCCCGAATAAAGATTCTGGAAACAAATTTTTTCTTCTTGTTTGCAGACGGGATAGTTTTTTCCCCGCAACATATCAGTAAGGCGAAAGTGACTGACGAAAGTATTCTTGTTAAGAGGGAATACATTTTTTCATGCCATTAATTTGGGCATTAATCGTAAATTCTTTTTTGAAACCATTTTGCCCCAAAGGAAAAATCTATTTTAGCGCTGAAATACCTCTCCCGGGTTAGATTTTTTTTGGTGGAGCCCCTTTGGCCTAGGGCCAGTCCTATATTTAAATAAGAAGTGCTTTCCTCTGATTCTCTTTTTCTTATCGGCAACCCAATGCCCAATGTTAAACCATAGTCTGATATGCCTTGATGGTTGATGTACAGTTCTGTATTTTTATAATACAACCCGAATCGATAAATAATCTTGTCAAGATAATTTTTGTAAGAATTGTATTGAGGGATCCAATAACCTCCTACAGAAAATTTTTGTGAGTTTCTGTAAGCCTCATCCAACCCGGGAGTATTGTGCTTGATAGCCTCAAGTTCTGAGGTCTTTTTCCAATCATATTGAGTGCTCAGCATCCATTTATTGTCTTCTCTATAAGAAAAACCCAAGCTTGCCGACATCGGTAACCTCAACGGAATGTTTTCAGTAACGGTTTCTGTCGTCCAAGAGCCTTGTTCTGTGTCTCCGTTGAGTGTGTTGAATCTGTTCATCGTCCTCTTTACAGTCATTTTTTTTCCGAACCCATAAGTAGCTCCTGCAGAAAATATTCTTCCCGTTGCAGAGGGCATGATGGAGAATATACCCGCAGTTAGATTTATTCCATTGATCCGATCTTCTTGCAAAGCAACCTGGGATAAATCCGGAGAAGTGTAAAATAGATATTGGTTCGTGAGACTGCCGAACAAGTAGTTTCCTCGAAGACCTACACTCCAATTATTATCGATCTTATACCTCAAAAAGGCATGAAAAGAATTGAGCCCACCGCTTCCTTTGATGATTTTTCTTTCCTCATCGAATTGATATTGAGCAGAATTGGGGCCATACATGCGATTATAATAACCTGTATAAGGTTGATAACCAAATCCTAAAATAGTTTTTTCTCTGAGAGGAAAACCAAGGGAAATATTTGAAAAATAAAACGTGTTTTGATACTTCAAAACCCTCCTTCCGGAGAAGTTCATTTGATCAAGTGTGACGTTAGTACTGAACAAGGTTGTCGATACTTTTGTGTTAGCAGCAGGATTAGAAAAATTCAGACTTGCTCCGAAAGGAGCTTCATATGCTGTGGAGATACCTCCCATAGTGTGCGAGGGCACATTATTTTCAGATTTTTCCTCGCCCAAACCGAAGTAACTGTATGAAGAAACAGAAAGATCTTGCCCGTTTACTTCGGACAAAAAGAAAAAAAACGCGGACAAGGCAAATAGGGAATATTTTGTTGAAAGCATTAAATCAATTTCTAAAGTTAATCTCAGCAAAGATGAATTTTTTTGACCTTATGACAAAGTGAGATTTCTTATGGAACTGTAATATGTTTACCTTTAGGAGGCCTTAGCTCTCTTAAAAAAAACATCAAGTCCATTTTCGTATAAATTGAGAACGTTGCATGGGATAAAGAAGTTAAAATTTTTGTAAATCAATATATTGTTTCGTCTATTTGGGATAGAAAATAAAAAAAATTCAGATCTATACTCAGAAGTCCCGCACAAATAAGCTTTAGTGAACTATATATGAAACACTCTACCAGAAGGAGTTAGTTTTTCAAAAGATTAATAACCGTTGATCCACTGGAAAGCGATAGAGAAAGAAATAAAAAAATATATTAAAAAGGCTAGGAAATAAAAGACAACCAGCTTACAGTGGAATATCGTTATTTAACGATGATGCTTTTGAGTCACTGGTATGATCTCAGTGATGTAGGAACGGAACAATTGGTGAAATAATCCTTAAGCTTCATGCACTTTTGTGGTTTTCGGTTGGAAAATCAGATCCCAGATCATACGATTCGAGACCATTGTGTTAATAGTGGATTACGTTTATTCAACCTCCTAGATGAGCTTGGTTGGAGACGATGTGGATTTACTCTTTAACATTGTATTCAAAAAAATTATTTATTATAAATTAATTAATTATATCTATTTTTATGAACAGCGCATAATAATTCCAGGGGAATCATACAAATTATACCCATAGCCTCCCATAAGATGTTGGGCATGCACACGAGCTAATACTTTGTAACGGCATTTCCTTATCTAAACCAACGCTTTATACTGCAAAAAGTACGTTCTACTACCCATCGGGGGTTACTCACTAATTTGTTGAATAATATAGCTACCCTACTTAAGGGACGGTTCCTATAGGCTTTATTCTATCTACGATCTTTGATGCCTCTACTATGAAAGTAAGACACGTTGACTGGCACTTGGTAACCTTTGTCTGCATACTACTTCTGTGGGGTTATATCCTAGTTTGCTATAATGGGTTAATCCTCTACTATCATAATCATTGGCTGCTACGCTATATACTTCTAGTTCATTTCATTTTTATCCTCACCTATGTGCTTCTTGTATCTATAGTAGAGTTTACCTGATTTCTTGAACCATTTTCCTTGAGTGTCTCTACTCCTGATTGAATCTTTTTTTTACCCTTTCTTTTCTTTGACTTATTTTCTTTTGCCCCTTTTCCTTCCGATCCTCCACCTACGTAGGTGGGAGCCCCTTGGGAGCAAAAAGACCACTATAATAGTGGAATCTACTATGACTCCTGTTTTAACTATCGTCTGATTCTTTTCTAATTCCTTATTGATCGTTTTCACTAAGCTCTCATATTCCTTTTTGGCTACTATTTCATTACGAAATATGCATAGAGTCGTATGATCTGGGATCTGATCTTCCAATTGAAAATCACAAAAGCGCATGCAGCTTAAGGATTATTTCACCAATTGTTCCTTTCCTACATCACTGAGATCATACCAGTGACTCAAAAGCATCATCTTAAAAACGATATTCCACTGTAAGCAAGTTCAGCTTTTATGCCATGGCCTTTTTGATATATTTTTCTTATTTCTTTCTTCATACACTTCCTAGTGGATCAAGGTGTTTAACCTTTTTGAAAAACTCACTCCTTCTGGTAGAACGTTCCATATATAGTTCACTAAAGCTTATTTGTTCGCTACTTCTGATCATAGAGCCGAATTTTTTATTTTCTACTCCAAATAGACGAAATAATATATTTATTTACAAACATTTTAACCTTCTCCTCCCATGCAACCTTCTAGAATCTATTCAGATTTTGCAATGAAATAGTAGCCAAAAAGAAATATGAGAGCTTAACTGCAAAACATCAATAAGGAATTAGAAAAGAATCAGGAGATACTTAAAAAAGGAATGATAGTAGATGCCAGTATTATAGTGAGTCTCTTTACTCCAAAGTGATCTCCTACCTACGTAGTAAGAGGATCGGAAGGAAGAGGGATAAAAGCAAATCAGTCAAAGAAAAGCAAGGGAAAAAAAAGAGACTCAATCAGGAGTAGACACTCAAGGAAAATGGCTCAAGAGATCAAGTAAACTCTACTACGGATACAAGAAGGACATAGGTGAAGGATAAAAATGGAATGATACTAGCACTACATATCGTAGCCACCAATGAGTATGATACTAAAAATCTAAATCTATTAATAAGAAAACTAATATATAATACTAGAGAAGTATAAGCAGACAAAGGTTAGCAAGTACCAGTCAACCTATCTTACTTTCATAGTCGAGGATCAAAGACCCTATACAGAAGAAAGTCTATAGAGACCTCCCTTAAGTAGGATAACTATATTATTCAACAAATTAGTGAGTAAAATCCAATGGGTAGTAGAACGTACTTTTTGCAGTATAAAGAGTGGTTGGATCAAGAAATATCGTTACAAAGGATTAGATCGTGAAACCATTATCTTAATGGTGTATTATGTTTATTCAGCCATCCTAGATGGGGCATTAGATAAAACGTAGATTTAGTTTTTCACATTGTATTTGAAAACTATTGATTATAAATTAATTAATCACATCTATTTTTATGGACAGCGCATAATAATTCCAAGGGTACGATACAAATTATGAGCCATAGCATCATCTTTTACATTCCCAGAATTTTATGGAGGCTATGGAACATAATTTGTATCGTGCCCTTGGTATTATTATGTGCTGTTCATAAAAATAGATATAATTAATTAATTTATAAGAGAATAATATTTCGAATACAATGTGAAAGACTAAATCTACGTTTTATCTAACGAAGCCCATCTAAGACGCTGAATAAGCGTAATCCACCATTAACACAATGATCTCAAATTATATTTTTCCGCTATATTTGCGAACCTGGCCGGTACCTTAGCTCATTTGGTAGAGCAACGGACTGAAAATCCGTGTGTCCCCGGTTCGATTCCGGGAGGTACCACTAATTTTTTTCTATTAATTTGGTTATCAATATTATGACTAATGTTTATTATCTTTTTGCTTCACTATTTGTCTAGATTTCTTGTTTAATTTCCGTCTTCTTTTTTGTCCGGATTTTTGGCTTTTTGTCGCTCCGGTTCCTTTATACGAAGGGGAATCTTCGTAAGAATCGAAAAATTAAACTCTGATAATCGGCTGTTTTTTCTTCTTCATAACGCGTCTCATATCGAGAACGATACATGAGAGAAGAAAGTTAAAATATTTGTAAATAAATATATTGTCTCGTATACTTGGAGTAGAAAATAAAAAAATTCGGCTCTATGCTCAGAAGCACCGCACAAATAAGCTTTAGTGAACTATATATAGAACGGGACCATTGTGTTAATCGCCTCATGGAATGATACTAGCAATACATAGCGTAGCAGCCAATGAGCAAGATAGTAGAGTGCTAAATCTATTAATAATCACTAGGATATAACCTCAGAGACGTATATACAGACAAAGGTTGCCAAGTACCAGCTAACGTATCTTACTTTAATAATCGAGGCATCAAATACCCTATACAGAATAAAACCTATAGGAACCGGACCTTAAATAGGGTAGCTATATTATTCAATAAATTAGTGAGTAAAACCCGATGGATTGTAGAACGTATTTTTGAGAGTATAAAGCGTTGGCCTGGATCAGGAAAGGTTCGTACAAATGGATTAGCTCGCTGTGCATGCACAGCGTCTTATGGAGGATATCGCTCATAATTTATATGATTTCCCTGGTATTATTATGAATTTTTAATAATAATATATGTAATTAATTGTTTTATAATTAACTAGTATTTCGAATACGGTGTGAAAGATTAAATATATATCCTCCCAACTAAACCCATCTAGGATGGCTTAACAAGACGTAATTAACCTTAACACAATGGTTTCGATATGGTATATTTATTTACAAAGATTTTAACCTCCTTTTCTCATGCAACATTCTCAAACATTCTAGTTCAATTACCGCTCAAAAGCATAAAAGCTTGTACTTCTACGTTTCTTTTTTTTCTTTATACTTGCAGATGATTTTGACAGGGCCCTTCTTTTGTGATTTTATCTTATTTTTAGAGCGTTATCCTAATAATCATGCGGAAAATTTGTGAATTATTTTTATTGAAAGAAGTAATAAATTTACAAAAAAACAAGAAATTAAAGAGAGAATGAGAAATAAAATTCGATGATTACATAACTTATGTTTAAGTTGTTTCCCCCGTGACCACGGCAGGATTCGAACCTGCGACCGACTGCTTAGAAGGCAGTTGCTCTATCCAACTGAGCTACGTGGCCTATTCCCTTAAAATATTAACACTCTGTCGGGGTGGCAGGATTCGAACCTGCGACCTCCTGGTCCCAAACCAGGCGCGATAACCGGGCTACGCTACACCCCGGTCCCTACCGGCGGAGAGTGTGGGATTCGAACCCACGCGACAGTCTCCTGCCGACAGTTTAGCAAACTGCTCCGTTAACCACTCCGGCAACTCTCCCTTCGGGGAGATTAAGATTGGTGAACAAATGTAAATAGATCTTTTGAATAAGTAAATCAATTCCGTAAGCTGATAGAACAAAAAGAGTTTTAAAACCACTGCACGAAAAAAAAATTAAATACTTGTAAATCAAATTAATATATTTTAAATTTAGAGTAAAAAACACCCCCCTTATGATAAGAAGTAGTTCCTAAATAAGTTTTAGCTAACTTTATATTGAATGCAACACGAGGAAAAGTATTTTTTTTGAATAGCTAAACAAACTGATCCACTAGGATGGGATGAAGAAAGAAATAAGAAAAATGTATCAAAAAGTCCAGGGAATAAACGAACAATCTGCTTACAGTGGTAATATCGTTATTTACGAGGATGCTTTTAAGTCATTGGTATGATCTCAGTCAGATAGGAACGAAAAATTGGTGAAAAAATCCTTGAGCTGCATGCAATTTTTTGGTTTTCGATTAGAGGATCAGACCATAGACCATACGACTCTATGCAGATTTCGCAATGAAATAGTAACCAAAAAGGCATATGAGAGTTTAGTGAAAAGATTAATAAGGAATTAGAAAAATATAAGGTATAGTTAAAATAGCAGTGATAGTAAATACCAGTATTACACTGAGAGCCCTTACTCTTAATGGAGATTCTCCCCTACGTAGTGAGGGAGCAAAAGAAAGAAAGGAAAAAGCAAATCACTCAAAGAAAAGCAAGGAAAAAAGAGACTTAATTAGGAGTAGATACTTAAGGTAAATGGCTCAAAAATTAGGTAAATTCTACTACGGATACAAGAAGAACATAGGGTAAATAAAGATCGAATGATACTAGTAGTATACATAGCGTAGCACCTAATGATCCTGATAGTAGAGAATTAAAGCTATTAATAAGCAAATTAGAATATAAACCTAGATAAATATATGCAGACAAAAGTTACCAAGTGCTAGCCAATTTGTCTTACTTTCATAGTCGAGGCATCAAAAAGAGTATACAGAAAAAAGTTTATAGACCCGTTTTAAGTAGGATAGCTATATGTATTCAACAAATTAGTGAGTAAAACCCGATGGGTAGTAGATCGTACTTTGGCAGTATAAAGCGTTAGTTTAGATCAGAAAAGGCTTGTTACAAAGGATTAGCTCGTGTTCATGCCCCGCATCTTATGGAGGCTATGGCCATAATTTGTATCGTGCCCTCTGGCATCATTATACGCTGTTCATAAAACAGATATAATTAATTAATTTATAATCAATAGTATTTCGAATACGATGTGAAAGGCTAAATCTAGATCGTCTCCAACGAAACCCATCTAGAAGACTGAGTAAACGTAATCTACCATTAACACAATGGTCTCTATATTTGCTTCAATATGTATATATATGGAATATCTCGATTTTGAAAAGCCGATCAAAGAGCTTTATGAACAATATGATAAATGTGTTCTTCTTGGGAAAGAGAGTGGAATAGATACCAAAGAGACTTGTGCTCAACTTCAGTTGAAGTTGAAAAATGCTATCAAGGAGATACATGCCAATTTGACTCCTTGGCAGAGAGTGCAACTTTCCAGACACCCCAATAGGCCTTATGCGCTCGATTATATCAAAGCTGTCACAAAGAATAATTTTATCGAGCTTCATGGAGATCGTAATGTGGCTGATGATAAGGTCGTAGTAGGTGGTTTCGGAAAAATAGACAACAAAACTTTCATGTTTATAGGGACTCAGAAGGGCAAGAATACCAAAGATCGTCAGTATCGACGTTTCGGTATGCCCAATCCCGAGGGGTATAGAAAAGCCCTGCGCTTGATGAAATTGGCCGAAAAGTTTCGAAAGCCTATCGTTACATTAATCGATACGCCCGGAGCTTATCCGGGATTGGAGGCTGAGGAGCGTGGTCAAGGTGAAGCGATCGGGAGGAATATTTATGAGATGATGTGTTTGAAAGTTCCCGTTTTGTCTATTATCATAGGGGAGGGCGCTAGCGGCGGCGCTTTGGGAATCGGTATCGGAAACCGAGTCTATATGATGGAAAATACTTGGTATTCCGTGATATCTCCTGAGAGTTGTTCCACTATACTTTGGCGAAGCTGGGAGCATAAAGAGAAGGCTGCCGAGGCTCTAAAACTTACCCCTAATGATATGCTTCGTTTGAAGCTTATCGACGATATCATCAAGGAGCCTTTCGGGGGCGCGCACTTCCATCCTGAGGAGGCGTATAAGTTTGTCAAAAAACAGATTCTCAAAAGTTATAAAGAACTCTCTGCCCTTGATTCTTCAGAACTTATCAAAGTCCGGCAGGAGAAATACATCAACATGGGCGTATTTGAAGGGTAAATCTCACTTGAAAAATTCATTTATTTTATTCTCAAGATCTTAGATTTTTTCGGGTTTTAGGCACGAAACCATTATTTTAATAGTAGATTACGAGAACGGTTCATGAGAGATGGAGTTTAAAATATTTGTAATATCAAAATATTTTTTTAGTATATTCGGGGAGTAGGAAATAAAAAAAGATTCGGCTCTATGCTCAGGAATACCGCGCAAATAAGATTTAGTGAACTATATATGGAACGTTCTACTAAAAGGAATAGTTTTTCAAAAGATTAAACAGATTGATCCACTGGGAAAGTATGGAAAAAGAAATAAGAAAAATATATCAAAAATCCCAGGAAATAAAAGGCCAACCTACCTACAGTGGAATATAGTTTTTAAGATGACGTTTTTGAGTCACTAGGATGATTTCAGTGATAAAAGAAACGAAATAATTGGTAAAAAAGTACATAGGTTGCATTCGACTTTGTTGTTTTTTGTTGGAAGATTCAGCCAAATATCATATGGCTCTATGCAAATTTCGCAATGAAATAGTAACCAAAAAGACATATGAGCTCTTACTGAAAGAGATCAATAAAGAATTAGGAAAACATCAGGCTATAGCTAAAACAGGAGTGATAGTAGATACCAATATTACAGTAAGGCCCCTTGCTCCCAAGATGGGTCCCTACCTACGTAGTAGTAGACCGGAAGGAGGTGGGTAAATTAGTAAAAGAAAGAAAAGGGCGAAAAAAGAAACTCAATCAGGAGTAGACACTCAAGAAAAATGACTCAAGAAATCAGGTAAACTCTAGTACGGATACAAGAAGTACATAGAGGTGAATAAAAATGAAATGATACTAGCCGTGTGCATGCCCAGCATCTTATGCAGCCTATGACCATAATTTGTATCGTTCCCTTGGAACTATTGTTCCATATATAGTTCTCTAAAAATTATTTTCGGGGTCTCTGAACATAGATCCGAATCTTTTTTTATTTCCTACTCCAAGTAGACGAAATAATATACTACTTTATAAGTATTTGAATACAGCATTCTCATGCAATGTTCTCGATTTATGAAAACCATCTTGTTTTTTACAGACGTACCCCGAAGAGAAATCTTTACAACACAGCTCCAATAATGAAAACTAGAAAGGGACAGGTCCATCACATTGATGATTATGTCTTATTAAGAGTTTGTTCATACTCGGGTAAAATATTCAAAAAATATTGCACTGTTTCGCTCAAACTTTCTTCAGATTTTCCGCCGGAAGCGTTCTTGTGGCCTCCTCCTTGAAAATGCTTTCGGGCAAAAAAATTCGCATCAAAATCACCCCTTGACCGAAATGATATTTTGATCAAGTCTTGATCGAGGTCTTCAATGAATATCACGGAAAATACAATATTTTTTATCTCCAGACCGTAATTAACGAAGCCTTCGGTATCGCCGAGACGGTGTTGATAAGCGGTTAAGTCTTCCGCACTGACTGTCATATAAGTAGTACGGTAAGCGGCCAGGGGCTTTAAATTTTGAAGCGTCTTTCCCAAAAGACTCATCCGTTGCTCGGTGTGTATGGCGGAAAAATGGAGGTTTACGTGCGCTATGTCTACACCTTTATCAAGCAACTTAGCGGCGATGCGATGGGTTTCGGAAGTGACCGAAGGATAACGGAAAGACCCCGTGTCCGTCACCATTCCTGTGTATAAGCAGGTGGCTGTCTGCTGATCAATCAGTTCTGTATCTCCCATCCGCTCAATGAATTTGAATATGAGCGTTGTGGTAGAAGGGGCTGATGGATCAGAAAACATAAGATCAAAAGACATGGAATCTATATGATGATCGATCATGACTTTGGTCGCTTGGCTCTCTTGCAACGGTAGATCAAGCGGGGCTACCCTGTGTAGGGTATTGAAATCCAAAAGAAATATATAGTCCGAATCCTTGATCCGGATTTCGGAGGAGGATTTGGTCTCTTCGGAAGAGATAATGACTTCATCATTTCCGGACATCCATTTCAAAGATTCGGGGTAATCCGTAGGGACGATCACGCGAACGTCATGCTGAAGTTTTTTGAGATAGGAGCACAACCCTAAAGAAGATCCCATGGCATCGCCGTCAGGGCTTCTGTGGGTTAATATAGTTATTTTTTTTCGTGGTTCGTGAAGAGCCTTTTTCAGACTGTCAAAACACATTTCGGTCTCATTCATCATATTCTTCTTCACCCTCTTCTATTTCAAGGTTTCCAAATATTTGCTCTATTTCGTCTTCTTGATACACGAAAAGATCATCATCTGGGTTTTCCATTATCATTATCGGTTTTTTCTCCGATTTTTCTTGGGAGATTTTAAAGGAACTTTTCCGTTGAAAATTTGTCGTTAAAGGATAATTCAACTCCGGTTTTTTGTCATCTATGTTGTATAAGTTCTAAGAATAAACAACACATAATCAATAAATTATATACATATAGAAACCTAACTTGTTCTTCAGGAAGTACCGTTTTGATCTTTATGTTAGCCATAGTCGTACCGGAATGATCATCCGTCATTTTTTCTAAAGGAATCTCTTCTTATTGTTTCCATTGCTCGTCAACATGATAAAAAAAATACCAAATCATTACCTGTTAAAATGAAAGAGCTTTTGATTCCTTGATGCAGATTCCATAAGGTTTGAGTACTCTTGATTTCAATATAACGAAACACGTCTTCTTCTGAATCTAATATCACTCTTATCTTATAGATCATTATGGTAAATTAATTTGGTTTGTCTCGCATAAAATTAAGATGTAAGGTTCATTAAAGGAAAATTTGATTCTTTTTTTTTTGAAGACCTAATTCTTTACCTTTCTTTAACATGAAGGCAAAAGCTGAGTCGTACTCGTTGGGTATTTCTCCCTCCAGAATGGCTTCCTTTAGGGAGCTCTTTATGATACCTATTTGTTTGCAAGGCCCCAGCCCAAAGGCGTCCATGATGTCAGTTCCCGATATGGGGGGTTGCCAATTTCGGATGCGGTCTTTCTCTTCAAGCTCTTTGATCTTTTCTATCACTAGGGAAAAATTTTTTTTGTATCTACGTTGTTTGATCGGATTTTTCGTAGTGATGTCGGCTTTGCAAAGCGTCATCAAATCTTCAAGGTCATCTCCAGCGTCAAACAACAGCCTGCGCACAGCCGAGTCGGTGGCTTCATCTCCGACCAGGGCAATAGGCCGCGAGCTGTATCGTACGATCTTTTGGACATACTTCATGGAAGATCCCATCGGTAACTTTAATCGTCGAAATATATAAGGGATCATTTTAGCACCCACAAATTCGTGTGAATGAAATGTCCATCCAGTCTTGGGAAGATATTTTTTTGTAGGGGATTTTCCTATATCATGAAGCAACGCCGCCCATCTCAACCAAATAGAATCAGTCTCACGACTGATGTTATCCACTACTTCGAGAGTATGATAAAAATTGTCTTTGTGTGTTTGGCCTTCTTTTTCTTCTATACCTTGGAGGACCGTAAGTTCGGGAAGAATGATCGTGAGCAGTTCAGTTTTGTAAAGTAGCTGAAGCCCTATAGAAGGCTTTTGAGCGAGAAATATTTTTTGGAATTCATCCATGATTCGTTCCATAGAGACAATGTGAATCCGCTGTTTATTGTTCCGGATGCATTGGAGCGAGGCCGTTTCTATGGTAAATCTCAATTGGGTCGCGAAGCGTATGGCGCGAAACATGCGCAAAGGATCGTCTGAATAGGTTACTTCCGGATCCAAAGGTGTGCGTATGATCTTTCTTTTCAGATCTTCTTGTCCGTTGAATGGGTCGATCAAGCGACCGTAGTCTTCTTGATTTAAACTGATGGCTAAAGTGTTAATTGTGAAATCTCGGCGATTTTGATCGTCTTCTAGGGTTCCTGTTTCCACGATAGGCTTTCGGCTGTTGGAACGATAGGATTCTTTACGGGAACCGACAAATTCGATTTCTTGGCCTTCGTATTTTAACATGGCAGTTCCAAATCGTTTGAACAGACTAACTTTCGGACTCGGAAAGATATTTTTAGCAACTTGTTTTGCTAAGAGAATACCTTCTCCGGTGGTGACGATATCGATGTCTTTTGAAAGGGTTTTACCCAATAAAAAGTCTCTTACATAGCCTCCTATCACATAACAATCTTGTTCAATTTCTTGGGCGGAAAGACTGATGATCTGAAATATCTTTTGACGAATAACCTGACTCAAGTCCATATATATTATTTACGTAACATTTGTTTTTTTCCGTTTGAAGAGAGTTTCACGACAGAAGAGCTTTCATAATATGCTTTTTCTTCTCGGCGCAAATTTACGATATAGTCTATCTCATCCAAAAGATCGGAATCGATTCGGTCAAAAGATATAGGGGGAGGGACTCCGGAACGATTGGCTGAAGTGGACACGATAGCCTTTCCGAAGGCTTGTATCAATCTTTTGCAAAAAGGGTCTTCCGTTAAACGGATCGCCAAGGTTTTATCCTTGCTTAAAAGGTTTGGAGCTACTACTCCTTTGAGAGTTTCGTATACTATGGTCAAAGGTTTTCCGGCTTGACTCATGAGCCTTCGGGCTGCTTTTGATACTTCCACCAGTTCGGATAAACGTTCAAAGCTCTCCACCAATACAATCATTGGTTTGGAGATATCCCGTTGCTTGATCCTGTATATTTTTTGTACAGCTAAGCTTTGAGTGGCGTCACATCCGATGCCCCAGACGGTGTCGGTAGGATAAAGCAAAAGCTTTCCTTCTCGTAATATTTCAAGGCTTTTTTCTATTTCACGGGAAAATTCCATAACAAATCAGCTCATCATCGGAACAGAAGTTTTTGTAAGATCATTCAAAAAGTCCGTTTTGACAACGCTCGGATTTACTTTTTAATGTCTGTTGAAATATCTGTCGGTTCTCTTCAATCAGAGTGGCTTCCACTTTCGTGAAATTCGTTGATGATCAATATGAAACCATTGTTTTAAAGTGGATTATGTTTATTCAACTTCCTAGATGGGTTTCATTGGAGAATGATAGATATTTAATTTTCGTGTTTTATTCGAAATAAATATTAACTATAAATCAATTAATAATATTTATTATTATAAATAGTATATAACAACCCTAGGGATAGGGTACTAAATTATGAGCTATAGTCTCTATAAGAGGCTAGGTATACACACGAACTAATCCTTTGTAACGAGCCTTTCCTGATCCAAACCAACGATTTATACTACCAAAAGTGGTTATACTATCCATCTGTTTTTACTCACTTATTTATTGAATAATATAGCTATCCTACTTAAAGAACGGTTCCTATAGACTTTCTTCTGTATACGACCTTTAATGCCTCGACTGTCAAAGTAAGAGACGTTGGCTGAAACTTAGTTACCTTTCTCTGTATATACTTCTCTGTGTTTATCTACTAGCCTGGTTATTAATAATTTACACCTATGCTATCATGCTCATTAGGTGCTACGCTATGTACTGCTAGTATCATTGCATTTTTATCCACGCCTATGTGCTTCCTGTATCCGTAGTAGAGTTTACCTGATCTCTTGAGCCATTTTTCTTGAGTGTCTACTCCTGATTGAGCCTTTTTTTTACCCTTTCTTTTCTTTGATTGATTTAATTTCCCCCCCCCCTCCTCCTTCTGATCCTCTACTACGTACATAAAAGCTCCCATTGGAAGAAAAGGGCCTCACTGTAATACGGGAATCTACTATCACTCCTGTTTTAAGCCTCTGATGCTTTTCTAATTCCTTATTGATCTTTTTTTAGTAAGCTCTCATATTCTTTTTTGACTACTATTTCATTGCGAAATCTGCATAGAGTCATATGATTTAGGATCTGATTTTCCAATCGAAAACAAAAAAAAAGCGCATACAGCTTAAGGTTTATTTCACGAATTCTTTCGTTCTTACATTCCTGAGATCATACCAGTTACTCAAAAGAATCATCATAAATAACGATATTCCACCGTAAGAAGGTTTACTTTTATCCCTGCCTTTTTGATATATTTTCTTATTTTTTTCTCCGTCCCTTTCCAGTGAATCAAGGTTTTTAATCTTTTGAAAAACTCATTCCTTTTGGTAGTGACGTTCCATATATAGTTCATTAAATTTTATTTGCTCGGTACTTCTGAGCATATAGCCGAATTTTTTATTTCTTACTCCAATAATATACGAAACAATATATTGATTTACAAATATTTTAACCTCCTTCTCTCATGCAACGTTCTTGAATACGATATTAGAGGTTAAATCTAGATCGTTCTCCAACGAAGCTCATTTAGGAGGCTGAATAAACGTAATCCACCTTAAAATAATGTTTTTTTCTTTATTTTTTTTAATTTCATAACTGTATTTTCTATAATACTTTTTTTTTATTGTTAATTTTCTAAATTAACTAATGATAAGTTAAGCTCTTATTTTTAGTATTCGATTAGCTATTTCAATTCATTTACAAAATTCTTTTTAATCTATTCATCGCAATAAAAAAATAGAACCTTCATGATTTTTACTAACAAATATTTAATCAAATATTAGTCTTCTTGTGGTCAGAACAAAATTCCTCCAGACCGATATCAGTCAAAGGATGACGAAATAAAGCTTTGATCTCTTGCAAGGGAGCCGTGATTACATCCGCCCCGATTTTCGCGCATTCAACGATATGCATTGGATTACGCACCGAAGCGGCCAAAATCTCTGTATCAAAATCGTAGTTGTCATACACGGTACAGATCTCTTGTATCAAATTCAAACCGTCTGTAGAAACATCATCCAAACGTCCGATGAACGGTGATACATAAAAAGCTCCCGCCTTGGCCGCCAAAAGAGCCTGACCGACAGAAAAAACCAAAGTACAATTTGTTTTTATACCTTTTTCGGAAAAATAACGAATAGCCTTTATCCCATCTTCGATCATGGGCACCTTTACGACGATATGAGGATGAAGATCCACCAAAGCCTCTCCTTCCCTAATGATGCCCTCAAAATCCGTAGATATGACCTTCGCGCTAACATCCCCGTCCACAATCTCGCAAATACTCCGATAATGTCTGTAAATATTTTCCAACCCGCTGATCCCCTCTTTGGCCATCAAAGACGTATTGGTAGTTACCCCATCCAATACACCCAACGACTGGGCTTCACGAATTTGATCCAAGTTGGCAGTGTCTATAAAAAATTTCATCAGTCTGGACTTTTTAAACAATAAGCAAAAGTAGGCATTATTTAGTCTTCCAAGCCCAGTATTTCGTTTTATATTTATCTTTATATTGAAAACGTTGCATGAGATAATCAACTTTAAGTGTTTATAAATCAATATGTTATTTAGAAACCATTATGTTAATAGTGGATTACCTTTATTCAGCATCCTAGATGGTTTTTGTTGAAGAAAATGTAGATTTAATCTTTGACACATTGTATTCGAAATGCTATTGATTATAAATTAATTAATTATATTATATTTTTTACGAATAGTGCATAACAATACCAGAAGTATGATAAAAATTATGCCCATAGCCCTCCATAAGACACTAGGCATGCTCACGAGCTAATCTTTTATAACGAGCCTTCTTGATCCAAACCAACACTTTAAGACCATTGTGTTAATGGTGGATTACGTACAGCTAGTATCATTCCATTTTTATCCCCCCTGTGTGCTTCTTGTGTCCATAGTAGAGTTTACCTGATTCTTGAGCCATTTTCCTTGAGTATCGACTCCTAATTAATTCTCTTTTTTTACCCTTGCTTTTTTTGACTGATTTGCTTTTGCCCTTCTTCCTTCCGATCCTCCTCTACGTAGGTAGAGTTCCCCTAGGATCAAAGGGCTCACTGTAATACTAGCATCTACTATCACTCCTGTTTTAACTATAGCCTGATGCTTTTCTAATTCCTTATTGATCTTTTTCAGTAAGCGCTCATATGCCTTTTTCGCTACTCTTTCATTGCGAAATTCGCATAGAATCGTATGATCTGGGATCTGATCTTCCAATTGAAAACCAAAAAAGCGCATACAGCTCAAGGATTTTTTCACCAATTCTTCCGTTCCTACATTACTGAAATCACGCCAGTGACTCAAAATCATCATCGTAAATAACGATTTTCTACTGTAAGCAGATTGCTTTTATTCCCTGTCATTTTTGATATATTTTTTTATTTCTTTTTCCATCCCTTCCCAGTTGATCTAGGTGTTTAACCTTTTGAAAAACTCAATCTTTCTGGTAGAATGTTCCATATATAGCTCACTAAAGATTATTTGTGCAGTGCTTCTGAGCATAGTTGCTAATTTTTTATTTTATATTCAAAATATACGAAACAATATATTGATTTACAAATATTTTAACCTCCTTCTTCCATGCAACGTTCTCGTTTCGTGTATTTGGAGTACAAAATAAAAAATTCGCAACCATACTCAAAAGCACTGCACAAATAATATTTAGTGAGCTAAATATGGAACGTTCTACCAGAAGGATTGAGTTTTTCAAAAAGTTAAAAACCATTGATCCACTGGTAAGGGATGTAAAAAAAAATAAAAAAATATATCAAAAAGGACAAGGAATAAAAGCAACCTGCTTACAGTAGAATATCGTTATTTACGATGATGATTTTGAGTCACTGGTATGATCTCAGTAATGTAGGAACGGAAGAATTGGTGAAAAAATCCTTGAGCTGTATGCGCTTTTTTGGTTTTCGATTGGAAGATCAGATCCCAGATCATACGACTCTATGCGGAGTTCGCAATGAAATAGTAACCAAAAAGGCATATGAACTCTTACTTAAAAAAATCAATAAGGAGTTAGAAAAACATCAGGCGATGGTTAAAACAGAAGTAATAGTAAGTGCCAGTATTACAGTGAGGCCTCTTGTTCCCAATGGGGGGCCTACCTACGTAGGGGAGGATCGGAAGAAAGAGGCAAAAGCAAATCAGTCAAAGAAAGAAAAAGTAAAAAAAAAAACAATCAGGAGTAGAAACTCAAGGAAAATGGCTCAAGAAATCAGGTAACATCTACTACGGATACGTAGAAGAAGATAGGGGAATATAAAAATGGAATGATACTAGCTGTACATAGCGTAGTAGCCAATGAGCATAATAGTATAGGGGTAAAGCCATTAGCTCGTTTGCATACCCAGCATCTTATGGAGGCTATGACCATACTTTGTATCGTTCCCTTGGCATTATTATGCGCTGTCCATAAAAATAGATATAATTAATTAATTTATAATCAACAGTATTTCGAATACAATGTGAAAGACTAAATCTACATTTTCTCTAACGATCCCATCTAGGATGCTAGAATAAACGTAATCCACCATTAACATAATGGTCTCGAAATAATATATTGATTTATAAATATTTTAATATCCTTCTCCCATGCAACGTTTTCAATTTTTTATTTTTCTTCTCTCATGTAACGTTTTCAGATTATAACCGCGCATCCAGTGCAGATTCTATTTTTATTCTAGTAAAAAATAATTTTTAAATTTATCGTACTTTTATCTCCGATTTCTCCACACTATGGATAAAATAATCGCTATTGCAAATCAAAAAAGAAGCGTAGATAAAACCACTACAGCCATCAACCTAGCAGCAGCACTGGGGATATTGGTAAAAAAGATCCTTTTGATCGACACCGATCCGAAAGCCAATGCCACTTCAGGACTAGGCTTGGATGTCGAAAACCTCCAAGGAGGAACCTATGAGACCTTTCAAAATCAGAGCTCTTTACAAGAGAACGTTCGAAAAACCGCAACGCTCAACGTGTTCATACTCCCCTCACACCTGAATCTGGTCGCCACAGAAATCAAACTGGTTGACAACCCTAAACGCGAATACATACTCAAGGACGCCAAACAACCCGTCAAAGATGATTACTACTACATCATCATCAACTGTCCATTCTCATTAGGATTGATCACATTGAACGCGATCACGGCAGCTGGCTCTGTCATCATCCCCATACAATGCGAATACTTTGCTCTGGAAAGGTTAGGTAAGCTTTTGAATACAATAAAAAGTGTGCAACACTTACACAACCAAACCCTGGACATCGAAGGCCTTCTGCCCACAATGTACGATCCGAGGCTGCGACTGTCCAACCAAGTCATCGAAGAAATCAAGACCCATTTTCCGAAAATGACTTTCGAAACCCTCATCCGAAGAAAATTGAGGATCAACGAAGCTTTAAGCTTCGGAAGCTCAATCATACAATACGACGTAGAAAATAAAGGTAGCATCAACTATTTTAACCTGGCCCATGAATTTTTGAAAAAACAATGAGGCCTTCATCCATGAACCAATCTAAAAAAAAAGCACTGGATCGAGGCCGTTCAGCTATATTGAGCGAAAGGACATCAGAAACAAATTCCACTTCATTATATCCACAGAAATCCATAGGACACATTATAGAAATTCCTTTGAAAGGTCTCGTCGTTAAGCCCTATCAACTCCGAACCCGTTTCAATCAAGAACAATTTCAAGAACTCTCGGAGTCTATCCACCCACTCGGTGTGATACATCCCATCACCGTAAGAAGAGAAAACAACAATTTTCAACTCATCTCCAGCAAAAGAAGCTATCACGCCTGTGAATTGGCCGACCTGACAAGCGTTCCGGGTTTTATCCGATCAGCCAACGATACGGAGATGTTGGAAATAGCCCTGGTGAAAAATATCCAACGGTACGATCTGGACATCATAGAAATAGCTCTGTACTACCGATGCTTAATCCAAGACATCCAAGTCAGCCAAGAAGAACTCAGGCAACGGATCGGGGGAAAAAGAACCACCATCAGCAATCAGCCCAAACTCCTCGAGTTTACGCCTATCACCCATTTAGGTATACGAGACGGCGTGATCAGTATGGGAAACGGCCGCTCGCTGATCAATATAGAAAACAGTGACAATCAATTAGGTCTCTACGAAAAAATCATCCGAAAAGCCCTGTCCGTATGGCAAACGGAAGAATTAACCAAGCAACATAAAAAAAACAGAAACTCCGGAAAAAAAGACTCGCTCACAAACCCTATCAATCCATTCAAAAAAGCCGTCAAATCTATTGAAAAATATATTAATAAACCCGTTGAAATCCAAAGAAAATCAACAGGTAAAGGAAAAATAATCATCCCATTCAACCCAGACGAAGATTTTAAACGTATAAAAAAATTATTGTCATGAGGTACACCATTGCTTTACTCTGTTGGCTCCTTTCCTTACCATCTCACGCACAAAAAGACACCTCCCGATTCGCTCCGAAAAACGGCGAGATTATCACCGATACCGACCCATCTTCCAACCCGGAAAATACCTCTCCCATAGAAAATATAGGCGAGCCGACACTGCTCTGGATACCCTCCCCGACAAAAGCAGCCCTATACTCAACCATCTTGCTCGGTCTGGGACAAGCATACAATAAGAAATATTGGAAAATCCCGATTATCTGGGGACTACTGGCCGGAGGACTTTATTCCGTAGCGTACAACCAAAAGCAATTCCATAAATGGAACGACATCTATCTCAACGCCATCAACGGAATCCCTAATCCAAACAATTACTCCATCGAACAATTGGTCGGAGGTCACGCAAAATCCAAAAGAAATTACAGCTACTCCATATTGTTCACCGCAATCATCTATATATTGAACATATTCGACGCTTTAGTCGACGCACACCTTTACGAGATCGACCATGACAAAGATCTATTGGTAAGCCCCGCGGTCATCTCTGCAGCTATTATAAATCAAACCACCCTAGGGTTATCATTACAGCTAAAACTATGAAATTATGAACATCGCACTGATAGGATACGGAAAAATGGGAAAAGCTATAGAAAAAGAAGCCGAAGCACGGGGGCATCATATCGTTTTGATCACTTCGACCACACCCGAGCTCGAAGCCTTGAAAACCGCCGACGTAGCTATAGAATTCAGTCGACCCGAAGCAGCATTTAAAAATCTAAAACTTTGCCTCGAGAATCAGCTCTCGGTAGTCTGCGGAACTACTGGATGGTTAGAAAAACGCAATACCATCGAAAAAATCTGCCAAGACCGAGGTGCTGCCTTCCTATATGCTTCCAACTTCAGCGTCGGGGTAAACATATTTTTTGAAATCAACCGAAGGCTCGCTCAACTTATGGCTCCATACTCGGACTACGAAGTGCAGATAGAAGAGATTCATCACACCCAAAAATTGGACGCGCCCAGCGGAACGGCCATTTCTCTCGCTCAAGATATCATCGACGAAACAGACAAAACAAGTTGGACACTGAATGAAAAAAAACAAAAGGATCAAATCCCCATCCAAGCAAAACGTTCGGAAGACGTACTAGGAATACATACCGTCACCTACCGCTTATCCATCGATGAAATCCAAATCAAACATCAAGCCTACAATCGACAAGGCTTCGCCCTGGGAGCTTTGCTCGCCGCCGAGTGGATCAAAGGAAAAAAAGGGGTTTTTTCCATGAAAGAAGTATTGGGGATTTCATTGAAATAAACATCCTCATCTTAATAATAACAACTATGAGCGCATATTGGATTGTCGGATTTCTCATCATTCAAATCATACACTTCTTCGGAACTTGGCGGCTCTATCAAAAAGCTGGAAAAAAATCTTGGGAAGCGGCCATACCTATCTACAACCTCATAGTAATGCTCAAGATCAATCGGCGACCTATCTGGTGGACCGCTTTTTTCTTCATACCTATCATCTGCATGGTGATGCACGGCGTCCTATGGATAGATTTTATCCGTTGTTTCGGAAAGCGAAGCACAAAAGATACCTGGCTCATGCTGTTCACCCTCGGGTTGTATATCTACTTCCTTAATTATAGTAAAAATCTACAATATGTAGGTCCGGAAGACCGAAAAGAAACCATGATCTCAGCCTTGCTGTTCGCAATCGTATTTGCCTCTTCTATACACACCTATGTTATACAACCCTTCACCATACCGACCCCTTCAATGGAACGAACCTTATTGGTAGGCGACTTTATATTTGTTAGTAAAATACACTACGGACTGCGCATTCCCATCACCCCGATAGGCATCCCCTTTACACACAACACACTTCCGATCTTGAACATCAAGTCTTATGTAGATTGCGTCCGACTGCCTTACATGCGACTTCCGGCCATAGATACCATAAAACGCAATGACATTGTCGTATTCAATTTCCCTATAGACCTCACTCATACATCACCGGATCGTAAAGACAACTATATTAAACGATGTGTAGCGATGCCGGGGAACACACTAGAAATAGAAGAAGGAGAACTGATTGTTAACGGAAAACCCGAAAGTTTTCCCGAAAACGCCGAAAAACAATATGGCTACATCGTAAAAACGAGCAAAGTTCCGCTCAACTTGAGATACTTACAAAATGAAATAGGCATAAAAGATATCCAAATATTTGAAGAAGAAGGACAAAAATCAGATTCCAAAGATATAACAACATACACATATCAAATCATGCTCACCCAAGCGAACGCCGAGACCATCAAGTCCTTTGAAAACGTGATCTCCATACAAAAAAATATCTTCCCTAAAACTTTTGCGGAAAACACGACCTTTCCGAAAGGTTCCAAATGGAATCGAGATTTCTATGGCCCACTTAGAATCCCAAAAAAAGGAGATCGCATTCAACTGAGCGAAGTCAATATCGAAACCTACCGCGACATTATCACCCGATACGAAGGGAACTCTTTAAAGGAAAGAGAAGGTCTTTTTTATATTAATGGTCAAGAAACATCTGACTATACCATCGGACAAGATTATTATTTCATGATGGGAGACAACAGACATAATTCACTGGATTCACGCTACTTCGGCTTCGTTCCGGAAAACCACATCGTCGGAAAACCTCTACTCACTTGGTTGAGCATTGATTGGGACAGGAACAACCCTATAAATATCTTCAAATGGAAATTTCGTTGGAACCGAATCATGACCCTCACCAACGAAAACAAGCGAGAAAAGACGTCCTATCTCTCTTATTTATTAGGCGTGGTAGGCCTTTATTTTTTCTATTCACTGGTCAAGAACAGAAAAAAAAAAAAATAAATCGAGTTCATGAGAAAATCTATCATCATACCTCTCTATTATTTCGCCCCGATCAGCTACTACGCCTACTGGCTACAAGCCAATGATATCTGTTTGGAAAAGGAGGACTATTACGAAAAACAAACCTACCGAAGTCGTTGTTATATCTACGCAGCCAAAGGAAGGCTCATGCTCAACATCCCGATCGAACACAAAGGGGGAAGGAAATACAAAGACATACGTATTTCTTATGAATCTCCTTGGAGAAAACAACATCTGAAATCCCTGAAAACAGCCTATCAATCCTCTCCCTATTACGAATTCTACGAAGACGACTTTCTATCCTTGTTCGAGTATAAAGAAACCTTTTTATGGGATTTCAACTGGCGTTCCACCCAAGTAATATGCAATCTGTTGGAAATAGACCCTCTCAGCACACATACCGAGACTTATGAAAAAAAACATGCCGAAGCTATAGACTTGAGAAATCGATTTAACGTAAAAAACCCGTCTTCCTGTTTTCCGAAATACTATCAAGTATTCTCGGAAAAACACGGCTTCATTTCAGATCTAAGCATATTGGACCTGCTCTTTCACCAAGGAAAATACAGCATTCAGTACTTAAAAAATTCATTTTTAACCATTCAAGCATGACAATATGAAAAGAATCGACTCACTCCTACTCCCACTACGAGACCATTGTTTTAAAATAGATTACGTTTATTCAGCCTCCTAGATTGTCTTCGTTGGAGACGATTTAGATTTAGCTTTTACATCGTATTTGAAACACTATTAATTATAAATTATTAATCATATCTATTTTTATGAACAGCACATAATGTTCACAGGAGAACCATACAAATTATCTGCCATAGCCTCCATAAGAGAGTGGATATGCACACGAGCAATCTTTTGTAAGAGGCCTTTCCTGATCCAGGACTAATACGTTAAGAACATTGCATAAGAAAAGGAGGTTAAAATATTTGTAAATCAATACATTATTTCATCTATTTGGGTAGAAAATAAAAAATTCGGATCTATACTCAGAAACACCGCACAAATAAGTTTTAGTGAATTATATATGGAACACTCCACGAGAAAGAGTGAGTTTTTCAAAAGGTTAACACCTTGTCCACTTAGAAGGGATGGATAAAAAATAAGAAAAATATATCAAAAGACCAGGGAATAAAAAGCTAACCTGCTTACAGTGGAATATCGTTATTTAAGATGATGCTTTTGAGTAACTGGTATGATCTCAGTGAGATAGCAATAGATGAATTGGTGAAAGAATCCTTGAGCTTCATGCACTTTTTGAGTTTTCGATTATAATATCAGATCCCAGATAATACGACTCTATGCAGATTTAGCAATGAAATAGTAGCCAAAAGGACATATGAGCGTTTACTGAAAAAGCTCAATAAAAAATTAGAAAGCATCACTCAAGAGTTAATATAGGAGTGATAGTAAATGTTTAGTATTACAGTGAATCCCTTTACGCCAAAGAGAGCTAACTACCTACGTAGTGAAGGATCGAAAAGAAGAGGGGAAAAGCAAATCAGTTAAAGAAAAAAAAGGTCAAAAAAGAGACTCAATCAAGAGTAGACACTCAAAGAAAATGGCTCAAGAAATCAGGTAAACTCTCCTATAGATACAAGAAAAACATAGAAGTAGAATAAAATGGAATGATACTAGCAGTATAGCGTAGCAGCCAATGAGCATGATAGTAGAA
Source organism: Flavobacteriales bacterium Tduv (assembly GCA_047528255.1). GTDB lineage: Bacteria > Bacteroidota > Bacteroidia > Flavobacteriales > Blattabacteriaceae. Next base: position 55,954 of record CP180024.1, on the reverse strand, counting down.
GGCTAAAGACATTAATAAGAAAACTAGGATATAACCCCAGAGAAGTACATGCAGACAAAGGTTAGTAATTTCCAGCTAACGTATCTTACTTTCATAGTCGAGGAATCAAAACCAATACAGAAGAAATCCTATAGGAGCTTAAATAGGATAGCTATATTATTCAACATAATTAGTGAGTAAAAACCGATGGGTAGTAGAAGTTATCTTTGGTAGTATAAAGCGTTGGTTTGTATCACGAAAGGCTCGTTACAAACGAATTATTTCGTGTGCATGCCCAGCATCTTATGAAGACTATAGGCACATAATTTGTATCGTTCCCCTGGAATTATTATACGCTGTCCATAAAAATAGATATAATTAATTGATTTATAATCAATAGTATTTCTAATACAATGTGAAAGACTAAATCTACATTTTCTCTAACGAGCCCATCTAGGAGGCTGAATAAGCTTAATCCACTATTAACACAATGGTATCGATATTTGATGACTCGACTATGAAAGTAAGACACGTTGGCTGGAACTTGATAACCTTTGTCTGCCTATACTTCTCTGGGTTTATATCCTAGTTTGCTTATTAATGTCTTTAGCCTTCTACTATCATGCTCATTGGCTGCTACGCTATACTGCTAATATCATTCCATTTTTATCCAGCCCTATATGCTTCTTGTATCCGTAGTAGAGTTGACTTGATTTCTTGAGCTATTTTCCTTGAGTGTCTACTCCTGATTGAATATTTTTTTTGCCTTTAGTTTTCTTTGACTGATTTTCTTTTTTCCCCTCTTCCTTCCGATCCTTCACTACGTAGGTAAGAGCTCCCTTGGAAGCAATGGCCTCACTGTAATACTGGCATCTATTATCACTCCTATTTTAAACTATCGCTTGATTCTTTTCTAATTCTTTATTGATCTTTTTCAGTAAGCTCTCATATGCCTTTTTGGCTATTATTTCATTGCTAAATCTGTATAGAATCGTATGATCTGGGATCTAATCTTTCAATCGAAAACAACAAAAGCGCATACATCCTATGGAATATTTTACCAATTCATTCTATTCCATTACATCACTGAGATTATACCAATTACTCAAAATCATCATCGTAAATAACGATTCCACTGTATACAGGTTGGTCTTTTATTCCCTGGCCTTTTTAATATATTTTTCTTATTTTTTTCTTTATATCTTCCCAGTGATCTGGATTTTTAACTTTTTGAAAAACTCACTCCTTCTACTAAAATATTCCATATATAGTTCGCTAAAAATCACTTGCGGGAGCTTCTGATCATAGAGCCGAATTTTTTTATTTCTTACTCCAAGTATACGAAATAATATGTTAATTTATAAACACCCTTCTTTTCTCATGCAGCGTTCTCATCTTTTAAAAAACTCACTTCTTCTGGTAGAACATTCCATATATAATTCGCTAAAACTTATTTTCGAGGTGCTTCTGAGCATAGATCTGAATTTTTTATTTTCTATTCCAAGTATGGAAAATAATATATTGATTCACGATTTTTTAGCCCCTACCCCCTTATCTCATGCAACGTTCTCATTTTATTAAGGTATACCTCAACTTTTAATTCCCCGAGTAAAAAATATACAGCGAATCACTTCAACAGTTCGCTTTTTTTATATACTTATTCAGGATTTTTTCTAATAAGCCTTAGCAAAAAGCACCCTTTGATTTGAAGGCCTTCCCGAATAGATGCATCGGCCCTTTTCTTGTGCATTCTCTAAGGGGATGCATCGGATAGTGGCTTTGGTCTCGTCTTTGATCCTTTCTTCTGTTTCGGAAGTTCCGTCCCAATGTGCCGAAATGAAATTCCCTTTTTCTTCCAAGACTTTTTTGAATGTTTCATAGTCGTCTACTTGGGTAATGGATAAATCGCGATGCTTTCGGGCTTTTTCAAAAAGATTCTTTTGGATTTCTTTGAGCAGATCGGGCACGAGGTTTTGCACCTCTTCTCGAGAGATGAATTGTTTTTCCAGAGTATCTCGGCGGACGATCTCTATCGTTCCATGTTCCAGATCTCTCTGGCCTATGGAAAGACGTATGGGGACGCCTTTCATTTCGTATTCGTTGAATTTCCACCCCGGCGTGTAGACATCTCTATCATCATATTTTATGCTGATGCCTAAGGCTTCTAGTTTTTTTTTCATCGGAAGGATGCTTTCGGTAATTTGTGCGAGCTGATCCTCGTTTTTAAAGATCGGTATGATGACCGCTTGGATCGGGGCCAATCGGGGGGGCAACACCAGTCCATGATCATCTGAATGGGTCATGATCAAGGCTCCTATCAAGCGGGTGGATACCCCCCAAGAGGTAGCCCATACGTATTCTTGAGTACCGTCTCGCGTACTAAATTTCACATCGAAAGCTTTGGCAAAATTTTGTCCAAGAAAGTGTGAGGTTCCTGCTTGCAGGGCTTTTCCGTCTTGCATCATAGCTTCGATGCAATAGGTCTCTTCAGCTCCGGAAAAACGTTCTTTGGCTGTTTTGATGCCTTGTACGACCGGTGTAGCCATGAAGTTTTGTACGAAATCGGTGTATACTTTCAACATTTGTTTCGCTTCGTTTATAGCTTCATCACGGTTCGCATGGGCGGTGTGCCCCTCTTGCCAGAGGAACTCTGAGGTGCGTAAAAACAGACGGGTGCGCATTTCCCAACGTACGATGTTCGCCCATTGGTTGAGTAGTATAGGCAGGTCTCGATAAGATTGGATCCAACGGCGGTAGGTGTCCCAAATAATGGTCTCGGAGGTAGGCCGAACGATAAGTTCTTCCTCCAATCGGGCTTCTGGATCTACGATGATTCCGCTACCGTCAGCAGCGTTTTTCAATCTGTAGTGGGTCACCACAGCGCATTCTTTGGCAAAGCCTTCCGCATGGAAGGCCTCTTTTGAGAGATAAGATTTTGGGATAAACAACGGAAAATAAGCATTCTCGTGTCCTGTCACCTTAAACATTTTATCTAGGGCGGCTTGCATATTTTCCCATACGGCAAATCCATAGGGTTTGATGATCATGCAGCCGCGTACACTAGAGATTTCGGCGAGGTCGGCTTTGACAACGAGTTCATTATACCATTTGGAATAATCTTCTGCGCGTGGGGTGAGTTGAGCCATGACGATTCGAGGATTTTTTTGAAAAATTAAAATAAAGGCAATTTAATAAAAAGAACTCTTGTTTTAAGGTGTATTACGTTTATTCAACCTCCTAGATGGGACTCGTTAAAGAATGATGTGTATTTAGCCTTTTCTATTGTATTCGAAATATTATTAATTATAAAATTAAATAATTATACCTATGTTTATGAACAGCTCATAATAATGCTAGGGAATGATACAAATTATGTGCCATATACCTCCATAAGGTGTTGTGAATGAGACGATATAATCCTTTATAACGAGCCTTTCCTGATCCAAAACAACGCTTTATACTGCCAAAAATACGTTCTACTACCCATCGGGGTTTACTCACTAATTATATTGAATAATATATCTATCCTACTTAAAGTACGATCCTATAGGCTTTCTTCTGTATAAGGTCTTTGATGCTTCGACTATGAAAGTAAGACACGTTGGCTGGCACTTGGTAAGCTTTGTCTGCATATACTTCTCTGGGGGGGGGTATATCCTAGTTTGCTTATTAATAGCTTTAACCCTCTACTATCATGCTCATTGGCTGCTACGATATGTACAGCTAGTATCATTCTATTTTTATCCCCCCCCCCCCCTATATACTTCTTGTATCCGTAGTAGAATTTACTTGATTTCTTGAGCCATTTTACTTGAGTATCTACTCCTGATTGAGTTTCTTTTTTTACCATTTTTTTTCTTTTACTGATTTGATTTTCCCCTCTTCCTTCCGATCCTCAACTACGTAGGTAGAAGCTCCGTTGGGAGCAAGGAATTCACTGTAATACTGTCATCTACTATCACTCCCATTTTAACTATAGCCTGATGCTTTTCTAATTTCTTTATTGATCTTTTTCAGTAAGCTCTCATATGCCTTTTTGGCTACTATTTTATTGCGAAATCTTCATAAAGTTGTATAATCTGGGATCTGATCTTCCAATCGAAAACCACAAAAACGTATGAAGCTCAAGCCTTCTTTCACAAATTCTTCCGTTTCTACATCACTGAGATCATACCAATGACTCAAAAGAATCATCGTAAATAACAATATTCCACTGTAAGCAGGTTAGCCTTTTATTCCCTGGCCTTTTTGATATATTTTTCTTATTTCTTTCTCCATTACTTCCCAATTGGTCACTAGTATTTAACCTTTAAAAAAACTCACTTCTTTTGGTAAAAAGGGCCATATATAGTTCACTAAATCTTAATTGCGTGTTTTTCTGAGCATAGATCCGAATTTTTTTATTTTCTACTCCAGTAGTATACGAAACAATATCTTGATATTACAAATATTTTACCTCTTTCTATCATGCAATAGTCTCAGACCGTATACAGAAAAAAGTCTATAGGAACCCGTCCCTTAAGTAGGGATAGCTATATTATTCAACATAATTTAGTAAGTAAAACCCGATGGGGAGTAGAACTCACTTTTGAAAAGTAAAGCGTTGGTGTTTGGATCAGGAAAGACTCGTTACAAAGGGTTAACTCGTGTGCATGCCCAGTCTTTTATAGTGGGAGGCTATGGCGAATAATTTGTATCTCCACCCCCTGGTGATATTATGAGCTGTTCATAAAAACAAATATAATTAATTAGTTATAATCGAAAATGTTGTATGGGAGAAATAGGTTAAAATATTTGTAAATCAATATATTGTTTCGTATATTCTAGAGTAGAAAATAAAAAATTCGGCTCTATGCTCAGAAACAGCGCACAAATAAGCTTTAGTGAACTATATACGGACATTCTACCAGAAGAAGCGAGTTTTTTAAAATGTAAAACCCTTGTTAACTGAGTATTGGATGGAGAAAAAAATAAGGAAAATATATCAAAAAGGACAGGGAATAAAAGACCAACCTGCTTACAGTAGAATATCGTTATTTACGATGATGTTTTTGAGTAACTGGTATGATTTTAGTTTTGTAGAAACGGAAGAATTTGTGAAATAAAGCTTGATCTTCATGCTCTTTTGTGGTTTTCGATTGAAAGATCAGATCCCAGATCATACAACTCTATGCAAATTTTAAAATGAAATAGTAGACAAATAAGGTATATGAGCGCTTACTGAAAAAGATCAATAAGGTATTAGAAAAGAATCAGGAGATAGTTAAAACAGAAGTGATAGTAGATGCTAGTATTACAGTGAATCCATTTGCTCCAAATGGGCTCCTACCTACGTAGTGGAGGATCGGAAAGAAGAGGGGAAAAAGCAAATCAATCAAAGAAAAGAAAGGGTAAAAAAGAGATTCAATCAGAAGTAAACACTCAAGGAAAATGGCTCAAGAAATCAGGTAAAGGCTACTACGTATAAAAGAAGCAAATAGGAGTGGATAAAAATGAAATGATACTAGCAGTACATAATATAATAACCAATGAGCATGATAGTAGAGGACTAAAGCCATTAATAAGAAAACTAGGATATAAGCCCAGAGAAGTATATGTAGACAAAGGTTACCAAGTGCCAGCCAACATATCTTACTTTCATACTCGAGGCATCAAAGACCGTATACAGAAGAAAGGACTAAAGGAACCGTACCTTAAGTAGGGGACGGTGTATTATTCATATAATTAGTAAATAGAACCCGATGGGTAGTAGAACGTACTTTTAGCAATATAAAGCGTTGGTTTGGATCAGGTAAAGCTCATTACAAAGGATTAGCTCGTATGCATGCCCAGCATCTTATGGAGGAGGAGCCTAATTTGTATCGTTTCCTGGTCTTTTTATGTGCTGTTTATAAAAAAAAAATATAATTAATTATTTTATAATCAATGGTATTTCAAATACAATGTGAAATAGTAAACACATATCGTTCTCTAACGAAACCTATCTAGGATGGCTGAATAAACGTAATCCACGTTAACATAATGATCTCCAAGAGATTATCGCGTTCCGAGAGTGATTAAATCTCAATAGCTAGTATTACAGTAATGTACTGTACATTCCAATAAAATCTCTTGATTACTCTGGGTGTGTATTTTAGTTTCTTGATTCAAAGCGTGACTTCTAATAAGAGTCCGCCTAAGAGAGATTCAAAAAGCGTATCGTTTGTACAAGCCGGAAGTAGCAAGGTCTCCCCGGCTTTTATTTTTTCTCCTCCAGTCGATGTCTTGACCATTACGTTGCCTTCCACGGCGATGAGTATGGTGAAACAATCCTGATGGCTGTAGTCTTTTTTGATTCTCCCGCGGATGGATAAAATTTTCGTCCGAAAATGAGGCGTGTTCAAGACTTCGGAAAACCGATTTTCTGACGTATCGTACTTTTCTTGATACGTTTCATGAAAAGAAAATTCGATAGCGTCAGCGGCAAGCGCTGTGTGCAGCTCTCGCGGCCGACTGTTCCTATCTACTCTATTGTAGTCATGGATGCGGTAGGTGACATCTGAAGTCTGTTGAATTTCCGCAATCAATATCCCTGCACCGATGGCATGTATCCGTCCTGCAGGAAGATAGTATATTTGTCCTTTTTGTACAGGTATCTTGTTTAGGTGTTTTTCTATCTCGCCTGTTTTGCTCCATCGGAGGTATTGTTCTCGAGTGACGTATTGATTGAATCCTATGGTGAGTTCAGCTCCTTGGTCTGCCTGGATAATGTACCATATCTCGTTTTTTCCAAAGGAGTCGTGACGTTTTTTCGCTAGTTCGTCATTCGGGTGAACCTGGATGGAAAGTGGTTTTCGGGCATCTATAAATTTGATCAACAAGGGGAATTTTGACCCGAATTTTTTGTACACTTTCTCACCGACCAGTCGACCTTGATATCTCTCGATGAGATCTTTGATGTTTTTTTCCGCCAGCACGCCGTTCGCTACTACACTCGGCTGGCCCGTTACGTCCGAAAGCTCCCAACTTTCTCCGATGTGTTCTTGAGAAATCATTTTACCTAAAATATCTTTGAGTTTGCTCCCTCCCCAAAGGCGATATTGAAAGATCGGGTAGAATCTTAGAGGATATAAAGCGTTGAGCATCGGACTTTTATTTGGATCGTAAAAACAGATATTAATCTGAAGATGAATATTTAAAGGAGCGAATTTATAGAATAAAACCATTGTGTTAAGGTGGATTACCTTTATTCAGCCTCCTAGATAGGCTTCGTTAGAGACGATGAAGATTTAGTCTTTCACATTGTATTCAAAATACTACTTATTATAAATCAATTAATCACATCTATTTTTATGAACGGATCATAATGATCTCGGGAGCACAATGCAAATTATGCGCCATAGCCTCTATAAGAAGCTGGTCATGCACACGATCTAATCCTTTGTAACAAGCCTTTCCTTATAAAAACCAACGCTTTATACTGCCAAAAGTTGTTCTACTACCCATCGGGTTGAAAACGTTGCATGAGAGAAGTTTATTAAAATTTTGTAAATCAATATATTGTATCGTTTTTTTTGGAGTAAAAAATAAAAAAATTCGGCTCTATACTCAGAAGACCGCACAAATAAGATTTAGTGAACTATATATGGAAGGTTCTACCAGAAGGAATGAGATTTTCAAAAGGTTAAATATCTTGATTCATTGGAAAGGGATGGAGAAGGAAATAAGAAAAATATATCAAAAAGGCTAGAGAATAAAAGGCTAACCTGCTTACAATGGTAATATATTTATTTAAGATAATGATTTTGAGATCACTTGTATGATCTCAGTCATTAGGAACGGAGGAATTGGTGAAAGAACCCTTGAACCGAATGCACTTTTGTGGTTTTCGATTAGAAGATCAGATCCTAAATCATACGACTCTATGTAGATTTCGCAATGAAATAGTAGCCAAGAAGGCTATATGAGCACTTACTGAAAAAGATCAATAAGTAATTAGAAAAGCATCAGGCGATAGTTAAAACAGGAGTGATAGTAGAGCCGTATTACAGTAAGTGTCCCCTTGCTACCAAGGGAGCTCCTACCTACGTAATGGAGATCGGAAGAAAGAGTGGGAAAAGCAAATAAGTCAAAAAAAGCAAAGGTAAAAAAAGAGACTCAATAAGGAGTAGAGACTCAAAGAAAATGGATCAAGGAATCAGGTAAACTCTAGTACGGATACAAAAATAACATAGGGGGTATAAAAATGGAATGAGACTAATAGTATATAGCATAGCCGCCAATGAGTATGATAGTAGATGTCTAAAGCTGTTAATAAGCAAACTAGAATATAAACTTAGAAAAGTTTATGCAGAAAAAGGTTACCAAGTACCAGCCAACGGTATTACTTTCATAGTCAAGTCATCAAAGACCGTATACAGAAGAAATTCTATAGGGAACCGTCCCTTAAGTAGCATACTATATTATTCAATATAATTAGTGAGTAAAACTCTATGGGTAGTAGAACGAACTTTTGACAGTATAAAACGTTAGCCTGCATCAGGAAAGGTTCGTTACAAAGGATTAGCTCGTGTGCATGACCAACATCTTATGGAGGCTATGGCACATAATTTGTACCGTGCCTCTGGCATTATTATGAACTGTTCATAAAAATAGATATAATTAATTAACTTATAATTAAGTGATTTACGAATACAATGTGAAAAACTAAATCTACATCTTCTCTAACGAAGCCGATCTACTAGGTTGAATAAACGTAATCCACTATTAACACAATGATCTTATAACGATATTCCACTGTAGGAAAGTTCCTTTTTATTACCTGGTCTTTTTGAGATATTTTTCTTATTTTATTCTACATACACTTCCCAGTGGATCAAGATGTTTAACCTTTTGAAGGTTTCACTCCTTCTGGTAAAACGTTCCATATATAGTTCACTAAAGCTTATTTGTGCGATCTTCTGAGTATAGAGCCAATTTTTTTGTTTTCTACTCCAAATAGACGAAACAATATATTGATTTACAATACACCCACATTCTCTCATGCAACATTCTCAATATTATTTTTTGAGAAAAAAATGTCAATCCAATAGTACATTTGTCTTTCAGGACAAAAAAGACTTTACAAAAATTTGTAATTTTGCTCTACTCTATTATGAGCAGCCTGGAAAACAACATTATGAATACAGATTTCAAAATAGAATCGACCAAAGAAAAAAATATCAATGTGATCAAGACGATTTTGGGATTGCTGTTGATCAGTGGAAGCGTCTCGCTTTTTCTGAGTTTTTTCTCTTTTTTGATCTATTGGCGACAAGACCAAACTCAAACTCAAGATCTGCTCAACAAGGAAGTGAAAGTCGAAAATATCCTAGGCAAAGTAGGTGCTATAGCCGGAGACCGTTTGATGTATCATGGGATAGGGATTTGTATATTCCTTTTACCATTTTTCTTATTTCTCGTTGGGCTCAAGATTTTGTTTCGATGGCGATGTATCAATATAAAAAACTTCGTACTCCACAGCTTCTTTTTCATAATATGGCTACCCGTAAGTCTGGCTTTTATATCCCCTGAAAATGGGGAACTGAGCGGGGTATTTGGGTTTGAAATGCAAGATTTTTTCGCTCATCTTATAGGAAAGGTGGGAGTAGGCATGAGCATCGTGACCGGCGCATTGCTCTACGGCATAGCCATATTCAAAATCACTCCGGATCAATTAAAAAAAAAGAAATCTCAAAGTCCACTCCCCTTTCCCATTCAAGAAGAGCAACCAAATACAGAGAAACACATTCCTTCTCAAAAAAGCGCGCATATTTTTCCAATCTCATCGCCTCCACATGATACCACATCAACCAAATGGAAAGAAAGACTGGACCCTCAATTGAAGACACTACCTTCCTCTTCTTTTGAGGTGATCTATAAAAAAAGAGATCAAAAAACAAACTCTATCCTTGAAAAGCCCAAACCTCTAGAAATGATGGTTGAATCGCCCGGAGCCGACATCAACAAGATGTCACATGAACAAAAGCCTATAAGACTACAAAAAAACTTAAATTTCCCCATGCCTAGCCCGAACCTGATGTATCTTCCGGAAAACTACCACAAAAACATCTCCATCAATCAAAAGGAACTGGAAGTTAACAAAGACAAAATCATTGAAACATTAAGGCACTATAAAATAGGAATCGAAAAAATCAAAGCCACCGTAGGACCCAGCGTGACCCTCTACGAAATCATACCCGTAGCCGGAATCCGCATCTCAAAAATCAAAAATCTGGAAGACGATATCGCTTTGAGCTTATCAGCATTAGGTATACGTATTATTGCTCCAATCCTGGGCAAAGGGACCATCGGAATCGAAGTTCCTAACAGGAATCCGTCCATCGTATATATGCGGATGGCACTCTCCTCACAACGCTTTCAAAACGCAAAAATGGAGCTACCAATCGTCTTGGGCAAAACCATCTCCAACGAGACCTTCGTCACAGATCTGGCCAAAATGCCCCATTTGCTCATGGCAGGAGCCACCGGTCAAGGTAAATCAGTAGGCCTAAACGCCATTATTGTAGCCCTGCTTCACAAAAAAGCACCGCAAGACCTGAAATTCGTGATGATCGATCCGAAGAAGGTGGAGTTATCCCTCTACAAGAAGATAGAAAAGTATTATCTAGCCAAACTGCCCGACACCGAAGAAGCCGTTATTACCGATACAGCTCAAGCCAAAAACGCTCTCAATTCGCTCTGCAAAGAGATGGACAGACGGTATGAGTTGCTCAAAAAAGCATCGGTCAGAAACATCAAAGAATACAATCAAAAATTCTACACAGGACAAGAACACCTCCCATATATTGTACTGGTGATAGACGAATTCGCCGACCTGATCATGACAGCCGGTAGAGAAATCGAAGTATACATCGCACGCTTAGCTCAATTGGCTCGCGCCATAGGTATTCACCTGATCATCGCCACACAACGCCCGTCCGTCAACGTCATCACCGGTCTTATCAAAGCCAACTTCCCCGCGCGCATAGCTTTCAGGGTTACATCAAAAATAGATTCAAGAACGATACTCGACGCTGCAGGTGCAGATCAATTAATCGGAAAAGGAGATATGCTATTTTCCAACGGAAATGAACTGATCCGTCTACAATGTCCTTTCATAGACACACAAGATGTGGAGAAAATGATTTCTTTTTATCAAGAAATTCCGAAAAATTTATTGTTCGAAGAATTTCATCTTCCTAAACCCGATCAACAAGAAAGCAAAATCGACTACTCTGAAGGATCCAGCTCGCTAGATCCCCTCTTTGAAGAAGCCGCTCGTATCGTGATTGCTACCCAACAAGGTTCCTCCTCCATATTGCAACGCAAACTTTCCATAGGATTCAACCGTGCTGCCAAAATCGTTGAACAACTCGAGGAAAACGGTATTATTGGCCCTTTTGAAGGCAGTAAAGCTCGACAAGTACTCATATCCGATGAACAAACATTACAATCTACAATTCAAAAAAACAACCGAAATTTTTAATTATCACTACCACATAAGTAAATCTATTCTGTTGTTTTCCCTATTCATAAGTATTCCCATAACAGCCCAAAGTAAGAAAGAGTCTGAGACTCTATTGGATAAAACATATGAAACCATCCGAAACCTTGGAAAACTCATCTTGAATTTCACTTACCGATGGGATTATTACCCCGAAGAAAAAACTCAAAGCGTCAAAAATGGCATATTATACCTATCTAAAGAAAAATATCGTCTCGAAGTTATGGACATCATCCAGATTTGTGACGGATACAAAATTTACACCATATCAACCAAAGATAAAGAGATCACCGTATCAGACACGAAAAGCAATGAAAATCTACTATACCAGATCCAAATATTCTCCATTTATCGTAAAAATTTCACTCCAAAAAAAGCTGAATTGAAGAAAATAGGTAAGAAAAACATCCAATTCATCAATCTAGAGCCGAAAGAAAAAAACTCTGGAGATCTTTTATCTGTAGGCATCGATGTCTCCAATTATAAATTGTATCAAGTTATCGAAAAGGGAAGAGACATCACTACAACAATAACGATACGAAAACAAATACCCTGGACAAACGCAGGAGGAACAACTCTTTTAAAATTCGATCAAAAAAATTATCCCAATTATATGATTACTAAATTAGACTAATGTCTAAAAAACTCTATATCTATATCATCCGTCTCTTCATAGGCCCTTTTTTGGAGATTTTCAGCATATTGTTTTTCATCTTCATTATCCAATTTTTTTGGAGCAAACTCAATGACTTCACCGGAAAAGGTCTTAACTCTTTCATCATCCTAAAACTATTGTTTTACTTCGGCCTTTCACTCGTTCCGCTGGTAACCCCCATCGCTGTCTTGCTAACCTGCATCATGACATACGGAACACTTGGCGAACGCTACGAATTGGCCGCGATGAAATCTACTGGAATATCGCTCTGGCAAATGATGAAACCTCTATTTTTAGTGATGACAAGCTTGGCTGTAGGCCTATACTTCTTTTCAGATCATGTAGTTCCGGAAGCTCAAAAAAAAGGGGGAAATCTGGCATATAATATTTCAAGGACGCAACCCGCGCTGAATATTATAACCGGAACCTTCATTCAAAGCATTCCAAATATATTGATGAAAATCGATAAAAAAACAGGGAAAGATAAAGAACAGCTCGAAGGTGTATTCATCCAATACGGCAAAAGCGTCTACGAAGCTCAAAATACAATCTTGGCAAAAAGAGGACTATTAAAACCTGCAGAAAACCCTCGCTATATCCGACTGAAACTTTTTAACGGAACGGTCTACAGGGAAGACAGGAGCCAACAAAAGTATGACGAACAACAAAGGCAACCCTATCAAATCATAAAATTTGATACCTTAATCCAAAACATCGAAACACCTTCATTAATAGATCAAAACATCGAAAAAGAAAACTTCAAAGACAGCTATAGCATGCTCAACACACAAAAACTCATAAAACAGATCCATACAATCAAAAAAGAAAGTGAGAAGGATTGCTCTAAATTTCAAAAGCAAAGCTATATGAACCTATTCCCCAAAGACCCGATACTAAAAGAAAAAAAAAACGTAGATACCCCCGGAAAAGATTTTAACCACCTGTCTCCTATAGAAAAGAAACAAGTATTGGAAGCTGCAAAAATGCGATTGAAAAGCTTCAGAGAAATGCTACTCGCCCAAAAAAAGCTGGTTCAAGAAAAAAAAAAATATCTAGCCACGCACGAATTGGAGCTATACCGAAAATTCTCATTCTCCATCACCTGCATCGTGATGTTCTTCATAGGAGCGCCATTAGGAGCTATCATACGAAAAGGAGGGATGGGATTGTCCTTAATCATCGCGCTGATCATATTCATAACCTACTACACTATACTCACCATCAGTCAAAATGTAGCGGAAAAAGGACTGATATCTTCATGGTTGGGAGCATGGCTGCCCAATATCATCATGTTGCCAATAGGTTTATGGATCACTTACAAAACCGTTAATGACGCGCCCGTCATACGCCTGTCTCTTTATACAAGACCATTAGAAAAAACCTGTAGAAAAAATAAAAAAAAGAGAAAAAGTATAAAAAATACCAATAAAAATCATGAAAAACACAACCATACTATTAGATCCCATTGAAGAAGCCATAGAAGAGATCCGCGTCGGGAAAATCATAATAGTCGTTGACGATGAGCAACGCGAAAATGAAGGCGACTTCATCTTTGCGGCAGAAAAGGCAACCCCCGAAACTATCAACTTTGTTATTACTCATGGTCGAGGTTTGGTCTGTGTCCCCTTACCCGAGAAGCGATGCAATGACCTGAATCTTCCACTGATGGTAACCAACAACACAGACCCTAAAGGAACTTCTTTCACCGTATCGGTAGACCTTCGAGGACAAGGAATCAGCACAGGTATTTCAACATCAGACCGCGCGAAGACCATACAAGCCCTGGTCGATCCGAAAATCGAAGGCGAGGCATTCAATAAACCAGGGCACATCTTTCCGCTACGAGCAAAAGAAGGGGGTGTATTAAAGCGACCAGGACACACCGAAGCAGCCGTAGATCTCACCGAAATGGCAGGCTGCATCCCCGGAGGGGTAGTCGTGGAAATCCTCCACGAGGACGGGAGTATGGCACGATTATCGGATTTGATTAAGATAGCAAAGGGATTTCAAATGAAAATTATTTCAGTAGCTGATCTGATTGCCTATAAACTCAAGAAAAAAAATGAGAGAGCATTGAGAATGTTACATGAGAGAAGGGGAAATATATGAGACCATTGTGTTAAGGTGAATTACGTTTATTCAAACTCCTAGATGGGCTTCGTTGGAGAACAATATAGATTTAGTCTTTCATATTTTATTCGAAATAATACTAATTATAAATCAATTAATTGTATCTATTTTTATGAACAGAGCGAGACCATTGTGTTAAGGTGGATTACGTTTATTCAGTATCCTAGATGAGCTTCGTTGGAGACGATGTAGATTCAGTATTTCATATTGTATTCGAAACACTATTGACTATAAATTAATTAATTAATATCTATTTTTATAAAAAGAGTATAATGATGCGAAGAGCACGATACAAATTATGAACAATGGCCTCCATAAGATGCTGCTCATGAACACGAGCTAATCCTTTGAGAACGTTGCATGAGAGAAGAATTTTAAAATATTTGTAAATCAATATATTGTTTCGTATATTTGGAGTATAAAATAAAAAAATTCGGCTCTATGCTCAGAAGCACCGCACAAATAAGCTTTAGTGAACTATATATGGCCCTTCTACCAAAAGGAGTGAGTTTTTCAAAAGGTTAAACACCTTGATTCACTGGAAAAGGATGAAAAAAGAAATAAGAAAAACAGCTCAAAAAGGTCAGGGAATAAAAGGCCAACCTGCTTACAGTGGAATATCGTTATTTAAGATGATGCTTTTGAGTCACTGCTATGATCTCAGTGATGTAGGAACGGAAAAATTAGTGAAAGCTCCTTGAGCTACATGCGCTTTTGTGGTTTTCGATTGAAAGATCAGATCTCAGATCATACGACTCTATGCAAATTTCGCAATGAAATAGTAGCCAAAAAACCATAGGAGCTCTTACTCAAAAAGATCAATAAGGTATTAGAAAAGTATCAGGCAATAGTTAAAACAAGGATGATAGTAAATGTCAATATTACAGTGAGTCCCTTTACTCCAAAGGGACTCACTACCCACGTAATGGGAAATCGGAAGGAAGAGGGCAAAAGCAAATCAGTCAAAAAAAGAAAGGGTAATGGATCAAGAAATCAGGTAACCTCTACTACGCATACAAGAATCACATAGGGGGATAAAAATGAAATGAAACTATAGGATAAAGCCATTAATAAAAAAACTAGGATATAACCCAGAGAAGTATATGTAGAGAAAGGTTACCAAGTTCCAAACAACGTGTCCTTACTTTCATAATTGAGGCATCAAAAACCGTATACAGAAAAAAGCCTATAGGAAAAATCCCTTAAGTAAGATACCTGTATTATTCAACATAATTAGTGAGTAAAACCCAATAGGTACGTAGAACGTACTTTTGGCAGTATAAAGCGTTGGTCTGGATCAGAAAAGGTTCGTTACAAAGGATTAGCTCGTGTGCATGCCCAGCATTTTATGGAGGCTATGGAKCWTAATTTGTATCGTGCCTCTGGCATTATTATGAGCTATCCATAAAAATAGATATAATTAGTTAATTTATAATCAAAAGTATTTCGAATACAATGTGAAAGACTAAATCTACATTTTCTCTAACGAAGCCCATCTAGAAAGCTGAATAAACGTAATCCACCTTAACACAATAGTCTCGCCGTTTATATCAGGTGGACTTCTTGAATGAAATCTTTTCCCACCTCTTCATTGATCAAGGCAATGATCCGTTGCTTGCCGAAGCTCAGCTCTTGTTTCAGTGCGGGAGAGCTTAATTTGATGTAAAGAGTACGTTTTTTTACAAAAAAAATTTCCGTGTATTTCTCAATGCTGGAGTCCATTACTTTATACAAAGAGGAGATTACTTTTTCTGCGGTGATTTTTTCCTGCATTTGGTATTCTTCAAACATTTCTTGAAAGGCTTCTTTGATCGAAAATTCGTTCTTTTTCATGGTTGTAGATGAAATATTTGGTGTTCGCCTTCCATGCTCGCTTGACGATTATCTTCATGCGTTTGATATGTGTATCGGAGATGAAAATTTTCCCGAAATGAGATTATTTGAATAGTTCGATTAACAGATCACTCTCCTTGTTCACATCCAGCTTGTCAAATACATCCAGGCTATTGTGCTAAGGTTAATAACCTTTATCTAGCCTCCTAGATGGCTTCGTTGGAGACGATATAGATTTAGTATTTCATATCCTATTCAAAATTCTATTGATTATAAATTAATTAATTATATCTATTTTATGAAAAACGCATAATGATACCAGGGGAACGATACAAATCATGCTCCATAGCATCCATAATATGCTAGGCATGCACACGAGCTAATACTTTGTAACTAGCCTTTCCTGATACAAATTAACAATTTATACTGTCAAAAAAACGTTCTACTACCCATCAGGGTTTACTCACTAATTTCTTAAATAATATAGCTATCCTACTTAAGGTATAGTCTTATAGAGTTTCTTCTGTATACGGTCTTTGATGTCTTGATTATGAAAGTAAGACACGTTGGCTAACACTTGGTAACTTTTATCTGCATATACTTCTCTGACTTTATATCTTAGTTTGCTTATTAATGGCTTTAGCCCTCTACTATCATGCTCATTGGTTGCTACGCTATGTACGGCTAGTATCATTCCATTTTTATCCCCCCTATGTGTTTCTTGTATCCGTAGTAGATTTTACCTAATTTCTTGAACCATTTTCTTTGAGTGTCTATTCCTGATTGAGTCTCTTTTTTGCCCTTGCTTTTCTTTGACTGATTTGCTTTTGCCCCCACTTCCTTTCTATCCTCCACTACGGAGGAAGGAACTCCCTTGGGAGTAAGGGATATTACTGTAATAAGGGCATCTACTATGACTCCTGTTTTAAATATAGCCTGATGCTTTTCTAATTCCTTATTGATCTTTTTCAGTAAGATATCATATGCCTTTTTGCTACTATTTCATTGCGAAATCTGCATAGAGTCGTATGATTTAGGATCCTGAGCTTCCAATCGAGAACCACAAAATCTTATACAGCCTATGGAATCGTTTACCAATTTTTCCGTTCCTACATCACTGAGATCATACTAGTGACTCAAAAGCGTCATCTTAAATAATGATATTTCACTATAAGCAGGCTGGCCTTTTATTCCCTGGCCTTTTTGATATATTCTTCTTATTTCTTTCTCCATCCTTTTCCAGTGGCTCAAAGTTTTTAACCTTTTGAAAACTAATTTCTTCTTGTAGAACGTTCCATATATACTTCACTAAAGCTTATTTGCGCGGTACTTCTGAGTATAGATCCGGATTTTTTTATTTCCTATTCCAAGTAGACGAAACAATATATTGATTTACAAAATTTGTAATTTTCTTCTCTCATGAAACGTTTTCGATAAGTAATGTCGCCTCCCTGATTGCCCTTAAAAAACGGCGCCGATGCTTTCAAAAAAATTCTAAAGAAAAAAAATGCTCATATTTTCCACTCTTTCCCAGAGTATAAACATGAAGATGTTCTAGAAAAAACAAATAATTCGGTTGATTTTTCGGTCTATTTTGGGTATCTTTCTATTCGAAAGCTTCAAATCGACAATTTGCTTGAATCGCTCTTGCTGATATGCCCAAATTTTTTATAATTTTGCTTACCGGTTTCCTTGAAACGGACCTTCTCATTTTTAGTCATAACTGCCCATACTCTCAAAAAAAGCTAAACGTTTCAGACTAATAATTTGCACACGCAATTATAAAAAAAATCCCATTTCAAATAGGAAGAATCGATCAAAAAACGTAAAACACTTATATTTCAAAGGTGAAATACAGAAAATCTGTCTAGACAGAAGCAGGCCTTTTTTTCTTCTGAAAGAACGAAAATTGTTTTTCTTTAATACGGGATTTTTTTCCTTTCAATTTGCAGAAATAATAAATTCTGCTCCTACGAACCTTTCCTTTCCTTTCAACTTCAATCTTTTGAATGGAAGGTTGACTTAAAACGAATATACGCTCTACTCCAACATCACCACTCATCTTACGTATCGTAAAGGTCTCCGTAAATGCTTCCCCTCTACGCTGAATGACTACCCCTTTAAAAGATTGTGTACGAGTTTTGTCTCCCTCCTTGATCTCATAATGTACTGTGATGGTATCTCCGGAGTTAAAATCCGGAAAGTCTTTCTTTCCTATATATTTCTCTTGAACGTACTTGATCAGGGAGTTCATAATTATTTAATATTAAAGGTATAACAGATATTTCTAACCTTATGGAACCGGACGTAAATGTAAAAAATTTTCTCATTCCGAGACCATTGTATCAATGGTGGATTACGTTTATTCAGCCCCTAAATGGGCTTCGTTGGAGAACAATGTAGATTTAGTCTTTCACATTGTATTCGAAAATACTACTAATTATAAACTAATTAACTATATTTATTTTTATGAACAGCTCGAGACCATTATGTTAATGGTAGATTAGGGTTATTCAGCCTCCTATATGGGCTTTGTTAGAGAAAATGTAGATTTAGTCTTTCACATTGTGTTCTAAAATGGTTGATTATAAATTAATTAATTATATCTATTTTTATGGACAACTCATAATAACTCCAGGGGAACGATACAAGTTATGCTCCATAGCCTCCATAAGATACTGGGCATACACACGAGCTAATCCTTTGTAACGAGCCTTGCCTGATCCAAACCAACACTTTATACTACCAAAAATACGTTCTATTCCCCATTGGGTTTTATTCACTAATTATCTTGAATAATATAGCGATCCTATTTAAGGGACGGTTCCTATAGGCTTTCTTCTATATACAGTCTTTGATGCCTCGACTATGAAAGTAAGACACGTTTTCTGGAACTTGGTAACCTTTGGCTGCATATACTTCTCTTGGTTTATATCCCCTAGTTTGCTTATTAATAGCTTTAGCCCTCTACTATCATGCTCATTGGAAGCTACGCATATGTACAACTAGTCCCACTCCATTTTTATCTAGCCTATGTGCTTCTTGTATCCGTAGTAGAGCTTACCTGATTTCTTGAGCCATTTTATTTGAGTCTCTACTCCTAATTGAATCTCTTTTTTTACCCTTGCTTTTCTTTGACTGATTTACTTTTCCCCTCTTCCTTCTGATCCTCCACTACGTAGGTAGGAGCTCCCTTTGGAGCAAGGGGGACTCACTGTAATACTGGCATCTACTATCACTCCTGTTTTAACTATCGCCTAATTCTTTTTTAATTCCTTATTGATCTTTTTCAGCAAGCGCTCATATTCCTGTTTGACTACTATTTCATTGCGAACTCTGCACAGAATCGTATGATCTATAATCTTATATGTTAATCAAAAACCAAAAAAGAGCATGCAGCTCAAGGCTCTATCAACAATTCTTCCGTTCCTAGATCACTGAGATTATACCAGTAACTCAAAATCATCATCTTAAATAACGATAGTCAACTGTAAGCAGATTGGCCTTTTATTCCCTGACTTTTTGATATGTTTTTCTTATTTCTTTTCCATTCCTTATCCAGTGGATAAAGGTGTTTAACCTTTTGAAAACTCACTCCTTCTGGTAGAATATTCCATATATAGTTCATAAATGCTTATTTATGCAGTACTTCTGAGCATGGATCCGAATTTTTTATTTTATACTCCATATATACAAAGCAATATATTGATTTAAAAATATTTTAATATCCTTCTCTCATGCAACATTCTCAGAGCTTGATACTTTTTGGATAAGTCTATAGGCTATTGCTCGGATAGGTTTAGATATCCAACATCTTTTTTGCTTTCAATATACCGTCGTAGAGTCGGTCGACTTCTTCAAAAGTGTTGTACACGGAAAAGCTGGCGCGTACCGTTCCAGGTATGTTCAGAAAATGCATCAAAGGCTGTGCACAATGATGTCCGGTACGCACTGCGATTCCTAGGCGATCTAAAATGCTTCCCACGTCAAAAGGGTGCGTTTCGGTTAGGTTAAATGATATGATTCCTGAACGTGATTTGTGATGCCCATATATGGTGAGAGCTTCGATATTGCTCAAACGCTCGGTGACGTAATTCAAAAGCCGTGTTTCGTATAATTGTATTTGATCAAGACCTATTTGTTCGATAAAATCGATGGCTGCGTTCCACGCAATGATACCTTCAATGTTCGGGGTTCCGGCTTCGAATCGGAAGGGAAGATCAGCATAGGTGGTTTTCTCGAAAGTTACTTCTTTGATCATCTCTCCACCGCCTTGATAGGGAGGATATGTTTCTAAAATATTTTCTTTACCGTAAAGAAGTCCCATTCCTGTCGGACCGTACATCTTGTGGGCTGAAAAGGCGTAAAAATCTGCGTCAAGTTCCTGTACGTTTATCGGTATGTGGCACGGAGCTTGAGCTCCGTCGATCAAGACCCAAGCGTTGTATTCGTGAGCTTTTTGAATTATTTTCCGAATGGGGTTAATGATGCCCAAGACATTGGATATTTGATTGATCGCTACGATCTTGGTTTTTTTCGAGAGCAGGGATTCAAATATTTCCCATTCTAAGGCTCCGTCTCGGTCAATTGGGATCACCCTCAGTAAGGCTCCCGTACGTTGGCAGAGCATTTGCCAAGGGACGATATTGGAGTGGTGTTCCAATTGTGAAACGATTATTTCATCCCCGGCTTTGATCATGTTTTTCATGTTTGAGGCTACCAGATTGATGGCTTCCGTTGTGCCTCGTGTGAAAATGATCTCGTGTGGCGATGCAGCATGGATGAACTTTTGGAGACGTTCCCTACTGCGCTCCATGGCGGAAGTGGCTAATTGACTGATATGGTGTACCCCGCGATGTACGTTGGAATTGATCGTTGTGTAGTAATCCATGATGGATTGTAGAACCTGTTTCGGTTTTTGTGTGGTGGCTGCGTTATCCAGATAAATCCACGGTTTTCCGTAAACCGTTTGTGTCAATATGGGAAATTGTCTGCGGATATGGTGGATTTCTTCTTGTGACAACATAGCTTTTACAACTCGAATTCGAGATTTACTTCCAATTTTTCTCCAATCATTTTATGAATGCTACTCCTCAGTTGAGGGATATTGATGTTTTCCAAAATTTTTTCGGAGAAGGCTAAGAGCAAGAAGGCCTTAGCTTCTTTTTCGGGGATACCGCGCGCGCGGAGATAAAACAGGGTTTCTGGGTTGAGTTGACCTATCGTACAACCGTGTGAGCATTTGATATCGTCTACAAATATTTCCAGCTGTGGTTTGCTATTGATGCAGGCTTCTTTGGAAAGCAATATATTATTGTTTTGTTGGAAGGCGTTGATCTTTTGAGCGTCACTGTGTACCATAATCTTTCCGTTGAAGATGCCTTTTGTCTTGCCTCCGAAGATGCCTTTGTATATTTCGTGGCTCTCACACTGTGGATATAGGTGGTCTACTAGAGTGTGATGATCTACCAATTGTTCACCTTGGGCGATGGTAAGGCCTTTCAGGTGGGAGTTAATCCTTTCTCCACGCTGATAGAAATTCAAATTGTTTCTTATGAATTTTCCTTGAAACGAAAAAGTATCAACTGAGCAAAAGCTGTTTTGTTCTTGTATCACAAAGGTATGATCGATTAGAGCAGACCTTGGCATGTCGTTTTGTATCTTGAAGTATTCTACTTGGCTGTTGGCTGCTGCGTACACTTCTGTTACTGAATTGCTCAAGACGATATGATTATTCAGGCATTGATGTCGCTCGATGATTTGCACGTGAGACCCTTTACCGACCACGATAAGGTTCCTCGGCTGTAACATCACTTCTGTGGTGGCCCCTGTTGAAAGGTAGAGGATTTGAATGGGCTTCTCTACCAAAATGTTTTTCGGGATGTAGATGTAGGAGCCATCTTGTGCAAAGGCTGTGTTGAGAGAGGTTAGGGCATCATGTTTCGGGGCTATTTTGCCATAGTAATTTTTGATAATCGCTCCATGTTTTTTTTGAGCAAACGCATTGGACAGAACGCAAATATCTTTGCCGTTATGGGTGGTTTCGGAAAGCCAGGAGCTGTACACACCGTCTACGAAAATGAGCCGAAAGGCGTCGAGCTCATCCAAAAGGTATTTTTGAATAACCTTGTGTTCTACCGAAATGTTCTGAGAGGCGAAAAGACTGTAGTCATGTTTGAGGACGGGCGTTAAGTTGGTATACTTCCATTCTTCTTCCTTTACTGTCGGGAATCCTTTTTTTTCAAAAATATCAATGGCCTTGCAACGCATCCGGTGTACATATTTGTTGACCGGTATAGTTTGGTTTTGTTGAGCGATATACGAAGAGATAATCTTTTCTTTCAACTCCATATTTTTGTGGTCTGTGGTTTTTGTGATAAGATCAAATAGGCTCTACCTCTTTTTTGATCCAGTTATAGCCTTTTTTTTCGAGTTCAAAGGCCAATATTTTGTCTCCGGATTTGACGATTTTTCCTTGATAGAGTACATGGACATGATCCGGAACGATATATTCGAGCAGGCGTTGGTAATGGGTAATGATGAGTATGGAATTACTCTTTTTTTTCAATGCATTGACTCCTTCCGCGACGATGCGGAGCGCGTCGATGTCCAACCCTGAATCGGTCTCGTCGAGTATGGCCAGTTTGGGTTCGAGCATTGCCATTTGAAAAATTTCATTTCGTTTTTTCTCTCCTCCGGAGAATCCTTCGTTCAATGAGCGGGAAAGAAAATCCTTGTCGATGCTGAGAAAGGAAGATTTTTCTCGAATTTTTTTGAGCATTTCCGCTGCGGGCATGTCTTCCAATCCGTGGGCTTTTCGTGAGGCGTTGACTGCCGTTCGGATGAAGTTTGTCACCGATATACCGGGGATTTCTACCGGGTATTGGAAAGAGATAAATATACCCAAGTGCGCGCGCTCTTCCGGAGAGAGGTCCAAAATATTTTCTCCCTCGAATAGAATGGTTCCGCGGGTTACTTCATATTCTTCTTTTCCGGCGATCACTGAAGATAAAGTACTTTTTCCTGAACCGTTAGGCCCCATGATGGCATGTATTTCTCCGGGGTTGATCTCTAGGTTGATTCCTTTCAAGATGTCTTTTTCCTCTGCAGAAGCGTGTAAATTGTTAATTTTTAACATGGTAATTTTCTTATCGATAATCTTTATAAAATAAGATCTAATTGATGTGTCATCCTACGGATCCTTCCAGCGAAACTTCCAAAAGTTTTCGAGCTTCCACGGCGAATTCCATTGGTAGTTTATTGAGAACTTCACGACTAAATCCGTTAACAATGAGAGCTACGGCTTTTTGCGTGTCGATGCCTCGTTGATTACAATAGAAAATTTGATCTTCTCCGATTTTTGATGTAGTGGCTTCATGTTCGACTTGGGCGGAAGGATTTTTCACTTCGATGTACGGAAAGGTATGTGCCCCGCACTGATTTCCCATAAAAAGTGAGTCACATTGGGAAAAATTTCGGGCGTTTTCGGCTTTGGAAGATATTTTGACCAAACCACGATAACTGTTTTGGGATTTTCCGGCTGATATACCTTTTGAGATGATCGTGCTCTTGGTATTTTTTCCGATATGGATCATCTTGGTTCCGGTATCGGCTTGTTGGAAATTTTTAGTCAGAGCTATGGAATAAAATTCACCTATTGAATAGTCGCCTTTCAAGATACAGGAGGGATATTTCCAGGTAATGGCTGATCCGGTTTCTACTTGTGTCCAAGATATTTTAGCTCGTCTTTCGCAAAGACCACGTTTGGTGACGAAATTGAATACGCCTCCTACACCTTGCTTGTCTCCGGGAAACCAATTTTGAACGGTTGAATATTTGATTTCGGAGCCTTCCAAAGCGATGAGTTCGACTACTGCGGCGTGCAGTTGGTTTTCACTTCGTTGGGGGGCAGTACACCCTTCTAAATAGCTGACATAGGCGTCTTTATCTGCTATGACGAGCGTGCGTTCGAATTGTCCTGTACCACCTTCATTGATGCGAAAATAAGTTGATAGTTCCATCGGACAACGCACTCCTTTTGGGATGTAACAGAAGGATCCGTCTGAAAATACGGCGGAGTTGAGAGCTGCGTAAAAGTTGTCCCGTCTAGGAACGACTGTTCCTATGTATTTCTTTACCAGGTCGCGGTATTGTTGTATTGCCTCGCTAATTGAGCAGAAGATGATACCCTTTTCCTTCAGGGTTTTTCTGAACGTGGTGGCTACCGATACTGAGTCTATCACTACATCTAACGCTACGCCCGAGAATCGTTTTTGTTCTTCCAGAGATATTCCCAATTTGTTGAAAGTCTCGAGCAGTTCTGGATCGACTTCATCCAGACTGTTGAGTTCTGTTTTTTTCTTCGGAGCGGCGTAATAACTGATGTTTTGAAATTCGGGTTTTTTGTACTTTACGTTGGCCCAACTCGGTTCGCTCATTTCTTGCCAAATACGGAAAGCTTCCAAACGCCATTGGCACATCCATTCGGGCTCATTTTTTTTTTGAGAAAGCGCACGTACGACCTCTTCATCGACTCCTTTTGGAAAGCGCTCTGACTCGATATTGCTATAAAAACCGTATTTGTACTCGGATTCCGTAACTTCTCTGAGTAGTTTTTTATCTTTGCTCATTGTTATTCTTTTCTATTCTTCTCTTCAAAATTGGTATGCTTCGTCGGATTTACTGACGAGAGCTTTAATCATGAAGAAAAACTATCTCCGCAACCGCAAGTACGTGTAGCGTTAGGGTTATTGAAATAAAAGCCTTTTCCATTGAGGCCTCCGGAGTATTCCAGTGTGGTTCCGGCAAGGTAGAGGAAATGTTTTTTATTAACTATTATCTTGACTTCTCCGTTTTCAAAAACTTTGTCGTCTTCACTTTGCTCTTGTTCAAAAGAAAGGTCGTAAGATAAACCAGAGCATCCTCCGCTTAAGACGCCGAAACGTACAAAAGATGTTTCGGGGGATAGACCTTCTTTTTTCATTATATTAACGAGCTTTTCCTTGGCTGTATCTGATAAGTAAACCATGATGGTTGAATTTTTGAACTTACAAAGTTAGTAACTATTTGTGAGTGGTATCATATCTTTTGGTGGGGGAATAAATACAAAAAAAACAATGAACTCTCACTTCGAGGCCATTGTGTTAATGTGGATTGCGTTCATCCAGCCTCCTGGATGAGCTTTACTTGGAGACGATATAGATTTAGTATTTAACATCGTATTCAAAATACTATTAATTATATTATTAAACAAATTAGTGAATAAAAACCGATGGGTAGTAGAAGGTCGTTTTGGAAGTATAAAGCGTTGGCCTGGATCAGACAGGTTATTGTTACAAAGGATTAGAGCGTATGCATGCCCAGCATATTATAAATATAATATGGTACATAATTTATATCGTGCCCTGGAATTATTATGAGCTGTTTATAAAAATAGATATAATTAATTAATTTATAATCAACAGTTTTCGAATACAATGTAAAAACTAAATCTACATCTTCTCCAACGAAGACCATCTAGGATGGCTGAATAAACGTAATTCAACTTAACACAATGGTCTCGCAACGTTCTCATGTCTTTTTTAAAAATCTAATTTAAATTACCTATATTATAAAATTTATATAAATATGATAACACATATTTATGTGTGTCTCTTTATAAATAACCCAAATCTTGATTTTGTACGCATTATTTTTTTTATTATCTTTGTCTCAATGAGAACGTGCAAAAATATTATAACTATAGTCCTCAGCCTTATTATTTTCCTCTTCAAAGAATTGGGGTAAGTTGGCTATTTAAATATTATTCTTTAAAAGGCCCTACTCCAAACTGGTAGGGCTTTTTATTTAAATCTATGTATGAAGATGAAAAAAGCGATCAACCGTTTCAGCTCGAAACTCACCGAAGATCCCGGACTTCCAGCATCACAAGCCATGCTCCACGCTACGGGTCTTACGGAATCTGACCTTCATAAAGCCCAGATCGGAATCGTAAGCAATTGGTACGAAGGAAACCCATGTAATATGCACCTGAATACCTTAGGAGAAAATATTAAAGCTTCCATACAATATAATGGACTTATAGGGTTTCAATTCAACACTATAGGAATAAGCGACGGAATCACTATGAGCACCCTCGGAATGCGTTATTCCCTTCCTTCTCGTGAGTTGATCGCTGATAGCATAGAATCCATGGCAGCCGCTCATCATCACGATGGAGTGGTAGCCATCCCCGGATGTGATAAAAATATGCCCGGAGCTTTGATGGCCTTGCTCCGACTCAACAGACCTTCCATTATCGTATATGGCGGTAGCATAGCCTCGGGTTGTTACAACGGAGAAAAACTCAATATCATCTCAGCGTTTGAAGCCTTGGGAGAACGAAACGCAGGGAAAATATCCGAAGAAACATACAAAGAGATCATCAAAAAATCCTGCCCTGGAGCAGGTGCTTGTGGCGGTATGTATACGGCTAATACTATGGCTATCGCTTTAGAGGCAATGGGAATGACCCTTCCCTATTCTTCTTCCTTACCGGCAGCCGTAAGCGATGCAAAAAAACAAGAATGTTGGAAAGTGGGGAAAACTATCAAAAATCTTTTAAAAAAAAATATCACACCAAAAGACATCGTCACCAAAAAAGCCCTTCAAAACGCAATCACGCTAGCTATCGCTCTGGGAGGATCTACCAACCTTGTACTGCATCTGTTGGCCATCGCCAAAACCGCAGAGGTAGAACTAAAGCTGGCCGATTTTCAAGAGATTAATCAACGTGTCCCTTTCATCGGGAATCTGAAGCCCAGCGGTGAATTCCTGATGGAAGACATCCACACCATCGGCGGTACACCCGTTATCATGAGATACTTGCTCAATGAAGGGCTCCTACAAGGTGATTGCATCACGGTAACGGGAAAAACCCTGGCGGAAAATCTGGAAAAAGTACCCGACCTTTCCTTTGATCAAAAAATCATCTATCCCCTGCATGATCCGATCAAGAAAGATGGTCACCTACAAATCTTGTACGGAAATTTAGCGCCCGACGGATCCGTAGCCAAAATCACTAGTAAGGAAGGACTCAACTTTTCCGGACTTGCCAAGACCTTCGATTCGGAAAAAGAAGCCAATGAAGCTATTTCCGGAAACAAAGTCCAAGCAGGAGACGTCATCGTCATCCGATACGTAGGCCCTAGGGGAGCCCCAGGCATGCCTGAAATGCTCAAACCCACTTCCTACATCATGGGAGTCGGACTAGGTAAAAGCGTTGCCCTGATAACTGATGGAAGATTTTCAGGAGGATCACACGGCTTCGTTGTCGGGCATATCACACCCGAAGCTCAAATAGGAGGCCCCATCGCTTTGGTCAAAAACGGGGACCTTATCATCATAGATTCCGAAAATAACACTATAACGTTGGAAATCAGTGATACCGAAATGCAAAAACGAAGAGAACAGTGGATTGCTCCAACCCTCAAAGAAAAAGCAGGTTATTTATACAAATATGCCAAGACCGTATCATCAGCCTCGGAAGGATGTGTTACAGATCAATTTTTAGAACTATGAAAAAAGAAATATTCACCGGTTCGGAAATTCTCATCAAATCTCTATTGGAAGAGGAAGTGGAATACATTTTCGGTTATCCCGGTGGAGCGATCATGCCCATATATGACGCTATACATCATTATCAAGATGAGATCTCCCATATTTTGACACGGCATGAGCAAGGAGCCATACATGCCGCTCAAGGATATGCCAGAGTCACCGGAAAAGTAGGCGTATGTTTTACCACTTCTGGCCCCGGAGCGACCAACTTGATCACAGGCTTGGTAGACGCCTTGATCGACAATACGCCCCTTGTATGTATTACAGGGCAAGTACCTTCATATCTTCTTGGAACTGATGCTTTTCAGGAGACGAATATTATGGATCTATCTATTTCCGCCACCAAATGGAACGCCCAAGTCACCGATGTCCGAGATCTTTGCAAAGTCATTCGTCAAGCCTTTTACATTGCCAAATCAGGACGGCCAGGCCCCGTTTTGGTAGACATAACAAAAAACGCTCAATTCCAAACTGCCTACTTTAATTATAGTTTTTGCACGTCAGTGAATAATTTTACACCTTATCCCAAAGTAGAAGAAAGAGGAGTCCAAGCTGCCGCTCAACTGATCGACGCTTCCGAAAAACCTTTGGCTATCATCGGGCAAGGGGTCATCTTAGCTCATGCGGAAAAAGAGTTAAAATATTTCATCGAAAAAACAGGTATCCCCGTAGCCAGCACATTGTTGGGATTGGGAGCCATAGAAAACAGTCACCCTTTACATGTAGGTATGGTAGGCATGCACGGGAATTATGCCCCCAACATACTGACTAACGAATGTGACGCGCTCATCGCCATAGGAATGCGTTTTGACGATCGTGTCACAGGAGATGTCAAAAGATACGCCAAGCAAGCTCGAGTCATCCATTTGGAAATCGATCCTTGCGAAATCGGCAAAAATATCCCTTGCGATGTACCCATCTTGGGTGATTGTAAAATCAGTTTACCCAAACTGACCGACCGAGTGCAAAAAAACAATCATCAAGCGTGGATATGCTCTTTTGACAAGTTGAGGGCAGAAGAAGAAGAAAACGTCATGCGAAATGATTTGCACCCTACCAAAAAAGGTCTGACAATGGGTGAAGCCATCCGATGGATCAATCATTACAAACAAGATAATGCAATTCTCGTCACTGATGTAGGTCAACACCAAATGATCACATCACGTTATTTCGATTTCACCGTTTCGAAAACTCAAATCACCTCCGGAGGGTTGGGTACGATGGGATTTGCCTTGCCAGCAGCTATCGGAGCGCAGCTTGGAGCAAAAGATAGGCAAGTGATCTGTGTAGCGGGAGACGGGGGCATCCAGATGACATTACAGGAACTGGGATCCATACTACAATATGATATTCCGATAAAGATCGTACTGCTCAATAACAATTTTTTGGGCATGGTGCGCCAATGGCAACAATTATTTTTTGACAAACGCTACTCGTGCACGGAGTTGGTCAATCCTGATTTCGTACAATTGGCTAATGCTTATAATATCTCAGGAAAAAAAGTAGAGCGGAGAGAAAATCTCGCAGCTGCCGTAGAAAAAATGTTTGATCACAAAGGTCCCTATCTGTTAGAAGTTGTCGTAGAAAGGGAAGACAACGTTTTTCCGATGATAACCAGCGGAGCAGCAGTAAATGAAATTCGTTTAACATGAAAACCCGACACTATCATGAAAAAACCGTTCAGAATCATAATATTAGCCGATAATCTTTCAAGATTGATCAACCGCATCTTGATCGTATTTAATCGAAGAAATTTAATCATCAAAAGCATGAATGTTTGTCAAGGAGAAAGCCCTGATATCTTGCATTATACGATCGATTTGGAATGCATCGAAGACCAAATAAATCAGCTGATCAAGCAGATCGAAAAATTGATCGGAGTTAGCCGAGCCTTCTATCATCGCTCGGATACAGAAAGATCTTCAAAACAAATCAAAACCTCCGTTTCCCTATAATTATATCACAAACGATCAAAAAATAATTATTCAAAAAAATTACATTTATGAAATTAAAATTCGGCCCCGTAGAAGAAAATGTCATAACAAGAGAAGAATTTCCCCTTTCAAAGGCAAAAGAAGTCTTAAAAGAAGAAACCATTGCCGTATTAGGTTACGGGGTACAAGGACCGGGACAAGCATTGAATTTACGCGACAACGGTTTCCACGTCATTATCGGACAACGTAAAGGCTCCACCTCCTGGCAAAAAGCCGTCCAAGACGGCTGGGTAGAAGGACAAACCTTATTCCCACTAGAAGAAGCAGCCCAAAAGGGAACTATTTTAATGCTGTTGTTATCCGATGCGGGGCAGATCTCCGTTTGGTCCACCATAAAGCCCTACCTCACCCAAGGAAAAGGCTTGTATTTCTCTCACGGTTTCAGCCTGACATACAATGAAAAGACAGGCATCGTTCCGCCAAAGGATATCGATATTTTTTTGGTAGCTCCCAAAGGATCGGGAACCAGTCTGAGAAGATTCTTTTTAGAAGGAAGAGGAGTCAATTCAAGCTATTCCGTCGCCCAAGACCACACCGGAAAGGCCAAAGAAAGGACACTAGCAATCGGTATCGGTATCGGGTCAGGCTATCTTTTTGAGACAACGTTTAAAAAAGAAGTCTACTCGGATCTTACCGGAGAGAGAGGCAGTTTAATGGGAGCTATACAAGGTGTTTTTTCCGCTCAATACCAAGTGCTCAGGGACCATGGCCATTCACCCTCAGAAGCCTTCAACGAAACCGTGGAAGAGCTCACCGAAAGTCTTATGCCACTTGTATCGGAAAATGGTATGGACTGGATGTATGCCAATTGCTCGACCACGGCGCAAAGAGGAGCTCTGGACTGGTGGAAAAAATTCAGAGATGCTACTTTACCCGTATTTAAATCGCTCTATGAAGAGGTAGCCTCGGGGCGAGAAGCAGAGCGCACTATTAGCGCCAACAGCCAACCTAATTATCGAGAAAAACTTCAAAAAGAACTTCAAACTCTCAACGAAAGTGAACTATGGCAAGCCGGAGCTACCGTACGTAAGCTCAGAACCAAATCCTGATAAAAAATATGTCAATGTTGCAATCTTAAAACCACATGGCTCCACCCCCCTATGTCTTCCCGGGTTCATCCTGAATGGATAAACCCGGGTTTTTTACCGACCCCATCAGTTTTACCAGATGACACAATTGAATGAGATGTTAAAAACCCTCACATCAAGTTATTTCCCTACGGTAAAAGACGTGGCCAAAGCCCGTCACACGCTCAAGGAGATCCTTTGCGATACACCCTTACAAGAAAATTTAACTTTATCGGAACGGTATCAAGCCCGTATTTTTTTAAAAAGAGAAGATCTTCAGTTCGTACGTTCTTATAAAATCCGAGGAGCCTATAACAAAATCAGAAATCTTAATGCTTCACAGCTCGAAAAAGGGCTTGTTTGCGCAAGCGCAGGCAACCATGCTCAGGGTGTAGCCTATTCTTGTCAAAGGTTAAAAATTTTCGGTAAGATTTATATGCCCACGACTACCCCCAAGCAAAAGATCGCTCGGGTGAAAATGTTGGGTAAAGATCATATCGAAATTCGTCTCGTCGGGGATACTTTCGATGCCGCTTATCTTCAGGCCTTGAAAGACCATGAAAAAAATGATCAAGTTTTCATTCATCCTTTTGACGATCCGAAAATCATAGAGGGGCAGGCCACCGTAGGCTTGGAAATATTGCAGCAAGCTCAAGGTACGATCGATTATGTATTCGTTCCTATCGGAGGAGGAGGACTGGCTGCGGGCGTAGGCAGCTATTTCCGCCAGTTGAGCCCCAATAGTAGAATTATCGGAGTGGAACCTGAAGGAGCCCCTTCGATGAGTCGATCTTTGACGGAGGAAAGGGTTGTCACTCTTGAAAATATTGACCGATTTGTCGATGGAGCTTCAGTTAAAAAAGTAGGAGAATTCACGTTCGAAATTTGCAGAAAAGCCCTGCATGAGGTCAAAACCGTTTCCGAAGGAAAAGTTTGCACAACAATCTTAGATCTTTATAACGCAGAAGCCATCGTGGCGGAACCAGCCGGAGCGCTTTCCATCGCTGCACTAGATCTCTACGCTGAAGAGATTCACGAGAAAAATGTCGTGTGCGTCCTGAGCGGAGGCAATAATGACATCACCCGAACCGAGGAGATTAGAGAAAGATCTCTACTGTACGAAGGATTGAAGCATTATTTTATCGTAAGATTTCCGCAACGGGCTGGAGCATTAAAGCAGTTTGTCAATGAAATCCTCAGTCCTCAAGATGATATCGCCTATTTCCAATACTCCAAAAAGAACGCTAAAGAGGAAGGCCCGGCCGTGATCGGAATAGAGTTGGCCGATAGGCGAGACTTCTCGAGTTTGACGGAAAAGATGAAAAATTCTCGGATACCTTTCCAGTACATCAACGAAAATCCGGATTTATTCCATACTTTGATCTAATATTACTTTTATACCGAATTTTTGGCCGAAATGGGAGACTATTACTATTAAGTAAATTACGTTTATCTAGCCTCCTAGATGGACTTCGTTGGAGACGATGGATATTTAATTTTCACCTCGTATTCGAAAGTTGTTAATTATAAATCAATTAATGAGCCATTTTATTAATGGTGGATTATGGTTATTCAAGCTCCTAAACGGCTTCATTAGGAATGAATGTAGATTATAAATTAATTAATTATATTTATTTGTTATGAACAACTCATAATAATGCTAGGGGAACGATACAAATTATGCACCATAACCTCCATAAGAGGCTTAGCATGCTCACGAGCTAATTTTTTGTAACGAGCCTTTCCTGATACAAACCAACGCTTTATACTGCCAAAAGCACGTTCTACTACCCATCTAGTTTACTCACTAATTTGTTGAATAATATGCTATCCTCTTAATGGACGGTTCCTATAGGTTTTCTTCTGTATACTATCTTGATGCCTAGACTATGAAAGTAAGACACCTTGGCTGGAACTTGCTAACCTTTGTCTGCATATACTTCTCTGAATTTTATATCCTAGTTTGCTTATTAATGGCTTTAGCCTCTACTATGATGCTTATTGGCTGCGTAAAATCCATTTTTATCCCACCCTATGTGCTTCTTGTATCTGTAGTAGAATTTACCTGATTTCTTAATCCATTTTCCTTGAGTATCTACTCCTGATTGAGTCTCTTTTTTTACCCTTGTTTTTCTTTAACTAATTTGCTTTTGCTCCTTTTCCTTCCGATCCTTCATTACGTGGATAAGAGCTCCCTTGGGAGCAAAAAAACTCACTATAATACGGACCATCTACTATCCCTCCTAGGAGGCTGAATAAACGTAATTCACCATTAACACAATGGTTTCATTTCTTTCTCCATCCCTTTCCACTAGATTAATGTGTTTACCTTTTAAAAATCACTCCTTCTGGTAAAACGTTCCATATATAGTTCACTAAAGTATTTGTGCAGTTCTTCTGAGCATAGATCCGGATTTTTTATTTTCTAATCCAAATTATACGAAAGAATATATTGATTTACAAATATTTTAAACTACTTCTCCCATGCATCCTTCTCACGATGTGAAAGACTAAAGCTAGATCGTTCTCCAACAAAACTCATCTAGGATGGCCAGAATAAACGTAATTCATCTTAATATAATAGCCTCTCATCTTTTTTTTTTAATAGAATAGCAGTGTACTTTTGCGCACGATGAGAAACAAAGCTCAGATACTTTGGGTATACTATTGACAGGTATCTCCGATAAAGGGATGGGCATGGGAAAGATACAAGACGGGCGAGTGGTTTTCTTTTCGAAAGCCGACCCGATAGACGTCGTTGACGTAGAAGTAAAAAAACAAAAAACTTTTTTATCAAGAAGTTCCAGTGCATTTTCATAAATATTCCGAAAAAAGAACTAAACCCGTCTGCAAGCATTTCAGCATGTGTGGGGGGTCTCATTGGCAACACCTCAAATATGTTGAACAACTGCAGTTCAAACAAAAGGAAGTGCAAAAAAACTTGCTACGTATTGGAGGCTTAGATCTACCCCCCGTATCGCCCATCATAGGGTCTGCAAAGACCTATCATTATCGAAACAAATTGGAATTTACCTTTTCCAATGCCCAATGGCTAAGCGCCGAGAAAATCCGAAGGGGACAACCTATCCCGAATCGGGAAGCTTTGGGCTTTCATTTGCCCCAACGTTGGAACAAGACTTTCGACTTGGAAGATTTTTACTTACAAGCTACGCCCTCGAAAGAAATTCGTTTGACCATAGAGGAATATGTCATAAAACAAGAATGGCTTTTTTATGATCTCAAACGTCAAGAAGGATTTCTTCTTACATTACTCATTCAAGTATCCTATACGGGAGAAGTCATGGTTTTGATTCAGTTTTTTTCGGACGATGAGGCGAAGCGTCGAGCCTTATTCGAATTTTTACAAGAACGTTTTCCGAAAAAAAAATATTTACTTGATGCAATCAATAACAAGGGAAACGCCTCCATTTATGACATTCAAGTGCAATATTTTTACGGAAGGCTGTTCATTTATGAAGAGAGAGAAGGGCTGCGATTCAAAGTCGACGCTAAATCTTTTTTTCAAATCCATTCAGAACAAGCTTACGTTTTTTATAAAGTTACCCGAAACTTTGCCTCCTTGTTAGAAACCGAATCCATTTATGATCTTTACACGGGTATAGGAACCATCGCACAGTTCATCTCTGCTCAAACTCATAAAGTAATAAGCTTCGAACCCTTTCTAGAAGCCATTGCGTTGGCCGAAGAGAACGCCCGCTTGAACTCCTCCATCGACAATTGCATCTTTTTCTGTGGAGATATAAAAACACTCTTCACCACTGATTTTGTAGAGGAACAGGGAAAGCCCAAGGTCGTGATCGCCGACCCTACGCGACAGGGAATGCACGAAAAAGTAATCGAAACACTTTTAAAAATCGAACCGCAGCGAATAGTTTACGTTAGCTGCAATTCGGCTACGCAAGCCAGAAATATAGCTCTGATCGAGAAACATTATACTCTGTCAAGAGTACAACCGATAGATATTTTCCCCCAAACCCGCCATGTAGAGAACGTCCTACTTTAAAAAAAAGGAATGAAGAAGCGGATAAGTAAATATTTTTTGCGATGCTCGAGTTTTTTCATGATAACAATCAAATCTTTTGAAAAAATCTGACGTTTGTGATCACCCTATATCTCTGCGGCTGAAGATCGTTTCCCAAGAGTCACCCAAGAAAACCTGATCACATTAAACGATCTGCACGTCTATCGTGATGAAAAACCGAATTTACAAATTTCAAATCAAGACTCTCTAGAGATAGCCTTGAATGCTGGTAAATATACATTAGTTAAATTACAGAAAAGTAGGTGAAGAAACTCAAGAAAAAGTGGTGATCAAATCAAATAAAAAAGAGCGTCAATACATGCCATCTCTTACGGCTTCAAAATACTCCATAAAGGAATCGCCTCTGAACTTCAACGCTATTCAAACGGAATAAGGAGAATAAGAATCTGAAAAATGAGATAGCCAACGACGATGAAGCTCATTCGGCGCTCATTTAGAAAAATCTAAAAACCGATGCCCCAACGAAATGAATAAACTTTTTATTAAAATACTTACAATCAGTATTCTGTATTCTGATATAGTTCACAAACAAAGTGAAAATCCTGTTGAAACCATCAAAGAAGAACAGTCCACGTTGGATACAGCCTCGGCCCCCCCTGAACAAAAAGCGTTTCCGATCATCTATGATTACGCGCTTTACATCGAGCTAGATTCATTCGCTCCCGTTCGAGGATGGTTCAATCGAAAAAACACCAACTATCAAGAAGTAGCAGCTTTACGTGTATACAAAAAATTCCACATGGCATTTGAAATTGGCCGATCCTTCATTACTTACGATAGACTAAATTGGAAAGCCAACATACAAGGAGTTTATATAAAGCAGATTTCAATTGGATCTTGTATGAACATCCGACAGATCCGGATCAAATGTATTTCATAGGTTTGCGGTATGATTTTTCGCCTTCTTAAAAAGAAATACAGGCCTATCCCGTTCAATATCGGAGCACGGAATACACAGGGGGGGGGGAGCCTTTGACTAAAATTAATTAAAAGGACAATGGATAGAGCCATCATAGAAACCAGGGTAGCTGTTTTCAACACTCCAATTTATATGAAACACCCTTGAATCTGAAATTCTTGATCGCTTCTTCCGGACAGCAGGGTATAGATCCTTTAGAGATTCTCGGTTTTGGAGAAAAAAGAGATAGCAAAAATTTGGGAATAAAATGAGCTGTTTTTTATAAAAAGCCGATTATCAAGGAATAATAAATGAAAATTGTTGGCAACAAATTTGATATAAATAAGCAATCTATTTCATTAACAATTTAATACTATGTACTGGACTCTAGAATTGGCATCCCACTTAGAAGACGCCCCTTGGCCGGCTGCTAAAGACGAATTGATTGACTTTGCTATCCGTAGTGGGTCTCCTACGGAGGTAGTTGAAAATCTTCAAGAATTAGATGGCGAAGAAGTCTATGAATCTATAGAAGACATATGGGCAGATTATCCTCGAGATGATGAAGATTTTTATTGGAACAGAGATGAGTATGAACTGTAACTCTCTTTAATGAGAAAGGGTTCTTTCCCTTTATTTCCCTGATCTTTTGATTATCCCACATCCTATTTACCGTTATACTAAGTTAATTATTGTATGAGTTTTTTGAATAAAATATTACAAAGTTTTTTAGGGAAAAAAAATGAAATAGACTTAAAAGAGGTCAGAAAATATTTAGAAGATGTAAAGAAAGTATCCCCTTATATTTCGTCCCTGTCTGACGACGCATTACGATCAAAAACGCTTGCATTCAAAGCTCGTATCGCAGAAGCCAATGAAAAACAGTTAAGTGAAATAGAAAAATTTGAAGAGCAATCCAAGCAAAGCAACGAGATCGACACTAAAGAAAAAGCCTATGCAGAAATCGATAGGCTCAAAAAAAAAATCTATGAAGACGAGCAAAAGATATTGCTCGAGATTCTTCCCGAAGCCTTTGCTGTAGTGAGAGAAACCGCGCGACGCTTTGCAAAGCATCAAAAAATCAATGTTCAAGCAACGGATTTCGATCGTATGTTGGCCGAGAAAAAAACTTACGTCACCTTAGATGGCGAAGACAAGGCCCTATGGGAAAATCATTGGGACGCTGCCGGAAAGCCCATCACTTGGGACATGGTACATTATGATGTACAGCTCATCGGTGGAGCCGTGCTCCATCAAGGAAAAATAGCAGAAATGGCGACAGGTGAAGGAAAAACACTCGTAGCTACATTACCTATCTACCTCAATGCACTCACCGGAAGGGGAGTGCACGTAGTTACAGTCAACGATTATCTCGCCAAAAGGGATGCTGCCTGGATGGCCTCGATCATGGAGTTTCACGGTTTGAACGTCGATTGTATCGACAATTATCCACCGAACACCCCAATGCGCCGACAAGCTTACAAAGCCGATATCACCTATGGTACGAATAATGAATTCGGATTCGACTACCTTCGGGACAATATGGCCCATTCCCCCGAGGAACTCGTACAACGAGAACTCAACTATGCCATAGTAGATGAGGTGGACTCGGTGCTGATCGATGACGCCCGTACTCCGTTAATTATTTCAGGACCAGTTCCTCAAGACAACGGACATGAATTCGATGCACTGAAACCGAAGATAGAACGCATCGTACAACAGCAACGTATTCAACTTAACAAAACGCTCAACGAAGCCCGAGACCTTATTAAATCCGGTAACAAGAAGACCGGAGGCTTCAAGCTACTGCAATTGCACCGCGGTCTACCCAAATACAAACCGCTGATCAAATTCTTGAGCGAAGAAAACATTCGCGTCACTCTACAAAAAACCGAATCCGAATATCTACAAGACAATCAGTGCGAAATGCCCAAAGTTGACGCAGACCTTTACTTTGTCATAGACGAAAAAAACAACACGATAGAACTCACTGACAAGGGGATCAAATTTCTCTCCGAAGACGTCAACGATCCAGAGTTTTTTATCCTCCCGGACATTGCTATGGAAATAGCCGAGCTGGAAAATAAAAATTTGCCCAAAGAAGAAGAAGCTGTGCAAAAAGAAGAATTGCTGCGGAATTTTTCCATAAAATCTGAACGTCTTCATACCCTTAACCAATTGCTCAAAGCCTACACACTCTTTGAAAAAAACGTCGAATACGTAGTCTTGGAAAGACAAGTAAAAATCGTCGATGAACAAACCGGTCGTATCATGGAAGGACGCCGTTATTCAGACGGACTGCACCAAGCTCTAGAAGCCAAAGAAAACGTAAAAATAGAAGCCGGAACCCAAACCTTCGCCACCATCACCCTGCAAAACTATTTCAGGATGTACAATAAATTAGCGGGGATGACCGGAACAGCAGAAACCGAAGCCGGAGAATTTTGGCAAATCTATAAGCTTGACGTAGTCGTCATTCCGACACATCGGCCTATACAACGCAAAGATCAACAAGATCTCGTATTCAAAACCATTCGCGAGAAATACAATGCCATCATCGAAGAGATCGCACGACTGTCACAAGAAAACAAACGGCCTGTACTCGTCGGTACCACCTCCGTAGAAGTATCAGAATTGCTCAGCCGTATGCTGAAGCTGAGAAAAATACAGCACAACGTATTGAACGCCAAACTATACAAGAAAGAAGCAGATATAGTGGCCGAAGCCGGTCTTTCAGGAATAGTCACCATCGCCACCAATATGGCAGGACGCGGTACCGATATCAAGCTTTCTCCAGAAGTGCAGCAATCTGGCGGTCTGGCCATCATCGGTACCGAAAGACACGATTCGCGAAGAGTAGACCGACAGTTGAGAGGGCGTTCAGGTCGACAAGGAGATCCCGGAACCTCCCAATTTTATGTCTCTTTAGAAGACAACTTGATGCGCCTTTTTGTCGGTTCCGATCGTCTGGCTAGATTGATGGACCGCTTCGGACACAAAGAAGGTGACGTTATACAACACCCATTGGTCACTAGATCGATAGAAAGAGCCCAGAAAAAAGTCGAAGAAAACAATTTCGGAACCCGAAAACGCCTACTCGAATATGACGATGTGATGAACAAGCAACGTGGCGTGATCTACAAAAGACGTCGGAACGCCCTGCGTGGAGAACGCCTCAATATTGATATCTCTACGATGGTATACAATACCCTGAAAAAAACTGTACAAGAAAATAAATCGACGGGCGATTTCAAAAATTTTGAATACGAACTGATCAAGCATTTCGCTCTTGAATATCCGATCGACCAAGAAAAATTCTCCTCAATGAAAGAAGAAGAGCTCATAGATCGACTCTACCATACAGCCTTAAACCGCTACGAAGACAGGAAAAAATATATCGCAGCCAAAGCCTTTCCCGTCATTGAAAATATATTCATCAATCAGTCCAACCAGTTTGAAAGGATTCAAATTCCGATTACAGACGGAATAAAAAGCATGTCCATCATATCAAATCTGGAAAAAGCCCATACAAGTCAAGGGTGTTCGCTGACCGAAGACTTGGAAAAAGCAACGATCTTAGCCATCATCGACGAGCGATGGAAAGAGCATTTACGAGAAATGGATGATCTGCGCCACTCGGTTCAAAATGCTGTTTATGAACAAAAAGACCCCCTCTTGGTGTACAAAAGAGAAGCCTTCAATGTCTTTCAAAAAATCATAGATCAAATAAATAAAGAAACTGTTTCATTTCTGTTCAGAGCTGATCTGCACGAAACCGGAACACCACAAGTCGATCACGCTCAAAAAACGAAAAAGGAAAAAATACAACTCGGTAGAGAAGCAAACGCCTCAAAAAAAGTCGCTTCAGATCATTATGATCCATCTGAAATAACGATCCCTTATCAAGCAGAAAAAAAAATAGGAAGAAACGATCGGGTGAGTATACGCCACATAACTACCGGAGAACTCAAAGAATTGAAATTCAAACAAGCAGAAGAATTTCTAAGAAATAGTGAATGGATGATCGAGGAGGATTAAAAGAAAAATTGAAAGGATAGGAAAACATTAAAATTTTATCTATTAGATGATTTTATAAACTGAAACCATTGTTTTAATGGTGGATTATGTTTATTCAGCCATCCTAAATGGCTTCATTAGAAACGATGAGGATTTAGTCTTTCATATCGAGAACGTTGCATGGAAGAAGGAGGTTAAAATATTTGTAAATCAATATATTGTTTCGTATATTTGGAATATAAAATAAAAAAATTCGGCTCTATGCTCAGAAGCACCGCACAAATAAGCTTTAGTAAACTATGTATGGAACGTTCTAGCAGAAGGAGTGAGTTTTTCAAAAGATTAACACCTTGATCCACTCGAAAGAGATGGAAAAAGAAATAAGAAAAATATATCAAAAAAGCCAGGGAATAAAAGGCCAACCTGCTTACAGTGGAATATCGTTATTTAACGATGATGCTTTTGAGTAACAGGTATGATCTCAGTGATGTAGGAACGGAAGAATTGGTGAAAGATCCTTGATCTACATGCGCTTTTTGGGTTTTCGATTGAAAGATCAGATCCTAGATTATACGACTCTATGCAGATTTCGCAATGAAATAGTAGCCAAAAAGGCATATGAGCACTTACTGAAAGATCAATAAGGAATTAGAAAAACATCAGGCGATAGTTGAAACAGAAGTTATAGTAGACTCCAGTATTACAGTGAGTCCCTTTGCTCCAAAGGGCGCTTCTACCTACATAGTGGAGGATCGGAAGGAAGAGGGGCAAAAAAAATCGCTCAAAGAAAAGCAAGGGTAAAAAAAGAGACTCAATCAGGAATAGACACTCAAGGAAAATGGCTTAAGAAATCAGGTAAACTCTAGTACGGATACAAGAATCACATAGGGGGGATAAAAATGGAATGATACTAGCTTTACACACCGTAGCATCCAATGAGCATGATAGTAGAAGATTAAAGCCATTAATAAGAAAACTAGGATATAAACCCAGAGAAGTATATGTAGACAAAAGTTAGAAATACCAGCCAACGTGTCTTACTTTCATAGTCGAGGCATCAAAGACCGTATACAGAAGAAATCAATCCTATAAGAACCTTCGCTTAAGTAGCGATAGCTATATTATTTAACATAATTAGTGAGTAAAAACCGATGGGTAATAGAACGTACTTTTGGCAAAGTAAAACATTGGTTTGGGTCAAGAAAGGCTCGTTACAAAGGATTAAGTTAGTGTGCATACCCATCATATTATATAGGCTATAGCTCATAATTTGTATCATGCCCTTGGAATTATTATGCGCTGTCCATAAAAATATATATAATTAATTAATTTATAATCAATTTTATTTCGAATAATCATATAAAAAATTAAATCTATATACTCTCCAAGCGAATCCATCTAGGATGGATGAATAAACGTAATCGAGCTTAACACAATGTTCTCGAATTATTTCTTCAAAAATACATTGATCCTTTCCTTTACACAGCAAAAGAGTGAAGTTAGATCATTTTAGATATAAAGTATAAATCTGACCTAATTTCAATCGAAAGGAAATCAAAAATTTGAGCGACTCTCTAAAGCATGTGACAAAACGACCAGAAGATTCAAAAAAGGAGGCCTTTATACACTGAACAGATCAAAAATATATCCGGCATGACGAAAGAGTCAAAAGGGGGACATCGAAGAACGAGGACGATATTTAGGAAAGTTTTCCGGAGACGGAAAAAACACTTTGCATAAATCTTTCATGAACTCTTAAACTCATATCCTTTGAGATAGAACAAAGTTTTCATAAATATAACCTGATTTTGAAAAAATGGTCTTCCGAGAGACCTATTTCTTCCTCTATTTCTACGGGTTGTAAAGATCGATATTTCGTCAAACGTTTTTTTGGTGAAAAACAGGAAGGGAAGCCAAATTTTTTTCACTTTAGAAGATAAAAATCCTTCGTGGAATGCATTTCCACAAACCATCGTCCGGTAGTTCGTATAACAAGTGACAAGAAAAAGACCGTGAACAGACGATCAGTTTGGAAGATATAGTTGGAATCAAAGGCATTCAATACCGGGGAAATATGCTATCGCGAGAAGCCATCCAACTCATAGAGCTTCTTGAACTCTTTCCGCTCGAACCTCCGAATAATCATGATCAAATCAGTTCGGAAACCGCCTCAAATAAGGAAGTCGAAATGGATAAAGACTACTTACAAGAGGGATACAAAGCTCCTTGAATTTATAAGAAATAACTTATGAAAGGAGACTATTGTATTAATTATCTTATAATCAATAGTATTTCGAATACAATGTGAAAGACTAAATCTACATCGTTCTCTAACGAAGACCCTCTAAAAGGCTGAATAAATGTAATCCACCATTAACACAATGGTCTCATTCCTTATTGATCTTTTTCAGTAAATTCTCATATACCTTTTTGGCTACTATTTCATTGCAAAATCTGCATAGAGTCGTATGATCTGGAATTTGATCTTCCAATCGAAAACCACAAAAGCGCATGCAGCTCAAGGATTCTTTCACCAATTCTTCCGTTCACTTCATCAGTGAGATCATACCAGTGACTCAAAAGCCTCATTTAAATAAGTATATTCAACTGTAAGTAGGTTGCCTTTTATTCCTGGTCTTTTTGATATATTTTTCTTATTTATTTCTCCATCCCTTCTCAGTGGATCACTGGTGTTTAACCTTTAAAAAAACTCACCCCTTCTGGTAGAACGTTCCATATATAGTTCACTAAATCTTATTTGTTCGGTGCTTCTGAGGATAGAACCGAATTTTTTTATTTTCCACTCTAGATGGACGAGACAATATATTGATTTCAAATATTTTACCCCCCCTTCTCTCATGAAACGTTTTCATAATTTGTATGGTCTCTCTTCGTGAATTATTTCAACGTTCTAAAATCTTTTCGTCCGAGAATGAAATATTGAAAGACGATATTTTTGTGATGGTAATAATCCTTGATCGGATAGCGTGTTCTTTTCTTGTAATAAGTCGAGAAATTTTTATAAAAATAAAAGTGTGCTCGTACGACAGCCCAAGCATGCCGAGGACTTTTCATGAAAAAAAAGGTGATACCCGCCGATACGTCAAGAAGGAGACGCGTCAAAAGGACCATTAACAAAGCCTTGACCGGAAGATTTTTGACCAACATCAGCAGGTTGTGTGAAAACATTCGAAAAATTCTCGTAGCACTTTTCGGATTGAGCGTACCTCCTCCAAGATGATATACGACACTTTGGGCGGTGTAATAAATTTTATATCCGGTATTTCTGAGGCGCCAACATAGATCAACTTCTTCCATGTAAGCAAAAAATCCTGCGTCAAATCCGCCTACCTCCCAAAACATCTTACTCTTAACGAAGAGACAAGCTCCTATACACCAAAGGGTTTCTGAGGTGTCATCGTACTGCCCTTTATCAGATTCTATCGTATCGAAGAGTCTGCCTCTACAGTAAGGATATCCCCGGTTGTCTATAAATCCACCTGCTGCTCCGGCGTATTCAAAATGATCTCTTCTTCTCTGATCCAATATTTTGGGTTGTATCGCCGCTATTTCAGGATATTTTGAAAAGATTTCGATTATGGGGTTTAGCCAGTATTCAGTTACCTCTACATCAGAGCTGAGCAAGCAATAAATATCTGCCTTTATTCCCCTAAGACCTTCGTTGTATCCCTCTGAGGGGCCGTAATTTATCCCATTTCGGATGATCTTTATTCCCGGGTGATGCAATTCAACGTAAGGAATCGAATCGTCATCAGAACCGTTATCGATAAGATAGATGTCTGCTTCGGAGCTAAATTCTTCCACCTTGGGTAGAAACTGTTCAAGAAGTTTTCGCCCATTCCAATTCAAGACAGCTACGGCGACTTTAAAAAGTGAATCCTTTTTTTGTGTTTCCATCGTTTATGACTCCAGAGCCAATTTTTAGGTTGTTGTCGTATGTTTTCC
Organism: Flavobacteriales bacterium Tduv; assembly: GCA_047528255.1. GTDB lineage: Bacteria > Bacteroidota > Bacteroidia > Flavobacteriales > Blattabacteriaceae. The sequence goes on along the minus strand of CP180024.1, from coordinate 12,230 downwards.
TCCAAGAGGTCAAAGACCCTTTTGACGATCTAATGTTCGCCGAAAGTGTTTTCGAAAGGATTTATCGGGATGAAAGAAATTTTTATAATTCCCTTTACATTTTGATGACATGGCCGTAGAGCTGCACATATTTTTCTTATTAGCTATCTTATCAAAATCGGTTATCGGTAAAACGGTTTTGATACCCTATGGGAGTCTTAATATTAGACTATTGTGTTAAGGTGGATTACGTTTATTCAACCTCCTATATCCAATTCGTTGGAAAACTATGTAAATTTAGTTTTTCACATTATAGTAGAAATACTATTAGTTATAAATTAATTAATTATATTTTTTTTATGAACAGCGCATAATAATACCAGGAGCACGATACAAATTATGCGCCATAACCTCCATAAGATGCTGGGCATGCCTATGAGCTAATCCTTTGTAACGAGCCCATTTCCTGATCAAAACCAACGCTTTATACTTCCAAAAGTACGTTCTACTCCCCATCGGGTTTTACTCACTAATTTATTGAATAATATAGCTATACTACTATAAGGAAGGGTCCTATAGGCATTCTTCTGTGTACGGTATTTGATTCCTCGACTATGAAAGTAAGATACGTTGGCTGGAACTTAGTAACCTTTTTCTGCATATACTTTTCTAGGTTTATATCCTAATTTTGCTTATTAATGCCTTTAACCCTCTACTATCATGCTCATTAGCTGCTACGCTATGTACTCTACTACTATCATTCCATTTTTATCCACAGCTATGTTCTTCTTGTATCCGTAGTAGAGTTTACCTGATTTCTTGAGCCATTTTCCTTGAGTGTCTACTCCTGATTGAGTCTCTTTTTTTACCCTATATTTTCTTTGACTTATTTACTTTTGCCCTCTTTCTTCCGATCTTCCACTACGTAGGTAAGACCACCTTTTGGAGCAAAGGACTCACTGTAATACTGGGAATCTACTATCACTGCTGTTTTAACTATCGCCTGATGCTTTTCTAATTCCTTATTGATCTTTTTAAGTAAGCGCTCATATGCCTTTTTGGCTACTATTTCATTACAAACTTTGCATAAAGTGGTATGATATGGCATCTAATCTTTCAATCGAAAACCACAAAAACACATGCACCTCAAAGACTCTTTCATCAATTTTTCCGTTCCTAGATCACTGAGATCATACCAGTGACTCAAAAGAATTATCCTTAAATAAGGATATTCCACTGTAAGCAAATTGACTTTTATTCTCTGGCCTTTTTGATATATTTTTCTTATTTCTTTTTCCATCCCTTCCCAGTGGATCAAGGTGTTTAACCTTTAAAAAAATCACTCCTTCTGGTAGAACGTTCCATATATAGTTTACTAAAGCTTATTTATGCGGTGCTTCTGAGCATAAAGCCGATTTTTTTATTTTACACTCCAAATATACGAAACAATATATTGATTTACAAACACTTTAAACACCTTCTCCCATGCAACGTTCTCATTATTTAAGATGATACTTTTGAGTCAGTGGTATGATTTCAGTTATGTAGAAACGGAAAAATTGCTGAAAAAATCCTTGAGCTGCATGCTATTTTGTGATTTCCGATTGAAAGATCAGATCCCATATCATACCACTCTATGCAGATTTCGCAATGAAATAGTAGCCAAAAAGGCATATGAGCGTTTACTGAAAAAGATCAATAAGAAATTAGAAAAGCATCAGGTGATATAAAACAGGAGCAATAGTAGATCCAGTATTAAAATGAGGTACTCTTACCCCAAGGGAAATCCTACCTACGTAGTGGAGGATCGGAAGGAAGAGAGGGGAAAAAGCAAATCAGTCAAAGAAAAGAAAGGGTAAAAAAGAGACTCAATCAGGAGTAGATACTCAAGGAAAATGGCTCAAGAAATCAGGTAAACTCTACTACGGATACAAGAAACACATAGGAGGGGATAAAAATGGAATGATAGTAGCAAAGTACATAGCATAGCAGCCAATGAGCATGATAGTAGAGGGCTAAAGGCATTAATAATGCAAACTAGGATATAAACCAAGAGAAGTATATGTAAACAAAGGTTACCCAAGTGCCAGACAACGTTTTTTACTTTCATAGTCGAGGCATCAAATACCGTGTACAGAACAAAGCATATAGGAACCTACCTCTTAAGTAGGGTAGCTATATTATTTAACAAATAAGTGAGTAAAATCCAATGGGTAATAGAACGTACTTTTGGTAAAGTAAAGAATTGGTTTGGATCAAGAAAGGCTCGTTACAAAGGATTAGCTCGTGTGCATGCCCAGCATCTTATGAAGGCTATGTCGCATAATTTGTATCATTCCCTGGCATTATTATACGCTGTTCATAACAATATAATATAATTAATTGATTTATAATCAATATTTTTTGAATACAATATGAAAGATTAAATCTACATCTTCTCCAACGAGCGCATCTAGGAGGCTAGAATAAACGTGATAACCATTACAGAATGGTCTCATTTCTTACATCCCTTATCTCATGAAACGTTCTTAAATCAATCGTTCAAGCTGCTCCTCAATCAATCGAATCCTATGCAAAGCATAGGATTCTTTTTTGCGTTCACCGGTCACAATATGTTCAGGAGCATAAGACATAAATCGATCGTTAGAAAGCTTTTTACGCACTATTGATAGAAAGCCCTTCTGATAATCAAGATCAGCCTTTAATTTTTTTATCTCGGCAGGCAAATTCACATTTTGATCCATCGGGATAAAATATTCATCCGTTCCCAAGAGGAAAGAAAAAGCATCTTCTTTAGGCTTCGATTCAACGTAAATCAAATCTGAAAGATACGCCAATTTTAAAATCACGGGATCAAAAAAAGTCTCCCGACGCTCCATTAACGCATATAAAGAAAGCTCTTTTTTATAAGGGATATTTTGAGACTTTCTCATGGCGCGAACCTGTGTAACGATCTGAGCAGCTCTATCAAATTGCCCCAAAATAACCTCATCGTAAGATTTTTTTTCAGGACAAATGGAAATAATGAGTGCCTCTCCTGATGAACGAGGCCTGATATATTGCCAAATCTCCTCAGTAATAAACGGCATATACGGATGCAAAAGCTTGAGCAAATTTTCAAAGCATCGAACCGTTTCACTCAACACACTTGTAGATAACACTACACCGGAAGCCGGTTTGATCATCTCGAGGTACCAAGCGCAAAAGTCATCCCAAACAAGTTTATATATCCCCATCAACGCATCAGAAATCCTGTAAGCGAAAAAGTTCTCTTCTATCTGCGTTAAAGCTTGATGAAAACGATGTTGAAACCATATAAGCGCTACTTGTTCAGACTCCGATGGACTGATACATTCATCCCCCTCCCAACTCATGATTAACCGAAAAGCATTCCAAATCTTATTGGCGAAATTTCTACCCTGCAGGCAAAGATCCTCATCAAAAAGCAAATCATTCCCTGCTTGCGTACTGAGCAAAAGCCCTACACGGACACCATCAGCTCCGTATTTGTTCATCAGCTCCACAGGATCCGGAGAATTACCCAACGACTTGGACATCTTCCTACGCTGCTTATCTCTAACTATGCCCGTAAAATAAACATTGGAAAAAGGATTTTCATTCCTGAACGCGCTCCCGGCCATAATCATGCGAGACACCCAAAAAAATAAAATATCAGGCCCCGTCACCAAATCTTGAGTAGGATAATAATACGATATTTCAGAATTATCAGGATGACGGATACCGTCAAAAACTGAAATAGGCCAAATCCAAGATGAAAACCAGGTATCCAAAACATCTGAATCCTGTCGAAGTCGTTCTTCCTTCAGATCAGGATCGGCAGTCTTTTCACGGGCCATCCATAAAGCCTCTTCAGACGTCTCAGCTACAACAAAATCATCCCAACCTTCTCCATAATAATAGACAGGAATTCGATGGCCCCACCAAAGTTGACGAGAAATATTCCAATCACATATGTCTTCCATCCAACGATGATAGACATTTTTGAACTTCTTCGGGTAAAATTGAATTTTTCCTCCCATCACAGCTTCCAAAGCAGGCGTAATCATTTCACTCATAACGAGAAACCATTGCACGGACAACCTTGGTTCAAGCACAGCTCTAGTGCGTTCCGATAAGCTCACCTTATGATGATGATCCTCCACCTTGACCAAAAGATCTAAGCTTCGAAGCTCTTCAACAATCTCTCGTCGCACTTCAAAGCGATCCTTTCCTTGATAATGCAAACCTTGCTCATTAAGAGTAGCATCTTCATTAAAAATGTTGATAAAATCCAAACCATGCCGATCGGCCAACATCTTATCATTAGCATCATGAGCAGGAGTAACTTTCAAACACCCCATTCCGAAATCCCTATCGACATAATCATCCTCAATAATAGATGCCAGTCGATCAACCACAGGAACAATAACCTTCTTCCCTTTCAAATGAACATAACGCTCATCCTCCGGGTGAACACAGACGGCCGTATCACCTAAAATAGTCTCCGGACGCGTAGTAGCAATGATAACAAAAGCATCTTCCCCCTCAATCTTATATTTTAAATAATAAAGCTTACCCTGACATTCCTCATAAATAACCTCCTCATTCGAAATAGTAGTCCTGGCCTCCGGATCCCAATGTACCATACGATACCCCCTATAGATCCATCCCCTACGATATAGATCGACAAAGATCTTAGTTACAGATTGAGACAACTCCTCATCCATGGTAAATTTAGTCCGCTCCCAATCACAAGAACATCCGAGTTTTTTTAACTGCTCCAGGATAATTCCGCCATGTTTGTACGTCCAATCCCAAGCCCTATTCAAAAAATCTTCCCGTCCCAAATCAGCTTTTGAAAGCCCCTCATCTTTCAATTGAGCCACCACCTTAGCTTCAGTAGCAATAGAAGCATGATCCGTTCCCGGAACCCAACAAGCATTATATCCCTTCATCCTGGCTCGACGAACCAAGACATCTTGAATAGTATTATTGAGCATATGCCCCATATGAAGAACACCTGTAACATTAGGTGGAGGAATCACTAATGTATAAGGCTTCTTATGATTAGGTTCTGAACGGAAATAATTTCCTTCTAACCAATAAGCATACCTTTTCTCTTCCGTAGATTTGGGATTATATCTATTAGGTATTTCCATAACTTATCAAACTCTGAGGCCATTGTGTTAATGAGAGATTACGTTTATTCAGCCTCCTAGATGGGCTCGTTAGAGAAAATATAGATTTAGTCTTTCACATTTTATTCGAAAACTATTGATTATAAATTAATTAATTATATCTCTTTTTATGGACAGCGCATAATAATTCGAGAGACACGATACAAATTATGCGCCATAGCCTCCATAAAATGCTGGGCATGCACACAAGCTAACCCATTTTTAACCATCCTTTCCTGATCCAAACCAACGCTTTATACTGCCAAAAGTACGTTCTACTACCCATCGGGTTTTACTCACTAATTATGTTGAATAATATAGCTATCTTACTTAAGGGGGATGCTCCGCTATAGGCTTTCTTCTATATACGGTCTTTAATGCCTCGAATATGAAAATAAAACACCTTGGCTAGCACTTGCTAACCTTTGTCTGCATATACTTCTCTGGGTTTATATCCTAATTTTCTTATTAATGGCACCCCCCTACTATCATGTCATTGGCTGCTACGCTATGTAGCAGCTAATATTATTCCATTTTTATCCCCCCTATGTGATTTTTAGTATCCGTATTAGAGTTTACCTGATTTCTTGAGCCATTTTCATTGAGTATTTACTCCTGATTGAGTCTCTTTTTTACCCTTGCTTTTCTTTGACTGATTTGCTTTTTCCCCTCTTCCTTCCGATCCTCCACTACGTAGGTAGTGTCTCCCTTGGGAGCAAAAGGCCTCAATGTAATACAAGCCTCTACTATCACTCCTGTTTTAACTATCTCCTGATGCTTTTCTAATGCCTTATTCATCTTTTACACTAAGCTCTTATATGCCTTTTTCGCAATTACTTCATTGCGAAATCTGCATAGAGTCGTATGATATTGGGTCTGACCCTCCAATCGAAAAACACAAAAGCTCGTGCAGCTCAAGGATTCTTTCACCAATTCTTCCGTTCCTATATCATTGATATCATACCAATGACTCAAAAGCATCATCGTAAATAACGATACCTCCACTGTAAGCAAGTTAGACTTTTATTCCCTGGCTTTTTGATATCTTTTTCTTATTTATTTCTCCATACCTCCCAGTTTATCAAGGTTTTTAACCTTTTGAAAAACTAATTCCTTCTGCTAAAACGTTCCATTATATAGTTCACTAAAGCTTATTTGTACAGTGCTTCTAAGGATAGATCTGAATCTTTTTTATATTCTACTCCAAATATACAAAACAATATATTGATTTACAAATATTTTAACCTCCTTCTCCTATGCGATGTTTTAACAACGTTTTTAAAGCGAAAAAATCCAAAATAAAATATGATACCGAACGTTTAAGAGCCTTCTAAAAAATATCAAAGTATATTGGAAACGCCATAAAAGAAAGAGGAAAAGTCGTATGGATCAATGGGGAAGTAACTAAATAATTTTTTCCAATAATAAAGATTCTTGTTAAACAGTCATCTCTTCTCATTTACTCCACCACTTTTTCAACTGCACACCGGAAAAAGAAAAGATCAATACCACTCCAACCCATAATAATCTCTTGGGATTCTTTTTGCAAATCCGATAGAAAAATTTAACGCTACGGAATAAAAGAGCGGAAGTAAGGAATTGCTGTTTAACAAAATGAGTCATCAATCGATCTTTCCACTCGAAAAGCCCCGAGACATTGCCCTTTACTTCTTTATCTTTTAAAAGAGAGATAAAAGGGGGCGCACAAAAATATTTCCCATAAGAACTCGTCTGCGTGCGAAGCTTTTTTATAATCTTTTTTAAATCTTTATAACGTCTGATATTTCCACTCATAAATCAACGATCAACGGTCCCCTTATTAGATTTTTTGAAGACTGACCAAGTCAAAAAATCCTTAAGAAAACGATCCAACAAAGTCTTCCAAAACACCACCGATATAATGGCGAATATAGCATATATGCCAGTCATGATTCCAAAACCCAAGGCATAACTACGATAATGACACCCCATCCATAAAGCTAATGCCACACTCCCCAAGATCATGGTCAACATACAAAACAATAGGACAAAAAACTTAGCCAAAATGGTCGCCAATATGCCAATAAGGAAGTCTATTCCCTCATATTTGATCAGAGTGATCCTTTGTGAAAGGTAATACTTCAGACTTCCGAACATGATTCCTCAAAAAAAATAAAGTACATTCTATTAAGGACCTAATTAATCTTCCAGCTCGTCGATCTTGTCTTTCAACTCATCTTTAGATTTTTGCCATTTTGATTTTAAGGTCTCCTTGGTGTCTTGGATTTTTTTTCCCAGTTTTTTGGTAACGTCTTCCATAGTTTCTTTAATATCAGACACTTTTTTACCCAGCTTCTTCCGAGTTTTAGACCCTTTTTCAGGAGCCAAGATCAAACCGGAAGCAACTCCGACCAACGCCCCAAAAGTCAACCCTACTAAAAAAATTACACTTTTTTTCATGACAACATTGTATTAATCTTCATATCGATATAATAATACATCCATATTCCTTACAAGGATGTCTACCAGTCAAATGTACATATAAAATATATAACTTTACCTTTCATTTAACCCTACAATCATATGCCAAAACTCTCTGAAAAAGGTATATCAACCCCGTTATCACCCATAAGAAAACTTACCCCCTTAGCAGATCAAACTCGAAAGAAAGGTGTTAAAATCTATCATTTAAACATCGGACAACCTGATATAGCCACTCCCGATATTGCTTTGGAAGCTGTGAGAAATGCTCACATCAAAACCTTATCATACAGCCCCTCGGAAGGGTTTGAAAGCTATCGTGAAAAACTTGTCGAATACTACGCTCAACAAAACATTTCTCTATCAAAAGGGGAATTGCTCGTCACCACAGGTGGATCCGAAGCCATATCTTTTATACTAGCCTCCATCACTGACCCCGGAGATGAGATCATCAGTCCGGAACCTCTTTATGCTAATTATAAAGGGATAGCGATTTTCCATGGGGTAAAAATCGTCCCCATTACCTCGAAAATCGAAGAAAATTTTTCCCTTCCCCCCATTGAAGCGTTTGAAAAAAAAATAACCCCTTACACCAAAGCCGTCTTGATATGCAACCCGAACAATCCTACCGGCTATTTATATACGGAAAAAGAATTACTTCAACTCAAGGATCTTGTCATTAAGCACAATATCTTCCTCATCGCAGACGAGGTATATCGAGAATTTGCATACGATAACTTAAAGCATTTTTCAATTCTACAGAGCGACGGACTCGAAGAACATGCCGTGATCATCGATTCGGTCTCTAAACGCTACAGCATGTGCGGCGCTCGAATAGGCTGCATCGCATCCAAAAACCAAGAGCTGATCTCTTGCACTTTGAAATTTGCGCAAACACGCCTCAGTCCTCCTTCTCTAGCGCAAATAGCAGCGGAAGCTGCGGTAGATACTCCGAAAACCTACTTTGAAGAAGTTATTTTCGAATACACCCTCCGAAGAAATACCCTCCTGGAAAGCTTGAGCCAAATCAAAGGCGTTCGTTACAACCATCCGCAAGGAGCCTTTTACTGCATGGCAGAATTCCCTGTAGACGACGCGGAATCATTCGCTCGATGGCTCTTGCAGGATTTTCATTATAAAAAACAAACCGTTATGATTTCCCCTGCCAACGGCTTTTACGTCACGCCTAATTTGGGGAAAAGACAAGTACGCTTGGCATACGTGCTTAATGAATCGGATTTGAAAAAGGCCATTGAAGTATTACAAGAAGCTTTGAAACACTATCCAGGAAAATCTGATCCATTATGAAGATCCGAGAAAATATCTCGTTAAAACCCTTCAATACCTTTGGCGTAGAGGCCAAAGCTCGTTTTTTCGCAGAAATCCATACCGTAGAAGACCTAGATGCCGTATTCAGTCACCCTGAACTTCACCTATTTCCCAGACTGATCTTAGGCGGAGGAAGCAATATTTTATTCACTAAAGACTTCGAAGGTCTTGTTCTCAAGATCACCTTGAAAGGTCAAGAGATCGTCGAAAAAGATAACGATAAAGTCATCATAAAAGTATCCTCTGGAGAACGTTGGCACGATCTGGTCTGCTGGACTGTCGACCGAAATTTCGGAGGCCTGGAAAATCTCTCCCTCATCCCGGGAACAGTAGGAGCCGCCCCGATACAAAACATCGGAGCCTATGGAGTAGAATTCAAAAACACCCTACTAGATCTACAAGCGTATGAAATAACCACAGGAAAGCTAAAAAATTTCTCTTGTAAAGAATGCCGACCGGGTTATCGTGATTCTTCCTTCAAAAAAGAATGGAAAGATCAATACATCATCCTATCAATCTCATTGACCCTACAAAAAAACCCGAAATTAAACACTTCCTACGGGATGATTCAAAAAGAATTGGAAAACATGCAGATAACCCAACCAACCGTCAAAACTGTCAGCCAAGCCGTAATCAACATCCGCAAAAATAAACTGGCAGATCCGGAAAAAATAGGAAATGGAGGTAGTTTTTTTAAAAACCCTATAGTAACGAGACAATTTTATGAAAGGCTAATAGCTCAACACCCTGACATCATCAGTCATCCTACATCAAAAGATCAAATAAAACTGGCTGCCGGACAACTGATTGAAAAAGTAGATTGGAAAGGAAAAAGATTAGGACAAGTAGGCGTCTATGATAAGCAAGCACTCGTATTGGTCAATTACGGAGGAGCCACAGGCGAAGAGATTTATAATCTTTCGGAAAGAATAAACCAAGCTATTAAAAAAAAATTCGACATCCTTCTCGAACGCGAAGTAGTCATAGTCTAGGTAACGAAAAACACATGAAAATAGCCCACCCGAAAAGAACTCTGATAAAAACCCGAATTTTACGCTGCTTGATTGGCCGATTGTTATCATGGGGCTATGATATAATCACTTCTATAAGAAATCACTTTTATGACAAGGATTGGGTAGCCTCTATATCCTTCCCTATCCCCATCATTTGCGTCGGCAACCTAAATCTGGGAGGAAGTGGAAAAACCCCTCACATTGAATATTTAATCCGACTTTTGAAAGGAAAATACAAAATTGCCGTACTAAGTCGTGGATATAAACGAAAAAGTTCTGGTTTTGTATGGGCTGACGAAAAATCTACAGCAATGGATATCGGAGATGAACCTTTACAATATTTCAAAAAATTCGGTAAGGATATTTATGTCGCGGTAGGCGAAAACAGAGCGCATAGCATCAAAGAATTGATACGCCTGGAAGCTCCAGACATAATCCTACTCGACGACGGCTTTCAACATAGGCGCGTTCGAGTCGGCTACAATATCCTACTCACCGATCACGATAACCTGTACTGTGATGATGCTTTAATTCCACTAGGCACCTTACGCGAAAACGCTAAAAACGCCGAAAGGGCTCATCTCATTATCGTGACCAAATGTCCTGAAAACACCAGTGAAAAACATCAAGAAGAAATCATAAAAAAACTCCGGCCGGAAAAAAATCAACAAGTCTTCTTCTCTTCTATAAAATATAGAACCCACCTACACAGTAAAAAAAAACTTCCAATCGAAAAATTGGAAAAGATGCAGGTCTTGCTGGTTACGGGTATAACTCACGCACAGCCCCTTCTGGATTTTTTGAAAAAAAAAGCCTCTCACGTCACACATTTGAACTATCCGGATCATCACAATTTCACAATCAAGAATTATTCAGATATTTACAAGTCATTCACTGAGATACCAGTGAATAAGATCATCATCACCACAGAAAAGGATTATATGCGAATGAATTTATCTCAGTTGAAAGATTTACCGGTTTTTTATCTCCCTATTTCTATTCAACTTAACAAAAAAAAATATTTCAACGAAAAAATTCTGAAATATGTTAGCACAACTCAAACAAACTACCTACCTCCTCCAAGGTAAAATCAACACTATCCTACAAAGTGAGATCATTGCTTTAAGGTGAATTACGGTTATTCAACCTCCTAGATGGACTCTTTGGAGAACGATGTAGATTTAATTTTTACATTATATATCGAAATATTACTGATTATAAATTAATAAAACATATCTATTCTTATTAAAAACGCATAATAATGCCAGGGCAACGATATAAATTATGCGCCATAGCCTCCATAAAATACTGAGCATGCACACGAACTAATCCTTTGTAACAATCCTTACTTGATCAAAACCAACGATTTATAGGGCAAAAGACATATTACTACCCTCGTCTTTTACTAACTAATTATACTGAATAATATAGCTATCCCTACTTAAAGGACGATTCCTATAGGATTTCTTCTGTATACGATCTTTTATCCATCGTAGGATGCCTTTTTCTTTATTATTAAATCTTATCGGTCGGCAAGCATAGTTTTACAAAAGGGGAAAGCCGTGGTGAAAATTTCGGCTAATGTTTCGATCGTTTCTTCCGTGCGCTCGATATTCATATTTTTTTGTACCGGATCAGGATCTTTGAACACCTGAGCCCTTCTGGATCCGGAGTATAGGGAATCTCTTTTAGAAATGTTTCATCTCGACAAGATCCGTTTCGAGTTGCTCGATCAGCTACCTGGGCCTGTCGTATGCTCCGTTGGCCCTCGAGATAACATAAGTGGCGAGAACGTTGCAAGAACGTTGCATGGGAAAATGAGGTTAAAATATTTGTAAATCAATATATTGTTTCGTGTATTTGGAGTAGAATCTAAAAAAGATTCAGATCTATCATTAGATAACATTGTACAAATAAGCTTTAGTGAACTATATATGGAACGTTCTAGCAAAACAAATGAGTTTTTCAAAAGGTTAAACACCTTGATCCACTGGGAAGGTATGGAGAAATAAATAAGAAAAAGATATCAAAAAGGCCAGGGAATAAAAGTCTAACCTGCTTACAGTGGAGTCTCCTTATTTACAATGATGCTTTTGAGTCATTGGTATGATCTCAGTGAGATAGGAACGGAAGAATTGGTGAAAAAATCCTTGATTTGCATGAGCTTTTGTATTTTCCGATTGGAGGATCAGATCCAATATCATACCGACTCTATGCAGATTTCTGCAATGAAATAATAGCCAAAAAGGAATATGAGAGCTTACTGAAAAAG